>CM001438.1:3125636-4381995 GCA_000244995.1 Burkholderiales bacterium JOSHI_001 | reverse complement strand
CCGCCGCCCGCCGAAGCACCGGCCCCCGCGCCGGTCGCCAAGGCGCCGGCCGTGAAGCCGCCGCGCACCGAATCCGAAGCGCCCAAGACCGCCAAGGCCACCGACGGCAATGCCTACCGCGTGCGCAGCGGCGACAACCTCAGCCGCATCGCCGCCCGCACCGCGCGCGGCGTGTCGCTGGACCAGATGCTGGTGGCGCTGTACCGCGGCAACCCGCAGGCCTTCATCGACAACAACATGAACCGCCTGAAGGCGGGCGCGGTGCTGTCGGTGCCCGCCGCCGAAGCGGCGCGGGGTGTCACGCCCAGCGAAGCCCGCCAGGTCATCCAGGCCCAGAGCGCCGACTTCAGCGCCTACCGCCAGCGCCTGGCCGGCGCCGTGCCCACCACCCGCCCGGCCGAGCCGGCGCGCCAGGCCAAAGGCAAGGTGCAGGCCGAGGTGCAGGACCGCAAGCAGGCCGCTGCCCCCACGCCCGACCAGTTGAAGCTGTCGCAAGGGGCTGTGCGCGCGTCCGCACCCGAAGCCCAGATTTCCAAGGCCACAGAGAAGAAGGCCGCCGCCGACCGCGTGGCCGAACTCAACCGGAACCTCGAAGAACTGAAGAATCTGCAGAAGGGTGCGGCAGGCGCGCGCGCGCCCGCATCGGCACCCACCGTGGTGGCTGCCGCGCCCACCCTGCCGGCGGTGCAGGCCCCCGTGGCACCGCCGCCGCCCGCGCCCGCGCCTGCGGCTCCGCCGCCGCGCCCTGTGGCGGCTTCAGCACCGGTGGCTGCGGCCTCCAAGCCGGCCTCGGCCGCTGTGGTGGCCCCGGTGGCCTCGGCGGCCATGGCTTCGGCCTCGCTGCCCCAGCAAGGCGCCAGCATGCCCACGGTGGCGCTGAAGCCGCCGCAGGCGGCTGGCTCGGCGCCCAAGGCCAGCCCGGTGGTGCCCGCCCCGGCCGACGAGCCCGGCTGGATGGACTCCCTGCTGGAGAACCCGCTGGCGCTGCCGGCCGGTGGCGCGGTGGCGCTGCTGCTGGGTGGTTTTGCCTTCTACCGCCTGCGCGGCAAGCGCAAGGACAGCGGCGAAACCTCCTTCCTGGAAAGCCGCCTGCAGCCCGATTCCTTTTTCGGTGCCAGCGGTGGCCAGCGCGTGGACACGCGCGACGCGGCTGGCGGCGCGTCCTCGTCGATGAGCTACTCGCTCAGCCAACTGGACGCCATCGGCGACGTGGACCCGGTGGCCGAAGCCGACGTGTACCTGGCCTATGGCCGCGACCTGCAGGCCGAAGAAATCCTGAAGGAGGCCATGCGCTCCACCCCCGAGCGCCTGGCCATCCGCAGCAAGCTGCTGGAGGTGTACGCCAAGCGCCGCGACACCAAGGGCTATGAACTGCTGGCCACGCAGTTGTATTCCCTGGTCAAGGGCGAAGGCGAAGACTGGGCCAAGGCCCAGGAGCAGGGCCGCCAGATCGACCCCGAGAACCCGCTGTACCAGCCCGGTGGCAAGCCCGCCAATGTGATGGTGCAGGACGGCGGGCGCATGGTCGAGCCGCTGGGTGCCAGCACCATGCCGCAGTCGGTGATGCCGTCCACATCCAGCTTCGGCCCGTCGGGCAGCGACCTGGACGCGGCCACCGAAGTCCTGACCGGCGAAACCCCCAGCCAGTCCGGCGTGGACCTGGACCTGGACCTGGACATCGACCAGCCTTCGGTCTTCGAAGCGCCGTTGCGCCAGCCGCCGGAGGCCACACGGCCCATGCCCGAACCCCTGCCGGAGCAGGACAGCCGCCTTGACTTTGACTTGGGCAACGCGGCCCCGCCCTTGCCCCCGTTGGCAAAGCCTGCGGCGCCCGCGCCGGCTGCTGCGCCCGCGGCATCGGATTCTGGCCCGATGGATTTCGACCTGGGGTCCATCTCGCTGGACCTGGACGCCACCATCGCCAAGCCGGCGGCTGCGCTGCAAAAGTCGCTGTCGCCCGACCCGGCCCTGGATTTCAGCGACTTCGCGCTGCCTTCGTCCCCCGCGCCCCTGGACGCCGCCGATCCGCTGGCGCGCAAGCTGGAACTGGCCGAGGAGTTCCGCCAGATTGGTGACGTGGAAGGTGCGCGCGACCTGCTGGAAGAGGTGCTGGCCAAGTCCAGCGGTGCATTGAAGGCCAAGGCCCAGGGCATGCTGGACGACCTTGCCTGAGCAAGCCGCCGCACAGCCCGACGCCGCCGCGCCCCCCGCCGGCGGCGTCGGTGCTTCTGGGCCCGCCGTCGGCCGCATCGCCCTGGGCGTGGCCTACCGGGGCCCCGCCTACCACGGCTGGCAAAGCCAGAGCGATGGCCGCACGGTGCAGGACCACCTGGAAAGGGCGCTGTCGCAGTTTGCCGATGTGCCGGTGGCCACGCTGTGCGCCGGCCGCACCGACGCCGGCGTGCATGCCTTCAACCAGGTGGTGCACTTCGACGCGCCGGTGGCGCGCGATGCCTTCAGCTGGGTGCGCGGCACCAACCGCTACCTGCCGAACGACATCGCGGTGCAGTGGTGCCGCGAGGTGCCAGCCGATTTCCACGCCCGCAACCATGCGCGCGGGCGGCGCTACCGCTACTGGCTGCTGGAGTCTGCCGTGCGCCCGGCCATCGAACACGGCGAGGTGGGCTGGACCTTCAAGACCCTGGACGCCGAGGCCCTGCGCGCGGCCGCCGCGCACCTGATCGGCGAACACGACTTCACGTCCTTCCGCGCTGCCGAATGCCAGGCCGCCAGCCCGGTGAAGACGCTGCGCGCACTGGACGTCCACCGCCGCGGCGCCTACTGGCGCTTCGACTTCGACGGCAGCGCCTTCCTGCACCACATGGTGCGCAACATCATGGGCTGCCTGCTGGTGGTGGGCAGTGGTCGCGAGAGCGCCGCCTGGATGGGCGAGGTGCTGCGGGCCCGCAGCCGCGACGCCGCGGCGCCCACCTTTGCCGCCGATGGCCTGTACTTTGTCGGCCCGTACTACGATGCAGGGCTGGCCATTCCGGACCACACCCCGGCCATGGACTGGCGCCCCTGAAGCCCGCGCTGCCGCTTGCGGCGGCCCCATCCCGAGCGACGACGTCCATGCTGCCCCAACGCACACGCATCAAGATCTGCGGCCTCACGCGCGAGGCCGACGTGGACGTGGCGGTGGAAGCCGGCGCCGACGCCATCGGCTTCGTGCTCTACGACCCCAGCCCGCGTGCGGTGACCCTGGCGCGCGCGGCCGAACTGGCGCGCCGCCTGCCGCCTTTCGTCACCCCGGTGTGCCTGTTCGTCAACGCATCGCCCGCCTTCGTGGCCGAGGCGGCGGCGGCGCTGCCGACGGCGCTGCTGCAGTTCCATGGTGACGAAACGCCCGCGCAATGCGCCGCCGCCGGCCGGCCCTTCCTGCGCGCGGCCCGCATGACGCCCGACTTCGCTTTGTTAGACTTCGCCCGCGACTACGCGCGCGCCACCGGGCTGTTGCTGGATGCCGATGTGCAGGGCTACGGCGGTGGCGGAAAGGTCTTCGATTGGTCTCTCATTCCACACGACGTCAGCCTTCCGGTCGTTTTGTCTGGTGGGTTGAATCCTGCAAACGTGACCGATGGGGTCTTGCTCGTCCGGCCTTGGGCCGTTGACGTGAGCTCCGGCGTTGAAAGCAGCAAGGGCGTCAAGGACGCCGATGCCATGCGCCGGTTCTGTGAGGCGGTGCGCGAGGCCGATGCCCGCATCGCCGACAGCCTGACCTGATTCGAAGGACTTCCATGTTGAATTACCAGCAGCCCGATGCCACCGGGCATTTCGGCCCCTATGGCGGCAGCTTTGTGGCGGAAACGCTCGTCCACGCCCTGGACGAACTGAAAGCCGCCTATGCTCACTACCGCAAGGACCCGGCCTTCATCGCCGAGTTCCAGAACGAACTGGCCCACTTCGTCGGCCGGCCCAGCCCGGTCTACCACGCTGCGCGCATGAGCCGCGAGATCGGCGGCGCGCAGATCTACCTCAAGCGCGAGGACCTGAACCACACCGGTGCGCACAAGGTGAACAACACCATCGGCCAGGCGCTGCTGGCCAAGCGCATGGGCAAGCCGCGCGTCATTGCCGAAACCGGCGCCGGGCAGCATGGCGTGGCCACCGCCACCATCTGCGCGCGCTACGGCCTGGAGTGCGTGGTGTACATGGGCAGCGAAGACGTCAAGCGCCAGTCGCCCAATGTCTACCGCATGCACCTGCTGGGCGCCACCGTGGTGCCGGTGGACAGCGGCAGCCGCACCTTGAAGGACGCGCTGAACGAAGCCCTGCGCGACTGGGTGACGAACGTGGAGAACACCTTCTACATCATCGGCACCGTGGCCGGCCCCGCGCCTTATCCCGAGATGGTGCGCGACTTCCAGCGCGTGATCGGCGACGAGTGCCTCACGCAGATGCCCGAGATGATCGGCCGCGCCCAGGCCCAGCCTGATGCGGTGATCGCCTGCGTGGGCGGCGGCAGCAACGCCATGGGCATCTTCTACCCCTACATCCCGCACGAAAACGTGAGGCTCATCGGCGTCGAAGCGGCGGGGCAGGGCATTGAGTCCGGCAAGCACGCCGCCAGCCTGTCGGCCGGCAGCCCGGGTGTGCTGCACGGCAACCGCACCTACCTGCTGCAGGACGACAACGGCCAGATCATCGAGACCCATTCCATCAGCGCCGGCCTGGACTACCCCGGCGTGGGCCCCGAACACGCCTACCTGAAGGACATCGGCCGGGCCGAGTACGTGGGCATCACCGACGACGAAGCCCTGTCGGCCTTCCACCGCCTGTGCCGCACCGAAGGCATCATCCCGGCGCTGGAGTCCAGCCACGCGGTGGCCTATGCCATGAAGCTGGCCGCCACGATGCGGCCCGACCAGCACCTGCTGGTGAACCTGAGTGGCCGCGGCGACAAGGACATCGGCACCGTGGCCGACCTGTCGGGCGCGGAGTTCTTCTGCCGGCCGTCGTGCCGAGGGCAAAGCGTCAAGGGTGGTGCTCAGGTGGTGGAGGTGAAGCGATGAGCCGCATCTCCGGGGTGCTGAATGCGCTCAAGCAGGAAGGCCGCAAGGCGCTGATCCCCTTCATCACGGCGGGCGATCCCTATCCGGATGCCACCGTGGACATCATGGCCGCACTGGCCGAAGGCGGCGCCGACATCATCGAACTCGGCGTGCCCTTCTCCGACCCCATGGCCGACGGCCCGGTCATCCAGAAGGCCGGCGAACGCGCGCTGGCCCAAGGCATCGGCATGCCGCAGGTGCTGGACTTCGTGCGCGGCTTTCGAAAGCGCAACAGCACCACGCCGGTGGTGCTGATGGGCTACGCCAACCCGGTGGAGCGCTACGACCAGAAGCACGGCGCGGGCGCCTTCATCCAGAACGCCGCCACGGCGGGCGTGGACGGCGTGCTGATCGTGGACTACCCGCCCGAAGAGTGCGAAGCCTTCTCGGCCGACCTGAAGAAGGCCGACCTGGACCTGATCTTCCTGCTGGCGCCCACCAGCACCGAACAGCGCATCAAGGACGTGGCGCGCATCGCCAGCGGCTATGTGTACTACGTGTCGCTGAAGGGCGTCACCGGCGCCGGCCACCTGGACACGGCGGCGGTGGCGCAGGCCGTGCCGCGCATCCAGGCCCATGTGAAGATCCCGGTGGGCGTGGGCTTCGGCATCCGCGACGCGGCCACGGCCAAGGCGGTGGCGGCGGTGTCGGACGCGGTGGTGATCGGTTCTCGCTTGGTGCAAATCCTGGAAGCACAAACCAGGGACAATGCGGCTGCGGCAGCCAAGGCCTTCATGGCCGAGATCCGCGCCGCGCTGGATGAAGGAGTTCGCCGATGAGCTGGCTCGAAAAGCTGCTGCCCCCGAAGATGCAGCAAACCGACCCCGCCGAGCGCCGCACGGTGCCGGAGGGCTTGTGGATCAAATGCCCCGCCTGCGAGACGGTGCTGTACAAGACCGACCTGGAGGGCAACCTCAACGTCTGTCCCAAGTGCGACCACCACCACCGCATCGGTGCGCGCGCCCGGCTGGATGGCTTCCTGGACGCCGAAGGGCGCTATGAAATCGGCCAGGAAGTGCTGCCGGTGGACGCGCTGAAGTTCAAGGACAGCCGCAAGTACACCGAACGCCTGAAGGCCGCGCTGGAAAACACCGGCGAGACCGACGCCCTGGTGGTGATGGGCGGCGCAGTGATGAGCGTGCCCCTGGTGGCCGCCGCCTTTGAATTCGACTTCATGGGCGGCAGCATGGGCAGCGTGGTGGGCGAACGCTTCGTGCGCGGCGTGGACGCCGCCATCGAGCAGAAGGTGCCCTTCGTGTGCTTCAGCTCCAGCGGTGGCGCGCGCATGTACGAAGGCCTGCTGTCGCTGATGCAGATGGCCAAGACCACGGCCGCGCTCACCCACCTGGCCAAGGCCAAGTTGCCCTTTGTCAGCGTGCTGACCGACCCCACCATGGGCGGCGTGTCGGCCAGCTTCGCCTTCGTGGGCGACATCGTCATCGCCGAGCCCAAGGCCCTGATCGGCTTTGCCGGCCCGCGCGTGATCGAGAACACCGTGCGCGAGAAGCTGCCCGAAGGCTTCCAGCGCAGCGAGTTCCTGATGGGCAAGGGCGCGCTGGACATGATCGTGGACCGGCGCCAGCTGCGCACCACCATCGCCAAGGCGCTGGCCATGTTGCAACGCCAAAGCGCGGACGCCGTCGCCTGAGCGCTTTTTTCTCCGGGCCGCTGCGCGCGGCCCGCGTGATACCTTGACCACCACCCCCACCACGCTGGCCGGCTGGCTGGCGCATTGTGAGCACGTCCACCCCAAGTCCATCGACATGACGCTGGACCGGGTGGCGGCGGTGCGCGCGCGCCTGGGGCTGGCCTTCACGGTGCCGGTGATCAGCGTGGCCGGTACCAACGGCAAGGGCAGCACCGTGGCCATGCTGGAAGCCATCCTGCTGGCCGCCGGCTACCGCGTGGGCCTGTACATCAAGCCGCACCTGGTGCACTTTGAAGAGCGCTGCCGCCTCAACGGCCAACTGGCCGATGAAGCCACGCTGCTGCCGCACTTCGAAGCGGTGGAGGCGGCACGCCAGGGCGTCACGCTCACCTACTTCGAATTCACCACCCTGGCCATTGCGCGCTGCTTCGCGCACACGCCGCTGGACGTGGTGATCCTGGAGGTGGGCCTGGGCGGGCGACTGGACGCGGTGAACGTGTTCGATGCCGACTGTTCGGTCATCACCAGCATCGCGCTGGACCACATGGACTACCTCGGCCCCGACCGCGAATCCATCGGCCGCGAAAAGGCCGGCATTCTGCGATCCAGCCGGCCGGCCATCGTGTCCGACCCCGAGCCGCCGCAAAGCGTGCTGGACCACGCCCAGTCCATCGGTGCCGACCTGTGGCTGGTGGGCCGCGACCACCGCGTGTCCGGCGACCGTCAGCAGTGGAACTGGAGCGGCCGCGCCCTGCGCTTCAACGGCCTGGCCTACCCAGCCCTGCGCGGTGCCAACCAGTTGATCAACGCCAGCGGTGTTCTCGCGGCGCTGGAAGCCCTGCGCGAGCGCCTGCCGATCAGCGCGCAGGCGGTGCGCCAGGGCCTGGCTTTGGTGGAATTGCCCGGGCGCTTCCAGATCGTGCCCGGCCAGCCGGCGCTGGTGCTGGACGTGGCCCACAACCCGCAGAGCGTGGCCGCGCTGGCGGTGAACCTGGACCAGATGGGCTTCTACCCCCGCACCCACGCGGTGTTCGGTGCCATGGCCGACAAGGACATCGCCAGCCTGCTGCCGCGCCTGGCCCCGTTGGTGGACCACTGGCACGTGTGCAACCTGCCCACGGCGCGGGCGGCCACGGCCGCGGCGCTGGAAGCGGCGGTGCGCACGGCCAGCGGCACGCGCGACATCACCGTGCAGCAGCATGCCGACCCGGCCTTGGCCCTGGCCGCAGCGGCGGCCGCGGCAGACCCCGCTGATAGAATCGTCGTCTTCGGCTCCTTCCTGACCGTTGGTGGCGTGCTGAAGGACGGACTGCCTCGCCTCGCGGCGCGCCACCTGGGCTGAACAGCCCCCGCCGCCATCCTGGCCGGCATGGCGTGCCGGGTGAAAACGGGCAGGCCGCTCCTGAAGCTCTTCGCTGCAGCGCTCACGCCCCTGCATGGGTCTGTTGTCCTTCCTGAAGCGCAGTAAAGACGAACCGCGTCGCGACGCGGCCGCCGCCGCAGGTGCGCCCGACGCGGTGCAGGAAACCCGCACCCGCGCGCGCCGTCGCCTGATCGGTGCGTCGGTGTTGCTGGGCCTGGGCATCGTCGGGTTCCCTCTGCTGTTCGAAACCCAGCCGCGGCCAGTGCCGGTGGACATTCCGATCGAGATCCCGTCCAAGGAAAACGCGGCGCCCTTGCCGCTGCCGCCCAAGCGCGCATCGGCGCCGGTGGCGCGTGCCCTGCCGCCGGTCATCACCGAGAGGCCGGAGGACGCGGGGCGAGAGGTGAACCCGGTCGCGTCAGCGCCTGCCGTCGCCGAGGCGCCCAAGGCCGACAAGCCCGCTGCCGTGGAAGCGACCAAGCCGGTGGCGGCGGCCAGCGTGCCCAAACCTAAACCTGCTGCCAGCGCATCTGCGGCCAAGGCGGACACCGAACGCGCCAAGGCCCTGCTGGAAAGCCGTGCCACGGCCCAGGCCGATGCCAAGCCGGAACCCAAGGCAGAACCCAAACCCAAGGCCGAGCCCAAACCCGAACCGAAGCAAGAGCCCAAGCCCGATACCGTCAAGCCAGCCCAGGACGACGCAGGCCGCTTCGTGGTGCAGGTGGGCGCCTTTGCCGATGCCGCCGGCGCGCGCCAGGCGCGCCAGAAGGTGGAAGCCCTGGGGCTGAAGACCTACACCCAGGAGGTGGACGTGAATGGCGCCAAGCGCATCCGCGTTCGCGTGGGCCCTTTCGCATCGCGCGAGGCCGCCGCCAAGGTGGTGGGCAAGGTGAAGGCCGCGGGCCTGCCCGGGGCGCTGCTCACGCTTTGACCCGGCCGCGCCACCCGCCCATGGACACTGCCACTGCCGCCATTCCCGCACTCGGTTGGGTGGACTGGGCGCTGTTGGCCGCGATGGCGCTGTCGGTGGCCGTGGGCCTGTGGCGCGGGCTGGTGTTCGAGGTGATGTCCCTGCTGGGTTGGGTGGTGGCCTATGTGGCCGCACAAGTGCTGTCGCCCACGCTCGCGCCCCATGTGCCGGTGGGCTCGCCCGGCTCGGCGCTGAACCAGGGCGCGGCCTTCGCGCTGGGCTTCATTGGCGTGCTGCTGGCCTGGGCGCTGCTGGCGCGCCTGGTGCGTTTGCTGATTCGCGCCACGCCGCTGACCGTGGTGGACCGCCTGTTCGGGGCGATGTTCGGTTTCCTGCGCGGCGCGGTGCTGCTGCTGGCGCTGGCCACGGTGGTGGCCTTCACGCCGGCCGCACGTTCGGCGGCCTGGCAGCAATCACGCGGTGCCCACTGGTTGGGCCAGGTGCTTCAAGGCATCAAGCCCGCATTGCCCGAAGGCATGGCGCGCCACCTGCACACTCAAGCCTTCCACCTCTCTCCCACCCAGGACACCCCACCATGTGCGGCATAGTCGGCGTCATCGCCCGCGAACCGGTGAACCAGCTCATCTACGACGCGCTGCTGCTGCTGCAGCACCGTGGCCAGGACGCAGCCGGCATCGTCACGATGCTGGACCACAAGTGCTTCATGCACAAGGCGCGCGGCATGGTGCGGGACGTCTTCCGCACCCGCAACATGCGCGCGCTGCCCGGCACCGTGGGCCTGGGCCAGGTGCGCTACCCCACCGCCGGCAACGCCTACAGCGAAGAGGAAGCGCAACCCTTCTACGTGAATGCGCCCTACGGCATCGTGCTGGTGCACAACGGCAACCTCACCAACGCGCCGGCCCTGAAGCAGGAACTGTTCGATGTGGACCGCCGCCACATCAACACCGAGAGCGACACCGAGGTGCTGATCAACGTGCTGGCCCACGAGATCGAACGCGCCGGGCGCGACGTGCTGCTGACGCCCCAGCTGGTCTTCCGCGCCGTGCGCGAGGTGCACAAGCGCATCCGCGGCTCCTACGCCGTGATCGCGCTGATCGCCGGCTACGGCCTGCTGGCCTTTCGCGACCCCTATGGCATCCGCCCGCTGGTGGTGGGCCAGTCCGACGGCAGCCAGGGCTTCGGCCTGATGGTGGCCAGCGAAACCGTGGCGCTGGAAGGCACCGGCCACAAGGTGGTGGGCGACGTGGCGCCGGGCGAGGCGGTGTTCATCGACCTGGCCGGCCAACTGCACCGCGAGCAGTGCGCCGAACACCCGTCGCTGAACCCCTGCATGTTCGAGTACGTCTACCTGGCGCGGCCCGACTCGGTGATCGACGGCATCAGTGTCTACCAGGCGCGGCTGAACCTGGGCGAAACCCTGGCGCAGCGGGTCATCAACGCCATGCCGCCGAGCGAGATCGACGTGGTGATTCCCATCCCCGAATCCAGCCGCCCCAGCGCCATGCAGCTGGCGCAGAAGATCGGCAAGCCCTACCGCGAAGGTTTCGTCAAGAACCGCTACGTGGGCCGCACCTTCATCATGCCGGGACAGGGCGAGCGCAAGAAAAGCGTGCGCCAGAAGCTGAACGCCATCTCGGCCGAATTCAAGGGCCGCAACGTGCTGCTGGTGGATGACTCCATCGTGCGCGGCACCACCAGCAAGGAAATCGTGCAGATGGCCCGCGAGGCTGGTGCGCGCAAGGTCTACATGGCCT
Organism: Burkholderiales bacterium JOSHI_001; assembly: GCA_000244995.1. Classification (NCBI taxonomy): domain Bacteria; kingdom Pseudomonadati; phylum Pseudomonadota; class Betaproteobacteria; order Burkholderiales; species Burkholderiales bacterium JOSHI_001. The sequence continues at coordinate 4,371,245 of CM001438.1, read as the reverse complement.
CGGCCGCGCCGCCGGTGCGCTATCCCAATGTCTACGGCATCGACATGCCCACCAAGGAAGAGCTGATCGCGCACGGCCGCACGGTGGAAGAGATCCGCCAGTTCATCGGCGCCGACGCGCTGATCTACCAGGATGTGGACGCCATGAAGCGCGTGGTCGGGCTGTTGAACCCCAAGCTCGCCGGATTCGAAGCCAGCTGCTTCGACGGCCACTACATCACCGGCGACGTCAGCGCCGCCGATTTCGAGGCCATCCAGACCCAGCGCACGCAGGCCCGTGGCGACAACGAAGATTCCGCCAGCGACCGCACCCGGCTCACGCTGCAAAGCGCCAGCGACGCGGCCTGAGGCTGTCCACATCAACATGAACGACGCCACCAAGAAACAACTCCCGCGCGTGGCCCTGCCGGCCGACGCGCGCCTGGACACCCTGGCCGTGCGCGAAGGCCTGCCCGCGTCGGCCTGGGGCGAGAACTCCGAGGCCCTGTTCCTCACCTCCAGCTTCGTGCACCCCGACGCCGCCACTGCGGCGGCGCGTTTCGCGAACGAAGAAGAGGCCTTCGTCTACAGCCGTTTCTCCAACCCCACGGTCACGATGATGGAGCGGCGCTTGGCGGCGCTGGAAGGCACCAGCGGCTGCATCGCCACCGCCAGCGGCATGTCCGCCATCCTGATCCTGATCCTGGGCCTGCTGAAAAGCGGCGACCACGTGGTGTGCTCGCGCAGCGTGTTCGGCAGCACCATCAAGCTGTTCCAGGACTTCGCGCGCTTCGGCATCCACACCAGCTTCGTGTCGCAGACCGACGTGGACGAATGGCGCGCGGCCATCGGCCCGACCACCAGGCTGCTGTTCGCCGAAACGCCGACCAACCCGCTGACCGAAGTCTGCGACATCGCGGCGCTGGCCGACATCGCGCATGGCGCCGGCGCCTTGCTGGTGGTGGACAACTGCTTCTGCTCGCCCGCGCTGCAACAGCCGGTGAAGCTGGGTGCCGACCTCATCATCCACAGCGGCACCAAGTACCTGGATGGCCAGGGCCGGGTGATCGCCGGTGCGGTGTGCGGGCCGGCGGACCTGATCGAAGCCAAGCTGGTACCCACCATGCGCAGCGCCGGCATGAGCCTGTCGCCCTTCAACGCCTGGGTGGTGCTCAAGGGCATGGAAACCCTTTCCATCCGCATGAAGGCCCAAAGTGAGCGGGCGCTGGCGCTGGCCCACTGGCTGGAAAGCCAGGGCGCGGTGGAGCGCGTCTACCACCCCTCGCTGCCGTCCCACCCGCAGCATGCGCTGGCCATGAAGCAGCAGAACGGGCAGGGCGGAGCGGTGGTCAGCTTCAATGTGAAGGGCGGGCGGGCGGGGGCCTTTGCGGTGATCGACGGCACCACCTTCCTATCCATCACCGCCAACCTGGGCGACACCAAGACCACCATCACCCACCCGGCCAGCACCTCGCATGGGCGCCTGTCCGAAGAACAGCGCCTGGCCGCCGGCATCCTGCAGGGCACGGTGCGTGTGGCGGTGGGCCTGGAAGATGTGGAAGACCTGAAGAACGAGCTGGCCCGCGGCCTGAAGACACTCGCATGACCGCTGTTCGCACCCGCATCGCCCCGTCGCCCACGGGCTTCCTGCACCTGGGCACCGCGCGCACCGCGCTGTATTCCTGGGCTTATGCGCGCCACCACGGCGGGCAGTTCGTGCTGCGCATCGAAGACACCGACGTGGCCCGTTCCACCCAGGACTCGGTGGACCAGATCCTGGCGTCGATGAAGTGGCTGGGCCTGGACCATGACGAAGGCCCGTTCTACCAAATGCAGCGGCTGGACCGCTACCACGCGGTGGTGGACCAGATGATCGCCGCGGGCACCGCCTACCGCTGCTACGCGTCACCCGAAGAACTGGACGCCATGCGCGAAGCCCAGCGCGCGCGCGGTGAAAAAACCCACTACGACGGCCGCTGGCGCCCCGCGCCCGGCAAGGTGTTGCCGCCGGTGCCTGCCGGCGTGAAACCGGTGGTGCGCTTCGCCAATCCGGCCAGCGGCGACGTGAGCTGGGACGACCTGGTGAAGGGCCCCATCACCATCTCCAACACCGAGATCGACGACCTGATCATCCTGCGGCCCGACGGTGTGCCCACCTACAACTTCGCGGTGGTGGTGGACGATTGGGACATGCGCATCACCCACGTGTTCCGTGGCGACGAGCACATCAACAACACGCCCTGGCAGATCAACATCTTCCACGCGCTGGGCGCACCGCTGCCGCGCTTTGGCCACTGCCCCATCATCCTCGGCGACGACGGGCAGAAACTGTCCAAGCGCCGCGGCGCGGTCAGCGTCACCGCCTACGAAGACGCGGGCTACCTGCCCGAAGCCATGCTGAACTACCTGGCCCGCCTGGGCTGGAGCCATGGCGACGAAGAACTGTTCAGCCGCGAACAGATGGTGGCCTGGTTCGACGGCAGCCACATGGCCAGGAGCCCCGCCCAGTGGGACCCCGCCAAGCTGGCCTGGGTGAACGCGCACTACATGAAGCAGGCCGCCGATGACCGGCTGGCTGCGCTGGTGGTGAAAGAACTGCGGCGCCGTGGCACTAGTGCCGTGGCCGACGATGCGCGCATGGCCGCGCGCTGTGCATTGTTCAAGGACCGCTGCGCCACGGTGGTGGAACTGGCCGACTGGATCGAGATGTACTTCGTGGCCGTGAAGCCGCCCGAAGGCGATGTGGCCGCGCACGTGACCGACGCGGTGAAGCCCGCGCTCGCCGCGCTGCGCGAGCGCCTGGCCTCCGTGGACTGGGACAAGGCCACCATCGCCAGTGTGATGAAGGAAGTTCTGGCCGCACACGGCTTGAAGATGCCGCAACTGGCCATTCCCGTGCGCCTGTTGGTGTGTAGCCGCGCGCAGACCCCGTCGGTCGATGCGGTGCTGGCCTTGTTCGACCGTGACGTTGTGCTGGCGCGACTTCAGCACCTGTGATTTTTCGGTCTATAATCATGGTCTCGCTTGAACAGCGCGCCGCGAATACCGGGGGTATAGCTCAGCTGGGAGAGCGCTTGCATGGCATGCAAGAGGTCAGCGGTTCGATCCCGCTTACCTCCACCATTCACCAGGCGGCGCTGTTCAGGACGACGAAGACATGACCCCTTCGTCTAGAGGCCTAGGACACGACCCTTTCACGGTTGTAACAGGGGTTCGAATCCCCTAGGGGTCGCCAAAAGGGAAAGCCGGTACTGCGCAAGCGGTACCGGCTTTTTTCTTGGTGTGCCGGTTCGCGCGCGCCTGCGAATTCATTCGGTGCTTGAAGAAATCAAGGCCTTGGCCGACCTCCTTGCAGGGCTTCATTCCCATTAGCACCAACATGCTTTTCCGGGTTTGTCCTAGGATAAAAGTTAAGCGACTGAACTATCGTGGCGACCTCAACTCGGCTGCCACCCATGCCCACGACCTTCGTCCCTGCCACTGGATTGCTGGCCACGCTGGACCTGCTGTCCGTTTCCATCTCCGGCGCCGTACTGCACCTGCGGCTGAACCGCCCGGCCAAGCGCAATGCGCTGTCCGACCCCTTCATCCAGCAACTGCACACCTGCTTCGTCAACCTGCCGCAGGACATCCGCGCGGTGGTGATCAGCGGTGAGGGCAGCCACTTCTGCGCCGGGCTGGACCTGGGCGAACTGGTGGAACGCGATGTGCACAGCGCGGTGCTGCATTCGCGCATGTGGCATGCGGCGTTTGACGCGGTGCAGTTCGGCCGCGTGCCCGTGGTGGCGGTGCTGCACGGTGCGGTGGTGGGTGGCGGGCTGGAACTGGCCTCGTCCTGCCACATCCGTGTGGCCGAGGCCTCGGCCTACTACGGCCTGCCCGAAGGCCAGCGCGGCATCTTCGTGGGCGGTGGTGGCTCGGCCCGCATTCCGCGTCTGATGGGCGTGGCGCGCATGACCGACCTGATGCTCACCGGCCGCGTGCTGGACGCGCAGGAAGGCCAGCAGGTCGGCCTGGCCCAGTACCTGGTGGCCGATGGCGCGGGCCTGGCCAAGGGCATCGAGATCGCGCGGCGCATCGCCAGCAACGCGCCCATGTCCAACTTCGCGGTCATGCACGCGCTGCCGCGCATCGCCGACCAGTCGCAGAGCGAAGGCCTGTTCACCGAAGCGCTGATGGCCGCCCTGGCCGAAAGCACGCCCGAAGCGCAGGACCGCCTGCGCGCCTTCCTGGAAGGGCGCGCCGGCAAGGTGGTGAAGCAGTGATCGGCGCGCGCTACCGCGACGCCCACGTCGGCGGCTGCATCGAGGCCGCCGTCACCACGGCCGCCGACGGCACGGTGCGCATCACGTCCACCGAGGCGCTGCGCTGGTTTCCCGAGCGGCTGACCGACTGCCTGTCGCAATGGGCGGCCGACGCCCCCGAACGCAGCTTCGTGGCCAAGCGCCACCAGGGCGGCGAATGGCAACGCATCAGCTACGCGCAGATGCTGCAGCGCGCCCGCGCCATCGGCCAGGCGCTGCTGGACCGTGGCCTGTCGGCCGATCGGCCGGTGGCCATCCTGTCGGACAACGACCTGGACCACCTGAGCCTGGCGCTGGGTGCGATGTGGGTGGGCCTGCCCTTCGCCCCCATCTCGCCGGCTTATTCGCTGGTGTCGCAGGACTTCGGCAAGCTGCGCCACATCCTGGGCACCTTGACCCCGGGGCTGGTCTTCGCCATTTCGCCGGCCTTCGCCAAGGCCATCGCGGCCGTGGTGCCGGCCGACACAGAAGTGGTGCTGGTCACGGGTGAACTGGAAGGTCGCGCCGTCACGCCCTTCAGTGCGCTGCTGGCCACGTCGCCCACGCCGGCGGTGGACGCCGCGCAGCAGGCCGTGGGCCCGGACACCATCGCCAAGTTCCTGTTCACCAGCGGCAGCACCAAGGCGCCCAAGGGCGTTGTCAACACCCACCGCATGCTGTGCGCCAACCAGCAGGCACTGCGCCAGTGCATGGCCTTCTTGGCCGATGAGCCGCCGGTGCTGGTGGACTGGCTGCCCTGGAACCACACCTTCGGCGGCAACCACAACGTGGGCCTGGCGCTGTACAACGGCGGCACGCTCTACATCGACGAAGGCAAGCCCACGCCTGCGGGCATGGCCGAGACCCTGCGCAACCTGCGCGAAATTTCGCCCACGGTGTACTTCAACGTGCCCAAGGGCTTTGAAGAGATCGCGCGGGCCATGCGCGACGACGCACAACTGCGCCAGACACTGTTCGCCCGCTGCCAGGCCTTCATGTTCGCCGGCGCCGGCCTGTCGCAGGCGGTGTGGGACGAACTGGATGCCCACGGCGAAGCCACCATCGGCGAGCGCGTGCGCATCATCACCGGCCTGGGCATGACCGAAACCGCGCCGTCCTGCACCTTTGCGGTGGGCACCGATGTGCGCTCCGGCCACATCGGCCTGCCGGTGCCGGGCGTGGAAATCAAGCTGGTGAAGGACGAATCCACCGGCGGCAAAACCGAGATCCGGTTCAAGGGCCCGAACGTGATGCCAGGCTATTGGCGCGCGCCGGAGCAGACCGCCGCGGCCTTCGATGAAGAAGGCTTCTACCGCACCGGCGACGCGGCGAAATTCATCGACCCAGCGCACCCGCAGCGCGGCCTGATGTTCGACGGCCGCACGGCCGAAGACTTCAAGCTGTCCACCGGCACCTTCGTCAGCGTGGGCCCGCTGCGCGCGCGCATCGCCCAAGCCGGCGCGCCCTGCGTGATGGATTCGGTCATCACCGGCCTGAACCAGGACGAGGTCGGCGCGTTGATCTTCCCGCGCATGGACGAATGCCGCCGCCTGGCGGGCCTGAGCGACAACGCGGGCACGGTGGCCGTGCTGCACCACCCGGCGGTGCGCGGCTTCTTCCAGGCCCTGGCCGATGTGCTGTGGCAAAGCGGGACCGGCAGCGCCAACCGCGTGTCGCGCCTGCACGTGCTGGCCGAGCCGCCGTCCATCGACAAGGGCGAGGTCACCGACAAGGGCTCGATCAACCAGCGCGCCGTGCTGCAGCACCGCGAATCACTGGTGCAGGCGCTGTACGAGGGTGCCGCGTCCGACCCCTTCGTCATCCTGCCCCGCAAGGACTGAGTTTTCAGGAGCCCCTACAGCATGCAGATCCAAGGACAAGCGGCACTGGTCACCGGCGGTGGATCGGGCCTGGGCGAAGCGGTGGCGCGTGAACTGGCGCGCCAGGGCGCCAAGGTCGCGGTGCTGGACGTGAACGAAGCCGGCGCCCAGCGCGTCGCGGCCGACATCGGTGGCCTGGGATTGCGCTGCGACATCACCGACACGGCTTCCGTGAACGCCGCGCTGGACGCGGCACACGCGGCCCACGGCGGCGCCCGCATCGTGATGAACATTGCCGGCATCGGCACCGCCAAGCGCGTGATCGGCAAGGACGGCTCGCCCGCGCCCTTGGAAGACTTCCAGCGCGTGATCCAGGTGAACCTGATCGGCACCTACAACATGGTGCGCCTGTCTGCGGCACGCATCGCGAAGTTGGACGCGCTGGAAGACGGCGAGCGCGGCGTGATGGTCTGCACCGCGTCGGTGGCGGCCTTCGACGGCCAGGTCGGCCAGGAGGCCTACTCGGCCAGCAAGGGCGGCATCGTCGGCCTGACCTTGCCGCTGGCGCGCGACCTGGCGCAGTGGGGCGTGCGCGTGATGACCATCGCCCCCGGCCTGTTCCACACCCCGCTGATGGCGGCGCTGCCCGAAGAGGTGCAGAAGTCGCTGGCCGCGTCCATCCCCTTCCCCAAGCGCCTGGGACAGCCTCAGGAATTCGCCGCGCTGTGCGCCCACATCGTGAACAACGTGCACCTGAACGGCGAGACCATCCGCCTCGACGGCGCCCTGCGCATGGCGCCGCGCTGAACCCTCGTTCCCTCTTTCTCCACCACCACACCCTTTCAAGGAGACATGACGATGAAGTTCATCCCCACCCTGCTGGCCACCGCCGCGCTGCTGGCCGCCGGCACTGCACTGGCCGACATCAAGATCGGCGTGAGCCTGCCGCTCACCGGCCCGGCCTCCGGCCTGGGCATCCCGATGAACAACTACATCAAGCTCTGGCCGCAGAGCATTGCCGGTGAAAAACTGGTGGTGACCGTGCTGGACGACGCCACCGACCCGACCAAGGGCGTGTCCAACGCCAAGCGTTTTGTCACCGAGGACAAGGTGGACATCGTCATGGGCTCGGCCGCCACGCCGGTGGCGGTGGCCATGGCCAGCGTGGTGGCCGATGCCGAGACGCCGCAGTTCATGTTCTCGCCCGCGGCGCTGCCCGCCGGCAAGGACAACTGGGCCTTCCGCCTGCCGCAGGGCACGGCGGTGATGGCCCACGCCATCGTCGAGCACATGAAGAAGCAGGGCGTGAAGACCGTCGGCTTCATCGGCTACACCGACGCCTATGGCGAAAGCTGGCTCACCGACTTCAGCGCCCAGAGCGCGCAACTCGGTGGCCCCAAGGTGGTGGTGAGCGAGCGCTTTGCGCGCACCGACACGTCGGTCACCGGTCAGGCCTTGAAGGTCACCGCCGCCAACCCGGACGCCATCCTGATCGTGGCTTCAGGGTCCGGAGCGGCCATGCCCCACAAGGCCGTCATCGAGCGCGGCTACAAGGGCAAGATCTACCAGACCCATGCCGCCGCCACCCGCGACCTGATGCGCGTGGGCGGCAAGGACGTGGAAGGCGCCTACGTGGTCAGCGGCCCGGCGGTGATTGCTGAACAGCTGCCTGCCAACCACCCCAGCAAGGCCCTGGCCACCGACTTCGTGACCAAGTACGAAAAGGCCTATGGCGCCGGCAACCGCAACCAGTTCGCGGGCCACGCCTACGACACCATCGTGGTGCTGGAAAAGGCCATTCCGGTGGCGCTGAAGAAGGCCAAGCCCGGTACCAAGGAATTCCGTGCGGCACTGCGCGATGCGGTGGAACAGATGGGCCGCACCGTGGTGTCCCACGGCGTGCTGACCTACACCAAGGACAACCACTGGGGCTTCACGACGGAAACGGGCGTGATCCTGAAGGTGGTGAACGGCGATTGGAAGGTCGAGTGACAGCCCCCGCTCGCTGCGCTCGCACCCCCCAAGGGGGTCGGCCCGCCGCCTTGGGGCGGCCCGGCGCCGGCGGGCTGCCCGCTAACACCATCGCATAGTCAAGCCATGGACTTCTCCATCGCCAGCATCCTGGCCCTGGACGGCATCACCAACGGCGCGGTGTACGCGCTGCTGGCGCTGGCCACGGTGCTGGTGTTCGCCGTCACGCGGGTGATCTTCATCCCGCAGGGCGAGTACGTGGCCTATGGCGCGCTCACGCTCGCCATCCTGCAGACCGGCAAGGTGCCGGGCACGGTGTGGTTGCTGCTCATCATGTCGGCCGCGGCCCTGGTGCTGGAGGTGGTGGACGGCTACCGCCAGCGCATGGGCCCGGCGCGCGTGGCCAGGCGCGCGCTGGCCACCGTGGCCTTTCCGGTGGCCATCTCGCTGCTGGCCATCGTCGTGGCCCCCATGAACCTGCCGCTGCTGGCGCAGGCCCTGCTGACCGCCGGCCTGGTCACCGCCTTCGGGCCGCTGGTGTACCGCCTGGCCTATGAATCGCTGGCCGACGCGCCGGTGCTGGTGCTGCTGATCGTGTCGGTGGGGGTGCACTTCGCGCTCACCGGCCTGGGCCTGCTGTTCTTCGGCGCCGAGGGCTTTCGCAACCCGCCGTTCTGGGACGTGCGCTTCACGCTGGGCCCGGTGAACCTCAGCGGCCAGGCCATCATCGTGCTGCTGGCGTCGGTGGCGCTGATCGTGCTGCTGTGGCTGTACTTCGAACGCACGCTGGCCGGCAAGGCCCTGCGCGCCACCGCCGTGAACCGGCTGGGCGCGCGCCTGATGGGCATTTCCACCTCGTCGGCCGGGCGCCTGTCGTTCACGATGGCGGCCTTCGTCGGTGGGCTGTCGGGCTTGCTGATCGGCCCCACCACCACGGTGTTCTACGACTCGGGCTTTCTCATCGGGCTGAAGGGTTTCGTGGCCGCGGTGTTCGCGGGCCTGGCCAGCTACCCGCAGGCCCTGCTGGGCGCGTTGGTGGTGGGCGTGCTGGAAAGCTTCTCCGCCTTCTGGGCCAGCGCCTTCAAGGAAGTGATCGTCTTTTCCTTCATCCTGCCGGTGCTGCTGTGGCGCAGCTGGGCCGACCCGCACCACGAGGAACATTGAGGTGGGGGCATTGATGCAACGTTTCGCGCTGCCTCTGTTCGCCGCGCTGATGCTGGTGGTGCTGCCGCTGGCGCCGCTGCCGGACTTCTGGATCCAGCAGCTCAACCACATCGGCCTGTATGCCATCGTGGCGCTGGGCCTGGTGCTGCTGACCGGCGTGGCCGGTCTCACCTCCTTCGGTCAGGCGGCTTTCGTGGGCGTGGGCGCCTACACGGCGGCCTACCTGTCGGTGACCCATGGTGTGTCGCCCTGGCTCACCTTGCTGCTGGGCGTGGGCCTGGCGGTGATGGTGGCCCTGGTGCTGGGCGCGATCACGCTGCGCATGAGCGGGCACTACCTGCCCTTGGCCACCATCGCCTGGGGCCTGGCGCTGAACTACACCATGGCCAACATGGACTGGCTGGGCAAATACGACGGCATCCTGGGCGTGCCCAGCCTGAAGCTGTTCGGCCTGGACCTGGGCACCGGCCGCGGCATCTATGTGCTGATCTGGGCCGTGGCCCTGGCCGCCGGCCTGGCCGTGACCCGCCTGCTGGATTCGCGCCCTGGGCGCGCCATCCGTTCGCTGAAGAACGGCACCACCATGGCCGAAGCCATGGGCGTGTCCACCTACGGCTACAAGCTCAGCCTGTTCGTCATGGCCGCGGTGCTGGCCGCCATCTCCGGATGGCTGTTCGCGCATTTCCAGCGCTCGGTGCAACCTTCGCCCTTCGGCATCAACAAGGGCATTGAATACCTGTTCGTGGCGGTGCTGGGCGGCGTGGGCCATGTCTGGGGCGCCTTCCTGGGCGCCGCGGTGGTGAAGATCACCGAGGACGAGTTGCAGGTGCTGCTGCCCAAGCTGCTGGGCACCAGCGGCAACTTCGAAATCATCGTCTTTGGCCTGGTGCTGGTGCTGGTGCTGCAGCGCGCGCCCGATGGCCTGTGGTCCTTCGTCGGCCGTTGGCTGCCCCGCCGCCAGCGCGTGCGCGACTGGGACGGCGCACCCGAACTGCCGCACACCCCCAAGCCCACGCCGGGCGAACTGCTGCTGCAGGTGGACCAGGTGCGCAAGGAATTCGGCGGCCTGGTGGCGGTGAACAACGTCAGCTTCAACATCCTGGCCGGCCAGATCATGGGCCTGATCGGACCGAATGGTGCCGGCAAGTCCACCACCTTCAACCTGGTCAGCGGGGTGCTGGAACGCTCCAGTGGCCAGGTGAACTTCCGCGGCCAGCCCATTGCTGGGCTGCCCTCGCGCGAGATCGCCCGGCGCGGCATGAGCCGCACCTTCCAGCACGTGAAGATGATTCCGGAAATGACCGTGCTGGAGAACGTGGCGCTGGGCGGCCACCTGCGCAGCAGGAGCAACAGCCTGGCCGCCATGCTGCGCCTGGACCGGGCGGAGGAGCGCCAGCTGTTCGCCGAAGCCGAGAAGCAGTTGAAGCGCATCGGCATGGCCGAGCAGATGCACGAGCTGGCCGGCAACCTGGCCCTGGGACCGCAGCGCCTGATGGAGATTGCCCGCGCCCTGTGCACCGACCCCGCGCTGCTGCTGCTGGACGAACCCGCCGCAGGCCTGCGCCACAAGGAAAAGCAGGCCCTGGGCGATGTGCTGCGGCAGTTGAAGGCCGAAGGCATGTCCATCCTGCTGGTGGAGCACGACATGGACTTCGTGATGGGCCTGACCGACCGCATCGTGGTGATGGAGTTCGGCACCAAGCTGATCGAAGGCACGCCCGCCGAGGTGCAAGCCAGCCCGGCGGTTCGTGCGGCTTACCTCGGCACGGAGCATTGAGATGGCCGCCCCCCTGCTCGAAGTGAAAGGCCTGCACGCCGGCTACGGCAAGGCCGAGGTGCTGACCGGCCTGGACTTCCACGTGCCCGAAGGCGCGGTGGTCACGCTCATCGGCCCCAACGGCGCGGGCAAGAGCACCACGCTGAACGCGCTGATGGGCGCATTGGCGTCCAGTGGCAGCGTGCGCTTCGCCGACCGTGAGCTGGAGCACGTCACGCTGGAAGAACGCGTGATGCGCGGCATGGCCCTGGTGCCCGAGAAGCGCGAGCTGTTCGGCACCATGGCGGTGGAAGACAACCTGGTGCTGGGTGGCTACCGCGCCATGAAGCTGGGCCTGCCCAACTGGCGCGGCCAGCTGGACACGGTGTATGAGCTGTTCCCGCGCCTGAAGGAGCGCCGCACGCAATTGGCTGGCACCTTGTCGGGCGGAGAGCGCCAGATGCTGGCCGTGGGCCGCGCGCTGATGGGCCAGCCCAAGCTGCTGATGCTGGACGAACCCAGCCTGGGCCTGGCGCCGCTGGTGGTGCGCGAGATCTTCCGCATCATCGCCCGCCTGCGCGAACGCGGCGTCAGCATCCTCCTGATCGAGCAGAACGCCCGCGCCGCGCTGGAAGTGGCCGACCACGCCTATGTGCTGGAAACCGGCGCCATCGCACTGCAGGGGCCGGCGCGTGAATTGGCGGGCGACCCGCGGGTCATCGAAACCTACCTCGGCGCCGCGAAGGCCTGAACGACATGTGGACCTACGAACCGCCGCTGGCACAGATGAACTTCATGCTGCGCCAGGTGCTGGAAGCACCGGCCACCTGGGCCGCTTGCCCCACGCTGTCCGACCTGGACACCGAGACGGCGCAGGAGGTGCTGGCGCAGGCCGGTCGTTTCGCGGCCCAGGTGCTGGCACCCACCAACGCACCAGGTGACCTGCAGGGCTGCACGCTGAAAGACGGCCAGGTCACCACCCCCTCAGGCTTTCGCGAGGCCTATGCGCAGTTCGTGCAGGGCGGCTGGCCTGCGCTGGCCTGCGCGCCGGAAGCGGGCGGGCAGGGGCTGTCGCAGGCGCTGAATGCGGCCTTGTACGAAATGCTGGTGTCGGCCAACCACGCCTGGACCATGTACCCCGGCCTGCTGCACGGCGCCTATGAAGTGCTGCTGCACCACGGCTCGCCTTTGTTGAAGGAAACCTACCTGCCCCAGGTGACCAGCGGCGAGTGGCTGGCCACCATGTGCCTGACCGAGCCCCAGGCTGGCAGCGACCTGGGCCTGGTGCGCACCAAGGCGCAGCCCTTGCATGGCGCCGCACCGGCCAACGGCGTGCCGGTGCAGGTCAGCGGCAACAAGATCTTCATCAGCGGGGGCGACCACGACCTCACGCCCAACATCGTGCACCTGGTGTTGTGCCGCCTGCCCGACGCACCGACCGGCACCAAGGGCCTGTCGCTGGCCCTGGTGCCCAAGGTCCTGCCCGACGGCAGCCGCAATGCGGTGCATTGCGACGGCATCGAGAAGAAGATGGGCATCAAAGGCAGCGCCACCTGCCAGATGCGCTTCGATCAGGCCCATGGCTGGTTGATCGGTGAGCCGAACCGCGGCCTGGCCGCGATGTTCCTGATGATGAACGCCGCCCGCCTGCACGTGGCCTTGCAGGGCCTGTCGCACCTGGAAGCGGCCACGCAGAACGCCTGGCGCTATGCGGCCGAACGGGTGCAGATGCGTGCCGCTCAACGGCCGGAAGGCGCCGCGGCCGCGGCGGCCGACCCCATCGCCTGGCACCCCGCCATGCGCCGCACCCTGTGGACCTTGCGCGCCAAGGCCGAAGGGGCGCGCCTGCTGGCCCTGCACACCGCCTTGCGGCTGGACACCGCCGAGCAGCACCCCGACGCGGCCGAACGCCAGCAGGCCGGCGACGAGGTGGCCCTGCTGACCCCGGTGTTGAAGGCTTTCTTCACCCACCTGGGCCACCACGGCGCCGACGAGGCCTTGGGCGTTTTCGGCGGCTATGGCTTTGTGCACGAATACGGCATCGAGCAGTCGGTGCGCGACAGCCGCATCGCGATGATCTACGAGGGCACCAACGAGATCCAGGCGGTGGACCTGCTGCTGCGCAAGGTGCTGGACGACGGCGGTGCGCGGCTGTTCAGGCTGCTGGACCGACTGGGTGATGAAGCCCTGCGTTGCGAGTCGGCAGGGCAGGGCGTCGCGGCCCGCGCCCTGCGCGACCAACTGCAAGCCTGGCGCGACGCGACACAGGCCCTGCTGGCCGGCCGCGCGGCCGACCCTGGCTGGGCCCTGCGTGTGGCCGATGACTACCTGCATGCCAGCGGCCATGCGCTGCTGGCCTGGGCCTGGGCCCGGCTGCTGCGCGCGGGCGCCGGCCAGGACGCACCCGCCGCGCGGCTGTGCGCCCAGGCCGCGCAGGTGGGCCTGGACTGGGTGCTGCCGCAGGCCGGCGTGCACTGGCAGCGCGTGTCAACGCGCGAAGCGGCCCTGCCATGGCTGGATTGAACGAAGACGGCCGCCACGGCGACGATGCCGTCGCTGCCGAGCCCCTGGCCGCTGACGCCGGCGGCCCGCTGAAGGAGGGCGTGCTGGCCCAGATCACCGGCTACCACGTGGCCCTGGCCGCGGTGGCCACCACCGAACTCTTCGACCGCCATGTCGGCCGGCCGATGAAGCTGCGCAAGGTGGAGTTCTCGCTGCTGATGCTGCTGCAGGCCAACGGTCCCCAGGTGCCCAAGCGCCTGGCGCAGGAACTGGCGCTGTCGGCCCCCGCGCTGACGCAACTGCTGGACACTCTGCAGGAACGTGGCCTGCTGCGCCGCCAGCGCAACCCGGCCGATGGGCGCAGCCAGCTCATCGTGCCGACCGACAGCGGCGCCGAACTCTCGCGCCGTGCCGGCGTGGCCGCGGCCGAGAGCGAGCGCGAACTGTTCAAACGGCTGTCGCCGGGTGAACATGCCATGCTCATCGAGTTGCTGCACAAGGTGTACCGCGCCGCCTGACGCCCAGCACGGCGGTCCGGCGACCGCCCATCCCGGTTTACCCCAGGGCTTTTGACTTGCATCAGATCGGCCCGGGGTTTTATGATTAACCGACCGGTCGGTCAATGAATGCCGACGCTCCGAAAGCCTGTGCCGATGACCGACCCGCAAGCCACCGCCGAAGCCACCCGAGCGGCCATGTTCGCCACCGACACGGTGCTGCAGACCTTGGGCATCGCGGTGCCGCAGGTGGGCCCGGGCACCGCCACGGCCACGATGACGGTGCGCGCGGACATGCTGAACGGCTTTCGCATCTGCCACGGGGGCCTGGTGTCCACGCTGGCGGACACGGCTTTTGCCTACGCCTGCAATGCCTACGACCAGCTCACCGTGGCCTCGGGTTTTGCCATCGACCTGCTGGCGCCGTCGCGCGAAGGGGACGTGCTCACGGCGCGGGCCCATGAAGTCAGCCGCAGCGGGCGCACGGGGGTGTACGACGTGGACGTTCACAACCAGCGCGGCGAGCGCATCGCGGTGTTCCGTGGCCGCAGCTACACCATGAAGGGCAAGCCCGTGGTCGGCAATGCCCCGGTTTGAGGAGACCTGACTTGCCCGTCAAACAACCCGCCCCCGGTGACCTGGAACCCATCGAGCGTGCCAGCCGCGACGAACTGCAGGCCCTGCAGTTGCAGCGCCTGCAGGCCACGCTGGCCCGCGCCTACGAGAACGTGCCGCACTACCGCCAGGCCTTCGACGCGCGCGGTGTGCACCCGTCGGATTGCAAGTCGCTGGCCGACCTGGCCAAGTTCCCCTTCACCGGCAAGGCCGACCTGCGCGCCAACTACCCTTTCGGCATGTTCGCGGTGCCGCGCCAGCAGGTGGTGCGCGTGCACGCCAGCAGCGGCACCACCGGCAAGCCCACGGTGGTGGGCTACACCCAGAACGACATCGACCATTGGGCGAACCTGGTGGCGCGCAGCATCCGGGCATCGGGCGGCCGGCGCGGCGACATGGTGCACGTGTCCTATGGCTACGGCCTGTTCACCGGCGGCCTGGGCGCGCACTACGGCGCCGAACGCCTGGGCTGCACCGTGGTGCCCTTCGGCGGCGGGCAGACCGAAAAACAGGTGCAGCTGATCCTGGACTTCCAACCCGACATCATCATGGTCACGCCCAGCTACATGCAGGTGATCATCGAGGAGTTCCGCAAGATGGGCCTGGACCCGCGCGAGATGAGCGTGAAGGTGGGCATCTTCGGTGCCGAGCCCTGGACCGAGGCCATGCGCCAGGAAATCGAGACCGGCGCCGACATCGACGCGGTGGACATCTACGGCCTGAGTGAAGTGATGGGCCCGGGTGTGGCCAACGAATGCATCGAAACCAAGGACGGCCCGGTGATCTGGGAAGACCACTTCTACCCCGAGATCATCGACCCGGTCTCGGGCGAGGTGCTGCCCTATGACCCCGCCACCGGCACGCCCGAAGGCGAACTGGTGTTCACCACGCTCACCAAAGAAGCGTTGCCGGTCGTCCGCTACCGCACGCGCGACCTCACCCGCCTGCTGCCGCCCACCGCGCGCAGCATGCGCCGCATGGGCAAGATCGTGGGCCGCAGCGACGACATGCTGATCATCCGCGGCGTGAACCTGTTCCCCACCCAGGTGGAAGAACTGGTGCTGGCGCAGGGCCAATTGGCCGGGCAGTACCAGCTCATCGTCACCCGCAACGGCTTGCTGGACGATTTGAAGATCCGCACCGAACTGCTGCCGCAGTTCGCAAACGAAGACGGCGTGGGCATCGGCAAGGCCTTGCAGCAGCGCATCAAGACCTTGATCGGCGTCAGCGCCGACGTGCAGGTGGGCCAGCCCGGCTCCATCGAACGCACCCTGGTCGGCAAGGCGCGCCGCGTCATCGACCAAAGACCGAAGGACTGACAGCATGTACACCCAAGCCATGGACGTGGGCCCGCAGGACGAGCGGCCAGCCCTGCGTTCGGCCGATGAAGCCGAACTGGAAGCCCGCTTCGACGCCCGCATCGACGACGCCGGCTTCATCGAAGCCAAGGACTGGATGCCGGCGCACTACCGCAAGACCCTGGTGCGCCAGATCAGCCAGCACGCGCACTCTGAAATCGTGGGCATGCTGCCCGAAGGCAACTGGGTGACGCGCGCGCCCACGCTCAAGCGCAAGGCCATCCTGCTGGCCAAGATCCAGGACGAAGGCGGCCATGGCCTGTACCTGTACGCCGCCGCGGAAACCCTGGGCACCAGCCGCGACCAGCTGCTGGACGCGCTGCACAGCGGCAAGGCCAAGTACAGCAGCATCTTCAACTACCCCACGCTCACCTGGGCCGATGTGGGCGTGATCGGCTGGCTGGTGGACGGCGCGGCCATCATGAACCAGATCCCGCTGTGCCGCTGCAGCTACGGCCCCTACGCGCGGGCCATGATCCGGATCTGCAAGGAAGAAAGCTTCCACCAGCGTCAGGGCTTTGATTCGCTGCTGGTGATGATGAAGGACGGCACCGACGCCCAGCGCGCCATGGTGCAGGACGCGGTGAACCGCTGGTGGTGGCCCAGCCTGATGATGTTCGGCCCGCCGGATGCGGAAAGCACGCACAGCGTCCAGAGCATGCGCTGGGGCATCAAGCGCATCAGCAACGACGACCTGCGCCAGAAGTTCATCGACGCCACCGTGCCGCAGGCCGCGGTGCTGGGCGTGGGCCTGCCCGACCCCGACCTGAAGTGGAATGAAGCGCGCGGCCACCACGACCACGGCGTCATCGACTGGAGCGAGTTCTGGCGCGTGGTGGGCGGCGACGGCGAATGCAACCGCGAACGCCTGGCCATGCGCGTGAAGGCCTGGGACGACGGGGCCTGGGTGCGCGACGCCGCGCTGGCCCATGCCCGCAAACAGCACACCAAGCAGGAGGCCGCATGAGCGCCGATCAAGCCGTAAAGAATGAATGGCCGCTTTGGGAGGTGTTTGTTCGCCCCAAGGCGGGCCTGGACCACAAGCACTGTGGCAGCCTGCATGCCGCCGACGCGGGCCAGGCGGTGAAGCTGGCGCGCGAGGTGTACACCCGCCGCCAGGAAGGCAGCAGCATCTGGGTGGTTCGCTCGGACCAGATCACCGCCAGCGACCCCGGCGACAAGGCCATGTTGTTCGACCCGATGGAAGACAAGGTGTACCGCCACCCGACTTTCTACGAGCTGCCCGATTCCGTGAACCACATGTGAGGACCGGGCCGTGACAGCTTCCGTTGTGATCCAACCCGACGCCACCACCGTCTACCTGCTGCGCCTGGCCGACACCGCGCTGATCCATGCGCAGCGCCTGTCCGAATGGTGCGGGCATGCGCCGGTGCTGGAAGAGGACATCGCGCTCACCAACCTGGCGCTGGACCTGATCGGCCAGTCGCGCGCGCTGCTCAGCCACGCCGGCGCCCGCCTGGGAGGATTGGACGAAGACCAACTGGCCTTCCTGCGCGAGGAGCGCGACTTCCATAACCTGACCCTGGCCGAACTGCCGCTTCGCAAGGGTGGTGCCGACTTCGCCGACACGGTGCTGCGCAACCTGCTGCTGGCGGCCTGGCTGCACCTGCACTGGCAGCGCCTTTCGGCCAGCAGCGATGCTGAACTCGCTGCCATCGCCGGCAAGGCGGTGAAGGAAAGCCGCTACCACCTGGAGCATGCGGGCGACTGGGTGGTGCGCCTGGGCGACGGCACCGACGAATCGGCCCGCCGCATGGCCGCGGCCCTGCAGCGCGCCTGGCCCTATGTGACCGAGCTCTTCACCGACGACGCGGCCGATGAGGCTGCGGCGCAAAGCGGCCTGGGCCCGCGCAGCAGCGAACTGCGCGCCGCCTGGGACGCGCTGCTGGCCCCGGTGTGGGCCGCCGCGAAGCTGCAGCCGCCAGCGGCCTCGGCCTTCCGCAGCAGCGGTCGCCTGGGCCGCCACAGCGAACACCTGGGCCCGCTGCTGGCAGAGATGCAGGTGCTGCAGCGCAGCTACCCCGGGGGCGCGTGGTGAACAGCCACGCAGCGCGCTGCGACGCCACGCCTCGCGCCCAGCGCGCCTGGGCCCTGCTGGCCGAGGTGATGGACCCCGAGGTGCCGGTGATTTCGGTGCTGGACCTGGGCCTGGTGCGCGAGGTGCTGGACGACGGCCAGACGCTGGACGTGGTGCTCACGCCCACCTACAGCGGCTGCCCGGCCACGGAAATCATCGAAGCCAGTGTGCGCGATGCGCTGGAGCGGGGCGGCCTGGGCCCGCTGCGCGTTGCCATGCGCCGCGCGCCGGCCTGGACCACCGACTGGATCAGCGAGGCCGGGCGCGAGAAGCTGCGCGCCTATGGCATTGCGCCGCCGGGCGCGGTCGACCCCCAGGCGGCGCAGACCATCCACCTGGTGTCCCGCAGGGTGCCTTGCCCGCGCTGCGGGGACACCCACACCGAACGCCTGTCGGCCTTCGGCGCCACGGCCTGCAAGGCGCTGTACCGCTGCCTGGCCTGCCGCGAGCCGTTTGAACATTTCAAGCCGATCTGAACCGAGGAACACGCGCCATGTCCGGCCTGCACTTCCACCCCCTGCGTGTGCGTGAACGCCGCGCCGACACCGACGACGCCCTGGTCTTCGGTTTCGAGCCGCCACCCGAACTGGCCGAGGCCTTCCGCTTCGCGCCCGGCCAGTACCTCACGCTGCGCCACACGCTGAACGGCCAGGAAGAGCGGCGGTCGTATTCGCTGTGCGCAGCGCCGCACGAGGGCCTGCTGCGCGTGGGCGTGCGCCGTGTGGACGGCGGGCTGTTCTCGAACTGGCTGCACAGCGAACTCCAGCCCGGCGACACCATCGAAGCCCTGCCCCCGCAAGGCCGCTTCACGCTGCATCCGCAGGCGGGTGGTGCGCGCCATGTTTTGGGCGTGGCCGGCGGCAGCGGCATCACGCCGGTGCTGTCCATCCTGAAGACGGTGCTGGAGGGTGAGCACGACAGCCGCTTCACCCTGGTGTACGCCAACCGCAACCAGGCGTCCACCATGTTCAAGGAAGAACTGGAGGACCTGAAGAACAGGCACCTCACGCGCCTGGCCATCGTGCCGGTGTTTTCGCGCGAGCAGGTGGATTCGCCCTTGTCCAGCGGCCACGTGGACCGCGACAAGATCGCGCTGCTGCTGAACACCGTGCTGGCGTCGGTGACATTTGACGCGGCCTATGTCTGCGGCCCGCACGCCATGAACGACGAGGTGGAAGCGGCGCTGCTGGCCGCCGGCCTGCCTCGCGCGGCGGTGCATGTGGAACGCTTCGGCGTGCCGCCTTCGGCCGAAGAAGCGGCGCTGCATGCGCCGCGGCCGGGCGATGCGGCCCAGGCCCGCATCAGCGTGCTGCGCGACGGCCTGACGCGTGACGTTGCTTTCCAGCAAGGCGACACCAGCATCCTGCAGGCCGCGGCGCGCGCCGGCATGGACGTGCCCTACTCGTGCAAGAGCGGCGTGTGCGGCACCTGTCGCGCAAGGCTGCTCAGCGGCCAGGTGCGCATGGACCGCAACTTCGCGCTGGAGCCGGCCGAGGTGGCCGCGGGCTTCGTGCTCACCTGCCAGGCGCACCCGCTCACGCCCGAGGTGGCGGTGTCTTTCGACGACCGCTGATCGCCCGCCCATGGCCCGTCCGCGCAGCGCCGGCTACGACGACCAGCGCGATCTCATCCTGGCCGGTGCGGCCGAGTTGTTCGCGCGCCAGGGCTACCCCGGTACCAGCATGAACGAGGTGGCCGCGGCCTGCGGCCTGTCCAAGGCGGCGGTGTACCACTACTTTGCCGACAAGCAGGCCCTGCTGGCCGACATTGCGCAGACCCATGTGAACCACCTGGCCGCGCAGGTGGCCGAGGTGCGTGAGCTGGGATTGCCCCCGCGCGACCACCTGGCCGCGTTGATTGCGCGCTTCGTGCTGGCCTACGCCGGCGCGCAGCACGCGCACCGGGTGCTGACCGAAGACGTGAAGTTCCTCGGCCCTGCGCCGCGCCAGCGCGTGCTGAACACCGAACGCCGCGTGGTGCGCGCCTTTGCCGAACAGGTGGCGCTATTGCGGCCCGAACTGGCCCACTGCCACCTGGCGGCGCCCCTGACCATGCTGCTGTTCGGCATGATCAACTGGATGTTCACCTGGATGAAGCGTGGCGGCCCGCTGGACCACGCGGCCATGGCGCCGGTGGTGGTGGACCTGTTCCTGGGTGGCCTTGAAGCGGTGAAGCCGCCGGCCGCTGGCCGCGTGAAGGCTTCACGCCCGAGGCCCCGAACAGCTGTGCTATAGTCCAAGGCTTACCACTGCGGAGTGGTAGTTCAGTTGGTTAGAATACCGGCCTGTCACGCCGGGGGTCGCGGGTTCGAGTCCCGTCCACTCCGCCAAGAACACGCCAAAGCCGATGCAAGTGCCTCACTTGCATCGGCTTTTTTTCTTGCCCGTTCGGCCCGGGCTGCGCTACATCACCGCGCCCAGCTGCCAGGGCACGAACTCGTTCTGACCGTAGCCGTGCAGCTCGCTCTTGCTGCGCTGGCCGCTGGCGGTGGCCAGCATCAGGCGGAAGATGCGCTCGCCCGCCGCGTCCACGCTGTCATGGCCGTCGATGATGCCGCCGCAGTTGATGTCGATGTCATCTTCCTGGCGCTGCCACAGCGCGGTGTTGGTGGACAGCTTCAGGCTGGGTGAAGGCGCGCAGCCATAGGCCGAACCGCGCCCGGTGGTGAAGCAGATCAGGTTGGCACCGCCCGCCACCTGGCCGGTGGCCGACACCGGGTCGTAGCCTGGCGTGTCCATGTAGACAAAGCCCTTGGCGCGCACGGCTTCGGCGAATTCATACACCGCTTCCAGCCGCGTGGTGCCGCTCTTGGCGATGGCGCCCAGGCTCTTTTCCAGGATGGTGGTCAGGCCGCCGGCCTTGTTGCCCGCCGAGGGGTTGTTGTCCATGCGCATGAAGTGGCGCGCGGTGTAGGCCTCCCACCAGCGGATGCGCTGCAGCAGCTTTTCGGCCACCGCCGGGCTGGCGGCGCGGCGGGTCAGCAGGTGTTCGCCGCCGTAGATTTCCGGCGTTTCGCTCAGGATGGCCGTGCCGCCGTGCCGCACCAACCGGTCCACCGCTGCGCCCAGGGCCGGGTTGGCGCTGATGCCGGAATAACCGTCGCTGCCGCCGCACTGCAGGCCCACCACCAGGTGGCTGGCCGGCACCGGTTGGCGCTGCACGCGGTTGGCCTCGGGCAGCAGGTCCCGGATGATCTGCACGCCGCGCGCCACGGTCTTGGCGGTGCCGCCCGAATCCTGGATGTTGAAGGTGACCAACCTGGCCCCTTCGGCCAGGCCCTCCTGGGCCAGCAGGCCCTGGATCTGGTTGGTTTCGCAGCCCAGGCCCACCACCAGCACGGCCGCAAAGTTCACGTGTTTGGCGTAGCCGCCCAGGGTGCGGCGCAGCACCTGCAGCTCTTCACCTTCGCTGTCGGTGGCGCAGCCCATGCCGTGGGTCAGGGCGATCACACCGTCCACGTTCGGGTGGTCGGCCAGGGCTTCGGGAAACACATCGCGGCGGAAGCGGTCGGCAATGGCGCGTGCGGCGGTGGCCGAGCAGTTCACGCTGGTCAGCACGCCAATGCAATTGCGCGTGGCCACGCGGCCGTCCGGCCGCACGATGCCCATGAACGTGGCCGGCGCGTCCACATACGCTGTGGCCTGCGCGTCGGCGCCGAATTCATGCGCGCGCTGGAAGTCGCTGAACACCAGGTTGTGGGTGTGCACATGCTGGCCCGGTGATATCGCCTGGGTGGCGGTGCCGATCACCTGGTTGTAGCGACGCACTGCTTCACCCGCGGCAACGCCCCGCGTGGCCAGCTTGTGGCCCGGCGGGACCAGGCCGGCCACGGTGATGCCCTCTTCGGCCAGCACGGTGCCGCCCAGCAACTGGCGCCGGGCGATGACCACGTTGTCCGCCGCATGGATGCGGATGACGGGTGAAGCGTCGCTGCCCATCAGCGTGCCTTGTAGGCCTGCACCGCGTCGCGCGCGGCCTCGCGCAGCGTGCGGGCCAGGTCGGCTGGCAGGCCGGCGGTGTAGGTGGCGGGCACGGGGTCCTTGCCCCACAGCGCGGCGTAGGTGGTGGCGGCGGCCAGGTAGGTGCCGGCCAGGCTGGGGTGGCGCTTGTCGGCCACGTAAAGCTCCACGTCGGGCTTCATCGCGATGGCGCGGGCAAAGGCCAGGCCCACCGGGATGACCTCGGCCCCGTTGGCCTTGCCGGCTTCGGTGTAGGCCGCGGCCAGCTGTTCGGTCATCTCGGGCTTGTCCTTGTAGGCCCAGGACATGAACAGCACCGGCCTCACGCCATGCGCGCGTGAAGTGTTGGCGTTGAGCTTCACGGCGTCTAGGAAGGCCTGCTTCAGCTGCGGGTGCAAGGGGCACTGGCTGCAGTCCATCATCACCACGGTGTCGTACTGGCGGCCCGGCGGGTTGAAGCGGATTTCGTTGTCGCCCACGAAGGAATAGCGGCCCAGCCCGTTGGGGCGCAGCAGGGACGGCATGTCGTGCCAGTCCAGGCCCGAGCCACTGACGGTGACCGAGGTGCCGCGCACCCGGTCGCCGATGGAACTGACCAAGGAGCCCAGGTGCCCGTGCAGGCTGTTGTTGTAGTAGAAGAAGCTGTTGCCCACCCACAGCATGGCGGCCGGAGCGCCTTTTTCCAGCGGCGGGGCGGGTGGGTTCTGGGCACAGCCGGCCAGCCAGGCGGCCAGGGCCAGGGATGCAAGGGTGATGCGTCGCTTCATCGTGGTGGCTCCATCAGCTGTCGATCAGGGCCGGATCGTACGTGTGCACCGTCTGCTGCTGCTCGCCCAGGCCCTCGATCCACACCTTCATCACGTCGCCCGGCTTCAGCCACACCGGGTTGGGCTTGATGCCCATGCCCACGCCCGGGGGCGTGCCGGTGGTGATCAGGTCGCCGGGGTTCAGGGTCATGAAGCGGCTCAAGTGGGCCACGATGGTGGCCACGCCGAAGATCATGGTCTTGGTGTTGCCGGTCTGGAAGCGCTTGCCGTTCACGTCCAGCCACATGGCCAGGTTCTGCGGGTCGGGCACTTCGTCGGCGGTGACCAGCCAGGGGCCGATGGGGCCGAAGGTGTCGCAGCCCTTGCCCTTGTCCCACTGGCTGCCGCGTTCCAGCTGGAACTGGCGCTCGGATACATCGTTCACCACGCAGTAGCCGGCCACGTGCTTCAGCGCGTCGGCTTCGGACACATAGCGCGCGCGGCTGCCGATCACCACGCCGAGTTCCACCTCCCAGTCGGCCTTGGTGCTGTCCATGGGCAGCACCACCGGGTGGTTGGCGCCCACGATGCAGGAGGTGGTCTTGGTGAACACCACCGGCTCTTTCGGGATGGGCATGCCGCTTTCGGCCGCGTGGTCGGCGTAGTTCAGGCCGATGGCGATGAACTTGCCGATGTCGGTGAGCGGCGGTGCCAGGCGGCCCTGCGCCACGATGGGCAACGCCTCCAGGTTGATGGCGCGCAACGCGGCCAGGCCTTCGGGGCTGAGGTGGCGCGGCGTGATGTCACCCACCAGACCGGACAGGTCGCGCACGCGGCCTTGTGAATCCAGTGCGGCGGGCTTTTCCTGGCCGCGGGGGCCGTGACGGAGCAGTTTCATGGCAGGTCTCCTTCCAGAGGGGTGTTCAGTGAAGTGTGGGTTGAATGTCTCGGTGCATCAAGCGGCCGCCGCGGATCCGGCTTGGCCGGGCCGCCAGCGGCGCCCCCTTCGAGGGGGAAGCGCCGAAGGCGCTGCGGGGGTGGGTCAAAGACTCCAACCGCCGTCGATCATGCTGGCGGTGCCGGTGGTGAAGCGGGACTCGTCACCGGCCAGGTGCACCGCCAGCGCGGCAATTTCTTCGGTGGTGCCCAGCCGGCCCATGGGTTGGCGGGCCACGAACATGGCTTCCACCTGTTCCAGGGTCTGGCCGCTGCTGGCGGCCAGCGCCGCCATGCGCTCGCGCAGCGAGGGTGATTCGATGGTGCCCGGGCAGATGGCGTTGCAGCGCACGCCCTTGGTGATGAAGTCCAGCGCCACGCTCTTGGAAAGGCCGATGACGGCGGCCTTGGTGGCGCCATAGACGAAGCGGTTGGCCGCCGCCTTCACGCTGCTGGCGCCGCTGGCCACGTTGATGATGGAGCCGTTGCCCTGGGCCAGCATGCCCGGCAGGAAGGCCTTGATCGTGCGGTACATGCTGCGCACGTTCAGGTTGAAGGCGAAGTCCCACTGCTCTTCGCTGCAGTCCAGCACCGTGCCGTGGTGCACGTAGCCGGCGCCATTGAACAGCACGTTCACGCCACCGTGGCGGCGCGCCGCGTCGGTGATGGCCGCGGGGTCCAGCGCGTCCAGCTTTTCCACGGTGACACCGGCCCGGCCCTTCAGGCCTTCCAGCAGCGCCAGGTTCAGGTCGGTGGCGATCACCTGCGCGCCTTCGCGCGCGAAGGCTTCGGCCACGGCGCGGCCAATGCCCTGGCCGGCGGCGGTGACAAAAGCGGTCTTGCCTTGCAGTCGTTGTGTCATGCGGGTTTCCTCGTTCAGGTCAGCAGGTGGCGCGCGCGGGCGCGCCGTTCGATTTCTTCCCAGTGCCAATCAATGCCCAGGCCCGGCGTGTCGGGCACGACGGCATGCCCGTCTTCAATCGCCAGCCGGCTGTGCGCAATGGCGTCCAGCTGCGGGATGTATTCCACCCAGGCCGCGGCCGGCACCGCGCCGCACAGGGACACGTGCAGTTCCATCAGGAAATGCGGGCAGACGGCCAGGTTGTGGCACTCGGCCAGGTGCGCCACCTTCAGCCAGGGCGTGATGCCGCCGATGCGCGCCACGTCCACCTGGATGATGGACGCCGCACCCTGCTGGATGTAGGCCGCGAACTGGGTGGGCGAGTACAGCGACTCACCCACCGCGATGGGCACCGCGCTGGCCGCCGCCAGCCGCGCGTGGCCGCTGATGTCGTCGGCCGGCAGCGGTTCTTCGAACCAGGCGATGCCCAGCTCGGCATAACGCGGCGCGCGGCGCAGGGCCTCGGCCAGGGTGAAGCACTGGTTGGCGTCCACCATGATCTCGAAGCCGTCGCCCACGGCCTGGCGCACGGCTTTCAGGCGCGCGATGTCCTCGCTGACATGCGGCTTGCCCACCTTGACCTTGGCGCCCTGGAAGCCGGCCTGCTGCGCCGCCACGGTTTCGCGCACCAGGGCTTCGGGGGCCAGGTGCAGCCAGCCGCCTTCGGTGGTGTAGACGGGGATGCGGTCCTTCGCGCCGCCGGCAGCGCGCCACAGGGGCTGGCCATCGCGGCGGCAGCGCCAGTCCCACAGCGCGGTGTCGACGGCGGCCAGCGCCAGGCTGGTGAGGGCGCCCACGCTGGTGGCGTGGGTGTGGAACAGCAAATCACGCCAGGTCTGCTCGACCAAGGCCGGGTCGCGGCCGATGAGGCGCGGCGCCAGGTGGTCGCGCAGCAGCGCCATCACGCTGCTGCCGCCGGTGCCGATGGTGTAGCTGTAGCCGGTGCCCTGCGAGCCATCTTCGCAGGTGATGCGCACGAACGGCGTTTCCTGCGTCACGAAGCTCTGGATGGCGTCGCTGCGCGGCACCGGCGGCGGCAGATCCACCAGCAGCAGTTCCACCTGGGTGATGCGTGTCATGCGGCCCGCCTCACAGGCCCATCATCCGCGGCAGCCACAGGCCGATGGCGGGCACGTAGGTCAGCACCACCAGGCTCACCAGCAGCGGCACCAGCCAGGGCAGGATGGCCATGGTGGTGCGCTCCAGGCTCAGCTTGGCCACGCGCGCCAGCACGAACAGCACCATGCCCATGGGCGGATGCAGCAGGCCGATCATCAGGTTCAGCACCATCACCAGGCCGAAGTGCACCGGGTCCACACCCAGCTGCCGCGCAATCGGCAGCAGGATGGGCACCAGGATGGTGATGGCCGCGGTGGGCTCCAGGAAGCAGCCCACGAACAGCATCAGCACATTGGCCAGCAGCAGGAAGACCCAGGCGTCCTTGGTGAACTGCAGCACCCAGGCCGCGATGGCGCTGGTGACGCCGGTGGCGGTGAGCATCCAGCCGAAGATGGACGCCGCGGCCACGATGAACATCACCGTGGCGGTGGTTTCCACCGTGTCCAGGCAGACCTTGACGAACATCTTCCAGCTGAGGGTGCGGTACCAGGCCAGACCCAGCACCATGGCCCACACGCAGGCGGCGATGGCGCCTTCGGTGGGCGTGAACAGGCCGGTGGTCATGCCGCCGATCAGCAGCACCGGGGTCATGATGGGCAGCACGGCCTGGAAGTTGAAGAAGCGGTCGGCCGCGAACAGCAGCACCAGGGCCACCGCCACCGTGGCCTGCGGCTGCAGGCCGGCCTTGGCGATGAGGCCATACACCGCCAGCGGCCAGACCACCACCACCACGGTTTCCACCAGCGCCTTGATCACGCGCGGCCATTCGAACTGGATGTCGCCGCCCCAGCCGTTCTTGTGCGCGAAGTAGGCCACCGTCAACATCATCAGGAAGGCCATCAGCACGCCCGGCAGGATGCCGGCCAGGAACAGCGCACCCACCGACACGTTGGCCATCATGGCGTAGATGACGAAGGGCAGGCTGGGCGGGATGATGGGCCCCAGCGTGGCCGACGCGGCGGTGACGCCCACGGCAAATTCGGTGTCGTAGCCATGGTCCTTCATGGCCTTGATCTCGATGGTGCCCAGGCCGGCGGCGTCGGCGATGGCGGTGCCGCTCATGCCGGCGAAGATGACCGAGCCCACCACGTTCACGTGGCCCAGGCCACCCTTCAACCAGCCCACCAGGGCCAGCGCGAAGTTGTAGATGCGGTTGGTGATGCCGGCGTTGTTCATCAGGTTGCCGGCCAGGATGAAGAAGGGCACCGCCAGCAGCGGAAAGCTGTCGATGCCGCCGATCATGCGGTGCACCACCGCGAACGGCGGCAGGTCGCCGCTGACCAGGATGTAGATCAGCGACGAGCCCGCCATGGCAATGGCCACTGGCAGGCCGCTGCCCATCAGGAACAGAAAGAGGATCTTGAGCATCGGGTGGCCGACCTATCTGTCTTCCATGGTGGTTTCTGGCCGCTCAAGAACGCTGTAACCCCGCCGCCAATGGATGCGGGCCACCCACAGGCTCCGCAGCGTGGCGGCCGCAAAGCCGAACAGGCACACGCCATAGACGATGTTCATCGGCAGGTCGATGATGGTCATCTGGTAGTTGCCCATCTTTCGCATCATCATCACGGTCAGCACCGTCATGGCGCCGAAGAAGCCCAGGCGCAGAACGTCCACCACGGTGGACAGGGCCCGCCCGGCCTGGGCCGGCAGCCAGCGGTACAGCAGGTCCACCTGGATGTGGTTGTTCTTGGCCACGCCGATGGCCGCACCCACGAACACCGTGCCAATGAGCAGGTAGCGCGCAATTTCTTCGGTCCAGCTGGCCGAGTTGTTCAGCGCGTAGCGGGTGAAGAACTGGTAGAACACCGTCGCCCCCAGGGTCCAGAACAGCGCCAGCGCCGCCCAGGCTTCCAAGGGGGTGCCCGACAGGTCCACTTCTTCATCGACGGCGTGAAACTGGCCGTCATCGCCCATCACCTTGGGCAGGGCATCCAGGTCCATGCGCGCCTACTTGATCGCGATGATGCGGTCGTAGTCCTTGCGGTCGAAGCCCATGCTTTCCACGCTTTTGGCCTTGAGCACCGCGTCGACGAAGCTCTGGCGGTTGACGGTGTGCACGCCCAGGCCCTTCTTGGTGAACTCGGCCACCAGTTCGGCTTCGCGCTTCTTGATCTTGTCGGACGAGCGCGCCGCGGCTTCCAGGGCCACCTCGGTGAAGATCTTCTTCTCGGCGTCGCTCAGCTTGTTCCACACATGCGGCGCCACCTGGGTGGTGAGGCCGTCCACGATGTGGCCGGTGAGCATGATGTGCTTCTGCACTTCATAGAACTTCTTGGCCTCGATGGTGGTGAGCGGGTTTTCCTGCGCTTCCACGGTGCCGTTCTGCAGCGCCAGGTAGACCTCGGCGAAGGCGATGGGCGTGGGGTTGGCGCCGCAGGATTCGGGCGTGGCGCGGTAGGCGGGCACGTCGGGCACGCGGATCTTCAGGCCCTTCATGCCGGCGCAGTCGGTGAAGGCCTTCTGCGCCGTGGTGTGGCGTGCGCCGTAGTAGGTGTAGGACAGGATCTGGATGCCGGTCTTTTCCCGGTAGCCGTCGATCATTTCCTTGAACACCGCGCTCTTGCTGTAGGCCAGCAGGTGGTCGCCGTCGCGGAAGATGAAGGGGTAGTAGGCAATGCCCAGGCGCTGGTAGCTGCGCGCGGCGAAGCTGGGGCCGCTGATGATCATGTCCACCGTGCCCAGCTGCAGGCCCTGGTTGATGTCGGTTTCCTTGCCCAGCGAGCTGGCGGGGAAGACCTGGATGTCGAACTTGCCGTTGGTGCGCTTCTTGATTTCTTCCGCGGCCCACACGCTTTCGGTGTGGTAGGGCTCGCTGGTCTCGTACACATGCGCCCACTTCAGCTTGGTCTGCGCCAGGGCGGGGCCGGCCAGCAGCGTGGCAGTGGCCAGGGCCAGCAGGGTCTTCAGGGTCAGGCGTTTCATGGTCTGTCTCCTTGGGGGTTGTGGGGCACAAACAATCAATCGGCGGCCACCAGCTGCACCTTGGTGCTGCGGGTTCGGTCCAGCGCCAGGTCGAAGGCGGCCTGGGCCTGGGCCAGCGGCAGTTGGGCACTGATGAGCGGGCGCACATCGACGCGGCGGCTGCGGATGGCCTGCACCGCCCAGTCGAAGGCCTGGTGGGCGCGGAAGGCGCCGCGGTAGTCCAGTTCGCGCGCCATCACGCTGTTGACCGGGAAGGGCAGTTCGGCCGGCAGGGTGCCCACCTGCACGATGCGCCCGCCGCGCCGCGCGGCTTTCAGGCAGGTGGTCAGGGCCGCCGGACTGCCGGCGGCTTCGATGCACACGTCGGCGGTATCGGCCAGGGCGGCCAGGCCGTCGGGGTCCAACTGGTCGCTGCGCACGGTGCGGTCGGCGCCCACGCTGCGGGCCATGGCCAGCGCGCGGTCGTTGATGTCGCAGACGATGACCTGCGCCGCACCGGCCAGGCGGGCCGCCATCACGCTCATGCAGCCGATGGTGCCGCCACCGGTGACCAGCACGGTTTCACCCAGCACCGGGCCGGCGCGGTGGATGGCGTGCAGGCCGATGGACAGGGGCTCGGCGCAGGCGATCTCGCCCAGGCTGATATCCGCCTCGGTGATGGGCGTGAGCTGGGCTTCGCCCATCACGAAGCGTTCGCGGAACATGCCCTGTGCGTGCGGGAAGACGCTGGCGCTGCCGAGAAAGAACATGTGGCGGCACAGGTTGCCGCGGCCGGCACGGCAGTAGTCGCAGCGCCCGCAGGCGTGGGACGGGTTGATGGCCACGCGGTCGCCCGGCTTCACGCGCGTGACCTGGGCGCCCACCTGGTCCACCACGCCGGACGCCTCATGGCCCGGCACCAGGGGTTCACGCACCACGAAGGCGCCGACGCGGCCTTCCTTGTAGTAGTGCAGGTCGCTGCCGCAGATGCCGCCGGCGCCCAGGCGCAGCAGCGCGTCGGTGGAGCCCAGCGCGCGCGGGGTTTCTTCCTGCAGGCGCAGGTCCAGGGCGGCGTGGATGGTGCAGGCCAGTGACATGGGGTGGGTGTCCTTTGAAGGGGGCGGCGTCAGTGCGCGTCGGCCGCTGCCTGCGTGGCTTCGGCGGGCTGGGGCCAGGCGTCGGCGTAGCGCTCCTGCGAACGCTGCAGGTGCAGTTGCATGGCCGCGCGCGCGGCCTCGGGCTTGTGCGCAGCGATGGCGGCCACCACGGCGCGGTGTTCGGCAATCGCCTTGCGCCAGGTCTTTTCGTTTTCGAAGTGGTGGCCCATCAGCTCGAACAGCGGGTTGTTGCGCTCGTCGTACAGCGCGGCCACGGTGCGCACCAGCGGGCCGTTCTCGGCCGCTTCGGCCACGCGCAGGTGGAAGACGCGGTCGCCATGGATGGGCATGGCGCCTTGGGCGATGTCGTCTTCCATCTGCACCAGGGCTTCACGCAGGCCGGCCACCTGGGCCTTGGTGGCGTGGGCCGCGGCCAGCGCCGCCAGTTCACCTTCCACCACCTGGCGTGCGCGCATGATCTCGAAGGGCCCGAAGGCGGTGGGTTCCAGCACGCGGGCGGTCGGCCCGGGCTCGCGCGACACGACATGGATGCCCGAGCCGGCGCGGATTTCCACCAGGCCTTCGACTTCCAGCGCGATCAAGGCCTCGCGCACCGACGGGCGCGACACGCCCAGTTGCGCCGCCAGTTCGCGCTCGGCCGGCAGGCGCGAGCCGATGGGGAATTCCCCGCGCTGGATCAGCACACGCAGTTGCTCCGCGATCTGGCGGTAGAGGCGGCGGGGTTCAACGGCCTGCAGTGGCATGGGCTTCGGTGGTCAAGTGGTCAGACCAATTGGGTCGCGCATCGTATCGGCGCCGCACCGGGGTCGCAGCGGGGGCAAACCCCAGTGGTGGCCGTGGCTACAGGCCGGCGGCCTGCAGTTCCGCGGCCGTGGGCAGGCCTTCGGTGTCGCCGCGCACCTGCACCGCCCGGGCGCCGATCCACACCGCGCGTTGCACCGCCTGCGGTGTGCTGCGGCCGGCCAGCAAGGCGCTGATCAGGCCCACGGCAAACCCATCGCCGGCGCCGACGGTGTCCACCACTTTCGCCACCGGCACGGCCGGCACATGGTGGGCGCCTTCGGCGCTGTCCACCCAGGCCCCTTCCTGGCCCAGCTTGACCACCACCAGCGAGGCGCCCTGGTCGCGGTAGAAGCGGGCGATGTCCTGCGGCGTGCTGCAGCCGGTGAGCAGCCGGCCTTCGTCCAGCCCGGGCAGCACCCAGTCGGCCTGGGCGGCCA
The DNA here is from genome assembly GCA_000244995.1 of Burkholderiales bacterium JOSHI_001. Lineage (NCBI taxonomy): Bacteria > Pseudomonadati > Pseudomonadota > Betaproteobacteria > Burkholderiales > Burkholderiales bacterium JOSHI_001. Next base: position 4,340,300 of record CM001438.1, on the reverse strand, counting down.
GTTGGTTGAGGGTGTCGCGCATGGCCTGCGCCGACGGCCACAGGGCCGGGCGCAGGTTGGGGTCGAAGCTGATGCTGGCGCCCTGCGCGCGCGCCAGCGCCATCGCGGCCTGGGTGGCGCCCAGGGTGGCGGGGGTCAGCGCCGGGAAGATGCCGGTGGTGTGCAGGTGGCGCGCGGCGGCCAGCCAGGGCCTGTCCAGCGCGTCGGCGTCCAGCGTGCTGGCGGCCGAGCCGCTGCGGTGGTATTCGATCGGCGGGTCGCTGCCATCGTCCACCCGGCCCTTGAACATGAAGCCGGTGCGGGCCTGGGCCCACAGCGGTGCGTGGCTGCAGTCGATGCCTTCGCGCTGGAACTCGGCCTGCAGGAAGCGCCCCATCGCGTCGTCGCCCAGGCGGCTGACCCAGCCCACGCGCAGGCCCAGGCGCGCCAGGCCCACGGCCACATTGGTCTCGGCGCCCGCGGTGCGTTTCTCGAACAGGCGCACCGCTTCCAGCGGGCCAGGCTCGGTGGCCACGAACAGGGCCATGGCTTCGCCCAGGGTCACCACGTCCAGCGGGCGGTTCATGCCATGGCCTCCAGCGTGGCCGCCACACCCTGGGACCGCAAGCGCGCCAAGGGCTTGGCGATGGCTTGCACCAGCGCCGGATGGCCGGCCAGGTCAGCGAACACCGGTGTGAACCCCGTCCAGGCCGTCACTTCAGCCTGAAGGTCCGGCGCGCCCGCGGCCCGGTCACGCAGCGCCGCCAGTTCAGCCGCCAGCGGGTCGTCAATGGCATGGGGCCGGCCGGCTTCATCCGAACCACGCAGGTAGTGCAGCCAGGCGGCCAAGGCCAATCCCAACTGGGCGATGGGCTGGCCGGCGGCCAGGCGGTCACGCACCGTGGCCAGCCAGCGCTGCGGCAGCTTCTGGGTGCCGTCCATCGCGATCTGCTGGGTGCGGTGGGCCAGCGCCGGGTTGGCGAAACGCTGCAGCAGGCTGGCGCGGTAGGCGGCGGTGTCCAGGCCGGGCAGGGCGGGCAGCGTGGGCGCGATCTCGTCGCGCATCATCGTGTCCACGAAGCGGCGTAGCGCGGGCTGGGCCAGGGCCATGTCCACCGTCGCCCAGCCGGCCATCGCGCCCAGGTAGGCGATGGCCGAGTGGCTGCCGTTCACCAAACGCAGCTTCAGCGCTTCCCAGGGTGCGGCGTCGGTCACAAAGCGCACGCCGGCGTGTTCCCAGGCCGGGCGGCCGGCGGCGAACTGGTCTTCCACCACCCAGTCGAAAAACGGTTCGGCCACCACCGGCCAGGCGTCGTGGCAGCCCAGGGCGGCGGCCACCTGCGCGCGGTCGGCGGCGGTGCTGCGCGGCACGATGCGGTCCACCATGCTGCAGGGGAAGCGGCAATGGGCATCGATCCAGGGCGCCAGGGATGCGGCCTGCGCCAGCAGCCGCTCGCGCAGCACGCGGCCATTGGCGGGCAGGTTGTCCAGGCTCAGCAGGGTGAGGCCGCCCAGCCCTCGCGCCTGCCGTTGCGCCAGGCCCTGCCGCAGCGTGCCGAGCGTGGGGCTGTCGGGCCGGTAGCCCTTCTCGGTGACCGTCAGGCTGACGATGCGGGTGCTGGGGTGGGCGATGGCGTCCAGCACCGCCTGTGGCGCTTCCTGGCCCACCAGGCAGCGGGTCACGCAGCCCAGCACCTGCAGACGCTGGCCACTGCCGTCGCGCACCGCCAGGGTGTACAGGCCGTCTTGCGGTGCCAGCGCGTCGCGGGTGTCGGGGGACCGCAGCGACACGCCGGTGATGCCCCAGCCCAGGTCGCTGCTGGCGTGCAGCGCGGCTTCAGTGGCCACCGCCAGGTGGGCACGCATGAAGGCGCCCAGGCCCAGGTGCACGATGCCGGGTTGCAGCGCCGCGCGGTCGTAGCGCGGGCGCGCCACGCCGGGGGGCAGGGTGGCCAGGGCGGCTTCGCCCAGGCGCTTCGTCACCAGTGCCACAGGGTGCCGTCGTGCTGCAGGCGCGCCACCGGCAGGTAGGCGCGCTGGTAGGGGTGCTTCGCGGCCAGGGCTTCGTCGATGTCCACGCCATGGCCGGGTGCTTCGCCCGGGTGCATGAAGCCGCGGTCGAAGGTGTAGGCGTGCGGAAAGACCTCGTCGGTCAATGCGTGGTGCGGCATGTGTTCCTGGATGCCGAAGTTGGGCACCGCCAGGTCGAAGTGCAGCGCCGCGCCCATGCACACCGGCGACAGGTCCGTCGCACCATGGCAGCCGGTGCGCACCTGGTACAAGGCCGCCAGGTCGGCGATGCGCCGCAGGTGGCTGATGCCTCCGGCATGCACCACGGTGGCCCGGATGTAGTCGATCAGCTGGCTTTCGATCAGCGCCTTGCAGTCCCACAGGCTGTTGAACACTTCGCCCACCGCGATGGGTGTGGTGGTGTGCTGGCGGATCAGGCGGAAGGCGTCGGTGTTTTCGGCCGGCGTGGCGTCTTCCAGCCAGAACAGGCGGAAGGGTTCCAGGTCCTGGCCCAGGCGCGCGGATTCAATCGGCGTGAGACGGTGGTGCACGTCGTGCAGCAGGTGCAATTCGTCTCCCACGGCCTGGCGCAGCGCGTCGAACAATCGCGGCGCGTGGCGCAGGTACTTCGCGCTGTCCCAGTCCTGCTCGGTCGGCAGGCCGCGGGTGGCGGGCTCGTAGGGCTGGCCGTCGTCGGCCACGCCGTAGACCTTGCGGATGCCGGGCACGCCGCTTTGCGCGCGCACCGCCAGGTAGCCCAATGCGGCCTGGCGCTGCACCTCGTCCACCGTCTCGGCGATGTCGCGGCCGTTGGCGTGGGCGTACACCATCACGCGCTCGCGGCTGGCGCCGCCCAGCAATTGGTACAGCGGCAGGCCGGCGGCCTTGGCCTTGATGTCCCACAGCGCGGTGTCCACCGCGGCGATGGCGCTCATCGTCACCGGGCCGCGCCGCCAGTAGGCGCCGCGGTACAGGTACTGCCAGGTGTCTTCGATGCGGTGCGCGTCGCGGCCGATCAGGCAGGGGATGACGTGGTCTGTCAGGTAGCTGGCCACCGCCAGTTCGCGCCCGTTCAGCGTGGCGTCGCCGAGGCCGGTGAGGCCCTCATCGGTCTCGATCTTCAGCGTGACGAAATTGCGCCCCGGGCTGCAGACGATGACCCGCGCGCCGGTGATCTTCATCGGGGGACGAGCTTGGCGCCCGAGAGCTGCTCCTGCGCTTCCACCAGCGAAGGCACGAACTTCTTGCCATGGCCCAGCGCGCTGGCTATTGCCAAGCTCTGGTGCACCGCCTCGCCCATCAGCGACGGGATGGCCAGGCCCTCGGCCAGGTGGGTGTAGTAGCGAACGTCCTTGCGCGCGTTGTCCAGCTCGAACTTCAGCCCGGCCAGGTCACCCTGCAGGGTCTTGGCCATGGCCTGGAACAGGCCGCTGTTCACCGGGCCGGCGCCCACCAGCGACACCAGTTGCGCCAGATCCACCCCGGCGCGCTGGCCCACGGCAAAGGCCTCGGCGGTGGCGGCGCAGATGCTCTGGCCGATGAAGTTGTTCAGCAGCTTGATGGTGTGGCCGGCGCCCGGCCCGCCGACGTGGAACACGTTCTCGGCAAAACACTTCAACACCGGCTGAACGCATTCGAAGACCGACGCTTCAGCACCCACCATCACGTTCAGCTTGCCGGCTTCGGCTTCCACCGGGCTGCGGGCCAGCGGGGCGTCCACGAAGGTGACCCCGCGCGCGGCGCACTGCTCGCGCAGTTTCGCGGTGCTGTCGGGTTCGCTGGTGCTGCAGTCCACCACCATCAGCTTCGGTCTGGCGCCTTGCAGCACGCCCGCCATCGCGGCTTCCACCTGCGGGCTGCCGGTGACGCAGAGGAAGACGATGTCGCTGCCTTCGGCCAGGGCCTGGAAGGACGCCGCTTCGGTGGCGCCGGCCGCCAGCAGGTCGGCCACGCGCTCGCGGTTGCGGTGCACGGTGAGGGCCAGCGCATGGCCCTTGGCCAGCAGGTGCTTGGCCATGCCATGGCCCATCAGGCCGGACGCGCCGATGAATCCGATCTTTGCCATGGTCTTCAGCCCCGACCCACGTAGGGCATCTTGGTGGCCATCACGGTGGTGAACAGGATGTTCGCGGTGAGCGGCAGGCGGGCCATGGCCATGAAGGTGTCCACCACGGCCTGCATGTCCATGCGCGGTTCCGGTTTGATGCTGCCGTCGGCCTGGGGCACGCCCTTGGCCATCTTCTCGGTCATGTCGCTGGCCACGTTGCCGATGTCGATCTGGCCCACCGCGATGTCGAAGGGCCTGCCGTCCAGCGCGGCGGTCTTGGTCAGGCCGGTGATGGCGTGTTTGGTGGCGGTGTAGGCGATGCTGCCGGGCCGCGGCGCGTGGGCCGAGATGCTGCCGTTGTTGATGATGCGCCCGCCCATGGGGCTTTGGGTCTTCATCAGCTTGAAGGCGTTGCTCAGGCAATAGAACGCGCCGCTCAGGTTGGTGGCCACGCCGCGGTCCCATTCTTCGGCCGACAGGTCGTCCGGTGTGGTGCCTCGCGGCGAGATGCCGGCGTTGTTGAACAGCAGGTCCAGGCGGCCGAATCTTTGCTGCAGGTTGGCGAAGGCGGCGGCCACGGCGGCCGAGTCCCCGATGTCGCAGGGCAGCGCCAGCGCGCGCGAGCCGGCGGCGCCGGCGGCGGCGATGGTGTCGTTCAGCGCTTCCACGCGGCGCGCGGTCAGGCCCACGTGCCAGCCTTCGGCCAACAGGGCCAAGGCGCAGGCTTTGCCGATGCCGCTGCTGGCGCCGGTGATCAGTGCGTATCTGTTCGTGCTCATCAATGGTTGTCCTTCGGAACAAAAGCGCCACGCTTGCCCACCAGGAAGTCCAGGTCGGCCCCCTCGTCGGCTTGCAGCACGTGGTCGATGTACAGCTTCCAGTAGCCGCTGGTCAAGGGCGGCACGGGCGGCTGCCAGCCGGCGCGGCGACGTTCCAGTTCGGCGTCGTCCACGTGCAGGTGCAGCTTGCGCCCCTTCACGTCCAGGGTGATCAGGTCGCCGTTTTGCACCAGGCCCAGCGGGCCGCCGGCGGCGGCTTCGGGCGTGGTGTGCAGCACCACGGTGCCGTAGGCGGTGCCGCTCATGCGCGCGTCGCTGATGCGCACCATGTCGGTGATGCCCTTCTTCAGCACCTTGGGCGGCAGCGGCATGTTGCCCACCTCGGCCATGCCGGGGTAGCCCTTGGGGCCGCAGTTCTTCAGCACCAGGATGCAGGTCTCGTCCACGTCCAGGCTGTCGTCGTCGATGCGCTGGTGGAAGTCGTCGCTGTTCTCGAACACCACCGCGCGGCCAGTGTGCTGCAGCAGCGCCGGCGTGGCCGCGCTGGGCTTGATGACCGCGCCACGTGGCGCCAGGTTGCCACGCAGGATGGCGATGCCGGCCTTTTCCTTGAAAGGCTGGGCCACGGTCTTGATGACCTCGGGGTTGAAGTTTTCGGCGGTGGCCAGGTTCTCGCGCACGGTCTGGCCGCTGGCGGTGACCGCGTCCAGGTGCAGCACCGACGCAATTTCCTTCATCACCGCGGGCAGGCCGCCGGCATAGCAGAAGTCTTCCATCAGGTACTGGCCGCTGGGCTGCAGGTTCACCAGGCAAGGCATCTCGCTGCCCAGGCGTTCGAAGTCGTCGATGGACAGCGGCACGCCCAGGCGGCCGGCGATGGCGATCAGGTGGATGACCGCGTTCGTGCTGCCGCCAATGGCCGCCAACGTGCGGATGGCGTTCTCAAAGGCCTCGCGGGTGAGCACCTGCGAGATCTTCTGGTCGGTGTGCACCATCTCCACGATGCGCCGGCCGGCGTTGCGCGCCAGCACGTTGCGCCGCCCGTCCACCGCCGGGTAGGCGGCATTGCCCGGCAGGCCAATGCCGAGGGCTTCCACCATGCTGGCCATGGTGCTGGCCGTGCCCATGGTCATGCAGTGGCCATGGCTGCGGTGCATGCAGCTTTCGGCTTCGAAGAAGTCGGCCAGCTTCAAGGTGCCGGCGCGCACCTGCTCGCTCATGCTCCACAGGCCGGTGCCAGAACCGAGTTCCTGGCCGCGCCACTTGCCGTTCAGCATGGGGCCGCCGGACACGCCGATGGTGGGCAGGTCCACGCTGGACGCGCCCATCAGCAGGCTGGGCGTGGTCTTGTCGCAGCCCATCAGCAGCACCACGCCGTCGATGGGGTTGCCGCGTATGCTTTCTTCCACGTCCATGCTGGCCAGGTTGCGGTAGAGCATGGCAGTGGGGCGCAGCAGGGTCTCGCCCAGGCTCATCACCGGGAACTCCAGCGGGAAGCCGCCGGCTTCGTAGACGCCGATCTTCACCTGTTCGGCCAGGGTGCGGAAATGGCTGTTGCAGGGCGTGAGTTCGGAGAAGGTGTTGCAGATGCCGATGACCGGCCGGCCGTCGAACTGGTCGTGCGGCACGCCTTTGCCCTTCACCCAGCTGCGGTAGGCAAAGCCGTCTCGGTCCTGGCGGCCAAACCACTGTTGACTGCGCAGCTCGTGGGGTTTCTTGCGGGGCGGTGTCATGGGGGAAGTCCCGGGGGGTGGGTGGAAGTCGCGGGGAATAATATGGTATGACAATTGAAAATCAGCCACGGGACAACCCCGATACCCGAGCGCCCATGATCGACATCCTCACCGCTTCCAAACTGGCCCCGCTGTACCTGCAGCCGCTCACCGCCACCTACCGCGTGCACGACCTGCAGGCCGGTGGCCCCAGCCCGGACACCGCGGCCATGGCCGCCATCGCGCCGAATGTGCGCGCCATCGCCGCCAGCGGCGAAAGCAAGGTGCCGGGGGCGCTGATCAGCCAGTGCCCCCGCCTGGAAATCATCTCGGTGATGGGCGTGGGCTACGACGGCGTGGACGTGGCCGCCGCCCAGGCCCGCGGCGTGATGGTGACGCACACCCCCGACGTGCTGAACGACGAGGTGGCCGACACCGCCATCGGCCTGATGCTGTGCGCCGCGCGCCAGTTGCCCGCGGCCGACCGCTATGTGCGCGCCGGCCAGTGGGTGAACGGGCCGATGCCGCTGGCGCGCAAGATGTCCGGCGCACGCTTGGGGATCGTGGGCATGGGCCGCATCGGCAAGGCGATTGCGCAGCGCGCGCTGGCTTTCGGCATGTCCATCGCCTACACCGCGCGCTCGGCCAAGTCCGACCTGCCCTACCGCTTCCTGCCCAGCGCCGAGACGCTGGCGGCGGAGGTGGACTTTCTGGTGGTCATCACCCCCGGCGGTGCCGGCACCAAACACCTGGTGAACGCCGCAGTGCTGAAGGCCCTGGGCAAGAAGGGCGTGCTGGTGAACGTGGCGCGCGGCTCGGTGGTGGACGAAGCCGCGCTGATCGCTGCGCTGCAGGCCGGTGAACTGGGGGGTGCTGCGCTGGACGTGTTCGAGAACGAACCCCGGGTTCCGCAGGCCCTGATCGACCTGCCGCAGGTGGTGCTGGCGCCGCACATTGGCAGCGCCACGGTGGAAACCCGCCAGGCCATGGCCGGCCTGGCGCTGGACAACCTGCGCCTGCACTTCGCCGGCCAGCCGGTGAAGACCCCGGTGCCCGAACTGCGCTGAAGCGCCGGAGCGCCGCCGCGGCGCCACCAGGCCTGGGTCAAGGCGGGAAAGCCCGGGGCGCCATTTTTTCTATTTGTCATACCATAAGATCATCTGGCGATACCGCCACGCCCATCTCAAGGAGACACACCATGCACACCAAGACCTGGATCGCCGCCGCCCTGCTGGGCGCGGGGCTGGCCGCCGGCGGCCCTGCGCTGGCGCAGGAAAAGCTCACCGTGTGGTGGGTGAAGGGCTTCTACAAGGCCGAAGACGACGCGTTGTTCGCGGCCATCAAGAAGTTCGAGGAGAAGAACAAGAACATCAAGATCGAGCTGTCGCAGTACCCCATCCAGGACATGATCCCCAAGACCGTGTCGGCGCTGGATTCGGGCAACCCGCCCGACGTGGCCTATGGCGACAGCTTCGACTTCCAGGTGTCCGCCAAGTGGGCCTTTGACGGCAAGCTGGAAGACGTCACCAGCGTCATCGACCCGCTGCGCGCCAAGTTCGAGCCGCGCGCGCTGTCCACCACCTTCCTCTACAACGACGCCACCAAGACCCGGGCCTATTACGCCTACCCCATCAAGCAGCAGACCATGCACATCCAGTACTGGAAGGACATGCTGGCTGAAGCGGGGTTCAAGGAGTCGGACATCCCCAAGGACTGGAAGGGCTACTGGAACTTCTGGTGCGACAAGGTGCAGACCGGCTACCGCCAGAAAACCGGCAACCGCGGCTTTGGCATCGGCATGCCCATGGGCGTGGACTCCACCGATTCCTTCTTCTCGTTCCTGACCTTCATGGACGCCTACAACGTCACCCTGGTCAACGACGCCGGCAAGCTGCTGGTGGACGACCCGGCGGTTCGGGCAGCGCTGATCAACGCCGTCACCGACTACACCGCGGTGTACGCCAAGGGCTGCACGCCGCCGTCGTCCACCAGTTGGAAGGACCCGGACAACAACGTCGCCTTCCACAACCGCACCACGGTGATGACGCACAACGCCACCATCTCCATCGCGGCCAAGCACCTGGACGACATGAACAACGCCACGCTGTCCGATGCCCAGCGCGGTCAGGCCAAGAAGAACTACACCGAGCTCATCGCCACCGCCGGTTTCCCGAACAAGCCCGATGGCGGCAAGATGACCTACCGCGCCGCGGTGAAGACCGGCGTCATCTTCAAGGACGCCAAGAACAAGGCGGCGGCCAAGAAGTTCGTCGCCTTCATGCTGGACGAAGCCAACCTGCAGCCCTACGTGGAAGGCTCGCTCGGCCGCTGGTTCCCGGTGCTGAAGGCGTCGCAGCAAAGCCCGTTCTGGAAGGCCGACCCCCACCGCCTGGCCGTGTTCAACCAGTTCATGAGCGGTACCACGGCCTTTGAATTCACCAAGAACTTCAAGTTCACGGTGCTGAACAACGAAAACGTGTGGGCCAAGGCCATGAACCGTGTGCTGAACGAAAAGGTGCCGGTGGACAAGGCGGTGGACGAGTTGATCGCCCGCATCAAGACGGTGGCGCAGTAAGTCGCCCGGCCCTGACACCGCAGCGCTGAACCGCTTCCGATGAGCAGCCTCGCCGCCAACGCGCCGCCCACCGGGCGCAAACCCCTGGGCGCCTTCCAGCTCTGGGGGCGGCTGCTGGTGCTGCCGTACCTGCTGGTGTTCGCGGTGTTCGTGCTGTACCCGGTGGGCTACGGCCTGTGGCTGGCACGCCACCCCGAGAGCTACGTCAAGCTGTTCGAGGACCCGATCTTCTTCCGCACCGCCATCAACACCGTGGTGTTCCTGGTGGTGGCGATCAATTTCAAGATGGCCATTGCCCTGGTGCTGTCGGGTTTCTTCATCCAGGCGCGCTGGTGGATCAAGGCCCTGTCGGCGCTGTTCATCCTGCCCTGGGCGGTGCCGTCGATTCCCACCATCCTGAGCGTGCGCTTCATGCTGAACCCCGAGTGGGGGGTGATCAACAGCCTGATCTTCCGCCTGACCGGGCTGGACGGCCCGAACTGGCTGAACGACCCCACGCTGGCGCTGAGCTTTTCCATGCTGATGCACGTGTGGAAGAGCCTGCCCTTCTGGACCCTGATCCTGATCGCCGGACGCCTGGCCATTCCGTCTGAACAGTACGAAGCCGCGTCGGTGGACGGCGCCAGCCACTGGCAGAAGTTCCGCTTCATCACCTGGCCGGCGATGCGCACGCTCTACCTCACGTCCACCATCCTGTCGATGATCTGGACCCTGGGTGACTTCAACTCGGTCTACCTGCTCACCGGCGGCGGCCCGGCCGACCTGACGCACGTGCTGGCCACGCTCGGCATCCGCTACCTGCGGCTGGACCAGGTGGACCTGGCCATGGCCTCCATCGTGGTGGCGCTGCCCCTGGTGCTGCCCTTGGTCTACTTCATGATGAAGCGGTTGTCTAAATGAAATGGAAGACAGTCGCCACCGAAGCCAAATTGCTGCTCATCGGCATCCCGGTGTTCCTGTGGACCATCATCCCGGTCTACCACATGTTCCTGTTCTCGATCTCCGAGCGGGACTCGGCCACGTCCGGCCGGCTGTGGCCCAAGAACCCGACGCTGCAGAACTTCGACTTCGTCTTCAAGCAAAAGCACTTCTACCTGGACCATTTCTGGCAGCAGATGTGGAACTCGGTGGTCATCGCTGTGGCGGTGGCGGCCATCACGCTGTTCGTGTCCACCGCGGCGGCGTTTGCCATCAGCCGGCTGCGGGTGCGCGGCGGGCGCACCGTGCTGAACCTGGCGCTGTTCACCTACTTCATCCCGGCCGCCTTCCTGGCGGTGCCCATGTACAAGACCATGGGCAACTACGGCCTGCTGAACAACCAGTGGGCACTGATCCTGGCCATGGTGACCATCGCGTCGCCCTACTGCATCTGGGTGCTGAAGCAGGCCAGCGACAAGCTGCCCTGGGAACTGGACGAAGCCGCGCGCATCGACGGTGCCACGCCGCTGCAGTTGTTCTGGATGGTCTACCTGCCGCTGATGGTGCCGTCGCTGGTGGCGGTGGGCACCTACGCGCTGCTGCTGGCCTGGAACGAATACCTCTACGCCTTCCTGCTGCTGTCCAACGACCGCAGCGTGACGCTGGCGGTGGCGCTGGGCAACTTCCTGTCGGCCGACGACTCGCCCTGGGAACTGCTGATGACCACCGGCCTCATCTACGCGCTGCCCCCGGCGGCCATCTACTACACCTTCAAGCGCTACATGGTCGGCGGCCTCACGGCCGGCGCGGTGAAGAGCTGATTCAAAAGGGCAACGCATGGCCTCGGTCTCATTCCGCGATGTCAAGAAGGCCTACGGCAAGGTGCAGGTGTTGCACGGCGTGGGCTTCGACATCACCGACGGTGAATTCGTCGTGCTGGTGGGCCCCAGCGGCTGCGGCAAGAGCACGCTGCTGCGCATGCTGGCGGGCCTGGAAGACATCACCGGCGGCGAAATCCTGATCGACGGCAAGGTGGTGAACGACCTGGAAAGCAAGGACCGCGACATCGCGATGGTCTTCCAGAGCTACGCCCTGTACCCGCACATGACCGTGCGCGACAACATGGGCTTCTCGCTGCGCCTGCGCAAGGCCGACGCCCAGACCACCGCACAGCGGGTGGACAACGCCGCGCGCATCCTGAACCTGACCGCGCTGCTGGACCGCACCCCGCGTGAGTTGTCCGGCGGCCAGCGCCAGCGCGTGGCCATGGGCCGCGCCATCGTGCGTGACCCCAAGGTCTTCCTGTTCGACGAGCCGCTGTCCAACCTGGACGCCAAGCTGCGCGTGGCCATGCGCGCCGAGATCAAGGCCCTGCACCAGCGCCTGAAGACAACGACGGTGTACGTCACCCACGACCAGATCGAGGCCATGACCATGGCCGACCGCATCGTGGTCATGCACGACGGCATCATCGAACAGATCGGCACGCCGCTGGAATTGTTCGACCGGCCCGGCAACCTGTTCGTGGCCCAGTTCATCGGCTCGCCGGCCATGAACGTGTTCCAAGGCCAGGTGAAGGGCGGCCAGTTGCAGGCGCTTGGTGCCAGCTGGCCGCTGCCGCCTGGCACGGCGGCCAGTGAAGGCCAGACGGTGCACTACGGGATCCGGCCCAGCGACCTGGAGCTGGCCCCGCAGGGCATTGCCGCCAAGGTGGTGGTGGTGGAGCCCACCGGGGCCGAAACCGAACTGCTGCTGCAGGTGGGCGAGCAGCAGTTGGTGCTGGTGGTGCATGGCCGCACCAACGCCCGGCCCGACGACACCGTGCACCTGGCGCTGGACGCGGCCAAGGCGCATGTGTTCGACGGTGCCAGCGAGAAGCGGCTGTAGGCAAGAAATGGGGCCCCCACGCTCACTTCATTCGCTGCCCCCCGAGGGGGCGGTCAGCCCCTTCGGAACGGCCGGGCGGGACTGAAATGGAACCCCCACGCACACTGCGTTCGCAGCCTCCCGAGGGGGCGCAGGCCCGCCTTGGGGCGACCCGGCGGCAGGCCTGACATGACAGCGCCCCGCGTGGTGGTGATGGGTGTCTCGGGCTGCGGCAAGAGCACCGTCGGCCGCGCCCTGGCCCGCACGCTGGGTGTGCACTATGTCGAGGGCGATGAACTGCACCCTGCCGCCAACGTGCAGCGCATGGCCGCCGGCATACCGCTTACCGATGCCGACCGCCACGGCTGGCTGGTGGACGTGGGCCAGCAGCTGGCCAATGCCACCGCGCAGGAACGCGGCGTGGTGGTGGCCTGCTCGGCCCTGAAGCGTGGCTACCGCGACCTGCTGCGTGCCGCCGCGCCCGACCTGCGCCTGGTGCACCTGCAGGGCGACGAAGCCACGCTGTCGCAACGCCTGGCCACGCGCCAGGGCCACTACATGCCGGCCTCGCTGCTGCACAGCCAGTTGTTGACCCTGCAGCCGCCCGAAGCCGACGAAGCCGCCCTGGTGCTGGACATCCAGGCCCCCGCAGAACAGCTGGCCGCCCAGGCCGCGTTGTGGTTGAAGGACACCCCCGCATGATCAACGCCGACACCTTTCGCCTGGATGGTCGCCTGGCACTTGTCACCGGTTCGTCCGCTGGCATCGGACTGGCGCTGGCGCGGGGCCTGGGGCAGGCCGGCGCCACCGTGGTGCTGAACGGGCGCGACGAGGCCAAGCTGGCCGCCAGCGCCGCGGCGCTGAAGGTCGAAGGCCTGACCGTTCACCAGCGTGCCTTCGATGTGTGCGACGCGTCCGCGGTGCAGGCCGCGGTGGCCGATGTGGAAGCGAACATCGGCGCCATCGACATCCTGGTGAACAACGCCGGCCTCACCCGCCGCGGCCCTTTCCATGAGCTGAGCGCCGCCGACTGGAACACCGTGCTCACCACCAACGTGGACAGCCTGTTCATCGTCGGCCAGTCGGTGGCCCAACGCATGGTGCCGCGCGGGCGCGGGCGCATCATCAACATCTGTTCGGTGATGAGCGAACTGGGACGCCCCGGCACCGTGGCCTACACCGCCAGCAAGGGCGCGGTGAAGATGCTCACCAAGGGCATGGCCATCGACCTGGGGCCACTGGGCATCAATGTCAACGGCATCGGCCCAGGCTACTTCAAGACCGAGCTGAACGCCGCGCTGGTGGCGGACGAAAAGTTCAGCAGCTGGCTCATCAACCGCACGCCCAGCCGCCGCTGGGGCGACGTGGAAGACCTGGCCCCCGCGGCCGTGTTCCTGGCCAGCGACGCGGGGCGCTTCGTCAACGGGCATATCCTTTACGTTGATGGCGGTGTCACCGCCAGCCTGTAAGAGTTGCCATGAACTTCACCAAGACCACCCTGTTCACCGACACCGATGGCCGCGCGCGTTTCCGCGACGAAACCCTGCCCTTGACCGAAGGCAAACCCCAGGCCCGGCTCAGTCCGCTGATGGCCAGTGGCGGCTACCAGCTGCGCCACAGCCCGGTGGGCTTTCGCAGCGAGTTCCACTGCACCGAGAACCCGCAATGGGTGTTCATCCTGCGCGGGCAGATGGAAATCGGCCTGCAGGATGGCAGCTCGCGTGTCTTCCAGCCGGGCGACCACTTCTATTCGGCCGATGTGCTGCCTGCGGGCGCCGCCTTCAACCCCCAGGTGCACGGCCACTGGAGCCGCCAGCTCGGGGCTGACCCGCTGGAAACCCTGTTCGTGCGAGGCTGACGCCACCATGGCAGTGAAAAACGTTCACGGCCACATCCTGGACACGCTGGGCGAAGCCATCGTGTCCGGGCACTACGGCCCCAGCGGCGCGGTGCCGCCCGAGGCCATGCTGTGCGAAGCGCTCGGCGTGTCGCGCACCGTGGTGCGCGAAGCCATCAAGTCCCTGGTGGCCAAGGGCCTGGTGACCACCGGCCCCAAGGTGGGCACGCGCGTCACGCCGCCGGCGCAATGGAACTGGTTCGACCCCGACGTGGTGACCTGGCAAACCAAGGCCGGCCTCACGCGTGAATTCCTGCGTGACGTGCAGGAGCTGCGTCGCATCATCGAACCGGCCGCCGTGCGCCTGGCCGCCGATCGCGCCACCCCGGCCGAAATCGCTGTCATCGAGGCCGCCTTCGCGGGCATGAAGGACGCGGTGGAAAACGGCGGCGACTACGTGCGCCACGACCTGGCCTTCCACCTGGGCCTGCTGCGCGCCTGCCACAACCGCATGCTGGTGCAGATGAGCGACGCGCTGGGCGCGCTGCTGCGCACCGCAGTGGCCATTTCCACCCGACGCCCGAACGGGCCCGCCAATTCGCTGGGCCTGCACCGCGCGGTGCTGGATGCGGTGATCGAACGCGCGCCTCAGAAGGCCGAACGGGCGACGCTGGCGCTGATCGACAGCGCGCGTGAAGACATTGAAGCCGTGCTGGCGTCCCGCCGCAAACTGCCCAGCGTGGTGAAGTCACCGAACCTGGCGCCGTCCCGCCCCGGCGCCACCGCGGCGTCCACCCAGCAACGGGCCGCCGCTCCGGCGGCGCGCTCCAAACCCGTCCAGACCTGAGGAAGACCCACCATGAAACTGCTCATCACCGGCGGCGCCGGCTTTGTCGGGGCCCGGCTGGCGCAAAGCCTGCTGGCGCGCGGCACGCTGGACGGCCAAGCCATCACCGAACTGGTGCTCACCGACCAGGCCCCGCCGCGGCCCGAACTGGTGGCCGATGCGCGGGTGACCGCCCGCACCGGGCCGCTGCTGCAGCAGGTGCAGGCGCTGCGCGACGAAGCCTTCGACGGTGTGTTCCACCTGGCTTCCGCCGTGTCGGGCGAATGCGAGACCGATTTCGACCTGGGCCTGGCCAGCAACCTGGACAGCACCCGCGCCCTGCTGGACGCGCTGCGCCACCGCGTGCAGAAGCTGGGTGCGGCGCCCACCAAGCTGGTGTTTTCCAGCTCCATCGCGGTGTTCGGCCCCGACCCCGCCTACCCCTTCCCGGCCCAGGTGGGCGACAGCACCCTGCCGATGCCGCAAACCAGCTACGGCACGCAAAAGCTCATCTGCGAACACCTCATCGCCGACTACACCCGCAAGGGCTTCATCGACGGCCGCGCGGCGCGCCTGGTCACGGTCACGGTGCGCCCGGGCCGGCCCAATGGCGCGGCCAGCAGCTTCTTCAGCGGCATCATCCGCGAGCCCCTGGCCGGTGAAGACGCGGTGCTGCCGGTGGACGACAGCGTGCAGCACCCGGTGGCCAGCCCGCAGCGCATGGTGGACGGCCTGATCACGGTGTACGAAGCCAGCCGCGAAGCCTTCGTGGGCCGCAGCGCCATCACCCTGCCAGGCCTGAATGTCACGGTGCGCCAGATGCTGGACGCACTGGAAAAGGTGGCCGGCCCGGCGGTGCGGGCGCGCGTGAAGCCGCAGCGCGACGAGCGCATCGCCGGCATCGTGGCCAACTGGCCCAAAGGCGTGGTCACGCCGCGCGCCAACGCGCTGGGCCTGCAGGCTGACGCCAGTTTCGAAGACATCATCCGCGCCTACATCGCCGACAACGCGGCGAACCCCGGTGCCCTGAAAGGCATGCAATGAACCAAATTGATCTGAAAGGCAAAGTGGCCATCGTCACCGGTGGCGCGCAGGGCATTGGCTACGCCACCTGCGAACGCCTGCTGCAAAGCGGCGCGGCGGTGCACCTGTGGGACATCGACGCCGGCAAGCTGGCCGAAGCGCAAGGCACGCTCAAGGCCCTGGGCCCGGTGAGCGGCCAGGTGGTGGAGCTGACCGACGACGCGGCCGTGGCCCAGGCCACCGCCGCCACCCAGGCACAGTTGGGCCGCATCGACGTGCTGGTGAACAACGCCGGCATCACCGGCGGCAACGCCAGCACCTGGGACCTGGACCCGGTGGTGTGGAGGCGGGTGGTCGAGGTGAACCTGATCGGCCCCTACCTCACCTGCCGCCACGTGGTGCCGGTGATGCTGGCCCAGGGCGGTGGGCGCATCGTGAACATCGCGTCGGTGGCCGGCAAGGAAGGCAACCCCAACGCCAGCCACTACAGCGCCAGCAAGGCCGGCCTGATCGCACTGACCAAGAGCCTGGCCAAGGAAACCGCCACCAAGGGCATCTTCGTCAACGCCATCACCCCGGCGGTGGCCAAGACGGCCATGTTCGACCAGATGACCCAGGCCCACATCGACTACATGCTGTCCAAAATTCCGATGGGCCGCTTCCTGATGCCGGCCGAGATTGCCGCCATGGTGGCCTGGCTGGCCAGCGACGACTGCAGCTTCACCACCGGGTCGGTGTTCGACATCACGGGCGGGCGCTCGACCTACTGACGCGAGCTTGTTTTCCTGAGCGGCCGGGGGGATTCGGGGCCGCGTCGCGGTCTGGCTGTATCGTCGCCGGGTTGGCCACCCGGAGATGCCATGAGCCCCCCCGCCGTTCTCAGCCTGCCCACCGTCCCCATCGCCGGCATGAAGCCCGGCACCAGCGGCCTGCGCAAGCGGGTGGCGGAGTTCGCCGCCGGCAACTACCTGGCCAACTTCGTGCAATCGGTCTTCGACGCGGTGCGCCCGGGCGAAGGCTTTGCCGGCCTGACCCTGGTGCTGGGCGGGGACGGCCGCTTCCACAACCGCGAGGCCATCCAGACCGTGCTGCGCATGGCCGCCGCGAACGGCTTCGCGCGGGTGATGGTGGGCCAGGACGGCATCCTGTCCACGCCCGCGGCGTCCTGCGTGATCCGCGGCCACAGCGCCTTCGGCGGGCTGATCCTGTCGGCCAGCCACAACCCCGGCGGGCCGGACGGCGACTTCGGCATCAAGTTCAACGCGGCCAACGGCGGCCCGGCGCCCGAGAAGCTGACCGACGCCATCTATGCCTGCACCCTGTCCATCACGCGACTGCTGACCCTGGACACGCCCGATGTGGACATTGGCCGCCTGGGCGCGGTGAAGCTGGGCGAGATGGTGGTGGAGGTCATCGACCCGGTGGCCGACTACCTGGCGCTGATGCGCCGCCTGTTCGACTTCGACGCGCTGCGCGCGCTGTTCGCGTCTGGCTTCAGCCTGGCCTTCGACGCCATGCACGCGGTGACCGGCCCTTATGCCCACGCCATTTTCGAGTGCGAACTGGGCGCCGCGCCCGGCACGGTGCGCAACGGCACGCCGCTGCCCGATTTCGGCGGCCACCACCCGGACCCGAACCTGGTGCACGCGGCCGAGCTGCATGCGCTGATGATGTCCGCGCAGGCGCCTGACTTCGGCGCCGCGTCCGACGGCGACGGCGACCGCAACCTGGTCATCGGCCGCGGCATCTTCATCCCGCCGTCGGACTCGCTGGCCATGCTGGCCGCCAATGCGCAACTGGCGCCGGCCTACGCCCAAGGCCTGGCCGGCGTGGCGCGCTCCATGCCCACCAGTGGCGCGGTGGACCGTGTGGCGCAGGCGCTGGGCATCCCCTGCTTCGAAACCCCCACCGGCTGGAAGTTCTTCGGCAACCTGCTGGACGCCGGCCGCGTGACCCTGTGCGGCGAAGAAAGCGCCGGCACCGGCAGCGACCATGTGCGTGAAAAGGACGGCGTGTGGGCCGTGCTGCTGTGGCTGAGCATCCTGGCCGCGCGGCGCCAAAGCGCCATCGAGATCGCGCGCGAACACTGGGCCCGCTTCGGTCGCAACTACTACACCCGGCATGACCACGAGGACCTGGACAGCCAGGTCGCGAACGGCTTGATGAGGGACCTGACCACACGCATCGCCGCCCTGGCCGGCGGCACGCTGGCGGGCCGCCGCGTGACCACCGCCGACGACTTCAGCTACCTGGACCCGGTGGACGGCAGCCTGTCCTCGCACCAGGGCCTGCGCGTGGTGTTCGACGACGGGTCGCGCATCGTCTACCGCCTGTCGGGCACCGGCACCTCGGGCGCCACGCTGCGCGTGTACATCGAACGCTACGAGGCCGACCCGGCCCAGCACGGTCTGGACACCCAGTTGGCCCTGGCCGACCTGGTGCGGCTGGCCGATGACTTGGCACAGATCTCGCAGCGCACTGGCCGCAACGCGCCCAGCGTGATCACCTGACCCGTCAAGGACCGTCCATGCGTTTTCCCCGCCGCAGCGGCGTGCTGCTGCACCCCACGTCCTTGCCCGGCCCGCACGGCTCGGGCGATTTCGGCCCCTCGGCCTACCACTTCGTGGACTGGCTGGTGGCGGGCGGCCAGCGGCTGTGGCAGATCCTGCCGCTGGGTGAAATCGGCCTGGGCAATTCGCCCTACATGAGCCGCTCGGCCTTCGCCGGCAATGTGCTGCTGATCGACCTGGGCGAACTGCAGCGGCGCGGCTGGCTCGGCGAAGACGACCTGGCGCCGGTGCCCGGCCTGGCGGACCAGGCGGTCAACTTCAACGCGGTGCTGCCCTACCGGATGGACAGGTTGCAGCGGGCGGCCGCGCGCTTCCAGGCGCAGGCCAGCCCCGCCGAGCGCGCGGACCTGGCGGCCTTCTGCGCCGCGCACGCCAGCTGGCTGGACAACTACGCCCTGTTCATGGCGCTGGTGGAACAACACAGCGGCAGCGACTGGTGCGACTGGCCTGCGCCGCTGGCCCGGCGCGAACCCAAGGCCCTGGCCGCGGCGCGCGAGGCGCATGCCGAACGCATCGCCTTCTGGACCTTCTGCCAGTGGTGCTTCTTCCGCCAATGGGGCCTGCTGCGTGCCTATGCGAATCAACGGGGCGTGCAGATCGTGGGCGACGCACCGATCTTCATCGCCCTGCAAAGTGCCGAGGTCTGGGCCCGGCCCGAGTTGTTCGAACTGGACGCTGCCGGCCGGCCTACGGTGGTGGCCGGGGTGCCGCCGGACGCCTTCACCGCCGAGGGCCAGCGCTGGGGCAACCCGCTGTACCGCTGGCCCGCGCACGCCGCCGAAGCCTACGCCTGGTGGATTGAGCGCGTGCGGCGCACCTTCGAGCTGGTGGACATCGTGCGCATCGACCACTTCCGCGGCTTCGCGGCCCATTGGGAGATTCCGGCCAGCGAGCCCACCGCGCAGAAGGGCCGCTGGGTGCCGGGGCCCGGCGAAGCGCTGTTCCGCGCCATCGGCCAGGCCCTGGGCCCGCTGCCCATCATTGCCGAAGACCTGGGCGTCATCACCCCGGACGTGGACGCGCTGCGCCTGGCCTTCAAATTCCCCGGCATCTGCGTCCTGCAGTTCGCCTTCGGCCCGGAAGGCGTGTCCGAGCCGCGCTTCCTGCCGCACCGGCACACGCCCGACAGCGTGGTGCACACCGGCAGCCACGACAACAACACCACGCTGGGCTGGTGGGCCGAGAGCGGCGAAGAGGTGCGCCACCACCTGCGCGAGTACCTGGCCAGCGATGGCCGCACGGTGAACTGGGACCTGATCCGCGCCGCCTGCGCCAGCGTGGCCGACACCGCGGTGCACCCCATGCAAGACGTGATGGGCCTGGGCAGCGAGCACCGCATGAACTTTCCCGGCACGCCCGAAGGCAACTGGACCTGGCGCTTCCACTGGGACCAGGTGCCGCGCGACGCCGCGGCCCGGCTGCGGCGCATGGGCGAGCTGTACCAGCGACTTTGAGCCACGCCCGGCTCAGAAAGGTTCGCAGCGTGGTCAAGGCCCGAGCAGCGCGTGTCGCAGCAACAGGGCGCACAGCACGAACATGGTGGCACCGATCAGCCCGTCCAGCACTTGCCAGGCCCGGGGCCGGGCAAACCAGGGCGCCAGCCAGCGCGCCCCGAAGCCAAGCCCACCGAACCAGCCCAGGCTGGCGACGCTGGCGCCGGCCACGAACCAGGCCCGCAGCGGCGCCGGCTGCTGGGCGCCGATGCTGCCCACCAGCAGCACGGTGTCCAGGTAGACGTGCGGGTTCAGCAGCGTGAAGGCGGCGGCCTGCGCCATGGCAGCGCCCCGGCCCAGCGCCGCACCGTCGGCGGACGCCGTGAGCCGGTTCGCCTGCAGGGCGCGGCGCAGCGCCCGCCAGCCGTACGTGGCCAGGAAGGCGGCGCCGGCCAACGCCAGTGCGCGGGCCAGGTCCGGGCGGCTGCCCAGGGCCTGGGCCATGCCCAGCACCCCTGCGGTGATGAACACGGCATCGGCCACGGCGCAGAACAGCACCACGCTGCCCACGTGTTCACGCCGCAGGCCCTGGCGCAGCACGAAGGCGTTCTGCGCCCCGATGGCCACGATCAGCCCGAAGCTCAGGGCCAGGCCCTGGATGAAGACGGGCCAGGCGGCGGTGGTCGGGGTCATGTTGGCGCCAGCTTGCCAGCCGGTGAGGATGAAGACAAACTGTCTCTCCTTACATGGAATTAGAAGAATTGAATCCATGCTGGACTATGCGGCGCTGTCCGCCCTGGCGGCCGTGGTGCGCGAAGGCAGTTTCGACCGCGCGGCCCGCGCGCTGAATGTCACGCCCTCGGCGGTGTCGCAGCGCATCCGGCTGCTGGAAGAACGCGTGGGTTGCGCGCTGGTGGTGCGCGGCCAGCCCTGCCGGGCCACAGAAACCGGGCGCAGGCTCTGCCAGCACGTGGACCGTGTGCGCCTGCTGGAGCAGGAACTGCAAGGCCAGTTGCCGGCGCTGGCACCGGACGGCCTGGCGCGTGTGTCACTGCCGGTGGCGGTGAACGCCGACAGCCTGGCCACCTGGTTCGCCCCGGCCATGGCGGCTTACGCGGCCGACGCGCCGGTGCTGCTGGACGTGGCGGTGGACGACCAGGACCACACCAGCGAATGGCTGCGCAGTGGCGCGGTGCTGGCCGCCGTGACCGGCACGGCCCGCCCGGTGGCCGGCTGCAACAGCCAGCCCCTGGGTGCCATGCGTTACCGGGCCGCTGCCAGCCCGGCCTTCGTAGCGCTGTTCTTCAGCGGCGGCGTGGGCGCCGGCAGCTTGGCCCAGGCGCCCAGCCTGGTGTTCAACACCAAGGACGAATTGCAGGCCCGCTGGGCCCGGCGCCTGTGCCACCGGCATGTGGAAATGCCGCGCCACACGCTGCCGTCGCCTCAGGCTTTCGTCACCGCCACGCTGGCCGGCATGGGCTGGGGCCTGCACCCGCAGGCCTTGATCGCCCCACACCTGAAGGACGGCGCGTTGGTGGAACTGGTGCCCGGCGCGCCGCTGGACGTGCCGCTGTACTGGCAACACGCGCGGGCGGCGTCCGGTTTGCTGGACGCCTTCAGCAAGCGCGTGCGGAAGGCGGCGCGCGACGCGCTGTTGGCGGGCTGAACGCTTGCGTCAGGTTCGAACGTGGGCAAGGTGAGCGAAGCTTCGCCGCACTCACTTTGCAAACACCAGATACAGCGGATCATCCGTCGTAGCGTGGCGAACCTGCGCGTTGTCGAACACCGCGAAGCCAAACCCGTAGCGCGCGTTCAGGTCCTTGAACTGGACGTCGTAGGGGCTGCCCGTCACCAGCTTGCGGCTGACAACCGAGGTGTACACGCCATCCTTGTAGGCGATCGCGACGCGGATGTCCGCACGGTCGCCTTGCAGCGGATAGATCAGGTAGGAGGCCAGTTCGTCACCGGGCTTGAATTTGCTGTCGTCGAACGCGACTTCGTCACCGGCCTTGATGTAGGCATTTCCGCCTGAGGCCATGGGCTTGGCCTGGCGGTCCATGAATTGCGGCTTGCCGTCGACCAGGCCAAAGGCCTTGTACTCACCGGTGGTGGTACCCGGGTCGCTCTTGCGGCCTGCGTTCGGACTGGTCTTCGGGTCGTAGCGCGTGTGGTCGGCGTATTGGTCGTCAACAAAGCCGAACGGCGCGGTGCGGGAGCCCTTCATGTGCCACAGGTCGGCGATCTCGCCCTCCCGCGCCGTGTACTTGTTGCCATAGGGCTTGCCCTGGTCGGTGTGGCACAGGGCGGCGCAGCCTTCCTTGTCGAACGCCTTGATGGAGTTGTTGATCGGCCAGAGCATGGCCCATTTGTCTTCGTAGTAGATGTTGTCGTCCCCGCCCTTGTCGGCCGGATCTTTCAGCTTCTTCCAGGTGCCGTCGGCCTGCTTCTGGTAGGGGCCGCGGCGCACCGAATAGGTCGGATCGGTGTGCTGGATCAGCAGGTACAGCGTGTCGGCCGTGTAGGCCGCCTTCATCGTGACCTGACTGTCGCCTTTGTCGCCGGGCTTGGCACCGAGATTGGCACCGTCGGCGGCTGTCACGCTGAGCGAGCGCGCCGTCGCCCACACCGGGTCGGCGGCACCGGCAGCGGGGTTGGGTGCCGTGGCAACCTTCGCCGCAACAAGAACGTCTGCGGCGAGCTTCTGCCGTGGTGCCTGGCAACCGGCCACCAGGCCGAAGGCGACGAACGCTGCCAATGTGGTCATCCTGAATCGGGGCTTCACTCTCATCTCCTTCGTGTCTGAAACGGGACTGAAGGGCACCACCTGTCGGATCAACTCCGTGGTGGGCCGGCTTCGGTCCGCGGTTCAGTATCGAGGTTGGTGCTGCGTGCGTCTTGCGGCGTGTCAACATTGCTTTGCACTCCGGAAACTGGCTCGAACAACTTGGGTGTGTCGCAACATGCCCGCCCCTTTCAGGCGACCGCCATGGCTTCTTCCAGCAACCATGCCCTCAGTGCCCGCAATGCCGGCCGCTCGGTGCGCGCCTCGGGAATGATCAGGCTGTAGGTGTTGCCGCTGGCCATCTCGAAGGGCAGCAGCGGCACCAGCGCGCCGCGCGCCAGTTCGTCTTCGACCAACAACTTCGGCACCAGCGCCACCCCCAGGCCATGCACCGCCGCTTCGGCCACCATGCCGTACAGCTCCATGCGCGGGCCGGCCAGGTCACCGGGTACTTGCACGCCCTGGGCCTGGAACCACTGGCGCCAGGCGTGCGGGCGGGTGGCCATCTGCAGCAAGGTGGCAGTGGCCAAGTCAGCGGCGGCCAGGGCGCGGCGCGCCGGCTTCAGGCGCCGCGCGAGCGCGGGGTTGGCCACGGCCAGCAAGGTCTCGGCCAGCAGCGGCAGCCGCTCGGTACCCGGCCAGGGTGCGCTGCCGGCGTGCAACATGGCGTCCAGGCCCGCTTCGTCGTCGAACAGGAAGGGCCGGATGCGGCTGTGCAGGTGCACGGTGATGCCCGGGTGGCGGGCCACGAAGCGTGGCAGCCGCGGCAGCAGCCAGCGGGTGCCGAAGGTGGGCACCACGCCCAACTCCAGCACGCCGCCGCCGCTGGCCTGCAGGGCGGCCAGTTCCAGCGCGTCGCGTTCGATGTCGCGCAGGCGCTGGCGCACGCTGTGCGCATAGTGCACACCGGCTTCGGTCAGCAGCACGCCGCGCCGGCTGCGGCGGAACAGCTTCACCCCCAGCAGCGATTCCAGCGTGGCGATCTGGCGGCACACCGCGCTTTGCGTCACGGCCAGCTCGTCGGCGGCTCGGGTGTAGCTGGCATGGCGCGCAGCGGCCTCGAAGGCGGCCAGGGCGGCGGTGGACGGCAGGCGGCGGCGCATGGGGCGGGGATGTTCGCGAAGTGCGATTTCAGCACAATTGCGTGCCTCAAAAGCGCTTGCACCGGGGGGCGGTGCCACGTAGATTGCCCCCTGAACCTTCTGCCTTCGGAGCCCCGCATGAGTTCTTCGCACAAAAAAGCCGCCTTCCAGTGGGACGACCCCTTCCGCCTGGACGACCAGCTGACGGCCGACGAGCGCGCGGTGCGCGAAGCCGCCGCGGCCTACTGCCAGGACAAGCTGATGCCACGCGTGACCAAGGCCTTCCGGCACGAGAAGACCGACGCCGGCATCTTCCGCGAGATGGGTGAACTGGGCCTGCTGGGCCCCACCATCCCCGAGGCCTATGGCGGCGCCGGCCTGAACTACGTCTGCTACGGCCTGATCGCGCGCGAGGTGGAGCGCGTGGATTCGGGCTACCGCAGCATGATGAGCGTGCAAAGCTCGCTGGTGATGGTGCCCATCAACGAATTCGGCACCGAAGCGCAGAAGCAGAAGTACCTGCCGAAACTGGCCAGCGGCCAGTGGATCGGCTGCTTCGGCCTGACCGAACCCAACCACGGCAGCGACCCGGCCAGCATGATCACCCGCGCCCGCAAGGTGGCCGGCGGCTACAGCCTGTCGGGCAGCAAGATGTGGATCACCAACAGCCCCATCGCCGACGTGTTCGTGGTGTGGGCCAAGGACGACGAAGGCGCCATCCGCGGCTTCATCCTGGACAAGGGCGCCAAGGGCTTGAGCACCCCGCGCATCGACAGCAAGGTGGGCCTGCGCGCGTCGGTGACGGGTGAGATCGTGATGGACAGCGTTTTCTGCCCCGAGGAGAACGCCTTCCCCGAGGTGCGTGGCCTGAAGGGCCCCTTCACCTGCCTGAACAGCGCGCGCTACGGCATCGCCTGGGGCGCACTGGGCGCGGCCGAGTTCTGTTTCGCCACAGCGCGCCAGTACACCCTGGACCGCCAGCAGTTCGGCCGCCCGCTGGCCGCCAACCAGCTGGTGCAGAAGAAGCTGGCCGACATGCAGACCGACATCGCCATGGGCCTGCAGGGCTGCCTGCGCCTGGGCCGCATGAAGGACGAGGGCACCGCGTCGGTGGAACTGACCAGCATCCTGAAACGCAACAGCTGCGGCAAGAGCCTGGACATCGCCCGCGTGGCGCGCGACATGCTGGGCGGCAATGGCATCAGCGACGAATTCGGCGTGGCCCGCCACCTGGTGAACCTGGAGGTGGTGAACACCTACGAAGGCACGCACGACATCCACGCGCTGATCCTGGGCCGCGCCATCACCGGCATCGCCGCGTTCTCATGAGCCCCCCGCCCGACGAGTACGTCGGCCGGCCCCCCGAGGGGGCACGGGCCGGCTTGGGAGCGGCCCGGCGCTCGGCCCGGCCCGCGCCGCTCTCCGGCATCAAGGTGCTGGACCTGTCCCGGGTGCTGGCCGGCCCCTGGGCCACGCAGATCCTGGGCGACCTGGGCGCCGACGTGGTGAAGGTGGAACGCCCCGGCCACGGCGACGACACCCGGGCCTGGGGACCGCCCTACGCGAAAGACGCGGACGGCCACGACACCGACATCGCCGCCTACTACCTGTGCGCCAACCGCAACAAGCGCAGCATCGCGGTGGACTTGGGCCAGCCGGATGGTCAGGCCTTGGTGAAGCGCCTGGCGCTGCAGGCCGACGTGGTGGTGGAAAACTTCAAGGTGGGTGGCCTGGCGGCTTACGGCCTGGACTGCGCCAGCCTGTCGGCCACGAACCCGCGCCTGGTGTACTGCTCGATCACCGGCTTCGGCCAGGAAGGGCCATACGCGCCGCGGGCGGGTTATGACCTGCTGATCCAGGGCATGGGCGGCTTCATGAGCATCACCGGCCGCGGCGACCACGAAGAAGGCGCCGGCCCGCAGCGCCTGGGTGTGGCGCTGGTGGACGTGATGACGGGTTTGTATGCCGCCATCGCCATCCAGGCCGCGCTGGCTGAACGCGAACGCTCGGGCCAGGGCCAGCAGATCGACATGGCGCTGCTGGACGTGAGCGTGGCCTGCCTGGCCAACCAGGCCGCCAGCTACCTGGCCGCGGGGGTGGTGCCCCAGCGTTTGGGCAACGCCCACCCCACGGTGGTGCCCTACCAGGACTTCCCAACCGCCGACGGCGACATGATCCTGGCCATCGGCAACGACGGCCAGTTCCAGCGCTTCTGCCAGATTGCGCAGCACCCGGAATGGGCCAGCGACGAACGCTTTGCCACCAACTCCCAGCGCGCGCGCAATCGGCCGGCGCTGGTGGCGCTGATGAAGCAGGCCACCGTGCTGCG
The DNA here is from genome assembly GCA_000244995.1 of Burkholderiales bacterium JOSHI_001. Classification (NCBI taxonomy): domain Bacteria; kingdom Pseudomonadati; phylum Pseudomonadota; class Betaproteobacteria; order Burkholderiales; species Burkholderiales bacterium JOSHI_001. Next base: position 4,314,532 of record CM001438.1, on the reverse strand, counting down.
CAGCACCGCCGAGTGGATAGAAATCCTGGAGAAAGCCGCCGTGCCCTGTGGCCCCATCAACCGCATCGACCAGGTGTTTGCCGACCCCCAGGCCCTTCACCGTGGTTTGCGGGTGCCCATGGACCACCCGGTGTTGGGCCAGGTGGGTTTGGTCGCCAGCCCGCTGCGGCTGGTGGATTCACCGGTGACCTACCGGCGCGCGCCGCCGGCGGTGGGGCAGGACACCGAAGAGGTCTTGCGGGATTGGCTGGGGGCCTGAGGCGGCGTGCCGCCCCCGGCCGTCAGGCGCCCTTCAACCGGGCCGCCTCCAGCGCCGCGGCCTCCCGCAGCTTGTCCTTCTTGCTCTTGCGCCGGCCCTTCACGCCCCCTTCGGGCGCTGAGGGTGGCGCAGCGGTGTCGCGCGGCTCGAAGCCGGCGATCAGTTCGCGCGGCACACGCTGGCCCTGGCGCTTTTCAATCAGCCGGAAGTGGGCCTCGGTGGCGGCGCTGACGAAGCTGACTGCCAGGCCGCTGGCACCGGCGCGTGCGGTGCGGCCGATGCGGTGGGTGTGGTCCTCCGCCGAGCGCGGCAGGTCGTAGTTCACCACCACGGGCAAGCCGGCGATGTGCAGGCCGCGCGCGGCCATGTCGGTGGCCAGCACCACGCGCAGCGCGCCACTGCGCAGGTCGGCCAGCACCTGGCTGCGCGCGCCCTGGCTCAGGTCACCGTGGAAGGCGGCGGCGGCCAGGCCGGCGCGGCGCAGTTTCTCGGCCACGTGTTCGCTGGCATAGCGCGTGGCCACGAACACCAGAACGCGCGGCCAGGCGCCTTGTTCGACCAGGTGGCGCAGCAGCTGGGTGCGCTGCGCGGCATCCACCTCGATGGCGCGCTGCTGGATCTGGGGTGCGGCTGTACTTGCATCGCCATCCGCATCGGCAGCGTGGGCAATGGGCGCCTTGTCGGCTTCGACACGCACCGGGTCCCGCAACAGTGCCTGCGCCAAGGCCTGCACCGCCGGCGGGAAGGTGGCCGAAAAGAACAGGCTCTGGCGCTGCGCCGGCAGCAAGGCGGTGATCTGAGCCAATTCGTCGGCAAAGCCCTCGTCCAGCAGCCGGTCGGCTTCGTCCAGCACCAGGCGGTCCACATACATCAGCTGCAGCGCGTTCTTGCCCACCAGGTCCAGCAGCCGACCGGGCGTGGCCACCACCAGCTCGGCACCACCGCGCAGGGCCATCATCTGCGGGTTGATCGACACGCCGCCAAAGACCACCGCCACCTTGATGGGGCTGGCGAAGTGCTGGCACAGCGCGCGCAGCGTTTCACCAACCTGCGCGGCCAGCTCGCGCGTGGGCACCAGCACCAGGGCCAGCGTCTTGCGCCACACCGGCCGCTTGGGCGTGTCCAGCGGCTGCAGCAGGGCCAGGCCGAAGGCCGCGGTCTTGCCCGAGCCGGTGTGGGCGCTGGCGATCAGGTCACGCCCCTGCAGCGCCAGCGGCAGGGCCACGGCCTGGATGGGCGTGGGTTCGGCGTAGCCGCGATCCGCCACGGCGCGTTGCAGGGCCGGGCTCAGGCCCAGCGCCGCGAATCCCGTGCTCACAGCCGCCGCACCTTCACCGAACGCCCCTTCACCTTGCCGGCGTTCAGGCCGCGCAGGGCCTTGTCGGCCAGGTCGCGCTGCACCGCCACGTAGGTGGAAAAGTCGTTGATGTCGATCTTGCCGATGCTGCTGCCCGGCAGGCCCATGTCCTTGGTCAGCGCGCCTAGCACGTCGCCGGCGCGGATCTTTTCCTTGCGCCCGCCCAGGATCTGCAGCGTCACCATGGGCGGGCGCAGCGGTTCCTGAGCCGCATCGTTCTTCAGCTCCGACAACGGGTGCCAGGTGCTCTCGCGGCCCTGCATCTCGTCGATGCGGCCCACGCGGCCCATTTCGTCCAGGCTGGCCAGGTTGAACACCAGGCCCGATTCACCGGCCCGGCCGGTGCGGCCCACGCGGTGGGTGTGCAATTCCACGTCGGGGGTGATGTCCACGTTGATCACCGCTTCCAGCTTCGCGATGTCCAGCCCGCGTGCGGCCACGTCGGTGGCCACCAGCACGCTGCAACTGCGGTTGGCGAACTGGATCAGCACCTGGTCGCGGTCGCGCTGTTCCAGGTCGCCGTGCAGTTCCATCGCCACGATGCCTTGGGCCTGCAGCACCGCCACCAGGTCGCGGCACTGCTGCTTGGTGTTGCAGAAGGCCAAGGTGCTTTCGGGGCGGAAGTGGTTCAGCAGCAGGCCCACGGCATGCAGGCGCTCGCTGTCCTTCACCTCGTAGAAGCGCTGGCGGATGCGGCTGGCCTCGTGGCGTTCGGCCAGCTTCACCTCCTTCGGGTTGCGCAGGTAGCGCGCCGCCAACTGGGCCACGTCGTCCGGGTAGGTGGCCGAGAACAGCAGGGTCTGGCGCTGTGAGCTGGGCGGGCAGCACTTGGCGATGGCGGCGATGTCGTCGGCGAAGCCCATGTCCAGCATGCGGTCGGCCTCGTCCAGCACCAGCGTGTTCAGCCCGTCCAGGGCCAGGGATTCGCGTCCCAGGTGGTCCAGGATGCGCCCGGGCGTGCCCACCACCACGTGCGCGCCATGCTCCAGGCTGGCCAGTTGCGGGCGCAGGGTGGCGCCGCCGCACAGGGTGAGCACCTTGATGTTGTCCTCGGCCCGCGCCAGGCGGCGGATTTCCTGCGACACCTGCTCGGCCAGTTCGCGCGTGGGGCACAGCACCAGGGCTTGCACGCCGAAGTGGCGCGGGTTCAGCTTGGCCAGCAGCGCCAGCGCGAAGGCGGCGGTCTTGCCGCTGCCGGTCTTGGCCTGCGCGATCAGGTCCTGGCCGGCCAGCGCCAGCGGCAGGCTGGCGGCCTGGATGGGGGTCATGTGCGCATAACCCAGGCGTTGCAGGTTGGCCAGCACATGGGGCGCCAGGGGCAGGGTGGAGAAGTCGGGGCCGGTGGGCGGCGCGTCGGCGGAAGGTGCGGTCATGGGGGGATTGTCGGTGCGTGGCGGCCATTCACCTTCGGCATCACAATGCGCGCCGGCTCAAGGAGACCTTCGATGGCGGTTTACGACGTTCTGGCCCGCGCGGTGGCCCTGGTGGGTGCCGGCGCCATCCTGTGGCGGCGGCAGGGCCAGGAGCTTGGCCAGGCCGTGGGCACGGCACCGCAGATTCCGCCGGCGCGGCCCCAGGGCCGCCTGCCCACCCTGAAGATGCCCACGGCCCAGGGCTGGGGTCCCGGGCAGTTGCCCCAAGCGGCGGCGGGGCTGAAGGTGAACGCCTTTGCCAGCGGGCTGAAGCACCCGCGCTGGCTGCTGGTGCTGCCCAATGGCGACGTGACCGTGGCCGAGGCGCTGCAGACCGCCGGCCAGCCGCGCAGCCTGTTCGACCACGCGATGGCGGCCACCATGCGCCGTGCCGCCGCGCTGGGCGACAGCCCCAACCGCATCACCCTGCTGCGCGACGCCGACGGCGACGGCGTGGCCGAGCAGCGCCACACCCTGCTGGACCAGCTGAACCAGCCCTTCGGCATGGCCCTGGTGGGTGACACCTATTACGTCGGCAACACCGACGGGGTGTTGGCCTTTCCCTACACGCCGGGCGCCACCCAGATCAGCGCGCCCGGACGGCGCCTGTGCAGCTTCAAGCCGGGCGGCCACTGGACGCGCAGCCTGCTGCCCAGCCGTGATGGACGCCGGCTGTACGTGGGCGTGGGCTCGCTCACCAACATCGCCGACGAAGGGCTGCAGGCCGAAGAAGGACGGGCCTGCATCTGCGAACTGGACCTGGCCACGAACCAGTGCCGCCTCTATGCCGGTGGCCTGCGCAACCCGGTGGGCCTGGCCTGGGAGCCGGTCACCGGCCGGCTGTGGACGGTGGTGAACGAACGCGACGGCCTGGGCGACGAAACCCCGCCCGATTACCTGAGCTCGGTGATCGACGGCGCCTTCTACGGCTGGCCTCACTGCTACTGGGGCAAGACGGTGGACGACCGCGTGACCGCCAACCCTGACCTGGTGGCCCGTGCGCTGACGCCCGACTACGCACTGGGCGGGCACACCGCGTCCCTGGGCCTGTGCTGGATGCCGGCCGGCACGCTGCCGGGTTTCGACGTGGACGGCATGGTGATCGGCCAGCACGGGTCCTGGAACCGCAGCACCCTCAGTGGCTACCGGGTGGTGTTCGTGCCCTTTGCCGATGGCCGCCCGGCCGGGCCGCCGCGCGATGTGCTGTGGGGCTTCCTGGCGCCGGACGAGTCGGTGTCCTACGGCCGCCCGGTGGGCGTGGTGATCGGCCCCGATGGCAAGTCGCTGCTGGTGGCCGACGACGTGGGCGACGTGGTCTGGCGGGTGGCCGGCGCCTAGCCGGTTTTCAGAGGGTGGGCGCCGGGTCCACCACGTCCATCCAGCGGCCGTTCTCCAGCCGCTGGTGCGGCCCGAAGCCGGCCTTGTAGGCCATCTTGGGGCTTTGCGCGATCCAGTAGCCCAGGTACAGGTGGGGCAGGCCCAGCAGCTGGGTCTGTTCAATCTGCCACAGCACGCTGTAGGTGCCGTAGCTGGTGTTGGGCTCGGGCTCGTAGAAGGTGTAGACCGCCGAGATGCCGTCGTTCAGCACATCCACGATGGACACCATCTTCAGCGCGCAGGTGCTGCCGTCGGCCTGGGGTTCGCGGAACTCCACCAGGCGGGAGTTGACCCGGCTTTGCAGCAGGAACTGGGTGTACTGGTCCACGCTGTCGTGGTCCATGCCGCCGCCGGCATGGCGTCCGGCCTGGTAGCGCAGGTACAGCTGGTAGTGCTCGGGCACGAAGCCCAGGCGCAGCACGCGCGCCTTCAGGCCCTGGTGCTGGCGCTGGGCGCGTTTCTGGCTGCGGGTGGGCTTGAAGCTGGCCACCGGCACCCGCAGCGGCACGCAGGCGCTGCACGAATCGCAGTAGGGCCGGTAGGTGAACATGCCGCTGCGCCGGAAGCCGTTGGCCACCAGGCCTGAATAGGCGTCGGCATGGATGAGGTGGCTGGGCGTGGCCACCTGCGAACGCGCCTGGCGGTCGGGCAGGTAGCTGCAAGGGTAAGGCGCCGTCGCATAGAACTGCAGCGACGACAGCGGTAGCTCCTTGGGATGCGTCACGCGCCAATCTCTCCCGCGGGCGCCGGGCCGTCACAGGCCCAGCAGCGCCCACCAGCGTGAATCATAGGTCCATTCTTTGGGCCCCTGCAGCGGCAACACCTCGGACAGGTGGCGCTCGAACGCGGTGCGGGAAAGCTCCCGCCCGCCCAGGCTGCCCAGGTGCTGGGTGTTCTGCTGGCAGTCGATGAGCGGGATGCCGTGGGCCCGGCACAGCGCCACCAGCGCCGCCAGGGCCACCTTGCTGGCATCGGTGCGGCGGGCGAACATGCTTTCGCCAAAGAACATGCGGCCGATGCCCACGCCATACAGGCCGCCGGCCAGTTCACCGTCGATCCAGGTCTCCACACTGTGCACGCGGCCCTGGGCGTGCCAGTCGCGGTAGGCGCGCAGCATCTCGGGCACGATCCAGGTGCCGGCCTGGCCCTGGCGCGGCGCGTCGGCGCAGGCCTGCATCACGTCCGCGAAGGCGCTGTCGATGCGGATCTCGCAGCCCGGCGTGCGGGCGAAGCGGCGCAACGTCTTGCGGAAGGTGGTGGAGATGCGGAACTCGGCCACCGGCAGCACCATGCGCGGGTCGGGCGCCCACCACATCACCGGCAGCCCGGGGCCGTACCACGGGAACACACCCTGGCGGTAGGCCAGCTCCAGGCGGGCCGGGCTGACCCGGCCGCCCAGCGCCAGCAGGCCGGGGGTGTCGCTGTCGGGGCCCTGCGCCTCGTGGGTGGGCGGCAGCGGGCTGTCGTCGTCCAGCCAGGGCAGGGGCGCCGGGGCCATCGTCCGGGTGTCGCCTATCGGCCGCGCCGCACGCGCAGCAGTTCATCCAGCACCAGGCACACCGCGCCCAGCGTGATGGCGCTGTCGGCCAGGTTGAAGGCCGGGAAGACCCACCCGCGGTGGTGCAACTGGATGAAGTCCACCACGTAGCCATGCACCAGGCGGTCGATCACATTGCCCAGCGCGCCGCCCATCACCAGGCTGACCGAGAAGCAGAACAGCTTCTGCGTCGGGTGGGTGCGCAACATCCAGACGATGAAGCCCGACGCCACCAGCCCCAGCACGACGAAGAACCAGCGCTGCCAGCCCGAGGCCCAGGCCAGGAAGGAGAAGGCCGCGCCGGGGTTGTGCCAGCGCACCAGGTTGAACCAGGGGGTGACCGTCAGGCTGTCGTGCAAACGGAACTGGCCGATGATCACGGTCTTGCTGAACTGATCCAGCAGGATCACCACCCCGGCCAGGCCCAGCCACAAGACAAGAGAGGACGAAGAGGACGCAGCGCTTTTGGCCATGGAGGAGAACCGGGGGTTCGCGGCCCAGCGGGCCGCGCGATCGCCGCAACTGTATCCGCAGCCGCGCTCGGGCCTCTGGTGAAGGGCTTGCGCGCAAGCTGCCGGCAAGCCATCACGAACAGGATGCGCCCGCAACGTGGTGCTTTTCCCAGGACCGCCTGCACCCTGGGGCCGCTAACTTGTGACCTGCGTTGCCAATCATGTGACGCAGCGATCGAGTGGATTTTCCGTTGGGAGTGTGCATCGTGAGTTCATCGAACCTGAGCTTCACCGTCCGGCTGGCCCGTTGCGAGGCCGACCTGCAGGCTGCCGCCCGCGTGCGTGCGCAGGCCTATGGCCACCATGTGCCGGCGCTGGGCAGCACCTTGGCCCAGCCCGACGCGCAGGACCGCCAGGCCGCCATGGGCGTGCTGCTGTGCCGCGACAAGGACAGCGGCAGCGCCATCGGCACCGCGCGCGTGCAGCGCGGCAACCCGCGACGCGCGCTGCAGCTGGAAAGCAGCCTGATCCTGCCGCCGTGGTTGTCGGGCCACACCCGGGCCGAGATCACCCGCCTGGCCGTGGCCCCCGGCGCCGACAGCCAGGCCCGCCTGGCGCTGTTCAAGGCCAGCTACCTGTACTGCCTGGCCAACCAGATCCGCTGGCTGGTCATCGGCGCGCGCAGCGATGCCCTCATCCGCATCTACCGCGCGCTGGGATTCATCGACGTGCTGGCGCCCGACCAGCGTGTGCCGCTGGCGCATGCCGGCGGCCTGCCGCACCGCATCCTGGCCTTTGACGTGGTGGCCGCCGAACGCACCTGGCTGGCCAAGGGCCATGGCCTGTACCCGTTCATGGTGGACACTTTCCACCCCGACCTGCAATTGTTCGGTGACGTGGAAGAGAGCCAGGCCGAGGTCGAACTCCAGCACCCGCTGGCGGCCTGACCCCGCAATACGTCAACGCGCTGCGGGTCCGAATCGGGCCAGGGCGCGCATCAGTTCGTCGCGTGTGAAGGGCTTGGAGACAAAGTCGTCCATGCCGGCGGCCAGGCAGGTGGCACGGTCCACCTCGGCGCTGGTGGCGGTCAGCGCAATGACGGGCAGACGCGGCCAGCCGCGCTGCTGCTCCTGCTGGCGAATCTGGCGTGTGGCGGCCATGCCGTCCAGCGTGGGCATGCGGCAATCCATCAGCACCAGGTCGGGTCGCTGGCCGGGCACGGTGGCGTGTTCCACCGCCTGCAGGCCGTTGTTCACCCGCCGTGCGGCCACGCCCAGGGCTTCCAGGTAGGCCATCACGATCATCGCGTTCACATCGTCGTCCTCGGCCACCAGCACCTGGCGCGGCAGGGCACCGGGCGAGGGCGGTCCTGCCGGGGCGGGTACCACGGCGGGTGGGGGTGGCGGCGGCGCGCTGGGCGCCGCATTCGCGGGCGCCGGCGCGCTGGGCGGCAGGCGGGCACTGAACTCGAAGGTGGTGCCGCGGCCCAGTTGGCTGCGCACGGCGATCTCGCCACCCATGCCGTTCGCGATCTCGCGCGCGATGGTCAGCCCCAGACCGGCGCCTTCGGCCGGCTGGCCGGCGGCCCGGGCCGACTGCGCGAAAGGCTGGAAGATCAGGCCGATGTCGGCCTCGGCGATGCCCACACCGCTGTCCTGCACCTCGATGACCACCATGTCCTTGGCACCGGGCCGCTTCAGCCGCAGCGTGATGCCGCCTTGCTGCGTGAATTTCACGGCGTTGCCCAGCAGGTTGTTCAGCACCTGCCGCAGCCGCGCGGGGTCGCCCCGCACCCAGCAGGGCCGCGGCAGCGCGCTGTCCATGCCCAGGGTGAGGCCCTTGTCGGTGGCCCGCACCGCAAACACCTGCACCACCTTTTCCACCTCGGCCACCAGGTCGAAGGCTTCGTTGTGCATGTGGAACTGGCCGGATTCGATGCGCGAGACGTCCAGCAGGTCGTTGATCAGCGCCAGCAGGTGGGTGCCGGAGTTTTCGATCAGCGCCACGCGGCTGATCTGCTCGGGCTCGCGCACCTGGCCCAGCAGCAGGCGCGTCAGGCCCAGGATGCCGTGCAGCGGAGTTCGCAGTTCGTGGCTCACCTTCGCGACGAACTGCGACTTCACCGCGCTCTGGCGCTGGGCCAGCGCCAGAGCCGCTTCGCGCTCGGCCAGCAGCGACTGGGCGTGCAGCTTCAGCAGTTCGTTGGCAGCCAGGCGCTTCTGCGCACCGCGTGCGGTGACCAGCGTCAGCCCCAGCAGCAGCAGCAAGCCGAAGCCGCCCACCCAGCCGAAGTCGTCGCCGCGCAGCACCAGGGCCAGGGCGGTGGGCACCAGGATGGGCGCCACGTAGGCCGCGGTGGCCGCCAGCCGCACCTGCAGCCCGAAGGTGGCCACGCAACTGATGCAGGCCAGCGTGGCGGCCACCAGCGCGGCGGTGGGCTCGGCCTGGCCCATGGCCCAGAAGCCGGCCACGCCGAAGACCGTGCCGTCCAGCGCCAGCGAACCGTAGATCAGGCGCCGCCACTTCGGCTTGTCCGGCGGCAGCACCACGCGCTGGCGCGCCTTCCACAGGCCCACGCGGGTCAGGGCCAAGGCCAGCTTGGCGCCGATCCAACTGCCCAGGGCCAGCGGGCCGGGCCCGGGGGACAGGTGCAGCGCCATCAGCAAGGCGAAGGCGGTGGCCACCAGGGTGCCGGCGCGCGTGTGCGACAGCACCATGCGCAGCTGCTCCTCGGCCACCCGCTCGCGCCGTTCGGCGTCCAGGGGCACACCCAGCGCTCGCGCCAACTGGGCCAGATCGTCGTCGTGTGTGGGTGCCAATGCTGTCCCGACTTGCCGCCGCCCCCTGCCGGCCTGGCCCGTCTGCGCGGGTGTGTTCGGCCATGGGGCGGCAGTATGGCGCAGACCGGCGCCCGAAGAACTTAAACAGCCTGGATCGCTGGCCCAGGCTGGTCAGGCCACCCGGCGGGCTTCACCGCTGCCGTACAGGTTGCTGACGCAGCGCCCGCACAGCCCAGGGTGGGCGCTGTCTTGCCCCACATCATCGCGCCAGTGCCAGCAGCGTTCGCACTTGCTGGCGGACGACGCGCTGACCCGTACCGCCAAGGCATCGCCGGTGGCCAGTTCCGCCACCGACGTGATGAAGACGAACTTCAGGTCGTCGCCCAGGCTGTGCAGCAGCGCGTGGTCGGCCGGCGCGGCGCTGACCACCACATTGGCCTGCAGCGACGAGCCCACCCCGCCGCCGCTGCGCAGGTCCTCGATGGCCTTGTTCACGGTCTCGCGGATCTCGCGCACCCGGGCCCACTTGGCCAGCAGCGCGTCGTCGGGTGCGTCGAAGTTGGCGTAGGTCTGCTTGAAGATGGAGCCCTGGCCCGGCGCCAGCAGCGCCCAGGCCTCTTCGGCGGTGAAGCTCAGGAAGGGCGCCATCCAGCGCAGCATGGCCTGCGTGATCTGCCACAGCGCCGTCTGCGCGCTGCGCCGCGCCAGGCTGTTGGCGGCGGTGGTGTACAGCCTGTCCTTCAGCACGTCGAGGTAGAACGCCCCGAGGTCTTCCGAGCAGAACACCTGCAGCTTGGCCACCACCGGGTGGAACTCGTACACCTGGTAGTGCTTCAGCACCTCGGCCTGGAACTGCGCCGCGCGCGACAGTGCCCAGCGGTCGATCTCCAGCATCTGGTCCGCCGGCGCCGCGTCCTTCGTGACGTCGAAGTCGCTGGTGTTGGCCAGCAGGAAGCGCAGGGTGTTGCGAATGCGCCGATAGCCGTCCACCACGCGGGCCAGGATCTTGTCGTCGCCGGCGATGTCGCCCGAGTAGTCGGACGCCGCCACCCACAGGCGGATGATCTCGGCGCCCAGCGTGCCGCTCACCTTCTGCGGCTCGATGCCATTGCCCAGGCTCTTGCTCATCTTGCGGCCCTGGCTGTCCACCGTGAAGCCGTGGGTGAGCAGGCCGCGGTAGGGCGCACGGTCGTACAGCGCGCAGGCCAGCAGCAGCGAGCTGTGGAACCAGCCGCGGTGCTGGTCGTGGCCTTCCAGGTACAGGTCGGCCTCGGGGCCTTCGCGGTGCCAACCCTCGGGGTGCTGGCCGCGCAGCACGTGCCAGAAGGTGCTGCCGGAGTCGAACCACACCTCCAGGATGTCGCTGCTCTTGCGGTAGTGCGGCGCGTCTTCGGCGCCCAGGATGTCCTGCGCCGTCACGCGGCTCCAGGCTTCGATGCCGCCTTGTTCCACGATGTCGGCCGCCTGGTCCAGGATCGCCATGGTGCGCGGGTGCAATTCGCCCGTGTCCACATGCAGGAAGAAGGGCAGGGGCACGCCCCAGCTGCGCTGGCGGCTGATGCACCAGTCGGGCCGGTTGGCGATCATGTCGCGCAGGCGGGCGCGGCCGTTCTCGGGGTAGAAGCCGGTGGCGTCGATGGCCGCCAGGGCCATCTGCCGCAGGGTCTTGGGCGCCTTGTCCTGGGTGAACACGCCCTCGCCCTCGTCCATGCGCACGAACCACTGGGCCGCCGCGCGGTAGATCACCGGGCTTTTGTGGCGCCAGCAGTGCGGGTAGCTGTGGGTGATGGTGTCGGTGGCAAACAGCCGGCCGGCGTCCTTCAGGGCCTGGATGATGACAGGCACCGCCTTCCAGATGTTCTGGCCGCCGAACAGCGGGAAATCGGCGGCGTAGCTGCCGTTGCCCTGCACCGGGTTCAGGATCTCGTCGGTCTTCATGCCGTGCGAGACGCAGGACTGGAAGTCGTCCAGGCCATAGGCCGGGCTGCTGTGCACGAGGCCGGTGCCGTCGTCGGCGGTGGCGTAGTCGGCCAGGTAGACCGGGCTGCCGCGGTCGTAGCCCGGGTCCACAGCGCTCAGCGGGTGCTTGAAGACGATGCCGCCCAACTTCTCGCCCAGCGCGGTGGCCACGATCTGGCCGGTGAGGCCGTAGCGCGCCAGGCACTTGTCCACCAGCGTGGCGGCCAGCACCAGCAGGCCGCGCTCGGTGTCCACGAGGGCGTACGCCAGGGCCGGGTTCAGGTTCAAGGCCTGGTTGGCCGGGATGGTCCAGGCGGTGGTGGTCCAGATGACGGCGAAGGCGTCCTTGTCCAGCGATGCCATGCCGAAGGCCGCGGCCAGCTTGGCCGGTTCGGCGCACAGAAAGCCCACGTCCAGCGTCTGGCTCTTCTTGTCGGCGTACTCGATCTCGAACTCGGCCAGCGAGGAGCCGCAGTCGAAGCACCAGTACACGGGCTTCAAGCCGCGGTAGACGAAGCCGCGTTCGATGACGCGCTTGAAGGCGCGGATCTCGCCGGCTTCATTGGCCGGGTCCATGGTGGCATAGCGGTGTTCCCAGTCGCCCAGCACGCCCAGGCGCTTGAAGTCGGCCATCTGCAGAGCGATCTGCTCGGTGGCATAGGCGCGGCTTTTGGCCTGCATGTCGTCGCGGCTGAGATTTCGACCGAACTTTTTCTCGATCGCGTTCTCAATGGGCAGGCCGTGGCAGTCCCAGCCCGGCACGTACATCGCATCAAAACCGGCCAACTGGCGCGCCTTCACGATCATGTCCTTCAGCACCTTGTTCACCGCATGGCCCATGTGGATGGCGCCGTTGGCATAGGGCGGACCGTCATGCAGGATGAACTTGGGCGCGCCGCAGCGGGCGTCGCGCAATTGTTTGTAAGTGCCGTGTTCTTCCCACTGGCGGATCCACGCGGGTTCGCGCTTGGCCAGGTCGCCCCGCATCGGGAAGGGCGTGTCGGGCAGGTTCAGCGTGGCGCGGTAGTCGGGGGCGGTGCCGTTGTCGGGTGTGCTCATGACCGGGGCGGCGCGGGCGGTGGCGCCAGGATGGACTTCACAGGAAAACTGCGCGGGCCGGCCGGGCGGCCGGGGCAGGAAGGCGGTGCGGCGGGCGGCTTAAGGCCGCGCGCGCTGAATTCGGTCGCGCGTGGTCTGGCGGCGCAGGGCGGCATGCCCATGGGCGTTAATGAAGCGCAAAGAGGGGCATGCCATGATGAACATTCTACAAAAGCACCTCGAACATGCCGCTGACATCCGCTTTGTGCCGCAGCGCGGCCGCCGCCCTGTGCCTGCTGGCCGGGCTGCCAAGCGCCCTGGCGCAGACAGCGCCGACCGCGCCGACCGCGCCGGAGCCCGCTGCGTCGGCGCCGGACGTGCCGGCGTCCGCGCCCCGGCCACCCACCCGCTGGGAAGGTGCCATCGGCCTGATCCTGCACCACGAACCCAGCTACTCGGGTTCGGGCGAGATGGTGGACAAGGCGGTGCCGGCCTTCTACCTGCGATATGGCCGCTTCACCATCACCAACGCCAGCGTGTTCGTCACCCGGCGCCAGGATGACGTCCTGCGCGGCGCCTCGGCCGACTTGCTGCGCAGCGACACCTTGCGGGTGAACCTGGCGCTGCGGGTGGACAACGGCCGGCGGGAAACCGCCAGCGACCGCCTGACCGGCCTGGGCGAGGTCAAGCGCACCGTTCGCGGCCGCTTGTCCCTGGGCTGGAACTTCGCGCCCGACTGGCGCCTGAGCCTGGGCCTGTCGCCCGACCTGCTGGGCCACGGTGGCGGAACCTCCTTCGACGCCGGCGTGGTGCGCGACTTCCGCCTGGGGCCCCGCAGCGTGGTGTCGCTGGGCACTGGCCTGACCTACGGCAACGCGCGCAACCTGCAGTCCTACTACGGCGTCACCCCCGAGCAGTCGGCGCGCACCGGCTATGCGGTTTACACGCCGGGAGCGGGCCTGACCGGCACCAGCGTGTCGCTGGGTTGGCGCGGCGACATCAATGAACGCTGGACGGCTTTCGCGACGGGCAGCGCCAGCCGCATGCTGGGCCCGGTGCTGGACAGTCCCATCGTCACCGGCACGCGCAACTGGAGCGTGAGCAGCGGCCTGGCCTGGAGGTTTTGACGGCCCCCTGGTCCAGGCTGCGCCCGGCCCTCCCCCCGAGGGGGGCCAAGGAAAGTGGCGGAGCCACATTTCCTTGTTCTCCTCAGAGTGGGTTCGCCGCCACCCAGGCCCTTGCGTCCGCCACGTCGCGCGCAATGCCGGCCTGCAGCGCGGCCAGCGAGTCGTAGCGCAGTTCGTCGTGCAGCTTGTGCAGCAGTTCCACCTGGATGATGCGGCCGTAGCCGCCGTCCAGGCCCAGGTGCGCGGGCCATTCCAGGCAGTGGGTTTCCAGCAGCACCCGCCCGCCCTTTTCCACGCTGGGCCGCACGCCCAGGTTGGCCACGCCCGGCAGCGGCAGGTCGCCCAGGCCCCGCACCCGCACCACGAAGATGCCGCTGGCGGCCGGCCGCCAGTGCGAAAAGCGCTGGTTCAGGGTGCGGCAGTTCAGGTCGCGCCCCAGCTTGCGGCCGTGCAGCACATGGCCGCTGACGGAATAGGGCCGGCCCAGCAGCGCCGCGGTGTGCACCAGGTCGCCGGCGGCCAGGGCTTCGCGCACGGCCGAACTGGACACCCGCTGGCCGTGCACCTCGTAGCTGAGCATGCGGGCCACGTCGAAGCCATGCTGCTGGCCGGCGGCGTCCAGCATGGCGTAGTCGCCGGCGCGCCGGGCGCCGAAGCGGAAGTCGTCGCCCACCAGCACATAGCGCGCGCGCAGGCGCTTGACCAGCACCTCGTCGATGAAGGTCTGTGCACTTTGCGTGGCCAGTTGCTCGTCGAAGCGCAGCACCAGGGCCAGGTCCACGCCGCAGTTGGCCAGTTCGCCCAGCTTGTCGCGCAAGGTGGCGATGCGCGCCGGGGCGTCTTGCTCGCGGCCGGCGCGGCGGGCGAAGAAGTCGCGCGGGTGGGGCTCGAAGGTGAGGGCGCAGGACGGCAGGCCGCGGTGGCGCGCTTCGTTGTTCAGAAGCGCCAGCATGGCCTGGTGGCCGCGGTGCACACCGTCGAAATTGCCGATGGTGACCGCGCAGCCCTTGGCCAGCCAGGGCTGGGCACTCAGCGCCGAAGAGTGAAGTCCACGAATGACCCGCATCGCGTGATTATCGCGATGCGGGTGCTGGTGCGCCGGTGTGCTACTTGTGGCGCGCGGCGGTCTCGGCCTGGTAGCGCTGGGTGGCGGCTTCCACCGCCGCGCTGTGGATGGCGGCCAGTTCGGGCCGCGCGGCACGGGCGCGGTCGGCCGCGGCCTGGGTGGCCATCTGGCCCTGCCAGCGCGGGAACACGTGACGCGCGATCAGGTCGTAGCTCTTGCGGGTGGCGTCGAAGTTGGCCCAGTTGTGCGCCAGCATCAGGTAGGCGCCGAAGCCGCCGTTGCTCTGCTTCCACAGCCGGTCGATCTGCGCGTTCACCATGTCGGGCGTGCCGATGGCACCGAAGCCCGAGTCGTTGACGAAGGAGATCATCTCCTTCACGTTGCTGCCCGGCACCGCCATCTGCGGGAAAGCGGCCACGGCCTGGAAGTAGTCGAACCAGTGGGCCATGCCGTATTCCACGTCACGGTAGGCCTGGTCCATGGTCTCGGCGCAGTGCACCATGCCCACCAAGCGCCACTTGTTGCGGTCCACCTTGGTCTTGTAGTGGGCGGCCTGCTCTTCCATCACGTTCCAGTGCAGGGCCAGGGCGTCGAAGCCGGCCGCGGTGGTGGCGCCGATGGACAGCAGGCCGATGCCGTGCATGCCGGCCAGCTTGGGGCCCGTGGGCGAGGCCACGGCCGGGATGGCGATGTCGAACAAGGGGTTGCTGTAGGGGCGCAGGTGCAGCTGCGCGTCGCGCAGGTCCCAGCGGTCGTTCTTGAAGGTGACGGGGTCTTCGGTGGTGAGCAGCTTCATCACCACCGCCAGGCCCTCTTCCAGCAGGGGGCGGGTCTGGGTCTGCGACAGGCCCACCATGATGCCGTCGCTGGGCAGCGAGCCCGGCCCCAGGCCCAGCATCACGCGGCCGCGGGTCAGGTGATCCAGCTGCACGATGCGCTCGGCCACCCACAGCGGGTTGTGGTAGCTCATGCTGATGACGCCGCTGCCCAGCTTGATGTGCTTGGTGCGCTGGCTGGCCACGGCCATGAAGATTTCCGGGCTGGCGCTGATCTCGGTGCCGGCCGAGTGGTGTTCGCCGCACCAGGCTTCGTCGTAGCCGCAGCGGTCCAGCCACTGCACCAGTTCCAGGTCCTGCTCCAGCGCCAGCGTGGGGTTGATGCCGGGTTTGTGGAAGGGGGCCAGGAAAATGCCGAAACGCATGCGATGGCTCATGGTGTTTGTCTCCGTCAAGAAGTCGGCGTTGTAGGCCTGAAGCCGGCGCTTGTCCAGACCGGGGCAACGCGCATGGGCACGCGCGCGATTGCGGCGAGACTGTGAGGCTTATGAGCGATTCACTTCCTTTGATCGTCGGTCTGGGCGGCACCACCCGTCCGGGCTCCAGCAGCGAGCGGGCACTGAACCTGGCGCTGGCCCATGCGCGCGCCATGGGTTGCCACACACTGGTGTTCGGCGGCAGCCAGCTGCCCACCGACCTGTTCGACCCCGGCCGGCCGCAGCGCAGCGATGCCGCGCGGGCCCTGGTGGACGCGCTGCGCCGGGCCGACGGCGTGGTGGTGGCCACGCCGGCCTACCACGGCGGTGTGTCGGGCCTGGTGAAGAATGCGCTGGATTTCACCGAGGACCTGCGCGACGACGCCCGGCCCTACTTCAGCGGCCGCGCGGTCGGCTGCATCGTGTGCGCCGACGGCGCGCAGGCACTCGGCGCCACCCTGGCCGCCCTGCGTGCGGTAGTGCATTCGCTGCGTGGCTGGCCCACGCCCTATGGCGCCACGCTGTCCACCCTCAGCCGGCCCTTCGACGCCGAGGGCCATGCCGACCCCGTCACCCAGCAGGCGCTGGAAACCGTGGCGGCCGAGGTGGTGGGCTTCGCGCGGCTGCAGCGCCTGGCGCGCTGAGCCGCCGCACTACACCGCCGCCGCGCCGCCTTCCACCCAGCGCCACTGGCCCGGCCCCAAATCGGCTGGCAACACCAGCGCACCAAAACGGCTGCGGTGCAGCGCTTCCACGTGGTTGCCCACAGCGGCCACCATGCGCTTGACCTGGTGGTACTTGCCTTCGGTCAGCGTGAGTTGCAGCGCGAGTTCGCCGGTGGCCTGCACCGCGGCGGCGCGCACCGGCTGGGGGTCGTCGTCCAGCACCACGCCGGCCAGCAGTTGTTCCAACTGGTTCGGCGTGACCGGCCGCGCGGTGCGCACTTCGTAGACCTTGGGCACGTGCTTCTTGGGCGATGTCCAGCGGTGGATCAGTGCGCCGTCGTCGGTCAGCAGCAGCAGCCCGGTGGTGTCCGCATCCAGGCGGCCCACCGGCTGCACGCCGCGGGTGCGCAGGGGCGGCGGCAGCAGGCTCAGCACGCTGGGCCAGGCCTTGGGTTTTTGTGAGCACTCGTAGCCCGCGGGCTTGTTCAGCAGCACCAGGGCGTGCTCGCACACCGGCCAGTCCAGGCCGTCCACGTTCAGCACCAGACCCTCGTCGGGCAGGTCTTCGTCGGGGTCCTGGAGCACGCGCCCTGCGAAGCGCACGCGACCGGACACCGCCAGGCCCGCGCAGTCGCGCCGGGTGCCGAAACCTTGGGTGAACAGTGCCTGTGCCAGCTTCATCGACCGCCTTGTGCTGCGAAAGCGCGGCAGTGTACGGGCCGGCGCGCTGACATCGTGTTGCGAACTTAAGGTATTGGCGGCTCTTTGTTCCGCTCTTTAACACGCCCGTCACAACGCATGCCCAGACTCCCGCGATGCCACACCTCTTCCAGCAGGCCCGTCCGGGGTGGACCGGGCGTTTGG
This sequence comes from Burkholderiales bacterium JOSHI_001, assembly GCA_000244995.1. Taxonomy (NCBI): domain Bacteria; kingdom Pseudomonadati; phylum Pseudomonadota; class Betaproteobacteria; order Burkholderiales; species Burkholderiales bacterium JOSHI_001. The sequence goes on along the minus strand of CM001438.1, from coordinate 4,297,387 downwards.
CCGCCCTGCTGCTGTTGCTGCTGGCGCTGCCGGCAGCGGCCGACACGCCGGCGCTGCAACGCATCCAGACCCTGGTGGTCATCGTGGCCGAGAACCACAGCTTCGACAACCTGTTCGGCCTGTTCCCGGGCGCCGACGGCATTGCCAACGCCACCGCCGAACAGAGCACCCAGCTGGACCATGACGGCCAGCCCTTGCGCGAACTGCGGGTGTTCGGGCCTGACGGCCAGCCCGATCCGAGGTTTCCGCGCCTGCCCAATGGCCCCTTCCGCATCGACGCCGAGCCGGTGAACCGCGGCCTGGGCGAGCAGGGGCCCAACCCGGTGCACGCCTTCTGGCACCAGGTGGAGCAGGTCAACGGCGGCTTGAACAACCGCTTCGCCGCGGTCAGCAACGTGGGCGGCTGGGTGATGGGCCACTACGACGGGTCCCGCCTGAAGCTGTGGCGGTGGGCGCGCGAATACACCCTGGCCGACCGCTTCTTCGCCGGCAGCTTTGGCGGCAGCTTCGTCAACCACCAGTACCTGGTCTGCGCCTGCATCCCGCTGTTTCCCGATGCGCCGCCGACCATGCGCGCGCTGCTGGACGACCAGGGCCGGCATGTGCGCGAACCCGATTCACCTTCGGCCGCGCTGGGCGCGCTGCGCCTGGTGCGCGGCGGCGGCGGGCCGGTGTCGCCCGACGGCCTGGTGCTGCGCACGGCCCAGCCGCCTTACCAACCCAGCGAAATTCCACCCGCCGCGGACGGCCCGCCCGAGATGGCCAACCCACGCGGCAAGCGCAATGGGGACACGCCGGTGCCGCCGCAGACCCAGCCCACCATCGGCGACCGGCTCAGCGACAAAGGCATCGACTGGGCCTGGTACGCCGGCGGCTGGCACGCCGCCCAGGCCGATGGCCGCCAGCCCCCCAAGGCCCCGCGCCGGGTGATCGATGCCGGCGGCGTGGATGGCCTGCGCTTCCAGACCCACCACCAGCCTTTCAACTACTTCGCCCGCTTCGCCCCCGGCACCCCTGACCGCGAACAGCACCTGCACGACGGCGACAAACTGCTGCGCCACGCCGCCGCCGGCACCCTGCCGCCGGTGGCTTTCTACAAGCCCGGCGGACGCCTGAGCGAACACCCCGGCCACAGCGACGTGAATAGCGGCGACGAGCACATCGACCAGGTCCTGCGCGCCCTGCGCGCCAGCCCGCAGTGGGAGAACATGCTGGTGGTGGTGACCTACGACGAAAACGGCGGCTACTGGGACCACGTGCCGCCGCCCAGCGGCCCCGGCTGGGGCGACCGCTTCGGGCCCGCCACCCGGGTGCCCACGGTGCTGATCGGCCCGCACGTGAAGCGCGGCCATGTGGACCACACGGTGTACGACAGCGGGTCCATCCTGAAGTTCATCACCGAGCGCTGGGGCTTGCAGCCCTTGCCCGGGGTGCGCGCGAACATGGGCAACCTCTCGGCCGCGTTGCAGTAGCTGGCACGCCCCTGTGGCGCGGTGGCACCGTGTCTCGGGGGTTGGCTGGCTTTGGCAACAAGCGCCTGACGGCGCGCGGCTAGAGTTCGCAGTGGTTCTCCACTGCGAAAGGAGCGTGTGCCATGCCCACTCTCGAAACCTTGTCACTGCAGCGCTGCCGTGTCCGCGCCGCGGCCTGCCTGCTGGTGCTGGCCGGCGCGCTGGGCCTGCCTGCGCCGCCCGCCCAGGCGGCCGACATCGCCAGCTTCTTCCGCTTCGGCAAGAACAAGGAACAGCAGCGCGCCGAAGAAACCGCGGCGCAGCTGAAGGAACTGGACCAACGCCTGTACGCCTTTGCCGACCGCTACACCATGCTGATCGTGTCGGCCACCGACGAGATGGTGCAGGGCAACCCCGACGCCGAGCAGCGCCGCACCGCGCACCAGATCAAGCTGGTGGGCACCAGCAGCATCTACGACATCGTCACCAACCCCGACCCCTTCACCAAGCTGATGGACCTGCTGCTGGTGGTGACGCTGCAAAGCTACACCTGGATCGACGAGGACCGCGCCGAGAAGGCCTTCGGGCCCCGCGCCGCGCCGCTGATCCGCGCCCTGCGCACCGCGCGCACCGACGTGTGGAAGCTGGCCGCCGGCATCCTGAAGCCCGACCAGCTGCAGCGCCTGGACACGCTGATCCTTGAATCGCGCAAGGACAACCCGGACGTGAGCTTCGTGTCCTTCATGCGCTTCAACGAAGTGTCGGCGGCGCGCAACCAGAGCTTCATCGCGCAGTTGCGGGTGGAGTCGGGGCTGTTCTCGTCCATCTCCGAAGCCGCCAAGGTGGCCGACGAGGTGCGCCTGCTGGCCGAGCGCGCCTTCTACCAGAGCAAGCGCATGCCCTTCCTGATGAACTGGCAGATGGAAGCGCTGCTCAACGAGACCCTGTCCAAGCCCGAGATCCGCGGGCCGCTGGAAAATTCCAACGAGATGCTCAAGGCGGTGAACCGGGTGTCGGCGGTGGCCGAGAAGCTGCCGCAGACCGTGGCCAGCGAACGCGCCGCGGTTTTCAACGAACTGGAAAAGCACGAGCCCACGGTGAGCAAGGTGCTGCAGGAAACCCGCCAGACCGCCGCCGAGGCGCGCGCGCTCACCGTCAGCGGCGAACGCCTGACGCAAAGCGGCGAACGCCTGGCCCAGCAGCTGAACGAAACCACCAAGGGCTTGAACGCCACCCTGGCCAGCTGGGACGCCTTCACCACGAAGCAGAACCAGCTGTCGCCACCCGACCCCAAGGCGCCACCGTTTCGCATCGAACCCTATGTGCAGGCCGCCAGCGAGCTGAACCAGACCGTGGCCGGCGTGAACCAGGCCCTGGTGGGCGTGAACCAGACCCTGCAGAACACCCAGGCCTTCGTGCAGGCCAAACCCTGGCAGGCCGCGCTGGCCGACGCCGACACGCTGGCGCGTGAGCGCATCGACCAGATCTTCGTGCGCGCCGCGGTGCTGATCCTGCTGTTCTTCGGGGCGCTGCTGGCCTACCGCGTGGCCGCGTCGCGCCTGGTGGCGGCCAAGTCGGTGGCGCCATGATGCAGCGGCGACCCTTGTTGTTGGCCGGCGCCATGGCGGCACTGGGCCCTGCGCGGGCCCAGACCACCCCTCAGGGCCTGCCCGACTACCAGCGCCTGGAAAAGCTGGCCGGCACCGTGGTGGCGGCGGGTTCGTCCATCGTGGCCGGCCTGCTCAAGCCCCTGGGTGAGCGCTTCAGCGCGCTGCAGCCCGGGGTGGATTTCGACATCGCCGGGGCCGGTTCCAGCACCGCGCTGGCCGGGCTGCTGGCGTCGCCCGACACCCTGGGCCTGCTGTCGCGGCCCATGAGCGCCAACGAGCGCACGCGCTTTCGCGAACGCTGGGGCCAGGCGCCGCTGGAACTGGTGGTGGCGGTGGACGCGGTGGCCATCTACCTGTTCAAGGACAACCCGGTGAAGGCGCTGTCCCTGGCCGACCTGCGCCGCGCCTTCGGCCGCGAAGCCGATGCCGCCGCGCGTTGGGGCGACCTGGGCGGGGTGGGCGACTGGGCCAGCACGCCGCTGGTGCGCTATGGGCTGGAGCCCGGCCGCGGCGCGCACGAGCTGGTGCGCGAGCTGGTGCTGCAGGGGCGCGACTTCACCGGCGACATGGCGGTGGAGCCGGTGTCCACCAGCGTGGTGCAGGGCGTGGCCACGCAGCCGGGCGGCATTGGCTACGCCAGCGTGTTCTTCCGCACCTCGCGCACCCGCGTCGTGCCCCTGCTGAACCAGGGCCAGGCGGTGGAGCCCACGGCCGAGCACGCGGCCTCGGGCCGCTACCCGCTGGCGCGTTCGCTGTATGTCTGCGCCAACCGCCAGCCCACGCCGGCCGCGGCGGCGCTGCAGCGCCAGTTCCTGCTGTTCCTGCTGTCGCGTGACGCGCAGGAGCAGATGGCGCGCCAGGGTGTGTTCCCGCTGGACGCGGCGCTGGCGCGCCAGGGGCAGCAGCAGTTGGGCGTGACGGCGAAACCGGCGCCCTGAGGCGCCTTCACGCCGTCACAAGGCCGCCAGGTCGCATTGCGCGGGCAGCCCGGGCAGGCCGGTGGCGGCATGCACGGCGTTCACCGCCGCGCGCGCCACCACTTCAGCGGCCAGGGTGCCCAGCAGCGTCAGGTTGCCGCTCACGCCGGCGCTGCCGGTGGCCAGCGCGAACAGCGTGTCGCCATCCAGCGGCGTGTGCACCGGGTTGATGGCGCGTGCCAGCCCGTCGTGCGCCATGCCGGCCAGCTTGCCGCATTGCGCCTTGCTCAGCGCCGCGTTGGTGGCCACCACGCCGAGGGTGGTGTTCATGCCCTGCATCAGCGTGGCCGGCGCGCGGCCACCGCACAGGGCCTGGGCGGTGTGGATGAAGCCGGTGCCGGTGTCGTCGCGCGCGCCGGCCAGCACCTGGCCGGTGGCAGGGTTCAGCACATCACCCACCGCGTTCACCGCCACCAGCGCGGCCACGGTCACCGCGCCCACGGTGAGCGACGCGCTGCCGATGCCGCCCTTCATCGCGCGCTCGGGACCGAACAGCTTGCCCACGGTGGCGCCGGCCCCCGCGCCCACGTTGCCTTGGGCCAGGCCATCGCGGCGCGCGGCCAGGGCGGCGGCGTAGCCGGCGCTGGCGTCGGGCCGGATCGAGGCATCGCCCACCCACAGGTCGAACAGCACGGCCGCCGGCACGATGGGCACGCAGGCCGGGCCGACCTTCAGGCCGTGGCCGCGTTCTTCCAGCCAGCGCATCACGCCAGCGGCCGCGTCCAGCCCGAAGGCGCTGCCGCCGGTCAGCAGGATGGCGTGCACCTGCTCCACGCTGTTGCGCGGGTCCAGCAGGTCGGTCTCTCGCGTGCCGGGCGCCGCGCCGCGCACGTCCACGCCGGCCACCGCGCCCTGTGGGCACAGCACCACGCTGCAACCGGTGGGGCGGCGCGGGTCGGTGAAGTGGCCGACCGACAGGCCGGGCAGGTCGCACAGGGAACCGGGAAAGGGCAGATCGGCGGGCATTCGCCAATTCTGATGCACCAGGGTCAGCGAGCCCGCCGCCGCCCGGCCGCCCGAAGGCGGCGGGGGCTAACAGAACACGCCGGCCGTGTCCTGCATGCGCGCGCTCACCTCACCCAGGTGGTGCAGGGTGTCGCCGTGACTCATCTCCAGCATGGTCAGGCGCTTGAAGATGTGGCCGGCGATGTATTCATCGGTGACGCCGATGCCGCCATGCAACTGGATGCACTGCTGGCCCACGAAGCGCATGCTCTGGCCCAGCTGCACCTTGGCCTGGCTCAGCGCGCGGCGGCGTGCCGCGGCGGGTTCGCCCAACTTCAGGCTGGCGAAGTAGCTCATGCTGCGGCCCAGTTCCAGCTGCATCTTCACGTCGGCCATGCGGTGGCGCAGGGCCTGGAAGCTGGCGATGGGCACGCCGAACTGCTTGCGCGTGTTCATGTACTCCACCGTCACCGCCACCATGCGTTCCATCAGGCCCACCGCTTCGGCGCAGGCGGCGGCAATGCCCACGTCGCCCGCGCGCTCCAGCGTGGCCCATGCCTCGGGCACGGCCAGCGTGGCGCTGGCGTTGTGGAGGTTCAGCTGCGCGACGCGTGCGCCGTCCTGCGTGGCGATGCCACGAACTTCAGTGCCCTTCGCACCCTTCTCGACCACGAACAGCGCGATGCCCGTGGTGTCGCTGTCCGCGCCGCTCACGCGGGCGGGCACGAGGAAGGCGTCGGCCTCGTCACCGGCCGGCACCACGCTCTTGGCGCCTTGCAGCACCCAGCCGGCCGCCGTGTTCGTGGCTTTCGTCGTGACGCGATTCAGCGCATAGCGCCCGCCGCGCTCCAGCAGCGCCGGCACCACCAGGGCGCTGGCGTCGGCCATCTTGGTCAGCCAGGCGGCCTGCACACCGGGCAGGGCGTCGGCCAGCAGGGCCACGCTCACCAGCGCGGCGTCGGCGTAGGGCGCGTTCACCAGGCCGCGGCCCAGTTCTTCCATCACCACCATGGCTTCCACCGGCCCGAAGCCCATGCCGCCATGGGCGTCGGGAATCACCAGCCCGGCCAGGCCCAGTTCGGCCAGTTCGCCGTACACCGCGCGCGTGGCGCCACCGGCCTGGGCCAGGCCATGGCGGCGTTCAAAGGAGAAGCCCTTGTCCACCCAGCGGCTCACCGCGTCGCGCAGCGAGTTCTGGTCGTCGGAGAATTCGAAGTCCATGCCGTGTCTCCTCAGGAACCCAGCACCGTGGCGGCCACGATGTTGCGTTGCACTTCGTTGGAACCGCCGTAGATGGTGGTCTTGCGCATGTTGAAGTAGGTGGTGGCCAGCGGTGCCACCGCGGCCGCACCGGCGAAATCGCCCTGCCAGCCGGCTTCCATGGCTTCGTGCACGAAGGGCCGGGTGAAGGGGCCGGCGGCCAGCATCATCAGTTCGGTGTAGCGCTGCTGGATTTCACTGCCGCGGATCTTCAGCAGGCCCGCCACGTCCAGGCTTTGCTTGCCGCCCTTTTCGGCCGCCAGCACCCGCAGCACCATCATTTCCAGCGCCACGATGTCCACTTCCAGCAGCGCGATCTGGTCGCGAAAGCGCTGGTCGTCCCACTGGCCTTCGGCCTTGGCGATGCGCTTGACGCGTTCCAGTTCGCGCTTGGCGCGGTTCACGTCGGCGATGTTGGTGCGCTCGTGCGACAGCAGGTGCTTGGCATAGGTCCAGCCCTTGTTTTCCTCGCCGATCAGGTTCTCGGCGGGCACTTCCACGTTGTCGAAGAAGACCTCGTTCACCTCGTGCTCGCCGTCCATCGTGATGATGGGGCGCACGGTGATGCCCTTGCTCTTCATGTCGATCAGCAGGAAGCTGATGCCGGTTTGCGGCTTGCCGTCGGTGCTGGTGCGCACCAGGCAGAAGATCCAATCGCCGTACTGGCCGAGCGTCGTCCAGGTCTTCTGGCCGTTGACGATGTAGCTGTTGCCCTGGCGCTCGGCACGTGTTTTCAGGCTGGCCAGGTCCGAACCCGAGCCCGGTTCGCTGTAGCCCTGGCTCCACCACACCTCGCCGCTGGCGATGCCCGGCAGGAAGCGCTTGTGCTGCTCGGCGTTGCCGAAGGCCATGATGACGGGGGCCACCATCACCGGGCCGAAGGGCACGATGCGCGGGCTGCCGGCGATGGCGCACTCTTCCTCGAAGATGTGCTTTTGCACCGAGTTCCAGCCCGGGCCGCCGAACTGGGTGGGCCAACCGTAGCCCAGCCAGCCCTTGGCGCCCAGGATCTTGGCCCAGCGCTGCATGTCGTCGCGCGACAGGCGCAAAGCGCTCAGCACCTTCTGGCTGATGTCCTTGGGCAGGTTCTGCGCCACCCACTGCCGGATCTCGGCACGGAAGGCAATTTCTTCGTCGGTGAAGTTCAGGTCCATCGTGGGTGTCTCCTGGGGCCGGCGGCGCAAGGCCGGACGGTTCCGATTTTTAGCACGGTCGTTCTTTTTTGCCTTGTCCCTGCCGCGACAAGGCCGGCCGGCGTGCCGAGGGCCTTCGTATCATCGCCCGATGCAGCAGGTGAGGGAAGGCGGTGTCGGTAAACACCCGGGCTACGGCGCCACCGTGGCCGCGCTGGCGCTGGGGCAGATCATCGCCTGGGCGGCGCTTTATTACGGGTTCACCTCCTTCGTTTTGCCTATGCAGCGGGCCCTGGGCTGGGGCCAGCCGGTGCTGATGGGGGCCTTCACCCTGGGCCTGGCGACCTGGGGCCTGGCCACCTATGCGGCGGGCGCCGCCATCGACCACGGGCATGGCCGTGCGGTGATGACCGGCGGCGCCGCGCTGGGCGGCCTGGGCATGCTGGCCTGGTCCCAGGTCAGCGCACCCTGGATGCTGTACGCGGCCTGCGCGCTGATGGGCGTGGCCATGGCCATGACCCTGTACGAACCCGCCTTCAATGTGCTGACCAAGCGCTACCCGTTGCGCTACCAGCAGGGCATCACCCTGCTCACGCTGGTGGCCGGCTTCGCCAGCACGCTCAGCCTGCCGGCCGCGGTGGCGCTGACCCACTGGCTGGACTGGCGCGGCGCGCTGGCCTTTTCCGGCGCGGTGCTGCTGCTGGGCGTGGCGCCGCTGCACGCCTGGGCGCTGCGCGGCCCGGCCCTGGTGGCCGCACCGCACGGCCACGACGAAAGCGACGACGCCACCCTGCACCAGGCCCTGCGCGAGCCGTCGTTCTGGCTGCTGACCCTGTGCTTCACGCTGTACTCCTTCGTCATCGCCGCCATCTGGGCGCATGCCATGCCGCTGTTCGAGTCCAAGGGCCAGGACGCCACGCAGGCCATGGCGGTGCTGGTGTGGGTGGGGCCGGCCCAGGTGGCCGGGCGGCTGCTGTATGCCGGCGCGGGCCGGGGCTGGTCGATGCGGGTGCTGGGGGCTGTGGTGCTGGCGATGCTGCCGCTGTCGCTGCTGCTGCTGGCGCTGGGCCGCAGCCATGCGCCGCTGATGGCCTTCGCATTGATGTTCGGCGTGGCCAACGGCCTGGTGACCATCGTGCGGGGCGCGCTGGTGCCGCTGTACTTCGGCCGCACCCACGTGGGCCGCATCGGCGGGGCCATGTCGGGCATCGGCCTGGTGGCGCGGGCGGCGGCGCCGCTGGCGGCATCAGCGCTGCTGGTTGGCTTGTCGGGCTACGTGGCGCTGACGCTGTTGATGGCCGCCCTGGCGGCCGGCGCCACGCTCAGCTTCTGGCTGGCGCGGCCGCCACGCTGAGGGGGATCAGCGGCGTTCCAGCCGCATGGTGTCGCTGTCGCGGTGCATGGAAAAGCGCGACAGGAAGCTGTTGCCCAGCAGGATGTCGGGCATGTCGGCGCCCACCACCACGGCGTCCACGTTGTAGACCTCCACCTCGCCCACCCGCACGCGGGTGAGGTTCACCAGGTAGGCGGGCACGTTGCCGCCCGCGGTGGCGGTGTTGCCGCGGCGGCCGGACTTCCAGTCCACGCCCAGGCGGTCGGCTTCGGTGCGGCCCATGGCGATCATGGTGGCGCCGGTGTCAACCATGAAGCGCACCGTCTTGCCGTTGATGGCGCCCTGGGTGAAGAAGTGCCCGCCGGTGGACGCCGGGATGACGATGCTGTTGCCGCCCGCGTTGCCGGCCGCGCCCACGCTGACCTGCGAGCCGCCCAGCGACAGCGCCATGGCCTTGCCGCCCACCACCACGTTCGCCTGGCCGCCCTGCAGGCTTTGCAGCGTGACGCCCTTGACCGTGGCGCCCACCGCCACGGTGTGGGCCGCGCCATTGATCATCAGCACCGCCTTGCTGTCGCCCAGCGTGCCCTGCAGGCTGACGGACTGGGCCGCGGCGGTGCCGGCCAAAGCGGCCAGCAACGCGGCGGCAACAAGGGGGTGGCGCATGGAGGGGGTCAGTCCCTGAAGTTGTTGAAGGAGATGGGCACATCGGCGACGTCTTTTCGCAGCAGTGCAATCGCCGCCTGCAGGTCGTCACGCTTGCCGCCGGTCACGCGCACGGTGTCGCCCTGGATGGCGGCTTGCACCTTCAGCTTGCTGTCCTTCAACACGCGCTGGATCTTCTTGGCCGTGTCGCTGTCCACGCCCGCCTTCACGCCCACCGGCTGCTTCAGCTTGTCGTGGCTCATCTTTTCCGGCTTGGCCTCGCGGTCCAGGAAGCGCACGTCCACGCCGCGCTTGGTCAGCTTGGCCAGCAGGATGTCGGTCAGTTGCTTCAACTGGAAGTCGTTGTCGGCAAAGAGGGTGAGGTCGCGCTTCTTGTCGGTGCCGGCCACTTCCACCCGCGCGTCCGAGCCCTTGAAATCAAAGCGGGTGCCGATTTCCTTGTTGCACTGCTCCACGGCGTTGCGCAACTCCACCAGGTTGGGTTCCAGGACGACGTCGAAGCTGGGCATGGCACGAACCAATTCAATGTCAAGACGGCGCGGTGGCCGCGTGCGGATCGGTGAAAATTCTGCCATGCACCCCCTCACAGCACCATCGGCGCCCGCCCTGCACCTGGAACGCGGCGCCAGCTTGCGTGCTTTCAACACGTTCGGCCTGCCGGCCACCGCCCACACCCTGGTGCATGTGCGCGACGAAGCCGACGTGCGGCGCGTGGTGGACCACCCCGAACTGGGCCGCCTGCCCAAGCTGGTGCTGGGCGGGGGCAGCAACCTCATCCTGTCGCGCGACCCGGGTGCGGTGGTGCTGCGGGTGGAAATCCCGGGCCGGCGCCTGCTGCGCGAAGATCCCGACGCCTGGATCGTGGAAGCCGGCGCGGGCGAGAACTGGCACGAACTGGTGGCCTGGACCCTGGCCCAGGGTTGGCCGGGGCTGGAAAACCTGGCGCTGATTCCCGGCACCGTGGGCGCCGCCCCGGTGCAGAACATCGGTGCGTATGGGGTGGAGGTGGCCGACCGCTTCGATTCCCTGGACGCGGTGGACCTGGTGACCGGCCGCAAGGTGGTGCTGGACCAGGGCGCCTGCCGCTTCGGCTACCGCGACAGCGTCTTCAAGCAGGCGGGCTTCGGCGGCCTGGCCGGCAAGAGCGTGATCACCCGGGTGCGATTTCGCCTGCCCAAACCCTGGGTGCCGGTGCTGGGCTACCTGGACCTGGAACGCAAGATCGCGGACACCGGCAACACCGCGCCCGATGCGCACACCATCTTCGACTGGGTGTGCAGCATCCGCCGCGCCAAGCTGCCCGACCCGGCGCAGATCGGCAACGCCGGCAGCTTTTTCAAGAACCCGGTGGTCAGCGAAGAACAGTGCCGCGACATCATCGGCCGCGACCCGCACGTGGTGCACTACCCTCTGCCCGACGGTCGCTTCAAGCTGGCCGCGGGCTGGCTGATCGACGCCTGCGGCTGGAAGGGCAAGACCGTGGGCCGTGCCGGCGTGTACGACAAGCAGGCCCTGGTGCTGGTGAACCATGGCGGCGCCAGCGGTGCCGAGGTGCTGACCCTGGCGCGGGCCATCCAGGAAAGTGTCTACGGGCGTTTCGGCATCCGGCTGGAGCCCGAGCCGGTGGTGGTGTGAACTGACCGCCTTCAGGCGTGGGCCAGCAGGCCCTCGGCCTCGCACACCGCGCGGGTGGCCACCACGGCTTCTTCGAAGCGCTGCACGCCCAGGGCCAGGTGGGGTGCGGCCAGGTCGGTGGCGCTGTTGTGCAGGCGCTGCGCCAGGTCGGCCAGTGCGGCCATGCCCAGGTTCAGCGCCGCGCCCTTCACGCCGTGGGCGGCCCGCTTCAGGCCTTCGGTGTCGGCGTTGCGCATGGCTTCGCGCATGCGGCGTGCGGCGTCCTCGGCCTGGGTGAAGAAGCTGTCGTACAACTGGGCCGCTTCGGCGCTGCTCATCACTTCCAGCACATCGTGCGTCACGCGGCGGTCCAGCAGCGGGGCGTCCACCGGGGTGCTGTCGTCCTGCGCTTCGGGCGCAGGGCTCCTGGAGGCGCCGTCCGCGGCCGATGCGTTGGCGGGCCGCGCCGCCCCCCGGCCGTGGCGCACCAGCAAGGCCTTCAGTGATTCCAGGCTCACCGGCTTGGTGATGACCTCGTCCATGCCCGCGCGCAGGCAGCGTTCGCGGGTGTCGGCAAAGACGTCGGCGGTCAGCGCCACGATGCGCGTGGCGCTGGCCGGCGCGGGCAGGGCGCGGATGTGCTCGGTGGCCTCGATGCCGTCCATCACCGGCATGTGCACGTCCATCAGCACCAGGTCGAAGCGGTGTTCCTGCAGCGCCTGGTAGGCCTCCAGCCCGTTCTCGACGAAGCGCGAGGGGTGGCCCATGCGTTCCAGCAGCGCGGCCAGGTACTTGCGGTTGATGGGATGGTCCTCGGCCACCAGCACCTGCAAGGGGCCGATGCTGGCCGCGTCCACCAGGGGCGGCTGAGGTTGCGGCGCGCGGTCGATGCGCAGCGGCATGCGGAAGGTGAACACGCTGCCCACCCCCGGGGTGCTGCGGGCGATGAGGTCGCCGCCCATCAGCCGGGCCAGGTTGCGCGAAATCTCCAGCCCCAGGCCCGAGCCGCCCTGCGGGTGGGTGGGCCGCTGGTGGCCCTGCGAGAAGCGCTGGAACAGCCGCGCCATGGTGAATTCGTCCATGCCCACGCCGGTGTCGGCCACTTCGAACTCCAGCACCGGCTCGCCGCCGGGGATGGTTTCGGTGTTGCGCACATGCAGGGACACCGAGCCCGAGTCCGAAAACTTGATCGCGTTGGACAGCAGGTTGAACAGCACCTGGCGCACCCGGGTGGCGTCCAGTGTGGCGTGTTCGGGCAGCTTGGGGTCGGTGTCCAGGCGCAGCGCCAGGCCCTTGGCCTGGGCCTGCGGGCGCATCAGCGACTCCACCTCGGCCAGCAGGGCGCGCAGCGGGTGTGGCGCGGGCATCAGCGTCAGGCTGCCCGACTCCAGCTTGGACAGGTCCAGGATGTCGTCCAGGATGGCCAGCAGGTGGTCGGCCGATTCGGTGGCGGTGCGCAGGAAGTCCTGCTGGCGGTTGTCCAGCCGCGAATCGCGCAGCAGCGCCAGCATGCCCAGCAGGCCGTGGAAGGGCGTGCGGATCTCGTGGCTCATGTTGGCCAGGAAGGTGCTCTTGGCACGGTTGGCGGCTTCGGCCTCCAGCCGGGCTTCGCCCAGGCGTTCGGCAGCGGCCTCCAGGCTTTGCCGGCGCAGTTCCAGCAGCTTCATCTGCCGCATGGCGATGAAGGCAAACACCAGCAGCAGCAGCGACAGGCAGGCGGTCAGGCCGATGCCCACCTGGTTGTGCTGGCGCACCAGCTCGCTGCGTTCGGTGACCTGTTCGGCCACCACGTGTGAGGCGTCCACCAGCATGCCGTGGATGGGCGCCTCCAGCGCCAGCATGTCCTCGCGCAGCGCCTGGGCGGCCTGCGGCGACATCTGCGCCTTGGGCGTGGCGCCCAGGTAGAGGTCGGCGCGCTGGATGAAGGACTCCAGCCGGCGCAGCGTACGCGCAAATTCCTGGGTGTCGCCCAGCAGCGCCGGCGCGCGGTCGCTCTGCAGCAGGCCCACGCGGCTGACGAAGATGTCATAGCGCAGCTGCAGGGCCTTGCGCGGTTCTTCCAGCGACAGGTCGGCGTTCTGCCACTGGTCGCGCATGCGCAGGTATTCCACCTCCAGCTGGTACAGGCTGAGCACCAGGTAGTCGTTCTGGTAGCGCACCGTGTGGTTCAGAAGCGCGTACTGCCGCGCCTGCACGAAGGCCACCGCCAGCAGCGTGACCAGCAACACGATGCCCGTCAGGCCGAAGCCGGTGGGCAGGCGATGCGTGGGGTTGGCGCTCACTGAACCTCGATGGCCTTCAACTGCCAGGCGCAGCGGCTGTAGTAGATGGCGTTGCGCAGTTCGGGCACCTGGTCGAAGGGGTAGATGACGAACAGCGGGCCCTTGTCGCGCACCGGCATGGGTTTGTCGTCCAGCAGGCGTGCCACGATGATGTCGTAGCGCTGGGCGTCTTCGGCCGGGATGGTGACGCGGTAGTCGTTCAGCGCCACCGCCTTGAGCGTGCCGCTGCGCACACCCACCAGGGCCAGCACATCGCGCAGAAGCGGGCCGGTGAACTTGCGCGGCTGCGGGTACCAGGGCGTCATGGTGGTGAAGCTGTGCTGCGGCAGCTTTTCCAGCGCCGCCATGTCGAACTGCGCCTTGTCCCCACCCGCGGGCAGCCGCACCTTGCCGCTGACGGTCAGCACCACCGGGCCGGCCTCGTCGGCGGCCCGCGCCGGGCCGGCGGCCAAGCCAGCGGCCAGGCCAGCGGCCAGGCCAGCGCCGGCCAGCATCAGTGCCCGCCGGCGCCACAGGGCGAGCCCGCTGCGGGGCTGGCGCCGGCAGGGACGATGGGGGGCAGGCAAGGTCATCGGCGCTGCGGCAAGGGGCCGCCAGTGTGTGAAATAGGTGGCGGATTCTAGCGATGGCCTGCCGCCCGGCGGAACGCTTTGTGCAGGGCGCCACGCCGTCGGGCCCGCGCGCGCTGTGGCGCCTGCGCCGCGGGCCGGCAGCGCAGGGTGGCGCACATTTCACGCTGTGGCCCAACCATACAGTCGGTGACGTGCGCCGCCACCTGGCTCGGCAGGCCCTGCGATAAGCTTGTGGGTTATGCCGACCGATCCGCCTCACGACGACCACAACGCACTGCCTGTCGGGCTGCGCCTGGGTGAATTCGAGATCCGTCGCGTGCTGGGCAGCGGTGGCTTCGGCATCGTGTACGTGGCCTTCGACCGCGCGCTGGAGCGCGAGGTGGCCATCAAGGAGTACATGCCCACCAGCCTGGCCGGGCGCAGTGCCACGCACCATGTCACGGTGCTGTCGCGCTCGAACGCCGAGACCTTTGCGCTGGGGCTGCGCAGCTTTGTCAATGAAGCCAAGTTGCTGGCGCGCTTTGACCACCCCTCGCTGGTGAAGGTGCTGCGCTTCTGGGAAGAGCACGGCACCGCCTACATGGCCATGCCCTTTTACAAGGGCAGCACCCTGAAGGTGCTGCGCCAGCGCATGGAGTCCACGCCCGATGAGGCCTGGCTGCGCAAGGTGTGCGAAGCGCTGCTGGGCGCGCTGGAGGCCATGCACAAGGAAGGCGTGTACCACCGCGACATCTCGCCCGACAACATCGTGGTGGACGAGGACGGCCGCCCGGTGCTGCTGGACTTCGGCGCGGCGCGCCGGGTCATCAACGACAAGAGCCAGGCGCTCACCGCCATCCTCAAGCCCAACTACGCGCCCATCGAGCAGTACGCCGAATCACCCGGTCTGCGCCAGGGGCCCTGGACCGACATCTACGCGCTGGGCGCCACGCTGCACTTCCTGATCACCGGCCAGCCGCCCATGCCGGCCACCGCGCGGGCGCTGAACGACCAGCGGGTGCCGCTGCAGCACCTGAACATCGTCGGCCTGCCCAAGCCGCTGCTGGCGCTGATCGACTGGATGCTGAGTCCGCGGCCCGACAACCGACCGCGCGACGTGGCCCAGGTGCGTGCCGCGCTGGCCGGACGGCTGGACATTCCCGCCGCTGCGCTGCCCACGCCGCCCGCGGCCGACGACGACAGCGACTGGCCACAGACCCAGGTGTTCGAACGCACCCTGCCGCCCGCTGTGGCCACCCCGGCGCCTGGCGCGGCCCCCTCCGAGGACGAGCAGGACGACCCCGACGCCACCATCGTGCGGCCGGCCAGCTGGCGACCCGTGGCACTGGCCCAGGCACAGACCGGCGCCGAGGCCCTGGCCCCGGCGGCGCCCGCGGCCGCCCCGGCACCTGTCCCGCCCGCCGCCCCGCAGCGCACGCCCGTGCCGCCCGCCCCGGCGCTGACCCCTGCGCCGGAGCCAACGCCGGTGCCCCCCCCGCCCACGCGGCCGGCCTCGGCTTCCAGGCCAGAAGCCACCGTGCAGGACCCGGCGGCGTCCGCCCGCCCCGCCCGTTCACCGCTGCCCTGGTTGCTGGGCGGTGGCGCCTTGCTGGCCGCTGCGGCGGTTTTCCTGTTCAGCGGGCGCGGCCCTGAGACGGCCCCGGTCTCGGCGCCGGTCAGCACGGCCGCTTCGGCGGCCGGGTCGGCGTCCTCATCGGCGGTGGCGGCAGCGGCCTCGGCGGCCCCGGCCGTGCCGGCCGATGCGGTCACCGTGATCGGGGCGGTGCCGCCCGCGGCGGCCCTGGCCTCGGCGCCGGCGTTGCCGCAAGCCCCCGCCGTGCCCATCCCGGCCTCGGCGCCGGCCGTGGCCGCGGCCCTGCCGGTGGCGCCGCCCAAGCCGGTGGCGTCCGCACCGGCCCCGGCTGCGGCCGACCCCCGGGCCGAAGCCCGGGCAGCCGCCGCGTCAGCCGCCGCTGCCGCTCGGCTGGCGCGTGCTGCGGCGTCCAAGCCCCAGCTCGGCAATGCGCGCACGGCGCAGTCTGCGTCGGCGGCTTCGGCCAGCGCTGCCCCGCCCGCGCCCTCAGCCGCCGCCTTGCCCCAGCCCACGCCGCGCGCGGTGGTGGTGGCCGCCCCGGCCGCGCCGGCCGAACCCGAGCACCGCGACCCCAATGAAGTGTGTGGCGGCAAGATGCTGATCGCCTTGCACCGTTGCCTGATCCGCGAATGCGTCAAGCCCGAATTCACCCAACACCCATCCTGTGCCCGGGCCCGCGACGTGGAGCGGCGCACGCAGGAATCCATCGGCAACAACTGACAGGGGGGCGCACCGGGACCCGGTCGCCCACGTGACAGCGCGCCCGGGTTGCCCGCGATGCGCGCCAGCGGCCAGGGCTGCTACACAAGGGGCTTTCGCCTTGCCTGGAGCGCACATGACCATTTGGGGAAGCCGCCCGCACCACGCCATCTGGCCCAAGCGCCTGCCGCGCGAACTGGTGCTGCCCGAGACCAGCCTGTGGTTCAACCTGGAAGTCACCGCCACGCGCTACGCGCAGCGCGCGGTGACCCACTTCTTCGGCCAGGCCATGACCTACGCCCAGTTGCACCAGCAGGCGACCGCGCTGGCCGGCTGGCTGCAGGCCAAGGGGGTGGGCAAGGGCGACCGCGTCATCGTGTTCCTGCAGAACTGCCCCCAGTACATCGTGGCGGTGCACGCCATCCTGCGCGCCGACGCGGTGGTGGTGCCGGTGAACCCGATGAACAAGGCCGACGAGTTCGGCCACTACATCACCGATTCAGGCGCCAAGGCCTGCATCACCAGTGCCGACCTGGCCGCCGTCGTGGCCGAGGCCGATGGCCGCTTGCCCGCCGACAAGCGCCTGTCGCACCTGCTGGTCACGCGCTTCACCGACGCCATGCCCGCCGGCGACCTGGACCCCGAACTGACCCCGGCCGAACCCATCCTGCAGTGGCTGCGGTCCGACCCGCCGCTGCCCGCCGGCGCCACGCGATGGCCTGACGCGCTGACGGCCGGCCACGCGCCGGGACCGCACACCGCCCAGCCCGACGACATGGCGCTGCTGCCCTACACCTCGGGCACCACCGGCCTGCCCAAGGGCTGTATCCACACACACCGCTCGCTGATGCACAACGTGGTGGGCGGCGGCGTGTGGGGCCACGCCGGGCCGGAAACCGTCAGCCTGGCGGTGGTGCCCATGTTCCACATCACCGGCTTTGTCTATTGCGCCCTCGGCGTGGCCGCCAACGGCTCCACCGCGGTGGTGCTGCCGCGCTGGGACCGGGAACTGGTGGGGCGCATGTTCAGCCGCTACCGCATCAGCCACTGGACCTGCATTCCCACCATGGTGATCGACCTGTTCGCCAGCCCCAACATCCACCGTTTCGACCTCAGCAGCCTGCGCTACCTGTCCGGCGGCGGCGCGGCCATGCCGGCGGCGGTGGCCGAGCGGCTGAAGAACGAATTCGGCATCGTCTTCGCCGAAGGCTATGGCCTGACCGAAACCGCCGCGCCCACCCACGCCAACCTGCCTGAACGCGCCAAGCCGCAGTGCCTGGGCATCCCGATCTTCGGCACCGACGCGTTGGTGATCGACCCCGAGATGCTCACCCCCATGCCGCCCGGTGAAGTGGGCGAAATCGTCTCCAGCGGGCCGATGCTGTTCAAGGGCTACTGGGGCCACCCCGAGGCCACGCGCGCGGCCTTCATCCAGATCGAAGGGCGCAGCTACTTCCGCACCGGCGACCTGGGCCGCATGGACGAAGAGGGCTACTTCTTCCTCACCGATCGCCTCAAGCGCATGATCAACGCCAGCGGCTACAAGGTGTGGCCGGCCGAGGTGGAGGCGCTGCTGTACCGCCACCCGGCGGTGCAGGAAGCCTGCATCATCGCGGCCAAGGACAGCTACCGCGGCGAGACGGTCAAGGCCGTGGTGGTGCTCAAGCCCGATGCGCGCGGCAAGACCGAGCCGCAGACCATCACCGACTGGGCGCGCGAGCACATGGCCGCCTACAAGGTGCCCACCCAGGTGGTGTTCGTGGAAGCGCTGCCCAAGAGCGGCTCGGGCAAGGTGATGTGGCGTCTGCTGCAGGAGCAGGAAGCCAGGTCCGCCTGAAGCCACCGGCCCGAGGCGTCGCGTTCAGTCCCCGGTGGCCAGCAGGTCCTGGTACTCGGGATGGCGCTTGAGGTACACGCGCACATAGCTGCAGGCCGGCTTCACCCGCAGGCCCTGCGCGCGCGCGTGTTCCAGCGCGGCCTTCACCAATTGCGCGGCGATGCCGCGGCCTTCCAGCGCGGGCGGCACTTCGGTGTGGGTGAGCCACATCACGCCGTCGATGAGGTGGTAGTCGGCGCGGCAGAGTTGGCCTTCGACCCGGCAGGCGAAGCGCCCCGGATCGGTGCTGTGTTCCACGGTGGGTGTCAGTTGGGTCATGTCGGCGGCGGCCACTGCCAGGTCAAGGAACCCTCGTTTCCCCCAGGATCGGGGGCCGGGAAGCGGGTGTCCCGGACACTATCATTCTGGACGCGTCGCACGTGCAACCTGGCAGTGAAGTGCGACGCTTCAGCATCCTGTGCCGCAGCCGGCTGCGCGTGCAGGGCATCCGATGTCAAGGGAGACTCCAGTCATGTTCAAGACCCTGGGCGCCCTGGGCGCTCTGGCGGCCGGCATTGCTTTGTCCGGGTGTGCATCGATCGTCAACGATTCCATGCACCCCATCAGGCTGGAAACCAAGGCGGCCGACGGCGTCATGGTCAACGGCGCCGACTGCAAGATGACCAACGACTACGGCAGCTTCAACGCCAAGTCCGGCGAGACCACGCAGGTTCGGCGTTCCGGCAAGGACCTGGACGTCGTCTGCAAGCACCCGGACCACTCGGACGCACAAGCCCGGGTCATCTCGCGCGCCAACGCAGGCCTGGCCGGCAACATCATTTTCGGCGGTGGCATCGGCGCCATCATCGACCACAACAAGGGCACTGCCTACACCTACCCCACCTGGATCCAACTGGCCTTTGGCAAGACCATGGTGTTTGACCGCAGCGCTGAAAAAGAAGGCCAGCCGGTCGTCGGCGCCGAAGTGGCGGCCGCCCCCGCCAGCGCGGCCTCGAAGTGAGCCCTGGCGCCAGCGCGCTGAAACCCTTCCTCCAACCATTCCATGTTCCCGAATTCCTAGGAGACCTTCGCATGTCGCGTGCCATTCGTTCCTTGCTGCCAGTGCTGTGCCTGGCCACGCTTTTGTCCGGCTGCGCCCTGCAAGCGCCGCGCTACCAGCCGTCCATCGACAACGTCGAGGCCATCAAGAAGGCCGGTGTCAAGGCGAACGTGGGCGCCTTCACGGTGGCGCCTGGCGCCACCGGCGGCAGTTCCATCAGCCTGCGCGGCAACACCATGAGCGCCCCCACCGGCGACTACGCAGCCTATCTGGCCGATGCGCTGAAGCAGGAACTCACGCTGGCTGGCGGGCTGGACCTGAAGGCGTCGGTGGAAGTGGGCGGCGTCCTGGTCAAGAACGACATCGCCGCCGGCGGCATGTCCACCAACAGTGGCGAGATCGAAGCCCGCTTCGTCGTTCGCAGCGGCAGTCAAGTGCGCTACGACGCCACCCAGCGCGTGGACCTGAGCTGGGAGTCGTCCTTCGTCGGTGCGGTGGCCATCCCGAAGGCGCAGCAGCAATACCCAGTGCTTGTGCAGAAGTTGATCGGCAAGTTGTTGGCCGACCCCCAGTTCCTGGCCGCCCTGCGCTGAAGGAGCCGACGCCATGAAACGTCTCTTCCAGACCCTTTGCTCGTTCGCCATGGTGCTGCTGGTCACCGGTTGCGCCCACCCCATCAGCTTGAGCGCCGACGTGGCCGCCCTGTCGGGCACGGGCAATGCGAAAGTCGACCGCAAGGTCGGCATGGTGATGAACGATGACATGCGCAAGCGCGAGGTCATCAGCCCGGGCGGCGGCGGCGACAAGGTGAGCTACCAGCCCTACCGAGACTTGGAGACTGGCCTGTATGTGGCCCTGTCCGAATCCTTTAGCGGCGTGGCGCGGGTGAGCGGGCCCGCCGACGCCAAGGTGCAGGCGGAGGGCCTTCAATTGCTGGTGACGCCCAGCATCGCCACCACCTCCTATTCGCCCAGTCTCGTGACCTGGCCGCCGACCGTCTTCACGGTCGAGCTCACCTGCAGCATCACCGACGCGCAAAACAAGCCGGTGACCGAAGTGAAGGTGCAGGGCGAAGGCCGCGCCGAGTTCGACGAGTTCAAGGCCGATTTCTCGCTGTCGGCCAAGCGAGCCTCGGCGGACGCACTGAAGAAGCTGGTCAAGGCCCTGGGCGACGCCGCTGCCAAGTTGCGCTGACCTGCGCTGTCGGCTGACCGGCGCTCCGGCCGGTCAGCGCGACAGCACCCGCCACAAGAAGCTGTACTCCAGCGCCAGCAGGTCCGCCCGCTGCGCGTTGTCGGCCGCGCCGCCGTGGCCACCTTCCATGTTTTCGTAGTACTGCACATCGTGGCCCTGGGCCTGCATGCGCGCGGCCATCTTGCGCGCGTGGCCGGGGTGCACGCGGTCGTCGCGGGTGCTGGTGGTCAGCAGCAGCGGCGGCAGTTTCATCCCGGGGCGCACGTTCTGGTAGGGGCTGTAGGCCGAAATGAAGGCCCATTGTTCGGGCAGGTCGGGGTTGCCGTACTCGGCCATCCACGACGCGCCGGCCAGCAGCAGGTGGTAGCGCTTCATGTCCAGCAGCGGCACCTGGCACACCACCGCGCCAAAGAGCTCGGGCCGCTGCAGCATCACCGCGCCCACCAGCAGACCGCCATTGCTGCCGCCCATCAGCCCCAAGCGCTGCGGCGTGGTGATGCCGCGCGCGATCAGGTCTTCGGCCACTGCGATGAAGTCGTCGAAGGCGCGCTGGCGGTTTTCCAGCAGCGCGGCGCGGTGCCAGGCCGGGCCGAATTCGCCGCCGCCACGGATGTTGGCCACCACATAGGTGCCGCCCTGCGACGTCCAGGCGCTGCCCACCCCGGGGCTGTAGCGCGGCAGCAGCGGCACTTCAAAGCCGCCATAGCCGTACAGCAGCGTGGGGGCCCCGGTGGCGCCGACCCGGCGCACCACGAAGTAGGGCACACGCGTGCCGTCGCGTGAGGTGGCGAAGAACTGCTCTGCGGACAGGCCGGTGCTGTCGTACTGTGCCGGCAGGGCCTTCAGCGGGCTGCGTTCGTCGCTGCCGCTGCGGCCCAGGAACAGGGTGTCGGGCCGCAGGAAGTCGGTGTAGTTCAGCAGGTAGCGCTCGGCCAGCGGGTCCTGGCGCTGCCAGGGGTCGTGCAGGGCCTGCACCGACAACTGCCCCGGAAAGGGCGCCGCCACGTCGCGGTGGGTGAAGCCGCGCGGGCCGCGGCGCCATTCCTGCAGCCGCCCGGCCACGTTGTCCAGCAGTTGCAGCAGCACATGGTCGCGGGTCAGGGCCCAGCCGGCGAGCGAGCGTGTCGGCGTGGGCTCGAACAACACGGTGAAGCGGCGCTGGCCGGCGAGGTAGGCCTTGGCATCGGCCAGCAGCAGGCTGCCACCCGGGTGGCGGCGTCCGTCCACGGTCCAGTCTTCGCGCGGCTGCAGCAGCAGGTGGCGGCCCCAGAACTGAAGCCGGGCGTGTTCGGGCTTGTCCAGCGGCAGCAGCCGCTTGCCCTGCAGCAGCCACTGGCGGCTGCGGTAAAAGTCCAGGCTGCGTTGCAGCAACACCCGTGGCCGACCGGAGGACATGTCCACGGAGATGCCCACGCCCACGTCCTGCTTCTCGCCTTCGAACACCGTGACGGCGCTGGCCAGGGGCTGGCCGCGCTGCCAGCGCTTGACCACACGCGGGTAGCCGGAATCGGTCATCGAGCCGGGACCGAAGTCGGTGGCCACCAGCAGCGTGTCGGCGTCCAGCCAGGCGATGTCGGACTTGGCTTCGGGCAGCACGAAGCCGTCGGCCACGAAGCGGCCGGTGACGCTGTCGAACTCGCGGATGACGCTGGCGTCGGCGCCGCCGCGCGACAAGGACAGCAGGCAGCGCTGGTAGGTCGGCCCCAGGCAGTCGGCGCCGTGCCAGACCCAGTTCTCGTTGTCGCTGCGGGCCAGTGCGTCCAGGTCCAGCACGGTGTGCCAGGCGGCTTGGGGTTTGGCGAACTCGGCCAGCGTGGTGCGGCGCCACAGCCCGCGCGGGTTCCGGTCGTCGCGCCAGAAGTTGTACAGCCAGTCACCGCGACGCTGCACCGCCGGGATGCGGTCCTTGGCGTCCAGGATGGCGCGCAGGCGTTCCCGCGTGGGGGCGAAGTGCGGCTCGGCCTGGAGCAGCGCGCGCGATGTGGCGTTGCGCTCGCGCACCCAGTCCAGCGCGCGTGCACCCTGAACCTCTTCCAGCCACAGGTAGGGGTCGTCGGCTTGGGGGACGTTGCTGGGTGGGGTGGTCTGGGCCATGGCGATGCAGGCGCTGCCCAGCCACAGGCCCAGGGGCCGGGCCAGGCGCAGCAGAGGGTGGAAAGTCATGCTGGGGCGAAACGTCAGCGGGTGGGTGTCTTCAGGGCCTTGGGCACGATCTCCACCGTGTCCTTCGCGTTGCTGATCCACAGGTGGCCGTCCTGCACGGTGATCTGCAATTGCATGCTGCGCTCGGCCAGCGCCGCCAGCGCCTGGCTTTGCTCGGCCGGCACCTGCCACACGGCCAGGTTGTTCAGGCGGCTGAGCTTGTTCTCGATGCCGGCCCACCACACCGGGGTGGAACTGGCATAGGCGTACAGCGTCACCCGCTCGGCGCGGCCGCAGGCCTTGGACAGGCGGCGGTCGTCGGGCAGGCCCACCTCGATCCAGTGCACCAGCGCGCCGGTCAGGTCCAGTTGCCACAGGTCGGGCTCATCGGCATCGGACAGGCCGCGTGCCATCACCAGTGCGCCGCGGTCGGTGTCCGGCGGCACCTGCAGCGCAAAGGCCAGCACGCGTGCCATCAGGCGTTCATCGGTCTCGGAAGGATGCAGCGCCAGGGTCAGCGCGTGGTCGGCGTACAGCGGCCGGTCCATGTCCGCGATTTGCAGCGCGGCTTTGTAGATGGTGGATTTCAGGGCCATGGGCAACGGGGCAGGCAGGTGGGTGCGCGAGCAAGTGAGGGCGCAGCGCTGCGCCTCAGGCGTCCCAGCATAGCGCGTGCGAATCAGTGCGTTTCCGCCAACACCTTCAGCTGGTCCAGCCCGGCCTGGAAGTCCGGGCCGATCAGGCGGTCGGACACCAGCGCGAGCCAGTGCAACAGCGGGTTGGGGCCGTAGTCCCCGGCCACCGACCAGGTGACGCGGGTGCCCGTGCCGGTGGGCTGGAAGTTGAATTCACCGTGCGCGCTGCTGTTGAAGTCCACGAAGTACAGGTCAAAGGCCAGATGCTGCCCGGGCTGGGCGGCGGTGAAATGCATGCGGCCCTTGCCTTCGCTGGCACTGCGCCAGGACCAGGCTGCGCCCAAGCCTGAATCGGGCCCGCTGTATTCGATCGCCATGAAGGGGTCGCGCAGGTTCCAGGCCGACCAGCGCTTCCACGCCCGTGGCTGCGCCACCAGCGCGTAAACCTTGTCCGGCGCTGCTGCCACCTCCACCGATCGACTGAGCTGGTAGCCCGAAGGCAGGAGCATGCCGCCCCCACCCAACACCAGCGCCAATGCGCCTGCGCCGGCCAGCAGGACCTTGAACCACTTCATGTCGCACCCCGCCCCGAACCGCGGCCCGTCTTTGCCGCGCTGTGCTTGAAACCGGGGCCCCTGCCTTCCACCGACACCAAAGCAGTCTCGGTGCTTTCGGGGCGGGCCGCAACGCCCTGCGGCCCCTAGGTTCGCCACCCGGATGGGGGGCGTCGCTGGTGGCATGATTTTGCTCGGGCGTGTGCACGCACAGCCAGAACGCGTGGCACGTGGTCATCAGAACGACGGAGACAAGGACATGCAAAGGGGACGGTGCAGGGGGGTGGCCATGAACGTGGCCGTGCGGCTGGTCTTGCCGTTGGCGGCGTTGCTCGCCGCGGGGCCAGCGGCTGCGCAGGCGGGCGCGAAGACCGCCGCCCTGGGTGAAGCGCCCGCGGGCGTGACGGTGAACCCCAAGCCGCTGGCCCGCGAGGAACTGCGGCAGTGCCTGCAGCGCCAGCAAACGCTGGAAGCGCGCCGCAGCGACCTGGACCGCCACGATCAGGCGCTGGCGTCCGAGAAGGCGGCGCTGTTGGCGTCCGGCAGCAGGCTGGAGGCTGAGCTGAAGGCGCTGGACACCCGCAGCGAGGCGGCGGTGAATGCCTTCAATGCCAAGGCCGCCGCACGCGACAAGCAGGTGGCCGACTGGACCCGCCTGCACGCGGCGGCCGGTGAAGACCACCAGGCCTGGCTGACCGACAGCCAAGCCTGGGGCGCCGATTGCGCCGGACGCCGCTACCGCGAGGAAGACCGCACCGCCATCTCCCGGGGCCGCTGAGCCCACAATGGCGATCGCCATGGCGATGACGAACAACCCCTTGCTGCAGGCGCCGACCGGGCCCTTCGGTCTGCCGGCCTTCGACCAGGTGCGTGCCGAGCACTTCCGCGCCGCCTTCCCGCAGGCCATGCAGCAGCACCGCGATGAACTGCGCGGGCTGGCCGACCAGGCGCAGGCCCCGGACTTCGACAACACCGTGGCCGCCTTCGACCGCGCCGGCCGGTCGCTGGCGCGGCTGGAGGCCCTGTTTCACAACCTGGCGGCGTCGGCCACTTCGCCCGAACTGCAGGCGGTGCAGCGCGAGTTCGCCGCGCCGCTGGCCGCGCACTGGAGCGCGGTGTTCCTGGACGAAGCCCTGTTCCAGCGCCTGGACGCCGTCCACCGCCAGCGCGATGCGCTGCCCTTGAACCCATCGCAAAAGCGGCTGCTGCAGCGCCTGCACCTGGAATTCGTGCGCAGCGGCGCGCAATTGCAGGGCGACGCCCGCCAGCAGCGCGCCCAACTGGTGCAGCGCCTGGCCGAGCTGACCACGGCTTTCGCCCAGAACGTGCTGCACGACGAGGCCAACCAGGTGCTGGTGCTGGACGGCGAGGCCGACCTGCAGGGCCTGCCCGACTGGCTGCGCGCGGCCACCGCGGCGGCCGCGCAGGAGCGGGGCCTGGCAGGGCATGTGGTCACGCTGGGGCGTTCCCTGGTGGTGCCCTTTCTCAGCTTCAGCCCGCGGCGCGACCTGCGCGAACGCGCCTGGCGTGCCTGGGTGGGGCGCGGCGAGAGCCCGGGCCCGCACGACAACCGGCCGGTGGCAGCCGAAATCCTGGCGCTGCGGCTGCAACTGGCGCGCCTGCATGGCCAGCGCTGCTACGCCGACTACGCCTTGGCCGACACCATGGCCGGCACCCAGGCGCGGGTGTGGCAGTTGCTGGACGAGGTGTGGCAGCGCAGTTGCACCGCGCTGCAACGCGAGCGCGACCTGCTGCGCACCGCCATGGCCCAGGCCGGCGTGGATGAAACCATCGAGCCCTGGGACTGGCGCTATTGGGCCGAACAGGTGCGGCGCCAGCACTTCGCGCTGGACGAGGCCGAGCTGAAGGCCTACTTCCCGCTGCCGTCCATGGTGCAGGCCCTGTTCGACTGTGCGCAGCGCCTTTTTGGCTTGCGCTTCACGCCGCGGCCCGACCTGCCGCGCTACCACCCCGACGTGGACGTGTATGAGGTGCAGGACGCCGAGTGCCGCCATGTGGGCCTGTTCCTGCACGACAACCTGGCCCGCCCCACCAAACGCAGTGGCGCCTGGATGAGCGCGCTGCGTTGGCAGCACCGCAATGGCGAAGCGGCCACGCCCATCATCCTGAACAACAACAACTTCGCCCGTGGTGCGTCCGAGCAGCCCACCCTGCTGTCGCTGGAGGACGTGCGCACCCTGTTCCACGAGTTCGGCCACGGCCTGCACGGCCTGCTGTCGGACGTGGACTTCGAACGCCAGTCGGGCACCCAGGTGCTGCGCGATTTCGTCGAGCTGCCGTCCCAGCTGTTCGAACACTGGACCCACGAGCCGCAGGTGCTGCAAGGCCATGCCCGCCACTGGCGCAGCGGCGCGGCCCTGCCGACGGACATGCTGGAGCGCATGCAGGCCGCGCGTCGCTTCGGCCAGGCCTTCGAGACCGTGCGCTACACCGCCAGCGCCATCGTGGACATGGCGGTGCATGCCAGCAGCGAGCCGGTGGAAGACGTGGTGGCCTTCGAGCAGCAGGTGCTGGCCCAGCGCGGGCTGCCCGCCGGCGTGGGGCTGAACCACCGCCTGCCGCATTTCCAGCACCTGTTCGCCGGCTCGGCCTATGCCGCGGGCTACTACGTGTACCTGTGGGCCGAGGTGCTGGACGCGGACGCCTTCAGTGCCTTTGAAGATGCCGGCGACGCCTTCCAGCCGGACCTGGCGGCGCGGCTGCGGCGCTGCATCTACGCCAGCGGCGACAGCCTGGACCCCGACCAGGCCTTCTTGGCCTTCCGTGGGCGCTCGCCGCGGCTGGAGCCGCTGCTGCGCAAGCGCGGGCTGATGGACTGAGCCCTCAGGCTGCCAGGCGCGGCCCGGCCAGGGCGATGGCCTGCAGCGGCAACTGGATCTCGGCGTGCGCGCCGCCCTCGTCGCGGTTGCGCAGCATCAGCGCACCCCCCAGGCGGTCCAGCGTGTACAGGGTCAGCACCAGGCCGCGGCCGGGGTCGGTGGCGCGGCCGTGCTCGGCGGTCTGGGCCAGCTGGTTCAAGGTCTCAGCGCTGAAGCCGGCACCTTGGTCCAGCACCGACAGGCTCAGGCGCGAGCCCGACCAGTCGGCGCGCACCAGCACCTCGTGCGGACTGGCCTGCACCGCGTTGTCGATCAGGTTGGTGACCGCCTGGCTCAGGGTTTCTTCGGCCACCACCAGGGGGGCGGGCAAGGGGCCCGTCAATTCGGCCTGGATGGATGTGCCGGGGTGCAGGCGGCGCGCCCGGGTGACGATGCCTTGCACGAAGTCGTCCAGCCGCGCGCCACTGGCCGCTTCGGCGCGGCGGCGGCCGGCGGCCTGGGTCAGCTCGGACACCTGCCGCTTCAGGCCACGGATCTGCTCGTCCAGCAGCGACAGGTCCTGCTGCAAGGGCGCATCACCCTGGCGGGTGCGGCGCAACTCGGACACCACCACCGACATGGTGGTCAGCGGCGTGCTGATTTCGTGCGCATGGCCGGCGGCCAGCGCCCCGATGGCCACCACGGATTCGGCCCGCATCTGGGCGTCGCGCGCGGCGGCCAGCTGGCGCTCGCGCTTGAGCAGGGTGGCCTGCATGCGGTTGACGAAGTAGGCCAGCATGGCGGCGGTGAACAGGTAGTTCACCACCATGCCGTTCTCGTGCAGTTCGTACACCTCGGTCTGGCCCATGGGGTGGTGCAAGGGCACGTGGTGGTCGCGCAGGAACACATAAGCGGCCATGGTGGACAACGCGGCCACCCACACCCAGCGTGGCCGCTGGGCCGACGCGGTGATGGCCATGGGCAGCACGAACAGCGGCGCAAAGGGGTTGGTGGCGCCGCCGGTGTAATAAAGCACCGCGGTGAACATCAGGATGTCCACATGCACCTGAAGCACCAGTTCCATCGCCCCCACGCGCGGGCCCCAGGCCAGGCGGGCCCAGGTGCCGGCGGCCAGCAGCAGCTGCAGGCCCAACAGCAGCCACAACGCACGCTCGGGCAGGTGCACCTGCAGCATTTGCACGGCCACCAGCATGGTCATGGCCTGCGTCAGCGGGGCCAGCAGGCGCAGCACGGCCAGCAGCCGAAGCCCATGGCGGGCGCTGTTTTCGCCCCCGGCCAGCCACAAGCTGCCCGAAGGGATGTCGCTGGCGCGCAGCGGTGACGGCGGGGTCTCCCGGTCCATGGGAATGCGTGTTATGGGCTCTTTGGCTGCGTTACGGTGTGCAGTATGCAGGGCCCCGACCGCGTTTCCCGCCAGATGGCAACAGCGCGTAGTTGTTTTGACCTGAGACAAAAGAGCACAGCCGCGCCGTGCCGGGAGGTTTTCACGCCCGCGGCGGGGGGCCGAACCAGCGGTCCAGGCTGGCCAGGAAGCCCCGGAAGTCCAGGGGCTTGGTCCAGTAGTCGGCGAAACCGGCCTCCAGCGCGTGGCGGATGTCCTCCGGCACCGCATTGGCCGAGACCGCCACGCAGGGGGTCTGGGCGGTTCGCGGGTCCGCCCGCAGCGCCTGCAGCACCGACAGGCCGTCCATGTCGGGCAGGTGCATGTCCAGCAGCACCAGGGCCGGCGCGTGCTCGCGCGCGGCGGCCAGGCCGGTGGCGCCATCGGTGGCCACGTGCAGCACCAGGCCGCCGCGGCGGTCCACCAGTTCTTTCACGATCAGCGCGTTCACCGGGTTGTCTTCGATGTACAGCACGCAGGGTGGTGCCCTGTCGGCGCGCGGTGGCGGGCTGGGGCCGTCGGCGGTGGCGGTCGTTTCGTCCGCGGCGGGCAGGCTCAGTTCGATCTGGATGCCGCCGCCACCGCCTTCGAAGCCCAGCAGGCGCTGGGCCGTGGCCTGGCCCTGCATGCGCTGCAGCAGGCTGCGCACGATGGCCAGGCCCATGCCGGTGTGGCGCACTTCGGCGCCGGGGCCGGCTTCGACCTGCTCGCTCTGGGCGAAGGGCTCGAACAGCTGCGACAGGGCGCTGTCGTCCAGCGGCAGAGGCTGCACCTGCAGGCGCAGGCCGGCCACACCGCCCTGCGCCCAGGTGAGCAGCCGCATGCGCGCGCCGGGTGAGGCGCGGCGCAGCATCTCGTTGAGCAGCAGGTACAGCGCACGTTGCAGCAGCGGCGGGTCGCCCAGCACCTGGCCCGTGCCGGTGCGCAGCTGCAGGCTCACCCCCCGCGCCTGGGCCAGGGGCTGCAGGGCCTGGGCATCGTGCCAGGCCCAGTCGGCCAGGTTCACCGCCACGGCGTGCAGCGGGCCGGCATCGGCCTGGGCGTCGCTGAGTTCCAGCAGGTCGTCCACCAGGGCCAGCAGGCGTTCGCCGGCGCTCAGGATGTGGCGGGCCAGGCGGCGGCGCTGGTCCACCGGCGCGTCGGGCCGGTCCACCATCAGCCGGGCCAGGCCCAGCACGGCGTTCAGCGGGGTGCGCAGTTCGTGGCTGGCGCGAGCCATCAGTTGCGCGCTGGCCTGGGTGCGCGCGTGGGCCTGCTGGGCCAGGGCCAGCGTCGCCCGGTGTTCGGTGAAATCCAGCGACACACCCAGGAAGGCCTGCGGCGCGCCGTTGTCGTCGCGCTGAAGCGAGCGGCGCGTCAGCAGGTGGCGCCAGCTGCCGTCGCTGTGGCGGTAGCGCGCTTCGGCGTCCACCGGCTCGCTGCTGGTCAGGGCCTGCTCGGCCGCGGCAACGATGCCCGGCAGGTCGTCGGGATGGATGAACTGGCGCAGTTCGTCCAGCGGCATGCCATCGGGCCGAGGGGCCAGCCCCAGCATGTCCCAGGACGGGTTGTTGAAATGGATGCGTCCGGTGGCCAGTTCATGTCGCCACACGCCCACCCGCGCCACGTCGGTGGCCATGCGCAGTTGCACGTCAGCGGGAGAGCGTGCATGGCCTTCATGCGCTGCAAGCGGTGTGGCGCCGGGGGTGGAGTGGGGTGGTTTGTCCATGCAGTTCGGCTGGTGCCGATGGGGCAGTGTACGAGGCTGGGTTAACCTGATGGACCCGCCCGCGCGCCCGACCTCACCCACCTTGAGCCCACTCCCCCGGCCACCCTGCCCGCACGGAGGCGAAGCCCGTGCCCTTTGACGCTTCCGCACCGCGCGGCGGCTGGCGCAGCGAGACCCTGGCGCTGCTGGCCAGCCTGGCGTTCACCCTGACCTGCAACGGCCCGTTCTGGCGCGAAGGGCTGGCCGGGCGCGACCTGGCCGCCCCGGCCACCTGGGCCTTCGTGCTGGCGGTGGGCGTGGCCATCACCGCGGCGCAGGCCGCGCTGCTGGTGCTGCTGCTCAACCGCTACAGCGCCAAGCCGGTGCTGGCCTTGTTGGTGCTGGCCACCGCGTCGGCCACCTATTACATGCAGCGCTACGGGGTGTACCTGGACACCAGCATGTTGCGCAATGTGCTGCGCACCGACGTGAAGGAAGCGCGCGAGCTGTTCAGCTGGGCCATGCTGCCGCATGGGCTGCTGTATGCGGCGCTGCCGCTGGCCTTGTTGTGGCGCGTGCGCCTGCGACCGCGCCCGCTGCTGCGGGGCCTGTTGGCCAAGCTGCTGTGGGCCGGCGTGGGGCTGGCGGTGGCGGTGGGCGCGCTGCTGACGGTGTTCCAGGACTTCTCCTCGCTGATGCGCAACCGCAAGGAACTGCGCTTCCTGATCACGCCGGGCAACTACCTCTGGGCCTTGAGCAACGTGCTGGTCGAGGACGCCCGCGGTGCGGCCCGGCCGCGCCAGCCCATCGGACAGGACGCCGCGCGGGGGCCGCTTGGCAGCAGCACCGCGCGCAAGCCGGTGCTGCTGCTGCTGGTGGTGGGCGAGACCGCGCGCGCCGCCAACTGGGGCCTGAACGGCTATGCCCGCGCCACCACGCCGCAGCTGGCGGCGCTGCCGGATGTGATCTCCTTCACCCAGGCCAGCAGCTGCGGCACCAACACCGAGGTGTCGTTGCCCTGCATGTTTTCGCCCTGGGGCCGGCGCCAGTACGACGAGGCCCGCATCCGCGGCAGCCAGTCGCTGCTGCATGTGCTGAAACACGCCGGTGTGGACGTGCTGTGGCGCGACAACCAAAGCGGCTGCAAGGGCGTGTGCGAAGGCCTGCCGTCCGTCACCATGGCCGACGCCAGGCTGCCCGGCCTGTGCGACGGCGAACGCTGCCTGGACGAGGTGCTGCTGCACGATTTCCCCGGCCTGTTGCCGGCGCAGGGCGACCGCGTGGTGGTGCTGCACCAGCTGGGCAACCACGGCCCGGCCTACTTCCGCCGCTACCCGCCGGCATTCGAACGCTTCAAGCCCGCCTGCCAGACGCCCGAACTGCGCCAGTGCAGCCGCCAGGACATCGTCAACGCCTACGACAACGCGCTGCTGTACACCGACCACGTGCTGGCACGCGCCATCGCGCTGCTGCGGCAGTCCGAAAAGACCCACGACACCGCGCTGCTGTACCTGTCAGACCATGGCGAGTCACTGGGCGAGGCCAACCTCTACCTGCACGGCGTGCCCTGGGCCATCGCGCCCAAGGTGCAGACCGAGGTGCCCATGCTGCTGTGGCTGTCACCCGGTTTCGCGCAGCGCTTCCGCCTGGACCCTGGCTGCCTGCGCCAGCGCGCTGGCCAGCCGGTCTCGCACGACCACCTCTTCCACACCGTGCTGGGCCTGCTGGACGTGAGCACCTCGCTGCGCGAGCCCACGCTGGACCTGGCCGGCCTGTGCCGGCGCTGACCCCCTCTGGCCATGTTCTCGCCATGTTCTCGCCATGCAACTGCTGCCCCCACCGCTGACCCCGCTGCCCCAACTGGACGCCCAACTGGCGGCGCACGGCCAGGCCGTGATCGATGCCGCCAGCCTGGCCGCGCTGGCCGGTGTGGCGCCGGGCGCCTTGGCCGCCTGGCTGCCGCATTGGGACCGCCTGCCGCCCGACGCCCACCTGCTGGACGGGGGCCGCTACCGGCGCCGGCGCCATGGCTGCTTCGTGGTGCAGGGTGCGCAGGTCACCCCCGCGCCTCACCGCGCACACTGGCAGCCGGTGGAATACAACGCGCTGCACGGCGGCATCCAGCGCCACTTCCAGCCCCTGGAGCCTTCGCTCGTGGGGCAGCCGGCCTGGAACCGGTTGCTCGCGGCCCTGGCCGCACGCGCCAGCGCGCTGCGCGGGCCCCAGCCCTGGTACGTGGAGGCACACCCGTTTCGCATTGACACCACCGACGGCATCGGCCGGCCCACGCCCGAAGGGGCGCACCGCGACGGCGTTGACCTGGTGGTGGTGGTGCTGGTGGCGCGGGTGGGGGTGAAGGGCGGCGAGACGCGTGTGTTCGACGCAGCCGGCCCGGCGGGCCAGCGCTTCACACTCAGCGAGCCCTTCTCGGCCCTGCTGCTGGACGATGCGCGGGTGATCCACGAAAGCACCCCCATCCAGCCCTTGGAGGCGGGCGGCCAGGGCCACCGCGACACGCTGGTGCTGACCTTCCGCGCGCGCGGATTTCAAGGCCCCGACGGGCCCTGAAGCGGGTTCAGTCCTTGCTGCCGGGCCGCAGCAGGCGCTGCGCCGCGTGGCGCAGCCACTGCGAACCCGAGCCGGCCGCCAGCGCGATGCAGCCGCGGGCGTAGGCGCGGTCGGCCTGCAGCCGGTCCAGGTCCACGCGATGGCCTTCGGTGGCCATGAGCCACTTGAAGTCGACCAGGTCGATCAATTCGGGGGTGGACCCGGTGGGCAGGGTGACGGTGGCGACGGGCATGAAGGCAACCTCGCAGTCCTGACCGGTTGGCGAAAGCGCGCCGGTTTGCATTGAACGCAAGCGTAGGCCAGCAGGTGCACGTCAATGGCGTGAGCAATCGTCGTTAGGACCGCCATCTTTGGCATCGGTCGGCGCAGCCGTTAAGCTGTTCACGATGAAGCTCGCCATCACCTTCGACGACGTGGCCGCCGCCGCCGACCGCCTGCGCGGCGTGGCCCACCGCACCCCCGTGCTCACCAGCAGCCAGGCCGACACCCTGGCCGGGGCGACGCTGTACTTCAAGGCCGAACACCTGCAGCGCATGGGCGCCTTCAAGTTCCGCGGCGCCTACAACGCGCTGGCGAAGCTGTCGCCCGCCCAGCGTCGCGCCGGCGTGGTGTGTTTCTCGTCCGGCAACCACGCGCAAGCCGTGGCGCTGGCCGGGCAACTGCTGGACGTGCCCACGGTCATCGTCATGCCCAACGATGCGCCTGCGCCCAAGCTGGCCGCCACCCGCGCCTACCTGCAGGGCCGCGCGGGCAGCGAGGTTCAACTGTTCGACCGCTACACCGAGGACCGCGCCGCCATCTGCCAGCGCCTGGCCGACGAGCGCGGGCTGGTGCTGGTGCCGCCCTTCGACCACCCGGACGTGATGGCCGGCCAGGGCACCGCGGCCCTGGAACTGCTGGAAGACACCGGCCCGCTGGACCTGCTGCTGGTCTGCGTGGGCGGCGGCGGGCTGATCTCCGGCTGCGCCGTGGCCGCGGCGCAGGCCGCGCCAGGTTGCGCCGTGTGGGGCGTGGAGCCCGAGGCCGCCGACGACACCCGCCAGAGCCTGGCCCGCGGCGAGATCGTCACCATCCCCACGCCACGCACCATCGCCGACGGCGCGCAATCCCAGAGCAGCGGCCGGCTCACCTTCCCGGTGATCCAGGCCCTGGTGAAGGGTGTGGCCACGGTCAGCGACGCGCAACTCATCCGCAGCATGCGTTTTTTCGCCGAACGCATGAAGCAGGTGGTGGAACCCACCGGCTGCCTGGCGGCCGCGGCGGCGCTGTACGGCGCCGCTGCAGGGCCCGACCTGCGCGGCCAGCGCGTGGGCGTGATCCTGTCCGGCGGCAACGTGGATCCGGCGCGCTACGCGCAGTGGTTGACCAGCGAGGCTTGAACCCCATGCACATCGGCATCCTCACCGGCGGGGGCGACTGCCCCGGCCTGAACGCGGTGATCCGCGCCGTCACGCTGGCCCTGATCCACGACACCGGCGCCCGGGTCACCGGCATCGAGCGCGGCTTCCAGGGCCTGCTCACCCGCAGCGCGCGGCCTTTGGCAGCGGCCGACGTGCAGGGCATCCTGGCCGAAGGCGGCACCATCCTGGGTACGCACAACCGCGCCGACCCCTTCCACTACTTTGGCGCCGACGGGGCCGATGTGTCGGGGCACGCCATGG
This sequence comes from Burkholderiales bacterium JOSHI_001, assembly GCA_000244995.1. Classification (NCBI taxonomy): domain Bacteria; kingdom Pseudomonadati; phylum Pseudomonadota; class Betaproteobacteria; order Burkholderiales; species Burkholderiales bacterium JOSHI_001. The sequence continues at coordinate 4,263,734 of CM001438.1, read as the reverse complement.
CCTATGTGCGCGAACTGGGCCTGAACGCCTTGGTGGCCATCGGCGGGGACGGCACCATGGGCATTGCCCACCGTTTCGAGCCCCTGGGCCTGCCGGTGGTGGGTGTGCCCAAGACCATCGACAACGACCTGTTCCACAACGACCGCAGCTTCGGCTTCGACAGCGCCGTGGCGGTGGTGGCCGAGGCGCTGGACCGGCTGCACACCACCGCGCGCAGCCACGGGCGGGTGATGATTGCCGAAACCATGGGCCGGCACGCCGGCTGGATCGCGCTGGAAGGCGGCATGGCCGGCGGCGCCGACATCATCCTGCTGCCCGAACTGCCCTTCGAACTGGACGCCGTGGTGCGGCACTGCCGTGAACGCGAACAACGCGGCCTGCACACGCTGATCTGCATTGCCGAGGGCGCCCACGCGCGCGGCGAAGCCACCACCGTGCAGGCCGCCAGCGGCGGCGCCACCCGCCTGGGGGGCGTGGGCCCGTGGTTGCAATCCCAGCTTCAGCCCCGGCTGGAAAGCGAGGTGCGCGCCACGCTGCTGGGCCATGTGCAGCGCGGCGGCACCCCCACCGCCTTCGACCGGGTGCTGGCCACGCGCTTCGGCTTCCATGCGGCGCAGTTGGTGGGCGCCGGGCGCTTTGGCCGCATGGTCACGTTGCAGGGTTCGGATTGCACCAGCGTGCCCATCGCCGACGTGGCCGGGCGCAACCGTCTGGTGCCACCAGACCACCCCCTGCTGGCCGCGGCGCGCGCGCTGGGCGTGGGCCTGGGTCAAACCCCTTGAGCGCAGGGCTGGGGCGAGTTGACGGCCTTGCGTTGCCTCAAAACAGGGCGGCAACGGCAGGCGTCTGATACGGGCATGGGTATCTGACGAAAGGAGCACCCCATGCATGCGCTGAAGGACTTCTTCTCCACCGACTACGGCCTTTTGAGCGCCGCCGTGATTGCCATCATGCTGGGCATGGGCGTGTTCTACACGCGCTTCTTCCTGCGCCACATGCGCGAGGACACCGAAGCCGCGCAGCGCCTGGCCGCCAAGTAAGGCCGCCTCAGGACAGCATCTCGACGCGGTTGCGGCCGTGTCGCTTGGCTTGGTACAGCGCGTTGTCGGCCGCGTGCACCAGGGTGTGGGCGCCCGCGCCGGCCATGGGCACCATGGCGGCCACGCCGATGCTGGCGGTGACCGGGTGCCCGGTGGGCACCAGGTTGGCGAAGTCCACGGCCGCCACCGCGCGGCGCACGGTGTCGGCAATGTCCAGCGCGCCATTGGCCGCGGTGCCAGGCAGGATGACGGCGAATTCTTCACCACCATAGCGGCACACCATGTCGCCGGCCCGGCGCACGGTGTCGCGGATGCTGCGCGCCACGCCGGCCAGGAAAGCGTCGCCCACCAGGTGGCCGTACAGGTCGTTCACCGACTTGAAGTGGTCCACGTCGATCATCAGCAAGCCCAGCGGCGAGCCGTCGCGCAGGGCGCGGAACCACTCCTTGTGCAGCGTCAGGTCGAACTGGCGCCGGTTGGGCAGGCCGGTCAGGGCGTCGGTGGCGGCCAGGGCGGCCAGTTCCTGGTTCGCGGCGGCCAACGCGTTTTCGGCGTGGCGGCGCCGTTCGGCGTCGCGCAGGCTCACCACGAAGGCGCCCAGGTCGCTGCCGGCGGGCAGGTCGGCCACGCGCGCCTCCACCCACAGGGTGCCACCGTCGCGCCGTAGCGCGCGGAACAGGTCGGGTCCGGGGCCGCGGCGCGCGCTCTGGGTGAAGTGGCGGGTGATGAAGCTGGCTCGTTCGTCGGGCACCAGCAATTCGGCCAGCGTGTGGCCGGGCAGGGCGTCGGCCGGCCAGTCCAGCATGGTCAGTGCCGCGGGGGACGCATAGCGGATGCGCAGGTTGGCGTCCACCGCCACGATCAGGTCGCTGGAATGGTCGGCCAGCAGGCGGTAGTGCGCTTCGCGCTCGGGCGCCGGCCGGGCCGGGGCGTCGAAGGGGGCCACCAGGCGCAGCAGCCGGCCATCGGACAGCGGCAGTGTGAACAACGCGCCGGGCGGGGTGTCAAAGCCGGTGGCCGGGGTGTGGATGGCATTGGCCAGCAAGGTGCGGCCCTGGCCGTCTTCCAGGCTGAAGGCAATGCCTTGGCCGGCCAGCCAATGCGAAACGTCACCCCACTCCTGGATGTCCAAGTGCCTATTCCCCTGCCTGCTCCCGCCGGGCACGGTGGTTCCCGTGCTCCTGTGCGGCTGTGATCCTACCTGTGACGCCTTAAGGCCGGCCTCGGTCTTTCGGGGGGGGCGCGACCCCAAGTCGCCCCGAAGGGGGTGCCGGCTGCGCTATCGTGCCGTCATGGAGGAGCCAGGCACCGACAGCTTGCGATTGTTCCTGGCGCTGTGGCCGGGGCCGTCGGTGCGGCTGCGCCTGGCGGCGGCGCGCGACCAGTGGCAGTGGCTGCCGCAGGCCGCGCCGGTGCGCGACGACCGCCTGCACCTGACGCTGCATTTCATGGGCGAAGTGCCGGCGTCGGTCCTGCCGGGGCTGGCGGACAACCTGGTGCTGCCGCACCCGGCCTGCGAACTGGTGCTGGACCGCGCCGCGGTGTGGCGCAACGGTTGCGCGGTGCTGGAAGCCAGCCAGCTGCCGCCCCGCCTGGCCGGCCTGCACCAGGCCCTGGCCCTGGCGCTGCAGGCGCAGGGTCTGCCGGTGGACGGCCGCGCGCTGCGCCCGCACGTCACCCTGGCCCGCCATGCCGAAGGTTCCACCCCGCCGACCGAAGTGGCGCCGGTGCGCTGGCCGGTGCGCGGCTATGCGCTGGTGCGTTCGCGCCTGCGTGCGCCGGTGGGCTACGAACTGCTGAAAAGCTACTGATCGCTGTCGGGCCCGTCGCCCTGCAATTGCTGCAATTGCACCAGGCGCTGGTACAGCCCGCCATCGTGGGCCATCAGTTCGGCGTGGCGGCCAGCTTCGATGATGCGGCCATGGTTCAGCACCACGATGCGGTCAGCGTCCCGGATGGTGGACAGGCGGTGTGCGATGGCCACCACCGTCACCTGGCCGCGCAGGGCGTTCAAGGCCTGCTGCACGCGGGCTTCGGTCTCGCTGTCGATGTGCGACGTGGCTTCGTCCAGCAGCAGAATGCGTGGCCGGCCGGCCAGCGCGCGGGCCATGGCCACCAGCTGCTTTTCACCCACCGACAGGCGCGCGCCGCCTTCGCCCAGCGGTGTGTCCCAGCCCTGCGGCAGGCGCTCGATGAAGTCCAGCGCGTGGGCGTCGCGCGCGGCGTCGCGCAGTTGCGCGTCGGGCAGGCCGCGGCCCATGTCGATGTTCTCGCGCGCGCTGGCCGCCAGCAGGAAAGGCTCCTGCGGCACCAGGCCCACCGCGGCACGGAAGGCGGCATCACCCAGTGCGGCCAGCGGCACCCCGTCGATGTGGATGCGGCCCGGCGGCGCGTCGTAATAGCGCAGCAGCAGCGACAGCAGCGTGCTCTTGCCGCTGCCCGTGGGGCCGACGATGCCGATGAACTGGCCCGGGGTGATGTCCAGGTTCAGGCCGTGCAGCACCGACACCCCTTTGGCGTAGCCGAAATCCAGCCCCTGGATGCGGATGGCGCCCTGCGTCACCTGCCGGTCTTCGTCGTGCCCCGGCGTGGGCGCCTCGTTCAGCAAGGTGTTCACGCGCGCCGCGGCCACCAGGGCTTGCTGCAGCTGCGAGAACTGCATGGTGATCTGGATCAGCGGCTCCACCACCCGGCCCAGGTAGCGCACGAAGGCGTAGAGCACGCCCACCTGAAGCGCCGCGCCGGCCGTCCCGGCCACCGGGCCGAAGGTGCCGAACGCCGCGATCACCGCCGCCAGCACCACCACCGAAAGCAGGTCCAGTGCCGGGCGCAGCAGCCAGGCGTTGGCGCGCAGCTCGCCCAGGCGGGAGCGCCAATGTGCTTCGTTGGTCTGCGCAAAGCGCGCGCCGAAGGCCGCGCCCGCGCCGGTGGCCTGCAGCACCGCCATGCCGCTGATGGATTCAGCCGCCTGGGCATTGATGTCGCTGCGCAGGGCGCGCGTGGCCGCCACCGCCGGGGCCGACCAGCGCTGGTAAAGCCACACGATGCCCACCACCGTGGGCAGCAGCAGCCCCACCACCGCCATCAACCGCCAGTCCAGCCAGGCCATGCTGGCCAGCACCCCGGCCAGGGTGATCACGCTGTCCAGCATGACGAACAGCACCTGCACGTACAGGCCCTTGATGGCCTCGGTGTCGTTGGTGACGCGGCTGACCAACTGGCCGGTGATGGCGCGGTCGAAGAAGGCCATCGGCAGGCGCAGCACATGGCCGTAGACGGCGTTGCGGATGTGGCGCACCGAGCGCATGGCCACACCGGCCAGGCGGATGAGCTGCCCGTAGCGCAGCACGCTGGCCACGCAGCCGGCCACCAACGCGGCGCCCAGCAGGCCGGCCACGCCCGACACCGGCCCGGCGTGCGGCAGCAGGTGGCGGTCGATGAAGGCCTTGTAGAGCACCGGCGCCAAGGCCTCCAGGGCGCTGGCCAGCGTGAGCCACAGCGCGGCGGCGCGCAGTGCGGGCCGGTCGGCCAAGGTGGCGCCCCACAGCAGGCGCAGCGCGTCGCGGCGCGAGGGCGCGGGGGCCTGCTCGGCGGTCATGGTGCAGCGTCCTTGGTCGGGGCTTCATCCTGGTCCAGCGAGGCCTGCAACTGCTGCACCCGCCATTGCGTGGCGTACCAGCCGCCCGCGGCCAGCAACTGCGCGTGGCTGCCCTGTTCGGTCAGGCGGCCATGCCGCAGCACCACGATGTGGTCGGCGTCCATCAGCGACGACAACCGGTGTCCGGCGATGACCACCGTGCGGCCCTGGCGCTGCTGCCGCAGCGCGCCCAGGATGCGCGCTTCGGTGGCGGTGTCCACCGCCGACAGCACGTCGTCCAGCAGCAGCAGGGGCGCTTCGGTCAGCAGCGCACGGGCAATGGCCACGCGCTGGCGCTGCCCGCCCGACAAGGTGACACCGCGCTCGCCCACCGGGGTGTCGTAGCCCTGCGGCAGGCGGCTGATGTCGTCATGCACCGCGGCCAGTCGGGCAGCCTGTTCCACCTGGGCGCGCGTGGCGCCGGGGCTGCCCAGCGCGATGTTCTCGGCCACGCTGGCCGAGAACAGCACCGCTTCCTGTGGCACCCAGGCCAGTGCGGCGCGCAGGGCGTCCAGCGTGTAGTCGGCCAGCGGCACACCGGCCCAGCGGATCTGGCCGGCCTGGGGCGCCCATTGGCGCTGCAGCAGCTTGATCAGCGTGCTCTTGCCCGCGCCGGTGGGCCCCACCAGGCCCAGGGTGCGGCCGGGGGCCAGCACCACGCTCACGTCGGCCAGCGCCGCCGCGGTCTGGCCCGGGTAGGTGAAATGAAGCCCCTGCAGTTCCACCGGGCCCACCGGCACGGTGGGCAGGTGGCCGTGGTCGTCCACCGTCAGCGCTTCGGCCAGCAGGGGCGCCAGCCGGCCCCAGGCGGCCCGCCCCCGTTCGATCAAGGCCAACACCCAGCCAGCGGCGAACATCGGCCAGATCAGCTGGCCCAGGTACATGCTGAAGGCGGTGAGCTGGCCGATGGACAGCTGCTGCTGCCACACCAGCCAGCCGCCATAGGCGAGTGACAACACGGTGGCCGCGGCCAGCGCCAGGCCCACCGCGGGCTCATAGGCAGCTTCCCAGCGCTGTTCGGTTTCGGCCGCACCGGCAGCGCGTTCCGCCAGAGCCGCGAACTGGCTGGCCGCGCGCGGTGCCAGGCCCAGCGCGCGCAGCGTGCGCACGCCCGACAGGCTTTCCTGCACCTGGTCGTTCAGGTCGGAAAAGCGACCCAGCGAGTCCTGCGCCGCATCGTGCACATGGCGGGAAATCCACCAGAAAGCCAGGCCCATCAGCGGGAAGGGCAGCATGGCCACCAACGCCAGGCGCCAGTCCACGCCCACCACCATCATGGCCGTCACCAGGACCAGCGTCAGCGTGCCGTCGAAGCCGGCCAGCATGGCTTCGCCGCAGGCCAGCTCCACCGCGTCCACGTCGTTGGTGGCCAGGGCCATCAGGTCGCCGGTGCGGCGCTGCTGGTAAAAGCGCGGCCCCTGCGCCAGCAGGCGCTGGTACAGGCGCACGCGAAGTTCCACCCCCATGCGGTAGGCCGCGCCGTACAACTGCAGCCGCCAGGCCACGCGCAGGCCGTAGATCACCACGCCGGCGGCCAGCAGGGCCGCCACGCCACGCCACAGCGCGGGCCGGTCCAGCGTGCCGGCGGCGATGGCGTCCACCATCTGCCCCACCTGCCGCGGCAGCCACACGGTGAGCAAGGCGATCACCAGCAGCATGGACGCCGACGCCGCGTAGGCGCGTGCATGGCGCCGCACGAAGTCGGCCACCAGCGCCGACAGGTGCTGCGGCACGGGGCTGCCGTGCAGGGGACTGGGGGTGCGTGGCAAAGGGGCTGTGGTCAGGACGAAGCCCGTGAATGTAGCGATTGCCGTGCGAACCGTCAGAACGGTGCGGCGCAGTGCAGGTGCAGCGGCTCGCCGCTGGCCGGGTGGGCCAGGCGCAGCTCGCGCGCGTGCAGCAGCAGTCGCGGCGCGGCGGCAAAGGCCTCGGGCGTGGCGTAGAGCTCGTCGCCCAGGATGGGGTGGCCGATGGCGGCCAGGTGCACGCGCAGCTGGTGCGAACGGCCGGTGATGGGCTGCAGTTCCAGCCGGGTGCGGCCCAGCCCTTCATCGCGCGCCATCACGCGCCAGCGCGTCAGCGATGGCTTGCCCTTCACAAAGTTCACCTGCTGGCGCGGGCGGTTCGGCCAGTCCACCAGCAGGGGCAGTTCCACTTCGCCGCTGTCGTGGGCCGGCAAGCCCTGCACCACGGCTTCGTAGCGTTTGTCCACCTGGCGCTTTTCGAAGGCGCGGCCCAAGGCACGCTGCACATCGATGCCGCGCGCCAGCAGCAGCAGGCCCGAGGTGCCCATGTCCAGCCGGTGCACCACCAGGGCGTCGGCATGGACGGCGCGCACCCGGGTCCACAGGCAGTCGGCCTTGTCCGGGCCGCGCCCGGGCACGGCCAGCAGGCCCGGGGGCTTGTCGGCGGCGATGAGGTGGGCGTCCAGGTGAAGCAGCGTGAAGGGCAGGGCGATCATGAAAACAAACGATACACAACGATGCGGTGGCGAAAGGACCGCGGCGGGCGCCGCAGCGACAGTGTGGCCATGTTCCAACCCCTTTGATAAGGACCTGACCATGAAGACTTCGATCCGACGCACCCTCATCGGCCTGGCCGGCGCCACCGTGCTGGTGGGCAGCCTGGCGGCATTTGCCCAGAACGGCCCCGGCGCCATGGGTGGTGAGATGGGGGGCATGGGCGGCATGATGGGTGGCATGGGCCACCACCGCCACGGCCCCATGAACGAGGCCGACGCCGCCAAGTGGCGCGAACGCATGACCGACCGGGTGGCGGACAAGCTGCAGCTGGACGCGGCGCAGAAGGCCAAGTTCGCCACATTGACCCTGGCCATGGCCGAGCAGCGCAAGGCGCTGATGCCCGAAGCCGGCGACATGAAGGCCCAGGCCAAGGCCCTGCTGGCCGGCCCGCGTTTTGACCGCGCCGGTGCCCAGGCGATGGTGGACGCCAAGACCCGCGCCATCCAGGACAAGTCGCCGGCCGTGATCGCCGCCGCGGGCGACTTCTACGACAGCCTGAAGCCCGAGCAGCAGCAGAAGGTGCGCGACTTCCTGGAGCGCCGCGGCGGCCACCATGGCCCGCGCGACGTTCAAGGCAAGCGAGGTTGATACTGGGGGCCCGTGGCCCGGCGCGCCTGAAGCGCCGGGCGCGGCCACGCCATGCACCGCATCCTGCTGATCGACGACGACGAAGAACTGGCCGCCCCGCTGGCGGCCTACCTGCGCCGCTTCGACATCACGCTGGAAGCCGCTGCGCGGCCCAGCCTGGGCCTGGCACGGCTGGCGGCCGAGGACTTCGACGCCGTGATCCTGGACGTGATGCTGCCCGAGATGGACGGCTTCGAGGTCTGCCGGCGCATCCGCCACGGCAGCGACATCCCGGTGCTGATGCTCACCGCGCGCGGGGACGTCACCGACCGCGTGGTGGGGCTGGAACTGGGCGCCGACGACTACCTGCCCAAGCCCTTCGAGCCGCGCGAACTGGCGGCCCGGCTGCAGACCATCCTGCGCCGGCGCACGGCCGCGAGCGCTGAAGCACCTGTGCCCGCGCCCGGCACGACGCTGCGCTTTGACGGCCTGGACATCGACCCCCAGCGCCGCGAGGTGCGTCGCCACGGCGACCTGGTGGACCTGACCGGTACCGAGTTCGAGCTGTTGACCTTGCTGGCCCAGCAGCCGGGCCATGTGTTCACCCGCGACGAGATCCTGAACCGCCTGCGCGGCCGCGACGCCGAGCTGTTCACCCGCGCGGTGGACATCCTGGTCAGCCGCCTGCGCCGCAAGCTGGAGCCGCTGCTGTGCATCAAGACCCTGCGCAACGCTGGCTACACCTTCACCGGTGTGCCTTTGCGCGATGAGGCGTGATGAGCCCTGACGCCGCTGCGCCGCGCCCCTGGCACCAGCGCCTGGGCCAGTCGTTGCGCTGGCGCCTGGTGGGGCTGTTCGTGCTGCTGGCGCTGGCCACCAGCGCCGTGTTCATGGGCGGCATGCGCGCCGCGACGGCCGGCGGCTGGCGCGAACTGGTGCGGCCCCTGCTGGCCGACTACGTGGACCGCGTGGCCGCCGACCTGGGCACGCCGCCGGACGTGGACAAGGCCCGTGCGCTGACCGAGCGGCTGCCCATTTCCATCCGCATCGACGGGCCGGTGGTGCAGTGGCAGTCCCACCCCGATCGCCCCGGCCCTGCGGGCCGTTTCGACGGCCCGCCACGTGAACGCGGCTGGTGGCCGTTGCAGCGCCGCACGGCCGACGGCCACCGCATCCGCTTCGGCCTGGGCGAAACCCACTGGGACGACCGGCCGCGCTACGTGGCGGCTTTCACCCTGGCCGTGCTGCTGCTGCTGACCGTGGTGACCTACTTCACCGTGCAGCGCCTGTTCCGCCCGTTGCAGGACATTGCGGCCGGCGCGCAGCGCTACGGTGCCGGCGACTTCGCCACGCCGATCCCGCAGCGCAGCCGCGACGAACTGGGCCAACTGGCCCAGCAGGTCAATGCCATGGCCGGTGGGCTGCAGCGCATGCTGCAGGGCCAGCGCGAATTGCTGCTGGCCATCAGCCATGAACTGCGTTCACCGCTCACGCGGGCACGCCTGAATGCCGAACTGGTGGCCGAAGGCCCGGAGCGCGACGCCCTGCTGCGTGACCTGGCGCAGATGGGCCAGTTGATCACCGACCTGCTGGAAAGCGAACGCCTGGCTGCAGGTGGCGTGGCGCTGCGGCGCGAGCCGGTGGATGTGAATGCGCTGGTGCGCGAGGTGGTGGCCCAGGTGCAGGCCAACCACCGGGGCGCCGAGGTCACACTGGTGCTGGACGAGGCGGTGGGCACGCTGCCGCTGGACCGCACCCGCGTCGCACTGGCATTGCGCAACCTGCTGGAAAACGCCTGGCGCCATGCGGGCGGGGCGTCTTTGCCGCCCCAGGTCAGCACCCGTGCCGAGGCCGGTGGTCTGGCGCTGACGGTGCGCGACCACGGCCCCGGCGTGGTCGAAGACCAGATCGCGTCCCTGGGCCAGGCCTTCTGGCGGCCGGATGCAGCGCGTTCGCGCGAGCGTGGCGGCGTGGGTCTGGGCCTGTACCTGGTGCGCCGGGTGGCGCAGTCCCATGGCGGGGACCTGGTGCTGGCCAATGCCATGCCGGGCCTGGCGGCCACGCTGCACCTGCGCGCCTGAGCAGCCCGTCGGGGCCTGCTGGGCTTACAGGCCGCTGTTTTGGCTGCGTTGGGCCGCAGCGCGCAGGTCGGCGGCGAAGCCCGGGTCGGACTTTTCCACCTGGCGGGCCAGTTCCATCACCTCTTCCGCGTTGCGCGGCTCGCTGCTGCGGCGGGCCAACTGCCACTGGTCCAGGCGGTGGATCAGGTTCATCAGGCCGCCCATCGCGGCGGCGGCCCACGCGGCGCCGCGCGGCTGGGTGTAGCGGACGTTGCTGCCAAAACTCATCGAAGCTGAAGACATTTGGGTTCTCCCAACGGGATTGTTTTCCCGAGTGCCTGAACTCTAAGGGTAAACACTTAACTTTCCCAATGAATGACTTGAATTCAGATATAACTGTTGTGAATGGAACGATTGCACGGAAAGGCCCGTCATGAGCTTTCGCAACCTGGATCTGAACCTGCTGCGGGTCTTCGACGTGGTGATGGACGAACGCAACCTCACCCGGGCCGCCCAGCGTCTGACCATGACCCAGCCTGCGGTGAGCAACGCGCTGCGCCGCCTGAGGGAAGCCACCGGGCAGGAACTGTTTTCGCGTGCCGCCAAGGGGGTGGCCCCCACCACCGAGGCCGAGGCCCTGTGGCCGGCGGTGCGTGACGCCCTGTCCGGCCTGCGCCAGGCTTTCGACCCGCAGGCTTTCAACCCCGCCACCGACGCGCATGGTTTTCGTGCCGCCATGGCCGATGCCACCGCCGCCTTGTTGATGCCGGCGCTGGTGGCGGCACTTCAGAGCCAAGCGCCGCAGGTGCAATTGCGGGTGATTCCGCTCACCACGCGCGACCCGCGCCACCTGCTGGAGCAGGGCCAGGCCGACCTGGCCCTGGGCTTTTTTCCGGCCGTGGCGGTGGCGGTCTCGGCCGAAGGCCACAGCGCCCCGGTGCGCCTGGCGCCGCTGTATGACAGCGACTATGTGTGCGTGATGCGCCGCGGCCATCCGCTGGCCGAACCGGGTGCGCTGACGCTGGACGCCTACTGTGAAGCGCGCCACATGCTGGTCAGCTTTTCCGGTCGGCCGCACGGCTTCGTGGACGAAGCGCTGGCCGCCGCGGGCCGAAAGCGCCGCATCGTGGTGACGGTGAACCAGTTCGCCACCGCCGGACGCGTGGCCACCGCGTCGGACATCCTGACCGTGCTGCCGCGCCACTTCCTGCCGGCCACCGGCCTGCAGGACGCGCTGGCGGTGTGCGACCTGCCCTTTGCCATGCCCACCATCCAGGTGGGCCTGCTGTGGCACCGCCGGCATGAACACGATCCCGCGCAGCGCTGGCTGCGCGACCTGGTGCAGGCCAGCGTGCGCAGCCCGGCCTCAACCAGTGGGGCTCAGTAGGTGAGCCCCATCGCTTCGCGCACGTCCTTCATGGTCTGGCGCGCCAGGGTGCGTGCCCGCTCGGTGCCGTTCTCGACGATCCAGTGCACCTTCTTGGGCTCGCACAGGTAGGTTTCGGCCCGGTCCTTCCACACCTGCTGCTCGCGCACGATGCCGTCGATCACCGGCTGCTTGCATTCCAGGCAGCCGATGCCGGCGGTCTTGCAGCCTTGCACCACCCAGTCGCGCGTGGGCTCGTCGCTGTAGATCTTGTGAAAGGCCCAGACGGGGCATTTCTCCGGGTCGCCGGGGTCGGTGCGGCGGGCGCGGGCGGGGTCGGTCACCATGCCGCGCACCTTCTTTTCCACCACGGCCGCGTCGTCGCGCATCAGCACCGCGTTGCCATAGCTCTTGCTCATCTTGGTGCCGTCCAGGCCGGGCAGGCGCAGCACCTCGGTGTGCAGGGCCTGGGGCTCGGGCAGGATCACCTTGCCGCCACCGCGCACATGGCCCAGCAGCATCTCGGTGTCGTCGCTGGTCCAGCCTTCCACCGCGCCGGCGGCCTTCTTCAGCAGGCCCTCGGCCTTGCCGTAGGCCGCGGCGTCACCGCTTTCCTGGTAGGCCTTGCGCTGCTTGTCCAGGTAGCGCGCGTCGTCCTTGGGCAGCTTGGCCAGCGCGGCGGCCATCTTCAGCTCGAAGCCCGGCACGCGGCCATACAGGTGGTTGAAGCGCCGCGCCACCTCGCGCGTGAGTTCCACGTGCGAAGACTGGTCCTCGCCCACCGGCACGAAAGCGGCCTTGTAGATCAGGATGTCGGCCGCCTGCAGCAGCGGGTAGCCCAGGAAGCCGTAGGTCGCCAGGTCGCGGTCCTTCAGCTTTTCCATCTGGTCCTTGTAGGTCGGCACGCGCTCCAGCCAGCCCAGCGGCGTGCCCATGGCCAGCAGCGTGAACAGCTCGGCGTGCTCGGGCAGGCGGCTCTGCACGAAGATGGTGGAGTTGTCCGGGTCCAGGCCGGCGGCCAGCCAGTCGATCACCATGTCATAGACATAGCGCTCCATCACCTCACGCTCTTCGTAGTGCGTGGTCAGCGCATGCCAGTCGGCCACGAAGTAGAAGCAGTCGTAGTCCTGCTGCAGCTTCACCCAGTTCTTGAGGGCGCCGTGGTAGTGGCCCAGGTGCAGCGCGCCGGTGGGGCGCATGCCGGAAAGTACGCGGGGTCGCATGGCGGGTTCGGTGGGATCGGGAAGCCGCGATTCTGGCAGACCGCCCCGGAGCCCCTGGGGCACCCACGTACACTGCGGCCCCTTCATGAAGCGCATCGTCATCCTGATCTCGGGGCAGGGCTCCAACATGCAGGCCATCGCCCTGGCCTGCGCGGCCGAGGCCTGGCCGGCGCGGGTGGTGGCGGTCATAGCCAACCGGCCGCAGGCCGCGGGGCTGGTGGCGGCCCAGGCCCTGGGCCTGGCGACCGAGGTGCTGGACCACCGTGCCTTCGACAGCCGCGAGGCCTTCGACGCCGCGCTGATGCCCCTTATCGACGCCCACGCGCCCGACCTGGTGCTGCTGGCCGGCTTCATGCGCATCCTCAGCGACGCCTTCGTGCTGCACTACCAGGGCCGCATGCTGAACATCCACCCCTCGCTGCTGCCGGCCTTTCCGGGCCTGGCCACGCACCGCCAGGCACTGGCGGCGGGCTGCAAGCTGGCGGGCGCCACCGTGCACTTCGTCACCCCCACGCTGGACCATGGGCCCGTCGTGGCGCAGGCGGCGGTGGCGGTGCGGCCCGATGACAGCGAAGCCTCGCTGGCCGCGCGCGTGTTGGCGGCCGAACACGTGATCTACCCGCGCGCGGTGCGCTGGTTCGTCAACGACCGCTTGCGCGTCGAGCACGGCCGCGTGCAACAACTGGACGGCGAACCCCAGCACTGGATGGAAAGCCCCTGATGCACCCGAACGCCCTGCTGGACCTGTGCACACTGCTGTTGAAGCAACTGCAGAAACTGGACGCCCCGGCCGATGGCACGGTGTCCACCTTTTTCCGCCACCACCGCGAACTCGGCATCCGTGAACGCCACGCGCTGGCCGAGACCGCCTACGCGGTGCTGCGAAAACGCCTGCTCTACCAGAACCTGGCGCAAAGTGGCAGCGGGGCGCTGGAGCGCCGCCTGGCCCTGCTGGCCTGGGCCGGCGAGCCCGGCGCCTTGCGTGGCGCCATCGGCCCGCAGGAGCGCGAATGGCTGAACCAGGTGAAACAGATCGACCTGGCCAGCCTGCCTGACAAGCTGCGCCACAACCTGCCCGACTGGCTGGCGGGCGCCCTGCGCCATTCACTGGGCGAAGACGAATTCCAGTCCTTGAGCAACACGCTGATGGAGCCTGCGCCGCTGGACCTGCGCGTGAACACGATGAAGGCCAAGCGCGAAGCGGCCATCGCGGCGTTGGCTGAAAGCCGCATCACGGCCGTGCCCACGCCCTACTCGCCCTGGGGCCTGCGGGTGGACGGCAAGCCGGCGCTGAACAAGGCGGCGGCCTTCAACGACGGCTGGGTGGAGGTGCAGGACGAAGGCAGCCAACTGCTGGCCGCGCTGCTGGACGCCAAGCGCGGCGAGATGGTGGTGGACTTCTGTGCCGGCGCCGGCGGCAAGACCCTGGCCATTGGCGCGACCATGCGCAACACCGGGCGCCTGTACGCCTTCGACATCTCCGGCCACCGGCTGGAAGCGCTGAAACCCCGCCTGGCGCGCAGCGGCCTGTCCAACGTGCACCCGGTGCAGATCGCCCACGAGCGCGACGATCGCATCAAGCGCCTGGCCGGCAAGATCGACCGCGTGCTGGTGGATGCGCCCTGCTCGGGCTTGGGCACCTTGCGACGCAACCCCGACCTGAAGTGGCGCCAGTCGCCGCAGGCGGTGGTGGAATTGCAGGCCAAGCAGAAGGCCATCCTGGCCAGCGCGGCGCGGCTGCTGAAGCCGGGTGGCCGCCTGGTGTATGCCACCTGCAGCCTGCTGGCCGACGAGAACGAAGCGGTGGCCCAGGCCTTCGCGGCCGAGCACCCGCAGTTCCAGCCCCTGGACGCGGGCGAGGCCCTGGCCAAGGCCCATGTGGCGCAGTCCGAGACCCTGGTGGCCAACGGTTTCCTGCGCCTGTGGCCGCACCGCCATGGCACGGATGGGTTTTTTGCGGCGGTGTGGCAACGCGAGGCTTGATGTCGGTCTGTTGCGTCGCAACATGATGAATATCGCCCGAAGCGTGTGATGCAGGGCCAAACCCACCGTATTTCCGTTGCGGCACCCTTGTAACCGTCGCCTACAATTTCGCACCCACTGATCCGTGGTGCGGCAAGGCCAATCAATGAACGACATGACAACGTTGTGGAACCTGCTGGTGGACTGGGCGGCCCATGGGCTGACCGGCGCCAGCGTCTGGCAGGTGGTGATCTACACCTTGGTGGTGACGCACCTCACCATCGCCGGGGTCACGCTTTTCCTGCACCGGGCACAGGCCCACCGCGCTCTGGACCTGGGGCCCATCCCCTCGCACTTTTTCCGCTTCTGGCTGTGGCTGACCACCGGCATGGTCACCAAGGAGTGGGTGGCCATCCATCGCAAGCACCACGCCAAGTGCGAAACCGTGGATGACCCGCACAGCCCGGTCACCCGCGGCATCAAGACCGTGCTGCTGCAGGGCAGCGAGCTCTACCGCACCGAGGCCAAGAACCCCGAAACCCTGGCCAAATACGGCCATGGCACGCCCGACGACTGGATCGAGCGCCATGTGTACACCGGCCATTCGGTCAAGGGCGTGGCGCTGATGCTCATCATCAACCTGCTGCTGTTCGGCGCCCTGGGCGCCACCGTGTGGGCGATCCAGATGCTGTGGATCCCGATCAACGCGGCGGGCATCATCAACGGCGTCGGCCACTACTGGGGCTACCGCAATTTCGAGGCGCCTGACGCATCCACCAACATCTCGCCCTGGGGCATCATGATTGGCGGCGAGGAGCTTCACAACAACCACCACACCTACCCCACATCGGCCAAGTTCTCGGTCAAGCCTTTCGAGTTCGACCTGGGCTGGGCCTACATCCGGGTGCTGTCGGCACTCGGCATGGCCAAGGTGCGCAAGACGCCGCCCAAGCTGGCGTTCACCGACCGCATCAATCCAGTGGCCGATGCCCGCACGCTGGAAGCCATCATCGCCAACCGCTACGAGGTGATGGCCCGCTACGCGCTGGAACTGCGCGCGGCCTGCGAGGCCGAACTGGAACGGCTGAAGAGCCAGGGCGCCTACGCCCGCCTGGCCGACATGAAGATCGCCCAGCGCTGGCTGCACCGCGACGACGACAAGATTCCGGGTGACGTGCGGGCCCAACTGGCCAGCGCCCTGAACGACAGCCCGCGGCTGGCCAAGCTGCTGGCCATGCGCGAAGAACTGCGCCAGCTGTGGACCCGCACCAATGTGTCGGCCGAACAGTTGGTGGTGGACTTGCAGGCCTGGTGCAAGAAAGCCGAAGACAGCGGCATCGCCGCCCTGCAGGAATTCGCCCGCACCCTGCGCGCGGCCCGCGTTCCGGCCTGACCGACGCGCGGCGAACGCCGCGCCGGCAACAAAAAACCCGCCAGCGGCGGGTCTTTTGTTGTCAGGACCAGGGCTGAATCACTTCAGCTTGGTTTCCTTGTAGATGACGTGCTTGCGCGCCTTGGGGTCGAATTTCATGAACTCGAGCTTCTCGGGCGTGGTCTTCTTGTTCTTGTTGGTGGTGTAGAAGTGACCGGTGCCGGCCGTGCTTTCCAGCTTGATCTTCTCGCGTCCGCCTTTGGTGGCCATGGTGTGCTCCTGCAGTGGTGCCGTGCGGCGTTAGGTTAAAGCTCGCCCTTGGCGCGCAGGTCGGCGACCACCTGGTCGATGCCCACCTTGTCGATCAGGCGCAGCGCGGCGTTCGAAACGCGCAGCCGAACCCAGCGGTTTTCGGTTTCCAGCCAGAACCGGCGGTAGTGCAGGTTGGGCAGGAAACGACGCTTGGTCTTGTTGTTGGCGTGGGAGATGTTGTTACCAACCATCGGGCCCTTGCCGGTGACTTGACAGACGCGTGCCATGACGCTTCTCCGAAAATCTGATGTGAATCTGGGACCCGGCAGACAGTGCGGCTGACGCCGCCACCGAGGAAGGGCCCTGGTATGACCAGCAGCACCCACTTCCGGGAAAGCCTGCGATTATAGACAGAAATTCAGACGCTTCAGCCCTGCTGTTCCAGGAACCTTTGCGCATCGAGCGCCGCCATGCAGCCGGTGCCGGCCGAGGTGATGGCCTGGCGGTACACATGGTCCTGCACATCCCCGGCGGCAAACACGCCTTCCACGCTGGTCATGGTGGCCATGCCGGCCAAGCCCGAGCGGGTGACGATGTAGCCGTCCTTCATCTCCAACTGGCCCTGGAAGATGTCGGTGTTGGGGTGGTGGCCGATGGCGATGAAGCAGCCCTTGAGCGTCAGGTCCTTGGTGGCGCCGGTGGTTGCGTGCTTCAGTCGCACGCCGGTGACGCCGGTCTGGTCGCCCAGCACCTCTTCCAGGGTCTGGAACAGGTGCAGTTCCATCTTGCCCGCGGCCACCTTGTCGGCCACCTTGTCCATCATGATGGGCTCGGCGCGGAACTTGTCACGCCGGTGCACCAGGTGAACCTTTGTGGCGATGTTGGACAGGTACAGCGCCTCTTCCACCGCGGTGTTGCCACCGCCCACCACGCAGACCTCTTCGCCGCGGTAGAAGAATCCGTCGCAGGTGGCGCAGCCCGACACGCCGCGGCCCATGAAGGCCTGCTCGGACGGCAGGCCCAGGTACTTGGCCGAAGCGCCGGTGGCGATGATCAGTGCGTCGCAGGTGTAGGTGCCGGAGTCGCCCTTCAACTGGAACGGGCGGCGTGACAGATCGACTTCGTTGATGTGGTCGAACACCATCTGCGTCGCAAAGCGCTCGGCGTGCTGCTGGAAGCGCTGCATCAGGTCCGGACCCATCACACCCGCCACGTCGGCGGGCCAGTTGTCCACCTCGGTGGTGGTCATCAGTTGGCCGCCCTGAGCCATGCCGGTGATCAGCGTGGGCTTCAGGTTGGCGCGCGCGGCATAGATGGCGGCGGTGTAGCCGGCCGGGCCGGAGCCCAGGATCAGCAGTTGGGAATGGGTGGGGGCGGCAGTGCTCATGGGGCGGGTGACCGAAGGTGAATCAAGGGCCCCGGGCGTCGCGCGGAACCGACGGAGATTGTCACATGGGGGTGCAACCGGGTTACGCCAGGGCGGCCTATCGGCACAATAGCCAAGTTACATGAGAATGCGCGGCTGGAAGGTGTGCCCGCGCGTGCGCCTTGCGCCGATCACAACCAAAGACTTGTTGTTTGGAGAAGGGAATTCCGATGTCGATGCTGTCGAACCTGGACTTGATCCGTCGCGTGCCGATCTTTTCGATGCTCACCAACGAGCAGGCCCAGGGCATCGCCGACAGCGTCGTGAAGCGACGCTTTCGCCGCGGCGAACTGGTGGTGGAGCAGGGTCGCAAGAGCAATTCGCTGTTCATCCTGCTGAACGGCCGGGCCCGCGTGCTCACCTCCGATTCGCGCGGTCGCGAGGTCATCCTGGCGGTGCTGGAGTCTGGCGACTATGTGGGCGAGATGAGCCTGATCGACAACGAGCCGCATTCGGCCACCGTGCGCTGCGAAATCCAGACCGACATGCTCATCCTGGGCCGCACCGACTTCGCCCGCTGCCTGCCCGAGAACAGCACCCTGTCCTACGCCATCCTGCGCGGCCTGGTGCGCCGCCTGCGTCACGCCGACCGCCAGATCGAGAGCCTGGCCCTGCTGGATGTGTACGGCCGCGTGGCTCGCACCCTGCTGGAAATGGCCGAGGACGTGGATGGCCAGAAGATCATCCGTGGCAAGGTTTCGCGCCAGGACATGGCCAAGGTGGTGGGCGCCTCGCGTGAAATGGTCAGCCGGGTCATGAAGGACCTGGAAGAGCGCGGCAACATCGAGACCCAGGACAACGGCTCGGTGCTGATCAAGGAACGCATCCACAACGAGTGATGCGTTCGCACACGTCTGGCCGGCGGCGGGCTGCGGGTTCGCGGCCACAATCACGGCCATGACGTTTTCGCTTGGAACCCTTCGCGCCGATGCAAATGCATCGGCCGCGGCCTCAACCCAAACGACGGGCACACCGCGCTGGCGCGCCCAGGCCGCCATGGTGGGTGGCGCCGTGGCCTGGCTGCTGCTGCTGCTGGCCCTGGCCACACACAGTGCGGGCGACCCCGGCTTTTCCACCAGTGGCAGTGGCCAGCCCCTGGCCAACAAGGTGGGCCTGCTGGGCGCCTGGGCTTCCGATCTGGCCCTGTTCGCATTCGGCTATTCGGTCTGGTGGCTGATGCTCGTGGGCCTGCGCGTGTGGCTGTCCACGCTGGCGCGCTGGCTGCGGGCCGATGCCCATCCTGTGGCCGACGCCGGTGTGGCCACGCGCCACCCACGCTTGATGTTCTGGGGCGGCCTGGCCTTGCTGATGGCCGCCAGCTGTTCGCTGGAATGGACCCGGCTGTACCGCTGGGACGCCCTGTTGCCCGGCGGGCAGGCCGGTGGGGTGCTGGGCGCGATGCTCGGCCCCTTGTCGATGAAGTGGCTGGGCTTTGCCGGCTCGGGCGTGTTCTGGATCGCCGCCTTGGTGGTATCCATCGCTGGCGCCATGCGCTTTTCCTGGCTGCGCACCGCGGAAGCGCTGGGGGCCTGGGCCGAAAGCTGGCGCGAGAAGCGCAGCGAGGCGCTGGAGCGTGCGCAGGACCTGCGCATCGGCCAGGAGGCCCAGCGCGAACGCGAGCAGGTGGTGCTGGAGCAGCAGCAGGACATCGAGGAGCACATCCCGATCGTCATCGAGCCGGCGGTGGTGAACGTGCCCAAGAGCGAGCGCGTGGCCAAGGAACGCCAGCAGCCGCTGTTCGTGGAACTGGCCGACACCAAACTGCCGCAGGTGGACCTGCTGGACGCGGCCCCCGGCCGCACCGAGAGCGTCACGCCCGAGTCGCTGGAAATGACCAGCCGGCTGATCGAGAAGAAGCTGAAGGACTTCGGCGTCGAGGTGCGTGTGGTGGCCGCCTCGCCCGGCCCAGTCATCACGCGCTACGAGATCGAACCGGCCACCGGCGTGAAGGGTGCGCAGGTCGTCAACCTGGCCAAGGACCTGGCGCGCTCGCTGTCGCTGGTGTCCATCCGCGTGGTCGAGACCATCCCCGGCAAGACGACCATGGCGCTGGAACTGCCCAACGCCAAGCGGCAGATGATCCGCCTGGCCGAGATCCTGGGCTCGCAGGTCTACAACGATGCCGGCTCGCTGCTGACCATGGGCCTGGGCAAGGACATCGTCGGCGCGCCCATGGTGGCTGACCTGGCCAAGATGCCGCACTGCCTGGTGGCCGGCACCACCGGTTCGGGCAAGAGCGTGGGCATCAACGCGATGATCCTGAGCGTGCTCTACAAGGCCGAAGCGCGCGACGTGCGGCTCATCCTCATCGACCCCAAGATGCTGGAGATGAGCGTCTACGAAGGCATCCCACACCTGCTTTGCCCGGTGGTCACCGACATGAAGCAGGCCGCCAACGCGCTGAACTGGTGTGTGGGCGAGATGGAGCGCCGCTACAAGCTGATGTCCAAGATGGGCGTGCGCAACCTGGCCGGCTACAACAAGAAGATCGACGAGGCCAAGGCCCGCGGTGAGCTCATCCCCAACCCCTTCAGCCTGACGCCCGAAGCGCCCGAACCGCTGGACCGCCTGCCCTTCGTGGTGGTGGTGATTGATGAGTTGGCCGACCTGATGATGGTCGTGGGCAAGAAGATCGAAGAATTGATCGCGCGGCTGGCGCAGAAGGCGCGCGCTGCCGGCATCCACCTGATCCTGGCGACGCAGCGGCCCAGCGTGGACGTGATCACCGGCCTGATCAAGGCCAACATCCCCACGCGCCTGTCCTTCCAGGTCTCCAGCAAGATCGACAGCCGCACCATCCTGGACCAGATGGGCGCCGAGGCCCTGCTGGGCCAAGGCGACATGCTCTACCTGACGCCCGGCGGCGGCCTGCCGGTGCGGGTGCACGGGGCCTTCGTCAGCGACGAGGAGGTGCACCGGGTGGTGGATTACCTGAAGAGCCAGGGCGAGCCCAACTACATCGAAGGCATCCTGGAAGGCGGCGTTCTGGACGACGCGGCCGGCGGCGATGGTGGCGGGCCAGGCGGCAGCGCCGACGGCGAGGCCGACCCCATGTACGACCAGGCGGTGGCCATCGTGCTGCAGAACAAGAAGGCCAGCATCTCCTTGGTGCAGCGGCATTTACGCATCGGATACAACCGCGCCGCGCGTTTGCTGGAACAAATGGAAAAGTCCGGGCTCGTAAGTGCCATGTCCACCAATGGCAACCGCGACCTGCTGGTGCCCAAACGCGATGAGTGACCGCAGGCGGTCGACGATGAGGTCCGGCGTTGTTGCCGCGCTGCTGCTGGTCGCGATGCGCCTGGCGCATGCCGATGCGCTGGACACCCTGCGCGAATTCGCGCGCGACGTGAAAAGCGGCAAGGCGAACTTCACGCAGACCGTCACGTCACCCGACGGGGCGAAGAAGAAGAACGCCGCCGGCCAGTTCGAATTTCTGCGTCCGAACCGCTTCCGCTTCACCTATGTCAAGCCCTTCGAGCAGCAGATCGTCGCCGACGGCCAGAAGGTGTGGCTGTACGACCAGGATCTGAACCAGGTGACCGTGCGGCCCATGGCCCAGGCGCTGGGCGCCACGCCAGCGGCGCTGCTGGCCGGCACGGCCATGGAGAAGGACTTCGAACTCAGCGCGCAGCCCGCGCGCGACGGCCTGGACTGGGTGCAGGCTGTGCCGCGCCAGGCCGACGGGTCGATCAAGACCCTGCGCGTGGGTTTCAAGGGCAAGGTGCTGGCGGCGATGGAAATCGTGGACGCCTTCGGCCAGCGCTCCTTGCTGCAATTCGCCGATGTACAGGCCAATGTGAAATTGCCCGACGACCGGTTTGTCTTCACGCCGCCGAAGGGCGTGGACGTCATCGCGCAATAAGCATGCACATCGGCCTTGCGGTGCGCGGTGTTGCGGTTACACTGCTGGGCACAGACATGCATGAGGCCGTTGCCACAAGGTCTTGATCCCGTACCGACCTGCCAACAAGCGGGTCCGGCCCTGGTTTGAACTCCCGGTTTGACGTTTCTTGAGTGTCTCTGTCCGCGTGGGCGCAGCCGCGCCCGCGGAGGTTTTGTCTTTTCTTTTTTGTTTTAGGAACGTATTCATGAGCGACATGCAAACCGGCACCGTCAAGTGGTTCGACGACGGCAAGGGCTTTGGTTTCATCACCCCCGATGGCGGCGGCAAGGATCTTTTTGCCCACCATACCGAGATCAAGAACGGTGGCGGTTTCCGCACCCTGGCCGAAAACCAGAAGGTGGAATTCGAAGTGCGCCAAGGCCCCAAGGGCCTGCAAGCGGCGAACATCAAGCCGGTGTGATGTAGCGCACTGAGGCCCCCTACAAGGGCCTCCACAGTCAAAAAGCCGCGGTCCTTGACGGACCGCGGCTTTTTCATTGGCTGCGCTGCAGGAGCGGGCTCAGGGCGTGGTGCCCGATGGCGGCGGGCTGGGCGGGCTGGTATCGCCTTGCGGCTCGCCGCTGGTGCCGTCTTCGGGCGGCGAGTCCGGGCCCCGATGCGCCTTCTTCTGCCGCTTCTCTTCGGCCTTGCGCTTCTTGGCCAGTTCACGCTGGCGTTTTTCGTACGAGTAGTTCGGCGTTGCCAAATGGTGCTCCTGCTGATGGCGCGCAGCATAAGCCAAGACGCGGGCCTTGCAAGGGCCCGCGGCTCAAGACTGTGACGCGCTGCCCGGGTTCAGCGCGGGCCGGCCGGGCGCGGCTTGCGGGCCGGGGCCGGGCCGCGGGCGCTGCCGAAGCCCGGCTTGGCGCCGAAGGACTTGCGCGGGCCGCCGAAGCCCTTGCGCGGCGCGGGCCGCTCGCTGGCTGCCGGCAGGCGCGGTTCCAGCCCGGGGATGACGGCCGTGGCGATGGGCTGGGTGGTGAAGCGCTCGATGCGGCGCACCATGCCGGTGTCGCGGCGCTCGGCCAGGGTGATGGCCATGCCATTGCGCCCGGCACGGCCAGTGCGGCCGATGCGGTGCACGTAGTCCTCGGCCTTCATCGGCAGGCCGTGGTTGATGACGTGGGTGATGCCGGGCACGTCGATGCCGCGCGCGGCCACGTCGGTGGCCACCAGCACGCGCAGGTGGCCCATGCGCAGGGCGTTCAGCACCCGGGTGCGGCGGCCTTGCGGCATGCCGCCGTGCAGCGCGGCCACGGCGTGGCCGATCTGGGCCAGTTTGTCGGCCACCTCGTCGGCGTCGCGCTGCGTGGCGGTGAACACCACGGCCTGGTCCAGGTCGCGGTCGGCCAGCAGGTGTTCCAGCAACTTGTGCTTGTGCAGCATGCCGTCGGCCCAGTACAGGCGCTGTTCGATCTGCGCGTGGGTCTCGGTGTGCGAGTCCACCGCGATGCGCTGCGGGTCGCGGGTGAGTTCACGCGCCAGGTTGCCCACGTGGCCGCCGAAGGTGGCGCTGAACATCACGGTCTGGCGCTCGGTGGGCAGGGCCTGTGCGATGAAGTGGATGTCGTCGATGAAGCCCATGTCCAGCATGCGGTCGGCTTCGTCCAGCACCAGGGTCTGCACGCTGGCCAGCACGGCGCTGCCCGAACCCATCAGGTCCATCAGGCGGCCGGGGGTGGCGATCAGGATGTCCAGCGGGCCGCGCAGCGCCTTCAGTTGCGCGTGGTAGGGCACGCCGCCCACCAGGCTGGCCACGCGCAGGCCCTGCACGCCGCGGCCGTAGGTGACGGCGGCCTGGGTGACCTGCTGCGCCAGTTCACGCGTGGGCGCCAGCACCAGCACGCGCGGGCCGCTGACCTGGCCCTTGGGTCGGCGCTGGGCGGGATCGCGGCGGGCTTCCAGGATGCGCTGCAATGCCGGCAACACGAAGGCGGCGGTTTTGCCGCTGCCGGTTTGGGCCGATACCAGCAGGTCACGGCCTGCCAGGGCCGGGCCGATGGCTGCAGCCTGCACTGGGGTGGGCTCGGTGTAGCCGGCCTTGTCCAGGGCGAACAGCAATTCCTTGGCCA
This sequence comes from Burkholderiales bacterium JOSHI_001, assembly GCA_000244995.1. NCBI lineage: Bacteria > Pseudomonadati > Pseudomonadota > Betaproteobacteria > Burkholderiales > Burkholderiales bacterium JOSHI_001. The sequence goes on along the minus strand of CM001438.1, from coordinate 4,240,349 downwards.
GGCCCAACTGGGCGAAGGCGTTGTGCGGCTGGCCCTCAGGCGTGGTTTCGGATTGCGAGGCGGGGGTGTTGTTGTCGAGAATGGGATCGAAGCTCATGGTCATTTCTTCAAGCAGGCAGCGCCTGTGTGCCGGCCTGTGAGGGACGGCACGACAAAGCGTCACCAGCAGCGCTGGACTGCGCCGCAGGGGGTGAAGTCGTCATGGCGTGGGAGCCTGCGGATGAACACCGCGGGCGTCAGCACCTGGGTCGACGGCATCGCCGCCAACCAGGGACTCCCGTCACGGTGGAAACCTTGGCAACGTGGCCAAGCACCGGTGGGAAAAGGCTGACAGGGGATGAACGGAACGCGCCGCTCGGAACGCGGCGCGACCCCGACATTGTGCCAGAGTTCGTTGCGCCGTGCGGCCAGCCGCCGCGCCTCCCCCGCATGGGGTGGGCTCACAGGCGCGCCAAACGTGGCATTTGGACGCTGCGGCGGCGGCCGGCTTGTGTAGATTCCAGGGCCAACGGAGGTGGTTCCCATCATGGTCTTGTTGCAACTTCGGCGCGCATGTCTGGCCGCGGGGCTGGCGCTGCTGGCCGGCCTGGCCGTGGGCCCAGCCCAGGCGCAGAAGATGTACCGCTGCGGCTCGAACTACCAGGACCGCCCCTGCAGCGGCCAGGACAGCCGGGTGATCAGCCGCTCCGGCGCCGGCCAGGACATGCCGGCGGCCGCGCCGGTGGATGCCGGCTGCGCCAAGCGGGCGGCCGATGCGCAAAAACTGGCCTGGGTGCGCGAGACCGGGAAGACCGAAGCCGAACAGGCCGCGGCGCAGCCCGGCCAGCGCGACTTGGTTGCCGAGGTGTACCGCCGTCGCGGCTCGTCGCTGGAAATTCGCAACGCCATTGAGGCCGAGTGTGTGGCCGAGAAGGAACGTTCGGCGCAGGCGGCGGCCATGCTGGAGTCCGCCCTGCGTCAGGGTGGCCAGGGCGGCGGGGCCAAGCCGGGCGAGTCACGCGCGGTGCGCTGACAACTTCGCCGGGGCCAAAAAGGTGAAGGGCCATCCATGGGATGGCCCTTCGTTTGTCCGTGCACTGCAGGCTGGTCGGCCCGCGGTGGCGGTTTCTCGGCGGCGGTGACGGGTTCCGCGGTCCGCCCAATCGTGCGGTCGGTTGGTCGCCAAGGTGAAAGCATTGTGCCGGCCGGGGCCGCCGCGTGAACCGCCGAAGTGCGGGGCTTTCGGCCCCCAGTTGCGGGGCGGATCAGGTGGCCATGCACTGCGCCATGGCCTGCAGCAGGGCATCGCGGCCCTGGGCGCCGCTGACCACCGCCTGGTGGTCGGTGCCCTCGCGGGTGAACACGAACAGTGGCACGCCCGACACGCCCTGCTGGCGCAGGTCGGCGTCCAGCCCCGCCACGCGGGCCTGCTGGCCGGGGTCGTCCAGCGCGCTGGTGATGATCTCTTCGTTCAAACCGGCATCAGCCGCCACCGCGCGAAGTTGCCCGTCGTCGCTCAGGTCGCGGCCGTCGTGGAAGTAGGCCTGGAACAGCGCATGGGCCACCGCGGTCTGCAAGCCGGCGTCGGCTGCCAGGTTGATCAGGGTGTGGGCCTTCAGGGTGTTGGGCTGCTGGGTGATGCGGCCCAGTTGCAGCGCCACGCCGGCGGTTTGTGCCGCGGCCTCCAGGCGTTGGTGGATGGCGTCCAGGTCGGCGTTGCCGAACTTGGCGGCCATGTAGGCGCTGCGCGCCATGCCCTGCGGCGGCATCTCGGGGTTCAGCTGGAAGGGGTACCAGCGCAGCTTCGGTTCCGGCTGGCCGGGGTGTTGCGCGGTCCAGGCCGCCAGGGCCTGTTCCAGCTGGCCATGGCCGACAAAGCACCAGGGGCAGACCACGTCGGAGACGATGGCGATGTCCAGGCGGGCAGGGGCGGTGTTCATGGCGTGGGCGGATCCTGTGATGCTGGGTCGGCGGGGACGCGGGCGTCGAAGTCTTTCCAGATGCGGCTGTCCTGGCGGCAGTCGTACTGGCGGCACACCGCCGGGCGGTGCTCGTACACCGTGCATTGGCAACCGCCGGCCTGGTTGTGGACGCAGTAGCCGTCGGCACGCTGGCGGATGTGGTACGGCCGGCCATAGTCCCACTGCACCACGCGTTCGTTCAAGTCCTGGAAGGACAGCGCGAAGCTCAGGGCGCAGCAACGTGCGCGGCACAGCGGCAGGCGGGCCACGCAGTCGATCTGCGGCAGGTCGGCCAGCGCGTACTTGTCCTCGGTCTCGTCCACCAGCACCTTGACGTGGGCCTCGCGCGTCATGCGTGCGGCTTCGCGCTCGGACACCTTGCGTCGCCTTTCGTCAAAGGCCTGCAGATCCAGCGTGCCACTGGCCACCAGTTCTTCCACCAGCGCCAGCAGGCGGGTGTTGGCGGCCACCAGGTCCATCTTCGACTGCATGCCCAGCGTGTGCAGGAAGCGCAGGCCCTCCTCCAGGTCGGCCGCGCCGGGGATGGCGGTGGGTTCCGGGTTGGGCTCGGGGTTCATGCCAATCTGAGGGATGGGTGGTGCGCGATTATGTGTGCCAAACTGCGCCATCGTCTTGTTGCGGGCGCTGGATGAAGGCCATGTCGCTGCAGATCAGCAAAGCGCAGTTCAAGCACCTGGAGCAGGCTTGTGAAAGCCGCTTCGAGGCTCGCCTGCTTGCTCACCTGCGCAGATCCTTTCCGGCTCAGATGGCGGCATCCGACGATGCCCTGTCTGAACGCCTGGTGCAGCACCTGGTGTCGCGAGCCCGGCACTGGGGCATGGTCAGCGAGGCCGATGTGGCTGCCTATGCGGAATTGGCCATGCACCTGCACCCTCGCTTTGACGAGCACCCCGACTTCAGCTGGGCCCAGAGCATCCTGGCCGATGAGTTCATCGTGGCGCCCGAACTGCGGCTGCAGATCCTGAACGACGCTGCCGCGCGGCGGGAAACGTCGCGGGTGCGCGCGCCGCTTGCATCATGAACGGCAAGGTACAGGCCAAGTTTGACAAGTCGGCCCCGGCCGGCAAGGCGGTGCAGAGCTGCCCCGCGGTGCCGGCCCGCAGCCTGAATGTGAGCTGGGGCGCCGACGAGGTGTACTGCGCCGACCTGGCGCCGCTGAACGGCACGGCAACGGGCATTGCCAGCGAGGTGACCGCCAGCGCGTCCATGGTGGCCAAGGGCAAGCAGGTGGACTCGGCCACCACCAAGGGGCAGTCCACCTTCAAGGTGGACTGGAAGGCGCAGAACGTCAATTTCGAGAAGGCCGGCGCTTCCATGCCCGACAAGCTGGCGGTGGTGGGCAAACTGGCGGCCGATGGCATGGATGCCACCACGCCCAAGGCGCTGGCCGTCAAGCGCCTGCCTGACAAGGCGGCCGAAGCGGTGAGCTTTGCCTGCAGTTCGCCCAAGGCCACCAATGGCACGGCCGACTACGGCTGGACAGCCGCCTTCCGCCTGGGGGTGAAAGACGCCACCATCAAGCTGCAGCAGACGCTGCAGATCAAGAAGGCCTGGCTGGGCAAGTGGGTCCTGTTGGACGAGAAGAAGGACAAGGTCAAGCAGGCCTTCGGTTTCGTGAAGAAGTCCGGCACCGACTGGAAGTACTGGAACGACGAAAAAAGCGCCTGGAAGGCCTTGCCGCGCGACGTTTCGGCCTACACCGTGAACAACCTGGTCTTCGTTGAAAGCGGCAAGAAGTTCGTCAGCCGCGACGATGGCGGCAGCTTCACCTGGCCCGAGTCATTCCAGCAGCCGAAGAACTACGAGGACATGAAGAAGAAGTGGCGCAAGAACATCCAGGACACCTGGGGCGAAAAGTTCAGCGTCAAGCACAAGGACTGCAACGGCACCGGGCTGTGCGCCTGGGACCTCAGCGTCAACGTGGACTGGAGCGCCGGGGCCGGCGACAAGCTGGTGTATGCGGTGTGGTCTGCCGACTGGGAACGCTCCAACGCCACGGACTGGTACCTCAGCGAGACCCGTTTGGGCGTGGCGGCGCACGAGTGCGGCCACCTGCTGGGGGCCTTTGACGAATACACCGGCGGGGCCATCGACCCGGCCACGTCCAAGATCGAGGCCGACAGCATCATGGGGCAGAACCTCACCAGCGGAAAGGCGCGCCACCTGGACGCCATGCGCGACGAACTGAAGAAGAAGGTCAAGTCCTGGATCGGCCGCGACTGGCCCTTGGTGGTGAAGGGCCGCTGATGAGCGCAGCCGCCGAACGACTGCGCCTGGCCCTGGAGGCCCTGGCCCGCGGTGAACCTGGTTTCCTGGCGGTGTCGCGGGTGCAGGCCGAAGGTGAGCCCGCCGGATGGCGCGAGGAAATTTCCTATGAACGCGGCGGCCTGCAGCGCTGCCTGCGAGAGCGCAGCCCGGTGGACGCCGGCGGTGCACGCATCGGGCGCTGGCAGGCGCCGGCCGATGACGCCCAGGCGCCGGCACTGGCCCAGGCGCTGGTGAAGGCCCAGTTCTGGTCGCTGCGCAGCGACACCGAACTGGTGCCGGGAGCCGGCCTGGTGAACTGGACCTGCGCTGTGGGCGACGCGGTGGTCGACCTGGTGGTGGCCACCGGCTCGCCCGTGCTGCTGCGCCTGGCCGGCTTGGACCAGTTGCTGCGCGATGTGGCCCATGCGCTCGAAGCCAGCGGCACCGGCGTCAGCCTGCGCCTGGCAGTGCAACTGCAAGGGCAGGGCGCCGAACAGGCCTTGCGCATCGGCCTGGTCAACGAAGGCCACCAGCGCGCCGTGCTGGTGGGACCGCAGGCTTGGGTGCCGTCGGTGGATGGTCCGAACCACTTCCGGGTGGAACTGGCCCCGCTGCCGCAGGAAGCACCCGACGAGACCGGGCCGGGCGCCATCTTCCAGACCTGGCCGGCCGACTTGGCGCGCGCCAGCCGCGGCGCCGTGCCCTGGGGCGACAGCTACATCGTCCTGTCGCCCCGGCAGCCGCTGTTGCTGCCGCAACCGGTGCCGCTGGGACCCTTGCCGCCTGGTGAGCACATTGTGCGCGTGGTCTATTCCAACTACGGGCGTCTGAGCCAGGTGGCCGGCCTGCCGGTGATCCTGGGGCGCGCTTTTTCCAACGAACTGGTGATGCGTGGATGAGCCGGCACACCCTGTTGACGGCCCTGTTGCTGGCCGCCGCGGCGGCGCAGGCCGGCGCTGACGCGCCGCCAGCCAGTCCTCGACCGCAGGCCATGCTCGACAGCGCCCAGTTCGCCCGGGACACGGGGGCCACATCGGGCGCCGCGTCTTCCTTTGGGCGCCTTGCGCTGCCGGCCTTGGGCGCAGACGCGCAGGTGGCGTGGGGTGTGGTGTCGGTGGACGGCGATCCGCAGCCCTACCTGGTGCTGCGCAAGCCTTGCAAGGGCAAGGCTGCTTGCCCTGCCAAGACGCTGCGCCTGCCGCTGGGTGCTGACGTGGCGGCGCTGGCCCTGCTGGACCGGCGTGGAGCGCCCTTCACGCTGAACTTGCTGCAGCCGCCGGCCGATCCGGCGGCCGCGCAGTGGCGGGCCTCGTCGGCCCGGCCCGCCTTGCTGCTGCGGGTGCGGCAGGCGCTGCCCGATGGGGCGTCGCGCAGCACCTTGGTGCTGGCCGCGCTGGACGGCGCGGCGCCTTTGGGACTTTGGCGCGAAGTGGACACCAGCAACACGCGCGATGGTGGCTACCGCAGCCACCAACTGGCCTTCCTGGCCGACAAGGGCGGCTGGCTGGCGCTGGAGTTGGGGCAGACCACGCTGCCCGCGGCCGGCGCGCAGCCGCAGATGCCGGGGCCGCCGCTGGCGCTGCGGTTTGTCTACGACGGTCAGACCTACCAGCGCCAGCGCTGATGCGGCTCATTGGGGCGCCGTCGCGGGCAGCAGGTGCACGATGGAGTTGGCGTAGTAGGCCAGCAGCGGCTGTTCGCCTGGGGCCACACTGAACAGGCCATCCCGATCCAGAACCAGGTGGCGCAGGCTCAGCATGCGCAGGCCGGCACTCACGGCGTAGTCCCAGTCGCTGCGCGGCAGGTAGAGGTGGGCGCCGCTGGCCTGCAGGCGCTGCACCAGCGCCGCCACTGCCGCCTTGATCTCCAGGTCGGACAGCCCGGCCGCGGGGGCCTGCAGCAGCACCGTGGCCACCAGCGGCACCGGCAGCACCGGCACCAGGGCGCCCACCTGGTCCATCAGGTGGCGGCCCAGCGCGGCCACCTGCGCATGGCGCTGGTCCTTGGGCAGGTGTTCCCAGTCCACGCCGTGCGCCTGGCTCCAGGCCCGCACCGACACCGGGGTGCCGAAGTTCACGCAGGCATAGCCCAGGCGGTGCCAGCGGCTGCGCAGCACCAGGCCCGCCTGCTGGGCCAGGAAGCCCAGGGTGCGGGCCAGTGCCGCCGCCCGACCGGGCCGTGGCGCCTGCGGGTTGCCGGCCAGCAACTGGGTGCGGTCCTCCAGCACGCGGTCGTAGTTCAGGCCCAGGGGCACGAAGACCAGGTCGCGCCCCTGTTCCCCGCTGGCCTGGGCATGGAAGCCGCGCAGCATGTAGTCCAGCACGCCGAAGCGCGGTTCGCGCAGGCGGCCGTCGCGCGTGAGCCCGCCTTCGGGGTACACGGCCTGCGTGACACCGGCCTCGGTGGCCATGGCGATGTAGCGTTCCAGCACGCGGCGGTAGAGTTCGTCCTTGGAGTCGCGCCGCACGAAGTAGGCGCCCATGGCGCGGATCAACTGCTGCAGCCCCCACACCCGCGCCCATTCGCCCACCGCGTAGGACAGCGCCGCGCGTTCGGCCGCCAGGTAGCTGGCGATCACGTAGTCCATGTTGCTGCGGTGGTTCATGACGAACACCACCGTGGCGTTTTCCGGAATGGCGTTCAGGCCGGCGTCGTCGGTGTAGCCGATGCGCACGCGGTACAGCGAGCGTGAGACGCCGCGCGCCAGCCAGTAGCCGATGCGGAAGTACACATAGGCGTTGAAGGCCGGCACGATCTCGCGCGCATAGCGCTGCACCTGGTCCAGTGCCACTTCGCGCGGCATGTTGCGGTTGTCGGCGAAGGCCTGCGCGGCCTGCTGCACCTTGTCGTCGAAGATCAGGCGGTCAATCAGCGCCTGCCGCCGCACTTTCTGGAACGGCCGGATCTGGATCTTCAGCCGCAGGCCCACGTCGCGCAGCACGCGGTCGGCGCGGCTCTTCACCCACCAGCGCGCGCTGGGCATCAGCAGCCGGTCCAGCAGCGCCCAGGCGGCCAGCGCCGCCACCAGCAGCGCCAGCCACAGCGGCAAGGTGATGGTCTGGTTCATGCCGCGCATTCTTGGTGGGCGCGCGGGCCGCTACCATCGCCGCTTTCCCGCACCGCCACCCCTAGGTCCATGGCCGCTTCCAGCCTGCTTGCCCTGATCGACGACATCGCCACCGTGCTGGACGATGTGGCCTTGCTGACCAAGGTGGCGGCCAAGAAGACCGCCGGCGTGCTGGGCGACGACCTGGCGCTGAACGCCCAGCAGGTGACCGGTGTGGCGGCCGAGCGAGAACTGCCGGTGGTGTGGGCGGTGGCCAAGGGCTCGTTCATCAACAAGGCCATCCTGGTGCCGCTGGCGCTGGCGATCAGCGCCTTCATCCCCTGGGCGGTGACGCCGCTGCTGATGGTGGGCGGTGCCTTCCTGTGCTTTGAAGGCTTCGAGAAGCTGGCCCACCGGTGGATGCACAGCGCGGCCGAGGACGAGGCCCACCGCCAGGCCTTGTCCGATGCCCTGGTCAACACCCAGGTGGACCTGGTGGCCTTCGAGCGCGACAAGATCAAGGGCGCGGTGCGCACCGACTTCATCCTGTCGGCCGAAATCATCGCCATCACGCTGGGCACGGTGGCCACGCAGCCCTTGTTGACGCAGGTGGGTGTGCTGGCCGTGGTGGCCGTGGTGATGACGGTGGGGGTGTATGGCTTCGTGGCCGGCATCGTGAAGCTGGACGACCTGGGCCTGCTCCTCACGCGCAACGGCCGGGCCGGCGCCGGCGCCGCGCTGGGCCGCGCCATCCTGCGCGCTGCGCCCTGGCTGATGAAGGCCTTGTCGGTGGCCGGCACCGCGGCCATGTTCCTGGTGGGCGGCGGCATCCTGGTGCATGGCCTGCCGGTGCTGCACCACGCCCTTCAGAACGCGCTGCAGGGCCTGGGCGGCGCGCTGCAGGTGCTGGTGGAAAGCGGTGCCAATGCGTTGGTGGGCCTGCTCGCCGGCGCGCTGGTGCTGGCCGTGGTGGTGGGCGTGCAGAAGCTGCGCGCGGGCGTGACGCATTGAAAGGGTGAAACCATGTTCGGCATTGCGGACTACGGGGCCTTTGTGGTGGCCGTGCTGGTGTTCCTGGCCATCCCAGGCCCGGGCAACCTGGCGCTGATCACGTCCACCGGCAAGGGTGGCCTGCGCGGCGGCTTTGCCGCCACCTTCGGCGTGATCGCTGGCGACCAGGTGCTGATGTGGCTGGCCGTGGCCGGCGTGGCCGCGCTGCTGAAGGCCTGGCCGCTGGCCTTCGGGTCGGTGCAGTGGCTGGGCGCGGCCTACCTGGCCTGGATCGGGCTGCGCATGATCCTGTCCAAGCCGGGCGAAGGGCCCATCCTGAACATCCGGCCGCGGGACTACTTCCAGCAGGCCGCGTTGATCACCCTGCTGAACCCCAAGGCCATCGTGTTCTACATGGCCTTCTTCCCGCTGTTCGTGGACCCGGCGCGCCACCAGGGTCTGTTCACCTTCGCGATGATGGCCGCCACCGTGGCGGTGCTCACCTTCGGCTACTGCGCCAGCGTGGTGCTGCTCACCCACCGCCTGGCCGACCGCCTGCGCGGCAGCCCGCGCGTGACGCAGTGGATGAACCGCGTGGCCGGCACGCTGCTGGTGGGCTTTGGTGTCAAGCTGGCCCTGACGCGCTGAATGCTTGACGTGGGTGCGCTGACGGCCAGGTCAGCGGAAATCCGACACGAAATGCGGGCTGGAACCGACGCGCCGAAGCGGTAATCGTTCCTCGCGTTAGCGGGGGGTGGCGCCTATCTTGTGGGCAAGTTTGTGCCGATAGGTCATTCATCCCATGAACACCCACCCCGCCGCCATGTCCGCCTTCCAGCCCGCGTCCGCCCTGCAGGGGCCGAACTTCGAGTTGCGCTTTGAATCGCTGTTCGACGCCGGCCGCGCGCTGGTGTTTCCGTGCGACGCCGCCGGCCAGGTGCCGCTGCAGCAGTTGTCGGCACGGGCGCGCGACAACTACTTCTATGCCCGCAAGGTGGTGGGGCGTGAATACGCCACGCCGCGGGTGCAGTGCGCCGACAGTCGCCACTGACACCTGCCTCGGGCCGGGGCCCCGTCAGCGCCCCTGGATGGCCAGCAGTTCCACCTCGAAGTGCAGCGTGGCGTTGGGCGGGATCGTGCCGCCAGCGCCGCGCGCGCCATAGGCGATTTCGGGCGGGCAGGTCAGCTTGGCCTTGCCGCCTGGCTTCATCATCGCCACGCCTTCGGTCCAGCACTTGATCACGCGGTTCAGCGGGAAGGCGGCCGGCTCGCCGCGCTTGTAGGAACTGTCGAACTCGGTGCCATCGGGCAGCGTGCCCTTGTAGTGCACCTTCACCACGTCCAGCGACGTGGGACTGGCGCCACTGCCTTCCTTCAGCGAGCGGTAGACCAGGCCGCTGGGGGTGACCTGCGCACCGGGCTCCTTGGCGGCGGCTGCGGCGGCGGCCGACGGTGCCGGGCTTTGCGCCTGGGCGCCGAGCGTGAAGGCCAGCAGCGCGGCGGTGGTGGCAAGGGCGTGGGGGGCGAATCGGCTCAAGAAGGCTCTCCGGCAAGGGGTTGAAGTTCAGCCCGCATTGTGCCGGCCCGCCACGGGGGCTAGGGGTGGCTGCCCCCCACGCGATAGGGGTCCGCGGCAAAGTGCCGCCGCCTAGAGTTCAGCCAGGTTGTGAATGCATCGCAACCCCCGCGGCGAAACCGCTGCGGGCCACCATCACCCACTCAGGGAGTTTTCATCATGTCGAAGTCCAAGAACCAAGCCACGCGTGCCAGCGCGGCCGATCTGAAGTCGCTGGCCGCCCAGGGCGTTGCCCGTGCCCTGGAGGCCCGTGCCGGCCTGACCGAACTGAGCGCCGATCAGGTGCAGCAGGTCAGCGGCGGCGCCACCACGCTGTACATCCCCTTCAAGTACGGCGTCTGGCCGGATCCCATCTGGCAGCGCCCGGGCGGCATCGTCACGCTGCCCGGCGGCTTCAACCCGGTGGTTGGCCCCTGAGCCCGGGCTGCTGCCAGCCTCTCGCTGAAACAAGGTGCCGCCATGACCACGCCACAAGCCGTCTCCCTGTGTCCCAGTGCCCAACCCGACACGCCCGGGGCACGCGTCTTCGCTGTGGTCGGCGGCACCGCCGCTGAACCTGAACTGAGCTACCTGGACGAAGCCCTGCCGCTGACGCCCGAACTGGTGGCGCTGACCGCGCCGGTGACCCCGGCCGAGGTGTTCCGCATCGCCGGGCATTGCGCCCAGAGCCGGGCCTGCCTGCACTGGGCCGAAGACAGCAGCCGCTGCCGCCTGGCCGTGCGCACCGTGCGCATGGCCAACGTGGTGGTGAGCAAGCCGCCGCGCTGCGCCATCCGCAGCGAATGCCAGTGGTGGGCGCAGGAAGGCGTCTCGGGCTGCCTGCGCTGCCCGCAGGTGTTGACCCACGACGCCGCGCAGACCGAAGCCACACGGCGTGCGGCCGACCCGCACAACCTGGCCGCGGCACAGTAAGCGCCGCCGCCGCCGCTTCACCGCATCAGTCGGCCAGGAACAGCGCCGGGTCCACCATGGCCCGGTTCAGGCTGACGCTCCAGTGCAAGTGCGGCCCGGTCACGCGGCCGGTGGCGCCCACCGCGCCGATCACGTCGCCCGCCTTCACCACGTCGCCCGGCTTCACGCCGATGCGGCTCAAGTGGCAGTACATCGTCAGCAGGCCGGCGCCATGGTCCAGCCAGACGGTGTTGCCGTTGAAGAAATAGTCGCCCGTGTCCAGCACCGTGCCCGCCGCCGGCGCCTGCACCGGCGTGCCGGTGGGTGCCGCGATGTCCATGCCCGAGTGCGGGTTGCGCGCCTGGCCGTTGAACACCCGGCGCAGGCCGAAGGAACTGGAGCGTGGCCCCGGCACCGGCTGGCGCAGCTTCAGCGTGGCCGGCAGCGTGGCCGACACGGTGGCGATGACCTCGGCCTGGTGCGCCTTCTCGCGCTCGAAGCGGGCCAGGTCGGCGGCCGACAGGTTCACATGGCCCGGCGCCACCTTCAGCTTCTGCTCGGCGTAGAGCTTGGGCTCGATGAGGAAGTTCTTGCGCACCTCCGCCTCGCCGGGCAGGCGCACCGTGATGCTGTCGGTGCCCGGTTTGGCCGAGAGCCTGATGCCCACCAGCGCCTGCCAGTCGGCCGGCGTGCCCACCACCAGCACCGGCACGCCCTGGTAGCTGGCCAGAGGGCGCTGCGGCGCCGGCCCCAGGTCCAGCACCGCCACGCCGCCGGGCACGCTGCGCGCTGTCGGCAGGCCGGGCACGGGGGGCAGGTCGGGCAGGTCCGCTCTTGTTGCCTGGGCCGCGGCCTGGGCCGCTGCCGGGCCCTGCACCAGCCCTGCGGCCAGCAGCCACGCCGTCACTCCCACCCACCGCCAACCCCTGAGCTGCATGCGCTGTCCTGAAATGAAGCTTGCACCGAACACCGCGCGCATGATGCCAGCGCCGCGCTAAGCTGCCGCGCATGTTCATGGCCTGAGGATGTGCAGCATGCTGGATCGCCTGGCCCCGCTGGGGCGCTTGTTGCACCAACTTTGGCGCGGGCTGGACGCCGCGCGGCGCGTGCTGCTGAACCTGCTGCTGGCCGCGCTGCTGCTGGGTGGCTTGGCGGCCTGGCTGGCCAGCGGGCCGCAGCGCCTGGGCGACAAGACCGTGCTGGTGCTGCAGCTGAATGCGCCCATCGTGGAGCAGTACCCGGGCGGCCTGCGCGATCGCGCCAGCAAGAAGCTGCAGGGCGACGACGATGGCCAGATTCGCCTGCGCGACCTGCTGGCGGTGCTGGACCACGCGGCCAGCAACCCGCGCGTGGGCAGTGTGCTGCTGCTGACCGACGACTTCGCCGGCGCCGGCCTGCCCAGCCTGCACGAAGTGGCCGCGGCGCTGCAGCGCTTCAGGGCCAGCGGCAAGAAGCTGCGCGCCTGGGGCCAGATGATGGACAAGCGCGCCTACCTGCTGGCGGCGCAGGCCGACGAGATCCTGCTGGACCCCATGGGCATGGTCTACATCAACGGCATGGGCGCCTGGCGCAACTACTACCGCGAAGCCCTGGACCGCCTGGGCGTGCAGGCCAACGTGGTGCGGGCGGGCCGCTTCAAGAGCGCGGGCGAGGTGCTCACCGCCGACGGCCCGTCGCCCGAAACCCAGGAGGCCACGGCCGCGGTCTTCCATGCCCTGTGGGCCGACTACACCCAGCAGGTGGAAGCCGCGCGCAAGCTGCCCACTGGCCACCTGGTGCGCCTGATCGACGAGCTGCCGCAGCGCCTGGCCGACGCCGGTGGCGACGCGGCCCGGCTGGCCTTGAATGCCAAGCTGGTGGACCGCTTGGTCACGCCAGAGCAACTGCGCACACTGATGCTGGCCGAAGGGGCCAGCGACGACGAGGGCAAGACCTTCCGCCAGGTGCGTCTGGCCGACTACCTGCCGCTGGTGAAGCCGCGCGAAGGCAAGGCCGCCGTGGCGGTGGTGGTGGCCGAAGGCAGCATCGTGGACGGCAACGCGCCGCCCGGGCAGGTGGGCGGGCGTTCCACCGCCGAGCTGGTGCGCCGTGCACGCGAGGACAAGGACGTGAAGGCCCTGGTGCTGCGCGTGAACTCGCCCGGCGGCACCGCCTATGGCAGCGAACTGGTGCGCCACGAGCTGGAACTGACGCGCCAGGCCGGCAAGCCGGTGGTGGTGTCCATGGGCGACGTGGCGGCTTCGGGCGGCTACTGGATCAGCCTGGCCGCCGACGAGGTGCTGGCCGACCCCGCCACCATCACCGGCAGCATCGGGGTCATCGGCGTCATGCCGGTGGCCAAGGACGCGCTGGAAAAGCTGGGCGTGCACAACGCCGGCATGGGCACCACCTGGCTGGCCGGTGCCTATGACATCCGGCGCGGGCTGGACCCGCGCCTGAAGGCCATGATGCAGGCCAGCATCGACCACCGCTACGGCGACTTCCTGGCCAAGGTGGCCGCTGCGCGCAAGAAAACCCCGCAGGCGGTGGACGCGGTGGCGCAGGGCCGCATCTGGACCGGCGCCCAGGCGCTGAAACTTGGCCTGGTGGACCGCCTGGGCCGCCTGGACGATGCGCTGCAGGCCGCCGCGGGCCGGGCCAAGCTGGAAGGGCCCTGGCGGGTCAGCTACCTGGAAGCCGGTGGCGGGCGGTTGGAACGCTTGCTGGGGCGCCTGGGCGTGGACCACGGCGCTGTTTCGGCCCTGGTGCAGGCCGCGGCCTGGCTGGCCCCGGCCGAGCGCGCCGACAGCGCCCTGCTGGCGGCCCTGGCCGGCTGGGGCCCGGCGCGGTCGGTGGCGGCCGACCTGCAATGGCTGCTGCAGCCCAGCGGTCCGCCCTTCAACGCCCTCACCCACTGCCTGTGCGACGCACCCTGAACCTGCGCCGCCGCGCCTGGCTGCTGGCCGGGGCAGTGGCGGCGCTGCTGGCGGCCTGCTCGAAGGCCCCTGCCCTGGCCGAGCTGGTGCCCGCGGGCGCGTCCGTGTTGGCGCTGGGCGATTCACTCACCTTCGGCACCGGCGCGCCGCCCGAAGCCGCCTACCCGGCGGTGCTGGCCGGGCTGACCGGCTGGGCGGTTCACAACGCCGGCGTGCCGGGCGACACCTCGGCGCAGGCGCTGGCACGCCTGCCCGAGCTGCTGGCCGCGCAGGCGCCCCGGCTGGTGCTGCTGTGCGTGGGCGGCAATGACCTGCTGCGGCGCCTGCCCGAAGCCGAACTGCGCGACAACATCCGCCGCAGCGTGCAGCTGGCGCGCGCCGCCGGCGCGCAGGTGCTGCTGATCGCGGTGCCCCAGCCTTCGCTGGGCGCGGCGGCGCTGGGCTCGCTGACCGATCACCGCCTGTACGGCGAACTGGCGCAGGAGCTGAACTTGCCGCTGCAGCGCCAGGGCTGGGCCGAGGTGCTGGCCGACGACCGCCTGCGCAGCGACGCCATCCACGCCAACGCCGAAGGCTACCGCCGCTTCGCCCAGGCGCTGCGGGCCACAGCGCTGGCGGTGGGCCTGCTGCAACGCACACGCTGATCGCGCGGACAATCCATCCAGGACCTGAAGCCAGGAGACACACCCATGAAAGCCATCTGGAACGGCGTGCTCATCGCCGAAAGCGACGACACCGTGGTGGTGGAAGGCAACCACTACTTCCCCGAGGCCAGCGTCAAGCGCGAGTTCCTCACCTTCAGCAACCACCGCAGCAGCTGCGCCTGGAAGGGCCAGGCGCATTACCACAGCCTGCTGGTCAAGGGCGAGATGAACCCGGACGCGGTCTGGTACTACCCCGAGCCCAGCGAGGCCGCGGCCAACATCAAGGGCCGGGTGGCCTTCTGGAAGGGCGTGCAGGTGGTGGACTGACTCCCTGACTCCCTGGCTGCCACGCTGAAGGCTGGGCCCCTCCGGGCAAGTCCCATGCCCCTGGTTCCGCCGAGATGCTAGGGTGTTGATTCATATAAAAGGTGCAGAGGAGACCGACCCATGACCCGCAACACCCTGTCCCGTTGGCTGAGTGCCGCCGCCCTGGCGCTGGCCTCGCTGGCCGGTACCGCCGCGCACGCTGGTCCATACACGAACATGTTTGTTTTCGGTGACAGCCTCACCGACACCGGGAACATTTTCCTGGCGACCGCCGGCTCGGCGTCCCCCCAAGCGCTGCCGCCGTACTACCAGGGCCGCTTCTCGGATGGCCCGTTGTGGATTGACGTGCTGGCCCAGGGCCTGGGCCTGCCGGCCGGTGCAGCGCCGTCGCTTCTGGGGGGCACCAACTTCGCATGGGCAGGAGCACGCACCGGACGCGGCACCACGCCGCCGGGGCTGCTGCTGCAGGAAGAGGCCTTCACCAACTCGGTGCCCACACTGGACCCGAACGCCTTGTACGTGGTGGTGGGTGGTGGCAATGACATGCGCGACGCGCGCAACGCCTTCACCAGCGAGTCGGGCGCCGACCAGGCCGGCCGCCAGGCCGCCGCCAATGCGGCGGTGCTGAACCTGTCCGTGGTGGTCACCGACCTGGCTTCCCGCGGCGCCAAACACTTCCTGGTGGGGAACCTTCCGAATCTGGGGCTCACCGCGGAAGCCGCGCTGCTGGGCCTGCAGGCTGCGTCCACTGATGCTTCCAACCGCTTCAACGAGCGCATCACTGGCCTGGTGAACTTCGGCAGCAACCTGGGCCTGGACATGAATTTCCTGGACATGGCCGGCATCGTGAACGCCGTGTACGCCGATGCCCTGTTGAACAACGGCGCCACCTATGGCATCACGAATTTGGGTCTGCCCTGCTTCCTGGCCAACGTGCCGTCTTGCGCGGCTTACGCCAGCGTTGACGGCCTGCATCCCACCGCCCCAGTCCATGCGCTGTTCGGTCAGGCTGCGCTGCAGGCCGTGGCGGTGCCGGTGCCCGAACCTGAAACCCTGCTCTTGATGTCCCTGGGCTTGGCCGCGTTGGCCTGGCGGCAACGCGCCCGCAGCGCCTGATAGGGCGTTTCCTCACCGCGGCCGGCCGCCCGGGCAGGGCGCGTTGGCCGCTTTGCTTCTGGCGCCAATCCTGCGTTGCGCCTGCACCAGAATGGTGGCCATGAACAAGCCGAAATCCCTGCTGCGCGCCGGCCTGGTTGCCTTGGTTGTGGCTGTGCTGGCCGCCTGCGGTTCCAACGTGAAGAACCCGGTCACCGGCCAGACCGAGCGCACGGTGATGGACGAGCGCAGCGAACTGGCCCAGGGCAAGAAGGCCCACGACGAAGTGCTGAAGGAAACCCCCGCGCTGGCCAACCCGGCGCTGCAGGCCTATGTCAGCGACCTGGGCCTGAAGCTGGCCAGGCTGTCGCACCGGCCCGAACTGCCCTGGACCTTCACCGTGCTGGACAGCCCCGAGGTGAACGCCTTCGCGCTGCCTGGCGGTTATGTGTACGTGACGCGCGGCATCATGGCCTACCTGGACAGCGAGGCGGACCTGGCCGGCGTCATCGGCCACGAGATCGGCCACGTCACCGCCCGCCACGGCGCGCAGCGCGCCACGCGGGCCCAGAACGCCGGCCTGGGGGTGCTGGCGGCCACCGTGCTGGGCGCGGTGCTGGAAAGCAAGGGCATGACCGGCGCTGGCGACCTGGCCAGCACCATCGGCCAGACAGCGGCTGCCGGCTATGTGGCGCGCTACAGCCGCGAGCAGGAACTGCAGGCTGACACGCTCGGCGCCGAGTACCTGGCTCGCGCCCGCTACGACCCCAAGAACATGGTGGACGTGATCCAGGTGCTGAAGGACCAGGACAGCTACCGCGCCGACCAGGCCAAGGCCGAGGGCAAGGCACCCCCCAGCGGTGACAGCTGGACCGCATCGCACCCCAGCAGCGACCAGCGCCTGCGCGAAATCATGCAGCGCGCCCTGGCCTACCAGCAGCAGCAAGCGAACAAGGCCTACGCCGACGACGGCCGCGCGCGCTACCTGAAGGCCATCGACGGCTTGCCCTTCGGCGACAGCCGCGAGCAGGGCGTGGTGCGGGGCCGCAACTTCTTCCATGAACCCCTGGGTTTTGCCATCACCGCGCCAGCCGGCTGGCAGGTGCAAAACGGCAGCGACGCCCTGCTGCTGGTGAACCGGGAGGGGGACGCTGCGTTGAAGCTCAGCGCCGTGCCCGACAAAGCCGGCAGCAACCACGACGAGATCATCCGCAACGCCATCAAGCCCGACACCGGGCGGGTGCAGCGCGTCACCTTGGCCAGCGGCCTGCAGGCCACACGCTTCACCGGCACCCAGCGCAATGCGCAGGGCCAGTCGCGCGACATCCAGTTCACGCTGGTGGCCGGGCCGCAGGGCAAGCAGTACCTGCTGCAGGCCCTGGGGCGTGACGTGGCGGCGGTGCAGCGCGCACGGCCCGGCTTGCTGGCGGCCGAAGACAGCTTCCGCGCCCTGGGCCCGGCCGACCACGCCGCCGCCCGGCCCTGGGTCTTGCGCAGCGCCCCCATGCCCGCCGGCGGCTTCGACGCGCTGGCGCGCCGCACGCCACTGGGCGAAGCCGGCAGCGCCCAACTGCGCCTGATCAACCAGGCCTATGCGCCCGGTGCCGCCGCGCCGCGCGCAGGCCAGTTGGTGAAGGTGGTGGAAGCCGCGCCCTGACGCGCGGCGGGCGCCGGGGGCGGCCTACTTGCCCCAGCCGTCCTTCAGGCCGGTGATGCGGTTGAACACCGGCGCACCGGCCGCGTGGTCCTTGCGGTCGGTGATGAAGTAGCCGTGGCGTTCGAACTGGAAGCGGCTTTCCGCCGCCACGCCCGCCAATGACGGTTCCGCGTAGGCCGGCACGCGGCGGTCGCTGGCAGGGTTCAGCCGGGTGCGGAAATCGGCATCGCCGGCATCGGGCTGCTCTTCGGTGAACAGGCGGTCGTACAGGCGGGCTTCCACCGGCACCGCTTCGTGCACGCCCACCCAGGTGATGGTGCCTTTCACCTTCACCGCGTCGGCGCCCGGGGTGCCGCTCTTGGTGTCGGGCACCACGCTGGCCAGCACCGCGGTGATGTTCCCCGCAGCGTCCTTCTCGCAGCCGGTGCATTCCACCACCATGCCGTACTTCAGCCGCACCTTGTTGCCCGGGAACAGGCGGAAGAAGCCCTTGGGCGGTGTCTCGGCAAAGTCGTCGCGCTCGATCCACACCTCGGGGCCCAGGCTGAAGTTGCGCTGGCCCAGTGCGGGCAGTTGGGGGTGGGCCGGGGCCTGGCAGGGCTCGCGGTGGCTGGCGCTGCCGAAGACATCGGCCCAGTTCGTCAGCTTCAGGATCACCGGGTCCAGCACGGCCATGGCGCGTGGGGCCTGGCCTTCCAGGTCGTCGCGCAGGGCGATGTCCAGCACGCTGTAGTCCACCCAGATGTTGTGCTTGGACGCGCCGGTTTCTTCGGCCATCTTGCGGATGGACGCGGGCGTGTAGCCGCGCCGGCGCAGGCCGGCCAGCGTGGGCATGCGCGGGTCGTCCCAGCCGCTGACGTGGTTCTCGTCCACCAGCGCCTTCAGCTTGCGCTTGCTGGTGATGACGTAGGTCAGGTTCAGGCGCCCGAACTCGTACTGCTTGGGCAGCGGGCGCTGCAGCAGCCCGCCTTCGGCCATGGCTTCCAGCAGCCAGTCGTAGAACGGCCGCTGGTCTTCGAATTCCAGGGTGCAGATGCTGTGGGTGATGTTTTCCAGCGCGTCTTCGATCGGGTGCGCGTAGGTGTACATCGGGTAGATGCACCATTTGTCGCCGGTGTTGTGGTGCGTGGCGCGGCGGATGCGGTAGATGGCCGGGTCCCGCAGGTTGATGTTGGGCGAGGCCATGTCGATCCTGGCGCGCAGCACCATGGCGCCATCGGCGTGCAGGCCGTCGCGCATTTCGCGAAAGCGCGCCAGGTTTTCGGCCGGCGTGCGGCTGCGGAACGGGCTGTTGGTGCCGGGCGTGTTGAAGTCGCCGCGGCTGGCGCGCATTTCCTCGGCCGTCTGCTCGTCCACGTAGGCCTTGCCCACCGTGATCAGGTGCTCGGCGGCGCGGTACATGAAATCGAAGTAGTTGCTGGCGTAGTACAGGTGGGCGCTGCCGTGCGCGTCCCAGCTCCAGCCCAGCCAGTGCACCATCTCGACGATGGCGTCCACGTACTCCTGCTCTTCCTTTTCCGGGTTGGTGTCGTCGAAGCGCAGGTGGCACACGCCGCCGAAGTCGCGCGCCAGGCCGAAGTTCAGGCAGATGCTCTTGGCGTGGCCGATGTGCAGGTAGCCGTTCGGTTCCGGCGGAAAGCGCAGGCGCACCCGGGCCGGGTCCAGGCCGCCCGTGGCCTGGTGGGCCGCGTCACCCGGGCTGCCGGCCCAGCGGCGCTGCGCGTTCGTGCCGGCCGCCAGGTCGCGCTCGATGATGGCGCGCAGGAAGTTGGACGGTTTGTGCTCGGCAGGGGTGGCAGCGGCAGGCTTCTTGGGGGCGTTCATGGGGGCAGGGGGCGCAGGCAGTTCAGTTCATTCTACGCAGCGCCCCCTGGCGCCCAGGGCCGGAACAGCGGGGTCGATCAGCGCTCTTCACGCTGGCGAAGACGTTCCACTTCGCCGGCCACCATGCGCTCGGACAGGCCTTCGCCGTACAGCTTGGCCAGCGTCACCACGCCATGGATGGCCAGGCCCAGGCCCCATCCCCACAGCGGCAGGAAGTGCGGCTGGCGGTGTTCCATGCCGAAGTTGCCGCCCAGGGCCATCAGCCACAGGCCGGCGTTCACCAGCACGAAGACCAGGGCGTGCACGCCCCAGCCCAGCTTCAGCTTCACGCGGCGTTGGGCACGTTGTTCCAGGGTGAGGGGGGTGTTCATCGCGGGTCCTTTCGGTGCAGCGGTTGGGATGACTGCAGTGTGGTCGCCGTCCCCTGGCGGCACCACCGAAGACCGACAAAACGGCGCCTGGACGGACGAAACGCGGGCCCGACGGCGCCAGATGCGGCGCCGCGCGGGGCTACATGCCCTTGAACAGGTGGGCGTACAGCCGGCTGGCGGTGAGCTTTTCCGGCCGGCCGCGCAAGGTGAGGAAGACCTTGCCCGATTCGTCGCGCAGCGCGGTGGTGATGGCACTGGCGCGCACCACCAGGCTGCGGTGAACTTGCCAGAACTTCGCCGCGTCCAGTTGTGGCAGCAGCTCGCGCAGGGACAGTCGGATCAGGTGCTCCTTGTCGGCCGTCACCACCCGCAGGTACTTGTCGGCGGCTTCGAAGTACAGCACCTCGTCCACCGGCACCAGGTGCACCAGGTTGCCCGCGCTGGCCTGGATGACCTCCAGGCGCGCCGCAGGCGCCGCCGCGCCACCGGCCTGGCCCAGCAGGCCGCGCAGCTGGGCCAGGGTCTGTTCCAGCGACGGCGTGGCCAGCGCGGCCGGCTCTGACGTGGCGGGGGTGGCCAGGCGCTCGGCCAGCCGGGCTCTCAGCCGCTGCACGCAGGCCGACAGGCGCGGCGTGTCCACCGGCTTGACCAGGTAGTCCACCGCCTGGGCCTCGAAGGCCTGCAGGGCGTACTGGTCGTAGGCGGTCACGAACACCAGCAGCGGGAAGGGCGGGCCAGGCACCGGCCAGTCCTCGGCCAGGGCCTGGGCGGCTTCCAGGCCGGTCATGCCGGGCATGCGGATGTCCAGGAAGCAGACCTGCGGCGCGCGCTGCAGGGCCTCGCGCACCGCGCTGGCCCCGTCGCCCACGCTGGCCAGCACCTGCAGCTGGGGCCACAGCGAGGCCAGCTCGGCCTGAAGGGCCTGGGCCAGCAGGGGTTCGTCTTCGGCGATGAGGGCGGTGGGGTTCATCGGTTCGCAGTCTCCAGCGGCAGCCTCAATTCGGCCAGCGCGCCGCCGTCGCCATCGGGCGCAGGGTGCAGCTGGAACTGGGCACGGTCGCCATACAGCGTGGCCAGGCGCTCGCGCACCTGGGCCGTGCCGAAGCCATCGCTGGCCGGGCTGCCTGCTGGCAGCCCGGCGCCGGTGTCGCGCACCGTCAGCACCAGGGTGTCGGCCTCGCGCCGGGCGCTGACATCGATGCGCCCACCCGCCACCTGGGGTTCCAGGCCGTGCTTGATGCTGTTTTCCACCAGCGGCTGCAGCAGCAGCGGCGGTACCGGCACCTGGCGCAGGTCGTCGGGCAGGTGAAAAGCCGCCGTCAGGCGCGGACCCATGCGCACCGCCATCAGCGCCAGGTAGTCGCCCAGGCGGTCGAATTCAGCCTGCAGCGGGTGCAGGCTGGCGCGCGACGCGCTGAGCGTGGCGCGCAGGAAGGCGATCAGGCGGTCCAGCATGTCCCGGGCGCGCGCCGGGTCGCTGCCGATCAGCACCCGCAGGTTGGCCAGGGTGTTGAACAGCATGTGCGGCTCCAGCTGGCTTTGCAGCAGCATCAGCTGGTGTTCGGCCGCGGCGCGGCGCGCGGCCTGGGCCGCGGCCTCGGCGGCGGCCAGGCGGCCGCGGGTCACATAGACCTGGGTCGTCATCGCCGCGGCCACCAGGGTGATGACCAACACGATCAACAGGGCCCGCGGGTTGGCCAGCATGTGCAGCGGCGCTGGCAGGCCCAGCAGGGCGCTGGCCAGGGTGGCGCCAAAACCATAGCCCACCAGGGCGGCCGCCGCCACCCAGGGCCCCATCCAGCGCCAGCCCGGCCACAGGTGGTCCAGCTCCGGCCCGCCGTGGCCGCGTCGGCGCAGCCAGGCGGTGATGACATGGCGGCCCCACTGCACCAGGCCCTGGATCGACAGCCCGATGCACAGCGAGAAGACCAGGTTCTGCCACCACCGCTCGCGGAAGATCATGGTGATGAACAGCGCCACCGACACGCACACCGGCACCCCGACGCGCAGGTTGGCCCACAGCACCTGGGGCAGGGTGCGCGGTGCGAGCGGGGCCGTGGCGGCGGTCATGGCGGCCCAGTCTAGCCAGCCGGGCGAACCTTGGGCGCCGCGGCTCACTGGTGCACCCTGCGCGCTGCGCGCGGTCCCGCCGAGCGGGAATTCGCGCTCGGGAAACCCTCGCCGCTCATACCAGCCCCAGCGTGTGGTGCCACAGCAGGCTGCCCAGGTAGCGCCCGGGCATCAACGCAAAGGCGCCGGCGCCGATGCAGCCGCCCACGTAGGCGCGCCACATGGCCTTCTTGTGGGCCTGAACATTGCGCCGGGCAATGGCCACCAGCGCGCTGATGACGCCGACGAAGGTGACCACGGTCAGGATGTGGATGGGCGTGAACCCGGCCAGGTTGGGCAGGCGGAAGTCGCGGATGAAGACCGACGACAGCGCCGCCCCCAGCATCAGCGTCACCCAGGTGTAGCCGCTGGCGCGGTGCAGGCGCGAGCCCTTGCGGGCGCGCAGCGCCAGCGGGCCCAGCACCAGGGCGCCGACGGCCAGGACCAGGTGGATCAGCACGGCCGGCGACAGGTGGTCCAGCGTGGCGGGTTGGAAGTTGGGGGCCATGTTGCGCTCCGTCCAGGTTTGAAGGGATGGCGCGCATGGTGCTGACCCGGGCGGGGCCGGGCCAGTGGCGGGCGACGACTGGCTGGAAGCGGTCGTGAAACAGCGCCTTGGCAGCGCGAAATGCCGGCCCCGGCGGGCCGGGCTGGCCCTAGCGCGCCGCCAGGCCGGCGCGCAGCCCTTCCACCCGGGCCCGGTTCACGCCGAAGTCCTTGCGCCCCAGTCGCGACGCCGACCGCACCTGGATCACGCCGGCCGCGGGGTCGAACCAGAATTCGGCGTCGTCCACGAACTTCAGCCAACGGGTGCTGAAGCGGGCATACAGGTAGTCGGGCCGCGAGTCCACCACGGTGGCGCCCGGGCTGGCTTCCACCAGGGCCTTCAGCCGCACCATGGCCGCCGCGCCGTCGGGCGCCGCCAGCGGCGCGATGCGCGCATAGGCCTGTTGCGGGTGCCGCGGCCACAGGTCGGCCTGGCTGGAAACGCTGTTGGGCGTGTCGGACGGGGCCTTCAGCCGCCCGTCGCGCAGGCCCAGGTCGGTGGGCGCCTGGCCCTGCAGTGCGCCCAGTTGGCCGGCAGCCAGCAGCAACAGCGGCAGTGCCGCCACCACGCCCAATGCCAAAGGAATGACTTTCATCGCTCGGCCCTAGCGGCGCCGGCCGCCGCCCAGGATGCCACCCAGCACGCCGCGGATGATCTCGCGCCCCACGGCCGAGCCGATGCTGCGCATGGCCGATCGCGCGGCCGATTCGGCCAGCCCTTCGTGCTTGCCGCCGCGCGGGCCGGTGGAGCCGAACACCACGTCCTTCAGCCCGCCCAGCAGGCCGCCGCCTGCATCCGCCTGTGCGGGGGCGGGGGCCGGGGCGTTTCGAACAGCCTGGTCGGCCTCGTCGGCCAGGCTGCCGCCGCTGTTGTTGCCCACGCGCGGTGCCGCCGGCGCGACGGCCGACGCCACGGCGCGGCCCTTCAGCTTTTCGTAGGCGCTTTCGCGGTCCACGGTCTTCTCGTAAACGCCGGCCACCAGCGAACCTGTGATCAAGGCCTTGCGCTGCTCGGGCGTAATGGGCCCGATCTGGCTGCCCGGGGGCAGCACGAACACCCGTTCGGTCACCGACGGGCGGCCCTTGCTGTCCAGGAAGCTGACCAGCGCTTCGCCCACCGCCAGTTCCTGGATGGCGGTGGCCATGTCGCCGATCTGGGGGTTGGCGCGCATGGTCTCGGCGGCGGCCTTCACCGCCTTCTGGTCGCGCGGGGTGAAGGCGCGCAAGGCATGCTGAACCCGGTTGCCCAGTTGCGCCAGCACGGTGTCGGGCACGTCCAGCGGGTTCTGCGTCACGAAGTACACGCCCACGCCCTTGCTGCGCACCAGGCGCACCACCAGTTCGATGCGCTCCACCAGCGCGGCGGGGGCGTCCTTGAACAGCAGGTGGGCCTCGTCGAAGAAGAAGACGAGCTTGGGCTTTTCCAGGTCGCCCACCTCGGGCAGGCTCTCGAACAGTTCGCTCAGCATCCACAGCAGGAAGGTGGCGTACAGGCGCGGCGCGTTCATCAGCTTGTCGGCAGTGAGGATGTTGATCACCCCCTGGCCGTCCACGGTCTGCATGAAGTCGCCGATGTCCAGCATGGGCTCGCCAAAGAACTGGTCGCCGCCCTGTTCTTCAATCTGCAGCAGCCCGCGCTGGATGGCGCCCACGCTGGCGGCGCTGATGTTGCCGTACTCGGTGGTGAACTGGCTGGCGTTGTCGCCCACGTGCTGCAGCATGGCGCGCAGGTCCTTCATGTCCAGCAATGCCAGGCCGTTGTCGTCGGCGATTTTGAACACGAGTTGCAACACGCCCTGCTGGGTTTCGTTCAGCGCCAGCATGCGCGACAGCAGCAGCGGCCCCATGTCGCTGACGGTGGCGCGCACCGGGTGGCCACTGTCGCCGAACACGTCCCACAGCGTGGCCGGGCAGTGCGCGCTGGTGGGCTCATTCAAGCCCCGTTCCTTCAGGATGGCGGCCAGCTTGGGCGTGATGCTGCCGGCCTGGGTGATGCCGGTGAGGTCGCCCTTCACGTCGGCCATGAACACCGGCACGCCGATCTTGGAGAAGTTCTCGGCCAGGGTCTGCAGCGTGATGGTCTTGCCGGTGCCGGTGGCCCCGGTGATCAGCCCATGGCGGTTGGCCAGGGCGGGCAGCAGGTGGCATTCGATGTTGCCGTGCTGGGCAACGAGGAGGGGATCGGGCATGGCTGGCGCTCCGGCTCGAAGGGACAGCAGCGAGTCTAAGGGGGCGCGCCGACCTGGGTGCCGCGCAGGGTCGGCCCGCGCCCGTCATCGGGGCGCCAGGGCCGCGCCGCTAGAATTACGGGTTTTCCACGGCACGGAGTCGCACGTCCATGGCAGGGCATTCCAAATGGGCCAACATCCAGCACCGCAAGGGCCGCCAGGACGAAAAGCGCGGCAAGGCCTGGACCCGCGTCATCCGCGAGATCATGGTCGCGGCCCGTTTGGGCGGCGGCGACCCCGGTGCCAACCCGCGGTTGCGCCTGGCGATTGAAAAGGCCAAGGCCGTGAACCTGCCGGTGGACACGGTCAAGCGCAACATCGACAAGGCCACCGGCAACCTGGAAGGCGTGTCCTACGAAGAGATCCGCTACGAAGGCTACGGCATCGGCGGCGCGGCCATCATCGTGGACACCATGACCGACAACCGCGTGCGCACCGTGGCCGAGGTGCGCCATGCCTTTTCCAAGCACGGCGGCAACATGGGCACCGACGGGTCGGTGTCCTTCCAGTTCAAGCATTGCGGCCAGATCATCCTGGCCCCCGGCACCAACGAAGACAAGGTGATGGAGGTGGCGCTGGAAGCCGGCGCCGACGACGTGATCACCGCCGACGACGGCGCCATCGAGGTGCTGACCCCGCCCACCGAATTCGAAGCCGTGAAGAACGCGCTGGAAGCCGCCGGCCTGAAGCCCGAGGTGGCTGAAGTGACCATGCGCGCCGAGAACACCGTGGCCCTGGCCGGTGATGACGCCGCCCGGATGCAGAAGCTGCTGGACGTGCTGGAAGACCTGGACGACACGCAGGACGTCTTCCACAACGCTGAGCTTTCGGAATGAAGATCCTGGTGATTGGCGGCGGTGGCCGCGAGCACGCCCTGGCCTGGAAGCTGGCGCAAAGCCCCAAGGTGCAGCAGGTGTACGTGGCGCCGGGCAACGGCGGCACCGCGCGCGACAGCCGGTTGGTGAACCTGGCGCTGAACAGCCCCGCCGAATGGGCCGACTTCGCCGAGAAGGAAAAGATCGGCCTGACCGTGGTGGGTCCCGAGGCCCCGCTGTCGGCCGGCGTGGTGGACCTGTTCCGCAGCCGGGGCCTGCGCATCTTCGGCCCCACGAAAGCGGCGGCGCAGATGGAAAGTTCCAAGGCCTTCGCCAAAGAGTTCATGAAGCGCCACGCCATCCCCACGGCGGCCTATGAAACCTTTGCCGATGCCGCCGCGGCCCATGCCTATGTGGACCGGCAGGGTGCGCCCATCGTGATCAAGGCCGACGGCCTGGCCGCCGGCAAGGGCGTGGTCGTGGCCATGACCCTGGCGCAAGCGCACGAAGCCATCGACTTCATGCTGCTGGACAACAAGCTGGGTGTCACCCACAACGCCGGGGGCGCGCGGGTGGTGATCGAAGAATTCATGCAGGGCGAAGAAGCCAGCTTCATCGTGGTGTGCGACGGTGTGCACGTGCTGGCGCTGGCCACCAGCCAGGACCACAAGCGCATCGGCGACGGCGACACCGGCCCCAACACCGGCGGCATGGGCGCGTATTCGCCCGCGCCGGTGGTCACGCCCGACGTGCATGCGCGGGTCATGCGCGAAATCATCGGTCCCACCGTGGCCGGCCTGGCCAAGGACGGCATGCCCTTCACCGGCTTCCTGTACGCCGGGCTGATGATCGACGCCCAGGGCCGGGCCCGCACGGTGGAATTCAACGCCCGCCTGGGCGACCCCGAGGCCCAGGCCATCCTGATGCGGCTGAAAAGCGACCTGGTGGACGTGCTGATGCACGCCACCAGCGGCACCCTGGACCAGGCCGAGATGCAGTGGGACCGCCGCTTCTCGCTGGGCGTGGTGATGGCTGCACACGGCTACCCCGACAACCCGCGCAAGGGCGACGCCGTCACCGGCCTGCCGCTGGACGCCGACGACGCGGTGGTGTTCCACGCCGGCACCACCTTGAAAGACGGTCAGTTGCTCACCACCGGGGGCCGTGTGCTGTGTGTCACCGCCTTGGGCGAATCGGCCAAGCTGGCCCAGCAGCGCGCCTACGAGCACCTGCGCGGCATCCAGTTCGACGGCATGCAGTACCGCCGTGACATCGGCCACCGTGCCATCAAACACTGACGGCACCGCGCAGGTGCTGGCCCAGCGCCCAGTGCGGGTGCAGGGCCGACCGGCAGCGCTGGCGATGTTGAAGGCCATGGGTTGGCACATCCGCTTCGACGGCCTGCCCGCTCGCCAGGGGCTGATGGTCTTTTCGCCCCACACCTCCTACTGGGACTTTGTTTTCGTGGTGCTGGGCAAATGGGCCAGCGGCATGCCGGTGAACTTCCTGGTGCCCGATGCCATGCTGCGCAAGCCGCTGCTGGGCTGGTTGCTGCGCCGCGTGGGCGGCGCCGGGGCGGACCGCAGTGCCACGGCCGGTCATGTGGCGCAGATGGCCGATGCACTGCGCGCGGCCCGGGCCAAGGGCGAATTCCGCTGGTTGGGCATGACGCCCGAAGGCACCCGCGGCTACAGCGAAGGCTGGCACACCGGCTTCCACCACGTGGCCACGCAGGCCGGCGTGCCGCTGGCGCTGGTGACCATCAACTACGCCGAACGCTGGATTGGTGTGGTGGCCTGCCTGCGCCTGTCGGGCCACCTGGAGTCCGACATGCAGGCCATTGCAAGCCACATCGGGCACCATCGCGGCAAACACCCCGAGCGCGCCGCGCCGGTGCGCGTACTTCCCCGGAAAGCGACCTGATGAACATTGAAGCCGTTCGCAGCTACCTGCTGGACCTGCAGCACCGCATCGTCGAAACCTTCGAACGCCTGGACGGCCAGCCCTTTGCCACCGACGCCTGGACCCGCGCGCCGGGCGACAAGCTGCAGGGCGATGGCCGCACGCGCCTGGTGGAACAAGGCGGCCTGCTGGAGCGCGGCGGCTGCAACTTCAGCCATGTGAAGGGCACCGCGCTGCCGCCTTCGGCCACCCAGCACCGGCCCGAACTGGCCGGTGCGGCCTTTGAAGCACTGGGTGTTTCGCTGGTGTTCCACCCGCGCAACCCCTACGTGCCCACGGTGCACATGAACGTGCGCATGTTCGCCGCGCTGCCTGCGGGCAAGGAGCCGGTGGTGTGGTTCGGCGGTGGCATGGACCTGACGCCCTACTACGGCTACGAGGAGGACGCCGCGCACTTTCACCGCTGCTGCCGCGACGCGCTGGCGCCCTTCGGCCCCACGCTGTACCCGCGCTTCAAGCAGTGGTGCGACGAATACTTCTTTCTGAAGCACCGCAACGAACCGCGCGGCATCGGCGGCGTGTTCTTCGACGATTTCAGCGAACTGGGCTTCGACCAGAGCTTTGCCATGATGCAGGCGGTGGGCAATGCCTTCATCCCGGCCTATGCGCCCATTGCCGAACGCCGCCGAGGCGCCCACTATGGCGAGCGCGAGCGCGATTTCCAGGCCTACCGGCGTGGCCGCTACGTGGAGTTCAACCTGGTGTTCGACCGCGGCACGCATTTCGGCCTGCAGTCGGGCGGGCGCACCGAAAGCATCCTGATGAGCATGCCGCCGCTGGTGAAATGGCGCTACGACTGGCAGCCTGCGCCCGGCACCGCCGAGGCGCGCTTGTACGAACAATTCCTTCGGCCGCGTGACTGGGCCGACTGGGTGGCCCCGGCCGACGGCCGGGCCTGAACCCTTTTTCACAGGACAGGCCCAAGCCATGCCCAGCGGTTTCGCTCCCCTGCTAGGCAGCAGCATCGGCACCACGCTGGGCACGCGCTTCGTGCCGCGCCGGGTGGGCCTGTTCGGCGGCAGTTTCAACCCGCCGCACCGGGCGCACCGTGCGCTGGCCGACCTGGCGCTCGGCGCGCTGCGGCTGGACGAACTGCGCTGGCTGCCCGCGGGCGCGCCCTGGCAGAAGCCGCAAGAGCACCTGGCCCCGGCCGAACACCGCGCGGCCATGGTGGCGTTGGCGGCCGAAGGCGAGCCGCGCTTCGTGGTGGACGATCGCGAACTGCGGCGCAGCGGGCCCAGCTACACGCTGGACACCGTGAACGAGCTGGAGCGCGAGATCCCCGGCGCGCTCTTCTTCCTGATCATTGGCCAGGACCAGTACGCGCGGCTGCACACCTGGCACCACTGGCGCGAACTGCTGCCCGCGGTGACCCTGGCCGTCACCGCGCGTGGTGGCCAGACCGTGCGGCCCTCGCCCGCCGTGGGCGCCACCTGGCACCGCGTGGAGGTGCTGGACCTGCCGGCCATGGACGTCTCGGCCACCCGGGTGCGCGAAATGGCCGCACGGGGCGAAGACATCACCACCATGGTCGGCGAGCCGGTCGCAGGCTATATTGCCCGCCATCACCTCTACAGCGACCGCTCTTCAAACGGAAGCGACACCCCCTGAATGGACATCCGCAAGCTGCAACGCGCCATCGTCGACGGTCTGGAAGACGTCAAGGCCCAGAACATCGTGGTGTTCAACACCGAAGCCATGTCGCCGCTCTTCGAGCGCGTGATCATCGCCACCGGCGCCAGCAACCGCCAGACCAAGGCCCTGGCCTACAGCGTGCGTGACGCCGTGAAGTCGCGC
Source organism: Burkholderiales bacterium JOSHI_001 (assembly GCA_000244995.1). Classification (NCBI taxonomy): domain Bacteria; kingdom Pseudomonadati; phylum Pseudomonadota; class Betaproteobacteria; order Burkholderiales; species Burkholderiales bacterium JOSHI_001. The sequence goes on along the minus strand of CM001438.1, from coordinate 4,211,348 downwards.
GGCATGCAGGTGCTGCGCATGGAGGGTGAAGACAACGGCGAATGGATCATCGTGGACTGCGGCGCCGCGGTGGCGCACATCATGCAGCCCGGCATCCGCGACTACTACCACCTGGAAGAGATCTGGGGTGAAAAGCCGGTCAGCGTGAAGCTGGGCGGTGGCGCGCCCAAGGGCCTGCCCAAGGCCAGCGAAGAGGTCGAAGAGGCCCCCGCCGTGGTGGCCAAAAAGGCGGTGGCGGCCAAGAAGGCCAAGCCACAGAAAGCCGCGCCAGCTCCCGCCACCGCCAAGAAGGCGCCGGCCAAGAAAGCAGGCGCCCAGCCGTCATCGGCCCGCAACGCGCCGGCCAAGAAGGCGGTGGCGAAAAAGGCCCCGCTGAAGTCGGTTCCCACGAAGTCGGCATCGGCCAAGGCGCCCGCCCCCCGCAAGGCCCCCGCCCGCCAAGCCGCCGCCGGCCGCGCGCCCGGCCAGGCCGCGCCGCGCAAGACGGCGGCCACGAAGGTGGTGGTGGCCCCCGCGCCGGCCCGCAAGACCGCGGGGGCGCGCAAGACCGCCGCCGCACCGGCCAAGGCCACGCGCGCCACGCGCACGCGCTGACCCGGCGTCGCAGCGCCCATGCGACTGCTGATCGCGGCCGTGGGCCAGCGCCAGCCGGCCTGGGCCGAAACGGCCTATGCCGACTTTGCCAAGCGTTTCCCGCCCGAGTTGCGGCTGGAACTGAAGGCCGTGAAGGCCGAGCCGCGCGAAGGCGGCAAGACCGCCGCGCAGATGATGGCCGCCGAAAGCCAGCGCCTGGCCGCGGCCGTGCCCAGGGGCGTGCGCCGGGTGGTGCTGGACGAACGCGGCGCCCGTCTCAGCACACTGCAACTGGCCCAGCGCCTGCAGGACTGGCAACGGGACGGCCGCGACGTGGTGTTTTTCATCGGCGGGCCGGACGGCCTGGACCCTGAACTGAAAGCCAGTGCCGACGAAGCGCTGCGCCTGTCGGACCTGACCCTGCCGCACGCCTTCGTGCGGGTGTGGCTGGCCGAGGCGCTGTACCGCGCCTGGTCGGTCACCGCCGGCCATCCCTACCACCGGGAATGACCGGGCCGGCCCGCGTCGGGGCGGCATGCACAATCAGCGCTCCATGAGCGCGCCCTACAAGTTCATCTACCTCGCTTCGCAAAGCCCGCGCCGGCGCCAGCTGCTGGACCAGATCGGCGTGGCCTACCAGTTGTTGCTGCCCGACCGCAACGAGAACATCGAAGCCCTGGAAGAAGAACGCAGCCGCGAGGCCCCGCGCGACTACGTGCACCGCGTCGCAAGGCTGAAGCTGGACGCGGCACGCCGCCGCCTGGCCAAGCGCAAGCTGCCCGAGGCCCCCATCCTGTGCAGCGACACCACCGTGGCCCTGGGCCGACGCATCCTGGGCAAGCCGGCCGACCCGGACGCGGCGCGCGCCGCGCTCAAGGCCCTGGCTGGCCGCACCCACCGGGTGCTGACCGCGGTGTGCGTGTCCAGCGGGCCGCACAACCTGGTGGCGCTGAACGAAAGCAAGGTGCGCTTTGCCGAGCTGTCCGACCTGGCCATCACCCGCTATGTGAACAGCGGCGAGCCCCAGGGCAAGGCCGGCAGCTACGCCATCCAGAGCCAGGCCGCGCAATGGGTGCAGCGCATCGAGGGCAGCTACTCCGGCATCATGGGCCTGCCCCTGTACGAAACCGCCCAGTTGCTGCGCCAGGCCGGCGTGATGTTCTGAAGCCGCCGACACCATGCACGACATCCTCATCAACTGGGCGCCGCAGGAAACGCGGGTGGCCATCATCGAGAACGGCGCGGTGCAGGAACTGCACATCGAGCGCACGCTGGAACGCGGCCTGGTGGGCAATGTCTACCTCGGCAAGGTGGCACGGGTGCTGCCCGGCATGCAAAGCGCCTTCATCGACGTGGGGCTGGAGCGCGCGGCCTTCCTGCACGTGGCCGACCTGCACCCCATGGGCGCCCCCGCCACGCGCCACGAGGGCATGGTGCCGGTGCCCATCGAACGCCAGGTGTTCGAGGGCCAGGCCCTGATGGTGCAGGTGGTGAAGGACCCCATCGGCACCAAGGGCGCGCGGCTGTCCACGCAGATCAGCATCGCCGGGCGCATGCTGGTGTTCCTGCCGCAGGACAACCACATCGGCATCTCGCAGAAGATCGGCTCGCCGGAAGTGCGCGAGAACCTTCGCTCGCGCATGCAGGCCCTGGTGGGCACGCCCGAGTCGGGCGGTGGCGGCGGCTTCATCCTGCGCACCAATGCCGAGGACGCCACCGACGCCGAACTCGGCGACGACATCGCCTACCTGCGCAAGGCCTGGGCCGCCATCCGCGAGGGCGGCCTGAGCAAGCCCGCGGGCACGCTGCTGCATCAGGACCTGGGCCTGGCCGAGCGCGTGCTGCGCGACCTGGCCAACGAGTCCACCCAGACCGTGCGCATGGACTCGCGCATGCAGTTCGACGCCCTGCGGAAGTTCGGCGAGGCCTACACCCCGTCGGCGGTGCACAAGCTGGAGCACTACAAGGGCGAGCGGCCCATCTTCGACCTGTTCGGCATCGAAGAAGAAATTGCCCGCGCGCTGGCGCGGCGGGTGGACCTGAAGAGCGGTGGCTACCTCATCATCGACCAGACCGAGGCGCTGACCACCATCGACGTGAACACCGGCGGCTACGTCGGCGCGCGCAACTTCGACGACACCATCTTCAAGACCAACCTGGAGGCCGCGCTGGCCATTGCGCGCCAGCTGCGCCTGCGCAACCTGGGCGGCATCATCATCGTGGACTTCATCGACATGGTGAAGGAAGACCACCAGCAGGCCGTGCTGGCGGAATTCCGCAAGCAACTGGGCCGCGACCGCACCAAGACCACGGTGAGCGGCTTCACCCAACTGGGTCTGGTGGAGATGACGCGCAAGCGCACCCGCGAAAGCCTGGCCCACATGCTGTGCGAACCCTGCCCCACCTGCCAGGGGCGAGGCCAGGTGAAGACCGCGCGCAGCGTGTGCTACGACATCCTGCGGGAAATCCTGCGCGAAGCGCGCCAGTTCGACCCCAAGGAATTCCGCGTCATCGCGCACCCGGCAGTCATCGAAATGCTGCTCGATGAAGAGAGCACGCACCTGGCGGGCCTGAGTGAATTCGTCGGCAAGCCGGTGTCGCTGTCGGCCGAGGCGGGCATGAGCCCGGAGCAGTACGACATTGTTCTGATGTGAGTCAGGCGCCGACCTTTCAGTCGTCGCCAGTGGCTGGCCCTGGCTGCAGGACAATCCTGAGCATGGATCGAGCCCCTTTTGAGCGGATCTTCTGCTTGACCGGGGGCACGGCCGACGGTGTGCCGCGCGGCCTGTTTGTGCACTCGGGTTCGTGAACAACCTGCAAGACCGTCAGTCGCGCTCGGCCGGTTTGCCGGGGGAGAAGTCGAACTACTTTGATCGGCTGCTGGTTCGTCGAATGGAGGCAGGCCTGGCAAAAGCCGAAGCCACAAGGGAGGTCTTCGACGCCTACCTCGATGGCAAGCCCCATGAAGTTGGTCGCCGCAAACTTACGCATGCGGATCGCAACAGCTTGTTCTGGTCGAGTTCGGTCGTTGACGGGTGCCAAACCGAAGACTGGGAGAGCGAACGTGGCACTCTCGTGATGGCACGCTACCTCTCCCAGACCAAGTTTCTGGTCGATGGACTGATCCAACGACTGGCTGCCATGGCACCGGCAGCTTTGGTGGTGGCCATGCGTCGATCCTTCCATGGCCTTGCACTTGGATCGCCGCACGTCGCAGCGCTTCGCGGCGCGCGGGCGTGCAGCCCGAAGTTGGAGGAAGCTTGCCGTGTGCAAGACATCCTGGCTGCCGAACACTGGGATCGTCTGGACGAACTGGACCGACGGAGAGCGAAGCTTCAGGACTTGACGGTCCTGGACCTGCTGGCGTTGGCCAGCCTGTACGCTTTTGAACAACTTGTTCCTCACACAATGTTGGGCAAACCACTTGCCGAGGTGGCTGGTGGACTCGTCGATGCCCACTGGGACTCGATCAACGACCTGTTGATCTGGAAGCTCAAAACCGTGCCAAGCGAGTCCCTAAGTATTGACGAACAGGCCATCGTCCGTTCGCTCAAGCGCTGCCTTTCGCCGATGCTCTTTCCAGTGCCAGGGCTGCAGCCCGAGTTGGCCCAATTGCGGCTGGACTTTGCCGGATTGCTTGCAGCGCAACTGGAGCTCAACGCATTCCAGTCTCACAGCATCGAAGCGTATTGCTACGATGACTCGATCCGCTTCGTGCCTCTGGAAGGGCGTCGTCTCAAGATCGAAGTGATCGACCCTGCGGGCAAGGCCAAATGGGAACGAGACGGCATGAAGCTGGCTACGTTGCCTGGCTACTGGATGACCCGCGCCTTTCAGGACTTCGCGTCCTCGGATCTGGCGCATCAGCGGTTCGGCCGGCCGGAGAACGAGGACGAGAACCGGCTTGCCTACATACGCGCCATGGCGACACAGCTTCGATTGCGCGAAGTCTATGGCGTGGGTGAAAAGGTCTCGGCGCGACCTGGCGAAACGGCGGACCTGTTCCAGGCACTGCTGTCGTTGGAATTGACGGCGCGGTACTTCATGCTGTACTTGATTATTCCGTTCACGGAGTGTGTAGAACGTTCCGGCGATTGGGTCGCGGCCCTGCAATCGCTGGCGATGGAGGGGTTGTGCGGCGTTCTCCAGAACCGATTCCCGCTGACTTGGTCCTCCCGTGCTGACAAGGTGCGGAACACCATCGGCTGGACGGTGACGCCAGAGTGCCCGATGGGCAGCGCGCGCATGGCTGAGACTATTCTCGACTTCTGGGCCTACGACATGCAGACTGTTGCGAACCGTCTGCGACGCGAGGAGCCAGGCCTTGAGCCCAGCCTCGTGGAGCGGCCGTACCTGAAGTTCGGCACCACCCTGGTGCAACTTCCCTGGGTGGTGGCGATGCAGAACAACGGCACAGCCGCGATCAACAACCTGCGCAGGCTGGCTTCGCGGCGCAGCGAGGCCGGCGATGAGACGCGGCGTATCGAGGGCAACCTCGCTCGACACCTTGCCGACCGCGGCTTTTGCGTGGAACTCAATTGGACCCCGCCCGCCGAGCAGCGTGATGCAGGTGAGGTGGACGTCGTGGCCAGCCTCGACGGCCACCTGTTCGTCTTCGAGGTCAAGTCAACCTACCTCCGGCAGTCGATGCGCGATGCCTGGGTTCACGCATCCACGACCCTGCGCAAGGCTGGCCTGCAACTCAAGCGGAAGGTTCAGGCCGTCCGGCTGGCACTTGAATCAGACGCGGAACTGCGACAAGCCCTGGGTGTCGAAGCCGTCCCGTCCATGGAACTTACTCAGGCCTGGATTGTTGACACGTCAATTGAATGCGACCACGAGCGATTCAGTGGCTTCCTCAAGGTTTCGTTTGAAGAGGTGATGCTGGCTTTACGGGACGATAGCCACCTGCTGGACGACCCCGAGGGACTGATGTCGGGACAAGATCCGGAAGCAAGCGACCGGCCGCGCTCCAGCGCGAACACCACTCTGTATCCACTGGGATTCAAGGCAGAACGCTTTGTCGAGGTGATCGAGCGCGAGTTGGTCTGGGCCGACACCTGACGCTTGGACGCCGAGGTCGGCCATGTTCCAGCGCAAGCACAGTATCGGACTGTCAGCAGTGCAGTCCGTCAAGCTGACAAGCTTCTTCTCTGTGAACTGTCCCAAGAGGCCAAGAACGGCATGCTCCGCTACAGCCCCAGCAGCGACGCGTCCCCGCGCCCCTGGCGCACCAGCACCGGCTCGTCCCCCGACAGATCGACCACCGTGGTGGCCTGCATCGGGCAGGCGCCCGCATCCACCACGGCCTGCAGCATCTTCTCGAAGCGCTCGCGGATGTCCTGGGCGTCGTTCAGCGCTTCGGTCTCGCCGGGCGGGATGAGGGTGGTGGCCAGCAGCGGCTGGCCCATCTGTTCCAGCAGGGCCTGGGTCACCTTGTGGTCGGGCACGCGCAGGCCGATGGTGCGGCGCGACGGGTGGGAGACGCGCCGCGGCACTTCCTTGGTGGCTTCCAGGATGAAGGTGAAGGGCCCGGGCGTGGCCTGGCGCAGCAGGCGGTACTGGCGGTTGTCCACCCGGGCGTAGTTGGCCAGGTCGCTGAGGTCACGGCACAGCAGCGTGAGCAGGTGCTTGTCGTCCACCTGGCGGATGCGCCGCATGGCCGCCACGGCGTCCTTGTCGTCCAGGTGGCACACCAGCGCGTAGCTGCTGTCGGTGGGCACGGCGGCCACGCCGCCGTCATGCAGGATGCGCGCCGCCTGCGCCAGCAGACGCGGCTGTGGGTTCTCGGGGTGGACTTCGAAGTACTGCGCCATGCATCATCCCGGGCACCGAACAGCGGTCACCCGCAGGAGCTTTGATTATGTCCACCGCACGTGCCTGCCTGGTGCTGGCCACCACCTTGTTCATGGGGCCGCTTGCGCTGGCGCAGGATGCCATGCCCAAACGCAAACCCGGCCTGTGGAGCATGACGATGAACATGCCCGGCATGCCCGGTGGCCAGCCCATGAGCAGCCAGCATTGCATCGACGAGAAGACCGATGAACAGATGCAGCGCCGCGCAATGCAGGGCGACGACGCGTCGACCTGCACAGCCTCCGGCATGAAGAAGACGGCCACCGGCTTCGAGATGGACAGCGTGTGCAAGACGGCGCAAGGCCAGGCGCGCAGCCACATGGTGATGAGCGGCGACCCGCAGGCGCGCTACCAGATGGACATGCTCACCCGCTTTGAGCCGCCGCGAAAGGGCCAGGCCGAGCAGCGCATGTCGATGCAGGCCGAGTGGAAGGGCGCCTGCCCGGCCGGCATGAAGCCCGGCGACATGCGCATGGCCGGCATGAACATCAACCCCGCCGCCCTGGGCGACCCCGCCAAGATGCGGCAGATGAAGCCCGAAGACATGAAGAAGATGATGGAACAGATGAAAGCGGCGCAGGGGCGCTGAAGCGCCCCTGCGGTGGTGATGCCGGACGCCGCCGTTGGCGGCCACGGCGCATCAGTGCTGGCGGCGGCGCGTGGCCAGCAGGGCCACGCCGGCCAGCATCAGGGCCCAGGTGGTGGGCTCTGGCACCGCGGCGGTGAGGCTGGTGACGTCGAAGGCGATGCCGGAGTCCCAGGCTTCGTCGCCGAAATTCACCACACCCACTTCCAGCCGGTAGCTGCCGGCACCGGGCGTCAGCGCCGAGTGCAGCCAGCCGGTGAAGCCGCAACCCTCGGCGTTGTCGCGCCAGCAGGTGCCGTTCCATTCGCCCAGCTTGGACCAGTTGATCGGGTTGAACGCGCTGGACTGCGTGGTGCGGGTGTTGAAGTCGAAGTCCTTGTAGTTGACGATGACGGCGTCCGGGTCGAAGCCCAGCAGGTCATCGGCCTTGGCCAGCGCATTGCCAGGCACCACGTTCTGCTTGCTGCCGTTGGTGCTGCGGGCGGTGAACATCCAGGCGGCGGTGCTGCTGTCGCCGGCGTTCACCAGCCGGGCCCAGGCGTAGTCGTCGAAACCCTTGCCGTCGGTGGAAACGTAGTTGAACCAGGCGTCCACGGTCTGGTTGGCGCCGAGCGTGAACGTGGCCGAGGTGTAGCGCGAACCATTGGTCTGGAAGAAGGTGCTGCCACCGCCGCCGCTTTCGGAAAAGTTCAGCGGTGACACGTTGTGGGCCGCAGAGCCGTTGGTGCTGAGGTAGGCGTACTGCGAATTGCCGGTGGGCGACAGCGTGATGTCACCGTCGGCTGCCGACGCACCGCAGGTGCCGACGCAGGTCCAGGTGCTGAGGTCGCCGTTGACCTGGGCCTGAGCCAGGGGCGAGCCCAGGCAGGCCAGGGTGGCGGCAAGAAGGGACAGGGTTTTCTTCATGGTGTTGATCAGGAGGGGTTCTAGACGAATTGGGGGCGCTCAGACGGCGCGGCGGCGTTGGGTGACCACCGCAGCCGCACCGGCGGCCAGCAGCAGGCCCAGGCTGCCCGGTTCCGGTACCGTGGCGGCGGCGCCACCCAGGCCCACCAGGTCAAAGGCCAGCGCGGAGTCGAACAGATTATCCACGGCGTTGGTCACGCCCACTTCCAGGCGGTACAGGCCGTTCAGGCCCGAGACGGTGGAATGCAGCCAGCCGGTGGTGCCGCAGGTGTTGGTGCTGCGGTAGCAGGTGCCGCTGGAGGTGCCCAACAGGTCGGCGGTCGGGTTGGTCAGCCGGGTGAAATCGAAGTTTGCGAAGTCTGCGATCACATTTGCCGGGTCGAAACTGGCGGTGTTGAGCACGCCGCCCGGAATGACTTCCTTCTGGCCCTTGGTGGAACTGCGCGCCGCAAACAGCCAGGCCGCCGTGGAGTTGTCGGCGTTGATCAGGCGGGCCCAGCCGAAGTCCGAGAATTCCTTGCCGTCGGTGGTGATGTAGTTGAAGTACGCGTCAAAGGAACCGGTCACGTTGAAGGCGGCCGAGCGGAAACGCGAGCCGTTGTCGTTGGCGGTGCTGTCCAGGGTGAAGGGCGCCACGCCGGTCTGGCCGGAGCCGGCCGTGGTGACATAGCCGAAAGCCCCCGCGCCCAGGCCGGACGCGCCGATGTTGCCGTCCGCGGCCGACGTGCCGCACACGCCGACGCAGTTGCCGGTGTTCAAGACGCTCACCGGCATGGCGTGGGCCTGCGGGCTCGCCATCAATGCCATCGCGATGGCGGCCAGGGGCAAGGCGGACAGGGTGAGGCGTCGAAGCATGATTTCCCTTGTTGGATTTGATGGGGGTTTGCCCATGGCAGCAGCCTGCCAAGAACGCCCGACAGAGCGCGCCAGGGGCGTTCTGATGCATGCAACGCCTGGGGCATGTTGTCGCGCCCCGGTGCCCCAGGGCGGCGGGGCCCGCTCAAGGGGCCGGGCAGGGGCCGTGCCGGCGCCGGAATTCCCGGGGTTGCTGCGCACCGGGCTGGCCGAACAGGCCCCGCCGGGCGGCGCGGGCCTGCTGTTCCTCGGCGGCGTAGGGCCCGGGGTGCCAGCGCCAGCGGTAGCTCCAGGCGTGGCCCTGGCTCACCATCCAGGCGCCCACGTCCAGCTCGCCCTGCATCAGCCTGCCCAGGCGCCGGCCATGGGCGTCGCGCGGGCCTTCTTCCAGGCGCACGGTGCGATTCAGCACCTGGCCTTTCAGGGCCTGGGTGGCCTGGGCACCCCAGGGTTGGCAGCTTTCCGGTGCGTCCAGGCCTTGCAGGCGCACCTTCTGCGGCTTGCCGCCGCCGGCCGGGCGAACCCACAGCGTGTCACCGTCGCTCACGCGGGTGACGGTGCCCTGAAGCGCCTGCGCCGTGGCCGCCTGCAGCAAGCCGGCCAGGGCTGCCGCCAGTCGCCAGGCCGCCGTCACGGCGCGGGCAGGCTCGTGGCCAGGGCCTCGGCCAGGGCGTCCAGCGCCTGGCTGTGCGCGGCGGCCAGGCCGTCCGGGCCGCTTTGCGCGATGGGCAGGCGCCAGTCGCGCGTCTGCACCAGCGGCGCGGCCTTGCCGTTGGGGTCCAGCCAGGTCCAGCGGGCGGCCAGCAGCAGGCTGGCGCCGCCTTCGTCGGCCTCGAAGCGCAGCAGTTCCACCCGCAGTGTGCGGGTGGCGCGCAGGCCGGTGGGCAGGGGCGGTGTCCAGACCCGTGCATCACCCAGGCGGGCGGCCAGGTTTTCACGCAGCACGCGGGCGCTGGCGTCGGCCAGGGGTTCGGCCCAGCGGTGGCCGTCCAGGGCCTTCAGGCCGGCGGCGCCTTCGCGCTGCACCAAGGTGCTGCGGTCCAGGTAGTCGGGCAGCAGCACCGGGCCCAGGGACACCAGGCCTGCTGGCAGGTCGGCGCGGGCCGCGGCCGGGGTGGCGCGCAGTTGGTACAGCCGCACCGGCGGCGACGCGGCGCAGCCGGCCAGCAAGGCGGCGGTCAGCAGCAGGGGCAGGGCATGGGTCTTCATGGTCGGGGGCGTTCAGCGCGGCGATTGGCGGCCACGCAGCAGCGATTCGGGCTGGCGGTCCAGCAGGTCGGTCAACTCGCGCAAGGAACGGGCGGCCTGCGAGGTTTCCCTCAGTGCGCGCTGCAGGTTCAGCATCAGGGTGCCGTCGTCGGCGGTGCTGTCGCGCAGGGCGGCGGCACTGCGCGAAAGTTCGTCGGCGGTGGCCTGCAGGCTCTTCAACAACGGGGCGTCGGGCGAGGCCAGTGCGCCCACCCGGGCGGCCGCGGTGTCGATGCGTTGCACCGCCCCTTCCAGCTGCGCCAGCGCGGGCTGGGCGCTCTTGATGGTGCTTTCGGCGGTTTTCACCGCTGCGTCGGCGCTGGCCAGGGTGCGCTCGGCGCCCTTCATCGCGGTGTCGGTGCTGTTCATGGCGCGCTCGGTGCTGGACAGCGCCCCGCGCGCCTGCGCCACCAGCGGGTCGATCTGCTTGTCCAGCCGCCTGGTGATGCTCTTCAGGCTGGTGGTGATGGCCTGGGTGTCGCGCAGCGCCTGGGCCAGTTCGGGCCCGCTGACCAGCTGGCGCGCCGAGCCGGCGATGGCCGACACATCGTCCACCAGCTTGCGCAGGTCCAGGCCTTCGATCTGGTTCTGCAGGTCCTGGATGGAGTTGGACACGGTGGGAATCTCGGTCGGCCCACCGGCCGCGCCCAGCTTCTCGCCGGCGCGGTCGGGGCGGAAGTCCAGGTCCACGTAGAGCTGTCCGGTGAGGATGCTCTGCATGGCCAGTTGCGCACGCAGGCCGCGCTGCACCAGGGCGGCCACCGACGGCGCGGCGTCGGCGTCCACGTTGCCGCGCCCGCCGCGGACCACGCCGCGTTCGATCTCGGCGGTGACGGGAATGGCGAAGTTCTCGCGCTTCTTGTCGTAGGCCAGGCCGATGTCCACCACGCTGCCCAGCCGGACGCCACGGAACACCACCGGCGCACCCACCTGCAGGCCGTAGATGCTGCCGCTGAAGTACATCACCGCGCGCTCCTTGCGCTGGAACAGGCTGCCGCCCGCCAGCGCGATGACGGTGCCCAGCGCCAGCACCAGGGCGCCGACAACGAACAGGCCGATCAGGGTGGGGTTGGCGCGTCGTTTCATGCAGTGGCGTGGGAAGCGGCAGCGCCGCGGGTGAGGAATTCGCGCACCGGCGCAGGGCCGCTGTCGCGCAGTGTCGCAGGATCGCCCAGCGCGATCATGGTCTTGCTCACCGCGTCCAGGTACACGCAGCGGTCGGCCACGGCGAAGATGCTGGGCAGCTCGTGCGTGACCATCACCACCGTGGTGCCCAGGCTGTCGCGCAGTTGCAGGATCAGCTCGTCCAGGCGCGCGCTGGCCACCGGGTCCAGGCCGGCCGAGGGCTCGTCCAGGAACAGGATGGACGGGTCCAGCGCCATGGCGCGCGCAATGGCCGCGCGCTTGCGCATGCCGCCCGACAGGGCCGACGGCTCCAGGTCGGCCGTGCCGTCCAGCCCCACCAAGGCCAGCTTGCAGCGGGCGATGTCTTCGATGGCGTCTTGCGGCAGCGTGGTGAATTCCTGCAGCGGCAGGGCCACGTTCTCGCCCACGCTCATGCTGGAGAACAGCGCGCCCTGCTGGAACATCACGCCGAAGCGCTGGCGCATGGCGGATTGCGCGGCTTCGTCGCCATCGTCCAGCCCCGCGCCGCCGTAGCTCACGCGCCCGGCCGCGGGTGCCTGCAGGCCGATCAGGTGGCGCAGCAGGGTGCTCTTGCCGCAGCCCGAGCCGCCGCACAGCACCAGCACCTCGCCGCGCTGCACGCTGAAGCTGATGTCCTTCTGGATCAGCTTCGGCCCATAGGCCATGGTCAGGCCCTGCACCTCGATGACCGAATCGCTCATCACCAGTCCAGCCTCTGCAGCGCCACGGTGATGGCCGAGGCCGACACCACGATCCACACGATGGCCTGCACCACCGCCCGGGTGGTGGCCTCGCCCACGGCCTGGGCGCTGCGGCCGGCGTTCAGGCCCTGCAGGCAGCCTGAAATGGCCACCAGGGCCGCGTACACCGTGCCCTTGAACAGGCCCACCGCGGCGTGGGTCAGCGTCAAGGCTTCCAGGCTTTGCCGCACGTATTCCACCGGGGTGACGTGGAACACGCCCACCGCCACCAGCAGCCCGGCCACCACGCCCACGGCGCCGGCGTAGGCCGTCAGCAGCGGCGCGACGAGCGTCAGCGCCAGCAGGCGCGGCAGCACGAGGTGTTCCACCGGCGGCAGGCCCAATGCATGCAGCGCGTCGATCTCTTCGTTGGCCTGCATGCTGCCCAACTGCGCCGCAAAGGCCGCGCCCACCCGGCCGGCCAGGATGATGGCGGTCATCAGCGCAGCGATCTCGCGCACCATGCCGATGGTCACCAGGTCGGCGATGTAGATCTGGGCGCCGAAGCGCTGCAACTGCGCCGCGCCCATGTAGGCCAGGATCAGCCCCACCAGGAAGCTGATCAGGCCCACGATGGGCAGGCTGCGCGGCCCGCACTGGTCCACCTGGAACCACAGGTCGGCGGCGCGCATGCGGCTGCGCCCGCGCGCCGCGCGCCCCAGCGCCAGCACCACCTCGCCGACAAAGCCCAACGTGGTTTGTGCACCGGTCCACGGGGCCAGCGCCACGTGGCCCAGGCGCTGCAGCCAGGGCAGGCGCGGGGCGTCGGCCGGCGCGGGCGCCGGGCGGGTTTGTGCCAGCGCCAGCACCCGCTGCAGGTCCACCGGCAGCGCGCTGGTTTCCACCGCCAGCGCGCGGGCCTGGGCCTGGCTGCGCAACAACCACAGCGCGGTGACGGCGTAGGAATCCCACTGCGCCAGGCCTTCGGTGGCCAGCACCAGCCGGCCGCCGGGTGCCGGCAGGTCGGCCAAGGCCGCCTGGGCCGGGCCCAGGTCGGCCGCCGCGCCGTGCAGGCTCCAGTGCCCGCCCAGGGCCACGTGCAGGGCGTCGCCTTGGCGGGCGACGTGCAAGGTGGGGGTCAGGGGTGGGGTGGCCATGCGAGAGCAGCGGGCATTGTGCCCGCCGCGTCGCGGGCCCCGGCGCGCCGCGTCACGGGGCGACGATGACCTTCACCAGGGCGTCCAGAGCCTGGCGCAACGGGGTGGCGGCGGGGCAGTCCGGGGCGCCATGGCGGCGCGCCAGCCAGGCCGGGTCGTTCACGCCCAGCCACACCTGGCCGGCGGCGTCCTGCCACACCAGGCCTTTCAGCGGCAGGTCGATGCCGGCGCTCTGGGCGCATTCCATCAGGGGCGTGCCGCCCTGGGGGTTGCCGAAGATCAGCAGCTCGGTCGGCCGCAGGGTCTTGCCGATGCGCTGTGCGCCGGCCGCGTGGTCGATGCGCGCAAACACGTTCAGGTTGCGCTGCTTCACCTGGGCTTCCAGCCGGTCCATGGTGTCCTTGGGGCTGTGCGGGCTTCGGGTGGCCAACAGGCCCTCGGGGCTGGCGCCCGGGGCCGGGCCAGCCCCGGGGGCGGCGCAGCCCGCCAGGGCAGCGACCAGGCCGCAGGCAAGGGCCAGGGTGCGGTAGGCATTCATCGGGATCCTTTCGGGAGGAGGGCGGCTCGGCCCCGCAGTCTGGCATCGATTTCGACTTGACCATCGTCAACCCGTCTTGCCGCTTGCTGGTTCACATTGCGGCTCAAGCCCTGCCGCTGCCGGCTGGGCACGATGGAGCACGCATGAACACCGCCGCCGATGGCCCCAGCCCGTCCAGCGCGCCGCTGGAGGACTTCTCCCACGCCCACGTGGGCATCACCACGCAGCTGAAATCGCTGGGCGGCCTGGTGGACCTGCTGGCACCGGCCGCGCGGGCGCGCCAGGTGGCGGCCGACGCGCTGGCCTTCTTCGACGACGTGATCAAGGAACACCACGCGCAGGAAGAGCGCGAGTTGTTCCCGGCCGTGCTGTCCAGCAGTGTGCGGGGTGAAGAGCGTGACCGCGTGCAGGCCCTGGTGGACCGACTGGTGCACGAGCACCGCGAGGTGGAAAAACAATGGGCCGGCCTGGTGCCGGGCCTGAAGAACGTGGCCAAGGGCCGCGACGCCACGCTGGACCCGACCGCGCTGCAGCGCATGGTGCACAGCTACATGGCGCACGCGGCCTTCGAAGAACGCGAGTTCCTGCCGCTGTCGCAAACCATCCTCGGCCGCAACAGCAACCACATGGCGGCGCTGGCGATTGCGCTGCACATGCGCCAGAGCGTGCCCGAGGTGCTGGGCCGGCTGGGACACCGCATCTAGGTTTTCGCCCGGCGCCGCGTTGGCGCGGACGGCGCAGCATCCAGCACCGCATTCGCGTCGGCCACGAAACGCGCCAGCCGGTCGGCCAGCTTTTCGGTGGACAGCTCCTCGCGGAAGCGCTCCACCATCAGCGCCAGGGCGAACGGGCTGGGCGCGCGCAGGTCCACCGCCTCGATGCGCTGGCCGCGCATGCGATTCAAACTGGCCGACAGGCGCCGCAGGTCCAGTTCCTGCGCCAGCACCTCGGTGTCGGCCTGCGTCAGCAGCAGGTTGCCGGGGTCGTACTTGCGGAAGACCTCGAAGAACAGGCTGCTGCTGGCCTGCAACTGGCGCGTGCTCTTGGGCGCACCGGGGTAGCCGCTGAACACCAGGCCGGCCACGCGCGCGATCTCGCGAAAGCGCCGCTGCGCCAGTTCCCCGCTGTTCAGGCTGGCCAGCACGTCGGCCATCAGCGCGGTCTCGGCGAACAGGGTCTTGTCCAGCAAAGGCGCCAGGTCCAGGGCCTGTGCCGCCAACAGCTCGAAGCCGTGGTCGTTCACGCTGATGCTGAAGGTGTTGGGCGCGTCGCGCGCCAGGCGCCAGGCCAGCAGGCTGGCCAGCCCCATGTGGACATAGCGGCCGGCGAAGGGATAGACGAAGGTGTGGAAGCCTTCGCGCGAGGCGAAGCGCTCCACCAGCAGCGTCTTCGGGGTGGGCAGTTTGGACAAGCGGCTTTGCGCGTCCAGCATGGGCGCGGCGGCCTGCAGCTCGGGTTCGTCCCGCTGGCCTTGGCGGGCCGACAGCAGCACCTCCAGCGTGGCGTCGGCCAGTTCGCTGGACAGAGGCATCTTGCCGCCGTTCCAGGCCGGCACGATGCCCTTGCGCTTGCTGGCCTTGCGCACATAGGCTGCCATGTCCTGGGTGCGCACGTATTCCAGCACGCGGCCGGCGAACACGAAGTGGTCGCCCTTGTTCAGCCGCGCGATGAAGCCTTCTTCGATCTGCCCGAGCGTGCCGCCCGAGAGCCACTTCACCTGCATGCTGGCATCGGCCACGATGGTGCCCACCTGCAGCCGATGGCGCAGCGCAATGCCGCGGTCGACGACACGGTGCACGCCGTGTTCGTCCACCACCACGCGGTGGTATTCGGGGTAGGCCGTGAGGCTGGCGCCGCCGCGGGTGACGAAGTCCAGTGCCCACTGGAATTCCTCGTCGGTCAGTTCGCGGTAGCTGTGCGTGTGCCGCACTTCGGCCAGCAACTCGTCGCGCAGGAAGCCGCCGCCCAGTGCCACCGTCACCAGGTGCTGCACCAGCACGTCCAGCGGCTTGTCGGGCGCGTGGCGGCTTTCCACCCGGCCGGCCGCCGCGGCGCGCCGCGCGGCCAGGGCCTCGATCAGTTCCAGTGTGTTGGTGGGCACCAGGGTGATGCGGCTGGCGCGGCCCGGCTGGTGGCCTGAGCGGCCGGCGCGCTGCAGCAGCCGCGCCACGCCCTTGGCCGAGCCGATCTGCAGCACCCGTTCCACCGGCAGGAAGTCCACGCCCAGGTCCAACGACGAGGTGGCCACCACCGCGCGCAGCACACCGGCCTTCAGGTTCTGCTCCACCCAGTCGCGCGTGGCCTTGTCCAGGCTGCCGTGGTGCAACGCGATCTGTCCTGCCCAATCAGGCCGCGCCGCCAGCAGCAACTGGTACCAGATCTCGGCCTGCGAGCGCACATTGGTGAACACCAGGGTGGGGCCGCTGGCGTCGATCTCGCGCAGCACGGGTTCCTGCATCTGCGCGCCCAGGTGGCCGCCCCAGGAGAAGCGCCCGGGGTCGGCCGGCAACAGGGTGTCCACCTGCAGCGGCTTGTCCAGCTTGCCCTGCACCAGCCGGCCCTGGCCGTGGCCCAGCAGCATGGCCATGGCCTCGCGCAGGTTGCCCAGCGTGGCACTCAGGCCCCAGACCGCCAACCGAGGGTTGAAGCGGGCCAGACGCGCCAGCGCCAGCTGCACCTGCACCCCGCGCTTGTTGCCCACCATTTCATGCCACTCATCGACGATGACGGTGTGCACGCCGGCCAGCTGCGCGGGGGCGTCGGCGCGGGTGAGCAGCAGGGTCAGCGATTCGGGCGTGGTGACCAGCGCGGTGGGCAGGCGCCGGTCCTGGCGGGCGCGTTCCGCGCTGGGCGTGTCGCCGGTGCGCAGGCCGTGGGTCCAGGCCGGCGCCAGGTCGGGCAAGGGCAGGGCGATGGCGCGCGCGGTGTCGGCCGCCAGCGCGCGCATGGGGGTGATCCACAACACGCCCAGCGGTGGCGCGGCGCGGCCTTCCAGACCCTTCAGGGCCGCGCCACGGGCCAGGGCACCGCCCCACACCGCGTAGGTCTTGCCGGCGCCGGTGGTGGCGTGCAGCAGGCCGCTGCGGCCTTGGGCCATGGCGGCCCACACCTCGCGCTGGAAGGCAAACGGCGTCCAGCCGCGGCGCTGGAACCAGGCGTCGAGTTCGTCGAGGATGGCGGCGTCTTTCGGCAGCAGCGTGCTGCCGAAAGACTATGGCACAGGCGGTGTCTGGGGCTCGGGCAGGGTGTCGGGCGCGGGCAGGCTGCGCGCGGCGGCGCCGTCCTTGGCCGCATCGCCGGCCACGTCCACGGCCTTTTCAATCACCTTGCCGGTGACCTTCACCCCGGCGCTGACCACCGCGCCGCCCACGCTGATGGCCGCCCCCGCGGCGGCACCGGCGACCGATGCCACCGCGCAGCCTTGCAGCGCCAGGGCGGCGGCGCCCGCGGCGACCACACCGGCAGGGCGCAGAAGAAGCGTCAGCGTCATGATTCTTCCCATGGTGCCGGCGGATCGGGCGCCACGGGCCCGAAACTGTCATCGAATGTGTTCCAGAGCGACGCGTAGAAGGCGGCTGAAAACGCCAGCCCCAGCGGCAGGCCAACCAGCGGCGCCAGTTGCGGCGCGCCCAGCATCACCAGCGCGAAGGTGAACACCGTGGTGGCCGCCAGGTAGGCCAGCAGCCAGGTCAGCGAGTACAGCGCGAAGGCGCCCTTGGCCCGCCACAGCGCCAGGGTGCTGGTGAACAGCGCCTGCGCCACGCCCTGGCCGCCCCAGTGGGCCAGCGCCGGCGCGTGCCAGAACGGCACCGACAGCAGCGATGCCAGCAGCGCGAACAGCCCCATGCCGTTGAACAGCGCCGGGTCGGACAGCGCCTGGGCCACCGCCGCACCCTGGCCCGAGGCCAGCGCGGCCTGCAGGCGGCTGAGCGAATCGCCCATCACCTGGTTGCTGACCAGCATGACCAGCGCGCCGCCCAGGCCGTAAAGGCCGCACAGGACCTGGATGGCGCGCCGCCCCGGCGCCTGCGCATGCAAGGCCAGCGCCACCTGGGCCGGATGGGCTGGCCCCCCCGCCAGCACCGAGCGGCTGGCGAACATGAAGCTCAGGCTCATCAGGGGCAGCACCGCCATGCCGGCCACCATGCCCACCACAGGCAGGCTCATCAGCAGCATGCTGCCGAACAGCCACATGACGAACAGCACCGAAAAGGCCAGCGGCTTCTTCAGGAACAGCCGCGTGCCTTGCTGCACCCACACCAGGCCGCGCGCGGCGGCCACTTCGTTGAATTTGAGGGCCATGGGATTTCAGGGGTGCCAGGGCTGGGCCTGGCGATCGCGCAGCACGCGCTCGAAGTGGCCGGGGTCCTTGGGCGCCAGCAGCGCGGCGCTGCGCGGCAGGTGCCAGTCGGCCAGGCGGGACAGCCAGAAGCGCAGCGCGGCGGCCCGCAGCGCCGCGGGCATCAGCCGGTGTTCGGCGGCGTTCAGCGGCCTTTCGGCCTGGTAGGCGGTCATCAGCGCCTGCGCGCGGGCCGCGTCGATGCGGCCGCTGGTGTCGTCCACGCACCAGTCGTTCAGGCACACCGCCAGGTCGTACAGCAGGGTGTCCACGCCGGCGAAGTAGAAGTCCAGGCAGCCGGTCAGCTTTTCGTGGCCGCTCAGGCCGTCGAACAGCACGTTGTCGCGGAACAGGTCGGCATGCACCGCGGCGCGCGGCAGCGCGGTGTGGGCGCCGGAAGCAGCCACCTGCTGCTGGAACGCCAACTCATCGCCCAGCAGGGCCGCGGCATCGGCGGGCAGGAAGGGCATCACCCGCGGAGCGGTGGCCAGGCACCAGGACAGGCCGCGCAGGTTGGGCTGCTGCAGCGGGCAGTCGGCGGCTTCGCGGTGCAAACGCGCCAGGACATGGCCCAGCTGCTGGACATGGTGCAGGTCGGGCGCTTCGATGTGCTGGCCGTTCAGGCGGCTGACCAGCGCGGCGGGCTTGCCGGCCAGGTGCAGCACCACCTTGCCCGTGGCGTCGGCGCAGGGGGCGGGCACCGGCAGGCCGCGCGCGGCCAGGTGCTGCATCAGGCGCAGGTAGAAGGGCAGTTGTTCGGCCGACAGGCGCTCGAACAGCGTCAACACGAAGTCGCCCGCGGTGCAGGCGACGAAGTAGTTGGTGTTTTCGATGCCGGCGGAGATGCCCTGCAGATCGGTCAGCGCCCCCAGGCCCAGGCGGGCCAGCAAGGCGCGCACATCCGGTTCGGCGACGGGGGTGAAGACAGCCATTCGGCAGAGGGTAGCCGCCCGGCAGGGGTTCGGCGAAGCGCAAAACGCACGATTCTACGCAGCACCCCCGTTCGCTCCGGCGGCGCCACAATGGGGCGCATGAACGAAAACACCTTGTTGCTGGTGGATGGTTCCAGCTACCTGTACCGCGCCTACCACGCCATGCCCGACCTGCGCGGGCCGGACGGCTTCCCCACCGGGGCCATCCACGGCATGGTGGCGATGATGAAGCGCCTGCGCGCCGACGTGGGCGCGGGCCACGCCGCCTGCGTGTTTGATGCATCCGGCCCCACCTTCCGCGACGACTGGTACCCCGAGTACAAGGCCAACCGTGCGCCCATGCCGGACGACCTGCGCCAGCAGATCGCCCCCATCCACGAGGTGGTGCGCCTGCTGGGCTGGCCGGTGCTGGAGGTGCCCGGCATCGAGGCCGACGACGCCATCGGCACCCTGGCCCGCGTGGGTGCGGACAGCGGCCACCGCGTGATCATCTCCACCGGCGACAAGGACCTGGCCCAGCTGGTGAACGAGCAGGTCACGCTGATCAACACCATGAGCAACGAGCGCCTGGACATCGACGGCGTGATGAAGAAGTTCGGCGTGCCGCCCAGCCGCATCATCGACTACCTCACCCTCATCGGCGACGCGGTGGACAACGTGCCCGGCGTCGACAAGGTCGGTCCCAAGACCGCGGCCAAGTGGATCGCCGAACATGGCTCGCTGGACGGCGTGGTGGCCGCAGCGGCCAGCATCAAGGGCGTGGCGGGCGAGAACCTGCGGAACGCGCTGGACTGGCTGCCCCAGGGCCGTCGCCTGATCACCGTGGTGACCGACTGTGACCTGGCGCCGCACATCGCCGGCTGGCCGGTGCTGGACGCGCTGGCCTTGAAAGCGGTGGACCGCGAGGGCCTGCTCAATTTCTACCAGCGCTATGGCTTCAACCAGTTGCGCAAGGAACTGGAAGCGGAACTGGGCATGGCGCCTGCGCCCGATGCGCCCGCCACGGTGGGGCGGGTGTTCAACCCCCCGCCAGGTGACGACACGCCGCCGCCGGACAACTCGCAGTTGAAACGCCACTACGAAACCGTATTCGACCACGAGCGCCTGGCGCACTGGATTGAACAGTTGAAGGCCGCGCCGCTGTGCGGCCTGGACACGGAAACCGATTCGCTGGACCCGATGCGTGCGCGCATCGTCGGAATTTCCTTCGCGGTGACCCCGGGCGAAGCCGCCTACATACCGCTGCGCCACGACTACCCCGGCGCGCCCGAGCAACTGGACCTGGACGCGGTGCTGGCCGCCTTGCAGCCCTGGCTGGAAGACGCTGCCGCGGCCAAGGTGGGCCAGAACATCAAGTACGACACCCATGTGTTCGCCAACCACGGCATCACGGTGCGCGGCTGGCGCCACGACACCCTGCTGGAAAGTTATGTGCTGGAAGCCCACCGCCCACACAGCCTGGAAAGCCTGGCCGAGCGCCACCTGCACCGCAAGGGCATTGCCTACGAAGAACTCTGCGGCAAGGGCGCGAACCAGATCCCCTTTTCGCAGGTGAACGTGGAACAAGCCACGGCCTACAGCGGCGAAGACAGCGAGATGACGCTGCAGGTGCACCAGGTGCTGTACCCGCGCATCGCATCGCAGGCCGGGCTGCTGCGGGTGTACCAGGACATCGAGATGCCGGTGTCGGCACTGCTGGCCCGCATTGAACGCCACGGCGTGCTGGTGGACGCGCAGCGCCTGGCCGCGCAAAGCCGCGACCTGGCCGAGCGCATGGTGGCCCTGGAGCAGCAGGCCTACGACCTGGCCGGCCAGCCCTTCAACCTGGGCAGCCCGAAGCAAATCGGCGAGATCCTCTTCAACAAGCTGGGCCTGCCGGTGAAGAAGAAAACCGCCAGCGGCGCGCCCAGCACCGACGAAGAAGTGCTGCAGGAACTGGCCGCCGACTACCCCCTGCCGGCGGCCATCCTGGAACACCGCAGCCTGGCCAAGCTGAAGGGCACCTACACCGACAAGCTGCCGCTGATGGTGAACCCGCAAACCGGCCGCGTGCACACCAACTACGCGCAGGCGGTGGCGGTGACCGGGCGCTTGTCCAGCAACGACCCCAACCTGCAGAACATCCCCATCCGCACGCCCGAGGGCCGGCGCGTGCGCGAGGCCTTCATCGCCCCGCCGGGGCATGTGATCGTGAGCGCCGACTACTCGCAGATCGAACTGCGCATCATGGCCCACATCAGCGGCGACCCCGGCCTGACCCAGGCCTTCACCGACGGGCTGGACGTGCACCGCGCCACCGCGGCCGAGGTCTTCGGCGTGGCGGTGGCCGAGGTCACGCCCGAGCAGCGGCGCTACGCCAAGACCATCAACTTCGGCCTCATCTACGGCATGGGCGCCTTCGGCCTGGCGCAAAGCCTGGGGCTGGACCGTTCGGCCGCGGCCACCTACATCGACCGCTACTTTCAGCGTTTTGCCGGCGTGAAGCGCTACATGGACGAGACCAAGGCCCGTGCCGCCGAGACGGGTTATGTGGAAACCCTGTTCGGCCGCCGCATCGAGTTGCCCGACATCCGCGGCGGCAACGGCCCGCGCCGTGCCGGCGCCGAGCGGCAGGCCATCAACGCACCCATGCAGGGCACGGCGGCCGATTTGATCAAGCTGGCCATGCTGGCGGTGCAGGCGGCGCTGGACGCCCAGGGCCAACGCACCGCCATGGTGATGCAGGTGCACGACGAGCTGGTGTTCGAGGTGCCCGAGGACGAACTGGACTGGGTGCGCGAGCAGGTGCCCCGGCTGATGGCCGGCGTGGCCGATTGGAGCGTGCCGCTGCTGGCCGAGGTGGGCGTGGGGCCGAACTGGGACCAGGCCCACTGACCGCCTTTGGGTGCCGCCTGACAGGCCCCTGGGCGAACCCCGGCGGCCGGCTGGTTGTTTATCCAGTATGCTTGGGAGGTTCCGGATGGGGTTGGACGTCCGGAGACCTGCTGCACCACAAACAGATGTTTTCCCGGAGTTCTGCCATGTCCCGCGACCCTACCCCCACCCGCATCGACGAAGCCGGCCTGCGTTACCGCAGCAAGACCCCAGGCTCGCCGTTCGCGCCCGCGGGCAGTTTTGGCGCCGGCACCATGTCCTGCTTCCTGTGTGGGCAGCACCGTCCGCGTTCGCTGCTGGGCAGCAAGCGCATCCTGGGCAAGGCCCAGCAGGTGTGCATGCCTTCGTGCAAGGCCGTGCGCGAAGCGCGCGAAGCCGGCACCACCGACCAAGCGGCCGACACGGCCGCCTGATTCAGGGCCGCTGTCCCGTTGCGGTGATCAGGCCGCGCGTCGCGGGGCGCCACTGCGGGCTTTGACCGGCCGCGCGATCTTCAGCGCCACATGGGCCCAGCCCAGGAAGGCGTCGATCTTGGCCAGGTAGCGGCCACCCACATCACGGCCCGCCAGCTTCTGCTTGCGGGCCTGCGCACGGCGCAGCGTCAGGTCCAGCTGGATGCTTTCCAGCCGCGCCAGGGCGTCCTCGGCCGACAGGCCCGCCAGGTTGAAGAACGGGAATTCGGCCAGCGGCGGGGCAAAGCGCGGCGACTGGCGGTAGTTCCAGTCCACCACGGTGCGCCATTCGCGCAGCGAAGGCAGGCCGCGGTGGCCGCAGCCGGCGCACACCACGAAGTAGGCCTCGCGGGCCCCGGTCGGCAGTGGCCGGCTCATCTGCGACAACTGGTCCGGCGTGGGCACTTCGTACACCACGCGGGGCTGGGCGCCGCAGTTGCAGCGGAACAGCAGTTCGCCGGAACGCTCCAGCGGGTCGCGCTCACCGTAATTGCGCGTGACCGTGGCCGCGTAGTGCTCGGGCGAGGACAGGATGGCGTCCAGTTGCGCCAGGCTCATGGCCTCGATGGCGGTGTTGTCCAGGCGCGGGCCGGCCAAGGGCTTGCCGGCGGTGGCCGGCGTGGCGAGCGGTTTCAGTGCGGTGGGGAGCATGGGGTACAGCAGCCGGCCAGAGCGCCTGGCCTTCCATGGTTCACAGTCTGGTCGGCCCTGTTCGGGCTCTGATCGTCCCTGGACGAGAAAGGCACTCGCGGAGTGCCTGAGGCCCGCTGCGGCGGACCGGAAGCATTGGTGCCGGTGAGAAGAGTCGAACTCCCGACCTTCGCATTACGAATGCGCTGCTCTACCAACTGAGCTACACCGGCGGAAAAGCCTTGCATTGTAGCAAGCTGAAAAGGCAGGGTCGCACCGGGGGCCACCCGCAACGGGTGGCGACCACAATCCGGCCCATCCAGAGCGACGCCCGCGTGAAACATGCCACAGCTCCCGCCCGACGAGGTCCAACGCTTTCGGCGTGACGGCTGGGTGGTGCCGTCCTACCAACTGCCGGCCCCGCAGGTGGCGGCCATGCGCGACGCGCTGGACGAACTGCTGCGCCGCAACCCCGGCGTGCGGCCGGAAAAGCTGGTGTCGGCGCATGTGGAGCGCGCCGGGCGGGACAACGGCGAAGGCGTGCGCGGGGTGTCCGCTTTCCTGGACCTGGCGAAAGACCCGGCCATCGTGGACCTGGTGTCCAGCGTCATCGGTGACGACGTCATCCTGTGGGGCTGCCATGTGTTCTGCAAACCGGCGCACGAAGGCTTCGAGACCCCCTGGCACCAGGACGGCCACTACTGGCCCATCCGCCCCCTGGCCACCTGCACCGCCTGGGTGGCGCTGGAGCCCAGCACGCGCGACAACGGCTGCCTGCGCGTGATTTCCGGCTCCCACGCCAAGCAGCAACTGCACGAGCACCTGCACGAAGACCGCCTCGACCTGACCTTGAACCAACGCCTGGCCGCGGGCAGCTTCGACGAAGCGCAGGCGGTGGACATCGAGCTGCAGTCGGGCCAGATGAGCCTGCACGACGTGTACATGATCCATGGCGCGGCGGCCAACCGCAGCGGCCAGCGCCGCACCGGCGTGGCCCTGCGCTACATGCCGGCCACCTCGCACTTCGACCGCCGCCTGAAGCCGGTGCACGGCCGCACCGGTGTGTCGGTGGACTTTTCGCAGCGGCCGCTGTGGCTGCTGAAGGGCCGGGACCTCAGCGGCCGCAACGACTTCCAGACTGGGCACGGGGCCTGAGCAGCGCGCTCAGGCGTAGGTCACCCAGTCGGCATAGGCCGGCGCGTCCAGGTGGGGCAGGGTGTTGTAGGTGACCAGCATGTGGCGCTTGGGCGTGAAGGCGAATTCGGTGACCGAGCTGTTGCGGATGCGCATGTTCAGCTCGATGGTGACCGGCGGCGCCAGCCCCAGCACCTGACCCAGCGCGGTGGAGATGGGGCCGCCCGAACTCACCAGCAGCACCTTTTCGGCCGTGCCGCTGCGCACTCGGTCCAGTGCGTCGGCCACGCCGGCCACGAAATCGGCATAGCGGGGCATGCCCTGCGGCGCGCTGCGCCCTTCCATCCAGGCCGCCAGGCCCTCGCGCAGCAGGCGGAAGTGCTGGCGGTAGGTTTCCGGCGTGTCGGCCTTGCCCAGCGGTTCGGGGTGGATGGCGTGCACCACGGCGTGGCTGTCGTACTCGTTGAGGCCCGGCAGTTCGGTGGGCGCGGGCAGGGCGTGGCCGTACCCTTGCTGAACGCCCTGCAGCGATTGCTGCTGGCGCTTCAGCGTTCCGGTGTAGGAGGCGTCGAAGTCCTGGCCGCGTTCACGGAAGTACTCGCCCAGGCGAGTGCACTGGCGCTGGCCCAGCGGGCTGAGCTGGTCGTAGTCGTCGGCGCCGAACGAGGCCTGTCCGTGGCGCACCAGGTAGAGGGTTCCCATGGCAGGGCATTGTCGTGGGCGCCCGGTGACTGCGATGTCGCCGCGGCGACCGCCGCCTACTGCCCGGCCGCCTCGCGGTGGTAGTCCATCACCCGCTGCACCTCGTTCTTGCTGCCCAAGGCCACGGCCACGCGTTCGTGCAGCTTGGTGGGGGTGAGGTCCATGATGCGCTGCGGCCCGTTCACCGCCAGGCCGCCGGCCTGTTCCACCAGGAAGGCCATGGGGTTGGCCTCGTACATCAGGCGCAGCTTGCCGGGCTTGTCGGGCTCGCGCTTGTCCCAGGGGTACATGAAGATGCCGCCGCGCGTCAGGATGCGGTGCACGTCGGCCACCATGCTGGCCACCCAGCGCATGTTGAAGTCCTTGCCGCGCGGGCCTTCCTTGCCGGCCAGGCATTCGTCGATGTAGCGGCGCACCGGCGGGGCCCAGTGGCGCAGGTTGCTCATGTTGATGGCGAATTCCTTGGTGTCCTCGGGGATCTGCACCCCTTCGGTGGTCAGCACCCAGGAACCCATCTCGCGGTCCAGCGTGAACATGGCCACGCCGTCGCCCACGGTCAGCACCAGCGTGGTCTGCGGGCCGTACACGCAGTAGCCGGCCGCGGCCTGCTGCTTGCCCGGCTGCAGGAAGTCTTCTTCGCTGACGCCGCGGTGGTTGGTCACCTTGCGCAGCACGCTGAAGATGGTGCCGATGGACACGTTCACGTCGATGTTGCTGCTGCCGTCCAGCGGGTCGAACAGCAGCATGAACTCGCCCTGCGGGTAGCGGTCGGGCACCACGTGGATGCTGTCCATTTCCTCGCTGGCCATGGCCGCCAGGTGGCCGCCCCACTGGTTGGCTTCGATCAGCACGTCGTTGGCGATGACGTCCAGCTTCTTCTGCACCTCGCCCTGGACGTTCTCGCTGCCGGCCGTGCCCAGCACGTCGCCCAGGGCGCCCTTGTTCACGTTGATGGCGATGGTCTTGCAGGCGCGCGCCACCACCTCGATCAGCAGCCGCAGCTGCGCCGGGATGCGACCGTGTTCACGTTGCTGCTCGACCAGGTACTGCGTCAGGCTGATGCGTTTCATGCTTGGTTTTCCAGCGCCTTGGTGACGATTTCGCGCACGTCGTTGCTCAACGTGGGACGGGCGGCCACGCGCAGCAGGGCTTCACGCGCGGCGCTGTGCCAGGGTTCGGCCAGGTGGGCCCAGCGGTCCATGCCGCGGGCCAGGCGCGAGGCCAGTTGCGGGTTCTGCGCGTCCAGCTCCAGCACGCGCTCGGCCCAGAACACGTAGCCGCCCGCGTCGTCGCGGTGGAAGGCCGCCGGGTTGGCCAGGCAGAAATTCATCACCAGGGCGCGCACCCGGTTGGGGTTGCGGCTGGAGAAGTCGGGGTGCTGGGCCAGCGCCTTCACCCGCGCGAACACGCGGCCGTCGGGCTGTTCCGGCGCCAGGGCCTGCAGGCCGAACCACTTGTCGATGACCAGGGCCTCGCCCTGGAACTGCTCGTGCAGGCGGTCCAGCGCGGTGGACGCCAGTTCGCTGCCGGCGTCCACCAGGGCGCTGACGGCGCCGTGGCGGTCGGTCATGTTTGTGGCCTGCTTGAAGCGCTGGTAGGCCTTGCCCTGCCACACCGCGTCGCCGCTGCGCACGGCATGCAGCGTCAGCATGCTCAGCGCCAGGTTGGCCAGCGCGCGCTGGCCGGCCTGGGCCATGGCGGGGCTGTAGCCTTCCTTGACCTGGTGGGCCTCCCAGGCCCAGACCCAGTCGTCCTGCAGCACCCGGGCCAGTTCGGCGCGCAGGGCCTCGCGCACCGCATGGATGCGCTGCGGGTTCACCACGGCCATCTGCTCGGCCACGTAGTCCTCGCCCGGCAGCGTGAGCAGCATCTCCTTCAGCGCCGGGTCCAGCACCGGGTGGCGCAGCACGTCGCGCAAGGCGCCGGCCAGGGCGTCATCCAGCGTCACGGGGCCGTCGTGCGCGCAGCCCGCCAGCAGGCGCGACAGCAGCAGGCGCTGGCCGGCTTCCCAGCGGTTGAAGGCGTCGCTGTCATGGCGCAGCAGGGTCAGCAGGCCGGCGTCGTCCAGCCCATCGTCCAGGCGCAGCGGGGCCGAAAAGCCGCGCAGCAGCGAAGGCACCGCGGGCTGGTCCACGTTGATGAAGGTGCAGCTCTGTTCGGCCTGGGTGAGCACCAGCACGCGGTCTGTGCCGTCGGGGGCGGCTTCGCCCTTCAGTTGCAGCGGCACGGCGCGGCCATCGGCCTGCACCAGGCCCAGCGCCAGCGGAATGACCAGCGGCAGCTTGTCGGCCTGGCCCGGTGTGGGCGGGGTGTGCTGGCTGAACTGCAGGGTCAGCGTGCGGGCCTCGGCGTCATGCGTGTGGCGGCACTTCAGCACCGGCGTGCCGGCCTGCGAGTACCAGCGCTTGAAGTTGTTCAACTGCACTGCCAAGGCGCTGCCGGGGTTGGCGTCGGCCAGGGCCTGCGCAAAGTCGTCGCAGGTCACGGCCTGGCCGTCGTGGCGCTGGAAGTAGGTGGCCATGCCGCGCTTGAAGCCTTCGCGGCCCACCAGCGTGGCCATCATGCGCACCACCTCGGCGCCTTTTTCGTACACGGTGGCGGTGTAGAAGTTGTCGATGGCCTGGTAGGCGTCCGGGCGCACCGGGTGGGCCATGGCGCCGGCGTCTTCCGGGAACTGGCGGCTGCGCAGGCGGCGCACATCGTCGATGCGGCGCACCGCGCGGGCGCTGGGGCTGCCGGCCATGTCCTGGCTGAATTCCTGGTCGCGGTAGACCGTGAGGCCTTCCTTCAGGCTCAGCTGGAACCAGTCGCGGCAGGTGACGCGGTTGCCGGTCCAGTTGTGGAAGTACTCGTGGGCGACCACGCTTTCCACGTCGGCGAAGTCCAGGTCGGTGGCGGTGGCGGGGCTGGCCAGCACGAACTTGGTGTTGAAGATGTTCAACCCCTTGTTCTCCATGGCGCCCATGTTGAAGTCCTGCACCGCCACGATCATGAAGCGTTCCAGGTCCAGGCTGAGGTTGAAGCGGGCTTCGTCCCAGGCCAGGCTGGCGATGAGGGAGTTCATCGCGTGTTCGGTCTTGTCCAGGTCGCCGCGGCGCACGTACACCTGCAGCAGGTGGTCCTTGCCGGCGCGGCTGCGCACGCGCTGCTCGCGGCACACCAGGTCGGCTGCCACCAGGGCGAACAGGTAGCTGGGCTTGGGGTGGGGGTCGTGCCACTTGGCGTAGTGGCGCCCGCCGTCCAGGTCGCCCTGCTCCACCAGGTTGCCGTTGGACAGCAGCATGGGGTACTTGGCCTTGTCGGCGCGCAGGGTGACCGTGTAGACCGCCATCACGTCGGGGCGGTCCAGGAAGTAGGTGATGCGGCGAAAGCCCTCGGCTTCACACTGGGTGAAGAAGCCGCCGTTGCTGGTGTACAGGCCCGACAGTTCCAGGTTCTTCTCGGGCGCGATCGCGTTTCGCAGTTCGAGCGTGAACTGGGCCGCCGAGGGCGGCTTGTCGATGACGAGCATGTCGTCTTCATGCCGGAAGGACACGCTTTCACCGTCGGCCAGCACGCGCAGCAGGTTCAGCCCTTCGCCGTGCAGGCGCAGCGGCGGCGGGGTGTCGCCGGCACGGGCGCTGTTTCGTTCAATGGCCAGCTTGTTGCTGACGATGGTCTTGGCCGGGTCCAGGTCGAACACCAGCTCGACCTGGCGGATCCAGTAGTCCGGCGCGGCGTAGTCCTCGCGCTTGATCGTGGGGGCGGGGCCTTCTCGCATGGGGGCAAGCTCCTCTTGTGTTTGTCTCGTGCGGCGGGGTGGTTCGGCTTTACAGCCCGGACTTCAGGCTGGCTTCGATGAAGGGGTCCAGGTCGCCGTCCAGCACCTTCTGGGTGTTGCTGATCTCGACGTTGGTGCGCAGGTCCTTGATGCGGCTCTGGTCCAGCACGTAGCTGCGGATCTGGTGGCCCCAGCCGACGTCGGTCTTGGTGTCTTCCAGCTTCTGCTGCGCTTCCTGCTGCTTGCGCATTTCATGCTCGTACAGGCGGCTGCGCAGCATCTGCCAGGCTTCGTCGCGGTTGCGGTGCTGCGAACGGTCGTTCTGGCACTGCACCACGATGCCGGTGGGGATGTGCGTGAGGCGCACCGCCGAATCGGTCTTGTTGATGTGCTGGCCGCCGGCCCCGCTGGCGCGGAAGGTGTCGGTGCGCACGTCGGCGGGGTTGATGTCGATCTCGATCGAGTCGTCCACCTCCGGGTAGACGAACAGCGACGCGAAGCTGGTGTGGCGCCCGCCGGAGGAATCGAAGGGGCTCTTGCGCACCAGGCGGTGCACGCCGGTTTCGGTGCGCAGGTGGCCGAAGGCGTAGTCGCCCTCCACCTTCAGCGTGGCGCTGCGGATGCCGGCCACGTCGCCCGCGGTTTCTTCCAGCAACTCGGCCTTGAAGCCCTTGCGTTCGCAGTACTTCAGGTACTGGCGCAGCAGCATGCTGGCCCAGTCGCAGGCTTCGGTGCCACCGGCGCCGGCCTGGATGTCGATGAAGCAGTTGCCCGGGTCGGCCGGGTTGCTGAACATGCGGCGGAATTCCAGCTGTTCCACCGTGGTGCGCAGCTTGGCGGCTTCTTCGGCCATGGCCTGCACGCCGGCGATGTCGCCGTCGGCCTTGCTCATTTCATAGAGCTCGGTGTTGTCCGCCAGGTTGGACTGCAGGTGGTCGATGGTTTCCACCACCGTTTCCAGACTCTTCTTCTCGCGGCCCAGTTCCTGGGCCCGCTTGGGTTCGTTCCACACCGCGGGGTTTTCCAGCGCGGCGTTGACTTCGTTCAGGCGCAGGGCTTTGCGGTCGTAGTCAAAGATACCCCCGGAGCTGCTGGGTGCGTTCGCTCAGGTCGGCTAGCAGCGTGCCGATGGCGTTGACTTGTTCGTTGTCCATGGGTGTGGTGGCGACGGCTGGGTGCCGTGGGTGGGGCCCATCAGGGAAAGCAGGCATTTTCGCATGCTGCCCGCAGAAAGCTTCCCATGCCATGATTGCCCGGCACAAGAAGGCAGGGGGCCGCAGGCCGGGCACGCAGACCCGGGCCGCGGCCCTGCACAGGGGCAAGATGAGCAGCTTCTCGGCGGGGGATTCGGGCAGCATCCGTGTCATGGCGCGGGTGTTTCGCCGCCGCCTGGACCGCCTGTACATCGTCTCCACGGTGATCTTCATCGCCTTCATCGTGGCGTTTGCGATGTTCGAGCGCATGGGCCTGCCGCGGGCCTGGATCGGGTTTTTCTTCCTGGTGGCTCCGGTCATCCTGTACGCCGGCATCGGCATCCTGTCGCGCACCGCCGACGCCGACGAGTACTACGTGGCCGGACGCCGCGTGCCGGCCTTCTACAACGGCATGGCCACCGCGGCCGACTGGATGAGCGCGGCCAGCTTCATGGGCCTGGCCGGCACGGTGTACCTGTCGGGCTACGACGGGCTGGCCTACATCCTGGGCTGGACGGGCGGCTTCGTGCTGGTGGCGCTGTTCATCGCGCCCTACCTGAACCGCTTCGGCCAGTACACCATCGCCGACTTCCTGGGGGCGCGCTACGAAGGCCACCTGCCCCGCCTGGTGGGGGTGTTCGCCGCCATCCTGTGCAGCTTCACCTACGTGGTGGCGCAGATCTACGGCGTGGGCCTGATCACCACGCGGCTGACCGGCTTCACCTTCGAGCTGGGCATTTTCGTCGGCCTGGGCGGGGTGCTGGTGTGCAGCTTCCTGGGCGGCATGAAGGCCGTCACCTGGACCCAGGTGGCGCAGTGCATCATCCTGCTCATCGCCTACCTCACGCCAGTGGTGTGGCTGTCGGTCAAGCAGACCGGGGTGCCGGTGCCGCAGCTGGTGGTGGGGGCGCAGCTGCAGAAGGTGACAGAGCGCGAAATCCAGCTGCGCAGCGACCCGCGCGAGCTGGAAGTGATCGCGGCGCTGAAGCTGCAGGCCGAGGAACTGCGCGGCAAGCTGCGCAATGTGCCGGTGGCGCTGGCGGTGGACCGGGCCGCAGCCCAGGCGCGGCTGTCGGAGCTGAAGGCCGAGAACGCACCGCTGGCGCGCGTCCAGGCCCAGCAGCGGGTGCTGCTGAAGATGCCGCGCGACCCGGAAGAGGCCCGGCGCGTCTGGAGCGCCCAGCTGGCCTCGGCCGAAGGCCGTGCCAGGCCGCTCGGCGGGCTGCCGCCGCATGCCCAGGCCTTTCGCGGCGACCCCCATGGCAGCCCGGCCGAGAAGCAGGAATTCGACATCGACAGGCGCAACTTCCTGGCCCTGGTGCTGTGCCTGATGCTGGGCACGGCCGGGCTGCCCCACATCCTGGTGCGCAGCTACGCCGCGGCCTCGGTGCGCGAGGCGCGCGAATCGGTGGGCTGGTCCATGCTGTTCATCGCGCTGCTGTATGTCACCGCGCCGGCGCTGGCGGTGCTGGTGAAGTACGAGGTCTTCAATGTGCTGGTGGGCACGTCCTTCGACAGCCTGCCGCATTGGATCAGCGCCTGGGCCAAGGTGGACCCGTCGCTGCTGTCGGTGTCCGACGTCAACCGCGATGGCCTGCTGCAGCTCAGTGAAATCAGCATCGACGCCGACATCATCGTGCTGGCTACGCCCGAGATCGCCGGGCTGCCCTATGTCATCAGCGCCATGGTGGCCGCCGGCGGGCTGGCTGCGGCGCTGTCCACCGCCGACGGGCTGCTGCTGACGATCGCCAACGCACTGAGCCACGACACCTATTACCGCGTGGTGGACCCGCAGGCGGGCATGTCGCGGCGGGTCACCATCTCCAAGGTGCTGCTGCTGGTGGCGGCGCTGCTGGCGGCCTATGTGGCGGCGCAGAAGCCCGCCAACATCGTGTTCCTGGTGTCGGCGGCGTTTTCCATCGCGGCGGCGGCCTTCTTCCCGGCGCTGGTGCTGGGGGTGTTCTGGCGCCGCGCCAACCGCTGGGGTGCGGCCTGCGGCATGCTGGCCGGCCTGGGCGTGACGCTGTACTACCTCACCGTCACCCACCCCGGTGCGCGGGCCTGGCTGGGCCTGAAGGGGCCGGTGCAGCTGTGGTGGGACATCCAGCCCGTGTCGGCCGGCATCTTCGGCGTGGCCACGGGTTTCCTGACCATCGCCCTGGTGAGCCTGGCCACACCCGCGCCGGGGCTGGCGGCGCAGCGGCTGGTGGACCGGCTGCGTGGCGCGCCCGCGCTGCAGGTGGACAGCGGCAGCCGGGCTTCAAGGTGAACATGCTGCTGCTGGTGCTGACCCTGAAGCTGCTGTGCGAGGTGGCGCTGCTGGCCCTGCTGGGCCAGGCCGTGTTGCAACTGCTGCTGCGCCTGATGGGCAGCACGGCGCCCGATGCCAACCCGGTGGCCCGGGTGCTGGCCGTGGTGGTGCAACCGCCGCAGGCGGCGGCGCGCCGCTTGCTGCCGCGCTGGGTGCCGCCGCGCCACCTGCCGGCGGCCACGGGGGCTTTGCTCCTGGGCCTGTGGTTGCTGGCCACGGCCTGGAAGATCAGCCTGTGCCTGCCGCTGGGCGCCGCGGCCTGCCGGTGAGGAACCCGCCGCCATGAACCACGACGAAAAGGTCCGCCGCTACTGGCCCCGCACCGCCACCCTCACGTGGCAGTTGATGGCGCTGTGGTTCGGCGCCACCTTCGGCGTGGCCTACTTCGCGCGCGACCTGAACTTCAGCTTTTTCGGCTGGCCCTTCAGCTTCTGGGTCGGCGCCCAGGGCGCACTGATCGTGTACCTGCTGCTGATCTGGGCCTACGCCCGTGCCATGGACCGCATGGACCGCGAACTGGGTCTGGACCGGCAGGAATAACGCGTCAGCCCGGCGCCGCGTCCAGGAAGGCTTCCAGGCAGGCCGCCAGCGCCTGCGGCTGGTCGAACTGCATCATGTGGGCCGAACCCTCCAGCACGCGGCGCGTGAGCCGCGGCACCTGCCGCAGCCGGGCCTCGAAGTCGTCGCGCGTGTATCGGCCCTTCCACCACTGGGCCATGTCGGTGAGGCTGCCCTCCACCCACAGCACCGGGGCGCTGATTTGCTGCCAGGCTGCCAACACCTCTTCCACCCGGTACAGGATGGGGTTCACGCGTTTGTGGGCCGGGTCGCCACGCACCTGCCACTGGCCGGCGGCGTCCGGGGCGGCCCAATAGGGCGCCAGCCAGGCAGCGCGGTCGGGCGTCAGGCCGGGGTGGGTCTTCATCAGGCGCAGCGGCACCTCGGCAGCGCTGTCGTAGGGGCGGAAGGACTGCGGCAGCTTCAGCTCGTCCAGCCACTCGGCCAGGCGGCGCGGGGACTTTGCCGGTTTCATGTCCGGCAGGCCGAAGCCTTCCAGGTTCACCAGCCGGCGGATGCGCCCGGGCCGCACGCCCGCGTAGATCATCACCACATTGCCGCCCATGCTGTGGCCCACCAGGTCCACCGGGGCGTTCGGGCTGACCTGGTCCAGCAGCGCGTCCAGGTCACCCAGGTAGTCGGCGAACCAGTAGCTGTCCACGCCGGGTGACTGGGTCTGGCCGAAGCCGCGCCAGTCGGGCGCCACGACGTAGCGCTGCGCGGCCAGCGCGTCCACCATGAACTGCCAGGACGCGGCCACGTCCATCCAGCCGTGCACCAGCACCAGGGCCGGGCGCTCGGGCGTGGCCCAGGCGGGGTCGCCCCAGGTGTGCAGGTGGTAGCGCAGGCCGCGCACGGGCAGGAAGCATTCCGTTGCTTGCACGCGGGGCCGGTAGGGGGCGGTGTCGGGCATGGCAGCATGCTAGCGAAGGGCCCGCTTTCCCGCTGGCGCCGCGGTGACAGAATGAGCCGCATGAACACCTTCACCCTGCGTGCCGCGCGGCCCGACGACGTGCCCGCGCTGGTGGGCCTGATCGGCGAGCTGGCCGCGTTCGAGAACCTGACGCACCTGATGCAGGTCAGCCCGCAAACCCTGGCGCCGTACCTGTTCGGCCCGCGGCCGGTGGCCGAGGCCTGGGTGGCCGAGGTGGGCGAAGGCACCGACGCGAAGCTGGTGGCCCTGGCGCTGTGCTTCACCAACTTCTCCACTTTCCTGGGCAAGCCGGGCCTGTACCTGGAAGACCTGTACGTGCAGCCGGCGCACCGCAACGCCGGCATCGGCCGGGCCCTGCTGCAGCACCTGGCCGGCGTGGCGGTGGCGCGCGACTATGGCCGCTTCGAGTGGTGCGTGCTGGACTGGAACGTGAACGCGCAGCGCTTCTACGAACGCCTGGGCGCCACCCTGCTGAACGAATGGCGCCTGTGCCGCGTGACCGGCGACGCGCTGCGGCAGCTGGGCCAAGGGGCGGGCGCATGAACAGGCTGGCCGCCACCGATGAGGACCACCATCACCGCCTGCACGGCGGGTTTCACTGGCAGGTGCCCGAGCACTTCAATATCGCCCAGGTCTGCTGCGGGCGCTGGGCGCGTGACACGCCGGGGGCCATCGCCATCCGCACCGAAGGCGATGACGGCTCGCGGGAAGACTTCAGCTACGCGCAACTGCACCGTGCGGCCGACCGCCTGTCGTGCTGGCTGCGGGCCCAGGGCGTGCAGCGCGGCGACCGCGTGGCCATCGTCATGCCGCAGCGCTTTGAAACCGCCGCGGCCCACATCGCCACCTACCAGCTGGGCGCGGTGGCCATGCCCCTGTCCATCCTGTTCGGCCCCGAGGCGCTGGCCTGGCGGCTGCAGGACAGCGCGGCCCGCGTGGCCATCGTGGACGAAAGCGCCATCGCGGCGGTGAACGCGGTGCGCGCGCAATGCCCGAGCGTGGCCCAGGTGCTGGCGGTGGGCGGCGCGGCGGGCCAGGGCGACGCCGACTGGGCCCATGCCCTGGCCGGGCAGGACGCACGCTTCGAGCCGGTGGACACCCTGGCCGACGACGCGGCCCTGCTCATCTACACCAGCGGCACCACCGGCCCGCCCAAGGGCGCACTGATCCCGCACCGTGCGCTCATCGGCAACCTGACCGGCTTCGTCTGCAGCCAGAACTTCTTCCCGAACGTGGAGCCCTTGGACGGCGTGGTTCACCCGGCCGTCTTCTGGAGCCCGGCCGACTGGGCCTGGACCGGCGGGCTGATGGACGCGCTGCTGCCCACGCTGTACTTCGGCCGCGAGATCGTGGCCTTCCTGGGCCGCTTCGACCCGCAACGCGCCTTTGCGCTGATGCAGGCCCACGGGGTGACGCACAGCTTCCTGTTTCCCACCGCGCTCAAGGCCATGATGAAGGCCGAGCCCCACCCGCGCGAGCGCTATGCGCTGCGCCTGCGCGCCATCATGAGCGCCGGTGAAGCCGTGGGCGACGCGGTCTTCGACTACACGAAGAACGAACTGGGCGTCACCGTCAACGAAATGTTCGGCCAGACCGAAGTGAACTACGTGGTGGGCAACTGCGGCCGGTATGTGGACGACGCCGGCCAGTGGCACACCGGCTGGCCCCAGCGCCCCGGCAGCATGGGCCGTGCCTACCCGGGCCACCGCGTGGCGGTCATCGACGACGACGGCCAGGAATGCCCGCGCGGCACGCCGGGCGACGTGGCGGTGCACCGGCTGGACGGGCAGGGCGCCAGCGACCCGGTGTTCTTTCTGGGCTACTGGAACAACCCGGACGCCACCCGCGCCAAATACACCGGCGACATGGCCGCTTCCTGGTGCCGCACTGGCGACACCGCGGTGATGGATGCCGACGGCTACCTCTGGTACCAGGGCCGCAGCGACGACGTGTTCAAGGCCGCGGGCTACCGCATCGGCCCCAGCGAGGTGGAAAACTGCCTGGTCAAGCACCCGGCGGTGGCCAATGCCGCGGTGGTGCCCAAGCCCGATGCCGAACGCGGCGCGGTGGTGAAGGCCTACGTGGTGCTGGCCCTGGGCTTCGAGCCCAGCGAGGCCCTGGTGGACGCGCTGCAGCAGCATGTGCGGGCGCGCCTGGCGCCCTACGAATACCCGAAGGAGATCGAGTTCATTCCCGCGCTGCCCATGACCACCACCGGCAAGGTGCAGCGCCGAGTGCTGCGCCTGCAGGAAGAGCAGCGTGCGCGTGAACGCGCAGGCGGCCAGGGCCGGCAGGACAGCGCAGGGCGCTGACACGCCGCCATGGAAGAGGACGCGCCCCCGTCGGGCCCCGCAGCCGCCAAGCGCCGTCGGCTCGGCGCCCCGCAGCGGCTGCGCGACACGCTGCTGTCCGCCCGCGACCTGCTGGCCACCGCCGGGCCCCTGGTGCTGCTGGCGCTGGCCTTGCTGGTGGCGGCCTACTGGGTGCTGAACCCCAACCCGCCGCGGCGCGTGGTCATGGCCACCGGCAGCGAGCGCGGCGCCTACGCCGAGATCGGCAAGCGTTATGCCGACCAGCTGAAGCGCCACGGCATCAGCGTGGAACTGCGCCACACCCAGGGTGCGGCCGAGAACCTGGCGCTGTTGCGCGACCCGAAGTCCGGCGTGGACGTGGCCTTCATCCAGGGCGGCAGCGAGGAAGCATCGGCCGGCGGCACCGAGATGACCGGGCCGCTGTTGCAGTCGCTGGGCAGCCTGTTCCATGAACCGGTGTGGCTGTTCTACCGCGAAGCCGCGGCCCAGGCGCACACGGGCGCCCCTCGGCTGACGGCATTGAAGCAGCTGGAGGGCTGGCGACTGAACATCGGCCCCACCGGCAGCGGGACGGCGCCTCTGATGAAGCTGCTGCTGGACGACAACGGCGTGAGTGCCGATCGCGTGAGCCCGCAGCGCGAGGGCCAGACGCCGGCCGTGATGGCCTTGCTGGACGGTTCGTCCGACGCGCTGGTGTTCGTGTCGGCGCCCGAATCGCTGATGGTGCAGATGTTGCTGCGCACGCCGGGCATCGCGCTGTTCCGTTTCGAGCAGGCCGAGGCCTACGCGCGCCGCCATGCCTTCCTGAATGCGGTGCGGCTGCCGCGCGGCGTGGTGGACCTGGCGGCCGACCAGCCCCCGGCCGACGTGCCTTTGGTGGCCGCCACCGGCGCGCTGGTGGCGCGCGAAGGCACGCACCCGGCGCTGGTGCAACTGCTGGTGCAGGCGGCGCGCCAGGTGCATGGCGAAGCGGGCTGGTTCCAGCGTCGCGGCGACTTTCCCAACCCGCAGACCGATGTCTTCCCGCTGCACCCGGAAGCCGAACGCTTCTACCGCAATGGCACACCCTGGCTGCAGCGCTACCTGCCCTTCTGGCTGGCCAACCTGGTGGACCGCATGTGGGTGGTGCTGCTGTCCATCGTGGCGGTGCTGATTCCGCTGTCGCGCGTGGTGCCGCCGCTGTATGAGTTCCGCATCCGCTCGCGCGTGTTCCGCTGGTACGGCCAGCTGCGCAGCCTGGAAGCCGCGGTGGGCCAGCGCAGCGCGGCGGAATTGCTGGACGAGCTGGACCA
This sequence comes from Burkholderiales bacterium JOSHI_001, assembly GCA_000244995.1. NCBI lineage: Bacteria > Pseudomonadati > Pseudomonadota > Betaproteobacteria > Burkholderiales > Burkholderiales bacterium JOSHI_001. The sequence goes on along the minus strand of CM001438.1, from coordinate 4,174,380 downwards.
GCTGGACAACCGCGTGGGCCGCATCACCCTGCCGCTGTCTTACGCCGACGAGCTGTATGCGCTGCGCGCGCACATCGAGCTGGTGCGCCAGCGCGTGCGTGGCGCGGGCTGATCAGGCCCACGGTGGTGCGTTGCCGCCTTCGCCCGAAGGGGGCGCCGCACCGGCTTCGTCCACCAGCGCGCGCACCAGGTCGGTCTGGGTCAGGATGCCCAGCAGCTTGCGCTGTTCGTCCACCACCGGGATGTGGTGGTGGCCGGTGCTCGAGAGGATGGGCACCAGTTCGGCCAGCGTGCGCTGCGGGCTGGCCACCCGAACGCGCCGGGTCATGATCTGGCCCACCACCTCTGGCTTGTCGGACTTGGGTCCGGGCGTGGGGCGGATCAGCGCGCGCAGCCGGTCGGGAAATTCGTCATGGCGGTCCAGCTCGGCATGGCGCATGAAGTCGGCCAGCGTGACGATGCCCAGCACCTGGCGGTAGCGATCCAGCACCGGCAGCGCCTTGACGCGGTGGCTGCGCATCAGCGTCCAGGCCTCCTGCAGCGGCGTGCCGAACTCCACCGTCACCACCTCGCGGCTCATGATGTCTGCACAGCGCAGCGCGCCCAGGCGGCGGCGGTGGGCTTCGGTCTCGGCGGCTTCCAGCAGCGGCAGCAGTTCCTCGCGCGACATGGACACCACCTGGCCCTGGCGCGCCAGCACGCGGTCCAGGTCGGCGTCGGTGAAGCGCGGCGTGGCACCGGGCGCCTGGGCTGGCACATGCAACAAGGGATAGGGCCGGCCGGTGGCGCGGTTGTAGGCCACGCCGGCGGCCAGCAGCAGCAGCGAGTTCAGCGCCACCGGCAGCAGCACGAAGCCCCATTGCGCCACGCCACCCACCACGGCCAGCACGGCCACCGCGCCGCCGGGCGGGTGCAGGCTGCGCGTGGCCAGCATCAGCAGCACGGCCAGGGCGGCGGCCAGCGCGGCCAGCACCGGCGCGGGCACCCAGCCGACGCCGGCGTTGACCAGGGCCACGCCCACCACCGCCGACAAGGTGTTGCCGGCCAGCACGGCCCAGGGTTGCGACAGCGGCCCGGACGGCAGCGCGAACACCAGCACCGCGCTGGCACCCAGCGGGGCGGCCAGCCACAGCGCCTGCGGTGCCACCCAGCGGGTCAGTCCGCCGGCCAGCAGCAGGCCCAGCAGCATGCCCACCACCACCCGCGCGCGTTCACGCGCCGGCACCGCCTGCGGGCCCGGCCGCAGCGAGGCCAGCAGGGCCTTCATGCTTCTATCAGCCCCCAGCGCAGCGCCACCAGCGTGAGTTCGCTCTGGTTGTTGCAGCCCAGCTTCTGCTTCACGTGGTACAGGTGGGTGCCCACGGTGCTGGGGCTCAGCTTCAGGTTGTCGGCGATCTGCGCCACGCTCATGCCGCGCGCCAGCTGGATGAAGACCGCGAATTCCCGCTCGGACAGGCGCTGTTCGGGGTTGGCCTCGCCGTCCAGTTGCGCCACCGCCAGGGCCTGGGCGGTTTGCGCGTCCACATAGCGTTCACCGCGCACCAGGGCCGCCACCGCGGCGAGCAGGGCCTCGGGCGCGCTGCGCTTGGCCAGGTAACCCATGGCGCCGGCGCGCAGCACGCGCTGCGGGTGCGCGGTGTCCTCGTGGGCCGACAGTGCCAGGATGCGCGCCTTGGGGTCGGCCGCCAGGATGCGCCGCACCGCCTCCATGCCGCCCATGCCGGGCATGGACAGGTCCATCACCACCACGTCGGGTTGCAGGCGGGCGTAGTCGCTGCAGGCCTGCTCGCCGCTGCCGCATTCGGCCACCACCTCGCAGCCGGCATTGGCCAGCAGCATGCGAAAACCCATGCGCACCAGCGCGTGGTCGTCCACCAGCATCACGCGTGTCACGCGGCGGCTCCTTTCGGTGTGTGTTGCGCTGTGCCGGGCAACGGCAGGCGCATGCGCAGGCGCGCGCCCTGCGGCGCGGCCGGCTCCAGCACCAGGCTGCCCTGCAGCGACTGCGCGCGCTCGGCCAACCAGCCCAGGCCGTAGTGTCCCTGGCGCCGGGCCCAGTCGGGCGGCGGGCCACGGCCGTTGTCGGTCAAGGCCAGTTCCACCGCGTCCGCGTCGGCCTGCACCTGCAGCGCCAGCCGCGTGGCCGGGCCGTGCCGCAGCGCGTTGGTGATGCCTTCCTGGGCCGCGCGGTACAGCGCCAGCGCCGCTTCGGCGGCCAGCGGGGTGTCCTTCAGGTCCACCTGCAGTTCGAGGGCCACCTGGGGGTGGGCCTGGCGGGTGCGCGCCACCAGGTCGGTCAAGGCGTCGGCCAGGCCGAAGTTGTCCAGCACCAGCGGCGTCAGCCGCGGGATGATGCCGTGCATGGCGTCGTACAGCCGCGTGGCTTCTTCGGCCACCAGGCGGGCGGCCTGCTCGGTGCTGTCGTCGCGGCCCCGCGCGCGCTGTGCGATGCCCAACGCCAGGCTCTTCATCGCGGTGACGCTCTGGCCCAGTTCGTCGTGCAGTTCGCGCGCGATCATGCGGCGTTCCTGTTCAATGTGCTGGTCGATCCAGCGCGTCAGCTCGCGGCTGTCGGACAACTGCTTCTCGGCCCGCACCGCGCGCTTTTCGGTTTCCACGTGCTCGCGCAGGTCGGTCACCATGCGGTTGAAGGCCTCGGCCATGCGGTTGGCCTCGCGCCCGGGCAGGGCGGGCAGGCTCACGTCCAGGCGGCCGCCCTGCACCGAGTTCAGCGCGGCCACCACCTGGCCGAAAGGCCGCACCGCGCGGCCCACCAGCCAGAAGACCAGCGCGTTGGCCGCCAGCAGCAGGCCCAGCGCCACCGCGCCCTGGTCGATCAGGCTGTCCCAGGCGTCCAGCACGGCGCGCGACGCGTTGCCGCGCACCACCAGCTTGCCGTCGGGGAAATCGATGGCCTGCACCGAAGGCGGCGGGCCGATCAGGCGGGCAAACCAGTCGGGCGCATCGCGCCCAGCCTTATAGGGCGACGGCGGCGAGGTGTAGAGCGCGCTGCCGCTGCGGTCCAGCAGCTCGATGTCGTTGGCGCGCACCCGGCCCAGGCCTTGCAGGAAGGCCTGCAGCGCCGGCACGCCCTGGGCGGCATACAGCCAGGCGGTGCGGTTGAGCAGTTGCGCGGCCACGCGGTTGGCGGCCAGCACTTCTTCGCGCACCGACTCCTTCATGCCGCGCAGCTGCAGCCCCAGCACCGCGGCCACGAAGGCGAGCATCAGCGCCGCCACCAGCAGGTGGATCTTCAGCCGCAGCGTCATGGGCGGCAGGGGTGCAGGCAGGCCATCACCAGCGCATGGTATCGGCGCCGCGCAAGCCCGCCGGGCAGGGTGGCGCGCGATTCATGAAATTCATGAGGCCGTTATGCAGAACCCCGCCCTGGGCAGCGCCGCCGCCGGGCGCCACAGTTCACCGCGGGTTGCAACCCGATCCTTTTCATCCACTTCCACTGGAGACCTCACATGCAATGGCAAACCCCCACCGCGACGAACTTCCGCTTCGGCTTCGAAATCACGATGTACGTGGCCGCGCGCTGAAGGCCTTCTGACCCACCCGCCCCGGTCCCGTGCCGGGGCACCGACCCCCTGCCATGCGCATCACCATCCTGGGCTCCTCGGCCGGTGGCGGCTTCCCGCAGTGGAACTGCAACTGTGCCAACTGTGCCGGGCTGCGCGCCGGCACCCTGCGCGCCAAGCCGCGCACCCAGTCGTCCATCTTCATCCGCGATGACGAGGGCGACGACGGCATCCTGTTCAACGCCTCGCCCGACATCCTGGAGCAGATCCGCTTCTCGCGCGTGCTGCAGCCCGGCCGCGCCGTGCGCGACACAGCCATCGCTGGCGTGGTGCTGATGGACGGCCAGATCGACCATGCCACCGGCCTGCTGATGCTGCGCGAGCGCGGCGCACCGCTGCCGCTGTGGTGCACCGACGAGGTGGCGCAGGACCTGTCCACCGGCCTGCCGCTGCTGAAGGTGCTGGGCCACTTTGGCGGCGTTCAGCGCCACGCCATCACGCTGGACGGCCAGCGCTTTGCCGTGCCCGGCGTGCCCGGAATCACGCTGCGTGCGCTGCCGCTGAACAGCAAGCCGGCGCCCTATTCGCCGCACCGCGACCATCCCGTGCCGGGCGACAACATCGGCCTGCTGGTGACGGACGACCGCCGTGGCACCACCTTGTTCTATGCCCCCGGCCTGGGCGAGATGACCCCCATGGTGTGGGACGCCATGCACGGCGCCGATGCCGTCTTGGTGGACGGCACCTTCTGGACCGACGACGAGATGATCCGCCTGGGCCTGTCCACCAAGACGGCGCGCGACATCGGCCACCTGCCGCAAAGCGGCGCGGGCGGAATGATGGAGTGGATGGCCCAACTGCCCGCACGCACGCGGCGACTGCTCATCCACATCAACAACACCAACCCCATCCTGGACGAAGACTCGCCGCAGCGCGCCGAACTGGCCGCGCAGCGCATCGAAGTATGCGAGGACGGGATGCACATCCAGCTCTGAAGGAGACCGCCATGACCCTGGCTTGGGACCGTGTGGAATTCGAAGCCCGCCTGCGCGAGCGCGGCAAGGCGTACCACATCCACCACCCCTTCAACGTCATGCTGAACACCGGCAAGGCCAGCAAGGAACAGGTGCGCGGCTGGGTGGCCAACCGCTTCCTGTACCAGCAGGCCATTCCCGTCAAGGACGCCGCCATCCTGGCCAACTGCCCCGACCGTGACGTGCGGCGCGGCTGGATCCAGCGCATCCTGGACCATGACGGCTTCGAGCTGGGTGGCGTGAAGGACGAAGGCGGCATCGAAGCCTGGCTGCGTCTGGCGCAGGCCGTGGGCCTGACCCGCGAAGAGGTGATGGACGAGCGCCACGCCATCCCCGCGCTGCGCTTCGCGGTGGACGCCTACGTGAACTTCGCGCGCCGTGTGCCCTGGCAGGAGGCGGTGTGTTCGTCGCTCACCGAGCTGTTCGCGCCGGAAATCCACAAGCAGCGCCTGGCCACCTGGCCCGAGCACTACCCCTGGATCGAATCGGCCGGGCTGCAGTACTTCCGCAACCGCGTCAGCCAGGCGCGGCGCGACGTGGAGCAGGGCCTGGAGGTGACGCTGTCGCACTTCAACACCCACGCCCTGCAGCAGCGTGCGCTGGACGTGCTGCAGTTCAAGCTGGACATCCTGTGGGCCATGAACGACGCCATGGCCCAGCGTTACGGGGTGCAGGCATGAACGGCCCCAGCCTGGCAACCACGGTGGTGCCGCGCGTGGGCGCGGGCTTTCGCCTGCAGTGGGAACCGGCGCAGGACGCCCACGTGCTGTTGTACCCCGAAGGCATGGTGAAGCTGAACCCCAGCGCGGGCGAAATCATGAAGCGCTGCGACGGCGAAAGGTCACTGGGTGCCATCGTGAACGAGCTGGAGACGGTGTTCAACGCGCAGGGCCTGCACGGCGACGTGGAAGCCTTCGTCCGCATGGCGGGGCAGCAGCGGTGGCTGCAGTGGGACTGAGTCCGGCCGCCAACAGCGTGGGGCCCCCGCTGTGGCTGCTGGCGGAGCTGACCTACCGCTGCCCCTTGCACTGTGTGTTCTGCTACAACCCGGTGGATTTCGCCACCCAGGACCAGGAACTGGGCACCGAGGACTGGCTGCGCGTGCTGCGCGAAGCGCGTGAACTGGGCTCGGTGCAATGCGGCTTCTCCGGCGGCGAGCCGCTGCTGCGCGACGACCTGGAAGTGCTGGTGGCCGAGGCGCGGCGCCTGGGCTACTACACCAACCTGCTCACGTCCGGCGTGGGCTTCAGCGAAGCGCGCGCGGCGGCACTGAAGGAAGCCGGGCTGGACCATGTGCAGCTGTCCTTCCAGGACAGCACCCGCGAGGTGAATGACTTCCTGTCGCACACCAAGACCTTCGAGCTGAAGCAACGCGTGGCCCGCAGCATCAAGGCCAACGGCTGGCCCATGGTGATGAACGTGGTCATTCACAGGATGAACATCGAACACATCGACCGCATCATCGGCATGGCCGCCGACCTGGGCGCCGAATACCTAGAACTGGCCAACACCCAGTACTACTCCTGGGCCCAGGTGAACCGGGCTCACCTGCTGCCCACCACCGAACAGTTGAAGCGCGCCGAGGCCATCACCGACCAGTGGCGCCTGCGCCTGGGCGAGCAGATGAAGCTCTTCTTCGTGGCGCCCGACTACCACGAAGGCACGCCCAAGCGCTGCGTCAACGGCTGGGGCAGCACCTTCCTGAACATCGCGCCCGACGGCACGGCGCTACCCTGCCACACCGCCAAAATGCTGCCGGGTTTGAGCTTCCCGAACGTGCGTGACACCTCGGTGCGCGACATCTGGTTCGACAGCCCCGGCTTCAACCGCTTCCGCGGCACCGGCTGGATGAAAGAGCCTTGTGTGAGCTGCGAACACAAGGAGCGCGACCTGGGCGGCTGCCGCTGCCAGGCCTACATGCTGGCGCAGGACATGGACGCCGCCGACCCGGTGTGCAGCAAGAGCCCGCACCACGGCCTGGTGAAGGCGGCCGTGGCCCTGGCCGAAAGCGCGCAGCCCTTGGCGCGCGAGCAGCCCCTGGTCTTCCGTGATCGGGCCACTTCGCTGAAGCTGGCCGCAGAGAGCGCGCTGCCGCAGGTCTGAGGGCATTTGGGGGCATCATGCAGGCATGCCCCTGCCCGCGAGCCCGACTGCTGCCACGCCCCCCATCAGTTTCGCGGCGGCGCTGGCCTTCTGGCTGAAGCTGGGCTTCGTCAGTTTCGGCGGGCCGGCCGGGCAGATCGCCATCATGCATGCCGAACTGGTGGAGCGCCGCCGCTGGATCAGCGAACGGCGTTTCCTGCATGCGCTGAACTACTGCATGCTGCTGCCGGGGCCGGAAGCGCAGCAGCTGGCCACCTACCTGGGCTGGCTGATGCACGGCACGCGCGGCGGCATCGTGGCCGGGGCGCTGTTCGTGCTGCCTTCGCTGCTGATCCTGCTGGCGCTGTCGGGCATCTACATGGCCTATGGCCACCTGGCCGTGGTGGCGGGGCTGCTGTACGGCATCAAGCCCGCGGTCACGGCCATCGTGGTGCAGGCGGTGCACCGCATCGGCGACCGGGCCTTGAAGCACCGGCTGCTGTGGGCCGTGGCGGTGGCGGCTTTCGTGGCCATCTTCGTTGGTGAGTTGCCCTTCCCGGCCATCGTGGCAGGCGCCGCGGCCATCGGCTGGCTGGGCAGCCGGCACTGGCCGCAGGCCTTCAAGACCGGTGGTGGGCACGGCAAGGCTGGTGCCACGCATGCGCCGGCCTGGATCGACGATGACACGCCGCCGCCACCCCACGCCAGGTTCGCGCCCGGCCGCCTGGCGGTGGTGGTGGGCGTGGGGGCCTTGTTGTGGGCCGCCCCCATGGCGCTGGCCGCCTGGGTGCAGGGCGTGCAGGGTCCGCTGGCGCAGATGGGCTGGTTTTTCACCAAGGCCGCGCTGCTGACCTTCGGCGGCGCCTACGCGGTGCTGCCCTATGTGTACCAGGGGGCGGTGTCGCACTTCGGCTGGCTGAGCGGCGCGCAGATGATCGACGGCCTGGCGCTGGGTGAAACCACGCCGGGGCCCTTGATCATGGTGGTCACTTTCGTCGGTTTCGTGGGCGGCTGGCAGAGCAGCGAACTGGCGGGGCTGTTCGGCGCCGCGCACCCGCTGGGGTCGGCCACCGTGGCCGCGCTGCTGGTGACCTGGTTCACCTTCCTGCCGTCCTTCCTGTTCATCCTGGCCGGCGCACCGCTGGTGGAGGCCACGCACGACGACCTGCATTTCACTGCGCCGCTGGCCGCCATCACCGCAGCGGTGGTGGGGGTGGTGCTGAACCTGGCGCTGGTGTTCGGCTGGCACGTGCTGTGGCCGCAAGGCTGGCAAGGGCCCTTCGAGTGGCCTTCGGCATTGCTGGCGCTGGGTGCCGCGCTGGCGCTGCTGAAGTTCAAGCGCGGGGTCATCGAGGTCATCGCGGCCAGCGCCGTGCTGGGCCTGGTGATCCACCTGCTGCGGGCCTGAAGGCCGCTTTGCGGCACACTGTCGGCCCCGCGAAACCCTGACCGTCCATCGCCATGCAACTTGTCTCCCTCGGCACCAGCGACCTGCGCGTCACCCCCATTTGCCTGGGCACCATGACCTTCGGCCAGCAGGTCAACGAGGCCGACGCCCACCGCATCCTGGACCTCAGCCTGGAGCGCGGCATCAACTTCATCGACACCGCCGAGATGTACGCGGTGCCGGCCCGCGCCGAAACCTTCGGCAGCACCGAAACCATCCTCGGCCGCTGGTTCGCCAAGCGCCCGGACGCGCGCAAGAAAGTGGTGCTGGCCACCAAGATCGCCGGCCCCGCGCGCGGCATGGACTGGATACGCGCCGGCAAGGCCGATGTGGAGCCGCAGGACTTCGTCAAGGCCTGCCATGACAGCCTGAAGCGCCTGCAGACCGAGGTGATCGACCTCTACCAGATCCACTGGCCCAACCGCAACGTGCCGCAGTTCGGTGGCGTGTACTTCGACCCCACGAAGGAAAAGCCACAAACGTCGGTGCACGACCAGTTGCAGGCGCTGCACAGCCTGGTGAAGGCGGGCAAGGTGCGGGCCATTGGCCTGTCGAACGAAACCCCCTGGGGCCTGGCCGAATTCCTGAAGGTGGCCGAACAACATGGCCTGCCGCGCGTGGCCACGGTGCAGAACCCCTATGCGCTGGTCAACCGCATCGTGGACAACGGGCTGGACGAAATCATGTGGCGCGACAAGGTCAGCCTGCTGGCCTATTCGCCCTTGGGTTTTGGCGCGCTGACCGGCAAGTACGACGGCCCCGGCTTCGACCCTGGCCAGCCCGGCCTGGGCCGGCTGGCGCAGTTCGAGACCATGCGCAAGCAGCGCTGGGCTCGGCCCGAGGCCCTGGCCGCGGCGCGGCGCTACAACGCGCTGGCGCGGGAACACGGCCTGACGCCCACGCAGATGGCGCTGGCCTTCTGCTATGGCAGTTGGCGGGTTGCATCCACCATCATCGGCGTCACCAGCACGGCGCACCTGGAAGAAAACCTGAAGGCCTGGGGCACCACGCTGTCGCCCGAACTGCTGGCCGAGATCGACCGCATCCGCTGGGAGATCCGCGACCCGGCGCAGTGAAAGGCCGGCCATGGCGAAGAAGGACAAGCACGTCAGCGCCACACCGGCCACGGTGGCCTTGAAGGCCGCGGGGGTGGTCTTCACCGAGCACCCCTACGACTACGTGGACCACGGCGGCACCGCCGAATCGGCCAGGCAACTGGGCTGGGACGAACACGCGGTGGTGAAGACCCTGGTGATGCAGGACGACCAGGCCGAGCCCCTGGTCGTGCTGATGCACGGCGACAAGCAGGTCAGCACCAAGAACCTGGCGCGCGCCATCGGGGCCAAGAGCGTGGAGCCCTGCAAGCCCGAGGTGGCGCAGCGCCATTCCGGCTACCTGGTGGGCGGCACCTCGCCCTTCGGCTTCAAGCGCCCGGGGGTGCCGGTGTACGTGGAAGAAACCATCCTGGGGCTGCCGCGCATCGCCATCAACGGCGGGCGTCGAGGTTATCTGGTGGGCCTGGAACCCGCGGTGCTGATCCGGCTGCTGAAGGCGAAGCCGGTGACCTGCGCACTCTGACCCACGCCTTCGCGGCCGCTGGTGCGGCGTGCACGAGAAATCAGTGCCCATGCCAGGCGGGTTCAGCGCCCGGTCCAGGGCAGCTTGTCAGGGGTGCGCATTCAATTCCCTCTGGCCGCGGTATGGGTACCGGGCCACCAGCCAATGTGGACCCTGCGGTGTAATGGTTGGGAGGCGTCTGCGACCCAGCCCGCCAGGAGACTGCATGACCGCTTTGCCGCAATCCACCGACCAGAGCGTCGGCGCCCTGGCCCAGCGCCTGCGCGCAGTGCGTGCCCGCAGCGCGGACCTGGTGGCGCCGCTGTCGGCCGAAGACTGTCAGGCCCAGTCCATGCCGGACGCCAGCCCGGCCAAGTGGCACCTGGCGCACACCACCTGGTTCTTCGAAACCCTGGTGCTGGAACGCTTCGAGCCGCGTTTCCGCGCCTTCAACCCGACCTACCGCGTGCTGTTCAACAGCTACTACAACGCAGTGGGCGACAAGCACCCGCGGCCGCAGCGCGGCTTGTTGACCCGGCCCGGCCTGGCGGAGGTGCTGGCCTGGCGCGAACAGGTGGATGAGCGCCTGGCGGCGCTGCTGCGCCGCGGCCCAGGTGATGAAGCCCTGGCGCTGCTTGAACTGGGCCTGCACCACGAGCAGCAACACCAGGAGTTGCTGCTGACCGACCTGAAACACCTGCTGGCGGCCAACCCGCTGCAGCCGACCTACACACCGCGCTGGCCGCTGGCGCCGGTACAACCCGCGCCCGTCCAATGGCTGCACCGGCCTGGCGGGCGGCACGACATCGGGCACGACGGGCCCGGCTTCGCGTTCGACAACGAAGGCCCGCGCCACCCCGTGTGGCTGCAGCCCTATGCCCTGGCCAGCCGGCACGTGACGCACGGTGACTGGGCTCAATTCGTGGCCGACGGGGGCTACCGCGAGCCGCGCTGGTGGTTGTCGACCGGCTGGGACTGGGTGCAGGCCCAGGGCGTGCAGGTGCCGCTGTACTGGCGCACCGAAGGGGATGGCATCGACCAGTTCAGCAGTTTCACTTTGCATGGCCGCGTGCCCATCGACCCGCACACGCCCATCGCCCACATCAGCTTCTTCGAGGCCGATGCCTACTGCCGCTGGCTGGCCGCCACGCACGGCGCCTTTCGCGGCGCGCGCCTGCCCACCGAAGCCGAGTGGGAAGCCGCGGTGGCGCCGAACGAGGCCGCCCACATCGCAGCCGGCCACTTCGCCGACAGCCAGGCCCTGCACCCCTTGCCCACCGAAGGCGGCAGCCTGCCGCCGTGGATGGGCGACGTGTGGGCCTGGACCCGCAGCGCCTACGAGCCTTATCCCGGCTTCCAGCCCTGGGACGGCGCGGTGGGCGAGTACAACGGCAAGTTCATGCTCAACCAGCAGGTGCTGCGCGGCGGCTCCTGTGCCACCCCGCGAAGTCACATCCGCGCCACCTACCGCAACTTCTTTCCGGCCGACGCCCGCTGGCAGTTCAGTGGCCTGCTGCTGGCCCGCGACGCCGGCTGAACAGGTCGTTTTCGAGATTTCGGTATGAGGCTTTCCCGGGCCGACCGCGGCATGGGGGCAGGTAAGCCCCATTCCGGTGGTTCAGAAACTCTGGTATGTTTTTCCCCGCACCAACCTGTCGGGGTGAACCGTGAGCGAAGCAGTCAAGTACGAACAGCGCGGCGGCGTGGCCGTCATCACCATGGACAAGCCGCCGATCAACGGCTTGGGTTTTGCGTTGCGCCATGGCGTGGCCGGGGCGATGGACCGCGCCCTGGCCGACCCCGGCGTGTCGGCCGTGGTGCTGGCCGGCAGCGCCCGCGCCTTTTCGGGTGGCGCCGACGTCACCGAATTCGGCACCCCCAACGCCGCGCGTGAACCGCGCCTGCCGGTGCTCATCGACCTGCTGGAAACCTCGCCCAAGCCGGTGGTGGCCGCAGTGGCCGGCCAATGCCTGGGCGGCGGTTTCGAGCTGGCCATGGGCTGCCACTTCCGCGTGGTGCAAGCCGATGCGCAACTGGGCCTGCCCGAGGTGAAGCTGGGCCTGCTGCCCGGCGCCGGCGGCACCCAGCGCCTGCCGCGCCTGCTGGGGCTGGAACGCGCGCTGAACATGATCGTGTCCGGCAGCCCGGCCGCAGGCGCCACGTTCAAGGGCACGCCAGTGGCCGACGCCGTGGTCGATGCCGGCGTGGTGGACGCCGCCGTCGCCTTCGCCGAAGGCGTGGTCAAGGACAAGACCCCGCTGCGTCGCACCCGCGACCTGAAGGTGGCCGCGCCCAACGCCGAGGCCTTCCTGCAGTTCGCCCGCAACACCGTGGGCGCCATGGCCAAGGGCCTGCCGGCACCGGGCAAGTGCGTGGACGCGGTGGCGCTGTCGCTGAGCAAGCCCTTCGACGAAGCCCTGCGCCTGGAGCGCGAGATGTTCCTCGCGCTGATGGGCACGCCCGAATCGCGCGCGCTGCGCCATGTGTTTGGTGCCGAACGCGCCGCATCCAAGATCGCCGACCTGCCGGCCGATGCGCCGCTGCGCTCCATCGCCAAGGTGGGCGTCATCGGCGCGGGCACCATGGGCGGTGGCATCACGATGAACTTCCTGAATGCGGGCATCCCGGTGGTGCTGCTGGAAATGAAGCAGGAAGCGCTGGACAAGGGCCTGGGCACCATCCGCCGCAATTACGAAAACTCCATGAAGAAGGGCAAGTTGAAGCCCGAGCAGGTGGAGCAACGCATGGGCCTGGTCACCCCCACGCTGAGCTACGACGCGTTTGCCGATGTCGATCTGGTGATCGAAGCCGTGTTCGAGAACATGGACGTGAAGCAGCAGGTCTTCGAAACCCTGGACCGCGTGTGCAAGCCCGGCGCCATCCTGGCGTCCAACACCAGCTACCTGAACATCGACGCCATCGCCGGTTTCACGAAGCGCCCGGCCGACGTGCTGGGCCTGCACTTCTTCAGCCCGGCCAACGTGATGCGCCTGCTGGAAGTGGTGCGCGGCGCCAAGACCGCGCCCGACGTGCTGGCCACGGCCATGGCGCTGGCCAAGAAGATCAAGAAGGTGGCGGTGGTCTCGGGTGTGTGCGACGGCTTCATCGGCAACCGCATGCTGGCGCGTTATGGCGCGGCGGCTCAGGGCCTGATCAATGCCGGCGCGCTGCCGCAGCAGGTGGACGGCGCGCTGCAGAAATTCGGCCTCGCCATGGGGCCCTTCCGCATGGGCGACCTGGCGGGCCTGGACATCGGCTGGGCCACGCGCAAGCGCAAGGCCGCCGAAGCTGGCGTGGAGATGAAGCCCATCGTGGCCGACAGGCTGTGCGAAGCCGGTCGCTTCGGCCAGAAGACGGGCGCCGGCTGGTACCGCTACGAAGCCGGCCAGCGCGACCCGATTCCCGACCCGGTGACCGAAGCACTGATCGTTGCGCACCGTACCGCCTTGGGGCTCACTGCGCGAAAGGTGAGCGACGCCGAGGTCGTGGAGCGCTGCATCTACGCGCTGGTGAACGAAGGCGCGCGCATCCTGGAAGAACGCATTGCGGCGCGCGCTTCCGACATTGACCTGGTGTACCTGAACGGGTACGGCTTCCCACTCACCCGTGGCGGCCCCATGCTGTACGCGGACACCGTGGGCCTGCCCAACGTGGTCCGCACGCTGCGCCGCTTTGCCGCCGAACCCGGCGCGGACGCTTCCTGGCAGCCCGCGCCGCTGCTGGTGAAGCTGGCCGAAGAAGGCAAGACCTTCAACTGATGCATCCATCGCGCCCCGCCACTGCGGGACGCTGTTTCGAGGAAGGAACCCCCGCCATGTCCGCCGTCCTTTCGCGCCCCTTTGCACCGAACCCGCTGCCCCGGGCCGGAACCCTGCGGCCGCTGCCCGCGCCGGGCTTCGGCCCGGTGAGCCACCCGCACCTGCGGCCTGACGAACTGGCCGGTGTGCAGGCGGGCGAATGGTTCATGGCGCTGCCGCCGGCGCTGCGCCAGTCCATCCTGGTGCGCGCCTACGTGCGGCGCCTGCCGGCGGGCGCGGTGCTGTCGCGGCGCGGCGACATTGCGGGCGACTGGTTCGGCGTGGCCAGCGGCGCCTTGGCGCTGGCCTCCCCCCTGGCCGACGGCCGCAGCTTCATGCTGGACCTGGTGGCGCCGGGACTCTGGTACGGCGACATCGCCCTGGTGGACGGCAAGCCGCAGGACCTGGACATCACCGCGCACTGCGCCAGCACCGTGCTCACCGTGCCCCGCGCCGACCTGCGCTGGCTGCTTTCGCAAAGCGCCGAACTGCGCGACGCCTGCATGCAGCTGAACTGCGTGCGCTTGCGCCGCATGTTCCGCCGCCTGGAGGAATTCCACACCCAACCACTGCACCAGCGCGTGGCGCGCCAGGTGCAGCGCCTGGCACGGCACTTCGGCCGCCGCACCGGCCAGGGCGTGTGCATCGACCTGGCGGTGAGCCAGGGCGACCTGGCCGAGATGCTGGGCGCCAGCCGGCAGCGCATCAACGGCACGCTGCGCCAGATGCACCACATGGGCATCGTCGAAGCCGGCCAGGCCCGCATGCGGGTGCTGGACGAGGCCCTGCTGGAAGCCGTGGCCGGCGGCAAGCTGGCGCTGGTGGGCAAGGGCGGCGACGACTGAGCGCGGGCGCGAAGCTCGGTCCGCGGCATTCAAGTCCAGCCGTTGCGGGCCGATAGCCACGGGGCGCGCCGCCTGGCCCGGGGTCAGGCGCTGGGCTGCCGGGATCCTGCAACGCGTGACATGCGATGCAAACGTGACGATTTCACGCGGCTCGCCCGCGGGCTGCTGCGCAGACAATCCCCGTTCAAGCAACCAGCAGAAGGATTCAACCATGTCCGAGATCCGCAGGCGTTCGCTCGTCACGGCGATGCTGGCAGGTGGTGCCTTGCCCTCGCTGGCGTGGTCCCAGAACGCCGCCACGCTGGAGATCGGCGTGCTGCCCAACATCAGCGCGCGCCTGTTGCTGGCCCAGTACCAGCCCCTGCGCGAATACCTGGCGCGCGAGATGAACAGGGCGGTCCAGGTTTCAACGGCCCCCAACTGGACCGCATTCCACCAGCGCACGCTGGCGCTGGACTACGACCTGGTCGTGACGGCCGCCAACCTGGCCCGGCTGGCGCAGCTGGAGCGGGGCTATGTCCCGCTGCTGTCCTACGCCCCCAACATCAAGGGCATGGTGGTGTGCGCCAGCGCCAAGCCGATCAAGACCGTGGCCGAACTGCGCGGCCAGACCCTGGCGCTGTCCAACCCGCAATCCCTGGTCACCATGCGCGGCATGCAGTGGCTGGCCGAGAACGGCCTGCAGCGCGACAAGGACTTCAAGACCGTCAATGCGCCCACCGACGACAACGTGGGCAACGTCGTCGTCCGGGGCGACGCCCTGGCGGCGATGCTCAGCGGCGGTGAATACCGCGCAATTCCCGACGCCATCAAGGCGCAGTTGCAGGTGCTGACCACCTTTGCCGAGGTGGCGAGCTTCGTCGTGATGGCCAGCCCCAAGCTGTCTGCCGCCGAGGCGCGCGCCATCAAGGCGCACCTGCAGGGCTTCGCGGCAGGCTCGGAAGAGGGCAAGGCCTTCTTTGCCAGTTCCGGCTTCGCCGGCATGCGCGAGCCGGCCGCTGGGCTGATGGAGTCGATGGACCCCTACGTCGAAGCAACCCGCAAGGTCATGGCCGCGCCGGGTTGAGTTCCCCATGCCGTGGTCCGACTGGTCGCTGCGAAGCAAGCTGATCGTCGCTTGCGTGCTGGTGCAATTGGCGGCGGCCGCACTGCTGGTGTTCCACAGCACCGAGCTGCTGCAACGCACGCTGGCCACCCAGGCCACCTTCGAAACGCAGCAGGTGGCCGCATTGCTCGATCAGGCGATCGCGGCGCCGCTGGCGCAGCGTGACTACGCCACCTTGCAGCAAACCCTCGATCTGGTGCGCAGCGACAAGGCGATCAACTACCTCGTGCTTCGGGATCACCGCGGCAAGGTCGTGGCCAGTTCAGGCTGGGACGAGTCCAGGCCCCTGCCGGCCCGCGACGCCGGCGAAATCGACCTGGATCGCAGCGACGCGACCTGGCACCTGGGCGTGCCGGTGAAGGTGGCGGGGCAGCCCCTGGGCCAGGTGGACCTGGGCCTGTCCACCGCCCGGCTGCGGCAGGCCCGTGCGGACTTCCTGCACCGCGCCGTCTGGGTCGGCAGCGCGGCGCTCGCGGTGTCGATGCTGGTGCTGGCAGGCATTGCCTACGCCATCACCCGCCACCTGGCGCGGTTGGCCCAGGCCAGCCAATGCGTCGCCCAGGGTGACTTCAACATCCACCTGACGGTGCGCGCGAACGACGAGATAGGCCGCCTGGGCGCCAGCTTCAACGCGATGGCCGCGGCGCTGAAAGAGCGCGTGGCGGCGCTTGAAACCAGTGAGGCGCAACAGAAGCGGCACCTGAACGTGGCGCGCGAGGAAAAGTCGCGCCTGACCACCCTGCTGGGCGCGATGCAAAGCGGCATCATGTTCGTCGACGAGAAGGCCCAGGTGGTGTACGCGAACGCCTCCTTCGCCCGCCTCTGGGCGGTGCCTGAGATCGCCAGCGGCCACCGCCTGGCGGACATCCTGCCGGTGTTGGTGCGCCAGATCGAGCCCGCCGATGCCCAGCACCTTGAATTGATGTCGCGTGCCGCCACGGTGCAGGACGCCGGCCCCCACGAACTGCACACCCTGGACGGTCGGATCATCGTCCAGCGCGTGCAGGCGGTGGCGCAGGTTGATGACGGCGGCGGCAGCATCTGGATCCACGACGACGTCACCCTGGACCGGCATACCCAGCAGCGTGCCCACCAGGCGCTTCACGACCCCTTGACCGCGCTGGTCAATCGGCGGGGCTACTATGAGGCGCTGCGCACCGCGGTCGACAACGCGGCCAGCAGCGGCGCATCTGTGTCGCTGTTGTTCGTGGACCTCGATGACTTCAAGCACGCCAACGACGTGGCGGGCCACCGCACCGGCGATGACATCCTGGTGACCGTGGCGCACACCCTGACCGCACAGATGCGCAAGGGTGAAATCGTGGCCCGCCTGGGCGGCGACGAGTTCGCGGTGCTGTGCCCGGGCATTGAAGCCCCTGGCGCGGCGGCGATCGCCGCCCGCCTGGTGCAGGCCATCTCGGAACTGCGGTTTCCCACCTCCGAGCGGACCTTGCGCATCGGCTGCAGCGTCGGTGTGGCTTCACTGCCCGCTGACGCGCGCAACGGCGATGACCTGGTGGCCTGTGCGGACGCCGCGATGTACCAGGCCAAGCGAGGCGGCAAGAACAACTGGGCGGCCTTCCAGAGCGACCCCCAGCGCCTGCAGTTGGAATCGGCGCGGGTGAACTGGAATGCGCGCATCCACCGCGCCTTGCAGGGGCAGCGCTTCGTCCTGCACTTCCAGCCCGTGCTGCGGGCGGCGGACCTGAGCGTGGCGCACCATGAAGCCCTGGTGCGCATGCTGGACGAAGACGATCCGGGCCGGGTGATCTCGCCGGCCGAGTTCATCCCGCACGCCGAAAGCAGCGGCATGATCCGGCAGATTGATCGCTGGGTCTTCGAGGCCTGCGTTGCCCGGCTGGCGGCGGCCGACCCGGCCGTGTGCATCGCGGCCAACCTGTCGGCGCGCTCCCTCGAGGACGCCAGCTTCCCCGGCTTTCTGCGCAGCCTGTTTCAGCGCTGCGACCTGGACCCGCGCCGACTTCACATCGAGCTGACCGAAACCTCGGCCATCAGCGACCCGATGGTGGCGCGCCAGCTGATCGACACGCTGCGAGGCCTGGGCTGTGCCGTGCACCTGGACGATTTCGGCAGTGGCTTCAGCTCGTTCGCCCACCTGAAGTTGCTTGACGTGGATGCGATCAAGATCGATGGCAACTTCATCCGCAACCTGCAGTCTGATTCCAGCAACCGGCTGTTCGTGGCGTCGATGATCGAGATTGCCCACAACCTGAACAAGACCGTGATTGCCGAGCACGTCGAAGACGAGGGCACGCTCGAGGCCTTGCGCGGCCTGGGCGTTGACCTGGTGCAAGGCTTCCACCTGGGTCGGCCCGGTTCGCAGCTCACGGAGCAGCGCGCACGCGGGCACCTGGCCGTGGTGGCTGACTTTCGCCGTGGCACCCGCAGTGATGTGGCCTGAGCCCTGCCAGGTTGCCTGATCGCGGGGCGCCCGGGGACGGGCGCCGCAGCTACTCGTACTTGATGTACTTGAAGCGCGGGTCGTCCGGCGTGCCCTCCAGCGCGCCACCGGCCTCGGGCCGCCACAGCAGCACGGCGTCCAGCTGCCTCGCCAGCGAGAAGTCCTTTTCGGTGATGCCCTTGGCGTCGTGCGTCATCAGCTTCACGGTCACGAAGGCGTAGGACACGTTCAGGTCCGGGTGGTGCCAGGCCGCTTCGGCGATGTGGCCGACGGTGGCCACCACCATCATCGTGGCCTTCCAGCCGGTGGTTTTGTACTTCCTGCGGATCCAGCCGCCTTCCAGGGTCCAGCCCGGCAACTCGTCGGCCAGCCGGGCGGCCACCTCCTCGTCGCTGAAGGTCTCGCCCGCGGGCTTCTTGCGCCATGTGGCCATCGTTGCTTCCTGGTTGATCACGCCAGGCACCATGCTAGGCCGACCGGCTTGTCCCGGTGGCGGCCAGGGTGGCCGGTGTGTACCGGACGAAGACAGTGGCTGTACCGCCGCATTGCGCCACGGTGGCATATGCACGGCCGTGCAAAAGGGGAAGCACGGACAGGGTGAAGGCCCTGATCGCCGCCGGCGCGCCGGACCGGGCGCCTGAGGCGCCGTCCCTGCGGTTTCTATTGCATTGGATCAAGTCCGCCAGCCGCTGGCACGCGGTGTGCAGAGAAGGGCCTGTCGATGCGTTGCCTGTTCCGGGCCGCTCGCACGGGCCGTTTTTTCACCCAACCGCTTTTCAGGAGACAGACATGCTCTACGCCAACCCCAACACCCCCGGCGCCAAGGTCGAATACCGCAAGCAGTACGACAACTTCATCAACGGCAAGTTCGTGCCGCCGGTCAAAGGCCAGTACTTCGACGTCATCACCCCCATCACCGGCAAGGCCTACACCCAGGCCGCCCGTTCCTCGTCCGAGGACATTGAACTGGCACTGGACGCCGCCCACGCCGCCGCGCCCAAGTGGGCCGCCACCGCGCCGGCCGAACGCGCCAACCTGCTGCTGAAGATTGCCGACCGCCTGGAAGCCAACCTGGAAAAGCTGGCCTACGCCGAGACGGTGGACAACGGCAAGCCCATCCGCGAAACGCTGAACGCCGACATCCCGCTCACCATCGACCACTTCCGCTACTTCGCCGGCTGTGTGCGGGCGCAGGAAGGCGCGCTGTCAGAAATCGACGCCAACACCATTGCCTACCACTTCCACGAACCGCTCGGCGTGGTGGGCCAGATCATTCCCTGGAACTTCCCCATCCTGATGGCCGCCTGGAAGCTGGCCCCGGCACTCGGCGCAGGCAACTGCGTGGTGCTCAAGCCCGCGGAAAGCACCCCGGTCAGCATCCTGGTGCTGGCCGAACTGATCGCCGACCTGCTGCCCCCGGGCGTGCTGAACATCGTCAACGGCTTCGGCCGCGAAGCCGGCATGCCGCTGGCGACTTCCAAGCGCATCAACAAGATCGCCTTCACCGGATCCACCGCCACCGGCAAGGTCATTGCCCAGGCCGCCGCCGGCAACCTGATCCCGGCCACGCTGGAACTGGGTGGCAAGAGCCCCAACGTCTTCTTCGAGGACGTGATGGCCCAGGACGACGCCTTCCTGGACAAGGCCATCGAAGGCCTGGTGCTGTTCGCCTTCAACCAGGGTGAGGTCTGCACCTGCCCCAGCCGCGCGCTGATCCAGGAAAACATCTACGACAAGTTCATCGAACGTGCCTTGAAGCGCGTGGCCGCCATCAAGCAAGGCAGCCCGCTGGACACCGACACCATGATGGGTGCGCAGGCCAGCCAGATGCAGATGGACAAGATCATGACCTACCTGGACCTGGGCAAGCAGGAAGGCGCCCAGGTGCTGTGCGGCGGCAACCGCGCACAACTGAGCGGCGACCTGGCGGGTGGCTACTACATCCAGCCGACGCTGTTCAAGGGCAACAACAACATGCGCATCTTCCGCGAAGAAATCTTCGGGCCGGTGCTGGCGGTCACCACCTTCAAGACCGAAGCCGAAGCGCTGCAGATCGCCAACGACACCCCCTACGGCCTGGGCGCCGGCGTGTGGAGCCGCGACGGCAGCCGTGCCTACCGCATGGGCCGCGCCATCCAGGCCGGCCGGGTGTGGACCAACTGCTACCACGCCTACCCCGCGCACGCGGCGTTTGGCGGCTACAAGGAAAGCGGCATCGGCCGTGAAACCCACAAGCAGATGCTGGACCACTACCAGCAGACCAAGAACCTGCTGGTGAGCTACAGCCCGAACGCCTTGGGCTTCTTCTGACAGCCCGCTGAGGTGATGCAGTGACCCGCACGGCCGCTCACGCGGCCGTGCTTCATTTCAGGAGGAAGGAATGATTGAACGTGTGGTGGCCACGCCCGAAGCCCGGGCCCTGGTGGCCAAGCTGCGCGCCGAATACGGCGCCATCTACTTCTACCAAAGCCACGGCTGCTGCGAAGGCAGCACGCCGATGTGCTTCGCTCCCGGCGACATGCCGCTCACCGCCAACGACCGCCAACTGGGCCAGATCGACGGCGTGCCTTTCCATGCCAGCCTGAGCCAGGGCGAATACCTCAACGGCGTGCAGATCACCCTGGACGTGGCGCCCGGCAACGGCGGCACCTTTTCGCTGGAGGACGGCTCCGGCCAGCACTTCGTGGTGAAGCTGCGG
This sequence comes from Burkholderiales bacterium JOSHI_001, assembly GCA_000244995.1. NCBI lineage: Bacteria > Pseudomonadati > Pseudomonadota > Betaproteobacteria > Burkholderiales > Burkholderiales bacterium JOSHI_001. Next base: position 4,153,869 of record CM001438.1, on the reverse strand, counting down.
CTGTGGACCGACGAAGAGTCGGTGGCGCTCACCCAGCAAGCGGCGCCGCCGCCCAGCGTGGCGCCGCTTTGACGCTGGCCTGGACCGATTCGGCCCGGCCCGGGCCGCACCAGCGGCGGTGGTAGCCTCGGCCGCTGCGGCGCAGAGGCGCTGCCACGAGGAGCAGCGGTGGCCAATGGGGTGGTGAAGGGTCCGGCAGGGGGTGCAGCCAGCACCGCGGTGGTGGACGCGGGCACCCTGTGCCGGCAGATGTCGGGCCGCCCGGGGGTGCTGGGCCTGGCCCAGGGCAGCGGCCACGTGAACGCCGTGCGCCTGCGCGCGCCGGTGCTGGTGGGGCAGGCACGGCGCCTGCCGGGGCTGAACTTCGACGGGTCCCCCGCCGAGGACATGCAGTACGCCGACCGTCCCGGCAAGGCCGGCGCCATCGTCAACGACCCGGTGTTCCAGCGCGACACCGCCACCCTGCAGGCCGACCTGCGCCAGTTGATGGCCTCGCTGTCCATGGGCGGCATGGAATCCGTGGCCCTGGCCATGGCGCAGCGCTTTTGCGACGGCACCGGCGGCACCTTCACCAGCGCCACGCTGGACGCCGAGGTCTACAACCACCCCACCTTCGGCAGCTACCACCGGGCCTTCGAGAAGCGCCTGCTGCGGGCCTTGCACGACGCGGGCTGGGACCTGGCAGGCCTGGCGCCCTTGACCATGGACCTGCTGAACTTCTCGTCCTTCTGGGACAAGGCCACGGGCCTGGGCATCACCATCCACCAGGTCTGGAGCGTGAAGGCCGAACTGGCCGACTACACCGTGCTGTGCGAAACCGGCAACTGGAGCGCGCGCCTGCAATACAGCTTCTACGACCACTTCGGGCTGGACTGGGAGGACGTGCTCAAGCACGGCGAAGACCGCGTTCCGCAGTACCACACCGGGGACCTCTTCAAGGCCTGGTACATCCTGCAGCACTGGCGCAATGCGCGCCCGTTCATCACCCGTTTCCACCGCGAAGTGTTCCTGGGCGGGCGGCTGGACTGATCATGCGCGGCCCGCTGAAACCGTCGCGCCGCGCCCGCTGGCGCGGACCCGCCCTGGCGCGGGCGGGCCTGCTGCTGGGCCTGGCGCTTCCCTTGGTGTTTTGTGCCTGCACGCCCGAGCCATCCCCTGTTGCCGCGAGCCCTGCCATGCCCCCCACCTTCACGCCGCTGAGCCCCCGCACCCACGAGTTCGACGCACCGGGGGGCCGGGCGCGCAACGACTACTTCACGGTGGCCCAGCCGCGCCGGGCCGACACGGCCTTTCGCGCCGGCCTGCTGCAGCGTCTGCGCGAGCAGCACCAGGGCCTGGGCAGCGCGCCGGCCCTGCATTCCATCTATGTGTACGAGAGCACGGCCCAGCTGAACGCCCAGTACCAGGGCAGCGCCGATGCGCTGCGTGGTGTGCACGACAAGGACCTGGTCGCCTACGCCCGCTGGACCGCGGGCCGGGAGGACATCGTCTGGCTGATCGACCAGGGCCAGGTGGTTTTCGACCTGCAGGCCGACCGCCCGCAGGAGCCGCCCTTCGACTTCGACTGAGCGCGCGGCGCGCGGCCGATCAGGCCAGTTTCAGCGGCAGCGTGCGCAGGCGCTGCCCGGTCAGGGCGAACAAGGCGTTGGCCAGCGCCGGGGCCAGCGGCGGCGTGCCCGGCTCGCCCACGCCTTCGGGCGGGGCGTCGCTGGCCATGATCTCGGTGTGCACCTCGGGGCACTCGTTCATGCGCAGCACCGGCTGGTCGTGGAAGTTGCTCTGCTGCACCCGGCCCTTGGCCAGCGTGACCTGGCCATACAGCGCCGCCGACAGGCCGAAGACGATGGCGCTTTCCACCTGCGCGCGAACGCCGGCCGGGTTCACCGCGAAGCCGCAGTCGATGACGCTGAACACCTGGTGCACGCGGATGGCCTTGTCCGCGCCCACCGAGGCCTGCACCACCATGGCCACGGTGCTGCCGAAGCTCTGGTGCAGGGCCACGCCGCGGGCCTGCTGGGCCCCGTCGGGCGCGGGCGGCAGCGGCTGGCCCCAGCCGGCCAGCGCGGCGCAGCGCTGCAGCACGGCCCGGTGGCGCGGGTGCTGGCGCAGCAGTTCGGATCGGAACACCACCGGGTCCTGGCCCGCCGCCGCGGCCACCTCGTCGATGAAGGTCTCCTGGAAGAAGGCCTGGTGCGAATGCCCCACCGACCGCCAGAAGCCCACCTGCAAGGGCAGGTCGACGATGGCATGGCTGACCCTCGCGGCCGGCCATTCGTAGGGCTGGTCGAAGGTGCCTTCGGCGGTGGTCTTGTCCGGGCCTGCCGCGGGCAGGCCGAAGGTGCGCTGCATCACCTGGTGCACGATGGCCTGGCCGGCCGAGTGGGCGCGAAAGCCCAGCACGCGGCCCTGCGCGTCCAGCGCGGCCGATAGGCGCGCCACGCAGGCCGGGCGGTAGAAGTCGTGCTGCAGGTCCTGTTCTCGCGTCCAGAAGGTCTGCACCGCCTGGCCAGGCAGGGCGTGCGCCACCTCGGCCGCCTGGGCGACGAAGTCCACCTCCAGCCGGCGGCCAAAACCACCGCCCAGCAGCGTGACGTTCAGCTGCACCTGCTCGGGCTTGAGCCCCAGCACGTCCGCGGCGGCCTTGCGCGCCAGGTCCGGCACCTGGGTGGGGGCCCACACCGTGGCGCGCTTTTGTTCGGGCTCGAACAGCACGGTGCAGTTCATCGGCTCCATCGTGCTGTGGGCCAGCATCGGGGCGCTGTACTCGGCGTTCAGGGTCTTGGCGGCGCCGCTGAAGGCCGCTTCGGTGTCGCCGGCCTTGAAGTAGGCAAAGCCGCTGTCGCTGTCCAGCGCCTGCTTCAGGCGCTGGTTCAAGCTGGCGGAGTCCAGCCCGGCCAGCGGGCCTTCGTCCCATTGCGGCTTCAGTTGTTCCACCGCGGTCTTGGCCTGCCAGGGCCGGGCCGCCACCACCGCCACACCACCGCTGCCGCCGTGGTGCGGCGCCAGCGCCAGCGCCTTCCTCACGCCCGGCAGGGCCTGGGCGCCCGCGGCGTCGAAGCTGGCCAGCCGGCCGCCCAGCACCGGGCACATCTGAACTGCGGCGTACAGCAACCCAGGCGGGCGAACGTCCAGGCCGAACACGGCGCTGCCGTCCACCTTGGACGGGGTGTCCAGCCGCGCCAGTGACCTGCCCAACAGGGTGAATTTCTCGGGCGCTTTCAGGGCCACGTTGTCGGGCACGGGCTGCCCTGCGGCGGCGGCGGCCACCGCGCCAAAACGCGCGCTGCGCCCGGACGGGTGGCTGAGCAGGCCTTCGCGCACCTGGATCTCGGCGCCCGGCACCTTCCAGGCCGCCGCGGCCGCGGCCACCATCATGGCGCGCGCACTGGCCCCGGCCTGGCGCATCGGCAGCCACAGGTCCTTGACGCTGGTGGACCCGCCGGTGGCCATGACGCCGACTTCCCGCATGGCCTTGGCCGTCATCCAGCCCGCGCCGCGGCGCAGCGCGCCCTGGTTGTCGGGGTGGAAGGGCAGGCCGTCCACCGCCACCGCGAGGTTGTTGTAGATGGCATCCACCGGCGGGTGCTCCACCGCCACGCGCTGCCAGTCGGCGTCCAGTTCTTCGGCCACGACCATGGCCAGTGCGGTGAGCACGCCCTGGCCCATCTCGCTCTTGGGCACCATCACGGTCACGCGGTCGTCGCTGCCGATCTTCAGCCAGCCGTTCAGCGCCACCTGGCCCGGCTGCACCGGCAGGGGCTGGCGGGTGATCAGGCGCTGGCGCGGTGGCAGCAGCGACCAGCCCAGCACCAGGCCGCCACCGGCAAGCAGGGTGGTCAGCAGGAAGGTGCGGCGGGAGCCCATGGTGCGCAGCAAGAAGGGTGGATGAACGGCGCCAGAGCTTACGCCGACGCCGGCCAGCCACCCTGAGGAAAACGCGGGCACCCTTGAACTGGCGTCGGGAGGCACTACATTCACTGCGTCTACCCACCCCTGGAGTTCGATTTGAAGCACTGGCTGCTTGCCCTTTCTTTGGCCGTGGCGGGCCTGGGCCTGGTGTCCGTCAGCACGGACGTGGACGCCAAGCGCCTGGGTGGCGGCCGTGCCGCCGGCATGCAACGCCAGGCACCTCCGGCCAAGCCGGCCGATGCCACGCCGGCCCAGACCCCGGGCGCGGCGCCTTCAGCCAACCCCGGCATGGCCGCTGCGCCTGGCGCGGCGGCCCCCGCTGCAGCCGCTGCGGGCAAGCGGTCCTGGCTCGGTCCGGTGGCCGGCATCGCCGCCGGCCTGGGGCTGGCCGCACTGGCCAGCCATTTCGGCTTCGGCGGTGAACTGGCCAACTTCATGACCATGCTGTTGATGGCCGGGGCGGCGTTCTTCGTGATCCGCTGGCTGATGCGCCGCTTTGCCGGCGGCGGGGCGGCCCAGCCGCGCCTGGCCGGTGCCGGAGCGCCCTATGGCGGTCCCGTGCCGCACAATGAACCCGCCGGCCTGGCGCCCACCGCCATGCCGCGCACGGCGGCCGTGCCCCCCGCGGGCGGCGTGGCGGCTGCTGGCCTGCCGGCCGGTGTGGACGAAGCCGAATTCACGCGCGTGGCCAAGATGATCTTCATCCGCCTGCAGGCGGCCAATGACGCTGCGAACGTGGACGACCTGCGCAAGTTCACGACGCCCGAACTCTTTGCGTCGCTGCGCCTGGACCTGCAGGAGCGGGGTGCCTCGGCCCAGCAGACCGACGTGGTGCAGCTGGACGCCAAGGTGGTGGACGCCGCGCAGGAAACCGAGCGCTCGGTGGTGAGCGTTCGCTTCACCGGCCTGATCCGCGAAGACACGGGCGGCGTGGCCCAGCCCTTCGATGAAACCTGGCACCTGGTGCGGCCGCTGGACGGCAGCCGCGAGTGGGCCATCGCGGGGATTCAACCCAACGGATGACGGCCCCCGGCCCGCCGGCTACGGCGGGCCACCCCCCCGAGGGGGTTTGCGGGCCGGCTTGGGGCGGCCCGGCGCCCGGCCCGCGCGCGCTTCAGTCGACCGTGCGCCGCCGGTACATGCCCCAGCCGTTCATGGTGAGCACGGGCTCGCCGTGCTGGTTGACGGTTTCCCACTGGCTGTGGATCAGGCCCACGCCGGGGCGGCTGTTCATGGGACGGGCGGCCAGCACCGTCAGGCTGCCGCTCAGGGTGTCGCCCGGGTAGACCGGGCGCAGCCACTTCAGGCCTTCCAGCCCGGGGCTGCCCAGGCTGGCGCTTTCCAGCAGGTAGGCGTCGCACAGCATGCGCATGGTCATGGCGCAGGTGTGCCAGCCGCTGGCGGCCAGCTTGCCGAACAGGGATTTTTGGGCCGCCGCGTCGTCCAGGTGGAAGGGCTGAGGGTCCCATTGGCGCGCGAAGTCCAGCACCGCTTCGCGGGTGACGCTGAGAGGGCCATAGGGGTGCACCGAGCCGGCGGGAAAGTCTTCCCACCACAGGCGGATGGTGCGCGGGCTTGCGGGGTCTTGGCGGGCGTTCATCAGGCCCAGCTTACGGGCACGCGAGAATGCGCGCCGTCACCCACGCTACAGGCTTCCCCATGACCGCTTTGCTGATCGGCCTCCTCCTGTTCCTGGGCATCCACTCGGCGCGGGTGCTGGCCGAGCCGGCGCGCCAGCGCTTCATCGCCCAGCGGGGTGCCAGCGCCTGGAAGGGGCTGTACACCCTGCTGTCGCTGGCGGGTTTTGCGCTCATCGTCTGGGGCTATGGCCAGGCCCGGCAGGCGCCGGTGGTGTTGTGGACCCCCCCCATGGGCCTGCGCCACGCGGCCAGCCTGCTGACCTTGCTGGCCTTTGTGCTGCTGGCCGCGGCCTATGTGCCACGCAACGGGATCAAGGCGCAGCTGCACCACCCCATGGTGCTGGCGGTGAAGGCCTGGGCCGTGGCCCACCTGCTGTCCAATGGCAACCTGGCCGACGTGCTGCTGTTCGGCGGCTTTCTGCTGTGGGCCGCGGCCAGCTTCAGCGCGGCGCGCCGGCGCGACCGGGCCAGCGGCACCACCTACCCTGCGGGCACCCCTGTCGGCACCTCGGCCACGGTGCTGGTGGGCATGGCGGCCTGGGCCGCCTTCGCCATGTTCGGCCACGCCTGGCTGATCGGCGTGCGGCCCTTCGGCTGAACCACCGGACGAGCGGCAGCTAGCGCGCGGCTTCCTGCAGGCGCTGCTGACGCGCGGCGTGTTCGCATTCTGGCGCGTCGCAGTGTTCGCAGCGCCAGGGCCAGTCGGGGGCTGCCGCGTCGCGGTCCAGCAAGCGGCTGAGCAGGCCGCTGCGCGGTCCGGCCAGGGGGCGCAGCAGCGGGGCGACCGCGTCCACCGCGGCTTCGACCCGGGCCTCACCCTGGCCCGCCACCAGGGACCAACCCAGGCCGTGGCCTGCCAGCAGTTCACGCAGGAAGGCATCCACCGGTTCGCGCACATGGGCGCCGTCGCGCTGCAGGCCGTCGGCCACCCAGGGCAGGTCCAGGGCGGACAGCAGCGTGACCTGGCAGCGCGCGTGCTCGGCCAGCGCGTAGGCGTCCAGCGAACGGTCGTTGAACACCATGCGGCTGTACACCGCCGTCATCAGTGCGGTGGTGTCGCACACCACCACGTCGTGCACCGCCGCGGCAGCGTCGATGCGGCGCTGCTGGCCGCGGGCGATGTCGATCTGCTCGTGCTGCAGGGGGGTGCGGCCCTGGGCGTCGCACCATTGGCGCAGCAGTTCGGGCACCCAGGTGCAGGTCAGGCCGGACACTTCGCCCAGGCGGCGCGACAGGGCCTGGGCGAGCGCGGTCTTGCCGGTGCTTTCGGCGCCGACGATGGCGATGCGGATGGCGTTCTTCACAGGCGCTTCAACCACACAGCGCCTGCGCCAGCGCCACGTCGCGCAGGCGCTGCCGCTGCTCGGGGGCCGCACCGGGCTGGCGCTTCAACATGCCCTGGGTGCGGGCTTCGGTCCAGCGCTCGTACATGCGGTCGATGTCCTCGGCGCTGACCTCGGGCTGGCGCAGGATGGAGCGGCGGTGCACCGCGGGCAGGTCCAGGTGGTTCTCGGGCAGCCAGCCGTTTTGCAGGCACAGCTTGTACAGCGCGGTGCCGGGGTAGGGGTAGAAGACAAAGCAGCCGAAGTCTTCCGGTTGCAGTTGCTCATGCAGCGCCAGGGTTTCTTCCATCTCGGCCACGGTCTCGCCGGGCAGGCCCAGCATGTAGTTGGCGGTGACCATGATGCCGACCGCGCGGGTGGCGTCGAACACCTCGCGCAGGCGCTGGTTGCTGGCGCTGCGCTGCATGATCTGTTTGCGCACCCGCTCGCTGCCGCTTTCCACCCCATAGACGATGTGCTTGCAGCCGGCCGCGGCCAGCGCCGCCAGCAGCTTGGGTGTGATGGTCTCGGCGCGTGCATGCAGCGAGAAGGGCAGCTTGAACTCGGTTTCGTAGGCGCGGCAGAAGGCATGCACCCAGGGCTGGTGGATGGTGAAGGTGTCGTCCAGGAAGATCAGGTAGTTCAGCGGCCCGGCCGCGCGCAGCGCGCGCAACTCGGCCAGCACGTTGTCCACGCCGCGGCGCCGGCCGTAGTCGGCGCCGCCCTGTTCGGCATAGAGCTGGTCGTACATGCGCGCCGCGCAGTAGGTGCATGGGAAGGGGCAGCCGCGCTGGGTGCTGATGTGCATCACCCCGTGACGCTCGTCCAGCAGGTCGCGCGCCATGAAGGGGATGCCGTCCACCGGCTCGATCGGCGGGCGCAAGCCAGGGCGCACACCGCCGGCGGCCCAGATGTTGGCGATGCGGCCCTCGCGCGCGGCCTGCGGCACGGTGCCCTCGGCCTGCATGGCGTTCACCAGTTCCAGCAGTGCGGCCTCGCCTTCGCCCAGGCACACCAGGTCGATGCCCTCGTGCCGCAGCACGTCCTGCGGCGCGAAGGTGGCGTGCAGTCCGCCCACGATGGTGGGCGTGGGCGCTGTGCCAGGGTGGCGGCGCAAGGCGCCCAGGAGGTCGCGCGTGCGCAGCCACTGGCGCGTGGTGGCCGACACGCCGATCAAGCCGGGCCGCTGCTGGCCCACCGCGGCCAGCAACTCGGGCAGGCCCTGGTCCATCCGAAGCCGTACGAAGCCCGCTTCATGCCCGTGCTGGCGCAGCGTGGCGGCCAGGAAGGCCGGGCCCAGCGAAGCCACCGACCAGTCGCCCTCGGTGTCGATCTCGACGAACAGCACGCGCATCGCGCAAGGGTAGCAGCCGCGACGCGGCGGCGTGGGGCGCTGCTTATCATGACCCGGATGAGCGATGCCCTGGACCTGCGTCGGCGGCAGTTGATGGCCTGGCAGGCCGTGGTCGACGCCGACCCGGCCCGCCACGCCCACCAGGGTGTGGCGCTGCGGCGCGAACTCGCGCTGTGCCGCGGCGCCCCGTCCATGCCGGCCTACCTGCAGGCCAGCGATGCCGGCTTCGAATGCACCCGTGCCGCCTGGCTGGACCAGCAGGCCCTGCACCTGCGGCTGGCGCTCACCCTGGGCCAGCCGGGGGTGGCCCAGGCCGCCTGGCAGGCCATCCAGCAGGCGCTGGCCGCGTCGGGCCAGCACGACTGGGTGGCCGCGGTGCAGCGCGGCGCCACCACCTTGGCGCAGGCGCAGGCCCGCCAGGCCCAGGCCGAAGGCGGCTTGCTGCGCACCCTTCTGAACCTGCTGCCGTGGCACGGCGGCGAGGCCTGGCAGGGCAACCCCTGGGACGATGCCGTCGAAGGCTGGCGCGCGGCCTGCGAGGCCGATGCAAGCCTGGCGGTGGCGGTGGCCCAGGGGCGGCTGGCTTCGCACCCCCTGGCACTGCGCCTGCCCTGGCGGGGCCCCGCGTTGAACCTGGTGCAAAGCTGGTTGCAGGCGCTGCCGCCGCCACCCGCCACGGCCTTGCCGCAGGTGCCCGACCTGCTGGCCCGGCAACAGGCCGCGCAAGTCGCCTGGACCGAATCACTTCACGCGCCGGCGTCGAACCCTTTCGACCTGGCCGAACCGCGCTGGGAGGACGCGCCGAGCCCGGCGGCACAGGCCCTGCAGCAGCAACTGCAAGACCCGCCATGGGGTGCGAACAGCACCTGGCCCGAACCCCTGCTGCAGGCCCATGCCGCCGACATCGGGGCCCGCTTGAAAGCCTGCCACAACCCGCTGCAGGCCTGGCAGTTGTCCACCTGGGCTTCGGCCTGCCTGGCGCTGGAGAGTGACTGGCAGCGCCTGCTGGTGACCGCCATCACCTTGCCGCTGCGTGCCGCCGCCGCCGTGGTGCTGATCGGCGACACGCTTCGCCCCGGCCTGGCCAAGGCGGTGGACGTGGCGCACCAGCTCACCGGCCTCGGGCCGCGCGCGCAACTGGGCCATCGCGAGCTTCAGCGTCGCCTGCAGCAGCACCTGGCGCCGCGGCTGGACGGTCGCCAGGGTGATCGGCCCGTGGGCCCGGGCGAAGCCGGCGCCGACCTGTTGGCCCCGCTGGCCGGATGGCTGGCCATGCGGGTGGCGCGCACGGGTGCCGATGCGGCCACCTTGTGCCGCGACCTGCCCGCCGCCCTGACCACCACCCTGGATGAACTGGGGCTGCATGAACCCGAAGCCCAGACCGTCTCCGTCGAACTGTGGAGCCGCCGCGTGCCCTTCGCCGACTGGCCTGCGCTGATGACCAACCCACCCCGTCCCGAGGTGCCGGGCCTGCCCTTGCCACCTGCATCCAAGGGCCCCGCCTAGGGAGCCTGCCAGCACAGGCGCTGTGATACGCTGACCGCAGGAGGATGACCGCGATGAGCGTTCGCAAACCCGCACCCCGCAAGACCCCGTTGGCCCCGGTGGGCGCGTCCAAGCGCGCCGCGGCGTCGGCTGCCGCAGCCAAGACGCGCGAGCTGGCCCTGGCGCATGGCCGTCAACTGGCCCTGGTGCGCACCGGCGCCGACGACCTGGTGGAAGTGCGGGGCGCCGACGGCGCACTGGAGTTGCGCATCCGCATGACCGCCGAAGGCCCGGTGCTGCAGATGGAAAGCCTGCGCCTGTCGCTCAAGGCCGCCGGCAACGTGGACGTGCAGTGCCAGCAGTTCTCGGTGCAGGCCCGCGAAACCCTGGCCCTGCGCAGCGAAGGCGGGCTGAAGATCAGCGGCCGCGACGACGTGCAGGTGGACGCCAGCGGCGACGTGCGCGTCACCGGCACCCTGATCCACCTGAACTGAAGGCGACTTGCCATGCCACCGGCCGCCCGCCTGTCCGACAAGGTGCTGCACGACGCACCGCACTGCCACGCCCCCATCCACCCCGCGGCGCCGGTGCCCACGCCGGTGCCGCATCCGCCGCAGCCCCTGCCCATCACCACCAACTGCGTCACCACGGTGCTGATCGACAACATGCCGGCCGCGGTGGTCACCTCGCAGACCATCCCCTGCCTGATGGCCAGTTGCATCCCGGGCGGCCCGGGCCTGGTGGCCAAGGGTTCGGCCACGGTGCTGATCGGCAACCTGCCGGCCGCGCGCGCGGGCGACATGGTGGCCTTCGCCAGCTGCGTGGCGCCCATCCCGTCGCCCACCGGCAAAATCATTCCGCCCTGCAGCACCACGGTGATGATCGGCGGCTGACGCCCCGGTCGCCGGCCCGGTGCCGGCGCAGCCTCAACCATGCTTCGCGAACACCTCCATGCGCTGCAGCCGGTGTGCCCGGCCTGCCGCACCGCCGGCCGCCGCCCGGCGCCGCTGGTGCTGGGCCCGGTGGCCCGCAGCGACGGCGACGAAGTGCTGGAAGGCGCCCTGCTGTGCAGCGACCGCCTGTGCCAGCGCGAGCACCCCATCCTCGACGGCATCCCGGTGGTGGTGGCCGACATCGCCGCCTGGGCGGCGCACCAGTTGCCCGGCGCACTGCGTCGTGAGGACCTGAGCCCCTTCACCGAAAGCCTCTTGGGCGATGCGGCCGGCCCGGGCAGCGAATGGTTTGCATCCCGCAGCCACGTCAGCATCTACGGCTGGGCCCATTGGGGTGATGTGCCGGCCGAGCTGTCGGCCCGGCGCTCGCTTGCCCATGGCGGCGCCTATGTGGCGCTGTTGCGAGAAGCCCTGGCGCTGTGCGGCGCACCGCAGGGCGGGGTGTGGCTGGACCTGGGCTGCTCGGTGGGCCGCGGCACGCTGGAACTGGCGCGTGCCGGCGCCGGCCTGGCGCTGGGCCTGGACCTGAACTTCGCCATGCTGCGGGTGGCCGAGCGGGTGCGCCGCGAAGGCCGGGCGCGCTTTGCGCTGCGCCGCGGCGGGGTGGTGTTCGACACCTTCGATGCCGCGGTGGACGGCGTGCCGCATGAACGCATGGCCTACTGGTGCTGCGACGTGTCGGTGCTGCCGCTGGCCGATGCCCAGGCGCAGGGCGCGCTGATGCTGAACCTGCTGGATTGTGTGCCGCAGCCGCTGGCCTTGCTGTTCGAAGCCGGCCGGGTGCTGGCACCGGGTGCGGTGGCGGCCTTCAGTTCGCCCTACGACTGGTCGCCCAATGCCACGCCACTGGGCGAATGGCTGGGCGGGCATTCGCAGCGCAGCGCGTCGGGCGGTGACAGCGCGGCCGAATTGCGCCGGGTGCTGTCGGCTGAACGCGCCGCCGGTGTGGACACCGGCCTGGTGCTGGAGGCCGATCGCGACGGCGTGGCCTGGCAGGTGCAGACGGCAGAGCGGTCCACCATGGCCTACCAGGTGCACCTGGCGCGCTTGCGTCGTCGCGCTGCCTGAAGCCACGGGTTCAGCGCGGCAGGCGCTGTTCCCAGGCGCGCCAGCCGGCCAGCGCCATGGCGGCAAACAGCGCGTACAGCGCCACCGTCAGCCACAGGCCCTTGGTGGCGAACAGGCCCACGCTGGCCACATTCACCGCCACCCACACCGGCCAGTTCTCGATGCGTTTCCTCGCCAGCAGCAAGGTGCCGGCGATGCTGCCCACGGTGGGCAGGGCGTCCAGCCAGGGCACGTCGCTGTCGGTGGCGTGGTCCAGCAGCAGGGCCAGCAGCGGCCACGCCGCCGCGGTGGCGCCCAGCACTTGCCAGCGTGCGCGCACGCTCAACACACCCACGTGCAAGCCTTGACCGTCGTCGCCCTGGCCACGCAGCCATTGCCACCAGCCCCAGGCTGCCATGGCGATGAACAGGCCCTGCAGCCCCGCTTCACCGTAGAGCTTGCTGCTGGCAAACAGCAGGGCGTACAGCGCGGACGAGGCCATGGCCAGCGGCCAGCCCAATGGGTTGACGCGCATGTTGCACACCACCATCCACACCGACAGCACGAAGGCCACGATCTCCAGCCAGGTGACCGGGCTGCCCCACAGCGTGAAGGCCACGGCCAGCAGGGGCTGGGCGGCCTGGATCAGGCTGGGCATCAGCGGCGCGTGGCCACCTGAACCAGGATCTCGTCGGGCTTGATCATGCCCATCTCGCCGCGCGCCTTTTCTTCCACCATTTCCAGCCCCGCCTTCAGGTCTTCCACCTCAGCGGCCAGGTGGTTGTTGCGCTCCCGCGCCACCTCGTTCTTTGCCACCTGCTGGGCCAGTTGGCCGCGCAGGCTCACCACCCGCGGCACGCCGCCGCTGCCGAACCACAGTTCGGCATGCACCAGGGCCAGCAAGGCGGCCAGGGCGATGGTGAGCAGGCGCATGGGACCAGATCAGCGCTTGCGGAGGTTGTAGAAGGCCGCGCGGCCGGGGTAGCTGGCCACGTCGCCCAGGTCTTCTTCGATGCGCAGCAACTGGTTGTACTTGGCGATGCGGTCGCTGCGGCTCATCGAGCCGGTCTTGATCTGCCCGGCGTTGCTGCCCACGGCGATGTCGGCGATGGTGGAGTCTTCGGTCTCGCCCGAGCGGTGGCTGATGACCGCGGTGTAGCCCGCGCGCTTGGCCATTTCGATGGCGGCGAAGGTCTCGGTCAGGGTGCCGATCTGGTTGATCTTGATGAGGATGGAATTGGCAATGCCCTTGTCAATGCCTTCCTTCAGGATCTTGGTGTTGGTGACGAACAGGTCGTCGCCCACCAGTTGCACCTTCTTGCCCAGGCGCTCGGTCAGGTGGGCCCAGCCGTCCCAGTCGCCTTCGTGCATGCCGTCTTCGATGCTGACGATGGGGTACTTGTCGCACCAGGTGGCCAGGATGTCGGTCCATTCCGCGGCGGCCAGCGTCAGGCCTTCGCCTTCGAGGTGGTACTTGCCGTCCTTGTAGAACTCGCTGGCCGCGCAGTCCAGGCCGATGGCGATTTGTTCACCCGCGGTGTAGCCGGCCTTGTCGATGGCTTCCAGGATGAGCTGGATGGCCGCTTCGTGGCTGGCCACGTTGGGCGCGAAGCCGCCTTCGTCGCCCACCGAGGTGGGCATGCCCTTGCTGTCGATGATCTTCTTCAGCGCGTGGAACACCTCGGCGCCGTAGCGCACCGCTTCGCGGAAGGACGGCGCCCCCACGGGGATGATCATCAGTTCCTGAAGATCGAGGTTGTTGTTGGCGTGCGCACCGCCGTTGATGACGTTCATCATCGGTACCGGCATCTGCATGCCGCCCGCGCCACCGAAGTAGCGGTACAGCGGCAGGCCGCTCTCTTCGGCCGCGGCGCGCGCCACGGCCATGGAAACGGCCAGCGTGGCGTTGGCGCCCAGGCGACCCTTGTTGTCGGTGCCGTCCAGGTCGATGAGCGTCTTGTCCAGGAAGGCCTGCTCGGAAGCGTCCAGGCCCAGCACCGCTTCGCTGATCTCGGTGTTGATGTGCTCCACCGCGCGCAGCACGCCCTTGCCCAGGTAGCGGCTCTTGTCGCCGTCGCGCAACTCGATCGCCTCACGGCTGCCGGTGGACGCGCCCGAGGGCACCGCGGCGCGGCCCATGGTGCCGCTTTCCAGCAGCACGTCGCACTCCACGGTGGGGTTGCCGCGGCTGTCCAGAATCTCGCGGCCGACGATATCGACGATGGCACTCATGCTTGTTGTTCCTCAGGCGGATGAATCGTTGTGTTCAGACCGGGGCGGCCACGCCCTCGACCAGGACCATGTTGAAGAATTCGGTGGCGCCGGTGCGCTTGGCACGCGCGGCGGTGTATTGCGCGTCGTCGTAGAAGGCCTTGGCTTGTTCGAAACTGGGGAACCGCAGCATGGCCACGCGGGCCGGCGTCCACTGGCCTTCCAGCACTTCAAACTTGCCGCCGCGCACCAGGTATTCGCCGCCGAAGGCCTTCACCGCGGCGGGCGCGGCGGCCATGTACTGCTTGTACTGCTCGGGGTCGCTGACCTTCATGTCGACGATCACGTAGGCGGGTGTGCTCATGGCGTCCTCTTCAGCAGGAAAAGTCATTCTCCAGCAGCGGCTGCGCCTTGACCACGCGGTCCAACGCCAGCAACTGCTCCAGCAAGGCCCGCATGTGCTTCAGCGGCACGGCATTGGGCCCGTCGGACAGCGCGTTGGCCGGGTCCGGGTGGGTTTCCATGAACAGGCCGGCCACGCCCACGGCCACCGCGGCGCGCGACAGCACGGGCACGAATTCGCGCTGGCCGCCGCTGCTGGTGCCATGGCCACCGGGCAGCTGCACGCTGTGGGTGGCGTCAAACACCACCGGCGCGCCGGTGTCGCGCATGATGGCCAGGCTGCGCATGTCGCTCACCAGGTTGTTGTAGCCGAAGCTGGCGCCGCGTTCACAGGCCGTGAAGCGGTCTTCCGACAGGCCGGCCTCGCGCGCCGCGTCGCGGGCCTTCTGGATCACGTTCTTCATGTCGCCCGGCGCCAGGAACTGGCCCTTCTTGATGTTCACCGGCAGGCCGCTTTGCGCCACGGCGCGGATGAAGTCGGTCTGGCGGCACAGGAAGGCCGGGGTCTGCAGCACGTCCACCACCTTCGAGACGGCGGCGATCTGCGATTCGTCGTGCACGTCGGTGAGCAGCGGCACGTTCAGTGTGCGCTTCACCTTGGCCAGGATCTCCAGGCCGCGTTCCATGCCCGGGCCGCGGAAGCTGCTGCCGCTGCTGCGGTTGGCCTTGTCGTAGCTGCTCTTGAAGATGAAGGGAATGCCCAGCGCGGACGTCATTTCCTTCAGGCGCCCGGCCACGTCCATCTGCAACTGCTCGCTTTCCACCACGCAGGGGCCGGCGATCAGGAAGAAGGGCCTGTTCAGCCCGACATCGAAGCCACACAGTTTCATGCGGCGACCTTTTGAACGGCGCCTTCCCGTTCATGCTTGTGCTTCAGCGCCGCTTCGATGTAGCTGATGAACAGCGGGTGGCCGTCCCAGGGCGTGCTCTTGAACTCGGGGTGGAACTGCACGCCCACGAACCAGGGATGCTGGCCTTGGGGCAGTTCCACCATTTCGGTCAGCTTCTCGCGCTGGGTGATGGCCGAGATGACCAGGCCGGACTTCTGCAGCGTGTCCAGGTACTTCTCGTTGGCTTCGTAGCGGTGGCGGTGGCGTTCGGTGACCACTGCGCCGTAGATCTTGTGCGCCAGCGTGCCCGGTTTCACATCCGAACTTTGCGCGCCCAGGCGCATGGTGCCGCCCAGGTCGGAATTGGCGTCGCGCCTCTGCACGCTGCCATCGCGGTCCTGCCATTCGTCGATGAGGGCGATGACCGGGTGCGGCGTGGCGGGTTCGAACTCGGTGGAGTTGGCGCCTTCCAGGCCCGCCACGTGGCGCGCGTATTCGATGGTGGCCACCTGCATGCCCAGGCAGATGCCGAGATAGGGCAGGCGGTGTTCGCGCGCGAACTGCACGGCGTTGATCTTGCCTTCGATGCCGCGCTTGCCGAAGCCCCCGGGCACCAGCACCGCGTCGTACTGGGCCAGCTGGCCCACGGTGGCGGGCGTGAGGGTTTCCGAATCCACGTACTCGATGCGCACCTGCGCATGGTGGTGGATGCCGGCGTGGCGCAGCGCTTCGTTGAGCGACTTGTAGGAGTCCGACAGGTCGGTGTACTTGCCGCACATCGCGATGGTGACCGTGGTCTGCGGGTGTTCCACCTCGCGCACGAGATAGTCCCAGCGCTTCAGGTCGGCCGGCTTGGTCAGCAACTGCAACTTCATGCAGATCTGCTCGTCCAGCCCCTGCTCGTGCAGCATGCGCGGCACGGCGTAGATGGTGTCGGCGTCCCACATGCTGATGACGCCATGCTGCACGACGTTGGTGAACAGCGAGATCTTTTCGCGCTCATCGTCGGGAATCGGGCGGTCGGCGCGGCACAGCAGCACGTCGGCCTGGATGCCGATCTCGCGCAGCTTCTGCACCGTGTGCTGGGTGGGCTTGGTCTTCAACTCGCCCGCGGTGGCGATCCAGGGCACGTAGGTCAGGTGCACGAAGGCGGTGTTGGTGGGCCCCATCTTCAGGCTCATCTGGCGCACCGCTTCCAGGAAGGGCAGGCTTTCGATGTCGCCCACCGTGCCGCCGATTTCCACGATGGCCACCTGGGCCTCGTCGGCCGTGCCCAGACCGGCGCCGCGCTTGACGAATTCCTGGATCTCGTTGGTGACGTGCGGGATCACCTGCACCGTCTTGCCGAGGTAGTCGCCGCGGCGTTCCTTCTCCAGCACGCTCTTGTAGATCTGGCCGCTGGTGAAGTTGTTGCTGCGCTTCATCCGCGTGGTGATGAAGCGTTCATAGTGGCCCAGGTCCAGGTCGGTCTCGGCACCGTCGTCGGTGACGAAGACCTCGCCGTGCTGGAAGGGCGACATGGTGCCCGGATCCACATTCAGGTAGGGATCGAGCTTGATGAGGGTGACTTTGAGGCCCCGCGACTCCAGAATCGCGGCCAGCGAGGCCGACGCGATGCCCTTGCCCAGCGAGGACACCACGCCACCGGTGACGAAGACGAACTTGGTCATGTCGGGCAGCCTGGCACCGCGGGTGCACAAAGGCCAAGGTGGTAAAGCGCGATTATAGGCGCGTGCCCGCCCGCGGCCCTTTTTCTGTGCCCGCGCCGCGTGGCGCGGCGGTCAGACCGCGGTGGTCTCGGCGCAGTGCGTCACCACGCGGTTGCGTCCGCCGCGCTTGGCCTGGTACAGCGCATCGTCCGCGCGCTTGAGCAGTTCGGACAACTCCGCGCTGCCGGCCGTGGTGGCGCACAGGCCCACGCTGATGGTCACCCGCAGGTCGTCCCCGGCGCGCAGGCCGCGGCCGGCGTTGTCGGCCACGGCTTCGCGCACGCGTTCGGCCAGGGCGTGAGCCTGCAGTTCGTCCACGTTGGACAACAGGGCGCAGAACTCCTCGCCGCCGTAGCGCGCCACCACGTCCTGCTGGCGCAGGGTGTCGGCGATCTGCCGCGCCACGCTTTGCAGCACCTGGTCGCCGGTGGCGTGGCCGTGCTGGTCGTTGAAGGACTTGAAGTGGTCCACGTCCAGCATCAGCACCGCGAAGCCAGTGCCGCGGCTGGCGTGGTTGGCCAGCAGGCCGCCGGCGCTGTCGAAGAAGGCGCGCCGGTTGTGCAGGCCGGTCAGCGCGTCGCGCGTGGCCAGGCGCACCAGTTCCTGGTTCTGGGCCTCGATCTGCATGCGCGACTGTTCCAGGTTGGCCAGCGCCAGCCGAAGTTCGTGGTTGCTGTGCTCGATCTCGGTCACGTCGCCGATGGTGGCCAGGCAGCCGCGCACGCGGCCGTCGGGGTCGGCGATGGGTGAACAGTTCAGCACCCCGCTGCGCTTTTGCGAGCCGCTGCCCACCTGCACCCGCGTGCCACGCACGATGGCGCCGCCGCGCAGCACCTGGGCCCAGGGCGGCTCGTCGGTGGGTTCCATCGTGAGTCGCGCCCCGCTGGCAAAGGGCCGGCCGTGGATGCCTTCGTCGCCCACGCCGGCCATGCGGCGCAGGGCCTCGTTGGCCAGCACCACGCGGCCATTCAGGTCCAGCAGGGCCACACCTTCGGTCAGCGCGTCGAAGGCGTCGCGCAGCCGCTCGGGCACCACCGTCATCGGGTTCAACTGCATCAAGGTGCGCCGCAGGTACAGGTAGATCAGCAGCAGCCCGGCCAGCGGCAGGCCCACCGCCAGCCACAGCCGGCGCTCGTGCAACCAGCCGGCGCCACCCACTGCCGTCACCGGTTCGAAGTCGAATTCCATGCGGCCCCATTGGCCCTGGGCCGAATGGATGGGCACCACCACGCGGTGGCCGCTGGACACGTCGTCGGCCTGCTGCGCCCAGTCGGGGGCGTGGGCGCCGCTGGCCACCAGCAGCCGGCCGCCCTTTTCGCGCACCGCGGCCGAACGCAGGTCGGGGGTGCGGTTGCGCACCGCTTCCAGCAGCGTGCCGATGCGCGCGGTTTCCTGCTTGCGCAGGAATTCGGTGGTCTGGGTGGTGACCGACTCGGCCACGATGGTGCGCACGCGGCGGGCCTCGGCCTCGCGGTCGGGCAGCACGCCGAACAGGAAGTCGACCAGCAGCAGCAGGCTGGCCACCAGGCCCACCAGGCCGAAGGCCACGCGCCAGGTGGGGCTGAGCATGGGAATTCTGGGCATGGGGCTCAGACCGTGGTGCGGCGCACCTGCTCCAGCAGTTCGTGGGACGCGGCTTCATCGCGCGCGGCTTCGGCGTCGGGGTCGTCCAGGTCGTCCTCGTCCTCACGTTCGCGTTCGTCACCACCCAGGATGGGAATCGGGTCCAGGTGGCGCCACACCGGCGCTGACGCCAGCACCGTGGCCAGCAGGCCCGCGGCACGCAGCGACCACCAGACAAAGCCGGCACCCAGCACGGCCACCGCGGTCTCTGCCTGCACCACGCCGCTGCGCAGGCGCGAGAAGGGGTTGTCGGCGCTGGCGCTGTCCTGCGGCGACGCGCTGCCAGCGTCACCGCGCGCGCCGCTACCGGCCACCAGGGTGTTCATCAGCATCGGGTCGAAGGCGCTGGTGTCGATGTTGCTTGCGGCCAGCAGGTCGGCCACGGCCTGCTCAATGGGCGAGGCGCTGTCGAGGCCGCCCTGGCCCGCCAGGCGGGCCGCAGGGCTGCGTGCACTGGCGCTGGTCGGCACCTGGCGGGTGGCGCGCACGGCGGCGTCGCCCGGGGTTTCGGTGGTGTCCGCGGCGGCGGCGGCGCTGGTGCCGGGCGGCGCTGTCGTGACGCTGCTGCTGTTCAGTACCACCGGGGCCGGCAGGACCAGCCGAACCGGGGGGCGGGCCGCGGGTTCGGTGGCCACGGGCGGGGTGGTGGCGGGGTCGGTGTCCACCGGCACGTCGGCCGGCGCCGCCGGCGGCAGCGCGGCGATGCTGACCGACACGCCCCGCACTGCGGTGAGCGCGCCGTCGGACACCTGCACCTGCACCTGGTAGACATTGTCGGCGTTGGCGTCGCGGGGCGCGAAATAGCGCGCCGGTTCGCGGAAGCTGAGCGTGCCCGTGCGCGGGTCGATGTTGAACTGGGCCGCGTCGGCGCCACCCACGATGCTGTAGCTCAGTGCCGGCGTGGCGTCGGGGTCGCTGGCCTGCACCGTGAGGGTGGTGGTGCTGTTGTCCTGCACCACCGCGGTGTCGGGTCCGGCCCACACCGGCGCCTCGTTCACGTTCTGCAACTGCACGCGGATGGCCTGCAAGGTGCTGGCCTGGCCGTCGTCCACCTGCACCAGCAGTTCAAACACGTTGTCGCCGTTGGCGTCGGCCGGGGTTTCGAAGTCGGCCGGCTGCAGCAGGCTGATCGCGCCGGTGGAAGCGTCCATGCTGAACAGGCCGGCGTCTGCGCCGCCGACGATGCGGTATTGCAGCAGGGCGCTGTCGATGTCCTGCGCCGCCGCGCTGCGGCTGCCGGACTGGTTTTCAGCCCAGGTCCAGGCCACCTGCGCGCTGTCATCCACGAAGCGCGGCGCGTCGTTCACGGCGGCCACGTTCAGGCGCAGCACGCCTGGCCCGGCGGCGGTATCGCTGCCGCCGCGCGCTGCGCCCCCGTCGTCCTGCACGCGGAAGAAGATCTCGGCCAGGCCGTCGCCATTGGCGTCGGCCGCGGGGCTGTACTGCAGCCGGCCCGCCGCGATGCTGGCCGCGTCCACGGCCTGGCCGGCGGCCAGGGCCTGGCCGTCCAGCAGCAGGGTGCCGGTGGCGGGCAGGGTGTCGAACCGCACCTGCTGCAGCGCATTGCCGTCCGGGTCGCTGAAGCCGAAGTCGACCAGCGCCAGCGTGTGCAGCAGGTCTTCCTGCAAGGCCACGGGCCCGCCGGCGGCGATGGGGGCGTCGTTCACCTCGGCCACGTCCAGCGCCAGGGACGCACTGCCGCTGGCCAAGGCGGACTGCAGGGCCGGCGACTGCGGGTCGCCGAACTGCGGCCGGCCGCTGGCCGAGGGCGACCCGCTGCTGCGGTCCCAGGGCCGGAATTCGATGCCGGCGGTTTCGCCGCGCAGGTTGTCGGGCTGGTAGCGCAGGTCGGTGGCATCGGGCAGCAGCAGCACCCGGGTGGCGGTCAGCGCGGGCACATCGGTCCAGGCGCCGCCGTCCACCCGGTACTGCCAGGTGCCATTGCCGGCGGTGCGAACCAGGGCCAGGCCCAGGCTGGGGCTGTCCACGTCCGCCACGCCCAGGGCCGGATCGGCCAGCAGCTGGCGCACGGAGATCGGGGCGCTGGCGCTGTCCTCGTCGGTGCCCACCTGCAGGCCGCTGGTGCCGGCACTGACCGTGGGGGCGTCGTTCACGGCGGCCAGGTTCAGGCCCAGCGTGGCCACGGCGCCGGGGCCGCCGGCTTCCAGGGCCGTGAGCGTCAGGGTGTCGGCGCCGTTGGCGTCCTGGCTGCCCTGGTAGCTCAGGCTGGCCAGGGCCGCGTTCAACTGCGCCTGGGTGCCGGCCAGGGCCAGGCTGGCGCTGCCATTGCTGCCGGCGCTGAGGGTGGCGCCGCCGGACAGGTCCACCGTCAGGGTGCCGCGGCCCACCGACAGCAGCAGGCCGTCCAGGTTGCCGTCCACGTCGGCCACCGCCAGGCCGGTCAGCGCCAGCGGGGTGTCTTCCTGGCCGGTGGCCGCGGCCGGCAGGGTGAACCCCGGCACTTCGTTCACCGACACCACGGTCACGTCCAGGGTCTGGGTGGCGGTCAGGCTGCCGTCGCTGGCCTGCACCAGCACGTTGTAGACGTTGTCGCCGTCGGCGTCGCTGGGCGCTTCGGCGTCGGGCGCCGTGATGAAGCTGAGCACGCCAGTGCTGGCATCAATGCTGAAGCGCGCGGCATCGGCGCCACCGGCGATGCTGAAGCGCAGCGTGGCGGAGTCGATGTCGCTGGCCACCACGGTGGTGACCGCCCGGGCGTTTTCGTTGCGCACCAGGGCCGCCGCGGCGGCGCCGCCGTCGCTGCTGATCCGCGGCGCGTCGTTGACCGGCGTCACGTTGATGGCCAGCAGCGCCGTGGCCTGCTGCGCGCCGCCCGCGCCGCTGGCCCCGCCGTCGTCCAGCGTCAGGGCCAGCGAGGCGCTGCCATTGAAGTCCGGCGCGGCCTGGAAGCTCAGGCCGTCCAGCGCAGCCTGCAGGTCGGCCAGCGTGCCGCTGACCCGCAATTCGGCATCGTTCGTTCCGCTGCCCAGGCCCAGCACCAGGCCGGCCGTGCTGGCCAGGCTGAGCGTGCCCTGGCTGGCCACCAGGTGCAGGCTGAGTGTGGCGCTGCCGGCGTCCACGTCGGCCAGGGTGATGCGGGTGGCGCCGCTGCCGAAGGCCAGCGTGCCGTCCTCGGGCAGCGACGGCGTGGCGGGCAGGGTGATCTGCGGTGCGTCGTTCACCGCCTGCACGGTGAGGGCCACGCTGCCGCTGGCACTCAGGCCGCCGCTGTCGCGCACCTGCACCTGCAGCGTGTCGGGCCCGTTGGTGTCGAGCAGGCCTTGGTAGCGCAGGCTGGCCAGGGCCGCGTTCAGTTGCGCGCCGTTGCCGGCCAGCGTCAGGCTGGCGCTGCCATTGGCCCCGGCCACCACGCTGGCGCCGCCGGCCAGGTCCAGGCTCAGGCTGCCGCGGCCCACGGCCAGGCTCACTTCCGCCAGGTTGGCGTCCACGTCGGCCACCTGCACACCGGGCACGGCCAGCGCCTGGTCTTCGGCCAGGGCCTGGCCCGCGGGCAGCAGCAGGCTGGGCGCTTCGTTGACCGACACCACGCGCACCGTGATGGCCTGGGTGTCGGCCAGCGTGCCATCGTCGGCCTGCACCAGCACCTGGTACAGGTTGTTGGCGTCGGCGTCGGCCGGCGCTTCGAAGTCGGGCGCGGCCAGGAAGGACAGGGCACCGGTGGCGGCATCGATGGCAAAACGCGCCGCGTCAGCGCCACCCGCGATGCTGTAGGTGACGCTGGCCGAGTCCACATCCGGCGCCACGACCGTGGTGACGGCCAGGCCGTTTTCGTCGCGCACCAGCACGGCGGCGGCGCCACCGCCGTCGCTGGTGATGCGCGGGGCGTCATTCACCGCCAGCACCTGGGTGCCCAGGTTCACCGCGGTGGCGGCCACCGCGCTGGTGCCGCCCACAAGCGAAGCGTCCACGCTGGCGCGGTTGCTGCCCACGGTGAAGCCACCGCTGTAGCTGTTGTCCAGCACGCGCAATTGCAGCGCATCGGGGCTGCCGTTGTAGTCGGCGGTGGGCACAAAGCGCAGGCGGCTGGCAGCGTCCAGCGCCAGGGCCGAAGGGCTGTTGATCGCGCCCACGTTGTTCCACTGCGCACCGCCATCGGTGCTGTACTGCCAGTTGCCCTGTGCGGTCTGCAGCGGGTTGAAGGTGACCAAGGCACCGGCCAGCGAGGCGCCGTCGTCGAGGTCGCTGAAACCGGGGCCGAACAGGGCCGTCAGCGTGGCGCCGGCGGGCGACAGTGTGTCCTCGGCCACCGCGGCCAGGCTGGCGTTGACGGCGGCGGGGCTGTCGTTCACCGCCAGCACCGTGAGCGCGCGCGTGGCCGTGGCGCTGCCGCCGGCACCGTCGTCGATGCTGAATTGCAGCGTGCGCGCCGCGGTGGACGGGGCGTCCGAGCTGTTGGTGTAGGTCACGGTGCGCAGCACCGCCTGGTACTGCGCCAGGGTGGCCGTTCCGCTGAGGCTGAGCGTGCCGGTGAGCGCGTTCCAGCTGCCGCTGATGCCCACCGACGTGGCGAAACTGGTGGCGAAGTCCAGCTGGTCCTGGCCGGGCACATGGCCCGCGCTGATGCGCACGCTGGCGCCGGCCAGCGTGGGGCTGTCGGGGTCGGTCAGGGTCAGGCCCGCGTCCACCGCGCGCGGGCTGTCGTTCTCGGTGTAGACCAGCGCACTGACGCTGGGGCTCAGCGTGGGGGCATCGTTGACCGGCAGCACCGTCAGGGTGGCGGTGGCGGGCGTGGCGTCGGCGCCACCGGCGTCGTCGATGGCCACGAAACTGAAACTCGTGCTGCCGTTCCACAGCGCCGTGGGCTTGAAGTACAGCGTCAGCGCCTGGCCGCTGGCCGCCAGGTCGGTGTTCACCGCCGCCAGCGTGCTCAGCCCGGGGTCGGTGTACAGCAGCCCATTGGCCGGCAGGTCCAGCAATTGGAAGCGGTTCACCGTGCCGTCCAGGTCGCTGCCGGTCAGGGTGACGGCGATGGACGGGCTGCCTTCGTTGCCACTGGCGGCCGTGCCGTTGGTGGTGGGCGCGTCGTTCACGCCGACCACCGCCAGCTGGCGCGTGGCCACCGCGCTGCTGGCCGCCCCGTCGCTGACCTGGAAGCTCAGCGTGCGCGTGGCGGTATTGGGCGCATCGCTGCTGTTGACATAGGTGACGCTGCGCAGGGCGTCCTGGTACTGCGCCACGGTGGCACTGCCGGACAGCGTGAGCGTGCCGCTGGCCGCGTTCCAGCTGCCGCTGATGCCGTTCTGGTTCACGAAGGCCAGCGTGTCCTGGCCGTTCGCGTAGTTGCTGCTGATCACCACCGTGGCGGTGCCCAGGGTGGCGCTGTCCACGTCGGTCAGCGCCAAGCCGGCGTCCAGCACCACGGCGGCACCGTTCTCGGTGAAGCTGGGCGCACCGCCACTGGGGGCCAGCACCGGTGCGTCGTTCACCGCGGCCACGCTCAGGCTGGCGGTGGCCGGGCTCAGGTCGGTCATGCCCACCACGTCGCGGGCCGCGTAGCTGAAGCTGGTGCTGCCGCTCCAGTTGGCGGCGGGCACGAAGTACAGGGTCAGGGCCTGGCCGCTGGCGGGGATGTCGGTGTTGATGACCGCCAGCGTGGTGAGCGCGGCGTCGGTGTACAGCAGCCCGTTGGCCGGCAGGCTGCCCAGGCGGAAGCGGTTCACCGTGCCGTCCACGTCGCTGCCGGTCAGCGTGATGGCGATGGACGACGCGTCTTCGCTGCCACTGGCGCTGGTGTCGTTGGTGGTGGGGGCGTCGTCGATGCTGACCACTTGCACCTGGCGCGTGGCCAGGTTGCTGTTGGCAACACCATCGTTCACCTGGAATGCCACCGTGCGCACGGCGATGCTGGGCGCTTCGCTGCCGTTGACGTAGGTGACCGAACGCAGCGCGGCCTGGTACTGCGCCACGGTGGCGTTGCCGCTCAGCGTGAGCACCCCGGTGCTGGCGTTCCAGCTGCCGCTGATGCCGTTCTGGTTGACGAAGCCGAGCGTGTCTTCACCCGCAACGTAAGCCACGCTGATGCGCACGGTGGCGCTGCTGAGCGTGGCGCTGTCCACGTCGGACAGGTTCAGGCCCGGGTCGATGGCGGTGGCCGGCGCGTTTTCGTTGTAGTTCAGCGAACCGGCGGTGGTGAGCAGCGCCGGGGCGTCATTCACCGCCGACACCAGGATGTCGCGGCTGGCTGCGGCGCTGCTGGCGCTGCCGTCGCTGACGCTGAACAGCACCGTGCGTGCACGGGTATCAGGCGCGTCGCTGCCATTGCTGTAGGTGACCGAGCGCAGCGCGGCTTCGTACTGCGCCACGGTGGCGCTGCCGGTCAGCGTGAGCGTGCCGCTGCCGGCGTTCCAGCTGCCGCTGATGCCAGCCTGGTTGACGAAACCCAGCAGGTCCTGCCCGGCCACGTAGGACAGCGGGTGGATGCTCACCGTGGCGCCAGCCAAGGTGGCGTTGTCGATATCGGCCACCACCAGACCGGGGTCCACCGCCTGGGCGCCGTCGCCTTCGGTGTAGACCAGGTTCGCCACGGTGGACGTGACGGTGGGGGCATCGTTGACGGCGCCCACGTTCATCACCCGGGTGTCGAGAAGGCTGGTGCCGCCATCACCGTCGCTGACCTGGGTGCTGAGGGTGCGCTGCAGCGTGGACGGGGTGTCGCTGGCGCTCATGAACGCCACCTGGCGTGCCACCGCCTGGGCCGCGGCCGGCGTGGCCTGGGCGTTGAAGGTAATCACCAGCGGGTTGGCGTGGCCCACGCCCCCCGCCAGGCTGCCCACGACCACCGGGCCGCTGCCGAAGTCGTAGCGCAGATCGCTGCCTGACGCTGTGACACCGAAGCCGTCCAGCACCACCAGGCGGTCGCTGGCTTCGCCGTTGTTGGTGATGGTCACGGTCAACTGGCCACCATCGAAGTTGGCGCTGTCCACGTCGCTGATGGCCGTGGTGATGTCCAGGTAGGTGGCGAAGGGGCCCTCGTTGTAGGTGCCGCCGCCGGGCTGCTGCACCAGCACCGGCGCGTCGTTCACCGGCGTGATGGTGATGCTGGCCGCGCGCACGTCCTGCAGCGCCCCGCCCGTTCCGGTGTTGCCGCCGTCGTCCGTCGTCAGCGTCAGCGTCGCGGCGGCCACGCCATGAGCGTTTGCCGCGCCCGTGTAGCTCAGGCTGGCCAGGGTGGCGTTGATGTCGGCCACCGTGCCGCGCAGGGAGAGGTCCGCGCTGGCGTTGCTGCCTGCGGAAATCACCGTGGCGCCTGCCAGGGTGATGTTCAACGCCCCGGCATCCACCTGCAGCCGGCTGGTGACCAGGCTGCCGGCAGCGTCGATGTCGGCAATGCTGACACCGCCGAGAACCGTGAGGGTGTCCTCGGCCACCGTGAAACTGGCCGGCAGCGTGTTGACCGGTGCATCGTTGAGCGCCTGGACATTGACCAGCCTGATTTGCGGATTGGCCGCTTCGCCGTCTCCGTCGGAGAGCTCGACGTAGATTCCGCGTGTCGCGGTCGAGGGCACGTCGCTCAGGTTGTCGAACTGGATGCTCCGGTAGACCTCCTGCACTGCCGTTGCACTTGCGCTGGTGTTGAATGACACAAACAAGGCATTCCCGTTCGTGCCGCCGCTGACGGTGCCGATCACCGTGCCTTCGTAGGTCACGTTGCTGCCAGAAACGCCGACCTGCCCCGGACCGGTTCCCCAGTTCCTAAGCATCAATCGGTCGTCTGGGGAACCATTTGCCGAAATGGACACGATCAATACTCCGCCGTCGAAGTCCATCGAATCGGCATCGCTGATCGTGCCCGTGGCATCAATCAACTGGGGTGGGCCGCCTTCGATGAACGTCGGGTCCGGCGCGATTGGCACGATCACCGGCGGGTCGTTGGTCGCGATGATGGTGACTGTGGTGCTGCCGCTGGCCGCCAGGCTGCCGCCGATGCCCTGGGCGCCGCTGTTGCCGTCGTTGAAGATCCACCGCAGCTGCACGCTGGCCGGCGGGGCGTCGCTGGCGTTGGCGTAGGTGACCTGCTGCATCACCTGGTCCAGCCGCGCCGGTGTCGCGTCCGCGGTGAACGACAGTGCCAGCAGGCCGGCGCTGTTCTGCAGCACCGCGCCCACCGTGGTGCCCCCCACCACGAGGGCGCCACCTTCGGTCAACGCACCCAGGGTGCCGCTGGCGCCAAAGACATCCTGCGCGCTGGCAGCCCCGTTGCGTGACACGAACAGCGTGGCACCGGCAAAGCTGTTGGCCGCGGCCAGCTCGGCGTCGAACACCGACACATCGGCATCCAGCACCACTGCCGCACCACCCTCGGTGAAAGTGGGGGTGCCGTTCAAGTTGCTGAAAGTCGGCGCGTCATTGCTTGTGCTGCTCAGGTTCACCAGCCCGGTGGCGGTGTTGCTGGTGCCGCCGTCACCGTCGGTGAGCCCCACCGAGATCGTGCGCAGGCCTGTTGCCGGCGCGTTCGAGGACGTGCTGAAGGTGATCGACTGGTAGACCGCTTGCACCTGCGCCGTCTGCGCGTTGGCATTGAAATTCACCACCAGGGGCGTGCCGCCGGTGCCGCCGGACCAGGTGCCCACCGTCACCCCGCTCACCCGCACGTCGGCACCGGCCAGCGAGACGCCGCCGATGGCCAGCAGCGTCAACTGGTCGGTGCTCTCGCCCCCCGCGCTGACGCTGGCGCTGAGCACACCACCGGCAAAGTCGGTGCTGTCCACATCGGCCACGGTGGCCACGCCGAAGAAGGGGTTGCCTCCACTGTCTTCACCCGCGCCCACCGAGCCGCCGTTGCTCAGCACCGGCGCATCGTTCACCGCGGAGATGCTCACCGTCGTGCTGCCCGTGGCTTGCAGCGCCCCGCCGCTGCCTTGCGCGCCCGTGTTGCCGTCGCTGAAGGCCCAGTCGATCTGCACGCTGGCCGGCGGTGCGTCGCTGGTGTTCCAGTAGACGATGTTGCGCATCAGCGTGTTCACGCGCGCCTGCGTGGCGTTGGCACCGAAGCTGACCACCATCTCGCCGCCGGTGAAGTTGTAGGTGCCCACCTGCACGCCACCCACCAGCAAATTGGCGCCGCTGGTGGTGACGTTGGTGCCGTCGAAGGCCAGCGCGTCCTGGGCGTTCGCACCGCCATGGCGGGCCAAGCTGAGCGTGGCGCCGTTGAAGTTGTCGGCCGTGCTCAGTTCAGCATCGGAGACCAGGACGTCGGTGTCCAGCACCACCGCCGCGGCACCTTCGGTGTAGGCCACCGTGCCGCCCAGGGTGGCGGTGGCGCCGAAGTGGGGGTCGGCGGTGCCGTCGGCGGTGTAGCGCAGCAGCGCGGTGTCGCTGCTGGCAAAGTCGGCCCGGCCGGCCACCACGATGCTGCCGTCGGCCTGCAGCGCCACGGCGGCGCCGGAATCGGTGGCGCTGCCCACAGCGGTGGTCAGCTTGCCGTCGCCGCTGAAGCTGGTGTCCAGCGCGCCCGTGCTGGTGAAGCGCAGCACGGCCACGTCGTTGTTGCTGCCGTTGAAGGCTTCACCCACCACCACGATGCGGCCGTCGGCCTGCAGGGCCATGGCCTTGGCGTAGTCGAAGGACGCGCCCACCGCTGTGGTGACCACACCACCGCTGCCGAAGCTGGCGTCCAGGCTGCCGTCGCTGTTCAGTCGCACCAGCGTGATGTCGGGCGTGCCGGCGATCATCGAGTCGCCGGCCACCAGCAGCCGGCCGTCGCCCTGCTGAGCCAGCGCCACGGCCTGGTCATAACCGGTGCCGATGGCCAGGGTGCGGATGCCGTCGCCGTCGAAGCCGGCGTCCAGGCTGCCGTCGGTGTTGAAGCGCACCAGCGCCGCGTCCAGGCTGCCGCCGCTGTCGGTGATGCCGGCCAGCACGATGCGGCCGTCGGCCTGCAGCAGCAGCGCGTTGGCCTGGTCGTCGCTGCCGGCGGCAATGCTGGCGCTGGCGCGGCCGTCACCGCTGAAGCTGGTGTCCAGGCTGCCGTCGGTGTTCAGCCGCACCACGGCGAAGTCGCGCGGCGCGCCCAGCGTGGCTTCGCCGCCGACCACGATCTTGCCGTCGCCTTGCAGCGCGATGCTGCGCGCGATGTCGTCGCTGCCGGCAAAGTCGATCTGCACCGCGCCGCCTGTGCCGAAGCTGCTGTCCAGCGAGCCGTCGGTGTTGAAACGCACCACCAGGAAGTTGTACTGGCTGCCGTTTTGAGCGCTGCCGGCGGCCAGCAGCTTGCCGTCGGCCTGGCGCACCAGCGCGCTGAACCCATCGTGGCCGGGCGACAACGACAGGCGCAAGGTGCCGGCGCTGCCGAAGCTGGGGTCCAGCGTGCCGTCGTTGTTGTAGCGCGCAAGGAAGGCGTTGCCGACGCCGCCGCTGTTGTAGCCGCCGGCCACCACGATGCGGCCATCGGGCTGCACCAGCGTGGCGCCGGCCGAGTCGGATTCAGCCGTGATGCTGCTCACCACCCGGCCGCTGCCGGCGCCGTTGGTGAAGCTGGGG
Source organism: Burkholderiales bacterium JOSHI_001 (assembly GCA_000244995.1). NCBI lineage: Bacteria > Pseudomonadati > Pseudomonadota > Betaproteobacteria > Burkholderiales > Burkholderiales bacterium JOSHI_001. The sequence continues at coordinate 4,124,884 of CM001438.1, read as the reverse complement.
GCGTCGTTCACCGCCGCCAGGTTGATCACCAGGGTGTTGGCGCTGGCGTCGGTGTCGGCGCCGCCGCCGAGCGTGCCGCCGCTGTCCTGCACCCGGAAGCTGAAACTGGCCACGCTGGCGCCGGCGGCGTCGGTCGCGGGGTGGTAGGTCAGCCGGCCGGCGTTGATGTCGCTGGCCGTCACCGCGCTGCCGGCAGCCAGGGCCGCACCGCTCAGCCGCAGCGTGCCGGTGCCGGGCAGGGTGTCCACCCACACTTGCAGCAGGGCATCGCCGTCGGTGTCGCTGTAGCCGAAGTTGGCAGTGCTGAAGGTGTAGGGTTGGTCCTCGGTGCCGCTGACGCTGCCGTCGCTGCCGGTCGGCGCGGTGTTGATTGCCGTGGCGGCCAGGTTGGCGGAGAACTCCGAGGTGTCGGTGAAGCTGGTGTAAGCGGCGTCGCTCTTCGTGGCCGTGGCGCTGATGAAGCTGCCCACCGCCACGTTGGCGGTCAGCGTGGTGCTGATGCTGGCGTTGCCGCTGCCGTCGCTGGCCACGTTGGCAAAACCCAGGTAGGTGCTGCCTTCGCCGTGGCCCGAACCGTCCTGGCTGGGGCTGGCGAAGAACTCGATGCGGTAGAAGCTGTTGGCGCTGCTGTTGAGCGTGCCGGTCAGCATGAGCTGGTTGCTGGCGTTGGTGTATGCGCTGGCCAGCACCGGGAAGTTCTGCAGGTTGTCGACGTCACCGGCGTCGTTGGCCTGGGTCAGGCCGTCCCATTGCAGGTCGATGCCCTGGCCCGCGTTGTCGTGGATGGCATTGCCCAGCAGCGCGGCGGTGCTGCCCCCAGACCACACCGCCACACCGCTGCCGGTGTTGTGGGCGATGACGTTCCGCTCCGCTGCGGTGGTGCCACCGATGCGTGCGCCGGTGGTGGTGTTGAGCAGCAGCACGCCAACGCCGTTGCCCAGGGCCGTGACCCCGTCCGCCCCCACGCCGATGTAGTTGCCTGTGACGGTGGCCCCCAAGGTGTTGTTGATGGCGATTCCGCCCCAACCCAGGTTGCTGCCGATGACATTGCTGTCGGCGGCCGTGTTGCCGCCGATCAGCAGGCCGGGGCCTGCGCCTGTGACATCGATGCCCCAGAGGCCGTTGCCCTGCGCCAGCAGGCCGGTGACGTCGGTGCCGATGTGGTTGCCGACAATGTGGACATTGGCCGCGCCATTGAAGACCTCGATGCCACGGCCGGCAAAACGTTGCAGCACCAGGCCGCGCACCGTGGTGTTGCTGGCCTGGATGCTCAGCCCGGTGCCAGCGACCAGGTTGCCGTCCAGAACGACACGCGGTGCGCCCACGGCGTAGTCGGGCTCGCTGCTGCCGTCGATCACCAACGCTTCAGTCAGCCAAGGCAGGTCGCTCAGCAGCGTGATGGTGTGGGCACCGTTCACCAGCGCGCCGGCGATGTTGAACTGGATGACGTCGGCCGTGCCGGTGTTGGCGGTGTTGTTGGCCGCGGTGATGGCCTCGCGCAGGCTGATCAAGCCGTCAGCGCCCTTGTTGGCCAGAAGGGTGCTGATGCTGGTGGCGTCGCCGTCCAGGGTGTCGGCGGTGGTGTCCACCACCAGGGCCGGGTTGGTGGTGGCGGTGGCGTAGACGTTGCGGCCGAATTCGGAGGTGTCGGTGAAGCTGCTGTAGGTGGCGTCGCTCTTGGTGGCCGTGGCGCTGATGTACGTGCCCACAGCCGCGTTGACGCCGAGCGAGGTGCTGATCGTGGCGTTGCCGCTGCCGTCGGTGGCTACATTGGCAAAGCCCAGGTAGGTCTGGCCTTCGCCATTACCGCTGGCGTCTGGGCTGGTGTTGCTGAAGAATTCGACGCGGTAGAAGCTGTTGGCCGTGCTGTTCAGCGTGCCGGCCAGGATGAGCTGGTTGCTGGCGTTGGTGCGTGCCGTGGTCAGCACCGGGAAGTTCTGCAGGTTGTTGGCGCCGGTGTCGGTGTCGCCGGCATCGTTGCTGGTGACGCCGACAATCCCCAGGTCGATGCCCTGCCCAGCGTTGTCGTAGATCGCGTTGCGCAGGATGCGCACCGAAGCGCCGCTGCCGGTGACTTCAATGCCGTCGCCGCCGTTGAAGGCAATGGCGTTGGCCAGGGCGGCGCTGGTGCCGCCGATGCTGCCGATGGCGTTGCCGCTGACCACGACGCCGGCGCTGCCATTGCCCAGGGCGGTGCTGCCATCGGCGGCCACGCCGATGAAGTTGCCGGCAATTGACAGGTCGCTCACCGCCCCGGTGATGACCAGCGGCCCGGCGAAGACGTTGGCCTCCAGCGCGTCGCTGTTGCCGTCGCCGTTGGTGCCGATGCGCACTGTGGTGCCATTGGTCACCTCCAGGTAGCCGCCGCCGCCTGCGGACACGGCGCCTGCGGCGGTCAGGCCGAAGCGGTTGCCGGCCACGGTCAGCGTGGTCAGGCCGCCATTGCCCAGCGACGTCCAGCCGCCGCCGATGACATTGCCTTCACCCGCGTCGCCCGCGCCGTCCCCGTTGGTGCCGATGATGTTGCCGTTGGCGTTGTTGAACAGGCCGAAGGCGTAGTTCCACATCGTGGCCGGCGTGCTGCCGTCGGCCAGCAGGCCGATGTAGTTGCCGCTGATGCGGTTGTTGGTGGCGCCGCCACCATTGAGCGTGATGCCCGAGTAGTCGGCGTAGCCGATCACGTTGCGATCGGCGGCGCTGCTGCCGCCCACGAGGTTGCCGCTGCCGTTGATGACGATGCCGTGGTAGTTGTACTGGGCCGGCGCGCTGCCATTGGGCGCCATGCCGATCCAGTTGCCCGCCACCACGTTGTTGTTGCCGGACACCAGCAGGCCCTGGCCGTTGAAGCCGGTGATGGACAGGCCGCGCACCGTGCTGCCGCTGCCAGCCAGGGTGAGGCCGACGGTGGTGGACGCGCCGCCATCGGTCAGCTGCACCACCGGGGCGCCGGCGAAATCGGGCTCGCTGCTGCCGTCGATCACCACCGCTTCGCCCAGCGAGGGCAGGTCACTCAGCAGCGTGATGGTGTGGGCACCGTTCACCAGCGCGCTGGCGATGTTGAAGCGAATGACGTCGGCCGTGCCGGTGTTGGCGGTGTTGTTGGCCGCGGTGATGGCCTCGCGCAGACTGATGAAGCCGTCTGCGCCCTTGTTGGCCAGGAGGGTACTGATGCTGGTGGCGTCGCCGTCCAGGGTGTCGGCGGTGGTGTCCACCACCAGGGCCGGGTTGGTGGTGGCGGTGGCGTAGACGTTGCGGCCGAATTCGGAGGTGTCGGTGAAGCTGCTGTAGGTGGCGTCGCTCTTGGTGGCCGTTGCGCTGATGTACGTGCCCACAGCCACGTTGACGCCGAGCGTGGTGCTGATCGTGGCGTTGCCGCTGCCGTCGGTGGCCACGTTGGCAAAGCCCAGGTAGGTCTGGCCTTCGCCGTAGCCGGTGCCGTCTTGCGAGGTGTTGGCGAAGAACTCGATGCGGTAAAAGCTGTTGGCGGTGCTGTTGAGCGTGCCGGTCAAGATCAGCTGGTTGCTGGCGTTGGTGCGCGCACTGGCCAGCACCGGGAAGTTCTGCAGGTTGTTGGCGCCGGTGTCGGCGTCGCCGCTGTCGTTGGCGTTCACCCCGGTGCTGCCCAGGTCGATGCCCAGGCCCACGCTGCCGTAGACACGGTTGCCCAGGAAGCTGTTGCCGGCGCCAGCGGTGCCCGCCACTGAGATGCCGGCGCCCCAGACACCGCCTTGGCCGTTGAAGGCGATGGTGTTGGCCGCGGCCGCGCTGGTGCCGCCCACCAGCGTGTTGCTGGCGCCACCCTCCAGCAGCAGGCCGTTTTGCTGCTGGCCCCAGTTGGCGGTGCCGGCCAGGTCGGTCCCGATGCGGTTGCCCTGGATCACCGTGCCGGTGGATGCGCCGTCCACCTCGATGCCGACGATGCCATTGCCGGCCACCCAGTTGCCCTCGGCGGCGCCACTGCCGCCCACCACCGTGTTGTCGGCGCCCGCGTTGATGAAGATGCCGTCACCGTCATTGCCCAGCGTGGCCGTGCCGGTGGCGTTCACGCCCACCCAGTTGCCGCGCAACAGGTTGCCGTCGCTGGCCTCGTCGACCACCCGGATGCCGTCCTGGCCGTTGCCCGAAATCAGGTTGCGCTGCACGGCCAGTGAGCCGCCCACCGTGTTGCCGTTGGCGCCGCCCTGCAGCAGAACGCCCGCGCTGCTGTTGCCACGGTCCAGCGTGCCGCTGGCGTCGGTGCCGATGTAGTTGCCCGCCACCGTGTTGCCGCTGACTTCCGAGTTGACCAGGGCCACGCCGGTGACGTTGGCGGCGATGACATTGCGCTCGGCCGCGTCGTTGCTGCCGTCACCGTCGGTGCCGATGAGGTTGCCGGTCACGGCATTGCCGGTGCCGCCGTTGTAGAAGTACACGCCCGCGCCGGTGTTGCCCAGGGCCGTGCTGCCATCGGCGGCCAGGCCGATCAGGTTGCCCTGCACCCGGTTGTTGCTGACGCCTTGGGCCAGCAGCACGCCGGTGAGGTTGCCTGAGATCACGTTGCCGGCGCCCGTGGCGCCGCCGCCGGCGCGGTTGCCCGAGGCCCCGCCCCAGAAGGACAGGCCGCCACCGCTGTTGCCCAGGGCCACCTGGCCGGTCACGTCGGTGCCGATGTAGTTGCCCTGCGCCACGTTGCCCGTGGTGCCGATGCCCAGGAACTCCAGCCCGTACCAGTTGTTGCCGGAGATGATGTTGCGCTCGGCCGCGTCGTTGCTGCCGTCGGCGTTGGTGCCGATGCGGTTGTTGCTGGCGCCGAAATCCACCACCACGCCGCTGGTGCCGCCCGCCTGGGCGCTGCCGTTGATGTCGGCGGTGCCGCTGGCGTCGGTGCCGATGTAGTTGCCGATCACCACGTTGCCCGTTGCCGCGGCATTGATGATGTAGACGCCGGCGTTGGCGTTGCCGGAAACGATGTTGCGCGCGGCGGCGCTGGTGCCGCCGACGGTGTTGCCGGCGGTGGACAGCAGGATGCCCTGGCTCAGGTTGCCCACTGCCGCCGTGCCGGCGGCATTGGTGCCGATGCGGTTGCCGACGATCAGGTTGCTGCCGCCGCTGCCGTTGTCGGTGCCGATGTAGATGCCGGGGCCGCTGTTGCCCGAGATCACATTGCCGTCCAGTGCTCCGGTGCCGCCGATGGTGTTGCCCGACGAGTTCCAGACGTTCACGCCCTGCTGGTTGCCCGCGGCGGCGGTGCCGGCGGTGTCCAGCCCGATCCAGTTGCCGGCCACGGTGTTGCCGTTGCTGGAGGCGATGTCGATGGCGTCCTGCGTGAAGCGCTGGATGACCAGGCCGCGCACCGTGCTGCCGCCGGACGTGGCACCCCAGATGCGCAGGCCGTCCTGGATGTCGGCTGTGCCGTCGTTGTTGGTGTCGCCGCTGAGCACGATGGCAGGGCGGTTGCCGTTGGCCGTGAAGCTGGCGTCCGAGCTGGCGTCGATGACCACCGCCTGGGACACGTCGGGCAGCAGCGACGCCAGACGGATCGTGCGCGTGACGACGCTGGCGGTGTTGTAGTTGCCCGATTCGATGTTCGGCGGAATGGCGAACACGATGCGGTCGGGTGACGCGCCGTTGGCGGTGTTGTTGGTGGCGAAAAGGGCCTCGCGCAGGCTGATCCTGCCGTCGCCGCCGCGGCTGGTGCCCAGCGTGGTGATCGTCACCGAGCCGCTGGCCACGCCGGCGTCATAGCTGTCGCTGGTGGTGTCCACCACCACCACGCCGCTGGCGGTGGCGGAGATGTTGAGCGCGAATTCCGAACTGCCGCCGTAGTTGCCGCCGCCCAGGTCGCGCGTGGCCGTGGCGGTGACTTCGTCGCCGTGGTTGACCCACACGTTGCTCAGCGCGGTGTTGAAGTTGGCATTGCCGCTGCCGTCGGTGGTGACCGTGGTGCTGCCCAGCCAGCGCTGGCCTTCGCCGTGGCTGCCTTCGGGGTTGTTCTGCGGGTTGGTGTAGAAGTCGATGCGATAGGTCTGGCCGGCGTTCGAGTTGAGCGAGCCAACGATGGTGGTGCCGCTGGTGCTGGACGCGGCGCTGGCGAGCACGGGGTAGTTCTGCAGGCCGTTGGGGCCGCTGTCGGGGTCCAACGCGTCGTTGACGTCGTAGCCATTGTTGGCCAGGTCGATGCCGATGTCGCCGTTGGCGTAGATCTGGTTGGCCAGGATCGCTGCGGCATTGGCGGGCGTCGCCGTGACCAGAATGCCTCTGAAGCCGTTGTACGCGATCAGGTTGCCCTCGGCGCCGGTGGTGCCGCCGACCACGGTGCCACTGCTGGTGCCGTTGACGTTGACGCCGTCCCAGCCGTTGTTGACCAGCCAATTGCCGCGGATGGCGGTGCCGCTTGCATTGACCACACCCACGCCGTGCAGGGTGTTGCCCGCCACCACGTTGCGCCCGGCCACGCTGCCGTCGCCGATCAAGGTGCCCGTGGCGCTGTTCACGTTGATGCCGTTGTGGGAATTGGCCAGCAGCGTCGTGCCATTGCTGCCCACGCCGATCCAGTTGCCCAGGATGATGTTGCCAGTGGTGGCCGCATCGTCCAGTGCAATGCCGGCGTTGTTGTTGCCGGCGATGATGTTTCGCGCGCCGGTGGCGGTGCCGCCGATGGTGTTGTTGCTGGCGCCGGTGTCCAGTTGGATGCCGTCCTCGGCGTTGCCCAGGTCGGTGGTGCCGTTGGCGCCGGTGCCGATGTAGTTGCCCAGGATGGTGTTGCCCGTGGCGCTGGCGCCCGACAGACGGATGCCCAGCACACCGTTGCCCGAGATGACATTGCGCGCGCCGGTGCTGGTGCCGCCAATGGTGTTGTTGGCGCCCAGGATCCAGATGCCGTGGCTGCTGTTGGCGATGGTGCCGGTGCCGGCAGCGTTCAGGCCGATCAGGTTGCCCAACACAGTGACACCACTGGCGCCCGTGTCCAGCGTGACGCCGCTGAAGTTCTGGCCGCTGATGATGTTGCCTTCACCGGCGGCGCTGCCGCCGATGGTGACACCCGAGGCCGCGTTGACGTAAATGCCGTGGTTGGTGTTGCCCAGGTCGCCCGTGCCGGCGGCGGTGGTGCCGATGTAGTTGCCCTTGACCACGATGCCGGTGGAGCCGGCACCCGTGATGTTCAGGCCGATGTTGTTGTTGCCCGAGATGACATTGCGGTCGGCCGCGGCGCTGCCGCCCACCACGCTGCCGCCGGCGTTGAACAGGTCGATGCCGACGAAGTTGCCTGCTGCGAAGTTGCCGGTGGCGTCGGTGCCGATGTAGTTGCCGGCGATGGTGATGTTCTTCGCCCCTTCCACGAACAGGCCGCGGGAGCTGAAGTTCTGCAGCACCAGGCCGCGCACCGTGCTGCCGTCGCTGCCGGCCACCAGGTCCAGGCCGATGGTCACTGCGCCGGCGTTGATCGTCACGCCCGGGGTGCCGCCGGCGCTGGTGCCGTTGATGCTGACCTGGTCGGTGATCTGCGGCAGCAGCGCACCCAGGTTGATGTTGCTGACGCCGCTGAACGTGATGGTGTCGGCACCCGTGGTGCTGTTGGCCTGGTTGATGGCCCAGCGCAGCGTGCCGACGGTGTTGGTGTCGGAATTGCTGGTGACGGTGAAGGTGGCCAGCGTGCCCTGCCAGCCCTGGATGGAGGGTGCGGCGCTGGCCCAGTCGGCCTGCACATCGCCCAGGCGCGACTCCAGCCCCCAGTTGCCACCCAGCGCGGCAGCGCCGCTGCGGTCCAGGCTGGCCGCCACATCGGCGCCAGTCAAGGCACGCAGGCGGGCCATCAAGGCCTGCCCGTCGGCACTGGCGGCCACGTCGCAGCCGTAGACCATCAGGTCGGCGCCTGCGGCCAGGTGGGCCGCCCAGCCCTGCAGTTCGGCGCTGCGGGCGTCCAGGGTGTTGGCGTCCAGCACCGCGTTGCCCAGCCGCACCTGGCCGGCGGCGCCATGGCTCACCAGGTGAATGGCCTGCAGCGGCTGCGCCTGCGCCAGCCAGGTGCTGACCTGCGCCACACCGTCCTGGCGCGGGTCCAGCAGCACCACGTCCAGGTTGCGGCCCTGCTCGGTGGCGGCCTGGCGCCAGCGGGCCGCCAGGTCGTCGGCGTCCTTCAGGGCGCCGTCGATGAACACCACCTCACGGGGCGAGGCGGTGCTGCGCGGCGTTGACTCAGGCGTCAGCACGGGCAGCGGCTGGCTGCCCATCTCGGCCAGCAGCGCCCCCAGTTGCTGGTCCAGCGCCTGGTTCAGTGGGTGGGTGGCCAGGCCGTCGTTCAGCAGCCGGGTGTGGGCGGGCGCCCAGGCCGCGGCCACCGGCGACAGCGCGGCCATGTCGGCGGCGTACAGCAGCCGCGGCTCGATTTCCTCGATGCGGGGCGGCCGGCGGCGGCGCGGGGTGGCGGCCATGCGCAGGTCGTCAGCGCCGGTTGGCGGTGGACGCGTCGGGCAGGGCCAGCTCGTTGGCCAGCTTCAGGCCGCGGTGCGGCAGGGGGTCCACGGGGGCGGCGGCGCTGCGCGGGGCCACCACCGCCGGCGCCGGGGCGCTGGCGATGTCGGCCGAGGGGGCCGACGGCGACAGCGGGCCCGCCGCGAACTGGGCCTTGCAGCGCAGCCCGGCCGGGATGCGGCCGCCCGGGTTGGGCAGTTCCACCCGGGCGCGGAAGGTGTTGCTGGCGGCGTCGATGAAGCGGTCGGCCAGCACCACGTTGCCCTGCAGCGCGGCCATGCCGGCCAGGTCGGGCTTGACCGTGGCCACCTGGCCCACCGACACGCGGCCGAACAGGGCGGCCGGCAGCACCACTTCCACGTACAGCGGGTCGATCGTGGCCACACGCAGGATGGCGCGTTCTTCCACCCGTTCGCCTTCGGCCAGGAAGCGGTCGGTCACCAGGCCGTCGATGGGGCTGCGGATGGTGCGCAGGCCCAGCTGCGCGTTGGCCACGCCGAGTTCCTTGCCGGCGCTCTTGTTCTGTTCACGCACCTGGCCCAGCCGGGCCTGGGCCACCTGGGCTTCGGCCACGGCCTGGTCCAAGGCCTGGGCGGAGATGAATTCCTTGCGGTACAGGTCTTCGGTGCGTTCGCGCTTCTTCTGCGCCAGTTCATGGGCGCGCACCGCGGCCTGCAGTTCGGCGTCGGCCTGGGCGCGGGTGGCGGCCAGGTCGACCTGGGCGCGTTCGATGTCGGCGCGCAGCGTGGCCAGCACCTGGCCCTTCTTCACCAGGTCGCCGCGTTCCACCTTCACGCTGGTCAGCACGCCCAGCACCGGGCTGCCGATGTTGGCGCTGCGGGAGGGGGCGATCAGGCAGCCCAGGGATTCGGGCAGGGGCGCCGGCGCGGCGGCCGGCGGCGCGGCATGGGCGGCGCCGGCCAGCAGCAGGGCCAGGCTCAGCAGGCGGCGCGACGCGGGCATGGCTAGACCGCGCCTCGCGCGCGCGCCAGCAGCTCGCGGCTGCGCCGCGTCTGCACCACCAACTGCCAACGGCGACGGAAATCGCGCCAAGTGAGAAGCTCCTGTGTCACATGCTGGAGGCAGCGCGCAAGCATATGCGCGCCTGCCCCGTGCCTGGTCATGCTCTTGGCGGCGATTGTCACCAACAGACGGCAGGCAGCGTGTGGCAACAGGCCTTGCAGTGTGTCGCAATTCACCGCCAGCAGGGTTTCGACAGCCCCCGGCGCGCCCTGGCGGGCGGTGCGGCCCAGCAGCTGGCGCAGCACCCGGCGCGAAGGGTTCAGCGCACAGGCCAACACCCGCAGCCCGCCGGCGTCCTGGGCCGCAGGGTGAACCGCGATGTCGGTGCCTCGGCCGGCCATGTGGGTGGCCACGGTCAGGGCCCCAGGGGCGCCAGCACGGCTGACGAGTTCGGCCTCGGCGCCGTCTTCCCGAGCGTGCAGCACCGCCGGTTGCAAGCCGGCGTCTCGCAGGGCCTGGGCCAGGGCGTCACAGGCGGCCACGCTGAGCGTGCCCACCAGCAGCGGCTGGCCCCGTGCCGCGCAGTCGCGCGCGCGTTCGATCACGGCCTGGGTGCGGGCGGCTTCGTCAGGCAACAGGCGCACCCCGAGGTCCAGCCGGCGGCTGGGCAGGCGCGGTTGCACCCGGGTGACACCCAGGCGGTAGAAGGCGAACAGCTCGAAGCGGCTTTCGCGCAGCGTGCCGCTGGCCCCGCCCAGGCGCCAGTAGCGCTCGAACAGGCCCTGGACCGTGATCTGCTCCACGGTGCGGGTGGCCGGCGGCAGCGTGCAGCCTTCCTTCAGCGCCACCAGCTGCTGGATGCCGCGGCTCCAGCGCGTGCCGGGCAGGGTGCGGCCGGTGCTGGCGTCCAGCAGCACGATGGCGTCGTCGCCGTCCGGTGCCTGCACCAGGTAGTCGTGGTCGCGCCGCAGGCCGTGGCGCACCCACAGCGCGTGACGCAGCAGTTCGGCCGCGGGGCGCAGGTCGTGCGCGGCGCGCTCGTCATGGGTGTGGGCCCAGGCGCGCAGGCGCACCAGGGCGCTGTCGGTCAGGGCCACGGGCTGGCTGCCACCGCCCAGCCGGTAGTCGCTGGATTCGGCCAGGCTGGCGGAAAACTGCCACATGGCGCGCAGCAGGCCTTCGTCCAGCCCGGAAGGGGCCTGCACGGCAATGACCAGCGGCGTGCCGGCCTGGTCGATCAGCACGCTGTCGGCTTCGTCGATCAGGGCCAGGTTCAGCCCGCGCAGCACCGGCGGGGTGCCGGGCTGGCCCTGCTGGAGCTGGTCGCGCAGGTAGTCGAAGCCCAGTTCACGCGCAGTGCAATAGGCCACGTCGGCGGCGTAGGCGGCGCGGCGCCCGGCCGCGTCCAGTGGGGTGGTGACGGCCGCGGCGCACAGGCCCAGCGGGGCCAGCACGCGGGCACATTGTTCGGCGTCGCGCTGGGCCAGGTAGTCGTTGGCGGTGACCACGTGCACCGGCACCCCGGCCAGGGCGGCGGTGGCGGCGGCCATCAGCAGGGCCAGGGACTTGCCTTCGCCGGTGTCCATCTCCACCAGTTGTTGCGCCAGCATGGCACGCGCGGCCAGCAGCTGTGGCGCGTGCGGCGCCAGCCCGGTGGCGCGCTGCACCGCGGTGGCGGCCAGGGCCAGGCTGCGCTGCAGCAGCGGCGGCGTCAGGCCGTGGCGCAGCAGTTCGGCGCGCAGCGTGGCGGCCGGCTCGGCCAGGTCGGCTTCGGCCTGGAAGACGGGCTGGGCGGCCTGCACCGCGGCGACGAAGCGGGCTTCTTCACGCCGGCGCTGGCCGGGCCAGACGCTGGCCGGCTGCGTGAGTTGCTGGCCCAGGCGGTCGGCCCAGGCCAGCCACAGCGCCGGGGCGGGTTCCTGGCGCTGCGGGTAAGGCCCGAAGGCCAGGCCGGGCCGTGGCAGGCTGAACCCGTTCATGGGCGTGCACCCAGGCTGCGCAGGAACAGCTGGCGCACCTGGCGCGCCCACTGCAGCACCAGCGGCTCGCCCGGGTGTTCCAGCCGCACCCAGGCGCGCTGGCCGATGGCCTGGCCGCCGGGCACGCCCGGCACGCGGATGTCCAGCAGCGTGACCGGTTGCAGCGCGGTGCGGCCTTCGCGGTCGCCGGGGTCGGTGGCGATGGGTCCGCCCGCCGGGCTGCCCAGCACGGCGCTGGGCAGGTGGCGGGTGGCGCCGGGCTGTTCACGTTCCAGCACCGCGGGCAGCACTTCTTCCACGCGGCCGGCCAGGCGCACGCTGACCTGGGGCGGTGCGCGCCGCACCAGGGCGGCCTGGGCTTCGGTGAGCGCCAGCTTCACCAGCAGGGGCTCGTTGTTCAGCACATAGCCCAGCTCGGTGCCCTGGGTCAGCGGGTGTCCTTCGCGTTCGGCGGTGCGCGGCAGCACCAGGCGGCCGGTGGCGCCGGCTTTCAACTGCAGCGTGGCCACGCGCTCGTCCAGCCGCAGCAATTGCGCCTGCAGCGCGTCGCGTTCGGCCGCCACACGCTGGGCACGCGTCGGGTCTTCCAGCATGGCCTGGTAGTACTCCACGTCCAGGCGCACCGCCTTGGCCTGGGCGGTTTCGCGCTCGTTGCGCAGTTCCAGGCTTTGCAGCGTGGCGATGGGCTCGCCTTCGGCCACCGCGGCGTCGTCCAGCTGTTCCAGCTTTTCCAACGTGCCATCGATGGGGGCACGCAGCACCGCCTTGTCCGGCAGCCACACCACGCCCTGCTGCACCGTGACCAGGGGCGCCGGCAGCACCCCCAGGCCGGCCACGGCCGCCGCGGCCAGCACGGCGGCCATGGACAGAGCGCGCGCGCGGTGGCCGGCCAGGCGGGCGTCCCACAGCAGCCAGCCCAGGCCCTGGGCCAGCGGGCGCAACAGCAGGCTGAAGGCCAGCAGCACCGCCAGCGCCAGGGCCAGCAGGGGGTAAGGCTGGTGCAGCCACATCACCAGGCCCACGCTCACCACCACGCGGTAGGCCAGCGAGGCCAGGCCATAGGCGCCCAGCAGCAGGGCTTCGCCGGTGGAATGGGCCGCGCCATCCAGCGCACCGCGCTGGCCGAGTGCGCGCTGCAGCAGCGCCTTCAGCAAGGTGTCGGCGCGCGGGCCCAGGTTGGGCTGCTCCAGCGCGTCGCAGAGCATGAAGTAGCCGTCGAAGCGCATCAGCGGGTTGGCGTTGAACAGCAGCGTGGACAGCCCGCACAGCAGCACCACGGCCAGCGCCACCTCGCGCAGGCCGGGGTGGTCGGTGGCAGTCCACACCGCCAGCGCCAGGCTGGCCAGGGCCAGCTCCACCATCACGCCCACGGCCGACACCGCAATGCGCCGGTGGCGCTGCGGGAAGGCGATGGCCGCCGATGCGTCCACATAGGGCACGGGCGTCAGCATCAGCAGGGTGACGCCCATCTCGCGCACGCTGCCGCCGAAGCTGCGCACCGCCAGCGCGTGGGCCATTTCATGCAGGCCCTTCACCACCGGGTAGGCCAGCCACATGGTCAGGATGAACTGCGGTGATGTGGCCTGGGCCTGCAACGCCTGGCCCAGCGGTGCGGCCCAGCCCAGCGCCAGCACCGCGCCGGCGCCCACCAGCAGCAGCCACAGCAGGAACACCGCGGGGGTAAACAGCCAGCGCAGCGCGGGGGCGATGCGGTCCAGCAGCCGCGTGGGGTTCACCAGCGGCAGCCGGAAGGCCAGCGGGTTGGCCGCCGCGATGCGCTTGGCACGCTGGCGCCGGCGCTGGCCACCCAGCAGGGCCGGCAGGTCGGGGCAGGCGTCGGCGGCGATCAGGTCGGCCTGGGCCATCTGCGACAGCAGGGTGATGGCCTCGTGCTGAGACGGCGCGGCCTCACCCAGGCGGTGGTGCACCGTGTCCCACAGGGTCTGCACCGTGTCGCGGCCATTGATGCGGCCCACCAGTTCCCAGGCGCTGCGGTCCAGGCGGTGGAAACGCCCGCTGCTGGGGTCGATCAGCATGTACCAGACCTGGCCGTTGGCTTCGCGCCGCTGCACCCGCACATGCGGGCGCAGCCGCGGGCGCAGCTCGGCCACGCGGTACCACAGCGGGCTGTCCAGGGTGTCGATCAGCATGGCGAGATGCCCGTGAGCGGAGCGGTCGGCCAGCGCCGGGCCGCCCCAAGCGGCCTACCAGCCCCCTCGGGGGGCAGGCGCGAAGCGTCGGGGGCCCACATTTCTAGCCTATCCAGCGCCAGCTGGCCAATCGGAGCCAGGCGAAGGCATCCCGCGTCCACAGCACCGCCAGCGGGCGGTCGCCCACCTTCAGCCGGGCCACGCCGCGCATGCCGGGGCGCAGTTCCGCATCGGCGGCCTCGGCCAGGCGCACTTCCACTTCAAACACATTGCGGCCTTCGCTCAAGCTGGCCAGCGGGGTGATGCGGGTGACCGTGGCGGGCAGCACCTTGTTGGGCTGCGCGGCCAGCACCAGCGAACCCGACTGGCCCTGGCGCACCAGGTCGATGTCGGCGTCGTCCACCTCCACCAGGGCGCGGTAGCCGTCGGCCGGTGCCAGCGTCAGCAGGGTGTCGCCTCGCTTGACCGGCGCGCCGAGCGTCTGGCTCAGGTCGCCCGAAATCACCACGCCGTCGAAGGGCGCGGTGACGCGGGCGCGCGCCAGCTTTTGATCGGCCAGGGCCAGCTCGGCCTGCAACTCGGCCAGCTTGGCGCTGGACACGGCCAGCTTGGCGCGGTCCTGCCGCGCCATGGCGTCGCCCACGTTGGCTTCTTCACCGGCCACCTCGGCGGCCAGTCGGGTGCGTTCGATCTGCAGTTCTTCGCCGGCAAATTCCAGCAGCAGCTGGCCGGCTTTCACCGTGTCGCCGGGGCGCACCAGCACCTGGCGCAGGAAGCCGTCGCCCGGTGCGGCCAGCACGCGCTGCGAGCGACCTTCCAGCCGGGCCGGGGCGCTGAGTTCGTGCGACACCGGCACCACCGCCAGCGCGCCCAGGGCCAGGCCCACCACCAGCGCGGCCAGCTTGTAGCGGCCATGGCCGCGTTGGCCCAGGGCGCTGCGGGCCTGGCTGGCCTGGCCCAGCAGGCGCCGGTGCCAGGGCAGGGCGGCCTGGCGTTGCGACTGCAGCCAGGGCGTGACGGTGCGCGACAGGTCTTCCAGCAGGGCCAGGTCGGTGGCCGTGAAGGCTTCGCCGAGCGAGCGTTCCAGCACCAGCGCGCCCAGGGCCTGGCCGCCCTGCACCAGCGGCACCGTGGCCAGCGCGGCCAGGCCCTGGGTGCGGGCCAGGCGTGCGTGCGCGGCCAGGATGCGGGGCGCGCTGCCTTCGGGGGGCGGGAAGCGCACGCTTTGGGCGTCGTCGATGGCTTCGTCCATGGCGGCGGCGATGTCGGGGCTGCTGCCGCGGTCGGCGCGCACCGGGGCGCCATCGGAGTCAAACTCCACCCGCGTGGCGCCGCGTTCACGGAATCCCAGGCTGGCGCGGTCGCAGCGCAGTTGTGCTGCCAGTTGCGTCAGCAAGGCCACCGCACCGGCGTGGTAGCTGCCGGCGTCAAAGGCCGCATGGGCCAGCCGCAGCACCTGGGTGGCCCCGTCGTTGCCGGCGGCCTGGCCCGGGTTGGCCGGCGTGTCCTGGGTGGCGCTGGCGGCGGTGGTGGCGCGCAATTGGGCGCAGAAAGCGGCCACGCTGTCGGCCAGGGCCTGCTGCTGGGCGTCGTCCGGCAGGTCGGGGCTGGCCAGGGCCAGCACGGCCACGCCGATGGTCTGGCCGGCCACCACCAGGGGGTGCGCCAGCAACTGGCGCCCGGCCGGGCCGCGCCCTTCGGCCTGCAGCAGCGGCGCCTGGCGCGCCACCGCGGCGGCGGCCACGTTCACCAGGGCCGGCGGCACCATCTGCCCGGCGGGCCAGGTGGCCAGCACATGCAGCCCGTCGGGCCGGGCCAGCAGCAAGGCGCCCAGGCTCACGCTGTCCACCAGGGTGCAGTGGCGGCTCAGCCAGGCTTCGAACTCTTGCTTCATCGGTCGGCGCTGCGCGCAGGCTCCATCCGGCCCACCCTGAGACGGGGGGTTATCGGACACCGATGGTAGGCCGCTGGAAGCCGAAATTGTGTTTGTTGACGCGGGCTTGGCGCCGATTTTTGAGGCAGACCGCACGTCCGCCCCGGCCCCTTCGAGGGTCAGCCCGGCATCGACGCCAGCAGTTCCAGCACCATGGCGGCGGTTTGCGCGGGCTTTTCCATCGGGAACAGGTGCGTGCCTTCCAGCCAGCGCAGGCGCTCGCGCACCAGGGCCTTGGTGGTGGCCAGGCCCACCTGGCGGATTTCCACCGACTGGGTGCCGGCCACGAAGCCCACAGCGCAGCGCGGCGGGTGTTTTTTCAGCAGGCTGCCCAGGTGGTGCGGCAGGGTGTTGTAGATGCGGGTTTCAATGTCGCGGTCGAAGGCCAGCGCCACGCCGCCGTCGCCTGCCGGCACCATGCCGGAACGGATGTAGTCGGCCAGCACGCCCGGGGCCCAGCGGGCGAAGGCGCTTTTCCCCGCGAAGTGATCGTGCGCCGCCTGTGCACTGGGCCAGTGGTGGCGGCGCTTTTGCGACACCCGCCCGGGCGACACGCGCTTCACCAGGCCCGTGGCCTTGGCCACCTGCAGGCTGTGCGCGCGCCAGCCGGTCACCACGGGTGAATCCAGCATCACCAGGCCGCGCACCAGTTCCGGGTGGCGGCTGGCCACCATCAGGCTGAGCACGCCGCCCAGCGAATGCCCCACCAGCCAGACCGGGCTGCCGCCGGCTTCGCGGCGGATGAACTCGGCCAGTTGTTCGCGCAATTGCGGCCAATTGCTGGTGACGGGGTGGGCCGGGTCGTGGCCAAAACGGTCCACCGCCTTGACGGTGTAGCCGGCCGCTTCCCAGGCCGGGAACAGCGCCGCATAGGTGCCGCCGGGGAAGCTGTTGCCGTGGGAAAAGACGATGGTGCCGCGCTGGCCCGCGGCCGGTGCTTGGCGGGGCATCAGACTATTTTTTCGCCCGGGTGGCTGATCTTGCGCATCGGTTCGTAGCGCGCCGAGGCCACCCGCAGCGGGTGGGTGGTGGAGCCGCCGTCGCCCACGTCCCACTGCGGGTCGTCCATGCTTTCGAACACCTCGCGCAGGCGCTGGCCCCAGGTGCTGTGCACCATCTGGAAGTAGGGGTTGGACTCGTCGATGCACACGTGCTGGTCGCTCTGGAACGTGCCTTCGCGGTAGACCATCAGGTCCAGCGGCAGGCCCACCGACAGGTTGGATTTCAGCGTGGAATCCATCGACACCAGGGCGCATTTGGCGGCGGTGTCTAGGCCGGTGGACGGGTTGATCAGGCGGTCCAGCACCGGCTTGCCGTACTTGGATTCACCCACCTGGAAGTAGCAGGTCTCGCGTGTGGCCTCGATGAAGTTGCCGGCCGAGTACACCAGGAACAGGCGCATGGCCTCGCCCTGGATCTGGCCACCCAGGATCATGCTGGCGTTGAAGTCGATGCCCGCGGCCTTCAGCGAGGGGCCGTCCTGCTCGTACACGCGCCGCACCGCGCTGCCCAGCACGCGGGCCACGTCGAACATGCTCTCGGCGTTCCAGAGTGTGAGTGGTGTTTCGTGCGGCCCGCGGTCCAGCTTTTCCACCTGCAGGATTTCGCGCACCGACTGGCTGATGGACAGGTTGCCTGCCGACAGCAGCACGATGAAGCGGTCGCCCGGCTTCTCGTAAATCATCATCTTGCGGTAGGTGCTGATCTGGTCCATGCCCGCGTTGGTGCGCGAGTCGGACAGGAACACCAGGCCGGCGTTCAGGCGGATGCCGATGCAATAGGTCATGACGTGGTCGTTGGGTTCAGGGATTTCAATCGGTACAGCGCGTCCAGGGCGTCGCGCGGCGTGAGGGTGTCGGGGTCGATCTGGGCCAGCGCGGCTTCCACCGCGCTGGGTTCGGTGGGCGCAGCGGCGGGTGGCGGCGCAGCGAACAGGTCCACCTGCGCATCGGCGCTGTGCTGCTGCGCTTCCAGGGCCGTGAGCGTGGCCTGGGCCTGGCGCACGATGGACCCCGGCATGCCGGCCAGGCGCGCCACCTGCACGCCATAGCTGCGGCTGGCCGGGCCGGCCTGGATTTCATGCAGGAAGACGATGTCGTCGCCCGCTTCGGTGGCGCTGACATGCATGTTCAGCGCGCGGGCGTGCTTGCGCGGGAACTCGGTCAGCTCGAAATAGTGGGTGGCGAACAGGGTGAAGGCCTTGTTGCGTTCGTGCAGGTGGCTGGCGATGGCGCCGGCCAGGGCCAGGCCGTCGAAGGTGCTGGTGCCGCGGCCGATCTCGTCCATCAGCACCAGGCTGTGTTCGGTGGCCGCGTGCAGGATGGCGCTGGCCTCGGTCATCTCGACCATGAAGGTACTTTGCGCATTGGCCAGGTCGTCGGCCGCGCCGATGCGGGTGTGGATGGCGTCCAGCGGCCCCAGCCGGCATTCGCTGGCCGGCACGTAGGAACCCATGGCCGCCAGCAGGCACACCAGCGCCACCTGACGCATGAAGGTGCTTTTGCCGCCCATGTTCGGCCCGGTGATCACCAGCATGCGGGTGCGCGCGTCCAGCCGGCAGTCGTTGGGGATGAAGTCGCCGGCGCCGGTCTCGGCCAGGCGGGCTTGCACCACCGGGTGGCGGCCGGCGAGGATGTCGATGCAGGGGTGGCTGACGAATTGAGGACGGCACCAGCCCAGCGTGGCCGCGCGTTCGGCCAGGGTGGCCAGCGCGTCCAGCGCGGCGAGCGAGCGCGCCAGCGCCGACAGCGGCGACAGGAAGGCCTGCAGCGTGTCCAGCAACTGCTCGTACAGCAGCTTCTCGCGCGCCAGCGCGCGTTCCTGCGCCGACAGCGCCTTGTCCTCGAAGGTCTTCAATTCCGGCGTGATGTAGCGCTCGGCGTTCTTCATGGTCTGGCGGCGCTGGTAGTCGGCCGGCACCTTGTCCACCTGGCCGGCGGTCACCTCGATGTAGAAGCCGTGCACGCGGTTGAACTGCACCCGCAGGTTGTTGATGCCGGTGCGGGCGCGTTCGCGTTGCTCCAATTCCAGCAGGAAGGCGTCGCAGTTCTCGCCGATGCCACGCAGCTCGTCCAGGTCGGCGTCGAAGCCGCTGGCGATGACCCCGCCTTCGCGCAGCAGCGCGGCGGGTTCGTCGGCGATGGCGCGCAAGGCGTGGGCCACGGCGTCCGGTGCGTTCAGGCCCGCGCGCAACTGGTCCAGCAGCGCCGCCGCACCCGAGGGCACGGCCTGGGCCAGCGCGGGCGCCAGGCCCAGGGTGGCGCGCAGGCCGGCCAGTTCACGCGGGCGCACCTGGCGCAGCGCGGTGCGCGCGGTGATACGTTCCACATCGCTCACGCCGCGCAAGGCCTCGCGCAACGGGCCGAAGCCTTGTGCCAGCAATTGCGCAATGGCCTCGTGCCGCGCGCTGGCGGGCCCGCGGTCGCGCAGCGGGTGCGTCATCCAGTGGCGAAGCAGCCGGCTGCCCATGCCGGTGGCGCAGCGGTCCAGCAGCGACAGCAGGGTGGGCGAATCTTCGCCGCGCAGGGTCTGGGTCAGCTCCAGGTTGCGCAGCGTGCTGGGCGGCAGGGCGATCAGGTCGTCGCTGCGTTCCACCGTCAGGGCGGTCACATGCGCCAGGGCCTGGCCTTGCGTGCGTTCGGCATAGGCCAGCAGCGCGGCGGCGGCGCCATGGGCCACGCGCAGTTCCTGGGCGTTGAAGCCGGCCAGCGAGGCCACGCGAAGCTGTTCGCACAGCTTGCGCGCACCGAGGGCGCTGTCCCACTGCCAGGCCGGGCGCGGGGTGCGAGCGGCGCGGTGCTGCAGCACGGCCGGGGGCAGGTCGTCGCGGTCCACCAGCAACTCGGCCGGGTCCAGGCGGGCCAGGGCGGCCGCCAGATCGGCCTCACCGCACTCGCTCAAACCCAATTGCCCGCTGGACACACCCAGCCAGGCCAGGCCCCAGGTGGCGCGTTGTTTGGTGATGGCCAGCAGCAGGGTGTCGCTGCGCTCGGACATCAGCTCGCTGTCGGTCACCGTGCCGGGGGTGACCACGCGCACCACCTTGCGTTCCACCGGTCCCTTGGCGGTGGCCACGTCGCCCACCTGCTCGGCCACCGCGACCGATTCGCCCAGCTTGATCAGCCGGCCCAGGTAGCTTTCCACCGAATGAACGGGCACGCCGGCCATCACCACCGGCTCGCCGCCGCTGGCCCCGCGCGTGGTGAGGGTGATGTCCAGCAGCGCGTTGGCACGCCGGGCGTCGTCGTAGAACAGCTCGTAGAAGTCGCCCATGCGGTAGAACACCAGGGTGTCCGGGTGCTCGGCCTTGATGCGCAGGTACTGCGCCATCATGGGGGTGTGGCCGGCCAGGTCGGCGACGGGCGGGGGCGAAGCGGTCGCCGGGGCGGAACTCATCGGAAGCGGTAGCGGAACTAGGGGTGGCTGCTGGGGATAAGCCCCCCGGCGCGGGTTCCTATCATCGCTGAAACCAGCCTGGGGAGCCGCGATGAACCCACCGCCACTGTTCCGAGCCGAGGCCCTGGCCTTCCGGCGCCAGCGCCTTCAGGGCGAGATCATCCTCACCCACGACTTCCCGATGCTGCTGATCGGCGCGGTGCTGCTGGGCGGCGTGGCGCTGGCACTGTGGGGCTTCTTCACGCTCGGCTTCGCGCGCCAGGAAACCGTGTCCGGCCACACCGTGCCGGCCGGGGGCCTGGCCGACGTGGCCGCCGCCGGCGCCGGCGTGGTGACCGAAGCGCGGGTGCGTGAAGGCCAGCAGGTGGGTGAAGGTGACGTGCTGCTGGTCGTGTCCGGCGAGCGCCACACCGCCCAGGGCAACACCCAGGCCGTGGTGCAGGGTGCGCTGGCGCAGCGCCAGGCCTCGCTGAACGAAGAACTGCGCCAGGGCCAGGTGCAGCTGAAGCAGCGTCAGCAGGCGCTGGACGCGCGAATCGCAGAACTGAACCGGCAGGTGGCGCAACTGGACGCAGACATCGCGCTGCAGGCCCAGCGCGCCGCGCTGGCCGAAGAAAGCGCCGCCACCTTCGACCGCCTGGCGGCGACCCAGTTCGTGTCGGCCATGATGGCGCGCGACCGCGGCGCCGAAGCACTGGACCAGCGCAGCCGCCTGGGCGCGCTGAAGCGCGAGAAGGCCTCGCTGCAGGCCCAGGTGCAGCCCCTGCGCGACGAGCAGCAGGAAGCCGCCAGCCGCCAGGCCCGCGAAGCCCAGGCCCTGCAACGCGAACTGGCGCAACTGGCCCAGCAGGGCGCCGAGGCCGAAGCACTGCGCCAGTGGTTCGTGCGCGCGCCGCGTGCCGGCCGGGTCAGCGCCCTGGTGGCGCAGACCGGCCAGGCCGTGGCGCCCGGCCAGGTGCTGGCCCGCCTGCTGCCGGCCGACAGCGCCATGGAGGCTGAGCTCTGGCTGCCCGGCCGCGCACTCGGCCTGGCGAAGCCCGGTGCCACCGTGAAGCTGCGCTACGAGGCCTTCCCGCATGAAAAGTACGGCAGCTTCGACGGCCAGGTGCGTGAGCTGGCCGCCACGCCGCTGCCGGCCGGCGAAGCCCAGCGTGTGGCCGGCGCGCCGGCCGGCACGCCGCTGTACCGGGTGCGGGTGGCGCTGGCGCAGCAGGCCGTGACCGTGCAGGGCCTGCCGGTGGCGCTGCCCGCCGGCATGCTGCTGACAGCCACCTTGGCGCTGGAGCAGAGAAAACTGTACCAATGGGCCTTCCAGCCGCTGTCCGCCCTGACCGGGAGGCCGCTGTGATGGCCGCCATCGGCCTGGGCCAGCGCCTGCCGGTGCTGCTGCAGATGGAAGCCGCCGAATGCGGCCTGGCCTGCCTGGCGATGGTGGCCGCCTTCCACGGCCACCGCTTCAGCCTGTCGGAGCTGCGGCGGCGTTTTCCGGTGTCGCGCAAGGGCAGCACCCTGGCCAGCGTGCTGGCCATGGCCGACAGCCTGCAACTGCAGGGCCGCGCGCTGCGGCTGGAACCAGCCCAGCTGGGCGAGTTGCACACGCCCTGCCTGCTGCACTGGGACATGAACCACTTCGTGGTGCTGAAGGCGGTGCGCGGCCAGACCGCGGTGGTGCACGACCCCGCGGTGGGCGAGCGCCGCTTCACCCTGGCCGAACTGGGCAAGCACTTTTCCGGTGTGGCGCTGGAACTGGAGCCGGCGGCCGACTTCAAGCCCGAGAAGGAACAGCGCCCCATCCGCCTGCGCTCGCTCATCGGCCCGGTGCGGGGCCTGGGCGGCGGGGTGGCCCAGGTGCTGCTGATGGCGCTGGCGCTGGAAGTGCTGGCCGTGTCCACGCCCTTCCAGTTGCAGTGGACCGTGGACCACGCCTTGTTGGCCGCCGACCACGACCTGCTGCTGGTGCTGGGACTGGGCTTCGGCCTGCTGGTGGCCCTGCGTGCGGCGGTGGCGGCGCTGCGCAGCTGGCTGGTGGTGAAGCTGTCCACCCACCTGAACTTCCAGTGGTTGGGCCAGGTGCTGGGCCACCTGCTGCGACTGCCGCTGGACTGGTTCGAGAAGCGCCACCTGGGCGCCATCCTGCAGAACTTCAGCTCGGTGAGCGTCATCCAGAACACGCTGACGCACGGCTTCGTGCAGGCGGTGGTGGACGGTGCGCTGGTGCTGGGCACCCTGGCCATGATGACGGTCTACAGCCCCACGCTCACCGCATTGGCGCTGGGCGCGGTGGCGCTGTACGGGCTGCTGAAGCTGGCCTTCTACCCGGCCCAGCGCAACGCCGCGGCCGAACGCCTGACCTGCCAGGCGCGGCAGCAAAGCCACCTGATGGAAAGTGCGCGCGGCCTGCAGACGGTGCGCCTGTTCGGCCGCGCCGCCGAGCGCCGCATGGGCTGGCAGAACATGCTGGCCGACGAGTTCAACGCGGGCCTGCGTGAAAAGCGCCTGGGCATTGCGCAGCAGGGGGCCAACGACCTGCTGTTCGGCGCCCTGCATGTGCTGCTGGTGTGGCTGGCCGCGCGCGCGGTGCTGGACCAGCGCTTCAGCTTGGGCATGCTGTTCGCATTCCTGAGCTACCAGGACCAGATGATCAGCCGCTTTGCCGCGCTGATCGACAAGCTGTTCGAGCTGCGCCTGCTGGGCCTGCACCTGGAACGGGTGGCCGACATCGTTCACACCGCGCCCGAGCCGCGCGGCGAAGCCCAGGGCCTGGCCCTGGCCGAGCCGGCGGCGGACGCCACGCCGCCCGGCATCGAGCTGCAGGGCGTGGCCTACCGCTATGCCGCGAACGAGCCGGACGTGCTGCACGACGTGTCCTTCCGCATCGAACCCGGCGAATGCGTGGCCATCACCGGCGCGTCCGGGGGCGGCAAGACCACG
Organism: Burkholderiales bacterium JOSHI_001; assembly: GCA_000244995.1. Classification (NCBI taxonomy): domain Bacteria; kingdom Pseudomonadati; phylum Pseudomonadota; class Betaproteobacteria; order Burkholderiales; species Burkholderiales bacterium JOSHI_001. Next base: position 4,102,082 of record CM001438.1, on the reverse strand, counting down.
CTGGTGAAGCTGATGCTGGGCCTGCTGCCACCCACGCAGGGCGAGGTGCGGGTGGACGGCGTGCCGCTGCGCAGCCTGGGGGCGGACCGCTGGCGCGCCCAGGTGGGCACGGTGATGCAGGACGACACCTTGTTCACCGGCAGCATTGCCGACAACATCTGCTTCTTCGACCCGCAGCCCGACGCGCAGCGCATCGCCGAGGTGGCGCGTTTGGCCGCGGTGCACGAGGAGATCGAGCGCATGCCCATGGGCTATGCCACGCTGGTGGGCGACATCGGCACCGGGCTGTCGGGCGGGCAGAAGCAGCGCATCCTGCTGGCGCGGGCGCTGTACCGGCGCCCCCACGTGCTGGTGCTGGACGAAGCCACCAGCCACCTGGACATCTTCAATGAACAGGCGGTGAACCAGGCCATCCAGGGCCTGCGGCTCACCCGCATCGTCATCGCCCACCGGCCGGAGACCATCCGCATGGCGCAGCGGGTGCTGCACCTGCAGGGCGGTCGGCTGGTGGCGGCGGCGCCGGCGGCCATGCCGCGCGGGCTGGCGCCGGTGGCGGTGGCCCTTGGGGCCTGATCAGTCCTTCTTGGCCACGATGCGCTTGGCCACGCGCTTGGCAGGCTCGGCCATCGATGCGGCATCGGCCCCGGCTTCCGTGGCCGCCAGAGCGGCCTCTGGGGTGACAGCGGCGTCGTCCGCGTCCGCCTCGGGGGCGTCGTTCTTGATCACGCGGCTGTAGGGCGCCAGCAACTGCACCAACTGGCCATAGACCTTGGGCGTGCCCGCCACCGCTTCGCGCTGGAACAGGAAGTCGGCCTCGCCGGTGAAGTTGCCCATCAGGCCGCCGGCCTCGGTGATCATCAACGAGCCCGCGGCCATGTCCCAGGGGTTCAGGCCCACCTCGAAGAAGCCGTCGTACCAGCCCGCGGCCACGTAGCACAGGTCCAGGGCCGCGGCGCCCGGGCGGCGCACGCCGGCGCATTCCTGCATCACGGTCTCGAACATTTCCAGGTAGCGGCGGAAGTTGTCGCCGCGGCGGAAGGGGAAGCCCGTGCCCACCAGGCTTTGCGCCAGGCGGGTGCGCTTGGACACGCGCAGCCGGCGGTCGTTCAGGAAGGCGCCGCGCCCGCGCGAGGCGTAGAACAGGTCGTTGCGGGCGGGGTCGTACACCACCGCCTGCTGCACCACGTTGCGGTGCGCCAGCGCGATGGACACCGCGTAGATGGGCAGGCCGTGCACGAAGTTGGTGGTGCCGTCCAGCGGGTCGATGATCCAGACGAATTCGCTCTTCTTGTTGCCGCGTGCGCGGCCCGACTCTTCGGCCAGGATGCCGTGGTCGGGGTAGGCGGCCAGCAGGGTGTCGATGATGGCCACCTCGGCCGCCTGGTCCACCTCGGTGACGAAGTCGTTCGGTCCCTTGCTGTGCACCTGCAGCTTTTCCACGTCCAGCGCCGCGCGGTTGATGATGGAACCCGCTGCGCGTGCCGCCTTGATGGCGATGTTGAGCATGGGGTGAAGCGACTGCTGCGACATGGAAGGCGTCCTGGGGCCGTGGCGGGGGGGCACGGCGAAGTGGCAAGGGCTGGCGGGGGCAAAGAGCGTCGCGGCGACAATCGCAAAGGACACGATCTGCGCGAAAACCCGAATTTTAGCCGCCCCGGTTCCTCCCGGACGAAGCCAGCCTCCATGACCCCCGACCCCACCCGCTTCATCCTGGTGCAGCCCAAGCACGCCGGCAACGTGGGCGCGGCCGCGCGGGCGATCAAGGTGATGGGTTTCACGCACTTGGTGCTGGTGCGCCCACGCCTGGCCGATGTGTGCCGCCACGCCGACGCGGTGGCCATGGCCAGCGGTGCGGCCGACGTGCTGACCCAGGCCCGGGTGGTGGACACGCTGGAAGAAGCCCTGGCGGGCGTGACCCACGCCTTGGCCACGGCCATGACCCCACGCGACTTCGGCCCGCCCACCTCCAGCCCGCGGGACCACCTGCCCACCCGTGTGGCGGGCCGCACCGAACGTGGCGAGGTGCTGGGTTTCGTGTTCGGCACCGAACGCTTCGGGCTTTCCAACGACGACGTGTACCGCTGCCACACCTGCCTCAGCATCCCGGCCGAAGAAGCCTATGGTTCGCTGAACCTGGCCCAGGCGGTGCAAGTCATCGCCTACGAATGGCGCCAGGCCCTGGGCAGCCATGCCGTGGCGCCGCGCACCGCGCCCACCCAGCTGGCCGACGCCAGCGCGGTGCAGGGCGTGCTGTCGCACTGGCAGCAGGTGCTGGTGGACATCGGCTTCCTGGACCCGGCCTCGCCCAAGAAGCTGATGCCGCGGCTGAACCAGTTGCTCAACCGGGCCGAACTCAGCGCCGACGAGGTGCACATCCTGCGCGGCATCGCGCGCGCGGTGGGCGAGGCGGCGCGCGGCAGGCGCTGATGACCGCAGCGCCTGCACGATCCGCAGGCCCCGAATACACTGGCGAAGCACTTTTCAGCCCGGAACCACCATGTTCAGCCGCCTGCGTGAAGACATCGCCTGCATCCGCGAGCGCGACCCCGCCGCGCGTTCCACCTGGGAGGTGATCACCTGTTACCCCGGCCTGCACGCGCTGGTGCTGCACCGCTGGGCCCACCGGGCCTGGCTGGCCGGCTTCAAGTGGCTGGGGCGCTTCATCTCCCACCTGGCGCGTTTGCTCACGGGTATCGAGATCCACCCTGGCGCCACCATGGGCCACCGCGTCTTCATCGACCACGGTTTCGGTGTCGTCATCGGTGAAACCGCCGAGGTGGGCGACGACTGCACCATCTACCAGGGCGTCACCCTCGGCGGCACCTCGCTGGCCAAGGGTGCCAAGCGCCACCCCACGCTGGGCAAGGGCGTGATCGTCAGCGCCGGCGCCAAGGTGCTGGGCGGCTTCACCGTGGGTGACGGCGCGCGCGTGGGCAGCAATGCGGTGTTGCTGCAGGCGGTGCCGCCCGGGGCCACGGCGGTGGGCATCCCGGCGCGCATCGTTGAAAAAAGCCGCGATGCGCAGCGTGAAGAAGCCGCCGCCAAGATGGGCTTTTCGGCCTATGGCGTCACCCAGGGCGACGACCCGGTGGCTCAGGCCATGAAGGGCCTGATCGACAACGCCAGCAGCCACGAGCACCAGATCGCGCTGCTGTGGCAGGCGATCGAGAAGCTCTCGGGCGGCGCGCGCGAACTGCCCACCAGCGACTGCGTGCCGCAGGACGCCCACACCACCGAGCGCTTCGACGCCGAGCGCCTGAACCGGCTGGTGAAGTAGCGGCCTGCGCCGCTCAGGCCTTGGCCGGCCGCACCGCGGTCTTGGGCCGCCAGGCCGCCACCACCGCCGGGTCGGTCTCGATGTAGGGTCCGCCGATCAGGTCGGTGCAATAGGGCACGGCGGCGAAGATGCCATGCACCGGCGGCGAGGCCTTCGGCAAGCCCTCCAGCGTTTCGGCAATGCTCTTGGGCTGGCCGGGCAGGTTGATGATGAGCACCTTGCCGCGCACCACCGCCACCTGGCGGCTGAGGATGGCCGTGGGCACGAAGTTCAGGCTGATCTGGCGCATCTGCTCGCCGAAGCCCGGCATCAGCTTGTCGGCCACGGCCAGCGTGGCTTCCGGCGTCACATCACGCAGCGCGGGGCCGGTGCCGCCGGTGGTCAGGACCAGGTCGCACTTCGCGTTGTCCACCAGGTCTTTCAGCGCAGCGCTGATGCCTTCCTGCTCGTCGGGAATCAGCCGCGTTTCCCAGGTGATGGGGTTGCGCAGCGCGCGCGTCAGCCAATCTTTCAGGGCCGGGATGCCCTTGTCTTCGTACACGCCGCTGGACGCGCGGTCGCTCACCGACACCAGGCCGATGCGAAGGGGGTCGAAGTTGCTCATGGGGGGTCAGGCCGGGGCGGCCAGCAGCGGTTTGATGAACTGGAACAGCTCGCGGTAGGGGCGGGGCTGGCGCCGCTCCAGCGGCAGCAGGGCTTCCTTGCGGGCGGCGCGGATCAGGCTGCGCAGTTGCTGCAGGTCGCTGTGCGGGTATTCGGCGGCCCAGCGCGTCAGCGCAGCGTCGTCGGCAATGAGCTGTTCGCGCCAGGCCTCGGCCTGGTGCAGGCGCAAGGTCTCTTCGGCCGACGGCAGCTTGAAGGCGGCCACCGCCTCGCGCAGCGGCTCGGGGTCGGCGCGGCGCATCAATTTGCCGATGTACTGCATCTGGCGCCGTTTGCCTTCGAAGCTGCGCGTGCGGCGCAGTTCGGCAAAGGCCTCGCGCAGGATGTCGGGCATGGGTGCGGCGTCCAGGCGGTGCACCGGCAGCGCGGCCAGTTCTTCGCCCAGGGCCTGCAGGTCCTGGCTTTGATTCTTGCGCTGGGTGCGGCTGGGGCGCTGGCTGCGGGTCAGGCGTGGCGGCGCGTCGCCTTCCAGCAGGGGTTCGCCGGCGTCGCTGTCGTCCGGATCCAGGTCGTCCAGGGAGGGGTCGTCGGCAGGGGGCAGCTTCTTCGGGGCGCGGGGCATGGTGCTGGCTATGATAAGCAACCGCTTCGGCTCAACCGTCCGCACCACGCCGCAAACACCCATGTCCGACTCCAGCGCCCCCCGGGGCTTTGCCTACAGCCCCGAGCAATTCAAGAGCCTGGTGGACGAAACCCTGGGCCTGGCCAAGCGCCTGGGCGCCAGCGACGCGGCGGCCGAAGTGTCCGAAGGCGTGGGCCTGTCGGTGTCGGTGCGCAAGGGCGAGGTGGAAAACGTCGAACGCAACCGCGACAAGAGCATCGGCGTCACCGTCTACCTGGGCCAGCGCCGCGGCAACGCCAGCACGTCCGACTTCTCCAGCGCCGCGCTGGCGCAGACGGTGCGCGCGGCCTACGACATCGCCCGCTTCACCGCCGAGGACCCGGCCGCCGGCCTGCCCGACGCGGCCGACCTGGCCACGCCCGAAGAAGCCACGCGCGACCTGGACCTGTTCCATCCCTGGGACCTGACCGGCGAAATGGCGGCCGAGCTCAGTCGGCGCTGCGAACAGGCCGCCTTCGACACCGACCGCCGCATCACCAATTCCGAAGGCGCGGGGGTGTCGGCGCAGCAGTCCCACTTCTGGGCCGGCAACAGCCGCGGCTTTCGCGGCGGCTTTGCCAGTTCGCGCCATTCCATTTCGGTGGCACCCATCGCCGGGCGCGGCTCGCTGATGGAGCGCGACGCCTGGTACAGCAGCATGCGCGACGCCCACGAACTGGCCACGCCCGAAGCGGTGGGCCGCTACGCGGCCGAGCGTTCGCTCAGCCGGCTGAACGCGCGCAAGATCAGCACCCGCGAAGTGCCGGTGCTGTTCGAGAACACCCTGGCCGCCGGCCTGCTGGGTGCCTATGTGCAGGCCACCAGCGGCGGGGCGCTGTACCGCAAGGCCACCTTCCTGCCCGACAGCCTGGGGCAGCAGGTGCTGGCCAGCCACATCGACATCGACGAGGACCCGCACCTGCCCAAGGGCAAGGCCAGCGCCCCGTTCGACGACGAAGGCGTGCGCACGACGAAGCGGCGCGTGGTGGACGCCGGCGTGGTGCAGGGCTGGTTCCTGTCCAGCTACTCGGCGCGCAAGCTGGGCAAGCGCACCACGGGGCATGCGGGGGGCTCGCAGAACCTGCGCCTGTCCAGCCGCCACACCCAGCCGGGCGACGACCTGCCGGCCATGCTGCGCAAGCTGGGCCGGGGCCTGTTTGTCACCGAACTGATGGGCCAGGGCGTGAACTACGTCACGGGCGACTACTCGCGCGGCGCCAGCGGCTACTGGGTGGAAGGTGGCCGCATCGTGCACCCGGTGCATGAAATCACCATCGCCGGCAACCTGAAGGACATGCTGCGCAGCATCGAAGCCGTGGGCGCCGACGAATACACCACCGGCGGCAAGACCCTGGGCACGGTGCTGCTGGGCCGCATGAAGTTGGCCGGTTCCTGACCCCCCGGTTTGGGTGCCCATGGGGTGCCCGCCACCACCAGGTTCACACAGACCAATATCAACGTTGTCGGGGTAAAACCCCGGTGGGGGGGTGTCGCCGCCTCCTAGAATTTCGGCGTCTTCTCTACTGCAAATTTGCCAAGGAGTTCTGCATGGAACGTCGTTCCTTTGTTCGTAGCGCCGGTCTGGCCGGCGTGCTGGCGGCGGGCGTGGCCCCGGCCGTTCACGCACAGGCCAACATCCGCTGGCGTCTGACGTCCAGCTTCCCCAAGAGCCTGGACACGCTGTTCGGCGTGAACGACGTCTTCGCCGCCAAGGTGAAGGACCTGTCGGGAGGCAAGTTCCAGATCACCACTCACGCGCCTGGCGAACTGGTACCCGCCTTCGGCGTGGTGGACGCCATCCAGGCCGGCACGGTGGAAATGGCGAATACCGCGCCCTACTACTTCTTCGGCAAGGACGAAACCTTCGCACTGGGCTGCGCCATTCCATTCGGCCTGAACAGCCGCCAGATGACGTCCTGGATGTTCGAAGGCAACGGCCTGAAGTTGATGCGCGACTTCTACAAGCCCTACAACATCATCAACTTCCCCATGGGCAACACCGGGGCCCAGATGGGTGGCTGGTTCCGCAAGGAAATCAAGTCGCTGGCCGACTTCAAGGGCACCAAGTTCCGCGTTGGCGGCTTCGCCGGCAAGGTGGTGGAACGCATCGGCGGCGTGCCGCAGAACATCCCTGGCGGCGAGATCTACCAGGCGCTGGAAAAGGGCACCATCGACGCGGCCGAATGGGTGGGCCCGTACGACGACCTGAAGCTGGGTTTCAACAAGGTGGCCCCGTTCTACGCCTACCCCGGCTGGTGGGAAGGCGGCCCGCAGTTGGACCTGTACGTGAACAGCAAGGCCTATGAAGGGCTGTCGGCCGAGAACAAGGCCATCATCGAGGCGGCCTCGGCCTACGCGCATGTGGACATGCAGGCCAAGTACGACGGCAAGAACGCCGCCGCATTGAAGACCTTGGTGGCCGGTGGCGCCAAGCTGTTCCCGTTCCCGAAGGACCTGATGGACGCGGCCTTCAAGGAAGCCATGGCGCTGTACAGCGAGATCGGCGCCAAGAACCCGAACTGGAAGAAGGTGTACGACGACTACAGCGCGTTCCGCCGCGACGCCAACCTGTGGTTCCGTTTCACCGAAGCCAGCTTCGACGACTTCATGCAGCGCCAGAAGCTGTAAGAACCTGTCGATCCGAAATGGAGAAGGGGCCCCGAATCTTCGGGGCCCTTTTTTTCGGCCACCGATGTCAGGGCTTCTTGCCCGCGGCGTCGTTTTTCAAGGCGTCCTGCACGGCCTTCATGGCGTCGTCCGCAGCGTTGGCGGCGGTGGGCTCGCTGGCCGCCGATGCGCCGCCGCCGGACGGCGCCACGGGCGCTTCCAGGGTGGGCGGCGCCACGGGGGCGTCGCGTGCCGGCATGCCCATTTCCTGCAGCGCCTTGTCGGCGTCGATCTTCACCGTTTCACCGATGCCGCCGGTCACCAGCCCGGGGTAGGCGATGACAAAGCCCACCATGATGAGCTGCAGCACGATGAAGGCGATGCTGCCCTTGTAGATCTGCGGCGTGGTCACCGCCGGGATGGTTTCGCCGGTGACGCGGTCCTTGTAGTCCTTCTTCGCCGCCACGCTGCGCAGGTAGAACAGCGCGAATCCGAACGGCGGCGTCAGGAAGCTGGTCTGCAGGTTCATGGCAATCACCACGCCGAACCACACCATGATGGCATCCACCGGCGTGCCGGGCGGGAACATGCTGGGCAGCAGCTTTTCGGCCACCGGCGCCAGCATGGGTATGACGATGAAGGCGATCTCGAAGAAGTCGATGAAGCAGCCCAGGATGAACACCAGGATGTTCACCACGATCAGGAAGCCCAGCGCGCCACCTGGCATGTTGGCGAACAGGTGTTCCACCCACAGGTGGCCATCGGCCGCGTTGAACGTGAAGCTGAACACCGTGGAGCCGATCAGGATGAACAGCACGAAGGTGGACAGTCGCGCGGTGCTGTCCAGCGCCTGCTTCATCAGCTTGCCGTTCAGGCGGCGGCGGCCGAAGGCCATGATCAGCGCACCCAGGGCACCCATGGCGCCGCCTTCGGTGGGCGTGGCCACGCCCAGGAAGATGGTGCCCAGCACCAGGAAGATCAGCACCAGCGGCGGAATCAGCACGAAGGTGACCTGCTGCGCCAGCCGCGACAGCAGCCCCAGCTTCAGCCCCTTGTTGGCCAGCGCCAATGCCAGGGCCAGCAGCGAAGAGATGGTCAGCGACAGGATCAGCACCTCGTCGCCCGGCGCTTCGGTGACGCGCCCGGTCCAGCTTTTCATCAGGCCGTTGTGCACCTGGGCCCAGGCCCAGCCCGCCACGCCGCACACCACCAGCAGGGCCAGCAGCGACTTGTGGCCGCTGGCGCCGTTTTCTTCACGGTAGATGCGCGCCTCGGTCGGCAGCGCCGGCACCCAGGATGGGCGCAGCACCGCCACGGCCAGCACGAAGCTGATGTACAGGCCCACCAGCAGAAGGCCCGGAATCAGGGCCCCGGCGTACATGTCGCCCACGCTGCGGCCCAGCTGGTCGGCCAGCACGATCAGCACCAGCGACGGCGGTATGGCCTGTGCCAGCGTGCCGCTGGCGGTGATGGTGCCGGTGGCGATGGTGCGGTTGTAGCCGTAGCGCAGCATGATGGGCAGCGAGATCAGGCCCATGCTGATGACCGCTGCGGCCACCACGCCGGTGGTGGCGGCCAGCAGCGCGCCCACCAGGATGACCGCAATGGCCAGGCCGCCGCGCACCGGGCCGAACACCTGGCCCACGGTCTCGAGTAAATCCTCGGCCATGCCGGAGCGTTCCAGGATGATGCCCATGAACGTGAAGAAGGGAATGGCCAGCAGGGTGTCGTTCTGCATGATGCCGAACACCCGCTGCGGCAGGGCCTGGAACAGGTTGGAACTGAACAGGTCCACCGACATGCCGATGTAGCCGAACAGCAGGCCGGTGGCCGCCAGGCCGAAAGCCACCGGAATGCCGGTGAGCAGGAAGAACAGCAGCCCGGTGAAGAGCAGCGGAACGAAGTTCTCGGTGATGAAGGCCACCATGTCAGTTCGCTCCGGCCAGGTTCTTTTTCTCGGCCTCGGCCGCCAGCTCTTCGGCCAGCAGTTCTTCGGCGGATTTTTCGTGTTCCACCGAGAAAGGCTCGGCCCGGTGGCCGGTGAGGAAGGCCACGCGCTTGATCAGTTCCGAGAGCGCCTGCAGCGCCAGGATGGCAAAACCCACCGGCACCAGCAGCAGCACCGGCCAGCGGATCAGGCCGCCGGCGTTCTGGCTCATTTCACCCGACACCCAGGCGCGCTGGAACAGCGGCCAGCCCAGGTCGACCATGATCAGCGACAGCGGGATGGTGAAGATGACGATGCCGATGGCGTCGATGATGGCGTTGGTGCGCTTGGACAGTTTGGAAGAGATGAAGTCAATGCGCACATGCGCATTCTTCAGCATCACGTAGCCGACGCCCAGCATGAAAACGCCGGCGAACAGGTACCACTGGATTTCCAGGAAGGCGTTCGAGCCGATGTTGAAGGCCTTGCGCACAATGGCGTTGCCCGCGCTGATGAGCACCGCGCCCAGCACCAGCCACATGATCAGGCGGCCCAACCACTCGTTGAGGGTGTCTACTGCCCCTGAGATCTTTAGCAATCCGTTCACGAAGTCTCCTGTGCGCCATGAGGCGCTGGCGCGGATTCTAGAAAGGCCAGGGCGATAGAACATGGGGGCTCACCCCCGGGGTCGGGGCGTTCAGCCCTGGATGGCCTGCTGGTACAGCCGGGTGCTGCGCGCACCGGACCGGCAGAAGCACAGCAAGGGTCGCGGCAGTTCGGCCAGCAGGCTGGCGAAGGCCGCAATTTCTTCCGGCGACTGGTAGCCACCGGCCACCGGCAGGAAGCGATAGGCCAGGCCCGCCGCCTCGGCCGCCGCCTGCATGGCGGCATGCGTGGGTTGGTCGGGGCCGTGCTCGAAGTCGGGCCGGTTGTTGACCACGCTCTTGAAGCCGGCGCGCGCGGCCTCGGCCATGGCCTCGGGGGTGAGCTGCGGGGCCACACTGACGTCGTCGGCAATGGGGCGCGCGGGCAGCAGGTTCGGGTTCATCGGTGGGGGCTCCACAAGGAAAGCCGCAACCTTACTTCGACAAGGCGGCCTTCACCGCCGCCGACACCTGGCCCATGTCGGCCTTGCCGGCCAGGCGGGCCTTGGCCGCGCCCATCACCTTGCCCATGTCGCCGGGGCCGGTGGCCCCCAACTCGGCCACCAGGGTCGCGATCTCGGCCGCCACCTCGTCGGCCGACAGGCGCGCCGGCAGGTAGGCGTTGAGCACCACCACCTCGGCGCTTTCCTTGGCCACCAAGTCGTCGCGGCCAGCCTGTTGGAAGGCGGCGATCGAGTCCTTGCGCTGCTTGATCAGCTTGTCCACCACACCCACCACGGCCAGGTCGTCCAGCGCGATGCGCTCGTCCACCTCGCGCTGCTTGATGGCGGCCAGCAGCATGCGGATGGTGCCCAGGCGGTCGGGCTCCTTGGCGCGCATGGCGGCCTTCATGTCTTCGGTGATGCGGTCTTTCAGGGACGGGCTGGTGGACATGGTGGACTCCAGAAAGTCAAAAAGCCCGCGGCGGCATCCCGCGCGGGCTTGTGGGGCGGGTTGGCACCCGCGGTGTTCAGTACAGCTTCTTGGGCAGCTGCATGCTGCGAACGCGCTTGTAGTGGCGCTTCACGGCAGCGGCCTTCTTGCGCTTGCGCTCGGAAGTGGGCTTTTCGTAGAACTCACGAGCACGCAGTTCGGTCAGCAGGCCCAGCTTTTCAATCGTCCGCTTGAAGCGGCGCAGGGCCACGTCGAACGGCTCGTTTTCCTTGACGCGAATGGTGGTCATTGGTATTCGGGATGCGGTTGTCCAGCAAAGACAGCGATTCTAGCCTGAAATCGGGGCTTCCTCCAAATCGCTCGGGCCGGGCCGGCTCAAGCCACCCCGGCCCGGGCGTCGGCGCAGGCCTGGGCGCAGGCGGCGGCACTGGCCCAGGCCCACTGGAAGTTGTAGCCGCCCAGCCAGCCGGTCACGTCCACCACCTCGCCAATGAAGTGCAGCCCGGGCTGCAGGCGGCTTTCCAGGCTGCGCGAATCCAGTTCGCGGGTGTCCACCCCACCGGCGGTGACCTCGGCCTTCTTGTAGCCCTCGGTGCCGGTGGGAACCAATGGCCAGTGCGCCAGGCCCTGGGCCAAGGCGGCCAGGTCGCGGTCCTTGCATTCCGGCATGGCGCGCTCTGGCGTGACACCGTTCACGGCCAGCCAGGTGTCTGCCAGGCGCTGCGGCAGGTGGCGGGCCAGTTCGGTGGCCAGCTGGCGTTTGCTGCTGCGTTTGGCGTCGGCCAGTGCGGCGGCCAGGTCGACGCCCGCGGTCAGGTCCAGCGTGACGGCTGTGCCCGGCTGCCAGTAGCTGGAAATCTGCAGCACCGCCGGGCCGGACAGGCCGCGGTGGGTGAAGAGCAGGTCTTCGGTGAAGCGGCCGCGCGTGGCGCCCTGGCCGGTGGCGATGCCAACCTCCAGCGCCAACCCCGCCAGCGCGGCGTAGGGCGACCATTGGGCAGCGTCGAAAGTGAGCGGCACCAAAGCGGGGCGGGGCGGCACGATGCGGTGCCCGAACTGGCGCGCCAGGCGGTGGCCGAAGTCGCTGGCGCCGATGGCCGGTATGGACAGCCCGCCGGTGGCCACCACCAGGCGCCGCGCGCGCACCGGGCCGCGCGCGGTGGCCAGTGCAAAGGCGCCATCCACCAAGCCCACGGTGTCCACCGCGCAAGGTTGCCAGCGTTGCACCTGGCCAGCCTGGCACTCGTCCACCAGCATCTGGATGATGCGTTCACTGCCTTCGTCGCAGAACAACTGGCCGCGGTGCTTTTCGTGGAAGCCGATGCGGTGGGCGCGCAGCAAGTCGGTGAAATCGGCCGGTGTGTAGCGCGCCAGGGCCGAGCGGCAAAAGCGCGGGTTCTCCGACAGGAAGTTGGCGCCGCTGGTCTGCAGGTTGGTGAAGTTGCAGCGCCCGCCGCCGGAGATGCGGATCTTCTCGGCCAGCTTGGGCGCATGGTCGATCAGCAGCACCGACAGACCGCGCTGGCCGGCACAGGCGGCGCAAAACAGGCCGGCCGCGCCGGCGCCGATGACGGCCAGATCGAAAAGGGGCACAGGGCGGGTGGGGTCGGCCGGCGCCCAACGCGCCGGGGTGCGCCACTGTAGCGGCGCCGCGGGTTCAGGCCGCGGCAGCGGTGGGCAGGGGCAATTGCGCCAGGCCTTGCAGCACGTCGCCCACGATCAGCACCGCCGGGCTGGCCAGCCGGTGAGTGGCCACCATCTGCACCAGACCGTCCAGCCGCCCAGCGGCGTGGCGTTGGGTGGGCAGGCTGGCGTGCTGCACCACGGCCACCGGGGTGCGGGCCGGCAGGGCCCGCAGCAGGCCGGCCTGCAGGTCGGCCAGGCGCGACATGCCCATGTAGACCACCAGCGTCAGGCCTTGCGCCGCGGCGGCGCCCAGCACCGCCCAGTCGGGCGCCTGGCCACCTTCCCGGGCATGCCCCGTCACCAGCATGACGCCCTGCGCGTGGTCGCGGTGGGTCAGCGGCACCCCGATGCCGCTGGCCGCGGCCAGCCCGGCGGTGATGCCGTTGACCACCTCCACCGTGACGCCCTGGGCGCGCAGCGTGGCGGCTTCTTCCCCGCCGCGGCCGAAGATGAAGGGGTCCCCGCCCTTCACGCGCACCACGCGCTCGCCCGCCAGGGCCTCGTGCAGCATCAGCTTTTCGATGAAGGCCTGGGGTGTGCTGCGGCAGCCGCCGCGCTTGCCCACGTGCACCACGCGTGGTGGGCGCTTGCGGCCGGCCAGTGCCATCTGGACGATGGCCGGATTGACCAGGTCGTCCACCAGCAGCACGGTGGCACGGCGCAGCGTGCGCAAGGCCTTCAGGGTCAGCAGTTCGGGGTCGCCGGGGCCGGCGCCCACCAGGGCGCACCAAGGGCGGGAAGGCTGGGGTTTCATGCGCGTCGCTCCTGCGGGGCCGGGTGGTCCATCGCGGCCAGGGTGTTCAACAGCAACTGCACCTGGCGCTCCAGCGGCGCCGGCGCGGGTTTCTCGCCGCTGGCCACGGCCTGGATGTACATCGCGGTGGTGGCGGCGTCGTGTTTGCGCGGCAGCAGCGGCAGTTCGGACAGGCTGCCGTCCTGGGCCTGGCAGGACAGTTCAATGCGCCAATGGCCCTGCAGCCAAACGTCCAACTTGGGCAGGCGACGCGGATCGGCCACGGGTTCACCCTCGGTGCCGCGCAGCAACATCATGTCGGCCGCTTCGCGTTCGGCATAACTGGCCATCAACGCACCGAATTCGGGGTGGGTGTGGCTCATCAGGCGCAGCACCGGTGCACCCTGCACCGGGTTCATCATCTTGGCGATGGTGTGGCCGCTGTTGCGCAGGCCCACCACCCAGCGCACGTCCAGCAGGCGCTGCAGCGCCGGGCTGATGGCGCTGGTGCACAGGAAGGCTGGTTCGTGGCGCGACCAGGCCTCGGCCACGCAGCCGGGGGTTTCGGCCAGGGCCAGGCCCATGTTGGTGAAGATCTCGGCGCTGGTCACCCGCGCGGGGTCGTGCAGGGGCCCGTGAACCAGCACCCGCGCGCCTTCCTGGGCCAGGCGCAGCGCCAGCAAAGGGGTCAGGTTGGGCAGGCGGCGCGCACCGTTGTAGCTGGGAATCAGCACCACCGGCCTGTCGCTGGGCACGCAGGCGGCGCGCTCGTGCAGCGCCTTCAGGAAACCCACCAGTTCGTCCAGGGTCTCGCCCTTGGTGCGCATGGCCAGGCAGAAGGCGCCAACCTCCAGGTCGCTGCACTGGCCGTCCAACAGCTGTGACATCAGGTCTTCGGCGGCGTCCACGCCCAGCGAGCGCGCGCCTTCATGGCCGCGGCCGATTTCCTTGATGTGTCTGGCAATGCCCATGGGAGCCGAATCCTTGCGTGACGTTGGGGAACCCTCCGCCAGGGGTTTCGCAAGTTTCGGGCCGCGCGCGGCCAGGACGGCAAGCATGGTCTTGCTGCAGTGCATCAGGCCTGTGCGACCAGGGCCCGGGGCAAGGCGGCTGCCAGCGCCAGGCGCCGCAGTTCGGGCAGGCAACTGCCGCAGTTGGTTCCACAGCGCAGGTGGGCCTGCACCGTTGCCAGGCGCTGCTCGGGCGAGCCTTCAGCGCCTCGCAGCCCGACCGTGATGGCGGTGTCGCTGACATTGAAGCAGGTGCACACCTGCCGCCCTCGTTCGGCCGTGGCCACCGGCGGGCGGGCGCCGGGCAGCAGCAGCAGGCGACCATAGGCCTGGGCCGGCAGTTCGTCTTGCAGCAGCGGGCGCAGCCAGGCTTCGGCCTCGGTGTCGCCGCACAGCAGGAAGGCCTGCAGGCGGGTGTCGCCGTCCTGCGGTACCAGGCGCGCGGCGCGGCGCTGGTCGCGGCGCTTGTCCTCGTAGCGCAAGGCACCACTTTCGGGTCCCAGGCCCAGGGCCTGCTCGATCTGTGCCAGCAACTCGGCCGGGGGCGGCAACGCGGCGGCAGCGCGCCACAGCAGGCCGCTGCGGCTGTGGCCGAAAGGCACGCAGGCGGCATAGGCAAAGCCCGGCATCAACGTGGCCAGTTGTTCACGCAGGCGCAGCGCGGCATCGGCCGGCAGCCAGGCGGCACCGAGCATGCGCCAGGGCAGGGCCGCCGGGGCCACGCGCACCGCGCTGTGCTTCAACTCGGGTTGTTTGCTGCGCGGGCAGAAGGCGGCGGTGCTGAGGCTGTTCACGCCGTGGCGGGCCTGGCCGTCGGCGCCATGGCCGCCCAGAAATTCCTCGCCCCAGTGCATGGCCATGAAGGCCTGGGCGGGCGCCAAGGCGTCGCTGGCGCGGGCCGGCAGCACCAGGCTGCCACGGCGCGAACTGACGCTGACCAGATCGCCGTCGGCCAGTTTCTGGCGGGCCATGTCCTGCCGGTTCAGTTCCACCACGGGTTCGGGGTCATGGCCGAACAAGCGGCCCAGGGTGCCGGTGCGGCTGGCGCCGTGCCATTGGTCCCGCAGCCGGCCGGTGGTGAGGCTGACCGGGTAGCGCGCGTCGCGCGGTTCGGCCAAAGGGACGAAGGGGGTGTCGCAGAAGCGGGCGCGGCCGTCCGGGGTTTCAAAGTGGTGGTTCTCGTACAGTCGGGCGCGGCCTTGGTCCCAGCCCTCGCGCAGCGGCCATTGCTGCGGGCCTTGACGTTCCAGCAGGGCGTAGCTCAGGCCGGTGATGTCCAGGTCGCGGCCGCGGGTGCTTTCGCGGTGTTCCAGCCACACCGATTCGGGTGTCGGGTAGTTGAACAGGCCCAGGCGGCCGGGGCGCAGAACGGCTTCAATGCGCTGCGCCACGTCGCGCGCAATGGCCCAGTCGTGCCGGGCCTGCCCCGCAGGCGGCACGGCGGCGCGCACACGGCTGATGCGGCGTTCGCTGTTGGTGACCGTGCCTTCTTTTTCACCCCAGGTGGTGGCGGGCAGCAGCAGGTCGGCGTATTTCGCGGTGGCGGTGGTGGCGAAGGCTTCCTGCACGATGACGAATTCGGCGCGGTCCAGCGCCCTGCGCACCGTGGCCTGGTCGGGCAGGCTCTGCGCGGGGTTGGTGCAGGCAATCCACAGCGCCTTCACCTGACCGTCGGCGGCGGCCTGGAACATTTCCACGGCGGTGAGGCCGGGCTGGGAGGGCACATCGTCCACGCCCCACAGCGCGGCCACTTCGCGGCGGTGCTCGGCATTGGCCAGGTCGCGGTGGGCCGACAGCAAATTGGCCAGGCCGCCCACCTCGCGCCCGCCCATGGCGTTGGGCTGGCCGGTCAGCGAAAAGGGCCCCGCGCCCGGCTTGCCGATCTGGCCGGTGGCCAGGTGCAGGTTGATGAGCGCGGCGTTCTTGGCCGTGCCGCTGCTGCTTTGGTTCAGGCCCTGGCAGTACAGGCTGATGGTGGCCGGGCTTTGCGCGAACCAGCGCGCGGCCTGCACGATGTCTTCCGGCTTGCAGCCGGTCAGCCGGCTGGTTTCGGCCGGGGTGAATTCGCGCACGCGGGTCTTCAGCGCGTCGAAGCCACTGGTGTGCGCGTTGATGAACGCACCGTCCGTCCAGCCTTCCCACAGCATGATGTGCAGCAGGCCGTGGAACAGCGCCACGTCGCTGCCGGGCAGCAGGGGCAGGTGCAGGTCGGCACTGGCGGCGGTGTCGGTGCGGCGCGGGTCGGCCACGATGAGCTTCTGGTTCGGGTTCGCACGCCGCGCATCTTCCAGGCGGCGGAACAGCACCGGGTGGGCCCAGGCCGGGTTGGCGCCGGCCACGAAGACGGTGTGGGCATGGTTCAGGTCGTCGTAACTGCAGGGCGGGGCGTCGGCGCCCAGCGTGGCCTTGTAGCCGGCCACCGCGCTGCTCATGCACAGGCGCGAGTTGGTGTCGATGTTGTTGGTGCCCAGCAGGCCCTTGGCCAGCTTGTTGAAGACGTAGTATTCCTCGGTGAGCAACTGGCCGCTGACGTAGAGGCCCACGGCGTCGGGGCCGTGCTGCTGCACCACGCCGGCGATGCGGCGCGCCGCTTCGTCCAGCGCGGCGTCCCAGCCGATGGCCTGGGGTGCCTGCCCGCGCTGTGCGCGGCGCAGCGGCTGCAGGAGCCGAACCTGCTGCGTCACCTCGGCCGTGGCGGTGAGGTGCAGGGTGCTGCCCTTGCTGCACAGGCGGCCGAAGTTGGCGGGATGATCGGGGTCGCCGCGCACGCCGGTGATCTGTGCGCCAACGCTTTCGATGATCACCCCGCAGCCCACGCCGCAGTAGGGGCAGGTGCTCCTGGTTTCAGCCATGGTGCGGGGCCGGCTCAGGCGCAGGCCTGGGCCTGCGGGCCGGCCAGGGGTGCGGCCAGGTCGGTGGCGTGGCGGGCCAGTTCGTCGGCGTCCAGGAAGACCTGGCCGGCTTCCACCTTGCAGGCGAAGCGCGGCGTGCAGCCTTCGTCGGGCGCCTTGGCGCAGCCGTCGGCGAGTTGGATGTTCCAGTTGTGCAGCGGGCAGGCCACGCTGTCCCCCAGGACGATGCCTTGGCTCAGCGGCCCGCCCTTGTGCGGGCAGCGGTCCAGCAGCGCGAAGACCTGGTCGCGGTCGTTGCGGAACACCGCCACCGGCAGGCCCGCGTCGCGCGCCACGCGGCGGGCGCCCAGCACGGGGATGTCGGTCACCCGACAGACGACTTTCCATTCGCTCATGGCAGCTTCTCCTTCAGGCGGGGATCAGGGGGATGAACTGGCGCGTGTCCACGCGCGCCTGCTCGAAGTCGAACCAGGGGTCGGGCTCGCCGTCCAGGCTGAACTGCAGGCGCTGCCACAGCGCCTGGCGCCCTTCGGCGTCGTCCAGGATCTTCTTCTTCACGTGGTCCAGGCCGACGCGGCCCACGTAGTGGCAGGTGCGCTCCAGGTACCAGCCCTCTTCGCGGTACAGCTGCAGGAAGGCGCCGGAATACGCCAGCACCTCGGCGGCGGTCTTCAGCTTCACCAGGAACTGCGCCACCTCGGTCTTGATGCCGCCGTTGCCGGCGACGTAGATCTCCCAGCCGGAGTCCACGCCGATGACGCCCACGTCCTTGATGCCGGCCTCGGCGCAGTTGCGCGGGCAGCCGGAAACGGCCAGCTTCACCTTGTGCGGCGCGTACATGCGCCACAGGGCCCGTTCCAGGTCCTTGCCCATCTGGGTGCTGTCTTGCGTGCCGAAGCGGCACCACTCGGAGCCCACGCAGGTCTTCACCGTGCGCAGGGCCTTCGCATAGGCGTGACCACTGGGCATGCCGATGTCCTTCCACACGGCCACCAGGTCTTCCTTCTTCACACCCAGCAGGTCGATGCGCTGGCCGCCGGTGACCTTCACGGTGGGGATCTTGTACTTGTCCACCGCGTCGGCGATGCGGCGCAATTCATCCGCGGTGGTCTCGCCGCCCCACATGCGCGGAATGACCGAATAGGTGCCGTCCTTCTGGATGTTGGCGTGGCTGCGCTCGTTGATGTAGCGGCTTTGCGGGTCGTCCACCGCTTCTTTGGGCCAGGTGCTGAGCAGGTAGTAGTTGATCGCCGGCCGGCAGCTGGCGCAGCCATTGGGCGTGCGCCAACCCAGGGCCTGGTAGACGTCGGGAATGGTCAGCAGGTGCTGGGCCTTGATGGCCTCGCGCGCGTCCTGGTGGCTGGCGTCGGTGCAGCCGCACAGGGCCTTCTTGGTGGGGGCCTTGGAATAGTCGCCGCCGGCGGTGAACATCAGCAGCTGTTCCACCAGCCCGGTACAGCTGCCGCAGGACGCGCTGGCCTTGGTGTGCTTGCGCACCTCGTCCAGCGTGAACAGGCCTTTGTCCTTGATGGCCTTGCAGATGCTGCCCTTGGTGACGCCATTGCAGCCGCACACTTCGTCGCTGTCGGCCATGGCGGCGGCCTTGCTGTGGCCTTCGTGGCCCACGTCGCCGATGTTGCTTTCACCGAACATCAGCCGGTCGCGGATGTCGCCGATCTTGCGGCCTTCGCGCAGCAGCTTGAAGTACCAGCTGCCATCCACCGTGTCACCGTACAGGCAGGCGCCGACGAGCTTGTCGTCCTGGATCACCAGCTTCTTGTAAACGCCGCCGATGGGGTCGGACAGCACGATATCCTCGCAAGCGTCGCCGCCCATGAAGTTGCCGGCAGAAAACAGGTCGATGCCTGTGACCTTCAGCTTGGTCGAGGTCTGGCTGCCGGTGTAGCGGCCGATGCCGAACTCGGCCAGGTGGGTGGCGCAGACCTTGCCCTGTTCGAACAGGGGCGCCACCAGGCCGTAGGCGATGCCGCGGTGCGCGGCGCACTCGCCCACCGCGTAGATGCGGGCGTCGGTGGTCGTTTGCAGGGTGTCGTTGACCACGATGCCGCCGCGGCCTTCGTTGGCACACAACAGGCCCATGCTCAAGGCCAGGGCGTTGTTCGGGCGGATGCCCGCGGCCATCACCACCAGGTCGGCGGGGATCTCGCGGCCGTCCTTGAACTTCACCGCCTTCACGCGGCCGTCCGGGCCGGCCAACAGGCACTCGGTCTGGGCGCCGATCTCGAACTTCAGGCCACGTGCTTCCAGACTCTTTTGCAGCAGCTTGGCCGCCACCTCGTCCAGCTGGCGCTCCATCAGCCACGGCATGATGTGCACCACGCTCACCTGCATGCCGCGCAGCATCAGGCCGTTGGCGGCTTCCAGGCCCAGCAGGCCACCGCCGATGACCACCGCGTGCGCATACTTCGCCGCGGCGTCGATCATGAAGTGGGTGTCGGCGATGTCGCGGTAGGCGATGACGCCGGGCAGGTCCTTGCCCGGCACCGGCAGGATGAAGGGTGTGGAGCCGGTGGCGATCAGCAGGCGGTCGTAGGCGGCCGTGGTGCCGTCTTCGGCGATGACCAGGCGCTTCACGCGGTCCACCCTGGCCACCTTCTTGCCCAGGTGCAGCGTGATGCCCTGCTCTTCGTACCAGGTCAGTGGGTTCAGCACGATCTCGTCCAGCGTCTGTTCGCCGGCCAGCACGGGACTGAGCAGGATGCGGTTGTAGTTCGGGTGCGGCTCGGCGCTGAAGATGGTGATGTCGTACAGGTCTGGCGCCATCTTCAGCAGTTCTTCGATGGTGCGCACACCGGCCATGCCATTGCCCACCATCACCAGCTTCAGCTTCTTCATCACGGGGTCCCATTTCGAGAGGGCCATGGCAGGGCCGCGCTGCGTGTGGCGCAGCGGCAGGGCAAGGCCAGGCAGGTTGGGGAGCGGGCGCGCCGAACCCGTCAAGGGCGGGGCGCCGACTTCGGTCCGGTGGGTCGCACAAAATCAGCGTTCTGCGCACAGTCCGGCACCGGTGGGGTGCGTCGTTACACCCGTGTGGCCTGATCTGTGCAACTGGCGTGCCATGTCCCTGATCGCCGTGTCTGCATGAAGAAGATCGAATCCCTGGCCCTGCTGCCGGTGCACCGCAGCGCGGATCAGGCGGATGTGCTGGCCGGCACCCTGCGCGCGGCCGGCCTTGCCCCGTTGCAGGGCGTGGCCTGCCACGCCCTGGTGCATGAAGCGGTGCGGCAGGCGCCGCAGGCGGTGGTGGTGGCGGCGCCGACAGACTTCGCGCCTTGGCCCGACCTGCAGTGCCTGCTGGACGGCCAGCCCTTGCCGGTGCTGCTGTGGTGGCCCGAGGGGGCACCCACCGACCCGGCCTGGATGGACGCCGCCTTGGCCGCCGGGGTGAGCGCGTGGCGCGTGGGCGCGGACCTGCCTGACTGGCCCGGCGCGGTGGCCGAAGCCCTGGCGCGGCATGCACAGGTGCGGGCTTTGCGCCAGCAACTGGACAAGGCCCAGGCCCAGATGGACGAACGCAAATGGGTGGACCGCGCCAAGGGCCTGCTGATGCGCGGCGGCACACTCAACGAGGACGAAGCCTTTCGCATGCTGCGCAGCGCGTCCATGCAGGCCAACCTGCGCCTGGGCGAGGTGTCGCGCAGCGTGATCGAGACCGCGCTGCTGGCCGAAGGGGTGAACCGGGCGGGCCAGTTGCGAATGTTGTCGCAGCGCTACGTGAAGGCGCTGGCCCTGCAGGTGGCGCCAGGGGCCTGGCAGGACGGTGCAGCGGTGCAGGCGGCCACCGCTGCCCGCATCGAAGCCAATCTGGCCTTCCTGGGCGCCCAGCCCCTGCAGACTGACGCGCCTGGCCAGTTGCAGGCCGTGCGCGACGCCTGGCAGGCGCTGCAGCGCCACCGGCAGCCGGACATCGACCACCTGCCGCAGGCCGACGCCGCCGCGCTCGCCCTGCTGCAGGGCGCCGAAGCCCTGACCGCGGCACTGGAAGCCGCGGGTGGCCGCCAGCGCGTGCAGGTGGTGAACCTGTGTGGCCGCCAGCGCATGCTGTCGCAGCGGCTGGCCAAGGAAGCCTTGCTGGCCGCCTTGCTGCCGCCGGCCTGGGCCCAGGCCAGTGCCGAACACGCCAAGGCCTGCGCGCAGGAGTTTGAACTGGCGCATGCCCAGTTGGTGCAGGCGCCGCTGTCCACGCCGGCGATTCGCGAGGGCCTGGCCCAGGTGCGCGGCTTGTGGCTGCGCCTGACCCGCGCCGCCCTGCCGGCCGCAGCGGAAACCGGCGCCAGCCCGCAGGCCCTGGCCCGCACCAGCGAAGACCTGTTGGACGCCCTGGAGCGTCTCACCGAACGGTTCGAGTCCAGCCTGCAGCTCTTGCTGGCCTGAGTGGCACCGCAGGGGGGTGTGAAGAAATCACGCGCGCGCGGGTGCTGAACGTGGGGGATCACCTTCCACAGCCATGGGGGTGGCCGGCTATCATCCCAGGCACCTGAACGCGCCCTGGCGAACCCGCCGCTGCGCGGCGCATCCCCCCAGAATGCCCTGATGAGCCCGACCACCAGCGTCTCGACGCCCGCCCTCACCGACCCTGGCCTGTGGCCGGTGCTGGGCCAGAGCCTGCTGGCCCTGGCCAGGCGCCAGGGGGCCATGGTGGCCGTGAAGGACGCCGGCACCCTGCGTTATGTGCAGGTGGACGCCGCCCTGGCCACGCTGCTGGGCCGCGAGCCGGCCGACGTGGCGGGCCGCACCGACGCTGAACTGTTCGACCCCGCACTGGCGCAGACCCTGCGCAGCGCGGACCAGACCGCGCTGGCCCACGGCGACGCGCTGGAAAGTGAACACCGCTTCGAATGGAAGGGCGAACGGCGCGAATTCGCCGTGCTGCGCCTGGCCGCCACGGCCGGCGAGCGCAAGCTCATCTGCTGCGTCTGGCAGGACCTGGCGCCACGCCGCCAGCGCGAAGCCCAGCTGAAGGCCGCGCTGGAACAACTGGAACGCGAACAGCGCGCCCACGAGGCGCTGCGCCGCGAACTGGCCGACCAGAGCCTGCGCGACAACGCCACCGGCCTGTACACCCGCGCGCACTTTGAAGACCAACTGCGTCGCGAAGTGGACCTGTCCACGCGTGAACACCGCGAATTCGCGATGGTGTTCATCGAGCTGGACCCCTTCGACGAACGCGTGGCCGCCGCCGGTGCGCAGGCCCCCGACCGCATCCTGGAAGCCATGGGCCGGCTGCTGCGCGGCAACACCCGCGCCATGGACGCGTCCTGCCGCCTGGATGAGCGGCGTTTTGCCGTGCTGCTGTCGGGCGTGGGCCTGGCCACGGCGCATTCGCGCATGGAAGGCCTTCGCCGCCAGTGCGCCACGCAGATCGTGGTGCAGGAAGGCCGTGAACTGGGTTTCACGGTCAGCATGGGCGTGGCCAGCTTCCCGCACACGGCGCACACCCAGGAAGAAATCAACGCCGCGTGCGAGGCCACCCTGGCCGAAGCCAAGCGGCGGGGCGGCAACACCGTCGCCCTGGCCAGCATCCGCTTCGAGAGCCCCTGACCACGCGCCGGTGGCTCAGGCCGCCAGGCCGCGCCACAGCATGTAGCTGCCCAGGCTGTACAGCAGCACCGCGAAGATGCGGCGCAGCTTCTTCACGTCCATGCTGTGGGCGGCGCGCGCACCCAGGGGCGCGGCGGTGACGCTGCCCAGCGCAATCACCGCCAGCACCGGCAGCACCAGGTAGCCCAGGGCGCCGGGCATCACCGGGGGCAGGTTCCAGCCGGCGATGATGTAGCCCGCCGTGTTGGCCAGTGCAATGGGCAGGCCCAGCGCCGCGCTGGTGGCCACGGCATTGGGCAAGGGCACGTTGCACCAGGTCATGAAGGGCACCGACATGAAGGCCCCGCCGGCGCCCACCAGCCCCGACACGAAGCCGATGCCGCCGCCCGCGGCCAGCTGCCCCGCCGTGCCGGGCATCTGACGCGACGGCTTGGGCTTGCGGTCCAGCAACAACTGGCTGGCCGAGAAAAAGACGAACAACGCGAACAGCACCGCCAGCGCCGTGCCCTTGATGAGCGAAAACACGCCGGCGCCGGCCAGCAGCCCGCCGCCCACGATGCCGGGCGCCAGCCCGCGCACCAGGTTCCAGCGCACGGCGCCGCGCTGGTGGTGCGCGCGCACGCTGGAAATCGACGTGAACACGATGGTGGCCATGGAAGTGGCAATCGCCATCTTCACCGCCATCTCGGTGGGCACGCCACGGCGGCTGAGCACCAGGGTGACGAAGGGCACCATCATCATGCCGCCGCCCACGCCCAGCAGCCCGGCCAGGAAACCGGCGCCCAGGCCCAGGGCCAGCAATTCCGCAATCAACAAGGGGTCGAGATTCATGCCCGGATCATCGCCCGAACCGGGGCCCTGGCCCGCGAACGGGTGGTGCCTAAGGGATGATCCCAGCGCCGTCGCCTCTGGCGCGCGCGTTGGTTGGGCGACACTGCAGGGCCTGTCGGTGCGCGCATGCGTGCTAGCGAAACCCCCGGGGTCATGTTTTTTCAATCTTGACTGCGGTCAATGGCGTTCGCGCAGCACCTGCATGACCATGCTTTCAAACAAGACATGACGTTGCAGTGCCGCTGGATGCCAGGCCAACGTTGTTCCAGTTCCCCTTAGGAGACAAGCTGATGTTCTTGCACACACTCAACCCCCTGGGCTCGGCGGTGCGCCGCCTGTTCATTGCCGGTGCGGTGGCCGCTGTGGCCGCGGTGACGCCGGCCTGGGGCTGGGAGCCTTCCAAGCCGGTGGAGTTCGTCGTGCCCGCCGGCACTGGCGGCGGCGCCGACCAGATGGCGCGCCTGATCCAGGGCATCATCGTCAAGCACAAGCTGATGAAGGAGTCGATGGTCGTCGTCAACAAGAGCGGCGGCGCCGGTGCCGAGGGCTTCCTGGACGTGAAGGGCGCCAAGGGCGACCCGCACAAGATCATCATCACGCTGTCCAACCTGTTCACCACGCCCATGGCCACCGGCGTGCCCTTCAACTGGAAGGACATGACCCCCGTGTCCATGATGGCGTTGGACCAGTTCGTGTTGTGGGTCAATGCCGAAACGCCCTACAAGACCGCCACCGAGTATGTGAATGCGGTCAAGGCCGCCGGCCCCAGCAAGATGAAGATGGGCGGCACCGGCAGCAAGCAGGAAGACCAGATCCTGACCGTGGGCCTGGAAAAGGCCACCGGCACCAAGTTCATCTACGTGCCCTACAAGGGTGGTGGTGAAGTGGCGGTGCAACTGGTGGGCAAGCACATCGACTCCACCGTGAACAACCCCATCGAGGCCGTGGCGCAGTGGCGCGCCGGCTCGTTGCGGCCGCTGTGCGTGTTCGACGACACGCGCATGCCCTACAAGGCCAAGGTCACCGACAAGGAGTCGTGGAATGACATCCACACCTGCAAGGAAGCCGGCGTGCCCACCGACTACGTCATGCTGCGCGGCATCTTCATGGCCCCGGGCGTCACGCCCGAGCAACTGGCCTATTTCGTCGATCTGATGAAGAAGGTGCGCGACACGCCGGACTGGAAGGAATACATGGAAAAGGGCGCCTTCAACCAGACGGCCATGTCCGGCGCCGAATTCACCAAGTGGCTGACCGCCGCTGAAGGCCTGCACCGGCAGCTGATGACCGAGGCCGGATTCCTGGCCAAGTAAGCCGGCGCGGCTGCGGCCCGTGGGCCGCCGCTGGCGCGGCTGCAACGCCGCCCCCTGGCAGTGCTTGCGCACCTGGCGTGTGCGCCAGAGGCCTGCCCGCAAACCTGCACCTGAGGCAACACCCATGAACCAACCCGACTCCGAAGAAGCCGGCCACCCGGTGGCCAAGAACGCCACGGTGGACGCCGTGGTGGCGGCCCTGCTGATGGTGGTGGGCCTGGTGGTGGTGTTCGAAGCCCGCCGCCTGGGGGCCGGCTGGACCAGCGACGGCCCCGGGGCCGGCTATTTCCCGTTCTACATCGGTCTGCTGCTGTGCATCGGCGGCGCCGGCATCCTGTACCAGGCGGTGGTGTCCAAATCACGCGACACCGACACCTTCGTGGACAGCGTGCAGTTGAAGCGCGTGGCCTCGGTCTTCCTGCCTTCGGTGGTGTATGCCGCGGCCATCATGGTGCTGGGCCTGTACGTGGCCTCGGCGGTGTTCATCGCGCTGTTCATGGTCATCCTGGGCAAGTACCCGCCGGTGAAAAGCGTGCTGGTCGGCCTGGTGGTCAATGCGCTGTTCTTCGCGATGTTCGAGGTCTGGTTCAAGGTGCCCCTGTTCAAGGGTGCGCTGAACCCGCTCGGATTCCTGGGCTACTGAACGTCAACCGCCTGAACAGCATTTGCGGAGTCCTGTGACATGGAAGAACTGAGCGCACTGTTCCACGGCTTCGCCGTGGTGCTGACGCCGATGAACATCATGCTGATGTTCGTGGGCATCATCCTTGGCGTGCTGATCGGCGTGCTGCCCGGGCTGGGCGGCGCGAACGGGGTGGCCATCCTGCTGCCGCTGACCTTCACCATGTCGCCCACCTCGGCCATCGTGATGCTGTCGTGCATCTACTGGGGCGCGCTGTTCGGCGGGGCCATCACGTCCATCCTGTTCAACATTCCGGGTGAGCCGTGGTCGGTGGCCACCACCTTCGACGGCTACCCGCTGGCGCAGAAGGGCCAGGCCGGCCAGGCCTTGACGGCCGCGTTCACATCGTCCTTCGTGGGCGCCTTCATCGCGGTGCTGATGATCACCTTCCTGGCACCGCTGGTGGCCAAGTTCGCGCTGAAGTTCGGTGCGCCGGAATTCTTTGCCGTGTACCTGCTCACCTTCTGCAGTTTCGTGGGCATGGGCAAGGGCTCGCCCTTCAAGATCCTGGTGGCCATGGCGCTGGGCTTTGCGCTCGCCGCCGTGGGCATGGACACCGTCACCGGCCAGTTGCGCATGACATTTGGCCAGCCCGAATTGATGCGCGGATTCGACTTCCTGATCGCGGTGATCGGCCTGTTCGGCATCGGCGAGATCCTGCTGTCGATGGAAGAGGGCCTGAAGTTCCAGGGCAAGAGCGCGCGCATCGACCCCAAAGTGGTGTGGCAGACCTGGAAGCAGTTGCCCAAGTACTGGGTCACGTCAGTGCGCAGTTCGCTGGTGGGCATGTGGATGGGTATCACGCCCGGCGGTGCCACGCCGGCGTCCTTCATGAGCTACGGCCTGGCCAAGAAGATGAGCAAGACCGGCAACAAGTTCGGTACCGGCGAGATCGAAGGCGTGATCGCGCCCGAAACCGCGGCGCACGCGGCAGGCACCAGTGCGCTGCTGCCGATGCTGGCGCTGGGCATCCCGGGCTCGCCCACCGCGGCGGTGCTGCTGGGCGGCCTGCTGATCTGGGGCCTGCAGCCCGGGCCGCTGCTGTTCGTGGAGCAGAAAGACTTCGTCTGGGGCCTGATCGCCAGCATGTACCTGGGCAACCTGGTCGGGCTGATCGTGGTGCTGTCCACGGTGCCGCTGTTCGCGTCCATCCTGCGCATTCCGTTTTCCATCATCGCGCCGGTCATCATCGTCATCTGCGCCATCGGCGCCTACACGGTGCATAACGCCATGCTGGACATCTGGTTCATGCTGGGCTTCGGCGTCATCGGCTATGTGTTCAAGAAGCTGGACTACCCGCTGGCGCCCATGGTGCTGGCCCTGGTGCTGGGCGACAAGGCCGAAGATTCCTTCCGCCAGGCCATGCTGGTCAGCCAGGGCGAATTGAGCATCATGTGGGCCAACCCGCTGGTGGGCAGCATCACCACGCTGGCGCTGGCCATGCTGGCCTGGCCGCTGGTGTCCAAGCTGGTGGCCAAGGTGCGGCCTCCCAAGGCCAAGGCCTTCCCTGAAGAACAGCCGGTGGACTGACCCGCCAGGAGACAAACAATGCCTGTCGTCGCACTCACCCAGGGCATGGGCTCGCTGGCCCAGGACATCGCCGAGCAGTTGGCCGACGAGCTGAAGCTGGCCACCTTGCAGCATGAGGTGGCCGAGCGCGTGGCCGACAAGATGCACGTGTCCAAGAGCCTGATCAACCGCCTGCGCAGCGGCAAGGCGGGGCTGATCGAAGGCCTGCGTGCCGACCGCGGGGCCATGGCGGTCTACACCGCCGAGGAAGTGCTGGACGCTGCCGCGCAGGGCAACGTGGTGGTGCGCGGCTGGGGCGCCACGCAGCTGCTGCGCCAGGTGCCGCACGTGCCCTGCATCCGCATCATGCGGCCCTTCGAAAAGCGCGTGGACTGGCTGATGGCCGAGCTGGGCATCGACGACCGGGACACGGCCGAACAGGAAATCCGCCGCAGTGACAACGCCAATGCCAGCCGCATGCACGATCAGTTCGGGGTGCACTGGGGCGACCCGGTGCTGTTCGACCTGGTGCTGAACACCGACCGCCTGAGCGTGGACACCTGCGTGCAGCAGATCAAGGCCGTGCTGGCGCGGCCCGAGTTCGCCGAGACCGATGCGTCGCGCGCGCTGCTCAAGGGCATGGCGTTGTCGGCGCATGTGCGCGCGCGGCTGCGCATGCACGAGGACACCGCCGGCGTGGACGTCACCATCGACACCCCGGCCGATGGCCAGCTGGTGCTGCGCGGCATCGTCACCAACGAACGTGAACGCGTGGCTGCGGCCGAGGTGGCCGCCGCCGTCAGCGGTGTGCGCGGTGTGGACAACCAGCTGCGCGTGATGGCCACCTCGCGCCTGTTCACCTCGTCGAAGAACTGATTCCCCGCGCGCCGGGGGCTCAGATCTTGCCGCGCTGTTTCAGCCGCGAAAGCGTCTCGGCCGACAGGTTCAGGTAGGACGCCAGTTCCTTCTTCGGGATGCGCTCGGCCAGCTCCGGGTGCTTGCGCTCGAAGCGGTGCACGCGGCCCGGGGCGTCCAGCAGGTGCAGGGTGATGGTGTGGCCCATCACCTCGCTCATCAGGCGCATCACTTCGTACTCGAAGACGTGCTTGCACTTGGGGTGGCGGTCGACGAAGTCCACCCAGGCCTGCATCGGCAGCTTGGCCACGCGCACCTTGGTCACGCACACGATGCTGTAGGGAGTGGGCGTTTCCAGGCGCCAGGCGGCGTAGCTGGTCTCGAAGTCGTTCTCGTCGGCAAAGCGCAGGATCATTTCCTTGGCTTCGGCGTTGGTGACCACGCGCTTCAGGATGCCGCTCAGGATGAAGTACTGCTCCATCTCGTGCACGCCCTGCAGCAGCAGGTGGTCGCCCTTGGCGCAGTCCACGATCACCAACTGGCGTTCCAGCTCCTCACGCTCTTC
The DNA here is from genome assembly GCA_000244995.1 of Burkholderiales bacterium JOSHI_001. Lineage (NCBI taxonomy): Bacteria > Pseudomonadati > Pseudomonadota > Betaproteobacteria > Burkholderiales > Burkholderiales bacterium JOSHI_001. The sequence goes on along the minus strand of CM001438.1, from coordinate 4,073,871 downwards.
GTCCACCAGATCGCGCAGCACGATGTTCTTGCGCAGCTCCAGACGGATGACGTTGCGTTCGGGGTGCTTGTCGATGGGAATGGGATTCATGCAGAGGTCGCCTTGGGCTCTGAGGGAACACGCGAACAGGCGAATTTTTCAATCTTGACCGCGGTCAACGGCATTTCGAAATGCTGCTTCCTATCATAAATCCGCACCTTCCACACCCGCATGGCCCTTGTGGAGCCGTGCCAACTGAGACCCGCAGCCTCATGACCACAGAGACCACCCCACGCGAAGTCACCGACGGTTTTCACCTGGTGCTTGACGCGTTGAAGCTCAATGGCCTGGACACCATTTACGCGCTGCCGGGCATTCCCATCACCGACTTGACGCGCATGGCGCAGGCCGAAGGCCTTCGGGTCATTTCCTTTCGCCACGAACAGCATGCCGGCAATGCCGCGGCGGCGGCCGGCTTCCTGACCGGCAAGCCGGGCATCTGCCTCACGGTGTCCGCGCCCGGCTTCCTGAACGGCCTGACCGCGCTGGCCAACGCCACCACCAACTGCTTCCCGATGATCCTGATCAGCGGCTCGTCCGAGCGCGAGATCGTGGACCTGCAGCAGGGCGACTACGAGGAGATGGACCAGCTGGCGATTGCCAAGCCACTGTGCAAGGCCGCTTACCGCGTGCTGCATGCGCAGGACATCGGCGTGGGCATCGCACGTGCCATCCGCTCGGCCGTGTCCGGTCGCCCGGGCGGCGTGTACCTGGACCTGCCGGCCAAGCTGTTTTCGCAGACGATGGATGCGCAGTTGGGCCGCGATTCGCTCATCAAGGTGGTGGACCCGGCGCCGAAGCAAATTCCGGCGCCCGATGCGGTGCAGCGCGCACTGGACCTGCTGCGCAACGCCAAGCGGCCCCTCATCCTGCTGGGCAAGGGCGCGGCCTACGCGCAGGCCGACGCCGACGTGCGCGCCTTGGTGGAACGCAGCGGCATCCCCTACCTGCCCATGTCCATGGCCAAGGGCCTGCTGCCGGACACCCACGACCAATCGGCGTCGGCAGCCCGTTCCTACGTGCTGGAACAGGCCGACGTGGTGATGCTGGTGGGAGCGCGCCTGAACTGGCTGCTGTCTCACGGCAAAGGCAAGACCTGGGGGGCGGGCAACGGCCCGAAGAAGTTCATCCAGATCGACATCTCGCCCACCGAAATGGACAGCAACGTGGCCATTGCCGCACCCCTGGTGGGCGACATCGGTTCCTGCGTGGCGGCGCTGCTGGCCGGCATGGGCAACAACTTCCCCAAGCCGCCGGCCGACTGGACCGGGGCCATCGGCGAGCGCAAGGACAAGAACCTGTCCAAGATGGCCGCCACGCTGGCCGCCGACCCCAGCCCGATGAACTTTCACAGCGCGCTGCGCGTCATCCGCGATGTGGTGAAGTCCCGCCCCGACGCCATCGTGGTGAACGAAGGCGCCAACACGCTGGACTTCGCGCGCAGCATCGTGGACATGTATGAACCCCGCAAGCGCCTGGACGTGGGCACCTGGGGGATCATGGGCATCGGCATGGGCTTCTCGGTGGCCGCCGCGGTGACCACCGGCAAGCCGGTGATCGCCATCGAAGGCGACAGCGCCTTCGGCTTCTCGGGCATGGAAGTCGAGACCATCTGCCGCTATCAACTTCCGGTGTGCGTGATCGTCTTCAACAACAACGGCGTCTACAAGGGCACCGATGTCAACAAGAGCGGCGGCGCCGACGTGGCGCCCACGGTGTTCGTCAAGGGCGCGCGCTACGACAAGTTGATGGAAGCCTTCGGTGGCGTGGGCGTGCATGCCACCACCACGGCCGAACTGGACAAGGCCCTGAAGGAAGCGGTGGCTTCCGGCAAACCCACCCTGATCAATGCTGTCATCGACGAAACCGCAGGCACCGAAAGCGGCCGCATCACCAGCCTGAACCCCACGGCCGGGGCCAAGAAGTAAACCCTCCCACCCATTCACAAGAGCAAACCAGGAGCACCCTCCATGTCTGACAACCTGCCGCTCAAGGGCATCAAGATCATCGACTTCACCCACGTCCAGGCCGGCCCCGCCTGCACCCAACTGCTGGCCTGGTTCGGCGCCGACGTGATCAAGGTGGAACGCCCCGGCTCGGGCGACGTCACCCGCAGCCAGCTGCGCGACATGCCCAACGCCGACGCGCTGTACTTCACCATGCTGAACAGCAACAAGCGTTCGTTGACCCTGGACACCAAGCAGCCCGAGGGCAAGGCGGTGCTGGAGAAGCTGATCAAGGAGTCCGACGTCATGGTCGAGAACTTCGGCCCCGGCGCGCTGGACCGCATGGGCTTCACCTGGGAGTACATCCAGAAGCTGAACCCCGGCATGATCCTGGCGTCGGTGAAAGGCTTCTCGGACGGCCACCACTACGAAGACCTGAAGGTCTACGAGAACGTGGCCCAGTGCGCCGGCGGCGCGGCCTCGACCACCGGTTATTGGAAGGGCGAGAACTCGGGCCCCACCATCAGCTCGGCCGCACTCGGCGACAGCAACACCGGCATGCACCTGGCCATCGGCATCCTCACCGCCTACATCGGCAAGCAGAAGACCGGCAAGGGCCAGAAGGTGGCCGTTTCCATGCAGGACGCGGTGCTGAACCTGTGCCGCGTGAAGATGCGCGACCAGCTGCGCCTGGACGCGGTGGGCCACCTGGAGGAGTACCCCCAGTACCCGCACGAGATGGAAGCTTTCAAGGACGGCGTGGTGCCGCGCGGCGCCAACGCCGGCGGCGGCGGCCAGCCGGGCTGGATCCTGAAGTGCAAGGGCTGGGAAACCGACCCCAATGCCTACATCTACTTCACCATCCAGGGCCACGCCTGGGGCCCCATCTGCGACGCACTCGGCAAGCCCGAGTGGAAGGACGACCCCGCGTACAACACGCCCCGCGGGCGCCAGCCGCACATCATGGACATCTTCAAGACGATTGAAGACTTCATCGCCGACAAGACCAAGTACGAAGCGGTGGACATCTTCCGCAAGTTCGACATCCCCTGCGCGCCGGTGCTGTCCATGAAGGAACTGCTGCACGACAAGAGCCTGCGCGCCAGCGGCTCCATCGTGGAGGTGCCGCACAAGGTGCGGGGCAGCTACTGGACGGTGGGCAGCCCGATCAAGTTCTCGGGCATGAAGCCCAACGTCACCGCGTCGCCGCTGCTGGGTGAGCACACCGACCAGGTGCTGGCCGAGCTGGGCTACTCGCCGCTGCAGATCGCCGCGATGCACGAAACCAAGGCCGTATGAACATCGACACCGCCGCCCTGGTGCAGGCCGTGGGCGATGCGGTGGTGGTGTGCGACGCCAGCGGTGCCATCGTGGCGTGGAACCCGGGGGCCGAACGCATGTTCGGCTTCTCGGCCGCCGAAGCGCTGGGCGCGCCGCTGGACATCATCATCCCGGAGCGCTTGAAGAAGCGGCACTGGGATGGCTACCACGTCACCATGGCCACCGGCGTCACCAAGTACGGCCACGACGTGCTGCGGGTGCCGGCGGTGGACAAGGCGGGCCGGGCCATGTCCATCGCCTTCACGGTGGCCATGCTCAACGGCGCCGACGGCAAGCCCGAGGCCATCGTGTCGGTCATCCGCGACGAGACCGAGCGCTTCGCCCAGGAGCGTGCACTGAAAAAGCGCATTGCCGATTTGGAGGCGGCGGCAGCGGCTGGCGGCGCGCCAGCGGCGTCCGCCTGCCCGGCGGCCGGCCACCCGGCCGAAGCCCCGCCGCCACGCGGCTGCCCGCACGCCTGAACCGGGGGCACAAGGCGCAACAAAGGGAAGATGCTGCCCTGCAGCACCCGCACGCCATGGCATATTTGCGGCGGGTCGCGTGGTGGCGCTCCAGCCGCCGCGCGAAGTTTTTTGTACAGGGCAGATCGATCAGGAGTTTTCAGAAAATGAGCAAGGCATTGGAGGGGGTTCGCATCCTCGATTTCACGCATGTGCAGTCGGGTCCCACCTGCACCCAGTTGCTGGCGTGGTTCGGCGCCGATGTGATCAAGGTGGAACGCCCCGGCGAGGGCGACGCCACACGCGGCCAACTGCGCGACATCCCCAATGTGGACAGCCTGTACTTCACCATGCTGAACCACAACAAGCGCTCGATCACGGTCAACACCAAGAACCCCGAGGGGAAGAAGGTGCTGGACGACCTGATCAAGCACTGCGACGTGCTGGTGGAGAACTTCGCGCCCGGCGCGCTGGACCGCATGGGCTTCACCTGGGAACGCATCCAGGAACTGAACCCGCGCATGATCGTGGCCTCGGTCAAGGGCTTCGGCCCCGGGCCCTATGAAGACTGCAAGGTCTACGAGAACGTGGCGCAGTGCGCCGGCGGCGCGGCGTCCACCACCGGCTTCGACGACGGCCTGCCCATGGTCACCGGCGCGCAGATCGGGGACAGCGGCACCGGCCTGCACCTGTGCCTGGGCATCGTGGCGGCGCTGTACCAGCGCAACAGCACGGGCCGTGGTCAGCGCGTGCTGGCGCCCATGCAGGACGCGGTGCTGAACCTGTGCCGCGTGAAGCTGCGCGACCAGCAGCGTCTGGAGCGCACCCACACCCTGCATGAATACCCGCAGTACCCCGACGGCAAGTTCAGCGACGCGGTGCCTCGCGCGGGCAACGCGTCCGGCGGCGGCCAGCCCGGCAGCATCCTGAAGTGCAAGGGCTGGGAAACCGACCCCAACGCCTACATCTACTTCATCACCCAGGCGGCGGTGTGGCCGGCCATCTGCAAGGTGATCGGCGAAGAGGAATGGATCGAGGACGAGGCCTACGCCACGCCGCGCGCGCGCCTGCTGCACCTGAAGCCCATCTTCGCGCGCATTGAACAGTGGACCATGACCAAGACCAAGTTCGAGGCCATGGACATCCTGAACAAGTACGACATCCCCTGCGGCCCCATCCTGTCGATGAAGGAGATCGCCAACGAGCCCGCGCTGCGCGAAACCGGCACCGTGGTGGAGGTGGATCACCCCGAGCGCGGCAAGTACCTGACCGTGGGCAACCCCATCAAGATGAGCGACAGCCCCACCGAGGTGACCCGCTCGCCCCTGCTGGGCGAGCACACCGACGAGGTGCTGGCCCAGCTGGGCTACGGCGCCGACACGGTGGCCCGGCTGCGCGCCGCCGGCGCGGTGTGAACTTCCAGGAGACCGACAGAGCATGAACTTCGGAAGCCCCGAATTCTGGGTGGCACTGCTGCAGATCATCGGCGTGAACATCGTGCTGTCGGGCGACAACGCGGTGGTCATCGCGCTGGCGGCCCGCAGCCTGCCGCCGGCCCAGCAGAAGAAGGCCGTGGCCTGGGGCAGCGGCGCGGCGGTGGTGATGCGCATCATCCTCACCATCGTGGCGGTGCAACTGCTGCAACTGCCCTACCTGAAGCTGGTGGGGGCGGTGCTGCTGATCTGGATTGCGCTGCAACTGTTGCTGCCCGATGGTGAAGGCGAGGAGCACCACGACGCCGGCGGCAACCTGGCGTCCGCCATCAAGACCATCCTGGTGGCCGACCTGGTGATGAGCCTGGACAACGTCATCGCGGTGGCCGCGGCGGCCAAGGGCAGCCTGACGCTGCTGATCATCGGCCTGGCCATCTCCATCCCCCTGGTGGTGTTTGCCAGCACCCTGCTGCTCACGCTGATGGGCCGCTACCCGGTGATCATCACGCTGGGCGCGGCGCTGCTGGGCTGGGTGGCAGGCGAGATGGCCATCACCGACCCGGCGGTCAAGGCCACGGTGGACGCGCAGTTCGCCTGGCTGCACTACGTGGCCCCGGCGCTGGGCGCCATCGGGGTGGTGATGGTGGGCAAGTGGCTGGCGCAGCGCGCGCTGGCCAAGGAGCTGGCGGCGCCGGACGCACCGGCCTGAGGCTTGCCTCAGCGGCATGGAAAAGGCCCGCCTTCGGCGGGCCTTTCTGTTTGGGATGTGGTGCCTCAGGCGCCCGGCTGCATCACCAGCTTGCCGCTGTGTTCGGCCATGCTCTGCGACAGCAGCTTCACCAGCGCATACACCGTGTCGATGTGCGGCGTGGGCGTTTCGGTCAGCCGCCCCAGTTCCACGACCGAGCCCACCAGTGCGTCGATCTCGGGCGCGCGGCCGGCCTCGATGTCCTGCAGCATCGACGTCTTGTGCTTGCCCACCTTCTCGGCCCCGGCAATGCGCTTTTCCAGCGTGACGCGGAACTCGATGCCCAGCTTGTTGGCGATGGCCTGGGCCTCGCGCATCATGTTGGCGGCCAGCTCGCGCGACAGCGGGAACTGGCAGATGTCCACCAGGGTGGCATGCGCCAGGCCGCTGATCGGGTTGAAGGTGAGGTTGCCCCACAGCTTCAGCCAGATTTCAGAGCGGATGTTGTCCAGCACCGGGGCCTTGAAGCCCGCGCCCACGAAGCACTGTGACACCGCGTTCACGCGTTCGCTGGAACTGCCGTCGAGCTCACCCACCGGGAAGCGGTCGCCTTCGATGTGCTTGACCACGCCCGGGGCGATCAGCTCGCTGGCCGGGTAGACCACGCAGCCGATCACCTGCGCGGCGGGAATTGCCGCGGCGATGGCGCCGTTCGGATCGACGCTGCGCACCACGCTGCCCGCCAGGGCGCCGCCGTGCTGGTGGAAGTACCAGAAGGGGATGCCGTTCTGCATCGGCACGATGACGGTCTTGGGCCCCACCAGCTGGGGCAGCTGGTCGATGACGGCTTCCACCTGGTGCGCCTTCATGGCCAGGATCACCAGGTCCTGCACGCCGGCGGCGGCGTAGTCGCCGGTGGCCTTCACGTTCTTGGCCACGTGTTCGGTGCCGTCGTGTTCGATCAGCTTCATGCCGTCGCGCGCGATGGTGGTGAGGTTGGCGCCGCGCACCATGAAGGTGACGTCATTGCCTGCCAGGGCGAGTTTCACACCCACGTAACCGCCGATGGCACCGGCGCCGATGATTGCAATCTTCATGATGAGAACAAGGACAGTTTGGAATTCATTCGTAGCGGTTGGCCAGCTTGCCGATGCCGGCAATGTCCACCTCGACGCGGCTGCCGGGCTTCATCGAGCCCACGCCCACCGAGGTGCCGCTGAGGATGACGTCGCCGGGGTACAGGGTCAGGTCCTGCGAGATCAGGCTGACCAGCTGCGCCACCGAGAAGCGCATGTCGCTGATGGGGAAGTCCTGCCGCAGGTCGCCGTTGAGCGTGGTGCGCACGCTGAGCGTGGCGGGGTCCAGCCCCGTGGCCACCACCGGCCCCAGCGGGCAGAAGGTGTCATAGCCCTTGGCGCGGGTCCACTGCGGGAAGGTGGGGTCGCGTTGCAGCACGTCCACCGCGGTCACGTCGTTGGCGCAGGTGTAGCCGAACACATGGGCCAGTGCGTCGCCCTCGGACACGCCGCTGGCGGTCTTGCCGATGACGATGCCCAGTTCACCCTCGAACACCACCTTCACGTCGGCGCGCGGCTTTCGGATGGTGCCCCCGGGCGCCAGGTAGGTGTTGGGCGCCTTGATGAAGTACAGCGGCTCGGGCGGCGCCGACAGGCCCAGCTTGGCCGCCAACTGGCCGAAGTTGTTCCACAGCGCCAGCATCTTGCCCGGCACCACCGGGGTGAGCAGGGCCACCTGGTCCAGCGCCAGCGTGCGGCCGGTGGCCACGGCCGAAGCGAACATGTCGCCCTCGAAGACGCTGATCTGACCGTCTTGCAGCGTGCCGAAGCCGGTGCTGCCTTTGTGCTGAAAACGTACCCAGGCGGTGGTGCTCATCCGTCGTGCTCTTCAGGGGTGGCGGGCCGGACCCTGCCACCCCTTGGCACCACGGCCAGCGGCGGCAGGCTCAGACGCCCACTTCTCCCCAGCGTGCGTCGGCCCAGTTGATCTGCGGCGCCGATTGCGGCGCGCAACGTGCAAGCGGCGCCTGGCGGCGCCGCTTGGCGTCCAGTATCGCATCGGCCAGGAAGCCGTCGTCGTAGGCCCGCAGCAGGTGGGGGTGCTGGGCGCGCAGGTAGTTCTGCAGGCGTGCGCGCTCGCAGGGCACATGGGCCAGTGAGTGGTAGGTGGCTTCATCCCAGTGCATGCGCAGACCCAGGTCGTGGAAGGCGCTGTTGTAGGCGCTGCGTTCGATCTCGGGCGAGGCGGTGGTGGCGGCGGGGGTGTGGCTTGACATGGTGAAGCTCCGTTTTGCGATGCGGTGTGCCCGGGGGCCAGGCGATGGATGAATCCTAGGAGCGACCATCAATAAATGAAAGTTAAACTATTCGATCAATACCATCATGTTTCAGTGATGGTTCAAGCCATCACCCGCCCATGCGCCACGCCACCCTGCGCCAGTTGAAGGTTTTCGAAGCCGTGGCCCGCCTGTCCAGCTTTTCGCGTGCGGCGGAGGAGTTGCACCTGACCCAGCCGGCGGTGTCCACGCAGATCAAGAAGCTGCAGGACAACGTGGGCAGCGCGCTGTTCGAGCAACTGGGCAAGAAGATCTTCCTCACCGCCGCCGGCAGCGAACTGCTGCACCACTGCCACCTGATCATTGCCCAGTTCGAGGCTGCCGAGGCCGCGATGACCCAGTTCCAGGGCGTGCGCGGCGGGCGCCTGAACGTGGCGGTGATCAGCGCGGGCGACTACTTCCTGCCGCGCGTGCTGGTGGACTTCGCGCGCCAGCACGAAGGCGTGAAGCTGAACCTGGCGGTGCACAACCGCGAGGACCTGCTGGCCCAACTGGCCGACAACCAGACCGACCTGGCTGTGATGGTGCGCCCGCCCACCGACGCGGACACCGTCAACGAAGCTTTCGCGCCCCACCCCTACCTGATCGTCGCGCCGCGCGCGCACCCGCTGTCGGGCCAGCAGCGCATCTCCATGGCACGGCTGCTGAAAGAGCCCTTCCTGGTGCGCGAAAAGGGATCGGACACCTGGCAGTCCATGGCCGACGGCCTGGGGCGGCACATCGACAGGCTGAATGTGGCGCTGCAGATCAAGAGCACCGAAACCATCAAGCAGGCGGTGCTGGCCGGCATGGGCGTGGCCTTCCTGTCGGGCCACACCTGCAGCCGCGAACTGGCCGACGGCAGCCTGGTGGCGCTGGACGTGGTGGGCTTTCCGCTCATGCTGCACTGGTACCTGGTGCACCGCCGCCACAAGCGCCTGCCGCCGGTGGCGCAGGCCTTCCGCCGCTTCCTGCTGGCCGACGGGGCGCGGCTGATCGACGCGGTGGTGCCGGTGCGGCTGGCGCCGAACGCCAGGCCGGCATGAAAGAGGCGCCCCGCAGGGCGCCTTGAAGCGGCAGCGCTGCGCGGGCCTTACTCGAACTTGCCGATCAGCGCGCGCGCTTCTTCCAGCAACTTCTTGCCGTCGGCGCCCTTGGCGCTGACTTCCTTCACCCAGTCGTCGTCCACGGTGTCCAGCGCCTTCTTCCAGCGTTCCACCTCGGCCTCGGGCATGAAGTAGATGGTGTTGCCATGGTCGCGCGCCAGCTTGCGGTGCGGCTCGACGATGCCGTCAAAGGCCTTCTCGCCAGCCCAGGCGGACACGGCCTGGCCGCTGTTGGCGTCGATCACCTTCTTCAGGTCGGCCGGCAGGCTGTCGTACTTGGCCTGGTTCATGCCGAAGATGAAGATGGTGTTGGCAATGCGTGGCGACTTCGGGCCCGTGTCCACGTGGTACTTGGCAATTTCCTGCAGCTTGACCGCCGGCACGCCTTCCCAGGGCACCGAGGCGCCGTCGATCACGCCCTTGCTCAGCGCGTCGGGCACCGTGGGCAGCGGCATCTGCACCGGCGCCGCACCGATGGCGTTCAGCATCCTGGCGTTGATGCGCGTGGCCGCGCGGATCTTCAGGCCCTTGAAGTCTTCCAGCTTGGTGGGTCGCTTGTCGATGAAGTGGAACAGCGCGCCGTCGTGCACGTGCATGAACAGCGGCTTCACGCCCTTGAATTCATCCAGCGCGTTCTTCTGCGTGTACAGCCACAGCGCCTGGCTGCCGGCCTTGGCGTTGTGCGCCATGAAGGGCAGCTCGAAGACCTCGGCCTTGGTGAAGCGGCCCGCCGCGTAGGTGGGCACGGTCCAGATGATGTCCACCACGCCGTCCTTGGCCTGGTCGAACAACTGCGGCGGCGTGCCGCCCAGTTGCATGGAGCCGAAGATCTGGCACTTGAGGCGGTCGCCCGATTCCTTGTTCACCTTGTCGCACCAGGGCTGGATCATGTTGACCTGGGCGTTGGACGTCGATGGCAGGAAGTGGTGCACCTTCAGCACCACCTGCTGGGCCTGGGCCCCCAGGGCAGTGGCGGCCAGCACGGCGGCCAGGGCGACGGACTTGATACGGGTCATGCGGGGGACTCCTCGAACGGACAGGGGCAGGAAGAAAACAGCCACAGCCATTGTCCGGTCATCGCTTCAGACTACAGGGGCGGGGAACTCCTGACATCGGGGTGGGCGCCCGTGGACTTCGTGGGCTTGCGTGCCACGAAGCGGATGGGCTGCTCGCGCACTGGCAAGGCGGGGGCACCACGCGTTTGCAATGTGCGGTCCAGGGCCTGGCCGCTGTCGTCGGCCAGCGCGGCTTCGCGCGCGGCGCGCAAGGCCTGCGCGCGTTCTGGCGCCGGCGCCGGGCCCCGCGCCACATGCGCCAGCAGGTGGGCCAGGCGCTGCTGGCCCCGCGTGTGGGTGTCGCCGTAACCCTTCACCAGGCGCGCGGCCCAGGCCACTTCCAGGCCCAGGGCCGGGTGTTCGCGCGTGGCGGCTTCCAGCGCGGCCAACCAGGTGTCGATCTGCGCCTGCTCCTGGGCGAAGCGGGTGCCTGCGCGACGCAGGCCCTTCAGGCCGGCCAGCAGGCGCAGCGCAGCCCAGCCGAAGACGCTGTGCGTGGGCAGCTTCAAGGACAGGGCCCAGGGTGCCAGTCCGCGCTGGCCGCGGCGGCGGTCCCAGGCCTGCAAGCGCTTGGCCAGCGGCGCGGGCAGCAGGGCCGCCATTTCGGGCACGCCGGGCTTGAAGTGGTCGTACAGCTTCAGCACCTGGCCAGGCTGGGCCTTGACCTCCTGCGTGATCCGCTGCCAGCGTTCGGGCCGGCTCTTCAGGTCGGCCACCCGCACGATGTCGTCGAAAGCCATCCACACGGCCAGCGCGCGGGCGGCTTCGGTGGTGATGGGGAAGTGGGCCTCGTGCGCCACGGCCTGCTCCGCAGCCAGAACCCCTTGAACACGCTGCAGGTACCGCTGTGCATAGGCCTCGTCCTGGAAGCTACGCACCCGCGCCAGGCCCGCGGCCAGGATGACGTGCGTGGCGGCCGGAAAGGCCTGGGCGGTGGCGGCATCCAGAGCGGGTGCAGCGGCGGCCGGTGGCGACAGTGCGGCCTGCACCTGGTGGCCCAGGGCCTGCAGGGCCTGCACGCGGTCAAAGGCCGCGCCGAAGCCGCGCAGGCTGGCTTCCATGCCGCGGCCGCCGACCCGGATGGCCGATTCAAAAGCCGCACGCGGGAAGGGCAGGGCGCCGCAACCGGCCAGCGCGCCCAGCATCACCGCGCTGACAACGGTGCCGGCTTCGCGCGCCATGGCGCTGAAGTCCAGCAGCAGAAGTTCGCGGCTGTGGCGTTGCAGTGCAGCCTGCAAGGTGGCGCTGTCCACGCGGCCGTCGGCACCGTGCATCTTCTCGGCGGTGGTGAGCACGCGGGCGCTGGAGCACAGCACGCGCGTGCGTTGCGTGTCCACGAAGCCCAGTCCAGCCTGGCGCGTGCATTCCAGCAGTTCGCTGGCCACCAGCACGTCCACGCCGCCGGGCACCGGGCTCAGGCTGAAGACCGGCGTGGCGCCGTTCAATTCATGCGCCGGCCGCGGGCTGAATTCCAGGTAGTAGGTGGTGGCGCCGGTGCGCTGGGCCACGCCGGGAATGCTGGTGGCCTGCGCCGCGTGGCCGGCGGCACGGGCGGTGTCCACCAGCCACTGCGCCAGCACGCCCCCGCCTTCGCCGCCGAGCGCGCCCACCAGCACGGTGATCGGCTCCATCGTGTTCACGCTCATGCCAGGCCCCCGACGCGGCTGCGGCCCGTGAGCCAGGCCCGCAGGCCGGCGGCCAGCCGTTCGTGCCAGCGCGGGTGGGACACCACCTCAGCGCGCCAGAAGCTGGGGCACAGCGTGGCGGCGTGCGCGTTGCTGCCGCACAGGCCGCAGCCCACGCAGCCGTCCAGCACCGTGGCCACCGGGTCGGGTTTGAGGGGGTCGCCGGAATCCTTCAGCGTCAGCGTGGGGCAGCCCGACAGGCGCACGCAGCCGTGGTCGCCCGAGCACACGTCCTCGTCCACGCCGTAGCGCACCCGCTCGCTGCGTTCACCGCGCTGGCGCAGCGCCGCCAGCCAGGGGCCGATGCGGCGCTGGCGTTCCAGCTGGCATTCGCCCTCGGCGATGATGACCTTCAGCCCGCCGAATTCGGTGCTGAAGGCCTCGGTCAGCGTGGCGCGCATGGCGGCCACGTCGTAGCTGTGCACGGTGCGCAGCCACTGAACGCCCAGGCCGTTCAAGGTGCGTTCGATGGTCTGGTTGCGGTGCGCCAGGCTCTGGTGCAGCGCGCCCTGGCCGCGCGCTTCGGCCTTGGCTTCGTCGCCGGGCGTGGAAATGATGTCCTGCGTGCCGGTGGCCGAGGTGTAGCCGTTCTTCATGATCAGCAGCACCGCGTCGTCGCCGTTGAACAGGGCGCTTTGCACCCCGGTCAGCAACCCGTTGTGCCAGAAGCCGCCGTCGCCCATGATGGCCAGCGTGCGGCGCTGCATCAGCGGCGACACGCCGGCGCGGCTGGCCAGGCTCATGCCGTAGCCCAGGATGGAGTGGCCGGACGAGAAGGGCTCGAAAGTGGCGAAGGCGTGGCAGCCAATGTCCGCGGCGACGTGCACGCGGCCGATGTCCTGCTGGGCCAGCTTCAACGCGCTGAACACGGGCCGCTCGGGGCAGCCCACGCAGAAGCTGGGCGGGCGCGCCGGCAGTGGGCCCAGGGTGCTGGCCAGGTCAGCGCGGCGCGCGTCGTTGGCAGCCAGCCAGGCCAACGCAGCCGACACATCCAGCTGCGGCAGGTGTCGCTGCACCAGGGCGATCAAGCCACGCACCAGCACCTCCACGCTGTACTCGCCCGCGGGCGGCAGCAGATCCTTGCCATGCAAGGGCGTCTGGATGTCCTGCTGGCGCTGCAGGGTGGCGATGTCCTTTTCGATGTACTCGGGGCTGCCCTCTTCCACCACCAGCACGGCGCGGCGGCCCACACAGAAATCAGCCACCTGCTGCGGCACCAGCGGGTAGGTGACGTTCAGCACCAGCAGCGGGATGCGGCTGGCGCCCAGTGCGTCGGCCAGGCCCAGCTGGCGCAGTGCGCGCATCAGGGCGTTGTAGAGACCACCCTGCACGATCAGGCCCAGGTCCTTCAGGTCGCCATCAAAGTGCTCGTTCAGTCCGTGCTGGGTGATGTAGGCCTGGGCCGCGGGAATGCGCTGCGCCACCTTCAGCTTTTCATGCCGGAAGGTGACCGGCGGGTGGGCCAGGCGCATGTAGTCGAAGGGCGCCGGGCCGGCCAGGCCGTGGCGGGTGGAAAACGTGGGCGCGCGGTTGTCGCTGGCTTCGAAGTTGCCGCGCACATGGCAGGCGCGGATGCGCAGTTCCAGGATGGCCGGCATGTTGCTGGCTTCGCTGAGCGCGAAGCCATGTTCCACCATCTTCACCAGCGTGGGCAGGTGCGGGCGCGGGTCCAGCAGCAACAGGGTGCTCTTGGCGGCGTAGGCGTGGGTGCGCTCCTGGATCACGCTGGCGCCTTCGCCGTAGTCTTCACCCACCACGATCAGCGCGCCGCCCACCACGCCGGGCGACGCCAGGTTGCTCAAGGCGTCGGCCGCCACGTTGGTGCCGACTATGCTTTTCCAGGTGACCGCGCCGCGCAGCGGGTAGTGGATGCTGGCACCCAGCATGGCCGCGGCGCTGGCTTCGTTCGCACAGGGCTCCACGTGCACGCCCAGCTCGTCCAGGTAGGGCCTGGCCTGAACCATGACGTCGAGAAGGTGCGACACCGGTGCGCCCTGGTAGCCGCCCACATAGGCCACGCCGCTTTGCAGCAGCGCCTTGGTCACCGCGAGGATGCCTTCGCCGTGGAAGGTTTCGCCTTGCCCCAGGCGCAGCGCGCGCACTTCTTCGGTGAACTGGACTTCCATGCCTGGCACCCGCCGCCTGGCGCAGCGGCAGGTGGTCTCCTTGTGTTGTGATCGAACCGGGCCCCAGTCTAGGGCGCGGGCGAAGACTTCAGGCCAGCAGGTGCATCACCGCGTCCCACTCGGCGGGCGTCACCGGCGTGATGGACAGGCGGTTGCTGGGTTTCAGCAGCAGCATGCCGGCCAGTTCAGGCCGTGTGCGCATCTCGCGCAGCGGCAGCAGGCGGGTCTTGCGCACCAGTTTCACGTCCACATGAACCCAGCGTGGCGCGTCGGGTTTCGACTTGGGGTCGAAGTAGGGGCTGCCGGGGTCGAACTGCGTGGCGTCGGTGTAGGCGCCGCTGGCCACCTTGGCGATGCCGGCCACGCCGGGTTCGGCGCAGGACGAGTGGTAGAACAGCACGCCGTCGCCCACGCGCATGGCGTCGCGCATGAAGTTGCGCGCCTGGTAGTTGCGCACGCCCGTCCAGGGCAGGGTCTTCTTGGGGGCCGCGGCCAGGTGGTCGATGGACGCTTCCTCGGGCTCGCTCTTCATCAACCAGAAAGAGGGCATGCGGGGAGGCCGGGGCTGTCGTGAAGGAAAGTGTCCGCCGCAAACCGTGGGCCGCATTCCTGAACCCATAGGTGCGAGGTCCAGGTGGGCGAGGTCAGCCCGGCTTCGGGTTCATCTGACGCGAGACGATCACACCAGCCGGGCAATGTTCCAAGCCCTTGCTCAAAGAGCATCGGTTCGAGGAAATTAAAACCCACGCGAATGCGACGGACGAAGTCATTCTAGGCCCCGTCCCGCGGCTTGTCACAACAATTGACCGTCGTGTCCCAGGGCAGATTCCACACGCTGGATGAGCGCGTTCAGGTCCACGGTGTCAAGCCCTGTTTCACCTTCTTCGCGGGCCTGGGGGGCCGGCGCAGCCAAGGGCACTTCGGCCAGCTGGTAGGCCAGGTTCAGCGCGGCCAGCACGGCCATGCGTTCGCGCGCCTTCACCTTGCCGGCGTCGCGGATCGCGCTCATCTCGCGGTCCACCGTGGCCACGGCCTGCAGCAGTTCGCGTTCACCGCCGTCGGGGCAGCCCAGGATGTAGCTCTGGCCCAGGATGGTCACTTCAAGTTGCTTCATTCAGGGGCCTGCGTGGGGTGGGCGTTGGGGACCGTTGCCGAGGGGCTGTCTTGCGGCAGGCGCTCCAGCAGCGCGTCGATGCGCGCGCGCGCGGCGGCCAGGCGGGAACGCAGGTTGTCGCGCTCGGCACTCACTGCACTGAGTTGCTGTTCCAGCAGCGCGTTGGTGCGTTTCAACTCCTCGTGCCGAAGCACCAGGCGGTCCACACGTTCGGCAAGGTCTTCCAGCTTGGACATAGGGCGGCGGCGCGCCAGCGCGGCAGGTCGGGGTGCAACCGATCCATTGTAGGGGCCGGGCCTGGCCTGTTGGTTTCACGCAAGCGCCGGCTGCTAGCATGCGCGCCGTTGGTGCTTTGGCCGGGCGTCGTTCCGGCTGGGGTTAAACGGGAATCAGGAGGGTGCGCGCTGGCACGGCGCGATCCCAACCTGAGCTGCCCCCGCAACGGTAAGCGGACGGTGCTTTCGCCTCACTTCAGGCGTTGCACCCGCTCCTGTGACTGCACGCCACTGCCGGTGTTCACACACTGGTGGGAAGGCCACAGGGGTTGCCTCCGCCAGCCCGGATACCGGCCAACCGGAGGCGCGTCAGCCTGGCTGCGCGCCACATCGCCATGCCATCGCGGGGAAGCGGGGGCGGGCAGTTGGCCTTCGGTTTTCTTCAACATGATTCGCAAACGAAAGGTGCTTCGCGCACCCTTGACGCTGGCGGCCCGCGTGGCCACCGGCATGGCAGCGCTGTGCCTGGCCGCTGCGGCGCAGGCGCAGCCTCAGGTGGTGGTGGTCACCGCCAACCGGGCGGCCCAGCCGCTGTCGGCGGTCTTCGCCGCCACCACCGTGCTGGAACGCGCCGACATCGAACGTGCCGTGGCCACCGACCTGGTCGGCCTGCTGGCGCGCCTGCCGGGCGTGGAAGTGGCCCGCACCGGCGGGCCGGGCTCGGTGACTGGTGTGTTCCTGCGCGGCGCCGAGTCGCGCCAGACCTTGGTGCTGGTGGACGGCGTGCCGCTCAGCGACCTGTCCTTCGGCCTGGGCAAGCTGCAGGCCCTGGGGCTGGCCGAGGTGCAGCGCATCGAGGTGGCACGCGGCAACCTGTCCAGCGTCTACGGCAGCAGCGCGCTCGGCGGCGTGATCCAGATCTTCACCCAGCGTCCCGCCGCGGCGGCCGACGGGGTTTCCGGTGGGGCGCAGTTGCAGGCGGGCCGCTACGGCACCGCCCTGGCCGCCGCCGACCTGGCCTGGCAGTCTGGTGGCACCCGGGTCGGGCTGGACGTGTCGCTGCAACGCACCGACGGCTTCAACGCCATCCTTCAGGACAAGCGGGCCGGCACCAACCCCGACACCGACGGCTTTCGCCAGCAGCATGCCGGCGCCTTCCTGGAACATCGCCTGAATGCACAGTGGAATGCCCAACTGCGCCTGAACCACAACGGCGGCGTCACGCAGTACGACTCCGAGTTCGGCCCCGACACCCAGGCCGATGAATCGCGCTTCGGCGTGGACACCGCCAGCGCCAGCCTGGCCTGGCACGATGGGCCGATGCAGAGCTCACTGCAATTCACCCGCGGCTGGGACCGCCTGCGGGCCGAGGTCACCGCGTTTCCGTTCTGGGTTCGCACCGACGAACAACGCCTGGCCTGGGACGGCGGCTGGACCTACACCGGCGGGCAACGCCTCACCGCTGGCCTGGAGCGCAGCGTGGCGCGCATCGGCAGCGACACCGTCTACAACCGTTCGGTGCGTGGCCAGACCAGTGCGCGACTGGGGCTGGACGGGCAGACCGGGCCTCACAGCTGGCAGGCCAATGTGCGGCATGACGGTTACTCCGACTTCGGCTCAGTCACCACCGGGCTGCTGGGCTACGGGCACGAAGTGGCGCCGGGCTGGCGGGTCTCGGGCACGCTGTCCAACGGCTTCAACGCGCCCACCTTCAACGACCTGTTCTACCCCTTTGGCGGCAACGCCGCGCTGCGGCCTGAAACATCGCTGAACCGCGAACTGGCGCTGGACCACACCGGGGCGCACGGCAGCCTGCGCGCCACCTGGTTCGACCAGCGCGTGAAGGACCTGATCGGCAACGACAGCGCCTTCAACCGCGTGAACATCGATCGCGCCCACCTGCGCGGCCTGGAGTTCAGCGCCAGCTGGGACCTGGGAGCCTGGCGGGTGGCGCCCAGCTTCACCGTTCAAGATCCCGAAGACGGCAGCGGCCGGCGCCTGCCGCGCCGCGCGCGTCAGTTGGCCGACCTGAGCCTGAGCACGCTGCAATGGGGCATTCAGTGGCAGGCCCAGGTGCACCACGTGGGCAAGCGATTCGACAACGTGGCCAACACCCGCGCCCTGCCGGCCCACACCCTGCTGGACCTGGGTGCCACCTGGGCACTGGACCGCCAGCTCACGCTGGACGCCAAGCTGCGCAATGCCACCGACCGGGCCTACGAAACCGCCTGGGGCTACCGCCAGCCGGGGCGGGAATTGAGCGTCGCCTTGCGCTGGCGCTGGCGCTAGGCGAACAGCCATGCTGCGCTGGGTCCTGCCCGGGTTGCTGCTGCTGGCCGTGGCCTTGAGCCTGGCCATCGGCAGCGCCGGGCTGGACGGGCAGATCGTGGCCACGCTTCGCCTGCCGCGCATGCTGGCCGCCGCCGGCGTGGGCGCGTTGCTGGCGCTGTCCGGCCTGGCCATGCAGGTGCTGCTGCGCAACCCGCTGGCCGACCCCTATGTGCTGGGCACCTCGGGTGGCGCTGCGGTGGGCGCCCTGCTGGCGCTGTTGGTCGGTGGCAGCCTGTGGCTGGGCGCCGGCCTGGGCGCGCTGGCCGCCGGCCTGGCGCTGCTGGCGCTGACGCGCGCGGTGCTGGCGTCGGCCGACGACGCGTCGCCGCGGCTGGTGCTCACCGGGGCCATGCTGGCGTCGCTGTGCGGGGCGGTGGCCACCTTGCTGCTGACCATCACCCCCGACCAGGCGCTGCGCGGCGCCCTGTTCTGGCTGGTGGGTGACCTGTCCGGCGCCACCGGCGGCCCCTGGGCCCTGCTGGGGGCGGCTTTGCTGGCACTGTGGATGGTGTGGCGCGAGCGTGCCATCGACCGCCTGCTGCTGGGCAGCGAAGTGGCCTGGCTGCTGGGCGAGCCGGTGCGCCGCCTGCGCCTGGAACTGCTGGTGGCCGGCGCGCTGGCCGCGGGGGTGGCGGTGGCGGTGGCCGGGGCCATCGGCTTTGTGGGCCTGGTGGCGTCGCAGGCCCTGCGCCTGGCCGGCGTGGAGCGCAGCCGTGACCTGGCCTGGATGAGCCCCCTGGCCGGCGCCACCCTGCTGCTGGCGGCCGACCTGCTGGCGCGCAGCGTGGCCGCGCCGCTGGAACTGCCGGTGGGCGCGGTGATGGCCCTGGTGGGCGCGCCCTTCTTCATGGCCCTGCTGGCGCGGGGTGGGCGATGAACCCGCTGGCGCCGCCGCTGGTGGTGAAGGGCCTGCACCTGTGGGCCCAGGCGCGCGCGCTGCTGCAGCACCTGGACTGGCAGGTGGCGGTGGGCCAGCGCTGGTGCGTGATCGGCCGCAACGCCGCGGGCAAGAGCACCTTGCTGCGCGCCCTGGCCGGGCTGCCGGTGCCGCGCCAGGCCGGCGAGGTGGCCTGGTTCGGCCGCGACGCCGCCCACTGGGCCGCCGCCGACGCCGCGCGCGTGCGCGCCTACGTGCCGCAGCAGGCCAGCGACCGCTTCAACCTGCGCGTGGACCGCCTGCTGGCCTTGAGCAGCCCGCTGCCCGGCGCCGCGCCGCCGCAGGAGGCGCAGGCCGTGCTGCGCGCGCTGGACGCCGAGCACCTGGCCACGCGCGATGTGACGCAATTGTCCGGCGGTGAGCGCCAGCGCGTGGCCCTGGTGCAGTGCCGGCTGCAGGGCACACCGCTGATGCTGCTGGACGAGCCGGTGTCCTTCCAGGACCCGGCGCACCAGTTGCTGGTGGCGCGCTGGCTGGCGCAGCAGCACGACCGGGCGCTGGTGTTCAGCGCCCATGACGTGAACTGGATCGCCCAGGCCGCCACCCATTTGCTCAGCCTGCATGGCGACGGCCGCTGGGAAGCCGGCACGGTGGACGAGATGGTGGCCAGTGCGCCGCTTGAGCGTGCCTACGGCTGCGGTTGGCGGCGCGAAGGCGGCCTGTGGTGCGCGTGCTGAGCCGGCTGGCCTGAACCGGAGGCGGTTGGCGGGCGCTGACAGCGCTGGGGGGTCTTGGGCCGGGCGCCCGGGCCACCGGCCGCTGGTGCGGCGGGTGGCCCGGTTCCGGTGCTCAGCCGTCTGGCGGTTCCTCTCCCTGAGCCGGGGGCATGTTGAACCAGCCGCAACGCCTTGCCAGTGTCAGTTGTGTCACACTGGGTCGGTGGCTGCTGCTTCCATCTCCCGCCCGCCATCCGCCCCCGCCGCGCTGCTGTTGGAACTGGACCCGGTGGCCAACCGCATGTGGATCAACGGCGTGGGTGAAACCGGGCGCCACCGCTGGGACGCTGCCTGGCTGGCGCTGCTGGCGCTGGGCGGCCATGACAGTCCCGAGCGCGCCTGCCACGCGGGCGATCTGGACGACCAGGTGGCCGCATTGGGCCAGCGCGTGCCGCTGAACCGCAAGCAGCTCAGCCGCCTGCACGACGGCCTGGCGGCCCTGTTCCTGCGCCACGGCCTGGACCTGTCTCAGCGGCTGCGCCACGCGCCCCGCACCCGCACCGTGGGGCCGTGGTGGTGGGTGGCGCAGGCGGGCGACCAGGTGCTGCTGCGTGGCGATGCCTTGGTGCCGGCGGCCCGGCCGCGGGCTGCACTGCAGCCGCTGCCGCAAATGGCGCGCAGCCCGGGCCTGCCGCCGCTGCTGGCCATCTGCCGGCTGGCACTGAACTACCAACCCAGCTGGGAAGGCGGGCACTTCGCGGCGGTGCTGCCGCTGCTGGCCGACACGCAGGCCTGGCGCGACGCCTCGCCCGAGATGCAGGCCATGCGCTGGCTGCAGACCGCGTCCAGCCACTTGCACACCCGCCGCCTGGCCGAGGGCCACATCAGCCTGGCTCGCGCGCAGCGCATCCTGGACCGCGCCCCGGTGGCGGCCGCCTACCTGGGCGTGTGGGCCACCACCTTGCGCCTGGGCCTGGCCCGCATCGACCCCGACGACCGGTTGCGCCACGACGGTGCCGGCGAACTGGACCTCTTGCTGTCGCACCTGCCTGGCGCCGCGGCGCCCGAGGCCGACCGCCTGAGCCGCCTGTTCCTGTTCAATTTCGCGGCGGTGGGCCAGGTGCAGCAACTGCGGCTGGCGCTGGACCGCCACGCGCGTGCCGACGCGCGTCGCCATGTGCAGCAGGCCACGCGGCTGTTTTCGGCGGCGCTGTTCTGCGCCTTCACAGGCCGCCACTTCGACCACATGGTGTCGGTGCTGGCCTATGTCGGCTCGTTCGCGCACCTGCAGGTGGAGAGTGGCCTGGACACCGATGTGGACCTGCCCTTGCACTGGTTCATGCTGGGCAATCAAATTCAGCACAAGCTGGAACTGGTGGACAGCACCGGCCTGGTGGCCGCCGGACTGGGCCACTGCTGGCTGTCACTGCCCCAGGCCCGGCGCCGCTTCGACGCCCTGGCCGGACAGCAGGCCTGGGCCGGGCCGCGGCCCGACAGCGCGGCGTTCTACCAGGCTTGCTGCGAGGTCACGCGCAACCTGGGCGATCCACGTTACCTGGGCAAGGCGCTGATTAACCAGCTGCGCTTTGCGCGTGAATCCGGCCGGCCGGCCGAGGCCCGCCGTGCGCAGGCGGAATTGCAGCGCCTGTACCTGGCCTCGCCCGGCCTGCCCGACCTGTACCGCGCCGAGGGCTGGCCCACGGGCTGAGGTGCCGACGGCTTCAGTGCCTGGCGGTGTCGATCGCTTCGCACAGCCGGGCGGCAGCCGCCACGAAGCGCGGCGACATGCGCGACAGCGCCGGGCCGTCCAGCACCAGCAGGTGCTGCTTGCGCACGGCGTCCACCTGAGGGAAGCGCTGCCAGGCCTGCAGCCTGGCGGGCTCGTCCCGGCTGCTGCCAGTGAGCACCACCTCGGGGTTGGCCTGCACCGCCGCTTCCCAGCCGACGGTGGGCACCAGCGGCGCCTGGTCGGCAAACACGTTCACGCCGCCGCAGGCGGTGATGGCTTCGTGGATGAGGTGGTGGCGGCTCACCGTCATCAGCGGTTCGTGCCACAACTGGTAGAACACCCGCACCGGGCGCCGGCCCTGGAAGCGCTGCTGCAGCGTGGCCCAGTCGGCCTGCACCTGCAGCGCCGTGGCCTCGGCCGTGGCGCGGTGGGCCAGCAGCGTGCCCAGGCGACGCAGGGTGTCGGCGATGTGGGCCACCTGGGTGATCTCGCTGACGAACACCGGCACGCCCAATGCGGCCAGGCGCTGCTGCTGGCGCGCGTTCACGCCGCTGCCCCACACCAGCAGCAGGTCGGGTTTCAACCTGGCGATGGCTTCCAGGTTCAAGGCCAGCGCGTCGCCCACGATCGGCAGGCGCAGCGCGGCAGCAGGGAAGTCGCTGTAGCGCTGCACCCCCACCAGGCGCTCGCCCGCGCCGACGGCGAACACCAGTTCCACCAGGTTCGGGCCCAACGCCACCACGCGCTGCGCCGGGGCCTTCAGTTGAACCAGGTGGCCGTTGTCGTCGGTGGCCTGCACCGGCTGGGCAACGACGGCCCCCGCCAGCACCCAGGCCAGCCCGCAAGCAACAGCCCGCAGGGCGCGCAGCCAGGGCTTCACGTGCCGGCCGCCACCAGCGGCGGCAGGCCGCGGCGCTCGCACCAGGCGCGCACACCGCAGGCGCCGCATTGCGGCGACCGTGCGGTGCACACATAGCGGCCATGCAGGATGAGCCAGTGGTGCGCGTCCTGCCGGTAAGGGCCGGGCACACGCGCCTCCAGGCCTTTTTCCACCGCCTCGGGCGTCGTGCCCGGCGCCAGGCCGCTGCGGTTGCCCACCCGGAACACATGCGTGTCCACCGCGAAGGTGGGCTCGCCGAAGGCCACGTTCAGCACCACGTTGGCGGTCTTGCGGCCCACGCCGGGCAGGGCCTGCAAGGCCTCGCGTGACCGTGGCACTTCGCCGCCGTGGCGTTCCAGCAGGATGCGGCAGGTCTGGACCAGGTGTTTGGCCTTGTTGCGGTACAGGCCGATGGTCTTGATGTGCTCGGCCACCTGCGCTTCGCCCAGGGCCAGCAGCGCGGCAGGGGTGTTGGCGCGCGCGAACAGCACCCGGGTGGCCTTGTTCACGCTCACATCGGTGGCCTGGGCCGACAGCAGCACGGCGGCAAGCAGTTCGAACACGCTGGTGTATTCCAGCTCGCTGGCCGGCATGGGGTTGGCGGCGCGCAGCGTGGCGAAAAAGGCTTCGATGTGTTCGGGCTTCATGCGCCTGGCTCGGTTTTTCGCGAACGGGCCCGGGCCAGCGCGGCTTCGATCACCGCGCGCTTGGCGGCCAGCGCGTCGGGGTCGCTCAGGCGGCTGGCGTTTTCCAGGTCGGCCAGCTTGGCCGCGGCCTTGGCGGCCAGGGCTTCGTCGTGTTCACGCGCCGCGCGCGCCAGGCGCTGGGTGCGGAATTCGTAGCGTTCGCGCGCCGCAGCGGCGTCGGCGGCGCTCCAGGCCTGCCAGCCGGTGCGTTCACCGGTCACCGGCAGCATGGCGATGCAGTCCACCGGGCACACCGGCACGCACAGTTCGCAGCCGGTGCACTGCGCGTCGATCACGGTGTGCATGCGCTTGGACGCTCCGATGATGCAGTCCACCGGGCAGGCCTTGATGCACAGCGTGCAGCCGATGCACCAGGCCTCGTCGATGACCGCCAGCGCACGTGGGCCTTCGTGGCCGTGTGTGGGGTCCAGTGGCAGCACGGCCTGGCCCGTGGCCAGCGCCAGGCGCTGTATGCCTTCGGCGCCACCGGGCGGGCAGCGGTTGATGGCGGCCTGGCCTTCGGCCATGGCCTGGGCGTAGTGGCGGCAGTCGGGGTAGCCGCAGCGCGTGCACTGGGTCTGCGGCAGCAGCGCGTTCAGGCGCTCGATGGCATCGGGAACGGGCGGCTCAGCAGGCGAAAGAAATGGGGCGGTGTCCGACACCGCCCCATTATCCGTGCCGGCGATGGTCGATCAGCGCTTGGGGGCAGCGCGCTTGGCGGCCGGCTTGGCCGTCGATTTCGCGGCCGGCTTGGGGGCCGCCTTGGCCGCCGGTTTTGGCGCCGCCACGGCCTTGCGGGCCGAGGTCTTGACCGGGGCCTTGGCCGCGGCCTGCGCGGTCACGGCCTTGGACGCAGCACCTGGGGCCACCGGCTTGTCAAAGCGGCGGATGAAGGCCTTGATTTCGGGATACACCTTTTCGCGCCAGCGGCGGCCCGAGAAGATGCCGTAGTGGCCGGCACCGACCACGTCGTAGTGGAACTGGCGGTCCTTCGGGATGCCCGAGCACAGGTCGTGGGCGGCGCGGGTCTGGCCGGCGCCGGAGATGTCGTCCAGTTCGCCCTCCACGGTCAGCAGGGACGTGGTCTGGATGTCCTGCGGGCGCACGAACTTGCCGTCCACCTCCCAGGTGCCGTTGACCAGCGCGAAGTCCTGGAACACGGTGCGGATGGTTTCCAGGTAGTACTCGGCCGGCATGTCCAGCACGGCGTTGTATTCATCGTAGAACTCGCGGTGCGAGTCGGCGCTGTCGTCGTCGCCACGGATCAGGTCCAGGAAGTAGTCGTAATGGCTGGACAGGTGGCGGTCGGGGTTCATGGCCACGAAGCCGGTGTGCTGCAGGAAGCCCGGGTACACGCGGCGGCCGGCACCCACGAAGTTGGGCGGCACGCGGTAGATGACGTTGTTCTCGAACCAGCTGTGGCTCTTGTTCATCGCCAGGTTGTTCACCGCGGTGGGCGAACGGCGCGCGTCGATGGGCCCGCCCATCATCGTGAGGGTGCGCGGCGTGGTTTCGCCCGCGCTGGCCATCAGGCTGACCGCGGCCAGCACCGGCACCGTGGGCTGGCACACCGAGATCACGTGCACGTCACCGGCGCCAATGTGGCGGATGAACTCCTGCACGTACTTCACGTAGTCGTTCAGGTGGAAGGGGCCTTCTTCCAGCGGCACCATGCGGGCGTCGGTCCAGTCGGTGATGAACACCTTGTGGTCGTGCAGCAGCATGCGCACGGTGTCGCGCAGCAGCGTGGAATGGTGGCCCGACAGTGGCGCCACCACCAGCACGGTGGGGTCGTTCTTCATCTTCGCCAGCGCGTGGGCGTTGTCGGTGAAGCGCTTGAAGCGCAGCAGCCGGCAGAAGGGTTTCTTCAGCGCCACCTGCTCCTGCACGGCCACTTCCACGCCGTCGACCAGGGCGGTCTTGATGTTGAATTCCGGCTTCTCGTATTCCTTGGCCAGCCGGTGCATCAGGTCGAAGCTGGCGGACACGCGCTGGGCCAGCGGCGTGTGCGTGAAGGGCGACAGCGGGTGGTTGTACAGCTTGGACGAAGCACTGGCGAACTCGGAGAACGGAGCCATCAGCGCGCGCTGTGTCTCATAGAACTGGTACAGCATGGTGTGTTTGTCTCCAGATTTGAGGGACGTCAAGGCCCGACACGCATGATGCCGGTCACTGCCTGATGCAGTGCTGACAAGCCTGGGCTTTAATGTTGCATTGCAGCATAAGCGCACAACCTGCACCATAGTGCGCCGTCAAATTCCCTCGATGATGGTCGAATAACCACGCACAAACCACGCAATTCAGGTGGCGGCCTGTCGCTGCGGCGACAGAAGGCCCCGCTGGTCGCGGCCCCCTGGCCGTGGGGGGCCGCGCCAGGCCCTACATCACCTGGGCGATGCTGGCGGCCACCTGGTCGATGTTCTTCTCGTTCAGCGCGGCCACGCAGATGCGCCCCGAATCCACGCCGTAAACCCCGAATTCGCTGCGCAGGCGCTGCATCTGCGCTGCAGACAGGCCCGAGTAGCTGAACATGCCGCGCTGGGTGGTGATGTAGGACAGGTCGCCCTT
This sequence comes from Burkholderiales bacterium JOSHI_001, assembly GCA_000244995.1. Taxonomy (NCBI): domain Bacteria; kingdom Pseudomonadati; phylum Pseudomonadota; class Betaproteobacteria; order Burkholderiales; species Burkholderiales bacterium JOSHI_001. The sequence goes on along the minus strand of CM001438.1, from coordinate 4,048,564 downwards.
CACCCCGGCGGCCTGCAGCTTTTCGACCAGCAGCTTGCGCATGGCCTTGATGCGCTGGCGCATGCCGGCCAGTTCATCTTCCCATTGCTGGCGCAGCGCCGGGGTGGACAGCACCGTGGCCACCACCTGGGCGCCATGGGTGGGCGGGTTGCTGTAGTTGGTGCGGATGACGATCTTCAACTGCGACAGCACGCGCGCGGCTTCTTCGGGGCTGCTGCACACCACGCTGAGCGCGCCCACGCGTTCGCCGTAGAGCGAGAAGCTCTTGGAAAAGGACGTGGAGACGAAGAAGTCCTGCCCCGAGGCCAGGAACTGCTGCACCACCGCGCCGTCCTCGGCCAGGCCGGAGCCGAAGCCCTGGTAGGCCATGTCCAGGAAGGGCACCAGCGCACGCGCCTGGCAGGCGGCCACCACCTGGTCCCACTGGGCGGGCGAGATGTCGCAGCCGGTGGGGTTGTGGCAGCAGGCGTGCAACACCACCACCGTGCCGGCCGGCGCGGCGTTCAGTGCGGCCAGCATCTCGGCAAAGCGAACGCCGCGGGTGGCGGCGTCGTAGTAGGGGTAGCTTTCCACCACGAATCCGGCGTTGGTGAACAGGGCGCGGTGGTTTTCCCAACTGGGGTCGCTGATCAGCACCTTGGCGCCGGGCGACAGGCGCTTGATGAAGTCGGCCCCCACCTTCAGCCCACCGGTGCCGCCCAAGGCCTGCACCGTGGCCACCCGCTTGGCCTTCACCACGACCGAATCGGCGCCGAACACCAGGCCCTGCACCGCCTGGTCGTAGGCCGCGATGCCGTCAATCGGCAGGTAGCCGCGCGCCTTGGGGGCGTCGGTCATGGCTTTTTCGGCCGCCTGCACGCAGGCCAGCAGCGGCAGCTTGCCGTTGGCGTCGAAGTACACGCCCACCCCCAGGTTCACCTTGTTGGGGTTGGTGTCGGCGTTGAATTGCTCGTTCAGGCCCAGGATGGGGTCGCGCGGGGCCATTTCGACGGCGGCAAAGAGCGTCATGGAAAAAACTTCCTGAAGGGACGTTGTCAGCAGGGGCCAGGCCCTGGGCGGGCGCACGGCGCGGTGCTGCGGTACGCTGGCGGATTGGCCTGCGCTGTGCTGAACGCGGTGCGGACCTTGATTTTAGTCGCCCAGGGTGAAGTCCATGTCCTCCGTCGTTCCGATCTCCGATGCCACCCCTGCCGATGCCCCGGTGGGCGAATTCGTCAGCTTCCCGAACTCACCCTTCCAGCTGTTCCAGCCCTACCCGCCGGCAGGCGACCAGCCCGAGGCGATTGCCAAGCTGGTGGAAGGCATCGAGGACGGCCTGAGCTTCCAGACCCTGCTGGGCGTGACCGGCTCGGGCAAGACCTTCACCATGGCCAATGTCATCGCCCGCATGGGCCGTCCGGCCATCGTGTTCGCGCCCAACAAGACCCTGGCAGCACAGCTGTACAGCGAGTTCCGGGACTTCTTTCCGAAGAACGCGGTGGAGTACTTCGTCAGCTACTACGACTACTACCAGCCCGAGGCCTACGTGCCCCAGCGCGACCTGTTCATTGAGAAGGACAGCTCGATCAACGAGCACATCGAGCAGATGCGCTTGAGTGCCACCAAGAGCGTGCTGGAGCGGCGCGACACCATCATCGTGGCCAGCGTCAGCGCCATCTACGGCATCGGCAAGCCCGAGGACTACACCCAGATGCGCTTCATCGTGCGGGTGGGCGACAAGATGGGCCAGCGCGATGTCATCGCGCAGCTGATCCGCATGCAGTACACACGCAACGAAACCGACTTCTCGCGCGGCAGCTTCCGCGTGCGTGGCGACACCATCGACATCTTCCCGGCCGAACATTCCGAGCTGGCCATCCGGGTGGAACTGTTCGACGACGAGGTGGAAGCCTTGAGCCTGCTGGACCCGCTGACCGGCCACATCCGGCAGAAGGTGCCGCGCTTCACGGTCTACCCCAGCAGCCACTACGTCACCCCGCGCGAACGCGTGCTGGCGGCCATGGAAACCATCAAGGCCGAACTGCGCGAACGCCTGGCTGAGTTCGTGGCCGCGGGCAAGCTGGTGGAGGCGCAGCGCCTGGAGCAACGCACCCGGTTTGACCTGGAAATGCTGCAGGAGGTGGGCCACTGCAAGGGCATCGAGAACTACACCCGGCACCTGTCGGGCGCCAAGCCGGGTGATCCGCCGCCCACCATGGTGGACTACCTGCCGCCCGACGCGCTGATGTTCCTGGACGAAAGCCATGTGCTGATTGGCCAGCTGGGCGGCATGTTCAACGGCGACCGCGCGCGCAAGACCACCCTGGTGGAGTACGGGTTCCGCCTGCCTTCGGCGCTGGACAACCGGCCGCTGAAGTTCGAAGAATTCGAGACCAAGATGCGCCAGTGCGTGTTCGTGTCGGCCACGCCGGCCGACTATGAAAAGCGCCATGCCGGCCAGGTGGTGGAACAACTGGTGCGCCCCACCGGCCTGGTGGACCCGGTGGTGGAGGTGCGCCCCGCCACCCACCAGGTGGACGACGTGCTGCAGGAAATTCGCGAACGCGTGAAGGTGAACCAGCGCGTGCTGATCACCACCCTGACCAAGCGCATGGCCGAACAGCTCACCGACTACCTCACCGAGAACGGCGCCAAGGTGCGCTACCTGCACAGCGATGTGGACACGGTGGAGCGGGTGGAAATCATCCGCGACCTGCGCCTGGGCGTGTTCGACGTGCTGGTGGGCATCAACCTGTTGCGCGAAGGCCTGGACATTCCGGAGGTGTCGCTGGTGGCCATCCTGGACGCCGACAAGGAAGGCTTTCTGCGCGCCGAGCGCAGCCTGATCCAGACCATCGGCCGCGCCGCGCGCCACCTGGATGGCCGCGCCATCCTGTACGCCGACCGCATCACCGACAGCATGCGCAAGGCCATGGACGAGACCGAGCGCCGCCGCACCAAGCAGGTGGCGGCCAACCTGGAACGTGGCATCACGCCGCGCAGCATCACCAAGCAGGTCAAGGAAATGATCGACGGCGTGGTGAACGCGCAGGACGACAAGAGCAAGCTCAAGGCTGGGATCGACGGGGCCGAGTTGGAAGAGCTGTCCGAGAAGGACCTGGCCAAGCGCATCAAGCAGCTGGAAAAGCAGATGCTGGAACACGCCCGCAACCTGGAATTCGAGAAGGCCGCCCGGGTGCGCGACCAGCTGGCGCTGCTGCGCGAGCAGGTCTTCGGCGGCGCCGGGCACGACACCAATGTGGTGCCCCTGGTGCCCGCGCCGGCTGTCCCGGCAGGCTTCAGCAAGGGCCGTCCTCGGCGCTGAATCTGTACCCTGATGCGCGCAACCCAGGAAAACCCTGGTCAAAGCGCGCATAAAGGTATTGATAGGACCTGTGGAAGTATCAAACTCCGTTGGGCGTTTGCCTATCGTTGCGCTCCGTCGGTGCACCGCTTCCGGGCACCGCCAAGCAACTGGTTCCCGACCGCAGACCCACGGAGACAAGCACCATGTCCATCAAGCGTTCCCTGGCCCTGGCCTTCGGCCTGGCGGCCTTTGGCGCCACCCATGCCGCCACCGAACTCGTCATCGCCACCGTGAACAACGGCCACATGATCGAGATGCAGAAGCTGGGCAAGAACTTCGAGGCCGCCAACCCCGGCATCAAGCTGAAGTGGGTGACGCTGGAAGAAGGCGTGCTGCGCCAGCGCGTCACCACCGACATCGCCACCAAGGGCGGCCAGTTCGACGTGATGACCATCGGCATGTACGAAACGCCGATCTGGGGCAAGAAGGGCTGGCTGAACGAAATCAAGACCGACGCCGCCTACGACGTGGACGACCTGCTGCCGGCCATGCGCAATGGCCTGTCGGTCGAGGGCAAGCTCTACGCCGCACCCTTCTATGGCGAAAGCAGCATGCTGATGTACCGCAAGGACCTGGCCGACAAGGCCGGCGTTCAGGTGAGCGAGCGCCCCACCTGGGACCAGGTGGCCGACCTGGCCAAGAAGATCCACGACCCGAAGAACGGCGTCTACGGCATCTGCCTGCGTGGCAAGCCGGGCTGGGGCGACAACATGGCCTTCCTCACCACCTTGGTGAACACCTACGGCGGCCAGTGGTTCGACATGGGCTGGAAGCCGCAGCTGGAAACCAAGCCCTGGAAAGACGCCATCAGCTTCTACGTGGACCTGCTGAAGAACTACGGCCCCCCGGGGTCGTCGGGCAACAGCTTCAATGAAATCCTGAGCCTGTACAACGCTGGCAAGTGCGGCATGTGGATCGACGCCACCATCGCCGCCAGCTTCATCACCGACCCCAAGCAAAGCAAGGTGGCCGACAAGGTGGCTTTCGCGCAGGCACCCACCAAGGCCACGCCCAAGGGCGCCAACTGGCTGTGGGCCTGGGCCCTGGCGGTGCCGGCCGGTTCGAAGAAGAGCGCCGAAGCGCAGAAGTTCATCCAGTGGGCGACCAGCAAGGAATACATCCAGCTGGTGGCCAAGACCAACGGCTGGGGCTCGGTGCCCACCGGCACGCGCAAGAGCACCTACGCGTCGGCTGACTTCCAGAAGGCCGCCAAGTTCGCCGCCGCCGAGAAGCTGGCCATCGACACCGCCAACCCCAACGACAGCACCCTGCCCAAGAGCCCCTACGTGGGCGTGCAGTTCGCGGCGATTCCTGAATTCCAGGCCATCGGCGTGGCGGTGGGCCAGCAGATGAGCTCGGCCCTGGCCGGCAAGACCACGGTGGATGCGGCGCTGAAGGCCGGGCAGACCGCGGCCGACCGTGAAATGAAGAAAGCCGGCTACTACAAGTAGGAATCATCCATTCCGCTGCTGCGCGAGCCGATCTTGCGCCTGTGATGCTCGCCGTACGGGTGTACGGCTGCGCTTCTCGACGCAACCTCGGCTCGCTCGCGACGCGGCCTGAACGATTCCTCAACTGGAGCCCGCCTTGAACCGCTTCATCCCGCGTGCCTTGATGGCGCCGGCGGTGGTCACGCTCTTCCTCTGGATGATCGTGCCACTGGCGATGACCATCTATTTCTCGCTCATCCGCTACAACCTGATGCAGCCGGATGTCAGCGGCTTCGCCGGCCTGGCCAACTTCGAATTCTTCGTCACCGACCCGTCCTTCGGCACCGCGGTGATGAACACCCTGCTGCTCATCGGCAGCGTCATCGTCATCACCGTGGTGGGCGGCCTGGCCCTGGCGCTGCTGGTGAACGACCCCTTCCCCGGCCGCGGCGCGGTGCGCATGCTGCTGATCAGCCCCTTCTTCGTGATGCCCACGGTGAATGCGCTGATGTGGAAGCACATGATGATGAACCCCATCTACGGCGTGTTCGCGCAGGTGGCCCAGTTCTTCGGCGTGCAGCCGGTGGACTTCATGGCCGACCTGCCGCTGCTGAGCGTCATCATCATGGTCAGCTGGCAGTGGCTGCCCTTTGCCTGCCTGATCTTCATCACCGCGCTGGCCAGCATGAACCGCGAACAGCTGGAAGCCGCGCGCATGGACGGCGCCGGCTACCTGCAGCAACTGCGCTTCATGTACCTGCCGCACCTGGGCCGCAGCATGGCGGTGGTGGTGATGATCGAGATGATCTTCCTGCTCTCCGTGTTCGCCGAGATCTTCACCACCACGGGCGGTGGGCCGGGCGACGCCAGCACCAACGTGGCCTTCCTCATCTACAAGCAGGCGCTGCTGGCCTTTGACGCCGGCGTGGCCAGCGCCGGGGCCTTGTTCGCTGTGCTGCTGGCCAACATCGTCGCGGCCTTCCTCATCCGCATGATCGGCAAGAACCTGGACTGACACCATGGCCGCCCAACGCAATGTCCAACCGTTCAACTGGCTGCTGCTGGTGCGCAGCATCGCCGCCTGGGGCGTGACGCTGTTGCTGATTTTCCCCATCCTGTTCCTGGCGGCCACGGCCTTCAAGACCGAGTTGCAGGCCATTGAAATACCAACCATCTGGTTCTTCACCCCCACGCTGGAAAACTTCCACGAGGTGCAGGAACGCAGCGACTACCTGCTGTACGCCAAGAACTCGCTCATCACCAGCGTGGGCTCCACGCTGCTGGGCCTGGCCATCGCCGCGCCGGCGGCCTATTCCATGGCCTTCTTCCGCACCCGCCGCACCCGTGACATCCTGATGTGGATGCTGTCCACCAAGATGATGCCGGCCGTGGGCGCGCTGGTGCCCATCTACGTGCTGGCGCAGAAGACCGCGCTGCTGGACACGGTGTGGGGACTGATCATCGTGTTCACGCTGTCCAACCTGCCCATCATGGTGTGGATGCTGTATTCGCACTTCAAGGACATCCCGGCCGAGATCCTGGAAGCCAGCCGCATGGACGGCGCCGGCCTGTGGGGTGAATTCCGACACGTGTTGCTGCCGCTGGGCATGGGCGGCATGGCGTCCACCGGCCTGCTGTGTTTGGTGCTGAGCTGGAACGAAGCCTTCTGGAGCCTGAACCTTTCGGCCGCCAACGCCGGCACGCTGGCCGCGCTGATTGCCAGCTACTCCAGTCCCGAAGGCCTGTTCTGGGCCAAGTTGTCGGCCGCGTCCTTCCTGGCCATTGCGCCCATCGTGGTGTTCGGCTGGTTCAGCCAGAAGCAGCTGGTGCAGGGCCTCACCTTTGGCGCCGTGAAGTAACCCCAAGGACCACAAGCCATGGCATTCCTCGAACTCAAGGGCGTTGAAAAGTACTTCGGCCCGGTGCAGGCCATCAAGGGCATCGACCTGGCCATCAACCCAGGTGAATTCATTGTCTTCGTCGGCCCCTCGGGCTGCGGCAAGAGCACCCTGCTGCGCCTGATCGCCGGGCTGGAAAACATCGACGTGGGCTCGCTGGTGCTGGACGGGCGCGACATCACCCAGTTGCCCTCCAGCAAACGCGACCTGGCGATGGTGTTCCAGAGCTACGCGCTGTACCCGCACATGACGGTGGCGCAGAACATGAGCTTCGCGCTGCGCCTGGCCAAGGAAGACCCGGCCGTCATCGACCAGAAGGTCAAGCGCGCGGCCGAAATCCTGAACCTGACCGCCTACCTGGATCGCCTGCCCAAGGCCCTGTCCGGTGGCCAGCGCCAGCGTGTGGCCATCGGCCGCGCCATCGTGCGGTCGCCCAAGGTGTTCTTGTTCGACGAGCCGCTGTCCAACCTGGACGCGGCGCTGCGTGGCCAGACCCGGGTGGAAATCGCCAAGCTGCACCGCGACCTGGGCGCCACCACGATCTACGTGACGCACGACCAGGTGGAAGCCATGACCCTGGCCGACCGTGTGGTGGTGCTGCGCGACGGCCGCATCGAACAGGTGGGCACGCCGCTGGAGCTGTACGACAAGCCGGCCAACCAGTTCGTGGCGCAGTTCATCGGCACGCCGCAGATGAACGTGCTGCCGGCCGACGCGGTGCCGCCCTGGCGCGCCGAACTGGGCGCCGCGCTGCCGGCGGGCGGCTTCATCGGCCTGCGTCCCGAGTACATCGTGCTGCAGCCGGCGGGGCAGGGCGCGGTGCAGGGCCGGGTGGAACTGGTGGAAGCGCTGGGCGCCGAAACCCTGGTGTACGTGGCCCTGCCCAGCGGCACCCAGGTGGTGACGCGGCAGAACGAACGCACGCAGCTGCACGTGGGCGACGCCGTGGGCCTGGCCATGGACGCGGCCAACGCCCACCTGTTTGACGCCCAGGGGCGCGTGGCGGTGCCTTGACGAACCCCTTTCGAAAGTGACGGCGATGGCTTCCTCTTCCAAACCCTTCGTGATGCTGCACCTGGGGCTGGGCTCCTTCCACCGTGCCCACCAGGCGCTGTACCTGCACCAGCTGATCGAAAGCGGCGATGACAGCTGGGTGCTGGCCGGCGGCAACACCCGGCCCGACATGGCCGACACCATCGCCGGGCTGCAGGCCCAGTGTGGCGCCTACACCCTGGAAACCGTCACCCCGGCGGGCCAACGCAGCTACACCTGGGTGCAATCCATCCGCACCGTGGTGCCTTACACGCCGGATTTGGGCGGACTCATCGCCCTCGGTGCCGACGCCCACACCCGCATCATCAGCTTCACCGTCACCGAAGCCGGCTACTACCTGGACGCCAAGAACCAGCTGGACCTGAACTTCGCCGACCTGGCGGCGGACCTGGCCGCGGCGCAGTCAGGCCAGCCTGGTGGCACCATCTATGCGGCGCTCACCGCCATCCTGCGTGCGCGCATGAAGGCCGGCGCTGGCCCGGTCACGTTGCTGAACTGCGACAACCTGCGCCACAACGGTGAACGCTTCCGCGGCGGGCTGCTGCAGTTCATCGCCCTGCTGGGCGACACCGCCCTGCTGGACTGGGTGAACGCCCACACCACCAGCCCCAATGCCATGGTGGACCGCATCACCCCGCGCCCCACGCCCGACGTGGCGCAGCGCGTGAAAGCCGCCACCGGCCGCGACGACCGCGCCCCGGTGATGGGCGAAAGCTTCATCCAGTGGGTGATCGAAGACCACTTCGCCGCCGGCCGCCCGGCCTGGGAGAAAGTGGGCGTGGAGATGGTGGCTTCGGTCGCGCCCTATGAAGAAGCCAAGATCCGCCTGCTGAACGCCACGCACAGTTGCATCGCCTGGGCCGGCACGCTGATCGGCATGCTCTACATCCACGAAGGCACCCACCACCCGGCGATCCGCAAGTTCGCGTTCGACTACGTCACCGACGACACCATCCCTTGTCTCCTGCCCAGCCCCATCGACCTGGTGGCCTACCGCGATGTGGTGCTGGACCGCTTCGGCAACCCCGCCATCCAGGACACCAACCAGCGCGTGGCCATGGACGGCTACAGCAAGATCCCCGGCTTCATCGCCCCCACCATCCGCGAGCGCTTGGCGAAGAACCAATCCATCGACAGCGTGGCCATGCTGCCGGCCCTGTTCCTGGCCTACCTGCAGCGCTGGCACGCCGGCGCCATTCCCTACACCTACCAGGACCAGGCCATGGACCCCGCCGCGGCGCACGCCGTGTGCGAGGCCGCCGACCCCGTGGCCGCCTTCTGCGCCGACGCCGTGCTGTGGGGTCCGCTGGCCGCTGACCCGCGGCTGGTGGCCGCCCTCCGACAGGCCAGCGAGCGCGTGGCCACCTTCGTGAAAGAGAACGCCCGATGACCCAGCGACTGAAAGACCGACACGCCCTGCTCACCGGTGCGGGCGGCGGCATTGGTGCCGCCGTGGCCGCGGCCTTCCTGGCCGAAGGCGCGCGTTGCAGCATCGTGGACCTGGGGCCGCAGCCCTCGGCCGAGGTGCAGGCCCTGCTGCAGCAACACACCGGTCGGGCGCAATACCTCAGCGCCAACGTCACGAAGGCCGACAGCATTGCCGCCATGGTGGCCCAGGCGCGATCGGTCTTCGGCACCATCGAGATCCTGTACAACAACGCCGCCGTCTTCGACATGGCCCCGCTGCTGGACAGCGACGAGGCCATGTACAAGCGCCTGTTCGACGTGAACGTGAAGGGCATGTTCTTCACCATGCAGGCGGTGCTGCGGCAGATGGTGGAAGCGGGCGTGAAGGGCAGCGTCATCAACCTGGCCAGCCAGGCCGGCCGGCGCGGTGAAGCCCTGGTGTCGCACTACTGCGCCAGCAAGGCCGCGGTCATCAGCTACACCCAAAGCGCCGCTCTGGCCATGGCACCGCATGGCATCCGCGTGAATGGCATCGCCCCGGGCGTGGTCGATACCCCCATGTGGGCCGGCGTGGACGCGCTGTTCGCCAAGTACGAAAACCTTCCCATCGGCGAAAAGAAGAAGCAGGTGGGCCTGGCCGTGCCGCTGGGCCGCATGGGCGACCCGGCCGACGTGGCCGGCGCGGCCGTGTTCCTGGCCAGTGACGAGGCGCGCTACATCACCGCCCAGACGCTGAACGTGGATGGCGGTAACGTGATGAGTTGAAGCCATGTCCCAGCGCGCCGTCTCCCGCCACCTGCCGCACCGCAGGGCGCCCGAACTGGAGCGCGAGTTCACGCGCAGCCCGGCGCTGGGCTACGAGGCGCCGGAAGACGTGGGTTCGGTGCGCTGCCTGGAGCATGGCTTTCCCACGCCGCTGGCGCGCTGGCATTACCACGATGAATACGAACTCCACCTGATCGTGGCCACTTCGGGCAAGGCCTTCGTGGGTGACTGGATCGGCCAGTTCCAGCCCGGCCACCTGGTGCTGACCGGCCCGCGACTGCCGCACAACTGGATCAGCCTGGACCTGCCCGAAGGCGGCGTGCCGGTGCGCGACCAGGTGATCCAGTTCCTGCATGAGCCGCTGCAGGCCGCTTGCGCGCAGATTCCGGAACTGGGCGAGGTGATGCCCCTGCTGGAGCGAGCCCGCCACGGGGTGGAATTCTTCGGCCTGTCCGAGCGCGCGCGGGACCACTTTCAGCACATCAAGGGCAGTCGCGGCCTGCGCCGCTTTGCCTGCTTCTGCGACTTTCTCGGTGACCTGGTCCGCTGTACCGACTACCGGCTGCTGTCCAGTGTGCAACTGCAGGCCACGGACGACGACGCGTCCCTGGCCAGCATCAACGTCATCGTCAGCCGCCTGACCGAGGACGTGGCCAACAGCCCCAGCCTGGCCGAGGTGGCCGCAGAAATGGGCATGAGTGAAAGCCGCTTCTCGCGCTTCTTCCGCAAGGCCACGGGCAACAACTTCACCGACTTTGTCAATCGCGTGCGGGTGAACCGCGCCTGCCAGTTGCTGATGGAAAGCGACCGCCTGGTCACCCACATCTGCTACGAGGTGGGTTTCAACAACGTGGCCAATTTCAACCGCCGGTTCCTGGAAATCAAGGGCATGACACCCACCGAATTCCGGCGCCAGGCGGAACACCGTTTTGGAGCTTGAGCATGTTTCTGGGCATCGACCTGGGCACCTCCGAGGTGAAGCTGCTGCTGCTGGATGCGCAGCACCACATCGTGGCCAGCACCGGCGAAGCGCTGACCGTGCAGCGACCGCAGCCGCTGTGGAGCGAGCAGCACCCGGCCGACTGGTGGGCCGCCACCGGTCGCGCCGCGCTTCGCCTGCGTGAGCAGCATCCCAAGGCCTGGTCGGCCGTGCAGGCCATCGGCTTGTCGGGCCAGATGCATGGCGCCGTGCTCTTGGACGAGCAGCACACCGTGCTGCGACCCGCCATCCTCTGGAACGACGGCCGCAGCGGCGCGCAGTGCACCGAGTTGGAAGCGGCCTTGCCGCGGCTGCACGAGATCACCGCCAACCTGGCGATGCCGGGCTTCACCGCGCCCAAGCTGCTGTGGGTGAAGGCGAACGAGCCCGACCTGTTCCAGCGAACCCGCAGGGTGCTGCTGCCCAAGGACTGGCTGCGCCTGCAACTGACGGGCGAGTGCATCAGCGAGATGTCCGATGCGTCCGGCACGCTGTGGCTGGATGTGGCCCAACGCGACTGGAGCGACGAGGTGCTGGCCGCCTGCGGCTTGACGCGCGGCCACATGCCGGCGCTGGTGGAAGGCTCGCAGGTGGGTGGACGCTTGAGCGCCGATGTGGCATCGGCCTGGGGCCTTGAACCCGGCATCCCGGTGGCCGGTGGTGGCGGCGACAACGCCGCCAGCGCGGTGGGCATCGGCGCCACGCGGCCGGGTGAAGGTTTCGTGTCGCTGGGCACCTCCGGCGTCATCTTCCTGGCGGGCGACGCCCTGCGGCCCAACCCGGCGCGCGCGGTGCATGCCTTCTGCCATGCGCTGCCTGGGCGCTGGCACCAGATGAGCGTGATGCTCTCGGCCGCGGCCTGCCTGGCCTGGTTGAAGCACGTGCTGGGCGCGGCCCGTGAAGCCGACTTGATGGCCCAGGCCGAGGCCCTGTCGCCCGCGCAGCGTGCGCACGCCCCGATCTTCCTGCCTTACCTGTCGGGCGAGCGCACGCCGCACAACAACCCGCTGGCCCGGGGTGTGTTCTTTGGCCTGGACCATGAACACGACGCCGCCGCCTTGGCCTGGGCGGTGATCGAAGGCGTGGGCTTCGGCCTGGCCGATGGCTGGGCCAGCCTGGGCGCGGCGCCCGGCAGCGTTCAGTCGCTGTCGCTGGTGGGTGGCGGCTCGCGCAGCGCCCTGTGGGCGCAACTGCTGGCCAGCACCCTGGGTGTGACCTTGTGCACCCGCAGCGGCGGCGAAGCCGGCGGTGCACTGGGCGCAGCCCGCCTGGCCTGGCTGGCCGCCGGAGGCCGCGAAGACGAGGTCTGCACCACGCCACCCTTGGCCCGAGCCTTTGAGCCTGAGGCTGCCCAAGCCGAGGTGCTGGCGCCGCGCCACGCGCGCTTCGCGGCCTTGTATGCTGCGCTGCAGTCTGAATTCACCGCGCCCACGAACTGATCTACCCCATGGCCGCTTCGCCCGAACTCAGCGTGTTGATGGTGTGCATGGGCAATATCTGCCGGTCCCCCACCGCCGAAGGCGTGCTGCGCCGCAAGCTGGCCGCGGCCGGGCTGAGCCAGCGCGTGGCGGTGGACTCGGCCGGCACCCATGGCTACCACGTGGGCGCCCCGCCGGACGAACGTTCCCAGCAGCATGCGCTTCGGCGCGGCTACGACCTGTCGACCCAGCGTGCACGCCGCTTGGTGGTGCAGGACCTGCAGCGCTTCGACTTGGTGCTGGTGATGGACGAGGACAACCTGCAGGAAGTGCAGGGCCTGGCCGTCGAAGCAGGCGCGCCAGGACGTGCGGCGGTGCACAAGCTGCTGCATTTCGCCGGCCACAGCCGCGCCGATGTGCCCGACCCCTACTACAGCGGTGCCGCGGGCTTCGAGCAGGTGCTGGACCTGGTGGAAGCGGCCTGCGACGGCTTGGTGAACCACCTGGCACAACGCCTGCGTGCCTGAATCCGAGGCTGACGCTCGGGAACTTCCTGGGCCAATCCAGACCAAATCGCTGGGTTTCCGCTATACTTGACTGAAGCGCTCGGGAAACCGGACGCAAGCCTTTCGGCCACCAGCCGATCCACCCTGGCCACCCTCGTCGAACCCGGACGAGGGATGCCACTTCATGCCGCATGGGCACACAGGAGTCTTTCTATGCGTCTCACGACCAAAGGCCGTTTCGCCGTCACGGCGATGATCGATCTGGCCCTGCGCAGCAACAACGGTCCGGTGGCCTTGGCCGCCATCAGCCAGCGCCAGCAGATTTCCCTGTCCTACCTGGAACAGCTGTTCGGCAAGCTGCGCCGGCACGAACTGGTCGAAAGCACCCGAGGCCCCGGCGGCGGCTATTCACTGGGCCGCAAGGCCGAAGAAATCACCGTGGCCGACATCATCGTCGCGGTGGACGAGCCGATCGACGCCACCGGCTGCGGCGGCAAGGAAAACTGCATGGGCGACGACGCCGGGCGCTGCATGACGCACGACCTGTGGTCCAGCCTGAACCAGAAAATGATCGAGTTCCTCGACTCCATCTCGCTGAAGAAGCTGGTGGACGAGCAGCTGGCCAAGGGCGTGTCCATCGAGGAAGCGCCGATCAAGCGCGCCATTTCCACCGTGCCGGTGGTCAAGCCGATCAAGGTGACCGCGCCCAACTCCATCTTCGCGCTGGGCAGCGCCATGTCCTCGAAGTGAGCCTTCTCCCGCCGTCCTTTTCCTGCTGATTCCGCCATGACCCCGCACTTTCCCATCTACATGGACTACGGCGCCACCACCCCGGTGGACCCGCGCGTGGTGGACGCCATGATCCCCTGGTTGCGCGAACACTTCGGCAACCCCGCCAGCCGCAGCCACGCCTGGGGCTGGGAAGCCGAAGAAGCGGTGGAAAAGGCGCGCGCCCAGGTGGCCGCGCTGATCAACGCCGACCCGCGCGAAATCGTCTGGACCAGCGGCGCCACCGAGAGCAACAACCTCGCCATCAAGGGCGCGGCGCATTTCTACGCCAGCAAGGGCAAGCACCTCATCACGGTGAAGACCGAGCACAAGGCGGTGCTGGACACAATGCGCGAGCTGGAACGCCAGGGCTTCGAGGTCACCTACCTGGACGTGCAGGAAAACGGCCTGCTGGACCTGAACAAGTTCAAGGACGCGCTGCGGCCGGACACCATCCTGGCCTCGGTCATGTTGGTGAACAACGAGATCGGCGTCATCCAGGACATGCAGGCCATCGGCGGCCTGTGCCGCGAGCGCGGCATCATCTTCCACGTGGACGGCGCGCAGGCCACCGGCAAGGTGGCCATCGACATGGCCACGCTGCCCATCGACCTGCTGAGCCTGGCCTCGCACAAGACCTATGGCCCCAAGGGCATCGGCGCGCTGTACGTGCGGCGCAAGCCCCGTGTGCGGCTGGAAGCGCAGATGCACGGCGGCGGGCATGAACGCGGCCTGCGCAGCGGCACCCTGCCCACGCACCAGATCATCGGCATGGGCGAAGCTTTCCGCCTGGCCCAGCTGGAAATGGGCGCCGAGAGCGAACGCATCCGCATGCTGCAGCAGCGCCTGCTGCGCGGCATTTCCGACATCGAGCAGGTGTTCGTCAACGGCGACATGACCCAGCGCGTGCCGCACAACCTGAACGCGTCCTTCAACTTCGTGGAGGGCGAGTCCCTCATCATGGGCATCAAGGGCCTGGCGGTGTCTTCGGGCTCGGCCTGCACCTCGGCCAGCCTGGAACCCAGCTACGTGCTGCGCGCACTGGGCCGCAGCGACGAACTGGCCCACAGCAGCCTGCGCATGACCATCGGCCGCTTCACGACCGAAAAGGAAATCGACTACGCCGTCGGCACGCTGAAAGAAACCGTCGCCAAGCTGCGCGAGTTGTCGCCGCTGTGGGAGATGTACCGCGACGGCGTGGATATTTCGACGATCCAATGGGCCGCTCACTGAGCGTGCCGGAGCACTGACATGGCTTACAGCGACAAGGTGATTGACCACTACGAAAACCCCCGCAACGTCGGTTCCTTCGAGAAGGGCGACGACGACGTGGGCACCGGCATGGTGGGTGCGCCGGCCTGCGGCGACGTGATGAAGCTGCAGATCAAGGTGGACCCGGCCACGGGCCTGATCCAGGACGCGCGTTTCAAGACCTATGGCTGCGGCTCGGCCATCGCGTCCAGTTCGCTGGTCACCGAATGGGTGAAGGGCAAGACCCTGGACCAGGCGCTGACCATCAAGAACACCCACATCGCGGAAGAACTGGCGCTGCCGCCGGTGAAGATCCACTGCTCCATCCTGGCCGAAGACGCCATCAAGGCCGCGGTGGACGACTACAAGGCCAAGCACGGCGTGGCCGCGGCCGAAGCCGCAACGAAGGCGAGCTGATCCCATGGCGGTGACCTTGAGCGAAGCAGCCGCACGCCACGTGAGCCGCTACATCGGCAAGCGCGGCAAGGGTGTGGGCGTGCGTCTGGGCGTGAAGACCACCGGTTGCTCCGGCCTGGCCTACAAGCTGGAATACGCCGACGACGTGGCGCCCGAAGACCATGTCTTCGAACAGCACGGTGTGAAGGTGCTGGTGGACCCCAAGAGCCTGCCCTACATCGACGGCACCGAACTGGACTTCGTGCGCGAAGGCCTGAACGAAGGTTTCAAATTCCACAATCCGCGCGAGAAGGACCGTTGCGGTTGTGGCGAAAGCTTCCGCGTCTAGCCTGTTTGCCTGGGGCCGAGGGCGGGGCACGGCGATTGCTGTGCTGGTGCAAGCCCCTGCACCTGAACTGCCATGAACCTGACCGACGACGACTTCACCCTGTTCGACCTGCCGCGAAAGTTTGCGCTGGAGCGCAAGCTGCTGGACGAACGCTGGCGCCAGTTGCAGGGCCAGGTGCACCCGGATCGCTTCGCCGCCGAAGGCGCCGCCGCCCAGCGCGTGGCCATGCAATGGGCGGTGCGGGTGAACGAAGCCCATGCGCGCCTGAAAGACCCCTTGAAGCGCGGCGCCTACCTGTGCGAACTGGCCGGTGTGCCGATCAATGCCGAGAACAACACCGCCATGCCCACCACGTTCCTGATGCAGCAGATGCAGTGGCGTGAAGCGCTGGACGAGGCCAAAGGATTGGACGCTGTTCAGGCGCTGGACGACGAAGTGGCCGAACGTGAGCGGGCCATGTTGGCCGAACTGCAGTCCAGTCTTGATGAACGTCAAGACACGGTGGCCGCGGCCCAGCAGGTGAGGGCCTTGATGTTCGTGGCGCGCTTTCGCGCCGACCTCGATCAGCGCCTGGAGGCGCTGGGACAATAGCGGCGCAACCGAAACATTTCATGGCCCTCCTGCAGATTTCCGAACCCGGCCAGGCGCCGGACCCGCATGCCCGCCGCATTGCCGTGGGCATCGACCTGGGCACCACACATTCGCTGGTGGCCAGCGTGCGCCATGGCGTGGCCGAGTGCCTGCCCGACGGCCAGGGCCGGGCCATCCTGCCGTCCGCGGTGCGCTACCTGGGGGAAGGGCGGCGGCAGATCGGCGCCGACGCGTTGGCGCAGCAGGCGGCGGACCCTGAAAACACCATCGTGTCGGTGAAGCGCTTCATGGGCCGCAAGCTGGCCGACATCAATGGCCTGGCCAAGCTGCCCTACCAGTTCGTGGACCAGCCCGGCATGGTGGCCGTGGCCACGCGCGACGGCGTGAAGACGCCCGTGGAGGTGTCGGCCGAGATCCTGGCCACGCTGCGCTACCGCGCCGAAGACACCTTCAACGACGAGCTGTTCGGCGCGGTGATCACCGTGCCCGCCTACTTCGACGACGCCCAGCGCCAGGCCACGAAGGACGCCGCCCAATTGGCCGGCCTGAACGTGCTGCGCCTGATCAACGAGCCCACCGCCGCGGCGGTGGCCTACGGGCTGGATTCGGGCGTGGAAGGCCTGTATGCCATCTACGACCTGGGCGGCGGCACCTTCGACATCTCCCTGTTGCGGCTGACCCGCGGCGTGTTCGAGGTGGTGGCCACCGGCGGCGATGCCGCGCTGGGCGGCGACGACTTCGACCACGCCCTGGCCGACTGGGCCTGGCAGCAACTCGGGCGCGAACCCGCGGGCGCGCAGGACAAGCGCAGCATGCTGGTCGCCGCGCGCGCCGCGAAGGAAGCGCTGTCAGCGGCCGAGCAGGTGCCGTTGCACGCCGACATCGGCGGCCAGCCGCTGAGCGTGTCCGTCACCCGCGACCAGTTCGAGCAACTCACCCGTCCCCTGGTGGACCGCACCCTGGTCGCCGTGCGCAAGGTGCTGCGCGACGCCAAGCTGAACAAGGCCGAGGTGCAGGGTGTGGTGATGGTGGGTGGCTCCACCCGCATGCCGGCGGTGCGCCGCGCGGTGGGTGAACTGTTCGGCCGCGAACCGCTGATCGACCTGAACCCCGACGAGGTGGTGGCCGTGGGTGCGGCCATCCAGGCCAATGCCTTGGCCGGCAACGCGCAGGACGGTGAACTGCTGCTGCTGGACGTGATCCCGCTGTCCCTGGGCCTGGAAACCATGGGCGGGCTGGTGGAGCGCATCATCGAGCGCAACACCACCATCCCCGTGGCCAAGGCGCAGGACTTCACCACCTTCAAGGACGGCCAGACCGCGATGGCGCTGCACGTGGTGCAGGGCGAGCGCGACCTGGTGGCCGACTGCCGCAGCCTGGCGCGGTTCGAACTGCGGGGCATCCCGCCCATGGTGGCCGGTGCGGCCCGCATCCGCGTGGCCTTCCAGGTGGACGCCGACGGGCTGCTGTCGGTGCAGGCGCAGGAGATGGTTTCCGGCGTGCAGGCCTCGGTGGTGGTGAAGCCCAGCTACGGGCTGGCCGATGAGCAGATCGCCACCATGCTGAAGGAAGGCTTCTCGCACGCCGAGACCGACATGGCCGCCCGCGCGCTGCGCGAAGCCCAGGTGGAGGCCGAGCGCATGGTGCTGGCCACCCGCTCGGCCCTGGCCGCCGACGGCGACCTGCTGGACGCCGACGAGCGCGACCTGCTGGAGCGCCGCCTGACCGAATTGACCGCGCTGGCCCAAGGCCGCGACGCCGCCGCCATCGAGGCCGGCACCAAGAGCCTTGCCGAGCACACCGAGGCCTTCGCCGCGGCGCGCATGAACCGCGGCATCCGCAGCGCACTCACCGGCCGCAGGGTCGAAGAAGTCTGACCATGCCCGTCATCCGCATCCTGCCCCATGCCGAGTTGTGCCCCGCTGGCGACACCATCGAAGCACCCGCCGGCACGTCCTTGTGCGAAGCGCTGCTGGAAAACGGCATCGCCATCGAACACGCCTGCGAAATGAGTTGTGCCTGCACCACCTGCCATGTGGTGGTGAAGGAGGGCTTCAACTCATTGGGTGAGATGGACGAGAGCGAAGAAGACCTGCTGGACCGCGCCTGGGGCCTGACCCCCACCTCGCGCCTGTCCTGCCAGGCCATCCTGTCCAACCAGGACGTGACGATCGAACTGCCCAAGTACACGATCAACCACGCGCGCGAAAACCACTGAGCGCAGGTGAAAAAAACCCCCGGGCGGCGGCGCCGACCGGGGGTGGACATAAAGGGCCGGATCTCGCCTGGGCCCTGCTGAGGAGACAGTTCGATGCCGCGAAGCATCGGACAAATCTTTAGCAAACGCCATGCCGCACTTGGGTGGTGCGGCACAGGGTCATGCGGCCTGCTTTTCGACGTGGCCGTGGCGGGTGTACAGGAAGTCCAGCACCTCTTTGCGGCAATGCACGTACTTGGGGTCCTCGGCCAGGGCCACGCGGTCGCGCGGGCGCGGCAAATCGACGCACAGGATCTGGCCGATGGTGGCCGCGGGCCCGTTGGTCATCATCACGATGCGGTCGCTCAGCAGCACCGCCTCGTCCACGTCGTGGGTCACCATCACCACCGTGCTTTGGGTGCGCGCCACGATCTTCAGCAACTCGTCCTGCAGGTGCGCGCGCGTCAGCGCGTCCAGGGCGCCGAAGGGTTCGTCCATCAGCAGCACCTTGGGTTCCATGGCCAGCGCCCGGGCGATGCCCACGCGCTGCTTCATGCCGCCGGAAATCTCGTGCGGGCGCTTGGCGCACGCGTGGCCCATGCCCACCAGTTCCAGCGCGGCCTGGGTGCGCGCACGCAACTGGGGCTTTTCTTCCTTGCCGCCGAACACCCGCTCCACCGCCAGGTGCACGTTGTCGAAGCAGGTCAGCCAGGGCAGCAGCGAGTGGTTCTGGAACACCACCGCGCGCTCGGGGCCGGGGGCGTTGATTTCCCTGTTGTCGCACAACAGCACGCCCGAGGTGGGCAGGGTGAGGCCCGCGATCAGGTTCAGCAGCGTGCTCTTGCCGCAGCCGCTGTGGCCGATGAGAGTGATGAACTCGCCCGGGTCCACGTTCAGGTGGATCTCGCGCAGCGCATGGAAGCGCCCCTTTTTCGTGTTGAACACCATCTCGGCGTTCTGCACTTCGATGAAGTGGTTCATGCGGTTGTCTCCCTTCAGTCGTCGTAGGAAAAGCGCCGGGCCAGGGCCATCAACGCATGCTCCAGCAGCAGGCCCACGATGCCGATGACGAAGATGGCGATGATGATGTGCTTGACATTCAGGTTGTTCCATTCGTCCCAGACCCAGAAGCCGATGCCCACGCCGCCGGTCAGCATCTCGGCGGCCACGATCACCAGCCAGGCCGTGCCCACCGACAGGCGCACGCCGGTCAGCATGTAGGGCAGCACCGCGGGGAACAGGATCTTGGTCATCACGCTCCACTCGCTCAGGTTCAGCACCCGCGCCACGTTCAGGTAGTCCTGCGGCACGCGCTGCACGCCCACCGCGGTGTTGATCACCATGGGCCAGATGCTGCAGATGAAGATGGTCCAGATGGCGGCCGGGTTGGCGCTCTTGAACACCAGCAGGCCGATCGGCAGCCAGGCCAGCGGCGACACCGGGCGCAGCAGGCTGATCAGCGGGTTGAGCATGCGGTTCAGCAGCGCAAAGCGCCCCAGCAGGAAGCCCGCCGGAATGCCCACCGCCGCGGCCATGCCGAAGCCCAGGGCCACGCGCTGCAGAGAGCTGAGGATGTTCCAGCCAATGCCCTGGTCGTTCGGGCCCTTGCGGTAGAAGGGGTCGGAAAACAGGGTCACCGCGGCGTCCCAGGTCTGGGCCGGCGTGGGGAAGGCGCCGCCCTTCATGGTGAGCAGGGCCCAGACGCCGACCAGCAAGGCCAGGCCGGCCAAGGGTGCCAAGACGGCCATGGCCAGGGCGCGCCAGTCGAAGCCGGGGCGCTCGTCCTGCGGCGCAGGCAAGGGTGTGGCCTTGGGCGGGGTGGTGGCCGCGGGCTTGGCCGGAGCGGTCGCCACCGGCGCAGCCGCGGCTTCCAGCGTGGAATGAAAGACAGCAGAAACCATGTCCGTGCTCCTGGTGTGGCCGCGTCAGGCCTTGACCTTGAAGGAATCGGCGTACTTGGCCGGGTTGCTGCTGTCCCAGGTGATGCCGTCCATGAACTTGGTGGCGCGCAGGTCGCTCTTGGGCAGGCTGACCTTCAGCGCCGTGGCGGCTTGCTTGTACAGGTCCACCTGGTTCACCTGCTTGGCCACCGCCAGGTAGTCGGGGTGGTCCTTCAGCAGGCCCCAGCGCTTGTGCTGGGTGAGGAACCACATGCCGTCGCTCAGGTAGGGGAAGTTCACCACGCCGTCGTTGAAGAACTTCATGTGGTTGGGGTCGTCCCAGGTCTTGCCCATGCCGTTCTGGTAGCGGCCCAGGATGCGCTGGTTGATGGCGTCCACCCCGGTGTTCACATAGCTCTTGTCGGCGATGGTCTCGGCCATCTTGTTCTTGTTCGACAGGTTGGCGTCAATCCAGCGGCCCGCTTCCAGCACCGCCATGATCACGGCGCGGCAGGTGTTGGGGTTCTTCTTGACGAAGTCGGCCGTGGTGCCCAGGGCCTTCTCGGGGTGGTCCTTCCAGATGTCCTGGGTGGTGGTGGCGGTGACGCCGATGCCGTCGATGATGGCGCGGTGGTTCCAGGGCTCGCCCACGCAGTAGCCGTCCATGTTGCCCACGCGCATATTGGCCACCATCTGCGGCGGCGGCACGGTGATGACCTTGGCGTCCTTCATCGGGTTGATGCCGTTGGCCGCCATCCAGTAATACAGCCACATGGCATGCGTGCCGGTGGGGAAGGTCTGCGCGAAGGTGTAGTCACCCTTGTCCCGGGCCATCACCTTGGCCAGTGAAGCGCCGTCCACCGCGCCCTTGTCCGCCAGCTTCTTGCTCAGCGTGATGGCCTGGCCGTTGTGGTTCAGGTTCATCAGGATGGCCATGTCCTTCTTCGGCCCGGACACGCCCATCTGCACACCGTAGATCAAGCCCCACAGCACATGGGCCATGTCCAGCTCGCCGTTCACCAGCTTGTCGCGCACGCCGGCCCAGCTGGCCTCCTTGGTGGGCACGATCTTCACGCCGTACTTCTTGTCGAAGCCCAGCACGCTGGCCATCACCACGCTGGCGCAGTCGGTCAACGGGATGAAGCCGATGCGCACCTCTTCCTTTTCAGGCTTGTCCGAGCCTTGGGCGTACACGGCGGCCTGCAGGCCAGGAATCATTCCTGCGGCTGCGGTGGCCGCGGCGGCCTTCAGGCCCAGGCGGCGGGTCAGGTCAACGGGTGGCTTGGTGTGAGTCATGGCAGTCCCTGCGCGTGAGCTGAAAAACAAAAAGGCGTCCGCACCGAAAAAATGCCGACCGAAGCCGGAATCGAAGGTGAGGACGCCTGTCGCGGTGTGAACGTCGGCCTGACCGTTGCCAGGGCGCGTGAACCACCGCGGATCAGATCCGGGGCCGTCGTTGGCCTCGTTGCAGGGAGGTGAGCAATCGGTGTGCCAGGGTTTTCACCGGGAGAACCGGTGGGGCTGCACCAAAGGCGTGAGGCGGTGCCTCAAAGGCGTGCCGGGTGGCACACCAGGGGTATCAGATCACCATGTCGTCGCCATGGATGGCGCGCTTGATCCAGCCGCCCAGCGGGCCCAGCATGGACGAAGGGGTGTCGGCGTCGCGCTGCAGCAGCAGGCCGCGGCCGTCCAGCATCAGCAGGAAGGAGCGCAATTCCAGTTTGGTGGCACCGCTGCTGGCCATCAGCTGTTGGCCGGTGACGTAGCGGTGCGACATGTCGCTGAGCATGCGGCGATACACCGTTCGGTGAAACGGCGCTGGCAATTCCAGCCAGGCGGAGAGCTTGAACTCTTTCATGATCCCAACGAGGGTGAGCGGCGTGGCCCGTCGTTGCGAGCCATCGAATACCCCAAGCGTAACAACCGATCCAAGGAAAAGCCAAGGAATACGGTCCTGCTTTGGGGGACTCCCCAAGGCCGAGTGTGGCGCATTGCACAGATGGCGGCAAGGGAGCGGGGGTGGGCGCGCTGGCTACACTGCCGCCCCATGAATGTGCTGGGCATTGAATCGTCCTGTGACGAGACCGGCGTGGCCTTGGTCAGCATGGACGGCGCCGCGCCGCCGCGCCTGCGCGCGCACGCCCTGCACAGCCAGGTGACGATGCACCAGGCCTTCGGTGGTGTGGTGCCGGAGCTGGCGTCACGCGACCACATTCGCCGCGTGCTGCCGCTGACACGCCAGGTCTTGCAGGACGCTGGCGCGACACTGGCCGACATCGACACCGTGGCTTATACCCGTGGCCCCGGCCTGGCCGGCGCGCTGCTGGTGGGGGCGGGCACGGCCGCCGCGCTGGCCATGGCGCTGGGCCGGCCGCTGCTGGCGGTGCACCACCTGGAGGGCCACCTGCTGTCGCCCTTCCTGTCGGCGGACCCGCCAGAGTTTCCCTTTGTGGCCCTGCTGGTGTCGGGTGGCCACACGCAACTGATGCGGGTGTCCGGGGTCGGTCAGTACGAACTGCTGGGCGAGACCATCGACGACGCTGCCGGCGAAGCCTTCGACAAAAGCGCCAAGCTGATGGGCCTGGGCTACCCGGGTGGGCCGGCCTTGGCCCATCTGGCCACCCAGGGGCGCGCCGATGTGTTCAAGCTGCCGCGCCCCTTGCTGCACAGCGGCGACCTGGACTTTTCCTTCGCCGGGCTGAAGACTGCGGTGCTCACCCAGGTGCGCAAGCTGGGCCCCGAACCCACGCCGCAGCAGCTGGCCGACCTGGCCGCGGGCACGCAGGCGGCCATCGTCGAGGTGCTGGTGAAGAAGTCGCTGGCGGCACTGAAACACACCGACCTGCAGCGCCTGGTGGTGGCCGGCGGCGTGGGCGCCAATGCCGAACTGCGGCGGCAACTGAACGAAGCCTGTGCGCGGCGCGGCGTGCGGGTGCACTACCCTGAACTGGCCCTGTGCACCGACAACGGCGCCATGATCGCCCTGGCTGCGGCTTTGCGCTGGCAGGCCGGTCTGGCCCTGCCGCGCAACGACGGAAGCTTCGACGTGCGGCCACGCTGGCCGCTGGACGAGATCGAGACCCCATGAGCTTTCGAAGCACGCGCCGCCGCTGGCTGGCGCTGGCGGCCGCTGCGTCGGCCTGGCCGATGGCCCGTGGCGCCGCCGCGACCGGTGAACCCATCAAGCTGGCCCTGGTGGAAGGCCTGTCCGGCCCCTTCGCCAATGCCGGCGAGGCGGTGTTCCGCAACCTGTTGTGGGCCGTGGAGCGGGTGAACGCGCGCGGTGGCGTGAAGCTGCCCGGCGGTGCACGGCCGCTGGACCTGCTGCGCTTTGACAGCAAGGGCAGCGCCGAAGAAGCGCTGTCGGTGCTGCGCAGCGCGCTGGATGCGGGCGCGGCCTTCGTCCTGCAGGGCAACAGTTCGGCGGTGGCCTCGGCCCTGATCGACGCCCTGAACAAGCACAACGAACGGGAGCCGCAGCGCCGCGCGCTGCTGCTGAACTACTCGGCCGTGGAGCCCGCGCTGACGAATGAGCGCTGCAGCTTCTGGCATTTCCGCTTCGACGCCAATGCCGACATGCGACTGGCCGCGCTGATGCAGGTGCTGCGCGAGGACCGCGCCGTGCAGAAGGTCTACCTCATCGGCCAGGACTACAGCTTCGGCCAGCACGTGGTGAAGAAGGCGCGCGAACTGATCACGGCCTTGCGCCCGGACATCCAGATCGTGGGCGAAGAGCTGCACCCGCTGGGCCGGGTGAAGGACTTCCTGCCCTATGCCACCAAGATCCGCGCCAGCGGGGCGCAGGCGGTGGTCACCGGCAACTGGGGCAACGATCTCACGCTGCTGGTGAAGGCCACGCGCGACCTGGGCCTGGCGTGCAAGTTCTACACCTTCTACGGCAACGCCCTGGGCGTGCCCGCGGCCCTGGGTGACGCCGGCGTGGGCCGGGTGCTCGCGGTGGCCGAGTGGCACCCCAACCAGGGCGCCCTGGCGTCCGACCGTTTCGTGCAGGCCTTCCGCCGGCGCTTCACCGAGCCGCGCGACGACTACCTGCACCTGCGCATGCAAGCCCTGGTGCAGATGCTGGCGACGGCCATCGAACGTGCCGGCCGCCCCGAGGCCACCGCGGTGGCGCGCGCGCTGGAAGGCCAGCGCTACGACGCGCGCGAGCTGGGCGGCTTCCATTCGGGCCAGATGCGCGCCGAAGACCACCAGTTCCAGCAGCCGTTGTACGTCAGCCGCATGGAACGCGCCGACACGCCCGGCGTGCGCTTCGACGCTGAAGGCTCGGGTTATGGTTTCAAGACCGTTCGCCGCTTCGAGGCCAGCGAGCTGACCCTGCCCAGCAGCTGCCGCATGACCCGCCCCGATTGACCCCCAAGGAACCCCATGCGCGACACCATCGCCGGCCTGCCCGGCAGCAAGATCCGCGAAGTGGCCAACGCCGGCCTGGGCCGGCCCGACGTGCTGGCCTTCTGGTTCGGCGAAAGCGACGAGGTGACGCCACCCGAAGTGCGTGAGGCCGCGGCACGGTCACTGGCCAGCGGCGAGACCTTCTACAGCCACAACCTGGGCCTGGCCGAGTTGCGCGAAGGCCTGCGCCGCTACACTGAAAGCCTGCACGGCCCCCTGGCCGATGGGCGCATCGCGGTCACGTCCTCGGGCGTGTCGGCGCTGATGCTGGCCGCGCAATTGCTGGTGGACGCCGGCGACGAGGTGGTGGTGGTGGCCCCGGTGTGGCCCAACCTGCCGGCCCAGCCCACCATCCTGGGTGGGCGCATCCGGCGCGTGGCGCTGGCGCCCGACGCCACGGGTGCCTGGCGCCTGGACCTGCAGAAGCTGATGGACGCGGTGACCCCGGCCACCCGCATGCTGCTGGTCAACGCCCCCAACAACCCCACCGGCTGGACCCTCACGCGCGCTGAGCAGCAGGCCCTGCTGGACCACTGCCGCCGCACCGGCACCTGGATCGTGGCCGACGAGGTGTACGAACGCCTGTGGTACGGCCCCGAACGCGCGGCGCCCAGCTTCCTGGACATTGCCGCGCCCGAAGACCGGCTGGTGGTGGTGCACAGCTTTTCCAAGAGCTTCCTGATGACCGGCTGGCGCCTGGGCTGGGTGGTGCTGCCGCCCAGCCACCTGCATGCCATGGGCACGCTGATCGAATACAACACCTCCTGCGCGCCGGTGTTCGTGCAGCGCGCCGGCCTGGCCGGCCTGGCCTTGGCCGACAGCTTCGTGCCGGCGCTGGTGGCGCGCCTGAAGGCCTGCCGCGACACCCTGGTGCCGGCGTTGGCGGCGCTGCCCGGCGTGCAGGTGGCGCTGCCTGAGGGCGGCATGTACGCCTTCCTGAAGATTGCGGGCCAGGACGGCGACAGCCTGGCCCTGGCCAAGCGCCTGGTGCTGGACGCCGGCCTGGGCCTGGCGCCCGGCGCGGCCTTCGGCGACGAGGGTGAAGGCTGGCTGCGCTGGTGTTTCGCATCGCGGGATCCTTCACGCCTGAGCGCTGGGGTGCAGCGCCTGGCCGGGGCGCTGGGCCTGTAGGGCTATAATCTGCAAGTTTTGCTCGTCGGCCGCCAGGCCCAGGGCGAAGCATCAGGCACGAAGCGGGTTGGTTTCACCCGCTCTCGCAAGTGGAAACGGAAACCCGGGTCGCAAACTGAGCGTCGGCCAGCGGGTTTCCATCAACCGGAACTCGAAAAGCATGTCCGTCGCAGAAACGAAGACCGCCGAAATCGTCAAGGCCAACGCCCGTGGCGCCAACGACACCGGCTCCCCCGAAGTTCAGGTCGCGCTGCTCACCGCGCGCATCAACGAACTCACCCCCCACTTCAAGACCCACCTGAAGGACCACCACGGCCGCCGCGGCCTGCTGAAGATGGTCAGCCGCCGCCGCAAGCTGCTGGACTACCTGAAGGGCAAGGACGCCGACCGCTACACCGCGCTGATCCAGAAGCTGGGCCTGCGCAAGTAAGTACCGCTGAGAGAGCCTGTCGGGCCCAACCCCGCACAGGCTCTTTCCCGTTTTGGAGCACGCACGTTCTTCCCCGGCATGTCAGCCGCTGCTGTGTCATTCCACCGGCGCCAGGCTTCCTGGCTTCATTGGAATGGCATGCCGCTGCCGCTGCCGCTCGGGCGTACTCCCGGCCTTCGGCGCCGCCGCACGCGCGCCGCTTTCCTGAATTGAGGAGCAAGGCATGAGCATGTTCAACAAGGTCACCAAGACCTTCCAGTGGGGCCAACACAGCGTCACGCTGGAAACCGGCGAAATCGCCCGCCAGTCCAGCGGCGCCGTCGTGGTGCACATGGAAGACACCGTGGTGCTGGCCACCGTGGTGGCCAAGAGCGAAGCCAAGGCCGGCCAGGACTTCTTTCCCCTGACCGTCGACTACATCGAGAAGACCTATGCCGCCGGCAAGATCCCCGGCAGTTTCTTCAAGCGCGAAGGCCGCCCCAGCGAGCTGGAAACCCTGACCAGCCGCCTGATCGACCGCCCCATCCGCCCGCTGTTCCCCGAAGGCTTCTTCAATGAAGTGCAGGTGGTGGTGCACGTGCTGAGCCTGAACCCCGAGGTGCAGGCCGACATCGCCGCCCTGATCGGCACCAGCGCCGCGCTGGCCATCTCCGGCATCCCGTTCAACGGCCCCATCGGCGCCGCGCGCGTGGGCTATGTGAACGGCGAGTACGTGCTGAACCCGGGCAAGACCCAGCTGGCCGACAGCAAGATGGACCTGGTGGTGGCCGGCACCGAAGCCGCCGTGCTGATGGTGGAATCGGAAGCGCAGATGCTGTCCGAAGAGATCATGCTGGGCGCGGTGGTCTATGGCCACGACCAGGGCAAGATCGCGATCAATGCGATCAACGAACTGGTGCGCGACGCCGGCAAGCCCGAATGGCAATGGCAGGCCCCGGCCAAGAACGAGCCCTTCATCGCCAAGGTGAATGCGCTGGCCGACGGCCCGCTGCGCGCGGCCTACCAGATCCGCAGCAAGCAGGCCCGCACCCAGGCCTGCCGCGACGTCACCAGCAACGTGCTGGCGGCACTGAAGGCCGAGGGCATCGAGTTCGACAAGGTCGAGGTCGAAGGCCTGCTGTTCGAGATCGAATCGCGCATCGTGCGCGGCCAGATCCTGGCCGGCGAACCCCGCATCGACGGCCGCGACACCCGCACCGTGCGCCCCATCGAAATCCGCACTGGCGTGCTGCCCCGCACCCACGGCTCGGCCCTGTTCACCCGCGGTGAAACCCAGGCCGTGGTCGTGGCCACCCTCGGCACCGACCGCGACGCACAGCGCATCGACGCCCTGGCCGGTGAATTCGAAGAACGCTTCATGCTCCACTACAACATGCCCCCCTTCGCCACCGGCGAAACGGGCCGTGTGGGCAGCCCCAAGCGGCGCGAAATCGGCCACGGCCGCCTGGCCAAGCGCGCGCTGGTCGCGGCCCTGCCCAGCAAGGAAGACTTTCCGTATTCCATCCGCGTGGTCAGCGAGATCACCGAATCCAACGGTTCCTCGTCCATGGCCAGCGTCTGCGGCGGCTGCCTGTCGCTGATGGACGCCGGCGTGCCGATGAAGGCCCACGTGGCCGGCATCGCCATGGGCCTGATCAAGGACGGCAACCGCTTTGCGGTGCTGACCGACATCCTGGGTGACGAAGATCACCTGGGCGACATGGACTTCAAGGTGGCCGGCACCACGGGCGGCATCACCGCGCTGCAGATGGACATCAAGATCCAGGGCATCACCAAGGAAATCATGCAGGTGGCGCTGGCGCAGGCCAAGGAAGCGCGCCTGCACATCCTGGGCAAGATGCAGGACGCCGTGGGCGGCGCCAAGACCGAGGTGAGCCAGTTCGCCCCGCGCCTGTACACGATGAAGATCAACCCGGAGAAGATCCGCGACGTCATCGGCAAGGGCGGCGCCACCATCCGCGCGCTGACCGAAGAGACCGGCTGCACCATCGACATCGGCGAAGACGGCACCATCACCATCGCCAGCACCGACGCCGACAAGGCCGAGTTCGCCAAGAAGCGCATCACCGAGATCACGGCCGAAGCTGAAATCGGCAAGGTCTACGAAGGCCCGGTCACCAAGATCCTGGACTTCGGCGCCCTGATCAACATCCTGCCCGGCAAGGACGGCCTGCTGCACATCAGCCAGATCGCCCACCAGCGCGTGGAAAAGGTCGAGGACTTCCTGAAGGAAGGCCAGGTGGTGAAGGTCAAGGTGCTGGAAACCGACGAGAAGGGCCGCATCAAGCTGAGCATGAAAGCCCTGCTGGAGCGCCCCGAAGGCATGGAAGAAGAGCGCAGCGAGCGTCCCCCGCGCCGTGACTACGGCGACCGCGGTGACCGTGGCGACCGCGGCCCGCGCCGTGACCGCAACGACCGTGGCGATCGCGGTGACCGTGGCGACCGCCCCCCGCGTGCCGAGCGCACCGATGCGGCGCCGGCGGACGCGCCCAGCGAAGGCGGCCACGAGCAGCAACAGCAGCAACAGTAAAGCCAGCCGACGCAGGTTCCACGACGATGCGCGCCATCCACATCGCTTCCTTCGGCAAGCCCGAGGTGCTGGTCGAGACCACCCGTCCCGACCCGGCGCCGGCTGCGGGTGAGTTGCTCATCCGCGTGGCCGCTTCGGGCGTGAACCGCCCGGACGTGCTGCAGCGCAAGGGCCACTACGCGCCGCCTCCGGGTGCGAGCGACCTGCCGGGGCTGGAAGTGGCGGGCACCATCGCCGCGGGTGATGCGGCCGAACTGGCCGCCGCCGGCTTCCAGGTCGGCGACCGCATCTGCGCCTTGGTGGCTGGTGGGGGCTACGCCGAACTGTGCGTGGCGCCCATCGCCCAATGCCTGCCGGTGCCCAAAGGCTTGTCCGACATCGAAGCGGCCAGCCTGCCCGAGACCTTCTTCACCGTGTGGTCGAACGTGTTCGACCGCGCGCGCCTGCAGCCGGGCGAAACCCTGCTGGTGCAGGGTGGGGCCAGCGGCATCGGCGTCACCGCCATCCAGCTGGCCAAGGCCTTTGGCGCCAAGGTCATCGTCACCGCCGGCAGCGACGACAAGTGCGCGGCTTGCAAGGCGCTGGGCGCCGATGTCGCCATCAACTACAAGACCCAGGACTTCGTGGCCGAGGTCAAGGCTGCCACCGAAGGCCACGGTGCCGACGTCATCCTGGACATGGTGGCGGGTGACTACGTGGCGCGCGAGGTGCAATGCCTGGCCGACGACGGCCGCATCGTCATCATCGCGGTGCAGGGTGGCGTGAAGAGCGAGTTCAACGCCGCCGAGGTGTTGCGGCGCCGGCTGCTGATCACCGGTTCCACCTTGCGGCCTCGTCCGGTGGCCTTCAAGGCCGCGATTGCGCAGGCACTGAAGGCCAGGGTGTGGCCGCTGATCGAGGCAGGCCGCATCAAGAGTGAAATCCACCAGGTGTTCCCCGCCGCGCAGGCCGCGGCCGCGCACGCCTTGATGGAGTCCAGCACGCATGTCGGCAAGATCATGCTCGACTGGACCCAATGACCCAAGGAGCGAAAGACATGCGACGCAAGCTCGTGGTGGGCAACTGGAAGATGCACGGCAGCCGCCCGGCGAATGCCGAACTGCTGGCCGGCATTGCCGGTGCACGACCTTTTGGTGGCGATGTGGCGGTGTGTGTGCCTTTTCCCTACCTGGGCGAGACCGCGGTGGCCTTGTCCGGCACCGACATCCGCTGGGGCAGCCAGGACTGTTCGGCCCACGAGCAGGGTGCCTACACCGGGGAGGTCTCGGCCGCCATGCTGGCCGAGTTCGGCTGCCGCTATGCCATCGTCGGCCACTCGGAACGCCGCCAGTACCACGCCGAAAGCGACCAGCTGGTGGCCGACAAGGCCAAGGCTGCGCTGGCGCGTGGCATCACGCCCATCGTCTGCGTGGGCGAGACCCTGGCGCAGCGCGAGGCCGGCGAGACCGAAAGCGTGGTGAAGCGCCAACTGTCGGCCGTGATCCACACGCTGGGCCACTGTGCCGGCGAGATGGTGGTGGCCTATGAACCGGTGTGGGCCATCGGCACCGGCAAGGTGGCCACGCCCGAACAGGCTCAGAGCGTGCACGCGCTGCTGCGTGCGCAACTGCGCGCCGCGGCGCGCGCCGATGACATGAAGATCCTTTACGGCGGCAGCGTCAAGCCGGACAACGCCGCCATCTTGTTCGCGCAGGCCGACATCGACGGCGGCCTGATCGGCGGGGCGTCCCTGAAGGCCAGCGATTTCGTGGCCATCTGCCGGGCAACCTGACGACCCCACGCCGCAAGCGGCGGAGCAACAGACACGGCCTGCGGGTGGCGGTTGGGACGCGACGCAGGCGCACTGAAAAACTGAAGAGAGATTGAAATGCAAGTCTGGATGAACATTGTGCTGGTGGTGCAACTGCTGGCGGCCATGGCCATGATCGGCCTGGTGCTGGTGCAACACGGCAAGGGCGCCGACATGGGCGCGTCCTTCGGCAGCGGCGCCTCGGGCAGCCTGTTCGGTGCCACCGGCAGCGCCAACTTCCTGTCGCGCTCCACCGCCGTCTGCGCCGGCTTGTTCTTCGTCTGCACGCTGGCCTTGGGCGTGCTGGCCAACAACGGCGGGGCGGTGCGTGGCAGCGGCACCAGCAGCGTGCTGGACCGCGCGGCCACGGCCACCCCGGCGGCTTCCGCTGGTTCCGCCGCAGCGGGCGCAGCCTCGGCCGCACTGGCCGCCGCCTCTGCGCCGGCCGCAGCCGCCTCGGGCGTGCCCGCCATCCCCACCAAATGACCCGGCCTGAAGCGGCCGCCGCGCGGCCGCCTCAAGCCCGACAAGACCTAGCGCAAACCCGAATTCGAGGGATTGTTTCGGTTTAGAATCTTCGGCTGTTCAGAGCGCCATTCCTCAAGCCATCTGAACCGCTCGCCGGGCGTTCTTGCTGTCAGCCCGGCAACAGGCCGACGTGGTGAAATTGGTAGACACGCTATCTTGAGGGGGTAGTGGCGAAAGCTGTGCGAGTTCGAGTCTCGCCGTCGGCACCAGAAGTACTGCACCAACTTGTACGGCGGTTCCTGGCCCGTTCCGGCACAGGCACCGTGCGCCCCTGAAGGGATTTCGAGAGGGCGCGCTCAACGCAGCCGCATGGCAGCGACCAGCGCGCCTTTTTGCTGGCCGGATCGATGATGACGACACGCTGACACGCCATGGACCTGCAACAGTACCTTCCTGTCATCCTCTTCATCCTGGTCGGCGTGGGCGTCGGCGTCGCGCCCCAGGTCATCGGCTTCATCTTCGGCCCCAACCGGCCTGACGCCGCCAAGAACAGCCCCTACGAATGCGGCTTCGAAGCCTTCGAAGATGCGCGCATGAAGTTCGATGTGCGCTACTACCTCGTGGCCATCCTGTTCATCCTGTTCGACCTGGAAATCGCCTTCCTCTTCCCCTGGGCCGTGGCGCTGCGTGACATCGGGGCGTCAGGCTTCTGGGCGATGATGATTTTCCTGACCATCCTGGTCGTGGGTTTCATCTACGAGTGGAAAAAAGGCGCGCTGGACTGGGAATGACGCTGGAGAACAAAGGGTAAAGCCATGGGCATCGAAGGCGTTCTGAAGGAAGGCTTTGTCACCACCTCGGTGGACAAGCTGATCAACTGGTCCAAGACCGGCTCGCTGTGGCCCATGACCTTCGGTCTGGCCTGCTGCGCGGTGGAGATGATGCATGCCGGTGCGGCGCGCTACGACATCGACCGCTTCGGCATGCTGTTCCGCCCCAGCCCGCGCCAGAGCGACCTGATGGTGGTGGCCGGCACCCTGTGCAACAAGATGGGCCCGGCCCTGCGCAAGGTGTACGACCAGATGGCCGAGCCGCGCTGGGTGCTTTCCATGGGCTCGTGCGCCAACGGCGGCGGCTACTACCACTACAGCTATTCGGTGGTGCGTGGCTGCGACCGCATCGTGCCGGTGGACGTGTACGTGCCCGGCTGCCCGCCCACCGCCGAAGCGCTGCTGTACGGCATCCTGCAACTGCAGGCCAAGATCCGGCGCGAAAACACCATCGCGCGCGCCTGAGCCCGGACTGACCACGCCATGACGCAAAGACTCGACAAGCTGGAAGCCGCGCTCAAGGGCGCACTCGGCGACAAGATCAAGCACTTCAAGCGCGAACTGGGCGAGATCACCATCACCGTGTCCGCCGACGACTACCCTGCCGTGGCGCGCCAGTTGCGCGACGACGCCAGCCTGAAGTTCGAACAACTGATCGACCTGGCCGGCATCGACTTTTCCACCTACAAGGACCAGGCCTGGGACGGCCCGCGCTACTGCGCGGTGAGCCACCTGCTGTCGGTCAGCCTGAACTGGCGCGTGCGGCTGAAGGTGTTCGCACCCGATGACGACCTGCCGGTGGTGGCGTCGGTGAACGACATCTGGAACGGCGCCAACTGGTTCGAGCGCGAGGCCTTCGACATGGTGGGCCTGATCTTCGAAGGCCACAACGACCTGCGCCGCATCCTCACCGACTACGGTTTCATCGGGCACCCGTTGCGCAAGGACTTCCCGGTCTCCGGCCACGTGGAAATGCGCTACGACGCCGAGAAGAAGCGCGTGGTCTACGAGCCCGTGACCATCGACCCGCGCGAGATCACGCCGCGCATCATCCGCGAAGACAACTACGGCGGACTGCACTGAGCCGTAGGCGAGAACCGGAAACCCCATGGCAGAGATCAAGAACTACACGCTGAACTTCGGTCCCCAGCACCCGGCCGCGCACGGCGTGCTGCGCCTGGTGCTGGAACTGGACGGCGAAGTCATCCAGCGCGCCGACCCGCACATCGGCCTGCTGCACCGTGCCACCGAGAAGCTGGCCGAAAGCAAGACCTACATCCAGAGCCTGCCCTACATGGACCGGCTGGACTACGTCTCGATGATGTGCAACGAGCACGCCTACTGCCTGGCCATCGAGAAGCTGATGGGCATCCAGGTGCCGGTGCGTGCACAGTACATCCGCGTGATGTTCAGCGAGATCACGCGCCTGTTGAACCACCTGATGTGGCTGGGCGCGCACGGCCTGGACTGCGGCGCGATGAACATGTTCGTGTACTGCTTCCGCGAACGTGAAGACCTGTTCGACATGTACGAGGCGGTGTCCGGTGCGCGCATGCACGCGGCCTACTTCCGCCCAGGCGGTGTGTACCGCGACCTGCCCGACAGCATGCCGCAGTACAAGGTCAGCAAGATCAAGAACCAGCGCGCCATCGACGCGCTGAACCAGAACCGCCAGGGAACGCTCCTGGACTACATCGACGACTTCTGCCGCCGCTTCCCGACCCAGGTGGATGAGTACGAAACCCTGCTCACCGACAACCGCATCTGGAAGCAGCGCACTGTGGGCATCGGCGTGGTCACGCCCGAACGCGCGCTGAACCTCGGCCTCACCGGTCCGATGCTGCGCGGCTCGGGCATCGCCTGGGACCTGCGCAAGAACCAGCCCTACGACGTGTACGGCCAGGTCGATTTCGACCTGGCGCTGGGCGTGAACGGCGACACCTACGACCGCTACCTGGTGCGCGTGGAAGAGATGCGCCAGTCCAACCGCATCATCCAGCAGTGCGTGGCCTGGCTGCGTGCCAACCCCGGCCCGGTGATCACCGACAACCACAAGGTGGCGCCGCCGTCGCGGGTGGACATGAAGACCAGCATGGAAGAGCTGATCCACCACTTCAAGCTCTTCACCGAAGGCTTCCACGTGCCCGAAGGCGAAGCCTATGCGGCGGTGGAGCACCCCAAGGGCGAGTTCGGCATCTACCTGGTCAGCGACGGGGCCAACAAGCCCTACCGCCTGAAGATCCGTGCCCCGGGCTTCGCGCACCTGGCGGCCCTGGACGAAATGAGCCGCGGCCACATGATCGCGGACGCGGTGGCCATCATCGGCACCATGGACATCGTGTTCGGCGAGATCGATCGATGAGCATCACTGAAGCCCCCAAGGCGCCTGCGGCGCCGCTGTCCGCCGCCACCCTGGCCCGCTTCGACAAGGAAGTGGCCAAGTACCCCGCGGACCAGAAACAGTCCGCCGTGATGGCCTGCCTGTCCATCGTGCAGCAGGAACAGGGCTGGGTCTCGGCCGCGGCCGAAGAGGCCATCGCCGCGCACCTGGGCATGGCGCCCATCGCCGTGCGCGAGGTGACCACCTTCTACAACATGTACAACCAGCAGCCGGTGGGCCAGTTCAAGTTGAACGTCTGCACCAACCTGCCCTGCCAGTTGCGCAATGGCCAGCAGGCGCTGGAACACCTGTGCAAGAAGCTGGGCATCGAAGACGGCGGCACCACGCCCGACGGCCTGTTCACGGTGCAGAAGTGCGAATGCCTGGGCGCCTGCGCCGACGCGCCGGTGGCCCTGGTGAACGACCGCCAGATGGTCAGCTACATGAGCAACGAACGGCTCGACGAGCTGGTCGACCTGCTCAAGGCACAAGCGAAGTAAGGACATGGCCGCGATGCTCGACCTGTCGAAGTTCCAGACCACCGGCGCGGAAACCTGCTTCCACGACCGCCACATCAACGCCCAGATCTACGCCGGCCTGAACGGCGGCAACTGGCGGCTCGCGGATTACGAAGCCCGCGGTGGTTACCAGGCGCTGAAGAAGATCCTGGGCCAGGGCGGGGCCGAAGCGATGACGCCCGACCAGGTGATCGCCGAGGTCAAGGGCAGCGGTCTGCGCGGTCGGGGCGGCGCCGGCTTCCCCACGGGCCTGAAGTGGAGCTTCATGCCGCGCGCGCTGCCGGTGCAGAAGTACCTGGTGTGCAACAGCGACGAGGGTGAACCCGGGACCTGCAAGGACCGCGACATCCTGATGTTCAACCCGCACATCGTCATCGAAGGCATGATCATCGCGGCCTACGCGATGGGCATCTCGGTGGGCTACAACTACATCCACGGCGAGATCTTCGAGGTCTACGACCGCTTCGAGGCCGCGCTGGAAGAAGCCCGCGCCGCCGGCTACCTGGGCAACAAGATCCTGGGTTCGAACCACAGCTTCCAGCTGCACGCCCACCACGGCTTCGGCGCCTACATCTGCGGCGAAGAAACCGCGCTGCTGGAAAGCCTGGAAGGCAAGAAGGGCCAACCGCGCTTCAAGCCGCCGTTCCCGGCCAGCTTCGGCCTGTACGGCAAGCCCACCACCATCAACAACACCGAGACCTTCGCCGCGGTGCCCTGGATCATCCGCAACGGTGGCCAGGCCTATCTCGAATGCGGCAAGCCGAACAACGGCGGCACCAAGATCTTCTCGATGGTGGGCGACGTGCAACGGCCGGGCAATTACGAGATCCCGATGGGCACGCCGTTTGCCAAGCTGCTGGAACTGGCGGGCGGTGTGAAGGGTGGCAAGAAGCTGAAGGCCGTGATCCCGGGCGGTTCGTCGGCGCCGGTGCTGCCCGCCAACGTGATCATGGACTGCACGATGGACTATGACTCCATCGCCAAGGCCGGCTCCATGCTGGGCTCGGGCGCGGTCATCGTGATGGACGAAACCCGCTGCATGGTGAAGAGCCTGCTGCGCCTGTCCTACTTCTACAGCCACGAATCCTGCGGCCAGTGCACGCCTTGCCGCGAAGGCACCGGCTGGCTGTGGCGCCTGGTCAACCGCATCGAACACGGCGAAGGCCGGGCCGATGACCTGGCCCTGCTGGACAACGTGGCCGAGAACATCATGGGCCGCACCATCTGCGCGCTGGGCGACGCCGCGGCCATGCCGGTGCGCGGCATGCTCAAGCACTTCCGCGACGAGTTCGTGCACCACATCGAACACAAGACCTGCGTGGTCCCGCAGTACGTCTGACAGGTAACGCAACACCATGCTAGACATCGAACTCGACGGCAAGAAGGTCCTGGTCAAGGAAGGCAGCGTGGTCATGCACGCGGCCGACGCGGCCGGCGTGTACATCCCGCACTTCTGTTATCACAAGAAGTTGTCCATCGCCGCCAACTGCCGCATGTGCCTGGTGGAAGTGGAAAAGGCGCCCAAGCCCATGCCCGCCTGCGCCACGCCGGTCACGCAGGGCATGGTGGTGCGCACCAAGTCCGACAAGGCCGTGAAGGCCCAGAAGTCGGTGATGGAGTTCCTGCTCATCAACCACCCGCTGGACTGCCCCATTTGCGACCAGGGTGGCGAATGCCAGTTGCAAGACCTGGCCGTGGGCTACGGCGGCAGCAGCTCGCGCTACCAGGAAGAAAAGCGCGTGGTGTTCCACAAGAACGTGGGCCCGCTCATTTCCATGGAAGAAATGAGCCGCTGCATCCACTGCACCCGCTGCGTGCGCTTCGGCCAGGAAGTGGCCGGCATCATGGAACTGGGCATGCAGCACCGGGGTGAACACTCCGAGATCACCACCTTCCTGGGCAAGACCATCGACTCCGAGTTGTCGGGCAACATGATCGACATCTGCCCGGTGGGCGCGCTCACCAGCAAGCCCTTTCGCTACAGCGCCCGTACCTGGGAGCTGTCGCGCCGCAAGAGCATCAGCCCGCACGATTCCACCGGTGCCAACCTGGTGGTGCAGGTGAAGAACAACAAGGTGCTGCGCGTGGTGCCGCTGGAAAACGAAGCGGTGAACGAGTGCTGGATCGCCGACCGCGACCGCTTCAGCTACGAAGCGCTGAACAGCGAAGCGCGCCTCACCCAGCCCATGATCAAGCAGGGCGGGCAGTGGCAGCCGGTGGACTGGAACACCGCGCTGGGCTACGTGGCCGACGGCCTGAAGCGCGTGATTGCCGAGCACGGCACCGCCGACGTGGGCGCCATCGGCTCGGCCAACAGCACGGTGGAAGAACTGCACCTGCTGGCGCAACTGGTGCGCGGCCTGGGCAGCGCCAACATCGACCACCGCACCCGCCACGCCGATTTCGGCAACACCATCGCCGGCCAGGCGCGCTGGCTGGGCCTGCCCATCGCCAACCTGCGGCACCTGGACAGCACCTTGGTGGTGGGCAGCTTCCTGCGCAAGGACCACCCGCTGTTTGCGCAACGCCTGCGCCATTCCACGCGCCACGGCGCCCGGGTGTTCAGCCTGAATGCGTCGCACGACGATTGGGCCCTGCCGCTGGCCGGCCGCATCACCGCGGCACCGGATGCCTGGCCGCAGGCCCTGGCCGACGTGGCGGGCTACATTGCCGCCGCCAAGGGCGTGGCCGCGCCGGCGCCCGCCTTGGTGAATGAAGACGCCCAGGCTGCGGCCGAGGCGCTGCTGAACGGCGAACACCGCGCCGTGCTGCTGGGCAATGCCGCCGCGCAGCACCCGCAGGCCGGTGTGCTGCTGTCGCTGGCCCAGTGGATCGGCGCCCAGACCGGTGCGTCCGTGGGCTACCTGGGCGAAGCCGCCAACAGCGTGGGCGCGCAACTGGTGGCCATGCCCGGCGCCGGTGGCCTGAACGCCGGTCAGATGCTGAGCCGCCCCATGAAGGCCCTGCTGCTGCTGAACGTGGAACCCGCGCTGGACGCCGCCGACGCTGCTGCCGCGAAGGCCGCACTGGCGGGGTCTGGCCTGGTCGTCGCGCTCACGTCCTTCAAGGACGCCGCGGTGGACAACGCCGACGTGCTGCTGCCCATCGCCCCTTTCACCGAAACCGCCGGCAGCTACGTCAATGCCGAAGGCCGGGTGCAAAGCTTCCAGGGTGTGGTGCCCCCGCTGGGCGACACCCGTCCGGCATGGAAGGTGCTGCGCGTGCTGGGCAACCTGCTGGGCCTGCCCGGCTTCCACCAGGAAAGCGCCGACGAGGTGAGGCGCGAAGCGCTGGGCGACCAGAGCGCTGTCACGCTGCGCTTGTCCAACAGCAGCGACGCCGCCATCACGCTGGCTGCACCTCAGGCGGGTCTGCAGCGCCTGGCCGACGTGCCCATCTACAGCACCGACGCCCTGGTGCGCCGTGCCGAAAGCCTGCAGCGCACGGCCGACGCCAAACCGCCGGTGGCGCGCCTGCCGCAGGCGCTGATGCAGCAACTGGGCCTGAAGGACGGCGACACCGTGCGTGTGAAGCAGGGCGGCGCCAGCGCCGAACTGCCCGCCCGCGCCGACGCCAGCCTGGCCGCGAACACCGTGCGCGTGCCGGCTGGCCACCCGGCCACCGCCACCTTGGGTGCCATGTTCGGCCCGCTGACGGTTGAGAAGGCTTGAACCGATCATGATCGACACCGTCAACCAATTCGGCGCAGGTCTCCTGGGCGGCACCTTGTGGGCCGTGGTCTGGAACCTGATCAAGATCATCGTGCTGGTGGCGCCGCTGATGGGCTGCGTGGCCTACCTCACGCTGTGGGAACGCAAGGGCATCGGCTTCACCCAGGTGCGCCCCGGCCCCAACCGCGTGGGCCCCTACGGCCTGCTGACCCCCATCGCGGATGCTGTGAAGCTGATCTTCAAGGAGATCATCCGTCCCACCGCCGCGAGCAAGGGCCTGTTCTTCCTGGCCCCGGTGATGACCATCATGCCGGCGCTGGCCGCCTGGGCCGTGGTGCCCTTCGGCCCCGACGTGGTGCTGGCCAACGTGAATGCCGGCCTGCTGTTCCTGATGGCCATCACCTCGCTGGAGGTGTACGGCGTCATCATCGCCGGCTGGTCCAGCAATTCGAAGTACGCCTTCCTGGGCGCCTTGCGCGCGTCAGCCCAGATGGTCAGCTATGAAATCGCCATGGGCTTCGCGCTGGTGGTGGTGCTGATGGTGTCGGGCACGCTGAACATGACCGAGATCGTGCAGGTGCAGAACAAGGGCACCATGGCCAGCATGGGCCTGAACTTCCTGTCCTGGAACTGGCTGCCGCTGCTGCCCATCTTCCTGGTCTATTTCATTTCCGGCCTGGCCGAAACCAACCGCCACCCCTTTGACGTGGTCGAAGGCGAATCGGAAATCGTGGCCGGCCACATGATCGAGTACTCGGGCATGGCGTTTGCCATGTTCTTCCTGGCCGAGTACGCCAACATGTGGCTGGTGTCGATGCTGACCGTGCTGCTGTTCCTGGGCGGCTGGGCCGCGCCGGTGGCCTTCCTGGACTTCATCCCGGGCTGGATCTGGCTGGGCATCAAGGTCTTCGTGGTGGTCACCATGTTCCTGTGGGTGCGCGCCACCTTCCCGCGCTACCGATACGACCAGATCATGCGCCTGGGCTGGAAGATCTTCATCCCGGTCACGCTGGTGTGGCTGGTGGTGGTGGGCTTGTGGATTCAGTCCCCGTTCAACATCTGGAAGTGAAGCCCATGAACACTTCTGCCTCGTCCCCCACGTCGGTGAAAGACTTCCTCTCCAGCTTCATGCTGCTGGAGTTGCTCAAGGGCATGAAGCTCACCGGGCGCCATTTCTTCCAGAAGAAGATCACGATCCAGTTCCCGGAAGAAAAAACGCCGATGAGCCCGCGTTTCCGCGGCCTGCACGCGCTGCGCCGCTACGACAACGGCGAAGAACGCTGCATCGCCTGCAAGCTGTGCGAAGCGGTGTGCCCGGCCATGGCCATCACGATTGAAAGCGATGTGCGCGCCGACGGCAGCCGCCGCACCACGCGCTACGACATCGACCTGACCAAGTGCATCTTCTGCGGCTTCTGCGAAGAAAGCTGCCCGGTGGATTCCATCGTCGAGACGCACATCTTCGAATACCACGGCGAAAAGCGCGGCGACCTGTACTTCACCAAGGACATGTTGCTGGCCGTGGGTGACCGCTACGAAAAAGAGATCGCCGCCAACAAGGAGGCCGACGCGAAGTACCGCTGAAGGCTGCGGCCGCCAGGCCGGCTTTTGAGCGCTACCGCCAGGACCAAGACATGACAACCATCGGCGCCCTGTTCTACCTGTTCTCCGCCGTGCTGCTGTTCGCATCGTTCCGTGTCATCACGGCGCGAAGCACGGTGCACGCGACCCTGTTCCTCGTGCTGGCCTTCGCCAGCGCTTCGTGCGTGTGGATGCTGCTGAAGGCCGAATTCCTGGCCATCGCGCTGGTGCTCGTGTACGTGGGCGCGGTGATGGTGCTGTTCCTGTTCGTGGTGATGATGCTGGACCTGAACACCGACGGCTTCCGCGAAGGTTTCTGGTCCCACCTGCCGCTGGCCGGTCTGGTGGGTGCGGTCATCGCGCTGGAAATGGCCCTGGTGCTGACCAAGGGTTTCAACGTCAGCGAAACCAAGCCGCTGGCCGCGCAGGCCGTGGCCATGGGCAACACCAAGCTGTTGGGCATCGAGATCTACACCAAGTACCTGTACCCGCTGCAGGTGGCCGCGGTGCTGCTGCTGGTGGCCATCGTGGCGGCCATCGCGCTGACCCTGCGCCGCCGCAAGGACAGCCGCTACATGGACGCGTCCGAGCAGGTGAAGGCCAAGAAGGCCGATCGCCTGCGCATCGTGCCCATGCCGCCGGTGGTGGACCTGCCGTCGGTGCCGGCGGCCGCCGCCGAAGCCCAGCCCGCAGGGAGCAAGCCATGAACTACGGAACCCTGACGCTGGGTCACTTCCTGTCGCTGGGCGGCGTGCTGTTCGCGCTGTCGGTGATCGGCATCTACCTGAACCGCCGCAACCTCATCGTGCTGCTGATGGCGATCGAGCTGATGCTGCTGGCGGTGAACATGAACTTTGTCGCCTTCTCGCACTTCCTGGGCGACATGGCGGGCCAGGTCTTCGTGTTCTTCATCCTCACCGTGGCGGCGGCCGAGTCGGCCATTGGCCTCGCGATCCTGGTGGTGCTGTTCCGCAACCGCGCCACCATCGACGTCGAGCAACTCGACACCCTCAAGGGCTGACCGCCATGGCCGGACAACTTTCCCAGAACCTGCTGCTCACGGCCGCGCTGGCGCCCCTGGCCGGCTGCATCGTCGCCGGCTTCTTCGGCAAGGCCGTGGGCCGCGCCGGCGCCCACAGTGCCACCATCCTGGGCGTGCTGGTGGCCTTCATCGCCTCCGCCATCACCCTGAACGATGTGGTGGCCGGTGCCCGCTTCAACGCCACCGTCTATGAATGGATGAACGTGGGCGGTCTGAAGATGGAAGTCGGCTTCATGATCGACGGCCTGACCGCGATGATGATGTGCGTGGTCACCTTCGTGTCGCTGATGGTCCACATCTACACCATCGGCTACATGGCCGAAGACCCGGGCTACCAGCGCTTCTTCAGCTACATCTCGCTGTTCACCTTCAGCATGATGATGCTGGTGATGAGCAACAACTTCCTGCAGCTGTTCTTCGGCTGGGAAGCGGTGGGCCTGGTGTCCTACCTGCTCATCGGCTTCTGGTTCAAGAAGCCCACCGCCATCTTCGCCAACATGAAGGCCTTCCTGGTGAACCGGGTGGGCGACTTCGGCTTCATCCTGGGCATCGGACTGATCGCCGCCTTCACCGGCAGCCTGAACTACGTGGAGGTGTTCGCCAAGGCCGGCGAACTGGCCAAGCTGCCCTTCCCGGCCGCCAGCCTGTGGGGTGGTGAATGGATGCTGATCTCGGTGATCTGCATCTGCCTGTTCATTGGCGCCATGGGCAAGAGCGCTCAGGTGCCGCTGCACGTGTGGCTGCCCGATTCCATGGAAGGCCCGACGCCGATTTCCGCGCTGATCCACGCCGCCACCATGGTGACGGCCGGCATCTTCATGGTCACGCGCATGAGCCCGCTGTTCGAGCTGAGCGACACGGCGCTGAACTTCGTGCTCGTCATCGGTGCCATCACCGCGCTGTTCATGGGTTTCCTGGGCATCATCCAGAACGACATCAAGCGCGTGGTGGCCTATTCCACGCTGTCGCAGCTGGGCTACATGACCGTGGCGCTGGGTGTGTCGGCCTACCCGGTGGCCGTCTTCCACCTGATGACGCACGCCTTCTTCAAGGCCCTGCTGTTCCTGGGGGCGGGCTCGGTCATCATCGGCATGCACCATGACCAGGACATCCGCAACATGGGCGGGCTGTGGAAGCACATGAAGATCACCTGGTTCACGTCCCTGGTGGGATCGCTGGCGCTGATCGGCACCCCCTTCTTCAGCGGCTTCTACAGCAAGGACAGCATCATCGAGGCGGTGCACGCCAGCCAGCTGCCGGGCGCGCACTTCGCGTACTTCGCGGTCATCGCCGGCGTGTTCGTCACGGCCTTCTATTCCTTCCGCATGTTCTTCCTGGTCTTCCACGGCAAGGAGCGCTTCCACCACAAGCCCTTCCCGCCGGAAGACGACCATGCCCACGCCGATGACCACGGCCATGGCGACGACCTCGGCCATGCCCACACCCCGCATGAATCGCCCTGGGTGGTGTGGCTGCCGCTGGTGCTGCTGATGGTGCCGTCGGCCTTCATCGGCTACTTCACCATCGAACCCCTGCTGCACGGCGAGTTCTTCAAGGGCGCCATCTTCGTCAACGGCGAAGCGCACAAGGCCATGGGCTTCCTGCACGAGGAGTTCCACCACGTGCATGGCGCATTCGGCATGGGGGCGCACTCCTTCACCTCGCTGCCCTTCCTGCTGGCGCTGGGTGGGGTGGTGGTGGCCTTCGTGTTCTACCTCGTCGCGCCGGCCATTCCCGCGGCCATCGGCAAGGCCCTGTCGCCGCTGGTGAAGGTGCTGGAGAATAAGTACTACATGGACTGGTTCAACGAGAACGTGCTGTCCGCCGGGGCCCGCCTGCTGGGCATGGGGCTGTGGAAGGGCGGCGATCAGGGGCTGATCGACGGCGCGGTGATCAATGGTTCGGCCAAGGCGGTGGGCGGCATTGCCCAACTTGCGCGGCTGGCGCAGACGGGCTACCTCTACTGGTATGCGCTGGTGATGTTGCTGGGCGTGTTCGGCCTGCTCACCTGGCAGCTGTGGCCCACCCTCGGCGGCTACCTGGGTCGCTGACAGGACAGGGCGGAGAAGAACAATGGGTCTTTTGAGTGTTTCGATCTGGCTGCCCATCGCGGTGGGCGCGCTGTTGCTGGCCATCGGCAAGGACAACAACGCCGGGCTGGTGCGTTGGGTGGCGCTGCTCGGCGCCATGGCCAGCTTCCTGGTGACGCTGCCGCTGATCACCGGCTTCGACCTTGGCAGTGGTGCGCTGCAGTTCCAGGAGAACCTGCCCTGGATCGAGCGCTTCAAGGTCAGCTACCACCTGGGCGTGGACGGCATCTCGGTGTGGTTCGTGCTGCTGACGGCCTTCATCACCGTGGTGGTGGTCATCGCCGGCTGGGAAGTCATCACCGAGGGGGTGGCCATGTACATGGGCTCCTTCCTCATCCTGTCGGGCCTGCTGGTGGGTGTGTTCGCAGCGGCCGACGGC
The DNA here is from genome assembly GCA_000244995.1 of Burkholderiales bacterium JOSHI_001. NCBI lineage: Bacteria > Pseudomonadati > Pseudomonadota > Betaproteobacteria > Burkholderiales > Burkholderiales bacterium JOSHI_001. The sequence continues at coordinate 4,005,078 of CM001438.1, read as the reverse complement.
CTGCTGTTCTACGTGTTCTTCGAAGCCACGCTGATCCCGATGTACCTGATCATCGGCATCTGGGGCGGCCCGAAGCGCGTGTACGCGGCCTTCAAGTTCTTCCTCTACACCCTGGCCGGCTCGCTGCTGATGCTGGTGGCGCTGACCTACCTGTACTACCAGACCGGCAGCTTCTCCATCGCCGCCTGGCACAAGGTGCCGCTGACACCGGGCGCGCAGGCGCTGCTGTTCTTCGCCTTCTTTGCCGCCTTCTCGGTGAAGGTGCCGATGTGGCCGGTGCACACCTGGCTGCCCGACGCCCACGTGGAAGCGCCCACGGGCGGCTCGGTGGTGCTGGCGGCCATCATGCTGAAGCTGGGCGCCTACGGCTTCCTGCGCTTTTCCATGCCCATCGCGCCCGACGCCAGCCGTGAATACGCCTGGCTGATCGTGGCCCTGAGCCTGATCGCGGTCATCTACATCGGCCTGGTGGCCCTGGTGCAGCAGGACATGAAGAAGCTGGTGGCCTATTCGTCCATCGCGCACATGGGCTTCGTGACCCTGGGCTTTTTCATCTTCAACGAACTGGGCGTGTCCGGCGCGTTGGTGCAGATGGTCAGCCACGGCTTTGTTTCCGGCGCCATGTTCCTGTGCATTGGTGTGCTGTACGACCGGGTGCACTCGCGTCAGATCGCCGACTACGGCGGCGTGGTGAACACCATGCCCAAGTTCGTGGCGCTGGCGGTGTTCTTCGCGATGGCCAATTGCGGCCTGCCGGGCACCGCGGGCTTCGTCGGTGAATGGATGGTGATCCTGGGCACGGTGAAGTTCAACTTCTGGCTCGGCGCGCTGGCCGCCACCGCCCTGGTGTTTGGTGCCGCCTACACCCTGTGGATGGTCAAGCGGGTGTACTTCGGCGACATCGCGAACGACCATGTGCGCGAGCTCACCGACATCAACAGCCGCGAATTCGCCATGCTGGCCGTGCTGGCCGTGGCCACGCTGGCGATGGGCCTGTACCCCAAGCCCTTCACCGACGTGATGCATGTGTCGGTGACCGAGTTGCTGCAGCACGTGGCGCAGTCCAAGTTCCCCAAGTAATCCGCCGCAGGGTGCGAACATGAACGACATGAACTGGGCGGTTGCCTTGCCTGAGATGGTGCTGCTGGGGGCCGCCTGTGTGGTGCTGCTGGTGGACCTGTTCGTCACCGACGAGCAACGCCGCCCCACCTTCTGGCTCACCCAGGCCAGCATTGGCCTGGTGGCCTGGCTGCACTTCGACCTGTTCTCGTCCGGCGGCGCCGCCTACGCGATGAAGGACCTGATGGTCAACGACGCCATGGGCCACCTGCTGGCCGGCTTCGCCTGCCTGGCCACCATGGTGACGCTGGCCTACGCCCAGCCCTACATCGCGGTGCGCGACATGATGAAGGGCGAGTTTTTCACCCTGTCGATGTTCTCGCTGCTGGGCATCACGGTGATGACCTCGGCCAACAACTTCCTGGTCATCTACCTGGGCCTGGAACTGATGAGCCTGAGCCTGTATGCGCTGGTGGCGCTGCGGCGCGACCATGGCGTGTCCACCGAAGCGGCGATGAAGTACTTCGTGCTGGGCGCCTTGGCCTCGGGCTTCCTGCTCTACGGCCTGTCCATGATGTACGGCGCCACCGGTTCGCTGAACCTGCCGCAGGTGGCGCAGGCCATTGCCACGGGCCAGATCAACACGACGGTGCTGGTGTTCGGCCTGGTGTTCATCGTCGCCGGCCTGGGCTTCAAGCTGGGCGTGGTGCCCTTCCACATGTGGGTGCCCGACGTTTACCACGGCGCGCCCACGGCGGTGACGCTGCTGATCGGCGGCGCGCCCAAGCTGGCGGCCTTTGCCATCACCATGCGCCTGCTGGTCGAAGGCCTGCCCGGCGTGGCGCAGGACTGGCAGCAGATGCTCATCGTGCTGGCGGTGTGCTCGCTGGCCATCGGCAACCTCGCGGCCATCGCGCAGACCAACCTGAAGCGCATGCTGGCCTACTCCACCATCTCGCAGATGGGTTTCATGCTGCTGGGCCTGACGCCCACCGTGGTGGGCGGCAACACCGCGTCGGCGGCCAACGCCTACAGCTCGGCCATGTTCTATGTCATCACCTACGTGATGACGACGCTGGGCACCTTCGGCCTGACCATGTTCCTGTCCGGTCGCGGCTTCGAGAGCGACGACATCAACGACCTGGCGGGCCTGGGCAAGCGCGCGCCCTGGCTGGCCGGCGTGATGACCATGTTCATGTTCTCGCTGGCCGGCGTGCCGCCGATGGTGGGCTTCTACGCCAAGCTGTCCATCCTGCAGGCGCTGGTGTCCACGGGGCAGGGCGGCTACATCGGCCTGGCGGTGTTTGCGGTGATGATGTCGCTGATCGGCGCCTTCTACTACCTGCGCGTGGTGAAGGTGATGTACTTTGACGAGGCCGCTGCCGTGGTGCCGCAAGCGCGCAGTAGTGGTGTCAGTGCGCTGCTGGCCCTGAACGGTGCGGCCGTGCTGGTGCTGGGCATCCTGCCCGGCGGCCTGGTGGGCATGTGCCGTGACGCCATCGTCAAGGCCCTCGCTTCGTGAGCGGCCCGGCCGACGAATCCCACCTGACCGAGCGCCGCCTGTCCGGCGCCACCGTCTACCAGGGCAATTTCCTGCGCGTGGAACGTGACGTGGTCGGCCTGCCCGACGGCGGCACCGCCACGCGCGAATACATCATCCACCCCGGCGCCGTGTGCGTGTTGCCGCTGCTGGACGATGGCCGCGTGGTGATGGTGCGCCAGCACCGCCATCCGCTGAAACAGGTGCTGCTGGAAATTCCGGCCGGCAAGCTGGACGCCGGCGAAGCGGTGCAGCGCTGCGGCCAGCGCGAACTGCTGGAAGAAACCGGCTACACCGCGCGCGAGTGGGCGCGTGCCGGCGTCACCCACAACGCCGCCGCCTATTCCACCGAAGGCATCGAGATCTGGTTCGCGCGCGGCCTGTCCTTGGGCGAGCAGCAACTGGACGAAGGCGAGTTCATCGAAGTGCTGCTGATGAGCGAGGCCGAACTGGACGCCGCCGCGGGCCGGGGTGAACTCACCGACGCCAAGACCCTGATCGGGCTGCTGTGGCTGCAGCGCTGGCGGGCCGGTGCCTGGCCCCTGAAATGGGTGAACGCGCTGCCTTGACGCAGCCCCACGCTGGCACGGCCAGGCCGGCCCGGCGTACCATGGGTCCATGAAGGTGCTGAACCTGCGTTGCGCCAACGGCCACGGCTTCGGGGGCTGGTTCGCGTCCGACGACGATTTCATGGACCAGAACGGCCGCGGGCTCATCGAGTGCCCGCTGTGCAACGACCGCATCGTCAGCCGCATGCCGAGTGCGCCGCGCCTGAACCTGTCGGGCGCGCGTGAACCCACGCCCTCGGTGGCGCCTCGCCCCGATCCCTCCGACCTGCAAAGGGCCTGGCTGCAGGCCGTGCAGCAGGTGCTGGCCAACACCGAGGACGTGGGCGCGCGATTCGCCGAAGAAGCGCGTCGCATCCACTATGGCGAATCGGCCGAGCGCGGCATCCGCGGCCAGGCCTCGCCCGACGAGCGCCGCGCCTTGCAGGACGAAGGCATCGAGGTGATGCCGCTGCCCTTGCCGGCGGCGCTGAAGGGCCCGCTGCAGTAGCGGCTGGGCCTTCGGGCCCTAGAGCACGCGCCCCGGGTTCAACAGCCCCTGCGGGTCCAGCGCGCGCTTGATGGCGCGCATCATCTGCAGCGCCACGGGCGACTTGCGCTGGGCCAGTTCGTCGCGCTTGAGCGAACCCACACCGTGTTCGGCCGAGAAGCTGCCGCCGTGGCGTTGCACCGCGTCGAACACGATGCGGTTCACGTGTTCTTCCTCCTCATCCAGGAAGCGCGCGCCATCGGCGCCTTCGGGCGCCTGCACGTTGTAGTGCAGGTTGCCGTCACCCAGGTGCCCGAAGTTCACCAGTTGCACGCCCGGGTAGGCGCTGCGCAGCGCGGCGTCGGTTTGCGCGCAGAAGTCCGGAATGGCCGACACCGGCAGCGCGATGTCGTGCTTGATGTTCAGGCCTTCTTCGGCCTGGGCCAGGGGGATGGATTCACGCAGGTGCCACAAGGCGCGGCTTTGCGCGATGCTGCCGGCCACCACGGCGTCGCTGACACATCCCGCTTCGGCGGCGGCTTCCAGCAGGGCCTGGAAGCGGGCCTGCGCCGCGCCTTCATGGTCGGCCGCGCTGGCTTCCAGCAGCACCGTCCAGGGCGCGCCGGGCAGCGGCACGGGCAATTGCGGGAAGTGCTTTTCCACCAGGGACAGCGCGTGGCGTTCCATCACCTCGAAGCCGGTGAGCTCCGGCCCCAGGCGCGCCTGGGCCAGGCCCAGCAGGGCCAGCGTGTCGTCCAGGTGGCGGCAGGCGGCCAGCGCCGTGACGCGCGCGGCCGGCCTCGGAAACAGCTTCAGCGTGGCCGCGGTGATGACGCCCAGCGTGCCTTCGCTGCCGATCATCAGGTGGCGCAGGTCGTAGCCGGTGTTGTCCTTGCGCAGGCCTGTGAGGCCATTCCATACCTGGCCGTCGGCGGTCACCACCTCCAGCCCCAGGCAGAGCTCGCGCGCATTGCCGTAACGCAGCACCTGGGTGCCGCCGGCGTTGGTGGCCAGGTTGCCGCCAATGGTGCAACTGCCCTCGGCCGCCAGACTCAAGGGGAACAGGAAGCCGGCCTCGTCGGCCGCCTGCTGCACCGCCTGCAGCACGCAGCCGGCTTCCACGGTCAGGGTCAGGTTGGCCGCGTCCAGCGCCCGCACGCGTCTCATGCGCTGCAGGCTCAGCAGCACCTGGGTGCCGCTGGCGTCGGGCACGCCGCCGCCCACCAGGCCGGTGTTGCCGCCTTGCGGCACCAGCGCCACGCCGTGGGCGCTGCAGCTGCGCACCACCTGGGCCACTTCTTCGGTGCTGCCAGGGCGCACCACGGCGAGCGGGCGGCCACGCCAGCGCTTGCGCCAGTCCAGCGTGTAGGCCGACAGGTCGCCCTCGTTCAGCACCTGGGCGGGGCCGACGGCGTCGCGCAGCGCGCCCAGCAGGGCGTCACTCATGCCTTGTCCTCTTTCTTGCGGGGCTGGCGCGGCAGGCGGTGCTGCACATGCCACACGCACACCACGAACAGCGCGGTGGCCAGCGCCACCTCGCCCCAGGCCAGCAGCATGCCGCGGCCGGCTTCGCTGGTGGCGCGCACCAGGCCTTCGGCCACGTACAGCCAGACCAGCAGGCTCAAGGCGCGGTAGCTGGCCAGGCGCAGTTTCAACAATCCCGTCAGAAAGAACAGCAGCGGCAGCACCTTCAGCGCCAGCGTCCCGCGGCCGGTGGGCGCCAGCACCAGTTCCCAGGCCAGGCCCAGGGCCACCAGCGCCAACAGCAGCGCTACCGCGGCCGCGCGGCTGGCGCGTGCCTGCGCATCGGGGCTGTTGTGCGGCGGCAGCGGCAGCGTGGACACAGGTGCATTCATGCGGGCTGGCATGATAGCCCTCATGAATTGGCGCGCCGCCCACCTGCCCCTGCTGTCGCTCTGGTCCGAGCGCGTCGCGCAGCTGATGCTGACCCTGCGGGCCTGGCCCTGGTTCGACACCCTGCGCACGCTGCGCCAGCGCTTCCGCGAAGACCACCTGGGCCTGACCGCCGGCAGCCTGACCTTCACCACGCTGATCAGCCTGGTGCCATTGGCCACGGTGACGCTGGCGCTGTTCTCGGCCTTCCCGATGTTTGGCAAGTTCCAGGACACGCTGCAGAAGTACCTGATCCAGAGCCTGGTGCCCGACCACATCGCCAAGCCGGTGCTGGCGGCACTGACGCAGTTCGCCGCCAAGGCCAACCGGCTGGGGGTGCTGGGCCTGCTGGTGCTGGTGGTCACCGCGCTGGCGCTGGTCTTCACCATCGACCGCACGCTGAACAACCTGTGGCGGGTGCGAAAAGCCCGGCCGCTGGCGCAGCGGGTGCTGGTGTACTGGGCCGGGCTCACGCTGGGCCCGCTGGTGCTGGGGGCCAGCCTCACGCTCACCTCATTTGTCATCAGCGCCTCGCGCGGCTGGGCCAGCGCCTTGCCTGGCGGGGTGGAGTTGCTGCTGGAGGTGGTGGAGTTCGCGCTGCTGTTCGGCGGCGCGTCCAGCCTGTTCCGTTTCGTGCCCAACACCCATGTGCGCTGGGAACACGCGCTGGCCGGCGGCTTTTTCGTGGCGGTGGGCTTCGAGGTGGCCAAGCGTGCATTGGGCTGGTACCTGGCGTCGGTGCCCAGCTATTCGGTGATCTACGGTGCCTTCGCCACCGTGCCCATCCTGCTGCTGTGGGTGTACACCGGCTGGGTGATCGTGCTGCTGGGCGCGGTGATCGCGGCCTACGCGCCCAGCCTGGCCTTGCGCGTGGCACGCCTGCCCGACCGGCCGGGCCACCGCTTTGCACTGGCGGTGGCGGTGCTCAAGCCGCTGCAGGCTGCGCGGCGGGCGGCCGACGGCCAGCGTCCGGGTCTGTCGCTGGAAGACCTGGCGGCCCAGCTGCGGGTGGACCCTTTGCAGATCGAGCCGGTGCTGGAGCAATTGACCACGCTGGACTGGGTGGGCCGGCTGGACGAAGCCGGTGCCCAGCGCCACGTGCTGCTGGTTCAGCCCGAGCGCACGCCTGCACGGGCGCTGATCGACACCCTGCTGCTGGATGACACCTCCGCCACGCGGGCGTTCCGGCTGCACGCGCGCCTGGACAGCATGACGCTGGCGGACCTGCTGGAAGCCTGATCCTGTTCAGGCCGCGGTGGGGTCCAGCACCGCCAGCGCTTCGTAGCAGGCGCCCAGGTTGTGGTAATCCACCTTACCGGCTGGGCTCTTCTGGTCGGTGATCTTCTTGTTGTCCGGGCTCAGGATGCGGAACCAGGCCCCGTGCTCATGGTCCACGAAGTGGTCCCAGCAATAGGCCCAGATGCGGTCGTACCAGTCCCAGTAGCCGCCTTCACCGGTTCGGTCGCCCAGCAGCGCGGCAGCGGCCAGGGTCTCGGCCTGCGCCCAGTGGTACTTGTGGCCGTCGCACACCGAAAAGCGGTTCGGGTGCTGCTCGTCGCGCATGAAGCCGTACACCAGCCCGCCGTGGTGCTTGTTGTCCCAGCCATGCTGGACGGCCGCGCCGAACAGTTCACGCGCCCGGTGCACCAGCCAGTTGTCGGGGTCCAGCGTGGGCATCTGCTGCTCCAGCGTGAGCAGCAGCTTGGCCCACTCGGCCTGGTGTCCGGGTTGGAAACCCCAGGGGCGGAACAGGTCGTCGGGCTTGTCGCGGTTGTATTCCCAGTCGGGCTGCCACTGGCCCTGGGCGTCCCGTTGGTAGTGTTCCCACACCAGGCCGCCGCCGCGTGTGGCCAGCGTGCGGGTGACGGCCTCGGCCACGTCGTGGGCGCGCTTCAGGTAGCGGGTGTCGTTGGTGGCCTGGAAGGCGGCCAGCATGGCTTCGCAGGCGTGCATGTTGGCGTTCTGGCCCCGGTAGCGCGACACCCGCCAGTCGGCCGTGGCCTCGTCGGCGTACAGGTTCACGTCGGCTTCCCAGAATCGGGTCTCCATCACGCCGAAGGTTTCGTCCAGGCCCAGAAGGGCTTCGTCGATGCCGCTGCGCAAGGCTTCGGCATGGGCCAGCAGCACGAAGGCCAGGCCATAGCAGTGGTTGGTGGCGTCCATGATGCTGCGCTGGCCATGTTCCACATGCACCTTCCACGCATAGCCGCCGGTGGCCGAATTGCGGTGCGCCTGGCGCAGGAAGCGCAGGCCGTGGCGGGCGGCTTCGCGCCAGGCCTGCGCCTGTGCATGTTCTGGGAAGTGGCGCGCGCCCCAGGCGTGGGTGACCACGAAGCGGGCGCTGGACACCAGGTGCCGCGCGGCGGCGTCGTAGACCTCGCCGTCGTCCTTGAAGTAATGGTAGAAGCCGCCCATCGGGTCCACGCAGCGGCCGTCGTAGAACGCCATGGTCTGCAAGGCGTGGCTGCGCAGGAAAGCCGGGCTGCGGAAATCGGGCCGGTGCTTCATGGGTGGAGTATCGCTCGGTCGGCCAGGTTCGGTACCGGGCATGTCGCCCGCGCCTTGCCGGCGGCCTTCAGCATTCGACGATGTTCACCGCCAGGCCGCCGCGGGCCGTTTCCTTGTACTTGGTCAGCATGTCGCGGCCGGTGTCGCGCATGGTCTTGATCACCTTGTCCAGGCTCACGTGGTGGGTGCCGTCGCCGCGCAGCGCCATGCGCGCAGCGTTGATGGACTTCACCGCAGCGATGGCGTTGCGCTCGATGCAGGGGATCTGCACCAGCCCGCCCACGGGGTCGCAGGTCAGGCCCAGGTGGTGCTCCATGCCGATCTCGGCGGCGTTCTCCACCTGCTGCACGCTGCCCCCGGTCACGGCCGCCAGCGCACCGGCGGCCATGCTGCAGGCCACGCCCACCTCGCCCTGGCAGCCCACCTCGGCACCGCTGATGCTGGCGTTTTCCTTGTACAGGATGCCGATGGCCGCCGCGGTGAGCAGGAAGTCGATGACGCCGCGGTCGGTGGCGCCGAGGCCGGCGCCGGGCCGTCCCAAGCCGGCCTCGGGCCCCCCCGGGGGGCCGGCGTGCAGCGACGGGGGGCCGTCATGGACCACGAAACGGGTGTAGTAGTGCAGCACCGCCGGCACGATGCCGGCGGCGCCGTTGGTGGGCGCGGTCACCACCCGGCCGCCGGCGGCGTTTTCCTCGTTCACCGCCAAGGCGTACAGGTTCACCCAGTCCAGCACCTGTAGCGGGTCGCGCAGGGCCTCTTCCGGGTGCGCGGTCAGGGCTTCGCGCAGGGCCTTGGCGCGCCGACGCACCTTGAAGCCACCGGGCAGGGTGCCGCCGGTGCGGCAGCCGCGTTCCACACAGTCCTGCATCACGCGCCAGATGGTCATCAGCCCGGCATCGATCTCGGCGTCGCTGCGCCAATGGCGTTCATTGCGGCGCATCAGCTCGGCGATGCTGCAGTCCAGCGCGCGGCATTGCGCCAGCAGTTCCTGGGCGCTGTGGAAGGGGTGCGGCAGCACGGTGGCGTCGGGGGCGATGGCGCGCTGGCGGCTGCCGTCGGCGGCCACCTCGTCGCTGACCACGAAGCCACCGCCTACCGAGTAGTAGCAACGCTCGGCCAGCACCGCGCCCTGGGCGTCGAAGGCCAGGAAGCGCAAGCCGTTGGCGTGGAAGGGCAGGGACTCGCGGCGCAGGAACTTCAGGTCGTCCTTCTCGTGAAAGGCAATGGCGTGTTGTCTCAGCAGCGCCAGACGCTGCGTGTTGCGCATCGCCGCCAGCAGTTCGGGCACGGCCTCGATGTCCACCGTGTCGGGCTCGTGCCCGGCCAGGCCCAGCAGCACAGCCTTGTCGCTGCCATGGCCCTTGCCCGTGGCGCCCAGGGACCCGTACAGCAGGGCCTGCACGCGGGCCACGCGGGCCAGCAGGCCGTCGTTCGCCAAGCGCAGCGCGAACAGCCGCGCCGCGCGCATCGGCCCCACGGTGTGCGAGCTGCTGGGGCCGATGCCGATCTTGAACAGGTCGAAGACCGAGACCGCCATGGTCGCGCCAGTTTCAGGCTGCGGCGCAGGCCGCCGCGATGTCGGCGGCGAAGGCGTCCACCGCCTCGGCCGTGGTGTCCCAGGCGCACATCAGCCGGCAACCGCCACCGGCGATGAAGTCGTAGAAGCGCCAGCCCTGCGCGTGCAGGCGCTGGATGGCGGGCGGCGGCAGGAAGGCGAACACCGCATTGGCCTGCGGCGGGTGCATCACCCGCACGCCGGTGATCTTGCGCACCTTCTCATGCAGGCGCTGCGCCATGGCGTTGGCGTGGCGCGCGTGCTTCAGCCAGACGTCGTTTTCCAGCATGCCGACCCAGGGCGCCGAGATGAAGCGCATCTTGCTGGCCAGTTGGCCCGCCTGCTTCACCCGGTAGGCGAAGTCCTGCGACAGCATGCGGTCGAAGAACACCACCGCCTCGCCCACCGGCAGGCCGTTCTTGGTGCCGCCGAAGCACAGCACGTCCACCCCCGCGCGCCAGGTGATGTCGCTGGGGTGGCAGCCGAGCGCCGCCACCGCGTTGGCAAAACGCGCGCCGTCCATGTGCACCGTCAGGTGCCGGCGCTTGGCAATGGCCGCGATGGCGCGCACCTCTTCCACCGTGTACAGCGTGCCCAGTTCGGTGGCTTGCGTCAGCGACACCACCTTGGGCTTGGGGTAGTGGATGTCACTGCGGCGGGTGACCAGGGCCTCCACCGCGTCGGGCGTGAGCTTGCCCTGCTTCGCCGCGGCGCTTTCGGCTTCGGCCACCATCAGCTTGCTGCCGTTGGAGAAGAACTCCGGGCCACCGCACTCGTCGGTCTCGATGTGGGCCACCGGGGTGCAGATCACCGAGTGGTAGCTCTGGCACATGCTGGCCAGCGCCAGTGAATTGGCCGCCGTGCCGTTGAAGACGAAGTAGATGTCGCACTCGGTCTGGAACAGCTCGCGCAGCCTGTCGCTGGCCTTCTGGGTCCAGATGTCCTCGCCATAGCCGGGCTGGTGGCCCGAGGCGTTGGCCTGGGCCAGGGCGGCCCAGGCCTCAGGGCAGATGCCGGCGTAGTTGTCGCTGGCGAAATGTTCGCGGTGGGTGTCGTCCATCAGGCGAAGTCTGCCACCGGGATGCAGCTGCAGAACAGGTTGCGGTCGCCGTGCACGTTGTCCACCCGGCCCACCGGCGACCAGTACTTGTTCTGCTTCACGCTGGCCAGGGGGTAGGCCGCCTGCTCACGGCTGTAGGCGTGTGGCCAGTCGGCGGCCAGCAGGGCGGCGGCGGTGTGGGGGGCGTTCTTCAGCGGGTTGTCCTCGCGCGGCCATTCACCGCGTTCCACCTTCGCAATCTCAGCGCGGATGGCGATCATCGCGTCGCAGAAGCGGTCCAGTTCCACCAGGGGTTCGCTTTCGGTCGGCTCCACCATCAAGGTGCCGGCCACCGGGAAGCTGAGCGTGGGGGCGTGGAAACCGTAGTCGATCAGCCGCTTGGCCACGTCCTCGGCGCCGATGCCACTGGCGTCCTTCAGGGGCCGCAGGTCCAGGATGCATTCGTGCGCCACGCCGCCGCCCTTCACGCCGGCGATGTCGCCGCTGTAGTGAATGGCGTAGTGGCCGTCCAGGCGTGCGGCCACGTAGTTGGCGGCCAGGATGGCGCCTTCGGTGGCGGCGGTGAGTCCCGCCGCACCCATCATGCGCATGTACATCCAGCTGATGGGCAGCACCGCGGCATTGCCCAGGGCCGCGGCCGACACCGCGCCGACCGGCGCATCCGGCTGGCCGTGCCCGGGCAGGAAGGGCACCAGGTCCGCCGCCACGCACACCGGCCCCACGCCGGGCCCGCCGCCGCCGTGCGGAATGCAGAAGGTCTTGTGCAGGTTCAGGTGGCTGACATCGCCGCCGAATTCACCCGGCGCGGCCAGGCCCACCAGCGCGTTCATGTTGGCGCCGTCCACGTACACCCGCCCGCCGTGCTGGTGCACCAGCGCGCACAGCTCCTTCACCCGCGTCTCGAACACGCCGTAGGTGCTGGGGTAGGTGATCATGATGGCCGCCAGTTTCGCGCTGTGTTCTTCGCAGCGCGCCTTCAGGTCGGCCAGGTCCACGTTGCCCATGGCGTCGCACTTCACCACCACCACCTGCATGCCGCACATCTGCGCGCTGGCCGGGTTGGTGCCGTGGGCCGATTCGGGAATCAGGCAGATGGTGCGCTGGCTTTCGCCGCGTGAACGGTGCCAGGCGCGGATGGCCAGCAGGCCGGCGTATTCGCCCTGCGAGCCGGCGTTGGGCTGCAGGCTGATGCCGGCATAACCCGTGGCCTGGCACAGCCAGGCGGTGAGTTGCTCGTTCAGCGCCCGCCAGCCCGCCTGCTGGTCGGCCGGGGCGAAGGGGTGCATGTTCGCGAACTCGGGCCAGGTGACGGGAATCATCTCGGCCGTGGCATTGAGCTTCATGGTGCAGGAGCCCAGCGGGATCATGCTGCGGTCCAGCGCCAGGTCCTTGTCGGCGAGGCGCCGGAGGTAGCGCAGCATCTCGGTTTCGCTGTGGTGCGAGTTGAACACCGGGTGCGTCAGGAAGGCCGAGGTGCGGCGCAGTTCGGCCGGGATCATGGGCTCCACGCCGCGCTCGAAGTCGTCGAAGGACGGCAGGGCCTGGCCGGCGCGCGCGAACACCTGCCACAGTGCGCTGATGTCGTCGCGCGTGGTGGTTTCGTCCAGGCTGATGCCCAGCATGGTGTCGCCCCATTCGGGAAAGCGCCGCAGGTTCATGCCGGCAGCGCGCGCGCGGCTGTGCAGCGCGGCGGTGGCGGCACCGGTGTCCAGCACCAGGGTGTCGAAAGCGGTGTCGCTGCGCACCTTGGCGCCCAATGCCTTCAGGCCCTGGGCCAGGACGGCGGTGTAGGCCGCCACGCGCTGGGCGATGCGCTTCAGGCCGGCGGGCCCGTGGTAGACCGCGTACATGCTGGCCATCACCGCCAGCAGCACCTGCGCGGTGCAGATGTTGCTGGTGGCCTTCTCGCGGCGGATGTGCTGCTCGCGCGTCTGCAGCGCCAGGCGATAGGCGGGTGCCCCGTGGCTGTCGACGGAAACGCCCACCAGCCGCCCGGGCAGGCTGCGCTTGAACTCGTCGCGGCAGGCCAGGTAGGCCGCGTGCGGCCCGCCGCCGCCCATGGGCACGCCGAAACGCTGGGTGCTGCCGTAGGCGATGTCGGCGCCCAGCTCGCCCGGGGGCGTGATGAGCGTCAGGGCCAACAGGTCGGCGCCGACGATGAAGGCGGCCTGGTGGGCGTGGATGCGCTCGGCGTCGCCGCGCAGGTCGTGGATCTGGCCCGAGGTGGAAGGCAATTGCTCCAGCGCGGCAAAGTAGTCGCCGCCTGCGATCAGGGCGTCCCACTCGGCGGCCGAATTGGCCAGTTGGACCGTGATGCCCAGGGGCTCGGCCCGGGTGCGGATCACTTCGATCACCTGCGGGTGCGCATCGCCCGCCACCACGAAGGCGTTGCTCCTGCTTTTCACGCTGCGCTTGGCCAGGGTCATGGCCTCGGCGGCGGCGGTGGCTTCGTCCAGCATGCTGGCGTTGGCGATGGCCATGCCGGTGAGGTCGGTCACCATGGTCTGGAAGTTCAGCAGCGCCTCCATGCGGCCCTGGCTGATTTCGGCCTGGTAGGGCGTGTAGGCGGTGTACCAGGCCGGGTTCTCCAGGATGTTGCGCTGGATGACGCCGGGCACCAGGGTGCCGTGGTAGCCCTGGCCGATGAAGCTTTTCAGCACCTGGTTCTTGGCCGCGATGGCCTTCATCTCGGCCAGCGCCTGCGCTTCGGTGGCCGGCGGCGGCAGGTCCATCGGCCGGCTGCGCACGATGGCGCGCGGCACGATGGCCTCGATCAGTGCCTGGCGCGACGCGGCGCCGATGGCCGACAACATCCTGGCTTCGTCTTGTAGGCCGGGGCCGATGTGGCGGGCCTGGAATTCGGCCGCGTTCTCCAGTTCGGCCAGGGTGGGCAGGGCGTTCATCAGCATGGGGCATCCTGGCGCAGCAGGGTGCTGCGCAATCGGTCTTCGGGGGGCCTGCGGGGCAGGGTGGCGCTCAGCTGCTCTTCTTCAGCAGCGCGTCGTAGGCCGGCGGGTCCATCAGGGCGTCGAACTGTTCCATGTGGGTGACGTGCACCTTGAAGAACCAGCCATTGCCCATGGGGTCGGTGTTGGCCAGCGCGGGATTCTCGCGCAGGGCCTCGTTCACCTCCACCACCTCGCCTTCCACCGGCATGTAGATGTCGGCCGCGGCTTTCACCGATTCAACAACACCCGCCACTTCGCCCTTCTTGTAGGTGCGGCCCACCTCGGGCAGGTCGACGAAGACCACGTCCCCCAGCGCGTCCTGCGCGTGCAGGGTGATGCCGACCACCGCGGCCTCGTGGTCTTCGATGTTGATCCACTCGTGGTCGGGGGTGAACATGGTCGTCATGGGTGCGCTCCTGGTGGGCGTTGGAGGTTGAGGAAATGAAAACGGATCGGGACTCTAGCCGCGGTGGTAGCGGTGCGGCGCGAAGGGCAGGGGCACCACGCGCATCGCCACCCGCTTGCCGCGCACCTCGGCCCACACGTCCTGCTGCACCTGGCCATGGTTCACCGCCAGCGTGGCCAGCGCGATGACCTGGTTCACGCCTGGGGCCAGGGTGCCGCTGGTGACGCGGCCGATGGGGCTGCCGCCCTCGGCGCTGGCAAACACGGTGGCGCCTTCGCGCACCGGCACCCGTTCGGCGCCGAGCAGGCCCACGCGTTTCACGCCGGGGCCTTCGGCCAGCTGCTGTTCGATGATGGCCGCGCCCGGGTAGCCGCCTGCGCGCGCGCCGCCGGGCCGGCGCACCTTCTGGATGGCCCAGGTGAGGGCGGCTTCCACCGGGGTGCTGCGGGTGTTGATGTCGTGGCCGTACAGGCACAGGCCGGCTTCCAGGCGCAGCGTGTCACGCGCGCCCAGGCCTGCGGGGCCCACCTCGGGCAAGGCCAGCAGGGCGCGGGCCAGGGCTTCGGCGCGGTCTTCGGGCACCGATATCTCGAAGCCGTCCTCACCCGTGTAGCCCGAGCGGGTGACGAAACACTCGGCGCCGTGCAGCGTGACCATCTGCCCGGTCATGAAGGTCAGGCTGCTCACCACCGGGTTCAGCTTGGCCAGGGCTTCGGCGGCCTTCGGGCCCTGCAGCGCCAGCAGGGCGCGGTCGGGCAGGTTGATCACTTCGCAGCGGTTGCCGATCTGGCCTTTCAGGTGCTGCAGGTCGGCCGCCTTGCAGGCCGCGTTCACCACCAGGAACAGGTCGCCAGGGCGGCGCGTCACCATCAGGTCGTCCAGGATGCCGCCTTCCGGGTTGGTGAACAGCGCGTAGCGCTGCTTGCCGACGGCCAGGTCGACGATGTCCATGGGCACCAGGGTTTCCAGCGCGGCGGCGGCGGCCGGGCCCACCAGGCGGATCTGGCCCATGTGCGACACGTCGAACAGGGCCGCCGCCTCTCGGCACTGGCGGTGCTCGGCGATGATGCCGCCGGGGTACTGCACCGGCATGCTGTAGCCGGCAAAGGGCACCATCTTGGCACCCAGTTCCAGGTGCAGGGCGTGCAGCGGCGTGTTGAGCAGGGTCTCGGTCATGGCGGGCGCATCCAGTGCTGTCGAGGGTCACAGGCCTGGCACCCCCGGGGGGGTGCCGCTACGTGCCCTCGCTGTCCGCTTTACCTGAGAGATTGGCGGCGCCGGTTCGGCCGGCGGCCCGCTTGCCCCTTCGGTGGACGGGTTGCAGCACCCGCCTCTCTCCAGTCGAGGAACGCTTCCTGGGGAAGCGCTTGCCAGTCCTTGTGCCTGAGCGTTCGGGCTTGCGCCCTGCGCCTTCGGCGGTGGCTGCCCGCAGCTTCGCGGGCTCCACACTCTCCTGGCGGCGGCAGTGTAGCCCAGGGCAACACCTGCTGCCACCGCGGGAACGCTGCCCTACAGTTGCCGCATGCACAACGACCACGCGGCGCTGCGCCGCATCCTGAACGGCTGCCGCACCCTGGCGGTGGTGGGGCTGTCGGACC
Organism: Burkholderiales bacterium JOSHI_001; assembly: GCA_000244995.1. NCBI lineage: Bacteria > Pseudomonadati > Pseudomonadota > Betaproteobacteria > Burkholderiales > Burkholderiales bacterium JOSHI_001. The sequence continues at coordinate 3,989,476 of CM001438.1, read as the reverse complement.
AGTGGCACCGTCCCAGCTTTTTCGCCGCCAAGTACATGCAGGAACAGGGCTACCGCATCGTGCCGGTGAACCCGCGCTGCAGCGAAATCCTGGGCGAACGCTGCTATGCGCGGCTGGAAGACATTCCGCACCCGGTGGACCTGGTGGACGTGTTCCGCCGCAGCGAAGACGTGGGTCCCATCGCCGACAGCGCCATCGCCATCGGCGCCAAGTGCCTGTGGCAGCAACTGGGGGTGAACAACGACGCGGCCACCGAACGGGCCCGTGCGGCTGGGCTGGACACGGTGTTCAACCGCTGCGTGAAGATCGAGCATGCACGCCTGTTCGGCGGGCTGCATTGGGCCGGGGTGAACACCGGCGTCATATCCGCGACACGTCGCCATGGCTGAAGAACGCCGCTTCCGACCCGAAACCCTGGCCATCCACGCCGGCCAGGTGCCCGATGCCGCAACCGGCGCGCGTGCGCTGCCCATCTACCAGACCACCAGCTTCGTGTTCGACAGCGCCGAGCACGCCGCCAGCCTGTTCAACCTGCAGACCTTTGGCAATGTGTACTCGCGCCTGAGCAACCCCACCGTGGCGGCGCTGGAAGAACGCGTGGCGGCGCTGGAGGGCGGGCGCGCCGGGGTGGCTGCGGCCAGTGGCATGGCGGCCGAGGCCCTGGCGCTGATGACCATCCTGCAGGCTGGCGACCACATCGTGGCGGCCGGCGCGCTGTACGGCGGCACGGTGACGATGCTGGCGGTGAACCTGAAGAAGTTCGGCATCGAGACCACGTTTGTTGACGCCACGAAACCCGACGCCTTCGCCGCCGCCATCCGCCCCAGCACCCGTGCGGTGTTTGCCGAAAGCCTGGGCAACCCCAGCCTGACGGTGCTGGACCTCGCGGCAGTGGCCGACGTGGCACACGCCCACGGCCTGCCGCTGGTCGTTGACAACACCGTGCCCAGCCCCTTCCTGTGCAACCCCATTGAACACGGCGCCGACGTGGTGGTGCATTCGGCCACCAAGTACCTGGCCGGCCACGGCACCACCCTCGGCGGCGTGGTGGTGGAAAGTGGCCGCTTCCCATGGGACAACGGCAAGTTCCCCGGCATGACCGAACCCAGCCCCGGCTACCACGGGGTGAAGTTCTATGAAACCTTCGGCGACTTCGGTTTCACCATGCGCTGCCGCATGGAAACCCTGCGCGTTTACGGCGGCGCGCTGGCACCGATGAGCGCCTGGCAGATCCTGCAGGGGGTGGAGACCCTGCCCATCCGCATGGAACGCCACTGCGCCAACGCGCTGGCCGTGGCGCAGCACCTGCGCACGCACCCCGCGGTGGCCTGGGTCAACTACCCCGGCCTGGAAGACCACCCGCAGCATGCCTTGATGAAACGCCAGATGCGCGGGGCCTCCGGCCTGCTGGCCTTCGGTGTCAAGGGCGGCATGGAGCGCGGCGTGAAGTTCATCGAAGGGGCGCAGTTCATGAGCCATCTGGTCAACATCGGTGACACCCGCACACTGATCAGCCACCCCGCCAGCACCACCCACCGCCAGCTGGACGAAGCCCAGCAGCGCGCGGCCGGCGTGCCGCCGGACATGATCCGCATCTCGGTGGGCCTGGAGCACATCGACGACATCCTCTGGGACATCGACCAGGCGCTGGCCAAGGCGGGCTGAAGCGGTGCGGGAAGACCGGCGCCTGAAAGCCATGGGCCTGGCGCTCATGTTCGGGGCGGTGGCAGCGGCGGTGCTCGCAGTGGGTGATGAACTGGCGAACCGGACCACCCTGAGCGCCGGCCTGCTGGCACAGTGGGCGCCCTGGCTGGCTGGTGCCACGCTGGTGGGCGGCCTGGGCCTGTGGCTGCTGGCCTTGGGTTGCGGGGCCATCCGGCCGCGGCGTGACGAACGTCGGCGCGCATCGCTGAAGTGGCAATGGCTGGTGCTGCTGAGCTGCCTGCCGCTGGCAGTGCTGTTTCCGCTGGCCGATCGGCCCCTGGAAGGCGTGGACCGCGACCTGGCCGACACGGCCTTTTCGCTGACCGTCCTCGCGCTGCTGCTGTGGCTGCTGCACCTGGTTCGCCGTGTGCTTCGCCACGAGACCGAAACCGCCGACGAGCGCATGCAGGCCGACCCGCGGCCCCCGGTGCTGTACCTGCGCTCCTTCCAGGACGACGACCAGGCCCTGCTGTTCGACGGCGGCTTTCGCCTTGTCGGCAGCGCGATGCGCCTGTTGGCCGTCGCCACGCCCGAACAGGAGCTGGCCTGGCTGCTGAACGAACACGGGCCGGTGGTGGCCATCGGCAAGCCGGATGAGCCGCTGCCCGAACTGGGTGCCGCGCGCCTGTACGTGTCGCACGCCGATTGGCAGCGCGTGGTGCTGGACCTGATGCAAGGCGCGGCCCTGGTGGTGCTGCGCGTGGGCAACTCGCCGGGCGTGGCCTGGGAACTCGAGCAGGCACTGCGCACCGTGCCGCGCCAGCGGGTGCTGCTGGCGGTGCTGGGCTCCACCCAGTTGCCGCCCGAAGTGGCGCTGCCGCTGCAGCAGGCACTGGGCGGCCGCCTGCCCGCCACCCTCTGCGACCCGCCCCTGCGCGGCTGGCGCCGCTGGGCCGGCTACCGGGGCACCGTGCGCATCGGTGCCCTGGTGGGTTTCGATGCCGCGGGCCTTGCCTGCGTGGAGCCGGTACGCGCTGTGCCCAACACACCGGGCGGCTGGGCCCGCTTGCTGGTGCTTTCGGTGTTACGACCCAATGCGGCGGTGCTGGGCGAAGCCTGGCAGCGGCTGCGGCCACACCTGCCCAATTTGCCGCCCCGCCAGGCCCGGCCTTCCCGCGCCATGGCGGTGACGCTGGCCTTCCTGCTCGGTCACTTCGGCGCCCATTGGTTCTACCTGGGCTGGCGCCGTCGGGCCTGGTGGCATGTGGCGCTGTTTCCGGTGGCCCTGTTCGCCGCCTGGTGGTCCGCCGGGCGCATGCTGTGGATGGATGAGCCAGAATTCCAGCGGCGCTTCGGCGGCGGCGCGCCAACCCGACCCACCCAGAGGGCTGCATGAGCATCTACGACCAAAACCTGTCCAAGACCCCGGCCAACTTCGTGGCCTTGTCGCCCGTGAGCTTCGTGGAGCGCAGCGCCGAGGTCTTTCCCGATCGCCCGGCCATCATCCACGGCGCGCGGCGCTGCAACTGGAAGACCTTGCGTGACCGCTCGGCCCGCCTGGCCGCGGCGCTGAAGGCCTTGGGCGTGGGCCGCGGCAGCACGGTGAGCGTGATGCTGCCCAACACGCCGGAGATGGTGGAGGCGCACTACGCCGTGCCGGCGCTGAACGCGGTGCTGAACACCCTGAACACCCGTCTGGACGCGGCGCTGCTGGCCTGGCAGATGAACCACTGCGAAGCGCAGGTGCTGATCACCGACCGCGAGTTCGCGCCGCTGATGAAGAGCGCGCTGCAACTGCTGAAAAGCGAACACGGCCGCGAGCTGGTGGTGATCGACGTCTGCGACAGCGAATACACCGGCCCGGGCGACCGCCTGGGCGCCCACGAGTACGAAGCCCTGCTGGCCGCGCACGAACCCCTGGCGCGGCTGGACGGTGCGGCCGACGAGTGGGATGCCATCGCCGTCAGCTACACCAGCGGCACCACCGGCGACCCCAAGGGCGTGGTCACCCACCACCGCGGCGCCTACCTGAACGCCGTGTGCAACGCCGCCACCTGGACCATGCCGCATTTCCCGGTCTACCTGTGGACCTTGCCCATGTTCCATTGCAACGGCTGGTGTTTTCCCTGGACCGTGGCCATGCTGGGCGGCACGCACGTGTGCCTGCGCCGCGTGGAGGCTGCCGCCATCCTGGGCGCCATGCGTGAACACAAGGTGGACCACTACTGCGCCGCACCCATCGTGCACAGCCTGATCTTCAACGCGCCGGACGAGATGCGCGCGGGCCTGTCGGGTGAAGGTCGCCAGCAGGTGCGCGGCATGGTGGCCGGCGCGGCGCCGCCGGCGTCCATGATCGAGGGCATGGCCCGCATCGGCTTCGACATCACCCATGTCTATGGCCTGACCGAGGTCTACGGCCCGGCCTCGGTGGCGGTGAAGCACCCGCACTGGTCCGAACAGAGCCTGAGCGAACAAACCCGGCTGAACGGCCGCCAGGGCGTGCGCTACGTGCTGCAGGAAGGCATGACGGTGCTGGACCCCGAGACCTTGGCCGACATCCCGGCCGACGGGCAGACCATGGGCGAGATCATGTTCCGCGGCAACATCGTGATGAAGGGCTACCTGAAGAACCCGAACGCCACCCACAAGGCCTTCGAAGGCGGCTGGTTCCACACCGGCGACCTGGCGGTGATGGAAGCCGACCGCTACGTGAAGATCAAGGACCGCAGCAAGGACGTGATCATCAGCGGGGGCGAAAACATCAGCTCCATCGAGGTGGAAGACGCGCTGTACCGCCACCCCGCGGTGCTGGCCTGCGCGGTGGTGGCCAAGCCCGACGCCAAATGGGGCGAAACGCCGGTGGCCTATGTGGAAATCAAGGCGGGTGCGCAGGTCACTGCGGCCGACCTGGTGGCCCACTGCAAGACCCTGCTGGCCGGCTACAAGGTGCCGCGCGAGATCCGCTTCGAAGAAATTCCAAAGACATCCACCGGCAAGATCCAGAAGTTCCAGTTGCGCGAACGCGCCAAGTCATCCAGCGCCATCGAGTGAAGGAATCCACCATGCTCAGCACCAACGACCCCTTTGTGCAACGCAGCGCCGACGCGCGTGGCGTGGTCACGCTCACCCTGAACCGTCCGCAGGCCTTCAACGCCCTGTCCGAGGGCATGCTCACCGCGCTGCAGACCGAACTGGACGCTCTGGCGAAGGACGAATCCGCGCGGGTGGTGGTGATCGCCGCCGCCGGCAAAGCCTTCTGCGCCGGCCACGACCTGAAGGAAATGCGCGCTTCGCCCGCACTGGGCTATTACGAGGGCCTGTTCGCCCAGTGCGCGAAGCTGATGCTGTCCATCCAGCGCCTGCCGCTGCCGGTGATCGCCAAGGTGCAGGGCATCGCCACCGCGGCCGGTTGCCAGCTGGTGGCGCAGTGCGACCTGGCGGTGGCGGTGAAGGAGGCGCGCTTTGCGGTCAGCGGCGTGAACCTGGGCCTGTTCTGCTCCACGCCCAGCGTGGCGCTGTCGCGCAACCTGTCGCGCAAGGCGGCGTTCGAGATGCTGGTCACCGGCAATTTCATCTCGGCCCAGCAGGCCCAGGCGGAAGGCCTGCTGAACCATGTGGTGGACGCGGCCGAGCTGGACAGCGCGGTGGACCTGCTGGCCGCCAGCATCTGCGCCAAGCCGCGCGTCGCCCTGGCGCTGGGCAAGCAGCTGTTCTACCGCCAGCTGGAAACCGGCATCGCCGCAGCCTACGAAGACGCCGGCAACACCATGGCCTGCAACATGATGGACGCCAGCGCCCTGGAAGGCGTGCAGGCCTTCATCGACAAGCGCAAGCCGAACTGGGGCTGAAGCCCCAGCCGTCGATGGGCTTCAGGTCCTGGCCCGGCCGCGCCGGCGGCGCCAGGCCAGGCCCGCCAGGCCGCCCAGCAGCATCAGGGCCGCGGCGGGTTCGTCCACGGCCGTGGTCACCTGCAGGCGCAGCACCAGGTCGGCCGCATCGCCGCAGAAGGGCGTGCACAGCACCCGGTTGCCCGCGCCGGAGAATTCCACGGCGTAGGCGCCTGGTTCCAGCACCGGCACGCTGACCAGCGCTTCCACCGGGTCCCGGAAGGGGTTGCCCACGAAGGTGTCGGTGCCGAAGGCGACATGGCGGCCGTCCATGCCGACGATGCGCACGGCGCTCAGGTCGAAGAAGCTGCCATTGCTGCCAGCCCCCAGGCCCAAGGCGCCCAGATTCACTGTCGCCGGGGCCAGCAGGTTGAAGCCCACGTACCAGGGGCCGCTGCCGGCGCTGAGCCCCACCGTCAGATCGCGCTGCGTGAGCGTGGGAAACACATTGCCGTAGTTGGCCAGCAAGGTGGGCGGGCCCACCGGTGCGGCCGTCGGTGGCTGGCTGCCCGGCAGCACCTGCAGCCGAACCTCGAAGTCGGCCGCGTCACCGCAGAAGGGCGTGCACAGGATGCGGTTGCCGGTGCCCGACACCTCGATGGCATAGTGCCCGGGGGCCAGGTCATGGGCCGTGGCCAGGGCCTCGATGGCGTGCGGGAAGGGGTTGGTGGCGAAGCTGTCGGAGCCGAAGGCCACGTTCGCGCCGTCCAGGGTGACGATGCGCATCGAGCTCAGCTGGAAGAAGCTGCCATTGCTGCCGGCCCCCAGGCCCAGGGCGCCGGCGCTCACGTCGGAACGGGCCAGCAGGTCGAAGCTGACGTACCAGGGGGCGTCCACCGCCGCGCGGCCCGTCGTCAGGCTCTGCTCGGTGAGCGTGGGGTAGACGTTGCCGTAGCCGATCTGTATGGGCGCCACCTGCGCCTGCGCCAGCCCGGCCTGGGCGGCCAGCATCCCTGCCATCGCTGCGGCCAACAGCGTCCGTGTGGCTTGTTTCATCTCCCGCCTCCATGGTGTTTCTTGACGGGCAGGCGCACCGTGCCGTCGGCCGGCCGCCTTGCCGTGGGCTCCCTGCAGGCAAGTTAGGCGGGCGACGGGCCCAGTTCAAGGCGAATTGATCCGGGACAGGTGCCCTATGCCCTGTTCAGGGGGGGGAGGTGGGGGCCCCGGCCTGGCGGCGCCGCTCAGTCCTTCGGACCGGATGAGACCTTGTGTCTCATCAGCTGGCCTTTTTCGCGTTCCCAGTCGCGCTTCTTTTCGGTCTCGCGCTTGTCGTGCTGGGACTTGCCCTTGGCCAGCGCAATGTCCACCTTCACCCGGCCGCCCTTGTAGTGCAGGTTCAGCGGCACCATGGTGAAGCCGCGCTGTTCCACCTTGCCGATCAGCCGGCGGATCTCGGCCTTCTTCATCAGCAGCTTCTTGGTGCGGTCGGCCTCCGGGTGCACGTGGGTGGACGCCTGGCGCAGCGGGTTGATGCGGCAGCCGATCAGGTAGAGCTCGCCCTCGCGGATGACCACGTAACCGTCGGTCAACTGCACCTGGCCTTCGCGGATGGCCTTGATTTCCCAGCCCTCCAGCACAATGCCGGCTTCGTGTTGTTCTTCGATGTGGTATTCGAAACGGGCGCGGCGGTTCTCGGCGATGTGGGCGGACATAATTGACGGCATTGTATGAAGCATGTGAAGAAGTCGGTCCTGCTGTGGTACTCGCCCGCCGAGATGTACGAGCTGGTGACCCGCGTGGAGCACTACCCGCAGTTCCTGCCCTGGTGCGAAAAGACCGAGGTGCTGGAAAGCTCGGAACTCACCATGACCGCGCGCCTGCACCTGGCCTATGCCGGGGTGCGCCATGCCTTCACCACCCGCAACGAACACCAGCCCGGCCGCCAGGTGCTGGTGAAGCTGGTGGACGGCCCCTTCTCGCTGCTGGACGGCACCTGGGACTTCATCCCCATCGGCCGGCCGGGCACTGAAACCCAGGCCTGCCGCATCGAGTTCGAGATGCGCTACGCCTTTTCCAGCAAGGCGCTGGAAACCGTGGTCAGTCCGGTGTTCGACCGCGTCGCGAATACCTTCGTGGACCGCTTTGTCGAGCGGGCCGAGGTGGTTTATGGCCGGCGTTGACGACCGCATCCGCGTGGAGGTGGTGTTTGCCGCCGCGCCCCACCAACTGGACAGCACGGCGCTCACCTTGCCGATGGGTGCCACGGTTCAGGACGCCCTGCGCGCCAGCGGCCTGGCGCTGCGCCACGACGCGGGCTTGATTGACAGCCTGGTGCCGGGCATCTGGGGCAAGGCCCGGCCACTGGACGCGCCTTTGCGCGACGGTGACCGCTTGGAGCTGTACCGCGGCCTGCTGGTCGACCCGAAAGAAGCGCGACGCCAGCGCTACAAGCGCGACGGGGTGAAGCGCGCGCGCTGAGCGCCTTGCGGCCGCCTGGGCCGCCGCCGCGGCAGGCCTGTCAGCGGCAGTCGGCCGCCACCACCGCGCGGGCGCGGGCAATCTCTTCGTTGCGCGCCTTGTCGTCCAGCACCTCGCGTTCGCCACTGGCGTTGGTGCGCACCATGCGCACGCCGGACTCCAGCGACGCCAGGGCGCTGCGGGCACGCTGGCAGTTGTCGGCGCGTTGGCTGGCCAGCTTGTCGTCCTCGGCCTTCTTCTTCGCGGCCTGTTCCTGTTCGACCTTCCTGCGCCGGACTTCCAGTTCGGGGTCCACGCGGGGCTTGTTGTCGGTGGCGACCATGGCCGGGGAGGATGCGCCGGATGCGGCGGCTGCTGGCGCCGGGCTGGCCGCGCGGCGAACGATGTTGTCGATCGGCCGGCTGACGATGTTGGCGGTGGGCACGTCGCGCGGCGGCGGCAGGTCGCTGGCGTGCACCTGGCCGTTGGCGTCCTTCCACACCCACTGGGCCTGGGCCGGGGCGCTGGCGAACCAGGCGGCCAGCGCCAGCACGGCGGGCACCCAGCGACGGACGGCGGCGGGGGCTGGGGAGGCGCGGTGGGGGCTCATGGACAGCGTTAACGGCAGAAAGTGCGAGTTTAGCGACCGGGCCTGCGGTGCCGGTGCCGGTCCGTGTGACAAAGCACCGCGTCGGGGCCGTCAGGGCAGGGCAAACCCACCCTCCGTATAATCTGCTTTTGCGTCTGGAGCCCATTCCCATGCGCCTGCTCGGCAAAGCGCTCACCTTCGACGACGTGTTGTTGGTGCCCGCCTTCTCCCAGGTTCTGCCGCGCGACACCCGACTGGCCACGCGCCTGTCGCGCAACATCCAACTCAACCTGCCGCTGGTGTCCGCCGCCATGGACACCGTCACCGAGGCCCGCCTGGCGATTGCCATCGCCCAGGAAGGCGGCATCGGCATCGTGCACAAGAACCTCTCGCCCATGCAGCAGGCGGCCGAGGTGGCGCGTGTGAAGCGCTACGAATCCGGTGTGCTGCGCGACCCCATCACCATCTCGCCCGGCGTGCCGGTGCGTGATGTCATCGCCTTGAGCCGCCAGCACGGCATCTCGGGCTTCCCGGTGCTGGAAGGCGGCAAGGTGGTGGGCATCGTCACCGGCCGCGACCTGCGCTTTGAAACCCGCATGGACATCCCCGTGCGCGAGATCATGACCCCGCGCGAGCGGCTCATCACCGTGGGCGAAGGCGCCACCATCGACGACGGCAAGGCGCTGATGCACAAGCACCGCCTGGAGCGCGTGCTGGTGGTGAACGACGCCTTCGAACTGCGCGGGCTGATGACGGTGAAGGACATCACCAAGCAGACCAGCTTCCCCAATGCCGCGCGCGACGCGCAAGGCAAGCTGCGCGTGGGCGCGGCGGTGGGTGTGGGCGAAGGCACCGAAGAGCGGGTGGAACTGCTGGTGAAGGCCGGGGTGGACGCGCTGGTGGTGGACACCGCGCATGGCCACAGTTCCGGGGTCATCGAGCGCGTGCGCTGGGTGAAGCGCAACTACCCGCAGGTGGACGTCATCGGCGGCAACATCGCCACCGGCGCCGCGGCGCTGGCGCTGTGCGAGGCCGGTGCTGACGGCGTCAAGGTGGGCATCGGCCCCGGCAGCATCTGCACCACCCGCATCGTGGCGGGCGTGGGCGTGCCGCAGATCACCGCCATCGACAACGTGGCCACCGCGCTGAAGGGCAGCGGCGTGCCGCTGATCGCCGACGGCGGCATCCGCTATTCCGGTGACATCGCCAAGGCGGTGGCCGCCGGCGCGTCCACGGTGATGATGGGCGGCATGTTCGCCGGCACCGAAGAAGCCCCGGGCGAGGTCATCCTGTACCAGGGCCGCAGCTACAAGAGCTACCGCGGCATGGGCAGCATCGGCGCCATGAAGGCCGGTTCGGCCGACCGCTACTTCCAGGAAAGCGACGAGAACAGCAACCCCAACGCCGACAAGCTGGTGCCCGAGGGCATCGAAGGCCGGGTGCCGTACAAGGGCACGATGATCAGCATCGTGTTCCAGATGGCCGGCGGCCTGAAGGCGGCCATGGGCTACTGTGGCTGCAGCAGCATCGAAGAAATGCACACCCGCGCCGAGTTCGTGGAGATCACCACCGCAGGCGTGCGCGAAAGCCATGTCCACGACGTGCAGATCACCAAGGAAGCGCCCAACTACCGAATGGAATAGGCGGGCGAATGACCAAGGAAGCGAGCGGGCCGAGCGCCGGGCCGCCCCGAGCCGGCCCGCACCCCTCCGGGGGGTCGGCCGGCGTACCCGTCGGACGGGGGGCCAACAGATCTCCGGCGATGGGGTTCATCCTCATCACCGTGCTGATCGACATGATCGCCATCGGCCTGATCGTGCCGGTGCTGCCGCTGATCGTGGGCACCTTCACCAGCAACCCCACCGAGCAGACCTTCTGGTTCGGCGCGGTGGCCTTTGCCTTCGGCCTGGCCAACTTCTTCGGCTCGCCCATCCTGGGCGGCCTGTCCGACCGATACGGCCGCCGGCCGGTGCTGCTGCTGGGCTTTGCCGGCCTGGCGCTGAGTTTCATCGTCACCGGCCTGGCCACGGCCCTGTGGGTGCTGATCGTGGTGCGCCTGTTCAGTGGCGCCATGCAGGCCAACGCCGCGGTGGCCAATGCCTACGTGGCCGACATCACGCCGCCGGCCGAGCGCGCACGCCGCTTCGGCCTGCTGGGGGCCATGTTCGGCCTGGGCTTCACGCTGGGGCCGGCCATCGGTGGCTACCTGGGCGCCATCAACGTGCACCTGCCCTTCTTCGTGGCGGGTGGCCTGGCGGTCATGAACTGGCTTTATGGCTACTTCGTGCTGCCCGAGTCGCTGCCGGTGGAGCGCCGCCGCGCCTTTTCCTGGCAGCGCGCCAACCCGGTGGGCGCGGTGAAGGCGTTGTCGCAACTGAAGGGCGTGGGCCCGCTGGTGGTGGTGGCCGCGCTGGCGTCGCTGGCGCAGTTCACCATGCACAACTCCTGGGTGCTCTACACCACCTTCAAGTTCGGTTGGGGCCCGGCGGACAACGGCAAGTCGCTGTTCGCGGTGGGCGTGATGTCGGTGCTGGTGCAGGGCTTCCTGTTGAAACACCTGCTCAAGCGCTTCACGCCCATGAAGCTGGCGGCCATCGGCCTGGTGGGCTCGTCGCTCACCTACCTGGGCTTCGGCCTGGCCGCCGAGGGCTGGATGATGTTCGCGGTGATCATCGTCGGCACCCTCATCGGCAGCGGCGCGCAGGCGTCGATCACCAGCCTTTTGTCCAACGCAGCGTCGTCGCATGAGCAGGGCCAGACCATGGGTTCCATGGCGTCGCTCACCAGCCTGATGGCGGTGTTGGCGCCGGTGGTCAGCGCCGGGTTGCTGGGCCTGGTGTCGCACCGCCCGCGCGGCGACGTGTGGATCGGCATGCCCTTCTTCTTCTGCGCCTTGCTGCAGGCCACCGGGGCCACGCTGGCCATCCTGCATTTCCGCCGCCAGCGCGCCCTGGGCGTACAGGCCACGGCCTGATTTCCCGAGCCTCCCATGCACGACAAGATCCTCATCCTCGATTTCGGCTCCCAGGTCACGCAGCTCATCGCGCGGCGCGTGCGCGAAGCGCATGTGTACTGCGAGATCCACCCGAACGACGTGTCCGACGCCTTTGTCCGCGACTTCGCGCCCAAGGCCATCATCCTGTCGGGCAGCCACGCCAGCACCTACGAAGAACACGACCTGCGCGCGCCCCAGGCGGTGTGGGAGGCGGGTGTGCCGGTGCTGGGCATCTGCTACGGCATGTTCACCATGGCGGTGCAGCAGGGCGGGCAGGTGGAAGCCAGCACGCACCGCGAGTTCGGCTATGCCCAGGTGCGGGCGCACGGCCACACCAAGCTGTTGGACGGCATCGAGGACTTCCGCACCCCCGAAGGCCACGGCATGCTGGAAGTGTGGATGAGCCATGGCGACAAGGTCACTGCGCTGCCGCCGGGCTTCAAGCTGATGGCCAGCACGCCTTCGTGCCCCATCGCCGGCATGGCGGACGAGAGCCGCGGCTACTACGCGGTGCAGTTCCACCCCGAGGTCACCCACACCAAGCAGGGGCGCGCGCTGCTCGAACGATTTGTGCTCCAGGTGGCCGGCGCCCAGCCCGACTGGGTGATGCGCGACCACATCGAAGAAGCGGTGGCCGCCATCCGCGCCCAGGTGGGCCATGAAGAGGTCATCCTGGGCCTGTCGGGCGGGGTGGATTCCAGCGTGGCCGCCGCGCTGATCCACCGTGCCATCGGCGACCAGCTCACTTGCGTTTTCGTGGACCACGGCCTGCTGCGCCAGGACGAGGGCCGCATGGTGATGGACATGTTCGCCGGCCGCCTGCACGCCAAGGTGATCCACGTGGACGCCAGCGAGCAGTTCCTGGGCCACCTGGCCGGTGTGACCGACCCCGAGACCAAGCGCAAGATCATCGGCCGCGAGTTCGTGGAGGTGTTCCAGCGCGAAGCGAAGAAACTGGCCAATGCCAAGTGGCTGGCCCAGGGCACCATCTACCCCGACGTGATCGAGTCCGGTGGCGCCAAGACCAAGAAGGCCACCACCATCAAGAGCCACCACAACGTGGGTGGCCTGCCTGCCACCCTGGGCCTGAAGCTGCTGGAGCCGCTGCGCGACCTGTTCAAGGACGAGGTGCGTGAACTGGGCGTGGCGCTGGGCCTGCCGCACGATATGGTGTACCGCCATCCCTTCCCCGGCCCCGGCCTGGGCGTGCGCATCCTGGGCGAGGTGAAGCGCGAATACGCCGACCTGCTGCGCCGCGCCGACGCCATCTTCATCGAAGAGCTGCGCGCCCAGATCGACCCCGACACCGGCAAGAGCTGGTACGACCTGACCAGCCAGGCCTTTGCGGTGTTCCTGCCGGTGAAGAGCGTGGGCGTGATGGGCGACGGGCGCACCTACGACTACGTGGTGGCCTTGCGCGCGGTGCAGACCAGCGACTTCATGACCGCCGACTGGGCCGAACTGCCCTATGCGCTGTTGAAGCGCGTGTCCTCGCGCATCATCAACGAAGTGCGCGGCATCAACCGCGTCACCTACGACGTGTCGAGCAAACCGCCGGCCACCATCGAATGGGAGTGACCGCGCCGTGCCGCCGGACCCGTCACCCCAGCCTTCCCTGTTCGACGACCTGACCCGCCCCAAAGGCAGCAGCCTGGTGGCGGTGCCGGGCAGCGCCCGGGCCCTGGGCAAGGCCCAGCAGGCCTTCAACCGCCTGATCGCGCAGATCGAACAGCAGCGCCAGGCGCTGGCCCAGTGGCAGGCCGCCGAGCGGCAATGCCACCAGCGTGCGGCGGCCGAATTGGCACCCTTGCTGGCCGAATTCCACCGGATCCGCCGCGCCTTGGCCCTGAAGCTGGACGCGTTGCTGGCCGCCACGGCCAAGGGCGAAAAGCTGAGCAAGCGCCACCGCGCCATCGCGCAGTCAGTGGTGGTGGACCTGGCCATGGAACTGATGCACGAGGGCCCCGACGAGGAATTGCAGGCCCTGCTGGACCGCCACGGCGGCCCCAGCGTGGACGAGCAGGACGACATCGAAGAGGACTTCGCGCGCGCCCTGGTGAGCGAAATCCTGGGCGAGGACCTGCCCGAAGGCGCCAGCGAAGACGCCGTGGACGCCGCCATGCAGCGGGTGCGCGAACGCCTGCGTGAACAACAGGATGAGCAGGCCGCCGTGCTGGAACGCCAGCGCGAAACGCGGGCCCAGCGCCGCCGTGCCAGCGGCAAGGGACCGACCAAGGCGGACATGGCCGCCCAGGCGCGCGAGCAGGCGCAGAAGGCGGCCGGCCAGTCGGTGCGCGACGTCTACCGCCAACTGGCCAGCAACCTGCACCCCGACCGCGAAGCCGACCCCGCGGAGCGTGAGCGCAAGACCGCGCTGATGCAGCGCGTGAACGACGCCTACGGCCGCAACGACCTGCTGGCCCTGCTGACGCTGCAGATCGAGCTGGAGCAGATCGACCCCGAGCACCTGGCCGGCCTGCCGGACGAGCGCATCGAACATTTCAACGCCGTGCTGCGCGAGCAGTTGCGGGAGTTGAACGCGGAGGTGGACGAGATCGCCCGACCGGTGCAGCGCCACCTGCAGCGGCGGCTGCGCAGGCGCGGCCCGGCGCAACCGCAGGACCTGGACCTGATCCTGGACGACGACATCGCCCAGGCCCGCAGCGCGGCCGCCGCCCTGGAAGACGACCTGCAGGCCCTGGGCGACCCGAAACGGCGGCGTGCCGTGTTGGAATCGATGATCGAGCCGGCCGACGACGAGCCGGACGACTTCGACCAGGCCTTGATGGCCATGGTGATGCAGGCCGCGCCGGGCCGGCGCCGCCGCTGAAATCCGCTGGTTCGGCATGGGCAACCCGCACGACGACAACCACATGCGCCTGGCGCTGGACCAGGCGCTGAACGCGCAACTGCACGGCGAGGTGCCGGTGGGCGCGGTCATCGTGCGCCACACCGAGGCCGGCCCCCAGGTGCTGGCCACCGGCTACAACCGGCCCATCACCACCCACGACCCCAGCGCGCACGCCGAGATCGTGGCCCTGCGCCACGCCGCACAGCTGGTGGAAAACTACCGCCTGCCCGACTGTGAGCTGTTCGTCACGCTGGAGCCCTGCCCCATGTGCGCCATGGCGCTGATGCACGCGCGCTTCAAGCGCGTGGTCTTCGGCGCCTTCGACCCCAAGACCGGTGCCGCCGGCTCGGTGGTGGACCTGTTCGCCAACACCCAGCTGAACCACCACACCGAAGTGCAGGGTGGCGTGCTGGGCGAAGCCTGCGGCGCGCTGCTCAAGCAGTTCTTCGCCGACCGTCGCGCGCAGCAGAAGGCCGAGCGCGACGCCGCGCGGACCCTGCAGGACCGTGCCGCTGACGGCGAAGAACCCATCCCCACCGGCGAGGCGCTGGAAATCGACGACCAGCCCGAGCTGCCTTTTGCGCTTGACACCCCCGACCCTGTGTGAAGCCCACCATGACCGTTCTGAACCTGTTCGCGCCCTCCGGCGTGGAGTTGCGCACCGATGCGCTCCAGCGTGCCAAGGCGCGTCTCACGGACCTGGGCTTCCAGGTGGTGATGGACCCCAGCCTGCGCGCGCGCCACCAGCGTTTTGCCGGTGACGACGCGTCCCGGCTGGAAGCCATCACGCGTGTGGCCAGCGCGGCGCCCGGCATTGCCATGGCCTGCCGCGGCGGCTATGGCCTGACGCGCCTGCTGGACGCCATGCCCTGGAAGCTGATCGCCAAGAGCGTGGAACAGGGCACCCGATGGGTGGGCCACAGCGACTTCAGCGCCCTGAACCTGGGCCTGCTGGCCCACACCGGCGCGCCCAGCTGGGCCGGTCCCATGGCCTGCGACGACTTCGGCCGCGACGACGAACACGGCGGCGTGGACGAGGTCACCCGCGACTGCTTCCTGGAAGCCATGTCGGGCGAGCTGGAAGCAGTGGGCTTTCGCACCGAAGCGGGCTTCGACGGCCTGCAGGCGCGCGGCACCCTGTGGGGCGGCAACCTGGCCATGGTGTGTTCGCTGCTGGGCACGCCACACTGGCCGGCGGTGAAGGGCGGCATCCTGTTCCTGGAAGACGTGGCCGAGCACCCTTACCGGGTGGAACGCCTGCTGCTGCAACTGCAGCAGGCCGGCGTCTTGAAGAACCAGAAGGCGGTGCTGCTGGGTGCCTTCACCGAATACCGCAAGTCGCCGCTGGACCGCGGCTACACGCTGAAATCGGCCATCGCCCACCTGCGCGGCCAGGTCAAGACGCCCCTCCTCACCGGCCTGCCTTTCGGCCATGTGCCCACCAAGGTGAGCCTGCCGGTGGGCCGCCGGGTGCAATTGGTGGTCCAAGGCCGCGACGTGCTGATCGGCTGGTGAGCGTGGTGGCGCCGGCCATGTTGTTGCTGCGATCGATCGCCTTGTCGGCTGCGTGCCTGCTGACGGCCTGCGCCAGCGTGCCCCCGCCGGCCCAGCCGGTGGCGCGGGGTGACTTTGCTGCGGTGAAGCAGCAGTTGCAGGCCTTCATCGCCCAGCAGATGAATGCCGAGCGGGTGGCGGGCCTGAGCATCGCGCTCGTCGACGACCAGCAAGCCATCGCTGCCTGGGGCCAGGGCTGGGCCGATGTCCGGACCAAGCGGCCGGCCGACGGCCAGACGCTGTACCGCATGGGGTCCATTTCCAAGCTGTTCACCGACACGGCGGCCATGCAGTTGGTGGCGCAGCGGCGACTGGCGCTGGACGCACCCATCCAGCAGGTGCTGCCCTGGTTCCACCTGGGTGACGAGCAGGCCGATGCACCCATCACCTTGCGCCAATTGATGACGCACCACAGCGGTCTGCCGCGCGACAGCGACGGCGGCATGTGGGTGGACCCGGCGGTGGCGCCCGCCACCGACTTCCGCACCATGCTGCGCGGCCTGGCTGACGAGCCCCGTGCGGCACCGCCCGGCCTGGCCATGGCCTATTCGAATATCGGCCTGGACCTGGTGGGCGCGGCGCTGGAAGCGGCCAGTGGGCGGGCGTTCGAAGACCAGCTGCAGGCGGCGGTTCTGAAGCCGCTGGGCATGCACAGCGCCTACGTCGGCACCGGGGTGTCCGACGACCCGAAGATGGCCACCGGCCACCTGCGCGGGGTGGCTCAGCAGGAGCCCGCGTTGCGCGACGTGCCCGCTGGCGGCTTGAGCGCCAGCGTCGACGAGATGGCGAAATTCGTCGCGATGCAGCTGGCAGGGGGCCACAACGGAATGGGCGAGGTGGTGCTGCCACGGCGCGAATGGGCCGAGATGCTTCGCCCCCAGAACACCGACGTGCCGTTGGACGCCGACCTGCGTGTGGGCCTGGGCTGGATGTTCAGCACCTTCGGCATGGACACCGTCAAGGGCGGTGGCCCGGTGGCCCACCATGCCGGCGCCACCTTCTACTTCCGCAGCCAATTGATGATGCTGCCCGAGCAGCGCCTGGGCGTGGTGGTGGCCGCCAACGACGGTGCCGCGCTCGGCGTCGTCAACCGCGTGGCCCAGCGCGCGCTGGCGCTGATGCTGGAGGCCAAGACCGGCATCCCCCAACCCGTGCCGGAGCCGGGCTTCCGGCCCGCGCTGCAGGCCTGGCCCGATGCCCAGCGCGCCGCCGTGCACCGCGCCTGCCTGGGCGACTACGCCACGGTGGCCGGCCCGGTGACGATCAAGGCCCAGGGTCCCGACCTGAAGGCCGTGATGGGTGCGGCCGAGCAAACCCTGGAACTGCGCGAAGGCGAAGGGGGTCGCCTGGGCCTGAGGTACCGCGTGCTGGGGCTGTGGTCGGCCAACCTGGGGCCGCTGGGTGACCTGGGCCTGCTGTGCGAGCGCGTGGCCGGGCGCGATGTGCTCATCGGCGTGATGGATGGGCAGCGCATGCTGGTGGGTGAACGCCTGCCGGCGCGCGGGCCGCTGCCGACGGCCGCGGCCGCCTGGGTGGGCCGCTACCGCCAGCAGCGTCTGCCCGGAGAAGTGCCCACGGCCCGTGACGTGCAGGTGTCGGTGGCCGACGGGCGGCTGTGGGTGGGCTACACCATCCACCCGGCCTTCGGTGGGCAGCGGGTGCGCACACTGCTGCGGCCCGAGTCCGACACCCGCGCGCGCCTGGTCGGGCCGCTGGCCGACACCGGCCCGGTGGTCACGCTGCAGCCGCAGCCGGGCCAGCCGCCCCTGATCCGCTTTTCCGGGGCGGTTTTCGAGCGCGAATCGCCCTGAGGCCCGCAGCCGGCGCTGCGGGTGAACCCTGGGTGCCCAGGGCTCGCCGTGTAGACTGCTGGGTTTTTCGCCGTGGACCTTGGCCGCCCGCATGCAGCAAGCCTTACCGCCCACCTCCTTGAACGGCTCGGCGCTGGTCGGGCTGCTGGCCCAGCTGAACCTGGCCGAGGGCCCCGCCGCCAAGCCGTCCTTCGTGGAAGGGCTGGGGCGCTGGCTGGGCTGGGCCGATGCCATTGCGCTTTCCGCGGCCTTGAACGGTTCGCCGGCGGCCGCGGCGTCGGACGTCGACGCTGAGACCGTTGAGCGCGAATTCACCCGCGTGCAGGTCAGACTGCAGCGTTCCATTGAAGCCGCCTGCGGCCCCAAGGTGACCGACCTCGATTTCCCGTCCTACCGCCGGCGCTGCCAGGCCCTGCAACAGGCCATGGAAACCGCCGTGACCGCACTGCGCAAGCAGTTGCGCTCGGCGCTGGCGTCGCGACCCCAGCCCTTGAGCCGCCTGGCCGCCCTCGACGCGGTGATGCGGGACGTGCTGGCCCCGCGGGAGCAGGCCCTGCTGGCGCTGATGCCCACGCTGCTGGAAAAACACTTTGAACGCCGCCGCCGTGCCGCTCCCGAGGCCGCACCGGCCAGCGCCTGGCTGGGCCCCTTCCGCCAGGACATGCAGCGCCTGCTGCAGGCCGAGCTGGACCTGCGCCTGCAGCCGGCGCTCGGCCTGCTGGACGCGCTGCGCAACCCACCGCCCAAGGCGCCATGAACAAGCTTCTCTTTCGTGCCGCCTTCGGCGTGGGCCTGCTGGCCATCGCGTGGGTGAGCGCCGGCTACCTGCGCAGCAATCCGCTGGCGCTGGTGATGACCCTGCTGATCGCCGCCTTCTACCTGATGGGTGCGCTGGAACTGTGGCGCTTCGACGAAACCACCGCCGGCCTGGGCCGTGCGCTGGTGGCGCTGGGCACACGCCCCGAACCCGTGAACAGCCTGGACGAGGCGCTGGCCGCCGTGCCCGACACCTTGCGCCCGGTGGTGCGCCAGCGCGTGGAAGGTGAACGCGCGGCCTTGCCCGGCCCGGCCATGGCACCTTACCTCGCCGGCCTGCTGGTGCTGCTGGGCATGCTGGGCACCTTCCTGGGCATGGTGGTCACGCTCAACGGCACCGGCGTGGCGCTGGAACGCGCCACCGACCTGGCCACCATGCGGGAATCGCTGGCCGCGCCGGTGAAGGGCCTGGGCCTGGCCTTCGGCACCTCGGTGGCCGGTGTGGCCGCGTCGGCCATGCTGGGCCTGATGTCGGCGCTGTGCCGCCGCGCGCGGGTCCATGCCGCGCAGCAGCTGGACCAGCTCATCGCCAGCACCCTGCACCCCTTCACCCGCACCCACCAGCGCCAGGCCGCGCTGGCCCTGCAGCAGCAGCAGTTGCAATTGCAGCGGGACCAGGCGCAGCATCTTCCCGCCCTGGTGGACCAGCTGAAGGGCTTGATGGCCCAGCTGGAACAGCAGCAGCGCCAGGCCGGCGACAGCCTGCTGGAGCGCCAGGCGCAGTTCCACACCCAGGCCGACGCGGCCTACAAGGCCCTGGCTGCCTCGGTGGACCAGACCCTGCAGCACAGCCTGAGCGAAAGTGCCCGCGTGGCCGCTGCCTCCTGGCTGCCGGCGGTGGAAAGCACCATGGCCGGCATCGCGCGCGAAACCACCGCGTTGCAGGGTGGCGTCGCCGCCAGCGTGCAGCAGCAACTGGAGGGCCTGTCCAGCCGCTTCGAAGCCACGTCCCACACCGTGGCCGGCACCTGGGCCCGTGCGCTGGCCGACCACCAGCGCGCCAGCGAAGCCCTGGCCCAGCGCCTGGGCGCCGTGCTGGACGGCTTTGGCAGCCACTTCCAGCAGCGATCCGCGGACCTGGTGGACGCCCTGGCGAAGCAGCATGCGCAGTTGAACCAGAACCTGGCGGACACACAGCGCCAGGCACAGGCCCAACAGCAGGCCGAAGGCGCCGCGCGCGACGAACAACGCCAGGCGGCCTGGGCCGCCAGCCTGGCCGCTGTGTCCACCGCCTTGCAGGAAGCCTGGCAGGAGGCGGGGACCCACACCCTGGCGCAGCAGGCCCGCATCTGCCAGACCCTGGAGCAGACGGCCGAACGCATCAGCGCCCAGGCCGAGGCCCATGCCCGCGGCACCCTCAGCGAAGTGGCGCGGCTGGTGGATACCGCCGCCGAAGCGCCTCGCGCCGCCGCGGACGTGGTGGCGCAGCTGCGCGACAAGCTGTCGGACAGCATGGTGCGCGACAACGCCATGCTGGAAGAACGTGCCCGTGTGATGGCCACGCTGAACACCCTGCTGGACGCGGTGCAGCACACCTCCACCGAGCAGAAGATGGCGATCGACAGCCTGGTCGCGTCCACCGCCGCTTGGCTGGAAAGCACCGGTGCCCGATTCAACGACAAGGTGGACGCGCAGTCGGCCAGCCTGCAGGCCCTGTCCACGCAGCTGGGTTCGCAACTGGGCAGCAGCGCGGTGGAAGTGGCCAGCCTGGGCGAAGCCTTCGGCGCCGCGGTGGCGCAGTTCAGCGCCAGCAGCGGCCAGCTGATGGGCCAGCTGCAGCGGGTGGAAGAGGCCTTGGGCAAGTCGCTCGTCCGCAGCGACGAACAGCTGGCCTACTACGTGGCGCAGGCGCGCGAGGTCATCGACCTGAGCCTGATGTCGCAGAAGCAGATCGTGGAAGACCTGCAGCGCGTGGCCGGCCGCCGGTCCGCCGAAGCCAGCGAAGCATGAGGCGCTGACCATGGAAATCGACCCCAGCGGCACCGAAACCAGCGCGCCCGTCTGGGCCGTGTTCGGCGACCTGATGGCCAGCCTGCTGGGCGCCTTCGTGCTGATCCTGGTGTTTGCACTTGGCATGCAACTGGACCTGGCCGCCAGGCTGGAAACCGAGGTGAAGAAGCGCCAGGCCGAGGAGCAGCGGCGCGAGGCGCTGGAAAAGGCCCTGGCCATTCCGCTGGCCCAGGGCCGGGTCACGCTGAACAACGGCCGCATCGGCATCAGCAACAGCGTGCTGTTCGCTTTCGGCGCCGACCAGTTGCAGCCCGAAGGACAGCGCCTGCTGAAAAGCCTGGCCGCACCGCTGGCCGCCTACCTGGCTGCGCGCGACGAGATCCTGATGGTGAGCGGCTTCACCGACGACCGCCAGGTGCGCGAGGGCAGCCAGCCCTTTGCTGACAACTGGGAGCTGTCGGCCCAGCGCGCGTTGACCGTCACGCGCGCGCTGATCGAAGACGGCGTGCCGGCGCCGGAGGTGTTCGCCGCGGCCTTCGGGTCCGGCCAGCCGGTGGCGTCCAACGCCGATGCCGAAGGGCGTGCGCGCAACCGGCGGGTGGAAATCACCCCCATGCCGCGCCCGGCCGCACGCCAGAGCGCGGCCGCGAAATGAAGGCCGCCATCGAGGCTTTGCGCGCCCAGGGCGCGGCGCGCCTGGACCCGGTGCACTTCCGCCAGATCGAGGCCATGGCGCGCCGCGCCGAAGGCCATGACGGCCACACCCGGCGCCTGGTGGAGGACAGGCTTCAGCGCTTGGTAGAAGCCTGTGCGCATCGCCTGGACGCGGCGCGTGTGGCGGGCTCAGCCGCGGCGCCGGCTCCCGGGCCCAGCCCCTTGGCCGAACTGCTGGCCCACCTGGCGCAGCACGCCGCACCGCCGCTGCCGGCAGCCTCCGGTGGCGCTGCCTCGCATTCGCCTGCGCCGGTGGAATTGAAGGCACTGCGCTACTACCGCAGCACCTGGTCGCGCCTGAGCGTGGACCAGCGTTTGACGCAAAGCCGGTCCAAGGTGCCCGAACAGGCCGGGCCGCTGAACACCCAGCGCCTGCTGCACCAGGCCCTGCTGGTGATGCGCGAGGCCTCGCCCGACTACCTGCACCGCTTCATGCAGCAGGTGGATGCCCTGCTGTGGCTGGACCAGGCCAGCCTGGGCCCGGCCACCGAGAAGCGCACCAGCGCGCCGGCGGCGCCTCGCCGGCGCTGAATCACTGCGGTTCGATCTTCGCGTCGCGGATGGCCTTGGCCCACTTCGCGGTTTCGCCCTTGTTGCGCTGGGCCAGGGCCTCGGGCGTGCCGGGCTCCACCGAAAAGCCCAGTGACGCGAACTTCTCCTGCACGTCCTTGCTGTTGGCCGCGGCGTTGATGGCCTGGTTCAGTTTCGCCACCACGTCAGCCGGCGTGCCGGCGGGTGCGAACACCGCGAAGTAGGCGATCAGCTCGTAGTCCTTCAGCCCCAGCGCTTCGTTCACCGTGGGCAGTTCGGGCACCACCGACGCGCGCTTCATCGACGTGACCGCCAGGCCGCGGATCTTGCCGCCCTTGTGCTGCGGCACGGTCACGCCGAAGTCGGCGGTGAACATCATCACCTGGCCGCCGATCAGGTCGGTCATCGCGGCCGGGCCGCTCTTGTAGGGGATGGGGTTCATCTGGATGCCGGCCATGCTGGCCAGCACTTCGGACGACACCTGCTGCGAGGTGCTGGCATAGGCAAAGCTCACCTGGCCGGGCTTGGCCTTGGCCATGTCCACCAGGTCCTTCAGCGTCTTGATGGGCAGGTCGTTGTTCACCGCCACCATCAGCGGCACCGATCCCAGGTAGCCCACCGGCGCGAAGGCGCTGTCCTGGTCGTAGGGCAGCTTCTTCATCAGGTACTTCAGCGCCGCGTTGGTGCTGTTGGTGCCGATGAGCAGGGTGTAGCCATCGGCCGGCGCCTTGGCCACGATGTCGGCGCCCAGCATGCCGTTGGCACCGGGCTTGTTGTCGATGACGATGGGCTGGCCCAGCGTGACCGACATCTTCTCGGCAAAGGCGCGGCCGATCTGGTCGGTGGCGCTGCCGGCGGCAAAAGGCACCACGGCGCGGATGGGCTGCTTGGGGTAAGGCTGGGCCTGTGCGGCGGTGGCGCAGAGCAGGGCGCCCAGCAGCATGGCGGAGCGGCGGTTGACGAAGAACACGGGGCGGTCTCCTTGATGTTTTCCGGGGTGAAAGCGGAATTGTCAGGCAGACGGGACTTCGTCCAGCGGCAGGTCCAGGATGGCCGCACTCAGCGTCTTGCCATGCGCGTCCAGCGCCAGCGAGCGGGTCACGCCGCCACCCAGGGCGTCGTGCATCACGAAGTGCACGGCGCCCAGGTGCGGCAACAGGTGGCGCTGCACCGCGCCTGCAACGATGCCGCGGTAGTGTTCCTTCACGCGTTCGGTCGTGAGCAGGCGTTCCAGCAGCGGGTAATGCGCCGGGTCGCGCGCGATGACGCTGAGCGTGGCGCGGTTGCCCTTGTCGCCTGAACGCGCGATGGCGATGTCCTGCAGCGTTTTCATCTCACAGCTCCAAGACCTTCACCTGGGGACGCGCCGCCTCGCGCGGCACCAGCGCTGACGCGGCGGCGATCACTTCGCGCACACTTTGCGTCACCCCACCCCCACCGGCCGGTCCGTTCAGGTAAAGCGCTTCCACCTCCTGCCCCACCTGTTCGGCCTGCTCGCGGGTGCCGCAGCGCACCGCCAGGCGCGCGCGCACCTCGTAAGGGTTGCGGTCCGTGCCTCGCTGCGGCCCGTGCATGGCGTTCACGCCGATCAGTTCTGCGCGCTGTTCCAAGCCGCCCAGGCCCAGCAAGCGCATGCGGTGTTCCAGCACCTGCAGCGCCAGGGCGCCGCGTTCCCGCGCACCGGGGCCGGCGTAGGAAATCTGGCCTTCGCCGATCCAGCCATCGCGGTAGCCCAGCGTGGCCTTCAACGGGTCGGGCCGGGGCGTGCCGCTGGCGCCGCTGATGTGCACGCGGTCGCTGCCCAGGTCCTTCAACACCACCTTGGAAAAGTCAGCCACCACGTCGGGCTGCAGGTAGCGCGCCGGGTCTTCGATCTCGTAGAGCAACTGCGCCGTGCAGCTCAGCCGGTTCACGCAGCCGCCGGTGCCGGCCAGCTTGGTGATCACCGCCCTGCCATCGGCCTGCACCTCGGCCAGCGGGAAACCCACATCGTGCAGGCTGGGCACATCAAAGTGCCCCGGGTCGGCGATGTAGCCGCCGCTGACCTGCGCTGCACACTCCAGCAGGTGGCCCACCAACACGCCCTGGCCCAGCTGCGGCCAGTCGTCGGCGTGCCAGCCGAAGTGGTGCATCAGCGGCGCCAGGAACAGCGCCGGGTCGGCCACCCGGCCGGTGATCACCACCTGGGCCCCGCTGCCCAGGGCCGGCAGCAGCGCCTCGGCGCCCAGGTAGGCGTTGGCCGAGATCAGGCGCTCGCCCAGGTCGCTGGCGTGCTGTGTGCTGTCCAGCAGTGCCACATCGTTGGCGCGCACCCAGGGCAGCACGTCGTCGCCGGTCAGCACCGCCACGCGCAGCTTCGGCAGGCCCAGCTCACGCGCCACCGCCAGCACCGCTGCGCCCGCGGCTTCGGGGTTGGCGGCGCCCATGTTGCTGATGACGGTGACGCCATGTCGAACACAGGCCGGCAGCACGGCGCGCATCCGGGCGGCCAGCAGCGGGTCGAAGCCCTGATCGGGGTCGCGGCTGCGGCGCAGCTGTGCCAGCGCAATGGTGCGCTCCGCCAGGCATTCGAAGACCAGGGCGTTCAGCGCGCCGAGTTCGGCCAGGGCCAGGGCAGGGTCGATGCGGTCGCCGGCATAACCGGCGCCGGCACCGATGCGAAAGGGTGTCATGGCGGCCGAGTGTGCCTCAGGGCGGGCGATGGGCTCAGGCCTGGCCCAAGGGCAGGGCGGTCTTGTAGCGCACCTGCTTGAGCGCAAAGCTGGAGCGGATCTTCTCGATCTCCTTCAGCGGCGAGAGCTGCTCGAGGATGAAGCGCTCCAGCGCCGCCATGTCGGCCACCGCCACGCGGATCAGGTAGTCGGCGTCGCCGGTCATCAGGTAGCACTCCATCACCTCGTCGCGCGCGGCCACCTTGGCCTCGAAGGCTTCCAGTGCGGCGCGGGTCTGCTGCTTCAGGCTGATGGAGATGAACACGTTCAGGTGCAGGCCCAGTTGCTTGGGGTCCAGCAGGGCCACGTACTGGCGAATGAGCCCGGCCGCTTCCAGCGCGCGCACACGCGCCAGGCAGGGCGACGCCGACAGGTGCACCCGCCGCGCCAGTTCCACATTCGACAGGCTGGCATCGGCCTGCAGTTCGCGCAGGATGCGCAGGTCCACTTCGTCGAGTTCCATTGTTCTGCTGAGTGATCTGTTCGCAGCAGATTGTGCTGCAATGAGGCCAGTTCGGCGGCATGAACGAAAACAACTGCCGCAGGCCCTTGCGTAGAGTGTTGTCGCTGCAGGAGGCCCCCCATGAGCGACCCGTCCATCCATCCCCACCTTCAACTGGCTGCGCCGCCCGACAGTGACGCGCAGGAAAGCGCTGAGTGGCGCGACGCCCTGCAGGCCGTGCTGCAGGCCGCCGGACCGCAGCGCGTGCGCGAGTTGATGGACATGCTCAGCAACCTGGCGCGCAGCCCGGCGGTGGGTTGGCAGCCGGTGCGCGGCACGCCCTATGTGAACACCATCGCCGCCACGCAGCAGGCGCCGTTCCCGGGTGACCTGGCGATGGAAGAACGCCTGGCCTCGCTGATGCGCTGGAACGCGCTGGCCATGGTGGTGCGGGCCAACCAGGCGCATGGCGAACTGGGTGGCCACATCGCCAGCTACGCCAGCGCGGCCGACCTGTTCGAGGTGGGCTTCAACCACTTCTTCCGTGCGGGCACGGATGGCGGCCAGGGCGACCTGGTCTTCTTCCAGCCGCACTCGGCGCCCGGCGTCTATGCGCGCGCCTTCCTGGAAGGCCGCCTGAGCGAAGCCGACCTGGCGCATTACCGGCAGGAAGTGTCGGCCGCCGCCCAGGGCGCGCGGGGCCTGAGCAGCTACCCGCACCCCTGGCTGATGCCGGACTTCTGGCAGTTCCCCACCGGGTCCATGGGCCTGGGCCCGATCAGTTCCATCCACCAGGCGCGCTTCATGCGCTACCTGCAGCACCGCGGCCTGCAGCAGAACCAGGGCCGCACCGTGTGGGGCGTGTTCGGCGACGGTGAGATGGACGAGCCCGAAAGCATGAGCGCGCTGACGCTCGCTGCGCGCGAGAAGCTGGACAACCTGGTGTGGGTGGTGAACTGCAACCTGCAGCGCCTGGACGGCCCGGTGCGCGGCAATGGCCGCATCATCGACGAGCTGGAAGCGCTGTTCGCCGGCGCCGGCTGGCGCGTCATCAAACTGGTGTGGGGCTCGGACTGGGACGGCCTGTTCGCCCGCGACAGCGACGGGGCCTTGGCCCAGGCCTTTGCCAGCACCGTGGACGGCCAATTCCAGACCTTCGCCGCCAAGGACGGCCGCTACAACCGCGAGCACTTCTTCGGCCAGAACCCGCAACTGGCCGCGCTGGCGCAAGGCCTCACCGATGAGCAGATCGACCGCCTGAAGCGCGGCGGCCACGACCTGGTGAAGATCCACGCCGCCTACCACGAGGCCCTGCGAACCACAGGCCAGCCGGCCGTGGTGCTGGCCCAAACGAAGAAGGGCTATGGCATGGGTGACGCCGGCCAGGGCCGCATGACCACGCACCAGCAGAAGAAGCTGGAGCGTGAGGACCTGATCGCCTTTCGCAACCGCTTCAACCTGCCACTCAGCGACGAGCAGGCAGCGGCGCTGGAATTCGTGCGCCCGGCCGACGACAGCGCCGAGATGCGCTACCTGCAGGCGCGCCGCGCCGCACTCGGCGGCGCCCTGCCGGCCCGTCGGCGTGAGGCGCCGCGCATCGCCGTGCCGCCGCTGGCGCGTTACGCGGGCTTCGCCACCGCCGCCGACGGCAAGGAGATGAGCACCACCATGGCCTTCGTGCGCCTGCTCACCGGCCTGCTGAAGGACGAAGCGCTGGGCCCGCGCGTGGTGCCCATCGTGGCCGACGAGGCGCGCACCTTCGGCATGGCCAACCTGTTCAAGCAGGTGGGCATCTATTCCAGCGCGGGGCAGACCTACGAGCCCGAGGACATCGGCTCGCTGATGAGCTACCGCGAAGCCACCAACGGCCAGATCCTGGAAGAGGGCATCAGCGAAGCCAGCGCGCTGGCGGCCTGGACGGCCGCGGCCACCAGCTATTCGGTGCATGGCCAACCCATGTTGCCCTTCTACATCTATTACTCGATGTTCGGCTTCCAGCGCGTGGGCGACCTGATCTGGGCCGCCGCCGACCAACGCGCCCGCGGCTTCCTGCTGGGTGCCACCGCGGGCCGCACCACGCTGGGCGGCGAAGGCCTGCAGCACCAGGACGGCAGCAGCCTGCTGCAGGCCGCAACCGTGCCCAACTGCCGCGCCTACGACCCCTGTTTCGCAGGTGAATTCGCGGTCATCCTGGACCATGGCATGCGGCAGATGCTGCAGCAGCAGGAGGATGTCTTCTACTACGTCACCCTGATGAACGAGAACTACGCCCAGCCCTCGCTGCCCGCGGGCGTGCAGGCCGACATCATCCAGGGCCTGTACCGCCACAGCGTCACCGAGGTGGCCGCGCCGGTGGGCCAGGTGCGCTTGGTGGGCAGTGGCGCCATCCTGCGCGAGGTGATCGCCGCCGCCGAAATGCTGGCGCGCGACTGGGGCGTGCAGGCGGAAGTGTTCAGCGCCACCAGCTTTTCGGAGCTGGCGCGTGACGCGCGCGAGGTGGAGCGCTGGAACCGCCTGCACCCGCAGAGCGAAGCCCGAAGCAGCCACCTGCAGCGCTGCCTGCCGGGTGAGGTGCCGGTGGTGGCCGCCAGCGACTACGTGCGCGCCTGGCCGCAACTGGCCGGTGCCTACCTGCAGGCGCCTTTCACCGCGCTGGGCACCGACGGCTTCGGCCGCAGCGACACCCGCGCCGCGCTGCGCAGCTTCTTCGAAGTGGACCGCCAGCACATCGTGCTGGCGGCGCTGGATGCGCTGCGGCGCCAGGGTCAGGTGGACGAAGCCACCTATGCCCGGGCCCTGCAGGCCTGCGTGCCCCAGCCGTCCGAGGCCGCGCCCTGGAACGGCTGAGCCGCGGCCTCGCGGGTGTTCAAGGCAAATTCAAGGCTCGTCGCAGCGGAAGCTGGACGCGCTGTTCACATCGCCCTTGCCCTTGTAGCGCGGCACCTCGGGGTAGACGCACAGCGGGCGTTGCAGCACGGTGGCGCCGGTGCTGGGGTCCAGCTTGCTGGCCGTCAGGGTTTCGGGGGCCTTGCCGCGCGTCACCCAGCGGTCCAGCGCGCTCAGCAGGTCCACCGTGTCGGCGCCGGGGCCGCCAGCGCAGTGGTTCACGCCCGGGGCCAGGTAGGTGCGCAGGAAGTGCTCGGCATTGTGCTTGCCGCCCATGGCGCGCTGCACCTGGCGCATGTAGTCCAGCGTGGAGCGGTAGCTCAGCGCCGAGTCGTTGGTGCCGTGCCAGAGGATGAGCTTGCCGCCGCCGCCCACGAAGTGGTGCAGGTTCGGGTTCACCGCCGAGTTCAGCGCTTCCAGCCGTGCCAGCGCCGCCGGGTTGCTGTCGAAGTCGTAGGTCAGTGAATTGGCGGCCGGGTCGCGCGCCAGGTAGTTCTTCACCGTGGTGTCCTGGAACAGGAACTGCAGCGCCGTGGCACCGGTGACCCAGGTGCTCCAGGCGCCGGGCACGTTCTCGTTGCCGGAAATCGGCCAGCCGCTGTTGCGGTAGGCGCCGCCGCCGAAGCTGGCGGGGTCGGTCCAGCTGGCCAGGGTGGCCAGTTGGGCGTCGGACAGGCAACTGTCGCCGCCTTCGGTGCCCCCGGCGCAGCGCAGCACGGCCGGGTTGAAGTGACAGGCGCGCGGGTTGGACACCACGCCGTCGGCCAGGCCATCGTCGGCGTCGCAGGCCTGCATCACCGCCTGGGACAGGCTGTCCAGCTTGCCCTGCGTGAACGCACCGCCCGGCGCCGCCAGGGCCTTGGCCGTGCGGTTGAACGCGCCCATGATGCCCACCCAGTTGTAGGCCGGCGCGCGCGAGATGATGCCGTCGAACAGGTGCGGGTGGCGCTGGGCCTGGATGAGGGCCTCGCGCCCGCCGTTGGAGCAGCCTTCAAAGTAGCTGCGCTGGATGCGCCCGCGGTAGAAGGCCTGCGTGATCTCGCGTGCCGCGGCCATCACCGTGGGCACGGATTGCGAACCGAAGAGTTCGGCCGCCAGCGGGTCGTTCAGCGCGAAGCTCGCATCCAGCGGCGAGCCCTGGTGGCCCGAATCGCTGCTGACCTGCGCATAGCCCTGGTTCACCGCCGGCGCATTGGCCGGCGGGATGATGCCGTTGTAGCCGCCGCCGCCGCCGTAGTGCAGCTTGCGGTTCCAGGTTTGCGGCAGGCGCAGTTCGAAGTTCAGCTTGGGCGCGATGAGGCCGCTGACCTTGCAGTGCGCCGCCACGGTGGCGCTGGCGGGCACCGCCACGGCGCTGCCGATGACCGCGCCGCCCATGGCCTGGCCGGCGAGGCTGGCGCAGGGCAGGGGGGCCGGCGGGGTGGCGGGCTTGTCGCGGTCATGGGCCGAAGCGGTGGTGGCCAGGGCCACCAGGGCCAGCGCCTGCCAGGCTGGCGGGCGGGTGCGAAGGGTCGTGCGTTGCATGGCTTGTCTCCTGTTGTGGATGCGGCCCATGCTGTGCAGGCCGCGCGCCATTTCATGCGCGCGCCCCGGTCGCGTCAAGCGCGACGATTCAATTCCTTCGTCGCAGGGCGGTCGTCAGAACCCGTAGGACACGCCCAGCTTCACCACCGGATAGGCCTTCAGCTTGTCCAGCTTGTCCTGGGCCTTGGCCTGCTCGGCGTCCACGTTGGACTGGCCGGCCGCGGCCACCAGGCCGGGCGTCACGGTGAAGCGGGTTTCGCCCTTGCCGATGGCCACGCCGGCGTCGAAATAAAAGCCCCAGCCGCCCGACTTCTGGGCGTGGCCGAAGCCCAGGCCCAGGTAGGGCGTGGCGTCGGGGAAGGTGTCGGTCACGGTCACGCCTTCACCGGCCGGTGCGGGGTAGGACGTGCCATTGATCTTGACCGTGCCGCCGGTGCTCACGCCCTGGCCTTCCAGCTTGCGGGCGCCCAGCAGCACGCCGCCGGTCAGGCGGAAGCTGTCGCCCAGGAAGTAGTCCACGTAGGCGCCCAGGTTCTGGAATTTCAGCTTGGCCTTGTAGTCGGCGCCGTTGCTGTTGAAGTCGCGCCCCAGGTCCAGGAAGTTGGCTTCGGCGCGCAGGCCCACGCTGGGCTGCAGCTTGAAGCCATAGCCCAGTTCGAGGCCGGTGGTGCCGATGCCGCCGTAGGCTTCGCCCGCCTGGGCGCACAGGCCGGTGGCGCACAGCAGGGCGAACAGGGACGAGGAGACGAATTTCTTCATGGGACGCTTTGGGAGGAAAGGGGCCGGCACGCGGTGCCGGTACGTCCCTTGACGATAGGGCCGCGTCGTTTGCACGTGTGTGCATTTGTCCGCCTGGCACCGGGCGTTGCGTCTTGTTTCGAGCAATGTGGTCCACCGCGCTTTTTTGCGCATGGGTGGCGGGCGAAACGTGTCAGGTGCCGGGCAGGTCCAGTTCCACCCGCAGCCCGCCGGCGGCCGAGCTTTGCAGCGCGATGTGGCCGCCGTACAGCCCGACCAGCTCGTTCACGATGGCCAGGCCCAGGCCGCTGCCGGGCACGCTTTCGTCCAGGCGCGCACCGCGGGCCATGACCGCATGGCGCGTTTCGGCGCTGATGCCGGGGCCGTCATCGTCCACCCAGATGCGCAGCCGCTGGCGGCCGGCCACGGCCACGGCAGCGCCGCTCACCTGCACCGTGTGTTGGGCCCACTTGCAGGCGTTGTCCAACAGGTTGCCCAGCATTTCCTGCAGGTCCTGCACCTCGCCCGCAAAGGCCAGCCCGGGCGCCAGCGCTTCGCTGCGCATGGCCAGGCCACGTTCGGCGTGCACACGCTGCATCACGCGCAGCAGGCCGTCCACCACCGGCTGCAGCGCCACGCGGGCGCCGGGCACACCCTGGGCGGCGGCGGCGCGGGCACGTGCCAGGTGCCAGTCCACCTGCCGGCGTGCGGTGGCCACCTGTTCTTCCACCAGCGGGGCCAACTCGGTGGCTGCCTCGGGGCGCTGGCGCGCACTGGCGGCGGCCTGGGCCAGCGCGGCCAGCGGCGTCTTGATGGCATGCGCCAGGTTGCCGGCCTGCGTCCGTGCGCGGGCCACCACCTCGGCGTTGCGCTCCAGCACGCCGTTGAAGTCGTCGATCAGCGGCTGCACTTCACTCGGGAAGCGTCCCTCCAGGCGCTGGGCCTCGCCGCCACGGATGCTGGCCAGCGCGCGCTGCAGGGCGCGCAGCGGCGCCAGGCCCACCACCACCTGGGCCACCGCGGCCGCGCACAGCAGCACCAGCAGCAGGCCCAGGGACGCTGCCAGTTCGCCGTTGAAGCGTGCCACCGCCGCAGCCGTGTCGCGCAGGTCGGCCGCCACCATCAGACGCCAGGGCGTGGCCGCGGCGTCGTCGCGTTTGACCGTGCGTTCCACCACCAGCAGGGCGGCCCCGCCCGGCCCGGCGGTTTCATGCACATGCACCACCCCGTCGGCCCGCGCGTCGCCGGGCAAGGCCAGCGTGGCGTCCCACAGCGACCGCGACCGCAGCCGGCCGCGCTGCGGCGCCGTGCCGCCGCTGTCGACCTGCCAGTACAGGCCCGACAGCGGCCGCGACCAGCGCGGGTCGCTCAGGCCCTGGGGGTCGACCTGGGGTTGCCCGGTGGCGTCAAACTCCAGGCGCGCGGTCACCTGGTCCAGTTGCGCCGTGAGCGTGGCGCTGAACTGGCGCATCACGTGCTCGCGGAACAGGCCGGCCAGCAGCAGCCCGGCCAGCGCCAGCGCCACCAGCAGCGCCACCAGCGTGGCCGCCAGCAGGCGAAAGCGCAGCGAACGCGTCCAGCCGGGGGCCGCCATGCGCTTCAGCGGCCTGGCACCAGCCGGTAGCCCATGCCGCGCACGGTTTCGATGGCGTCGGCCGGCAGCTTGCGGCGCAGGCGGCCGACGAACACCTCGATGGTGTTGGAGTCGCGGTCGAAGTCCTGCGCGTACAGGTGTTCGGTAAGCTCGGTGCGCGACACCACGCTGCCCGGGCGATGCATCAGGTAGGCCAGCAGCTTGTATTCATGGCTGGTCAGCGTGACGGGCTGCCCGGCCAGCGTGACCCGGCCGCTGCGGGTGTCCAGCGCCAGCGCGCCACACTGCAGCAGCGGCGATGCCAGCCCTTGCGCGCGTCGGATCAGGGCGCGCAGCCGCGCCAGCAACTCTTCCATGTGGAAGGGCTTGGCCAGGTAGTCGTCGGCACCGGCGTCGATGCCGGCCACCTTTTCATGCCAGCTGTCGCGCGCGGTGAGGATGAGCACCGGCACGGTGTGGCCCGCTTCGCGCCAGCGCTTGAGCACGCTCAGGCCATCCAGCACCGGCAGCCCCAGGTCCAGCACCACGGCGTCAAAAGGCTCGCTCTCGCCCAGGTGCTGGGCGTCGCGGCCGTTGTCGGCTTCGTCCACCGCGTAGCCGGCCTCCTGCAGCCCGGCGCGCAATTGCGCGCGCAGCGTGGGCTCGTCTTCCACCAGCAGCACCCTCATTTGTCTTTCTGCCTGACCTTCAGCACCGCGCCCGTGGCGGCGTCGATCTCCAGCTTCAGCAACTGGCCGTTGGCGTGCAGCAGCTTCACCTCGTAGATCAAGCGGCCATCCTCGCGGTCGATTTCCACCTCCAGCACCTGGCCTGGGTGGCTGAGCCGAAGTTGTTCCACCAAGGTGGCCAGCGGCAGCACCGCACCAGAGCGCACCGCATCGCGGGCGCGTTCGTGGTCGCCGCCGCTCCTGCCACCGCTGTTGCTGCCGCTGTTGCTGCCGCTGTTGCTGCCGCTCCTGCCGCCACCACCGCCCCCGCCGCCGCCGCCGCTCCCGCCGCCGCCGCCGCTCCCGCCATTGCCATGTCCCCAGGCCGGGCCCAGCGCAAGGCTGGCGCACAGCAGCCAGGCGCCGGCGGCGCAGCGGCGGGTGATGCCGCGCGGTGCGCAGCAGGAGGCGGGCAAGGGGCTCACGGCGGGATTGTCGGTGCAGCCGCCTGAACCGCAGATGAACAGGTCCTTCAGCTTGGGTTCAAGCGCGCTTTCGAAGAATGCCCCCATCGACCGCTGATGACGGTCTTCAACGGAAGGCTTGCGATGAAATCCTGCTCCTTGTTCACCCCCTGGCGCCGACCGGCGCGCCCTGTGACTGCGTTCCTGGCCACCGCGGCCCTGGCCTGGGCTGCGGCCAGTGCGCAGGCCGCCGACACCACGCCCGCCCAGCAGTTGGAGCGCTTCAGCGCCCTGGCCGGGGCGCCCGCGCAGGCCGAGCGCGGACGCAGCTTCTTCACCACCCCGCATGGTGGCGAGTGGTCCTGCGCCACCTGCCATGGCAAGCCACCCACCGGCGCGGGCAAGCACGCCAGCACCGGCAAGCCCATCGATCCCATGGCGCCGGCCGTGAACCCGCGTGTCTTCACCGACAGCGCGCGGGTTGAAAAGTGGTTCCGCCGCAATTGCAAGGACGTGGTGCAGCGCGAGTGCAGCCCGCTGGAAAAGGCCGACGTGCTGGCCTACCTGATCAGCCTGAAGCCCTGAACCCCGCCCCTTGGCCTTGAACTGGACTCCCTCATGACCCGCCAACTCCATTCACTTCGCTGGGCGCTGGCCGCAACGCTGGGCCTGCTGGCCGCCGGTGCGGCCCAGGCCGACGGCGGCCGGCAGATGCCGGCCAACATGCCCCCTGTGTACACGCAGGAATGCGCGTCCTGCCATGTGGCCTACCCGCCGGGCCTGCTGCCGGCCCGGTCCTGGCAGCGCATCATGAACAGCCTGGACAAGCACTACGGCTCCGACGCTTCGCTGGACGCCGCCACCACGAAGCAGATCGACGGCTGGCTTCAGGCCAACGCCGGCACCTACAAGCGGGTGCGCGAAGAGCCGCCGCAGGACCGCCTGACCCGGTCGGCCTGGTTCGACCGCAAGCACGGCGGGCTGGATGCGTCGGTGTGGAAGCTGGCCAGCGTGAAAAGCCCTGCGAACTGCGGTGCCTGCCATGGCGGCGCCGACCGTGGCCAGTTCGACGACGACCACCTGAAGTTCCCCGCCGGCCTGGATGCGCGGCAGCGCCGCGGCTGGCACGACTGACGCCCAGGGAGTTCGACGATGCCCAAGCTGTGTGCCGCGCTTCGCAGACCCTCTCGTCCCCTGCGCATCAGCCCTGACCAGGTGCTGGCGGTGCTGCTGCTGGTGCTGCTGGTGGTGGTGATGGGACGCCAGTGGCCGGCGCTGACGCACGCTGGGGCGACCGGCCCCGGCGTGCAGCAGGCGACCCTGGACGAGGACTGCTTTTTCGAGGACTAGCGATCGGCCCGCAGGCCCTGCAGCAGCGCCATCAGGCCAGCGCGGTGCCGTTGCACCGTGGCGCTGTCGCCATGCAACTGGAAGGTGATGTTGCCTTCCGGCGTTTCCAACAGCGCGGCCAGCAGGGTCTGGCCGGCACGGGCTTCGCCCACCGGGCCCATGCCCACGCCGCGGGCGTAGCGGCCCTCCAGTTCCACCACGGTCAGCGGCAGCTGCTGCACCTTCAGCTGCTGCACCTGGGGCACCACCGTCTGCCCGTCGTCGCGGCTGAACTGCGACACCCAGCGTTCGATGTTGGCCTGCACCGGCCCGCCCTGGCCGCGGCCGAAGTGGAACACCACGACCTCGCCATCGGCCGCCCCCGCCGCGCCCGGCACCACGAACTGCGCCAGCCGGAAGCGGCTGCTGGGCGCCTGCGGGAGCCAGTCGGTGGGCACCGGGCCCCGCCAGGCCAACAATTGCACCTGGTGGGTGGGCGCTGTGGGCGCGGGTTCGGTCTGGCCCAGGGCCGCTGCGGGCACCAGGTTCAAGGCCAGGGCCAGAGCGACCCATGGCCGAAGTCGAGACCCAGGGGGCAGGCAGAAACGGGGCAGGCGCATGCGCGCATTCTGCCCATGGCCGTGGCTGCGCCTACAAGCGCACCACGCGCGGGTCGGGGATGTTGCTGTACAGCGCGATCACATCGCTGTTGCGCCGCGCCAGCACCGCGCGCTGGTTGATGTAGCCCTTGTCGGTGATCTCGCCCGCGTCCACGCTGGGCGGCTCGGCCAGCACCATGGCGCGGGTGGGCGTTTGCGAGCTGCCGCCGCCTTCGCCGCGCAGGGCTTCCAGGCGCACCCGCACTTCACGCGCCAGGTCCTCGGTGCCCATGCCCTGCGAGGCCGGCGTGGGGAAGATCAACAGGCCCACTTCCTCGCGGTCGTGGCCGGTCACCACCACATCGGCGGCCAGCGGGTTCAGCGCCGTCACGGCCTTGGTGCGCAGCGTGCCCACGTTCACCCAGGTGCCGCTCATCAGCTTGAAGTCCTCGGCCACGCGGCCGTCGAAGACCACGCCCTTCTCCGGCTGGGCCTCGTCCACCAGCCGGCCGGCGTCGCCGATGAGGTAGTAGCCCTCGTCGTCGAAGGCCTTGGCGGTGAGCTCGGGCGCATTGCGGTAGCCGGGGAAGACGTTGGGGCCGCGGATGCGCAGCTCCAGCTTGCCGCCGTTGGGCACGAACTTCAGCTCCACCCCGGGTAGGGGCCCACCGATGCAGCCGGCGCGCTCGATGCGCCAGTACACGCTGGTGACCGCGGGCGCGGTTTCGGTGGCGCCCCAGCTACTGGTGAACCACACCGGCCGGTCAGGGCCGCGCACCCGCTTGGCCACGCCCTCCAGGCGTTCCCACAGGCTTTGCGGCAGGGCTGCACCGGCGTAGAAGATGCCTTCCAGGCCGCTGAAGAAATCGCGCGCGAAGCCTTCGTCCTGCTCCAGGTAGGGCAGCAGCATGTCGAAGCCGCGCGGCACGTTGAAGTAGAAGTTGGGTTTCACCTCCCGCAGGTTCTTCACCGTCCTGTCGATCAGGCCCGGAGCCGGTCGGCCGTCGTCGATGGTCAGGCTGCCGCCATGGGCCAGCACCATGTTGAAGTTGTGGTTGGCGCCGAAGGTGTGGCTCCAGGGCAGCCATTCCAGCAGGCGCAGCGGGTGTCGGGTGAGGAAGGGCCACAACTGCGTCATCTGCTGCTGGTTGGCGGTGAGCATGCGGTGGCTGTTGATCGCCACCTTGGGTGTGCCGGTGGAGCCGCTGGTGAGCAGCAGCTTGGCGGTGTCGTCCGGGCGGATGACGTAGTAGTGCTGCATCACGGCCGGGGTTTCGGCGGTGTCCAGCAGGCTGCCGAAGGACAGGGCGCCGGGGAACTGCGCCGCGTTGGTGGAAAACACCACCGGCACGCCGCGCTTGGCGGCGCCCCAGGACGTGATGGCCGGGCCGTACACGGCCGGGTCGGCGGCGTACACCAGGGCCGGGTCCAGCGTGTCCAGGATGCTGCAGACCTTGGCGTGGTCCTTGGTCAGCCGGCAGTAGGCGCTGGACACGGTGCAGATCGGCCGGCCCACATGCATGGCGGCCAGCGCCAGCAGGGCGTGGTCGATGCTGTTGTCCGACAGCACCACCACCGGCTTGTCGGCCGGCAGTGGCAGGTTCAGCAGCGCCTGGGCCAGGCCGCCCACCAGCGCGCGGGCCTGGCCGTAGGAGACGCGGCGCCAGCCGTCCGGGGTGGCTGCATCCCGCTCGGCCAGGAAGGGGGCGTGTGGCGTGGTGACGGCCCAATGTTCCAGCCAGGCGCCCACGCAGCGGGTGTAGGGCTGCAAGGGCTCGGGGTGGCGCAGCACGAAGCCGCCGCCGGGCAGGTTCTCGCGCTCGGCGCGCGGCGGCGCCAGGGACGAGGGGTCGTTGAAAAGGCGGGGGTTCATCGTCGTCTCCTTCTGGGGCCTTGTGGCCTACACACCCAGGAAGCCGGCCAGTTCGGCGCTGTCGCGCAGGCTGTTGCTGTCGCCGGCCAGCACCACGCGGCCTTTTTGCAGCACCACCAGGCGGTCGCTGTGGTTGGCCACGCGGCGGTAGTCGCGGTCCACGATCAGCGTGGCGATGCCGCTGCCGCGGATCTGCCCGATCACGCGCCAGATCTCGGCCACGATCAGCGGCGCCAGGCCTTCGGTGGCTTCGTCCAGGATGATCAGGTCGGGGTGGGTCATCAGCGTGCGGCCGATGGCCAGCATCTGCTGTTCACCGCCCGAGAGCTGCCCGCCCCCGTGGCCCAGGCGTTCGGACAGGCGCGGAAAGGTGTCCAGCACGCGTTCATAGGTCCAGTCGCGCTGGCCCTGGCGGCCGGGGCGCGCGGCCATGAGCAGGTTTTCGCGCACGCTCAAATTGGGGAACACGCCGCGGCCCTCGGGCACGTAACCCACGCCGGCACGCGCCACTTCGTGAGGGCGTGCCTTGGAGCAGTCCCGGCCATCGATGGTGATGCGGCCCTGGCGCTGAACCACATGGCCCAGCAGGGTGCGGATGAGCGTGCTCTTGCCCATGCCGTTGCGGCCCAGCAGGCCCACGGTTTCACCGCGCTGGATGGCGATGTCCACCCCGTGCAGGATGTGGCTGCTGCCGTACCAGGCCTGCAGGCCGGTGACTTCAATGAAGGCTTCGCTCATGTCTGCACCCTCGCGCTGCGCGCGGTCCCGCCAAGCGGGATGCAGCACCCCCTTCGGAGCGGCCGTGCGGGGGTGCTCATGCCGGCACCACGTGTTCACCCAGGTAGGCGGCCTGCACCTGCGGGCTGGAGCGCACTGCCGCGGGGGTGTCACTGGCAATCACCGCGCCGTTCACCATCACGGTGATGCGGTCGGCGATGCGGAACACCGCATCCATGTCGTGTTCGATCAGCAGCACCGCGTGGCTGGTTTTCAGTTCGGCCAGCAGGGCCAGCATGCGTTCGGTTTCTTCGGCGCCCATGCCGGCCAGGGGCTCGTCCAGCAGCAGCACCTGGGGCGCGGTGGCCAGGCACATGGCAATTTCCAACTGGCGCTTCTGGCCGTGGCTCAAGGTGCCGGCGGGGCGCTGCAGCGCGTCCGACAGCCCGGCGCGCTGGGCGGCCTGCATGGCGGCGGCGCCGCTGTCCGGGCAGCCCACGGCGGCCTGCCACCAGGCCCAAGGTTTCTGGAAGCGGGCCTGGGCGGCCAGGCGGCAGTTCTCGAACACGCTGAAGCCGGGGAAGATGGTGTTGCGCTGGTAGCTGCGGCCCAGGCCGGCGCGGGCGCGGCGAGGCTGCGACCAGGTGGTGACGTCCTGGCCCGCCAGTTCCACCTGGCCGCTGGACGCCGGCAGTTCACCCGACAGGATGTTCACCAGCGTGCTCTTGCCCGCGCCATTGGTGCCGATGACCGCGTGCACCTGGCCCTGTTGCAGTTCGAGCGAAACGCTGTCCACCGCCACCAGGCCACCGAAGCGGCGGGTCAGCGCGGTGGCTTTCAGCAGCACGGGGTTCATTCGTTGCCTCCGGCGAGCCGCTTCTTCCACAGCATGGGCAGCCCCACCAGGCCCTGCGGCAGCAGCGCCACGCAGGCAATGATGGCCAGGCCCATGCCCAGCAGCCAGTGCTTGGACCAGGCGCCGAACAGGCCCTCGGACTTGAAGAATTCCTGCAGCAGCGTGAAGGCGAAGGCGCCGATCACTGCGCCGCGCAGGTGGCCCAGGCCACCCAGGATGATCATGATGAGCACCGCGCCACTGAAGTGCCAGGACAGCAGTTCGGGGTTCACCACCCCGTCCTTCACCGCGAACAGGAAGCCCGCCAGCCCGGCCAGCGCGCCGCTGACGGCAAAGGCCGCCAGCTTGTAGGGGTAGGTGGAAAAGCCGGTGGCGCGCATGCGCTGCTCGTTCGCCTTGATGCCGGCCAGCGCACGCCCGAAGCGCGAGCGCAGCAGCAGCGCCAGCTTCAGGTAGGCCGCTGCCAGGCAGAAAAGGGTGAAGTAGTAGAAGGGCAGCGGCTTGTCCAGGTCGGCCAGCACGAGTGAGCCAATGGCCGCCAACGGCTTGGCCGTGAGGTAGATGCCGTCGCTGCCGCCGCCCAGCGGCGTGTCGTGCGCCACGTAGTAGGCCATCTGCGCGAAGGCCAGCGTGACCATGATGAAGTACACGCCCTGGGTGCGCAGCGACAGCGCACCGACGAACAGGGCATAGGCCATGGCCAGCAACACGGCGGCCGGCAGGATCCAGAACACCGAGGCCGGGTCTCCGGAGGCGGGCGTGAGCAGCACCGCGGCATAGGCGCCCACGCCGAAGAAGGCGGCCTGGCCGAAACACACCAGCCCGGTGGCACCCACCAGCAGTTCCAGGCTGAGCGCGAAGATGGCGAAGATCATGATCTTGCCCACCAGGTCCACGCCGAAGTTGCCGGCCGACAGCGGCCACAGGGCCAGCAGCGCCAGGCCGATCAGTTCGGGCAGGTGCGAACGCAGCTTGTCCATCATGCGGCCTTGAACAGCCCGGCCGGCTTCCACAGCAGGATCAGCGCCATCATCACGTACACCAGCACGCCGGCGGCCTGAGGGAACACCACCTTGCCGAAGGTGTCGACAAAGCCGATCAGCAAGGCGGCCAGCAGCGCGCCCCGGATGGAGCCGATGCCGCCGATGACCACCACCACAAAGCAGATGATCAGCACCTGGTTGCCCATGCCCGGGTACACGCTGGACACCGGCGCCGCCACCATGCCCGCCAGCACCGCGATGGCCACGCCGGCGGCGAACACCACGCGGTAGAGGAACTGGATGTCGATGCCCAGCGACTGCACCATCTCTCGGTTGCTGGCCCCGGCGCGGATGGTCATGCCCAGGCGGGTGCGCGTGAGCACCCACCACATCAGCGCGGCCAGCGCGAGGCACACCCCGCTGATGAAAAGGCGGTAGACCGGGTAGCTCATCATGTCGCCCAGGGCGATGCTGCCGGCCAGTGACGGCGGCGGCTGCACGCCATGCACGTCGTCGCCCACCAGGATGCTGCGCAATTCTTCGAACACCAAAATCAGGCCGTAGGTCATCAGCACCTGCTGCAGGTGTTCACGCTCGTAAAGGAAGCTGAAGAAGGCCCACTCCAGCACATAGCCCAGCAGCACGGCCAGCACCCCGCCCAGCACCAGCGTGACGAAGAAGCCGCCGCCCAGGTGCTGCGCCACCCAGGGCGCCAGCGCATAGGCCATGTAGGCCCCGATCATGTAGAAGCTGCCGTGCGCCAGGTTGATGACGCCCATGATCCCGAAGATCAGCGTCAGCCCCGAAGCGACCAGGAACAGCAGCAGCCCGTACTGCAGGGAGTTCAGGCACTGGATGAGAAAGGTAGCGGCGTCCACAAGTGTTCGAAGCAGTCAGGCGTACAAAGTCCCTTTGGGACAGGCCGCAACGCGGCCAGGGGCGATACCGGTTAGCGATCACCCCAGGATCCGGGTTTCCCGGTCCTGGGGTGCAACCCCTTGGGGGTGGCCGCCAGGCGGCCGGGCTCCAGGTCACATGCGGCATCCTCGGCCGGGGTCGGCCAAGGCCTTGGAGGCCACACCCACCACCTTGTTCTCCTTGCCCACCACCTGGCGCAGGTAGATGTCCTGCACCGGGTTGCCGCTCTTGCCCAGCATGAAGGCGCCGCGCGGGCTGTCGATGCGGGCCTTCTGCACCGCGGCGGCGAAGTCGGCCTTCTTGCTGGTGTCGCCTTTCACCGCTCCCAGGCCGGTGGCCAGGATCTGGGCCGCGTCGTAGCCCTGCACGGCGTACACGTCGGGCTGCAGCTTGTAGGTCTTGGCATAGGCCAGGCGGAAGGCCTTGTCCTTGGCGTTGTCCAGGCTGTCGCCGTAGTGCAGCGCGGTGAACAGGCCATCGGCCGAAGCGCCTTGTGCTTCCAGGGTGCCGTCGGTCAGGAAGCCGGCGCCGTACAGCGGGATGTTCTTCTTCAGGCCCGCGGCGTCGTAGTCCTTGACGAACTTCACCGCGCCGCCACCGGCGAAGAAGGTGTACACCGCGTCGGGTTTCAGCGACGCGATTTCGGTCAGCAGGGCCTGGAACTCCACGCCGGGGAAGGGCAGGTTCAGTTCCTTCATCACCGTGCCGCCGCCCTTTTCAAAGGCCTCGCGGAAGCCCTTCACCGATTCATCGCCCGCGGCGTATTTCCAGGTGATGGTGACGGCCTTCTTGTGGCCCTTCTTGGCCATGACCTCGCCCATGGCGTAACCCGGCTGCCAGTTGGAAAAGCTGCTGCGCACGATGTTGGGCGCGCACATGGCACCGGTCACCGCGTCGGCGCCCGCGTTGGGCACCACCAGCAGGGTGCCGGTTTCCTTGGCCACCTTGGCCATGGCCATGGCCACCCCGGAGTGCACCGTGCCCACCAGCACGTCCACCTGGTCGCGCTTGACCAGCTTGTTCACGTTGTCGATCGCCTTGGACGGGTCGGACTCGTCGTCCACCTTGCTGAATTCCACCTCGCGGCCGGCGATCTTGCCGCCCTGCTCGGCCAGGTAGAGGCGAAAGCCGTTCTCGATGGCCACCCCCAGCGCGGCGAAGGTGCCGGTGTAGGGCAGCATCAGGCCCACCTTCAGCTTGCCGGTGTTCTGGGCTTGCGCCAACGGGGTGGCGGCCAGCAGGCCAGCGGCCAGGCAGGCGGCCAGGGCGGTGCGACGCGGCGTGTTCATGGGGGCATGTCTCCTTGGGGGCTATGGGAAGAAGAAGGGTTCAGCGGGCCGGGGCCGGCACGGGTGGATGTTGCCCCATGAACTGGGCCACGGCGTGCAGCACGGCATCGGGTTGATCCCGGTGTGGCGAGTGGCCGCATTGGGGCAGGGCGCGGCATTGGGTGGTGGGTACGCGCTGGGCGATGCGCTCGATCTGTTCCAGCGTGCCGTACTCGTCGTCAACGCCTTGCAGGGCCAGCACCGGGCAGCGGATGGGGGCCAGATCGGCCTCGATGTTCCAGTGCGGGAACTCGGGGTGCAGCCAGATGTCGTTCCAGCCCCAGAAGGCCGAGTCGGGGTCGTCGTGGTAGCGGGCCAGGCGCTGGCGCAAATCGGTGTCCCGATAGGTGGCGCGGGCCTGCTGGATGCTGGCGGTGGTGACCGGCTCGACGAACACATGCGGTGCCATCGCCACCACGCCGGCCACCTGCGTCGGAAACTTCGCCGCGTGCAGCAGCGCGATGGAGCCGCCGTCGCTGTGGCCGAACAGCCAGGGCGGGTGGGCGGCGGTATTCAGGTCCAGCGCCTCCAGCAGCGCCGGCAGCACCTGGTGGGCCTGCTGGTGCATGAAGTCCAGGCCCCAGCGTTCGTCCGCAGCACGCGGCGTGCTGCGTCCGTAACCCGGGCGTGAATACACCAGGCCGCGCGCGCCGACCGCAGCGCACAACTGCGCCGGGAAGTCCTTCCACATGGCCAGCGAACCCAGGCCTTCGTGCAGGAACACGATCAGCGGCGCGCCTTGGTGCTCAGGCGCCAGCCAGCGGTATTCCACCCGCACGCGGCGCGCGCCCCAGGCCACTTCCACCAGCGAAGAAGCGCTCACGGTGAGGCTCAGGCGACCGAGGCTTCGGCCTCGCGCAGCTTGAAGCGCTGGATCTTGCCGGTGGCCGTCTTGGGCAGGTCGCTCACGAAGGTGATCAGGCGCGGGTATTTGTAGGGCGCCAGCTTGTCCTTGACGAAGGCCTTCAGTTCGTCCTCTGTGGCCGCCGCGCCTTGTTTCAGCACCACGAAGGCCTTGGTCTTGGTCAGCCCTTCAGCGTCGTTCACGCCGATGACGGCGGCTTCCAGCACCGCGGGGTGCTGCACCAGGGTGGCTTCCACCTCGAAGGGGCTGACGTAGATGCCACTCACCTTCAGCATGTCGTCGCTGCGCCCGCCGTAGGTGTAGCTGCCGTCGGCGTTGCGGATGTACTTGTCGCCGCTTTTGGTCCAGCCGCCCTGGAATGTTTCGCGGGTCTTGGCGCGGTTGCCCCAGTACATCAGGGCCGCGCTGGGGCCGTGCACGTACAGGTCGCCGGGTTCGCCGTCGGGCACGGGTGCGCCGTCGTCGCCGCGCAGTTCGATGTCATAGCCCGGCACCGGCCAGCCGGTGGTGCCGTAGCGCACGCGGTCCGGCAGGTTGCTGATGTAGATGTGCAGCATCTCGGTGGAGCCGATGCCGTCCACGATGTCCACGCCGAAGTGGCGCTTGAAGCGTTCGCCCAGTTCGGCCGGCAGGGCTTCACCGGCCGATGACACCAGGCGCAGCGCCACCTGGTCGCGCGCGGGCAGGGCGGGGTGGGCCAGCATGCCGGCGAAGCCGGTGGGGGCGCCGAAGAAGACCGTGGGCTTGACCCCTTGCACACCACCGGTCCAGCGCTTGAAGGTGGCGTCG
The DNA here is from genome assembly GCA_000244995.1 of Burkholderiales bacterium JOSHI_001. NCBI lineage: Bacteria > Pseudomonadati > Pseudomonadota > Betaproteobacteria > Burkholderiales > Burkholderiales bacterium JOSHI_001. Next base: position 3,946,474 of record CM001438.1, on the reverse strand, counting down.
GGCGTGGGCCGTTCGCCCATCAGCAACACGGTGGCGCCCACCGACAGCGGGAAGGTCAGCGCATTGCCCAGGCCATAAGCGAAGAACAGCTTGGCGGCCGAGAAGCACACATCGCTGGGCTGCAGGCCCAGCACGCGCTTGCCGTAGAGCTCGGCCGTCCAGTAGGGGTTGGCGTGCGAATGCACCGCGCCCTTGGGGCGGCCGGTGGAGCCGCTGGAATAGAGCCAGAAGCCGGGGTCGTCGGCGCCGGTGGCGGCGGGCCGGGCGGCGGGCGAATGGGCCTGCAGGAAGGCCTGGAATTCCACCTCGGCCGGGTGCAGCGGCGCCTGTGGGTGGGAGACGATGACCTTCTGCACCTCGTGGTCGCTCTTGACCATGGCCGCGTTCAGCGCCGGCAGCAGCGCGCCGGACACCAGCACCGCCTGGGCGCGCGAGTGTTCCAGCATGTAGGCGTAGTCGTCGGCGGTGAGCAGGGTGTTCACCGCCACCGGCACCAGGCCGGCGTGCATGGCGCCCAGGAAGGCCACCGGCCAGTCGCGGCCGTCGTGCATCAGCAGAAGCACGCGTTCTTCGCGCTTCAGGCCTTGTGCGCGCAGGGCGGCGGCCAGGCGGCGCACCGCATCGGCCAGGCCGCCGTAGCTCAGCGTGCCGGCGTCATCGATGAAGGCGGTGCGCTCGGGCCAGCCGGCGTTGGCTTCCAGCAGGTGGGCCGCGAAGTTGAAGCGTTCGCCGGGGGACGGTGGGGTGGGCGGCATGGCGGGCTCCGAGGGTGGCGGTGATGGCGGCGCCGAGCACCGCCATCGACATGCACTATTGTGCGTTAGGCGAGAGTCTAGGCCTGGTCCAGCCACTGTCAAGCAATATAGTGCATGTTCAGGGTATGCCCCAGGGCGATAGTCCGCTTGATGTTGGTCATTGTTACGTGTTTAATGGGAAATATTTCCCACAATCGAACGTAAGCACCCAGGTCAAGCAAGAAAACAGGCCAGGCACACCTGGTCAGGCTCAGGGAAACGGGAAGCCCGCATCGCGTCTGAGTGAACTTCACCCAGCCGCCATGTGGGCAGGCCCACCAAGCCCGGCGGAGGCCGGCAGACAAAAGCCATACCACAGCACATAGGAGAGAACCTCATGAAGCCCCCCTTCCATCCCCTGGCCTTGGCGGCAGCCTTGTCGCTGCTGGCCACTGCACCGGCCCAGGCGCAGGTCTACGGCAGCCTGGCCAATTTCGACGCGGTGAACGACACCGGCTACGTGGCCCACGGTTTCGAGATCGAGATCGAGGACGCCAGCTACGACAAGAGCAAGATCTACAGCGTGTTCGGGCTGGACCGCGACTTCGGCGTGCCGGCCACATCGGTGGAGCGTTACGGCGCCCCCACCATCACCGACGTGGCGGGCTTCGGCGTGCGGGTGCGCTATGCGGCCAGTTTCATCAATGGCGCCTGGAGCGTGGGCACGCCCACCGGCCCCTATCCGAACGCGGGCGACAGTTGCTGGCCTTTTGGCAACGCGCTCTACAACAGTGGCACGCTCACCTGCGACCACTTCGGCATCGCCACCTACGGCACGCCGGCCAAGACCAACTACCACTGGCTGGTGGACACCGGCGGGAACAGCGGCACCCTCACGCCCATCACCGCGGGGGTGCCGCCGGTGAACTTCAACTACTTCCCGCCGGCCGCGCCCGGCAATCCCGCCCAGGTGGAAGCCGAGATCGAAGCGCCGGACGTGCCCGAAGTGGAGAACCCGCTCGGTCCCATCGGCAGCCCCTACTGGGTGAAGATCTTTGTCCAGCACGTGGACCACAACGTGGAGGTGCAGAACCTGATGCACGGCCACCCGGACGTGCCCGACGACAACGAACTGGAGACCGAATTCGCCATCTTCCAGGCCGGTGACAACGAGGGCGACCTGTCGCGCAAGATCAACCGCTTCAGCCTCAACCCGGGCGACGCGGCCCTGGTGCTGCGTTACGAGTTCTACCGCTACATCGGCCCGCTGAAGAACGATGGTTCCATCGACTGCAGCGGCAAGAACAACGCCCCGCACGGCGTGGACGATTGCGGCGGCCTGGGCGACTACGTGGGCGCGCAGATGGCGGGCTTCAACGTCGTGCAGCCGGAACTGGCCCCGGTGCCCGAGCCGCACACCTGGGCCCTGCTGCTGGCCGGCATGGGCCTGGTGGGCCTGCGCACCCGCCGCACCATGCGACGCTGAGGGTCCCGGCCCGCCGGGCCGCCAATGCGGGCAGGGGAGGCACGCCTCCCCAGATTGACCCATCCGCGCCGGCAGGCGGCCCGGATTTGGCGTCACACTGAGGGCTTCGCACCTTCGCCTGGGGTTGGCCCACCCGGCCTGCCATGCAAGACCCCTCCGCCTTCGCACCGCCCGCGGTGCCTTCCATGTTCGGCTCGCTGGGCCCGCCGGTGGCCAGCGGCAACGCCCTGCCTGTGGGCACGCGGCTGGACGAGTTCGAACTGACCGCGGTGGTGGGCGAGGGCGGCTTCGGCATCGTCTACAAGGCCTGGGACCACACGCTGCAGCGCGAAGTGGCCATCAAGGAGTTCTTCCCCAGCACCCTGGCCTTCCGCTCCCAGGACGGCGGCCAGGACGGCGTGCAGACGGTGCAGGTGCTGCACGACGCCGACACCTTCATCGCCGGGCTGCGCAGCTTTGTCAATGAAGCCAAGCTGCTGGCGCGCTTCGACCACCCCTCGCTGTTGAAGGTGTACCGGTTCTGGGAAGCCAACGGCACCGCCTACATGGTGATGCCCTTCTACGAAGGCCGCACCCTCAAGCGCACCCTGATCGACCTGGGCGCCGCGCCCGACGAGGCCTGGCTGCGCCGCCTGCTGCGCCGGCTGATCGACGCCCTGGAACCCATGCACGGCGCACAGTGTTACCACCGCGACATCGCGCCGGACAACATCCTGGTGCTGCCCGATGGCCGGCCCATGCTGCTGGACTTCGGCGCGGCGCGCCGCGTGCTGGGCGACAAGACGCAGGCGCTGACCGTCATCCTCAAGCCGGGCTTCGCGCCGGTGGAGCAGTACAGCGACACGGCCGACCTGCCCGACATGCGCCAGGGCCCCTGGACCGACCTGTACGCGCTGGGCGCGGTGCTGCATTTCGCGATGACCGGCGCCAAGCCCCCGGCCGCGGTGGCCCGCATCCTGAACGACCATTACCAGCCGCTGGCCGAGCGGCGCCAGGCAGACGCGCAATTGGCGCGTTACGGTGAAGACTTCCTGCACGCGGTGGACTGCATGCTGGCGGTGCGCCCGCGCGACCGGCCGCAGAACGTGGCCGAACTACGCACCCTGCTGGGCCGCGGCGGCGACGCGGTGGTCAGCGCGCCGGCGCCCCTGGACAGCCTGGCCGGCGAGGCCCGCCCCGATGTTGCGGCCTTCGTGAGTGAGCCCGTGCCAGCGCCCGCGACGGTGTCCGAGCCGGCGCCTGCGCCTGCGCCGGCGCTGGGGCCTGACGATCCACCACTGCCTTTGCCCACACCGGCCCCCGAGCCGACGCGTGAACCCGAACCCACGCTGGCGCCTGAAGTGACCTTGGCGCCCCCGTGGGTGCCGCCGCCCGTGGACCCGACGCCCGCCCCGCTGCCGCCTGAGGTCGCCAGCCCGATCCAGCCTGCCGCCGCCGACGGCGCCCGACCGTCGGGCTCGTGGCGCGGGGCCGCGCTGGCGGTCTCGGTGGCCGGCGTGGCCGTGGCGGCGGGGTGGTTCTGGCGCGCGGGCAGCCCACCCGCCGCACCCCTGCCCACGCCCGCGGCCGAGGCCCCGGCGGCGCAGGTCGCTCCGGCGGCGCTGCCACCATCGGCCGCCGTACTGCCGCCTGCCGCCCCGGTGGCGGTGGAGGTGCCTGCTCCCCCAGTGGCGGTTGAGGTGCCTGCCACCCTGCCGGCGCCCACCCCCAGCCCCGTCGCCGAACCGGGCCCCGTGGCGGCGGTGGCCCCCGATCCCGAACCGGCCCGGCCGGTGCCTCGGCCCCGTCCCCGACCCGTGGCGCCACCGCCCCGGACGGCGACCTACGACCCTGCACCCAGCCCGCCGCCCCCACGCGTGGCCGGCCGGCGTTGCCAGGACATACTGCAGCGCGTGTCGCTGGGCGAAGACCTCACCGCGGCCGACCGCGGTTACCTCAGAACGGAGTGTGGACGATGAACATGATCTCCAAACATTGGCAGACCGGGATCGGTTTGGCCCTGGCGGCCCTGCTGGCGGCCTGCGTCACCACCGGCCCGACCGAAAACAACGACGCCCAGGCCCTGGACAAGGCCGTGCAGGTGGCGGTGGACAGCCTGGCCGCGCAGACCCAGAAGCTGCCCGCCTTCCTGGCCAAGGTGGACGCCAGCCTGAACAGGCGGCCGGTGCTGATCGACCCCGCGCTGGACGCGTCCACCGGCCAGCAGACGGCATTGACGCGCCAGTTGGACCAGCGCGTGGCCGAGCGCCTGCGCGGCCAGCACCCGCAGTTCGACGTGCTGCCCTTCGAGACCGCCAGCCTGCCCAAGGCGCAGTACCTCATCACCGGCACCATCACCCGCACCGGCGGTGCCAAGAGCCCCTTCCAGATCCACCTGGCGCTGACCGACCTGAAGAGTCGCAACGTGGTGGCGCAGGCCAGCAGCCGGGCGCGCGACGAGGGCTTCGACACCCAGCCCACGCCCTTCTACCGCGACAGCCCGGTGCTCATCAAGGACAGCGCAGTCACCGGCTACGTCGCCACCAGCCGCGGCGTGCCCGGCCAGCCGGCCGACAAGAACTACCTCGACCGGGTGGCCGCCGCGGTGATGATCCAGGAGGCCACCACCCTGTACAACAGCGAACGCTACGAACAGGCGCTGGGGGCCTACCGCAACGTGCTGGCCACGCCCGCGGGCGAGCAGATGCGCACGCTCAACGGCATCTACCTGGCGAGCTGGAAGCTGGGCCGCAATGCCGATGCCGAAAACGCCTTCGGTCGCCTGGTCGCCTTGGGCCTGGGCGGCAACAACCTGGGCGTGAAGTTCCTGTTCAACCCCGGCACCACCGATTTCTGGTCCGACGCCAAGGTGAGCGGCCCCTACCCGCTGTGGCTGCGCCAGATCGCCCGCCAGGCGGCGGCGGCCAAGGTGTGCATGACGGTGGTGGGCCACACCAGCAAGACCGGCAGCGAACCGCTGAACGACCGCCTGTCGGCCCAGCGCGCGGCCTTCATCCAGCGCAAGCTGGAGCAGGAATCGGCCGAACTGAGCGGACGCATGAAGTCCAGCGGCATGGGCTTCAAGGAAACCTTGATCGGCACCGGCACCGACGACGCCAGCGATGCGCTGGACCGCCGGGTGGAGTTCAAGGTGTCGGGCTGCGGGGCCTGAGCTTCAGACGCGCCCGAACCACCACAGCGACAAGCCCGCCGCCAACGCCGCCAGCAGTGCGCCGGCGGCGGCGAACAGGCCGCTGATCTCGGTTTCGCGCCGCTCCACCACCAGCTTGCTGGACAGGCCCTTGTAGACCTGCTTCAGGTCTTCGGCGGTGCCGGCGTAGAAGTACTGCGCGCGGGTGAGCTGGGCGATGGTCTTCAGCGTGTCCTCGTCCAGCCGCACCCGCATGCTCCAGCCTTCGAAGCCGATGACCTCGCCTTCCTTGGTGCCGATGCCCACGGTGTACACACGGATGCCGCGCTCGGCCGCCATGCGGGCCGATTCCACCGGGTCGGGCCCGGTGGTGCGCTGGCCGTCGGTCAGCAGGATGATGGCCGCCGAGTTGTAGGAACCGGGCTCCACCGGGGTGAACTCCTTCGGGTCCTTCTTCTTTTCGCCCGGGGCGGGCGGCATGGCGCGCGCGCCGGTGACCTGGCTCAGGTCGATGCCCGCGTCCGGGAACAGCGTGGCCAGCGACAGCACGATGCCCGAGCCGATGGCGGTGGCCCGCTGCAGCTGGAAGCGGTCGATCGCGGCCACCACGTCTTCGCGGCTGAAGGTGGGCGCCTGCACCACGGCCGCCGTGCCGGCGAAGGACACCACGCCGATGCGCACGGTGCGCGGCAGGTCGGCCACGAAGGCCTTGGCGGCTTCCTGCGCGGCGACGATGCGGGTGGGCTTGACGTCGGTGGCGCGCATGCTGCCCGACACGTCCATCGCCAGGATGATGGTTTCCTGCTGCGACGGCAGCTTGATCACCGCGGTGGGCCGCGCCACCGCCACCAGCAGCACGCCGATGGACAGCAGCAGCAGCAGCGGCGGCACATGGCGGCGCCAGCCGGGTCCGGCGCCTGCGGCCTGTTTCACCAACGCCAGGCTGGCAAAGCGCAGCGTGTTGCGCTTGCGCCGGGCCAGCAGCCAGAAGTAGGCCGCCACCAGCAGCGGCAGCACAGCCAGCGGCAGCCACAGGAACTCAGGCCACTGGAACTTCATCGCGGGCCTCGGCATGGGAAAGGGCAGATGCCAGGCGCGCCGGCAGTGGCCGGCCGCCGCGCAGGCGCTGCCGGCGCAGGGCCACAAAGCGCAGCAGCGCGCCCAGCAGGTCGCCGTCGGTGGCCAGCTCCAGCGTGTCGGCGCCGGCGCGCGCCAGGCTGCCGCGCAAGCTGGCTTCCTGCTGCGTGGCCAGTTCGGCAAAACGCGCCCTGAAGGCGCTGTCGTGGGTGTCCACGAACAACTGTTCGCCCGATTCGGCGTCTTCGATGGTGACCAGGCCCAGGTCGGGCAGGGCCATCTCGGTGGGGTCCAGCAGGCGCACGGCCAGCACCTCGTGGCGCTGGGCCAGCCGGCCCAGGCTGCGCTCCCAGCCCGGTTCGCTGATGAAATCGGACACCACGAACACCATGCTGCGGCGGCGGATCAGCGCGTCGGCGCCGTCCAGGAGTTCGGCCAGGTGGGTGGCGCGGCCGGGCTTTCGCGTGTCCTGCGCCGGGCGCTGGCGCATGCGGTGGATGAGTTGCAGCACCTGGTTTCGCCCGCCGCCGGGCGGCAGCTGGCCGTCCACCTGCTGGCCGTACAGCAGCGCGCCCACGCGGTTGCCATGGCGCGTGAGCAGGCGCGCCAGCAGGGCGACGAAGCCTTCGCTCAGGCCCAGCTTGGTTTGCGTGCCACTGCCGAAATGCACGCTGCCCGACAGGTCCAGCAGGAACCAGGCGGTGAGTTCGCGGTCTTCGGTGTACTGGCGCACATGCGGTGCGTCCATGCGCGCGGTGACGTTCCAGTCGATGTGGCGCACGTCGTCGCCGTGCTGGTACTCGCGCAGGTCGGCCAGGTCCAGCGCACCGCCGCGCCACAGCGTGTGGTAGTCGCCCTGCAGCAGGCCGTCCAGGCGGCGCAGCACGGTCCATTCCAGCCGCTTCAACAACACGTCTGGCGTTGGCACGCCCGGGTCCGACCCGAGCGACCGCCGCGGAACCGGCTCTGCCGGTCCGCTGGCGGTGCCCCCCCGGGGGGGAGGCGCCGAAGGCGCTTCGGGGGGGGTCATGTCAGCGGGTGTTGGAGGGGCTTGTCGGGCATGGCCACGCGGGCCATCACCTTGGTGATCAGCGCATCGGCGTCCAGGCCTTCGCTCAAGGCTTCGTAGCTGAGCACCATGCGGTGGCGCAGGCAGTCGTGCACCAGGTCGGCCACGTCCTCGGGCAGCACATAGGCGCGGCCGCGCAGGAAGGCCAGCGCGCGCGCGCCTTCGATCAGCGAGATGCTGGCGCGCGGGCTGGCGCCGTAGCCGAGGTAGCTGGCCAGTTCGGGCAGGCCATGCTCGGCCGGGCGGCGCGTGGCGCCCACCAGCTTCACCGCGTACTGAATCAGGCTGGGGTCCACGTACACGCGGCGGCATTCCTGCTGCAGCTCGGCCAGCTGTCCGGTGGACGCCACCGCGGCCACCGTGGCCGGCGCACCGATGACGCGCTCGACGATGACGAATTCTTCCTCGTCGCTGGGGTAGTCCACCAGCACCTTCATCATGAAGCGGTCCACCTGGGCCTCGGGCAGCGGGTAGGTGCCTTCGGTCTCGATCGGGTTCTGGGTGGCCATCACCACGAAGGGGCTGGGCACCTTGTGGCTTTCGCCGGCGATGGTGACCTGGCGCTCCTGCATCACTTCCAGCAGCGCACTTTGCACCTTGGCCGGCGCACGGTTGATTTCATCGGCCAGCAGCAGGTTGGCGAACACCGGGCCCAGCGTGGTGCCGAATTCGCCGGTTTTCTGGTTGTAGATGCGCGTGCCCACCAGGTCGGCCGGCACCAGATCGGGCGTGAACTGGATGCGCCGGAAGCTGCCGCGGATGGCCTGCGACAGGGTCTTCACGGTCAGCGTCTTGGCCAGCCCGGGCACGCCCTCCACCAGCAGATGGCCCTGCGCCAGCAGCGCCACCATCACACGTTCGAGGAATCGGTCCTGGCCCACGACCACGCGCTTGACCTCGTAGAGGATGCGCTCCATCAGCGGGCCATCGGGCGTGGGGGATGTGTTCATGCTGTGACGAGCGAAGGGCTAGAAAGGCGGCAGGCCGGCGCCGGCCGCGGCGTTTTCGATCGGCACCGCGAAGCCGATGCCGATGAAGGTGCGCTGCTGGTTGGGGTTCATGATGGCGGTGACGATGCCCACCACGTGGCCGTCCATGGTGACCAGCGGGCCGCCGGAATTGCCCGGGTTGGCCGCGGCGTCGAACTGGATCAGGTTGCTCAGCGACCGCTGGCCCTCGGGCGAGCGGAATTCGCGCTTCAGCCCCGACACCACGCCCTGTGACACGCTGGGCCCGATGCCGAAGGGAAAACCCACCGCGATGACCTCGTCGCCTGGCTCCAGCCCGCTGGTGGAGCGCATGGTGGCGGCCTGCAGGTCGTCCGGCAGGGTCTTGGCCTGCAGCACCGCCAGGTCGTGCTCGGGTTGGGTGTTGATGACCACCGCGTCGGACTCCAGGCCGTCGGAAAAGGTCACCTTCAGCCGGCTGGCGCCCTGCACCACGTGCAGGTTGGTCAGGATGATGCCGCGGTCCACGATGACCACGCCGCTGCCCACGCTGCGGCGGCGTTCGGCGTCGTCGTCCTCGCCGGCCGGGGCGCTGGCACCATGGCTGGGGCGGACGGTCCTGGTGCGCTTGCGCGGGCCGGGTTCTTCATCGTCGTCGCGTTCGCCCACCACCCGCACCAGCGAGGGCAGCACCGCTCGGTAGGCCGCCGCGGCGGCCGAGGGCAGGGGTTCCTTGGCGATGGACTCACGCAGTGCGGCGTCGATCTGCTTCAGCGTGGGCGGCGGCGCCAGGTGCAGCGTCCAGGCCGGCCAGCCAGCCAGCGCCGCCAGGGTGATGGCGCCCAGCGCCCAGGCCTTGCGTTCGTGGCCTTGCAGCCAGGCGCGGCTGCGCTGCCAGCGGGACGGGGGAACCGGCGTGGCCAGGTCAGGCGCCACGCCGGCGGACGGAAGTGCTGGCGCGGATGAGCCCACTGCGGCGGCCGCCGCACGCCCCGGCCCGCGCGGGGCGCGGGAGCTTGCGCTGTACAGCGGCGTGCGGGCCATGGAGCGCACACTAACACGGTGGGCCGCGCTTTGCAGCGCGGGACACCCGGCCCCGCGCCCGCCTCAGGGTGCCAGGTTCAGCGGCTGGCGAAGTGCTCGTCGTAGCGGTGCACAAAGTCCTTGCCAGCCTGCGGCAGGTGGCAGGCGCGGCAGGTGTTCAGGTCGTCGGGGGCCTTCTTGCCGTCCGGCAGGTAGGCGGCGTAGATCCAGTTGCCGTTGCGCATGGCTTCGGGCACGTTCTGGCCCCAGCCCGCGTTCTTGCCCATCACGAACACGCGCAGCAGGTTGCCCTTGATCAGCCGGCCGTCCGGTCCCAGCAGGGGCTTGCCGTCGGCGTCCACCTTGGCGGCGTAGTTTTCCATCACGAAGGTGGTGCCATGGCCGAAACCGCCGGCCTTGGTGGCGCTGCGGGCCTCGGGGTTCATGTAGATCTCGCGCACCTGCTTGCTGTCCGGCCGCTGTACCGCGCTGAGGAACTTGGGCCAGTTCTTGTAGTCGGGCACGGCCAGTTCACCGTCGGACAGGGCGGGGCTGGTGGCGCAGCCGGCCAGCAGGGACAGCGTGGCCGCAGCCAGCAGGGCCAGGGGGCGAAACTTCATCGGCGGACTCCCGTTTGAAACGAATGGACCTGAAAAACGAAGTGCGGAGTGTGCTTCAAGTCCGTGGCCCGCGTGCATCCCCTCGTTCGCAACAACATGCATCATCGGGGTCATGGCTGCTGCCGCCCGCTGGATCGACACCCACTGCCACCTGGACGCGCCGGAGTTCGACGCCGACCGCGACGCAGTGCTGGCGCGCGCCCAGGCGGCGGGTGTGTCGCGCCTGGTGATGCCGGCGGTGGCCGCGCCTCACTTTGACGGCATGGTGGCGCTGGCCCAGCGCACCCAGCAGGCGTTTGCGCTGGGCATTCACCCGCTGTTCGTGCCCGACGCGCAGCCGCAGCACCTGGACGAACTGGCCGCCGCGCTGGCGGCCCAGCGCGGCAACCCGCTGCTGGTGGCCGTGGGCGAAATCGGCCTGGACCTGTTCGTGCCCGGGCTGGACCTGGCCTTGCAGGAACACTTCTATGCCATGCAGTTGAAGCTGGCGCGCGCCGAGGGCCTGCCGGTCATCCTGCACGTGCGGCGCTCGGCCGACCTGCTGCTGAAGCAGTTGCGTCGCACCGAGGTGCCCGGCGGCATCGCCCACGCCTTCAATGGCAGCGAGGAACAGGCGTTGGCCTTTGTGGCGATGGGCTTCAAGCTGGGCTTCGGTGGCGCCATGAGCTTCGAGCGCGCACTGCAGATCCGGCGCCTGGCGCAAAAGCTGCCGGCCGAGGCCATCGTGCTGGAAACCGATGCCCCCGACATCCCGCCGCACTGGCTGTACAAGACGGCCGAACAACGGGCGGCCGGCGAACGCAGCCGCAACGAACCCGCTGAGTTGCCGCGCATCGCGGGTGTGCTGGCTGAATTGCGCGGCTGGACGCTGATGGAGACTGCCGCCGTCACGCGTGCCAACGCGCTGGCCGCGCTGCCGCGCCTGGCGGCATGGGAAGCCGCCGAAGCATGAGCCAACGCCTGCAAGGCCTGCCGCCGGTCATCGGCCGCGACACCCGGGTGCTGATCCTGGGCAGTTTCCCTGGCGCCGCCTCGCTGGCCGCGCGCCAGTACTACGCCCACCCGCGCAACGGCTTCTGGCCCATCCTGGGCGCCTTGTGGGGCGTGGACCTGCCGGCCATGGCCTATGAAGACCGATTGAACGAACTGCTGCGGCGCGGCCTGGGTCTGTGGGACGTGTACGCCGCCTGCCGGCGCGAGGGCAGCCTGGACAGTGCCATCGAAGACGCGCAGCTGAACCCGCTGGATCGATTGCGCCACCTGGCGCCGTCGCTGAGGACCATCGCCCACAACGGCGGTGAATCGGCCCGCTGCATGCGCATCACCCGCGCCCTGGGCCTGCCGGTGCACCGGCTGCCGTCCACCAGCCCGGCCAACGCCAGTTGGAGCTTCGAGCGCAAGCGCGCCGCCTGGGGGGCGCTGCTGGCGGGTTATGGTGTGGCCTGATGGCTTCCAGACGATCCAAGTCCCCCGCGTTGGCCGGCGCCACGCTGTCCGAATTCGAAGGCGTGCGCTACCTGCACCTGGGCACGCCCTGGGTGCAAGGCGCCATGCGGCTGAAGAAGCCCGACGTCATCGAGCTGGAATACGTGCGCCGCATGCTGGCCTGGATGCTGTGGCGGCCCAGCGCTGAACTGCGCGAAGGCCATGCGGTGCAGCTGGGCCTGGGCGCGGCGGCCATCACCCGGTTTACGTACCAGCAACTGGGCCTGGCCACCACCGTGGTGGAGATCAACCCCACCGTCATCCATGCCTGCCAGATGTTCTTCCGCCTGCCCGCGCACGGCGGCGGCCTGGCCGTGGTGGAGGGCGACGCCGCGGCCTGGGCCGCCGACCCCGCGCATGCGGGCTGCGCCGACGTGCTGTGCGTGGACCTGTACGACCACGAGGCCGCCGCGCCGGTGCTGGACGACGAGGCCTTCTACCGCGCCTGCCACGCGCTGCTGAAGCCCGGCGGCGTGATGAGCGTGAACCTGTTCGGCCGCGACGCCAGCTTCGCGCGCAGTTCGGCCCGCATTGCCGCGGCCTTCGGGGCCGATCAGGTCTGGCAGCTCACGCCCACCCGCGAGGGCAACACCGTGGTGGTGGCCGGGCGCGGCCTGCTGGTGCCCGGTCGCGAGGAACTGCTCGCGCGGGCCGATCACATCGAAGAACGTTACGGATTGCCGGCCCGCCGGTGGTTGCGCATGGTGCGGCCCTGGCAAGCCGCTACCATGACCGATTGACCCGTTGCGACGCTTGCTGCGCCCCGCACACCATGCCCCACACCACCGCCAAGCCTGCCGACGACCGCAACGCGCTGCGCGTGCCGCGCGGCCCGCTGGAGTGGCGCCGCCTGCTGTCCTGGCTGCGCGCCGACGGCCTGATCTCGAACGAGGATGCCGAACGCGTGGTCAAGCGTTTCGGTGCCGCCCAATCGGCCCTGCACCCGCTGGTGCGCCTGGGCGGCGTGGGCCTGCAGCGCCAGGGCACGGTGAAGATCCTGGACACGGAATCGCTGACCGAATGGCTGGCCGGGCGCTTTGGCATCCCCTACCTGCGCATCGACCCGCTGAAGGTGGACGTGGGCCGCGTGGCCGAGGTCATGAGCGTGGGCTACGCCGAGATGCGCCGCCTGCTGCCGGTCACCGTCACGCCGGCCGAAGTGACCGTGGCCACCAGCGAGCCCTTCGACCTGGGCTGGGTGGCTGAGATCGAGGCCCACACGCGGCGCCGCGTGCGCCTGGTGGTGGCCAACCCAGACGACATCGCCCGCTACACCACCGAGTTCTTCACGCTGGCCAAGAGCGTGCGCGCGGCGCAGAAAACCGGCGAAAGCTCGGCCGCCGCCAGCTTCGAGCAGCTGGTGGAGCTGGGCAAGACCAACAAGCAGCTGGACGCCAACGACCAGGGCGTGGTGCAGGTGGTCGACTGGCTGTGGCAGTACGCCTTCGACCAACGCGCCAGCGACATCCACCTGGAGCCGCGGCGCGACATGGGCGCCATCCGTTTCCGCATCGACGGCGTGCTGCACACCGTCTACCAGGTGCCCATGACCGTGATGAGCGCGATGACCGCGCGCATCAAGCTGCTGGGCCGCATGGACGTGGTGGAACGCCGCCGCCCGCTGGACGGGCGCATCAAGACCCTGCGGCCTGAAACGTCCGAGTCGCCGCCGCAGGAAGTGGAAATGCGGCTGTCCACCATCCCCACTGCCTTCGGCGAGAAGATGGTGATGCGCATTTTTGACCCCGACACCGTGGTCAAGAGCGTGGAGGCGCTGGGCTTCGGCCACCACGACACCGAGCGCTGGAACGCGTTGATCGCCCGCAGCCACGGCATCATCCTGGTCACCGGGCCCACCGGCAGCGGCAAGACCACCACGCTGTATTCCACGCTCAAGAAACTGGCCACGGATGAAGTGAATGTCTGCACCGTGGAAGACCCGATCGAAATGATCGAACCGGCCTTCAACCAGACCCAGGTGCACGCGGCCATCGACATGGGTTTTGCCGAGGGCCTGCGCGCGCTGATGCGGCAGGACCCGGACATCATCATGGTGGGCGAAATCCGCGACCTGGCCACCGCCGAGATGGCGATCCAGGCCGCGCTCACCGGCCACCTGGTGTTTTCCACCCTGCACACCAACGACTCGGCCGCCGCCATCACCCGCCTGGCCGACCTGGGCGTGCCGCCCTACCTGATCAGCGCCACCGTCATCGGCGTGATGGCGCAGCGGCTGGCGCGCACCCTGTGCCCCAAGTGCAAGGCGCCGGACGAGCAGGTCACGCGTGAAAGCCTGTCCGAGCTGGCCAAGCCCTGGCGCATGACCGGCAGCGTGCGCGCCTACAAGCCGGTGGGCTGCCTGGACTGCCGCCACACCGGCTACCGCGGCCGTGTGGGCCTGTATGAACTGCTGGCGGTCAGCGACGCCGCACGCGGCCACATCCACCCCACGCTGGACGCCGGTGCGCTGCGCCGCCAGGCGGTGGCCGACGGCATGCGCCCGCTGCGCCTGGCCGGCACCATGAAAGTCGCCGAAGGGCTGACCACGATGGACGAGATCATGCGCGCCACCCCGGCGTGGTCCGACGCCTGACACCTGCGGGACAGTCGGCCGCCCGGCCCCTTCAACCCGGGGGCTGGGCCTTACGTGGAAACCACACGCTGCCCCGGGTGGCCCCTGCCTAGAATCGCCGCGACTGCGGGCTGTTCCAGCCCACGAGGAGACAGCGAGTGAAGATCAAGAGCCAGAAGGACTTCTGGTCCGGCATGATGTTCCTGGTGGTGGGGGGCGGTTTCGCCTGGGGCGCACTGAACTACAGCTTCGGCAGTTCGGCCAAACCCGGGCCGGCCTACTTCCCCTTCGGGCTGGGCGTGATGATGGCGCTGCTGGGTGCCTTCATCCTGTTCAAGGCCCTCACCATCGAAACCAACGACGGCGACCCCATCGGCCCCTGGGCCTGGAAGCCGCTGATCTGGATCGTCGGCTCGGTGGCCAGCTTCGGTTGGTTCCTGCCGCACCTGGGCATGTTCATCGCGTTGCCGCTGCTGGTGTTGATTTCGGCCACGGCCAGCGACGAATTCAAGCTGAAGGAAGCCGTGGTGAACGCGGTCATCCTGACCGCGGGCAGCTGGTTCATCTTCATCTGGGGCCTGAAGCTGACCATTCCGCTGTGGCCTTCCTTCCTCGCGCGCTGAAAGCCACGCCATGGACCTGCTGAACAACCTGGCGATGGGCTTCGGCGTCGCCTTCACTTTCCAGAACCTGGCCTATGCCTTCGGCGGTGCGCTGCTGGGCACCCTGATCGGCGTGCTGCCCGGCCTGGGGCCGGTGGCCACCATCGCGATGCTGCTGCCCAGCATCTACGCGCTGGACGCCACGCCCGCGCTCATCATGCTGGCCGGCATCTATTACGGCGCGCAGTACGGTGGCTCCACCACCGCCATCCTGATCAACGTGCCGGGTGAAAGCAGCTCGGTGGTCACCGCCATCGACGGCTACCAGATGGCCCGGCGCGGGCGCGCCGGCGCCGCGCTGGCCGCGGCCGGCCTGGGCAGCTTCTTCGCCGGCTGCGTGGGCACCATCATCATCGCGGCCTTCGCGCCCCCGCTGACCGAGCTGGCCTTCAAGTTCGGCCCGGCCGAGTACTTCAGCCTGATGGTGCTGGGCCTGATCGGCGCGGTGGTGCTGGCCTCGGGCTCGCTCATCAAGGCCATCTCGATGATCCTGCTGGGCCTGCTGCTGGGCCAGATCAACACCGACGTCATTTCGGGCGTGCCGCGCTTTTCCTTCGACATCCCTGAGCTGACCGACGGCATCGGCTTCGTGGCCATCGCCATGGGTGTGTTCGGCTTTGGCGAGATCATCTCCAACCTGGGCAAGCCGGCTGAACACCGCGAGGTGTTCACCAAGGACGTGAAGGGCCTGTGGCCCACCAGGGACGACTTCGTGCGCGCCTGGCCGGCGGTCATCCGCGGCACCGCATTGGGCTCCATCCTGGGCGTGCTGCCTGGCGGTGGCGCCTTGCTGGCCTCCTTTGCCGCCTACACGGTGGAAAAGAAAGTGGGCGGCAAGCCGGGCGACGTGCCCTTCGGCCAGGGCAACATCCGCGGCGTGGCCGGCCCGGAAGCCGCCAACAACGCCGGCGCGCAGACCAGTTTCATCCCCATGCTGACCCTGGGCATTCCGCCCAACGCGGTGATGGCGCTGATGGTGGGCGCGATGACCATCAAGGGCATCCAGCCCGGCCCGCAGGTGATGACCAGCAACCCGCAGCTGTTCTGGGGCCTGATCGCCAGCATGTGGGTGGGCAATGCCATGCTGATCATCCTGAACCTGCCGCTGATCGGCATCTGGATCAAGCTGCTCACCGTGCCCTACCGCTTCCTGTTCCCGGCCATCATGGTGTTCTGCTCCATCGGCCTGTACACGCTGAACAACAACGCCTTCGACGTCTACATGGGCGCCGGCTTCGCGGTGGTGGGCTACATCTTCTACAAGCTGGGCTGTGAGCCCGCACCGCTGCTGCTGGGCTTCATCCTCGGGCCCATGATGGAAGAGAACCTGCGCCGCGCGCTGCTGCTGTCCCGCGGTGACTGGAGCACCTTCTTCACCCGCGGGCTGTCGGCCGGCCTGCTGCTGGCGGCCTTCGCGATGATCGTGGTGGTGTCGCTGCCTTCGATCAAGAGCAAGCGCGAAGAAGCCTTCCAGGACGACTGATCCGTCGCCGCCGACGTGCACCTGCTCGTGTCATGCCAGGGCCCCGCCACCAGCGGGGCCTTGTCGCTTCAGCGTCTCCGCCCGGGTGCCCGCACGGGGATACTGCCCCGATGAGCGAACCCGGCCCCGCCAGCGCTGCCCGCCCCGCGGGCCTGCTGGGCGCCTTCGAGCCCCTGCGTGAACCCGTCTTCCGTTGGCTGTGGCTGGCCTGGCTGGCGGCCAACATCTGCATGGGGATGCACGATGTGGCCGCGGCCTGGTTGATGGTCAGCCTGACGCACGAGCCGCTGTGGGTGGCGCTGGTGCAGACCGCGTCCACCCTGCCGATGTTCCTGCTGGGCCTGCCCAGCGGCGCGCTGGCCGACATCGTGGACCGGCGGCGTTACTTCGCCGCCACGCAGTTGTGGGCCGCGCTGATCGCGCTGGTGCTGGTGGCGGTGTCGCTGTCCGGGCACATCACGGCCACCGGGCTGCTGCTGCTGACCTTCCTGAACGGCATCACCATGGCCATGCGCTGGCCCACGTTTTCGGCCATCGTGCCCAGCATCGTCTCGCGTGAAAGGCTGCCTGCCGCACTGGCCCTGAACGGCCTGGCCATGAACCTGCCACGCATCGTGGGTCCGGCCATCGCGGGGGGGCTGCTGGCCGCGGCGGGGCCGCAGCTGGTGTTCGGGCTGAACGCGGTGCTGTCGCTGGTGGCCTTCTGGCTCATCGTGCGCTGGCGCGCGCAGCAGCCGCAACGGGCCTTGCCGGGTGAACGTTTCGTGGGCGCCATGCGCGTGGGCCTGCAGCATGTGCGGCAGAACCCGCGGGTGAAGGCCGGGCTGCTGCGCATTGCGCTACTGATGCTGCAGATGTCGTCGCTGATGGCCTTGCTGCCCTTGGTGGCCAAGGCCTGGCCGGGCGCGGGCGCGGGCAGCTTCACCGCGTTGCTGGCCGCGGCCGGCGGGGGCGGCGTGCTGATGGTGCTGTTGATGCCGGGGCTGCGCGCGCGCTTCGACCGCGACGCTTTCGTGCGCGCCGGCACCCTGGCGCATGCGGCCAGCGCGGTGGTGGTGGCGCTGGCGCCCAATGTGTGGGTGGCGTTTCCGGCCATGGTGGTGGCCGGCGCGGCGGTGCTGGCGTCGGCCAACTCCACCGCCGTGTCGGTGCAACTGGCCTTGCCGGACTGGGTGCGCGCGCGCGGCATGTCGGTCTACCAGATGTCGCTGATGGGCGGTGCGGCGGGCGGCGCGGCCTTCTGGGGCCAGTTCGCGGGCATGTACTCGGTGCGCACGGCCATCCTCGCCGGGGCGGCTTTCGGCGTGGTGGTGACCCTGTTCACCCGCCATGTGTCGGTGGCCGGCGGTGGGCTGGACGAACACCGCCCGGCCCCACCCGCCGGGGTGGTGCCCGAGCCTGCCGAGCCGGTGGACCCCGACGCCGGCCCGGTGATGGTGACGGTGGAATACCGCATCGCGCCCGCCCAGGCCGGCGAATTTGCCGAGGTGATGCGCGAAACCCGCGCCGCCCGGCTGCGCCAGGGCGCCCTGTCCTGGGGCCTGTTCCGCGACGCCGCGGTGCCGGGTCGCTATGTGGAGTATTTCGTCGATGAAACCTGGGTGGAGCACCTGCGCCGTCTGGAGCGCTTCACCGCCGGCGACCAGGCCCTGCGCCAGCGCCGCCTGGCGCTGCACCAGGGGCCAGAGCCGCCGCTGGTGCGGCGCTATGTGTCCGAACCCATGGACCAGCCCTAGGCGCCGCCCCGTACCATTGCCGCACCCACGCACCTGCCATGCCCATGAACCAGCGCTTCAACTACCAAAGCCGCTACACCAGCCCGCGCCAGCCGGTGTTCGCCCGCAACATGGTGGCCACCTCGCACCCCCTGGCCGTGCAGGCCGGGCTGCGCATGCTGGCCGTGGGCGGCAATGCGGTGGACGCCACCGTGGCCGCCGCCGCGGTGATGACCATCGTGGAACCCTGCAGCAACGGCCTGGGCTCGGACGCCTTCTGCATTGTGTGGGACGGCCAGAAGCTGCATGGCCTGAACGCGTCCGGCCGCGCGCCCCGGGCCTGGACGCCGGGCTACTTCAAGCAGCGCCATGGCAGCGCCAGCACGGCCACGCCGGTGCGTGGCTGGGACACCGTGACCGTGCCGGGCGCGGTGTCGGCCTGGGCCCTGCTGAGTGAAAAGTTCGGCCGCCTGCCCTTCGGCGACCTGATGGCCCCGGCCATCGACATCGCCGAGCGCGGCTACGCGGTGCCTGTGGTGGTGCAGGAAAAATGGCGGCTGGCGTCGCAGGTGAAGGACCTGGTGTCGCAGCCCGGTTTTGCCGAGGTGTTCCTGCCGCGGGGCCGCGCGCCCGAGGTGGGCGAACTGTTCAACATGCCCGGCGCCGCCCGGGCGCTGCGCGCCATCGGCGCCACCCGCGGCGAGGCCTTCTACCGGGGCGAGATCGCCGCTGCGCTGGCCGCCAGCAGCGCCGCGCACGGCGGGGCGCACACCCAGGCCGACTTCGCCGACTACCGTGCGCAGTGGGTGGACACGGTCAGCCAAAGCTACCGTGGTCATGAACTGCACGAGATCCCGCCCAACGGCCAGGGCATCACCGCGCTGATCGCGCTGGGCCTGCTGCAGCACTTCGACCTGGCGGCCCTGGGGCCGGACAGCACGGCCGCGCACCACCTGCAGATCGAAGCCATCAAGCTGGCCTTTTCCGACGTCTACCGCTACGTGGCCGAGCCCGCCAGCATGGCCGTGACGCCCCAGCAGATGCTGGACCCCGCCTACCTGGCCCAGCGCGCGAAGCGGATCGACCCGAAGCGTGCCCGAGCCTTTGAGCCCGGCAACCCGGTCAAGGGCGGCACCATCTACCTGACCGCGGCCGACGAGCGCGGCATGATGGTCAGCTTCATCCAGAGCAACTTCATGGGCTTCGGCTCCGGCGTGGTGCTGCCCGACTGGGGCATCAGCCTGCAGAACCGTGGCCACGGCTTCAGCCTGGACCCCGCCAGCCCGAACGTGGTGGCGCCCGGCAAGCGGCCCTTCCACACCATCATCCCGGCCTTCCTGATGAAGGACGGCGCACCGCAGATGAGCTATGGCGTGATGGGCGCCAACATGCAGCCGCAGGGCCATGTGCAGACCCTGGTGCGCATGCTCGACCATGGCCAGAACCCGCAGGCTGCGTGTGACGCGCCGCGCTGGCGCTTCAACGCCGGGCTGTCGCTGAACGTGGAGCCGGCCATGCCGGCCGACACCCTGGCCGGCCTGCGCGCCCTGGGCCACCAGGTGGAGGCCCTGAACGACAGCTACCAGGACTTCGGCGCGGGCCAATTCATCTGGCGCCTGGGCGTCCCGGGCCGTGAAGGTTATGTGGCCGCCAGCGACGCCCGGCGCGACGGCGCGGCAATGGGCTTCTAGTGGCTGCCGGCACGGCCGCCGCGTCACCTGCCCTGCCTTCGCCGCGCTGGGTGGGCCTGGGCCTGGCACTGGCCGGGGCCATCGCGTTTTCCGGCAAGGCCATCATCGTGAAGCTGGCCTACCGGCATGGCGTGGACGCGGTCACCGTCATCATGTACCGCATGCTGTTCGCGCTGCCGATGTTCCTGGCGCTGGCCTGGTGGGCCGGCCGCGGCAAGGCGCCGCTCACCGGTCGCGATTGGCGGGTGGTGCTGGGCCTGGGCTTTTGCGGCTACTACCTGGCCAGCTTCCTGGACTTCCTGGGCCTGCAGTACGTCAGCGCGTCGCTGGAGCGGCTGATCCTGTACCTGAACCCCACGCTGGTGCTGCTGATGGGCGTTGTCCTGTTCAAGCGCCAGGTGGCGGTCAGGCAATGGCTGGCGCTGGCCATCAGCTACAGCGGCGTGCTGCTGGTCTTCGGCCACGAAGCGCGCTGGGCCGGTGCCAACGTGCCGCTGGGCGCGGCGCTGGTGTTCGCCAGCGCGGTCAGCTATGCGGTGTACCTGGTGTTCAGCGGCGAGGAGGTGCGCCGGCTGGGTTCGCTGCGGCTCACCGGTCTGGCCACCTCGGTGGCCTGTGTGTTGTGCATCGGTCAGTTCGTGCTGCTGAGGCCGCTGTCGGCGGCCCAGGTGCCCAGCGCCGTGCTGTGGCTGTCGCTGCTGAACGCCACCGCCTGCACCTTCGCGCCGGTGCTGATGGTGATGATGGCCATCGAACGCATCGGCGCCGGGGCCACCGCGCAGACCGGCATGGTGGGGCCGGTGGCCACCATCACGCTGGGCGTGCTGGTGCTGGACGAGCCCTTCACGCCCTGGATCGCCGCCGGCACGGCGGTGGTGCTGGCGGGCATCTGGCTGTTGGCGAAATCGCGTTGATCATCGGCTTGGAGCTGTCAGGAGAGACAACATGGACATGGGTCTGCAAGGCAAGTGGGCGCTGGTGTGCGCCGCCAGCAAGGGGCTGGGCAAGGGCTGCGCGGCGGCGCTGGCGCGCGAAGGCGTGAACCTGGTCATCACGGCGCGGGGGGCCGATGTGCTGGAAGCCACCGCGGGCGAACTGCGCGGCCTGAACGGTGGCATCGAGGTGCGCACGGTGGCGGGCGACATCGCCACCGCGGCGGGCCGGGCCGCGGCGCTGGCGGCCTGCCCGCAGGTGGACATCCTGGTGAACAACGCAGGCGGCCCGCCGCCGGGCGACTTCCGCG
This sequence comes from Burkholderiales bacterium JOSHI_001, assembly GCA_000244995.1. NCBI lineage: Bacteria > Pseudomonadati > Pseudomonadota > Betaproteobacteria > Burkholderiales > Burkholderiales bacterium JOSHI_001. The sequence continues at coordinate 3,925,537 of CM001438.1, read as the reverse complement.
ACTGGGGTCGCGAACAATGGCTGGCGGCCATCGACGCCAACATGCTGACCCCCATCGAACTGATGAAGGCCACGGTGGACGCAATGGCCGCACGCGGCTTCGGCCGGGTGGTGAACATCACCTCGGGCGCGGTGAAGGCGCCCATCGACGCGCTGGGCCTGAGCAACGGCGCCCGCACCGGGCTCACCGGCTTCGTCGCCGGCCTGGCGCGCCAGCCCCGGCTGGCCCGCGCCAACGTCACCATCAACAACCTGCTGCCGGGCTTCTTCGACACCGACCGCATCCGCGGCACCCTGCAGGCGGTGGCTGCCAAGACCGGTGAGCCCATCGAGGCCGTGCTGGACAAGCGCAAGGCGAGCATCCCGGCGGCGCGCTTGGGGCAGGCGGACGAGTTCGGCGCCGCCTGTGCGTTCCTGTGCAGCGTGCACGCCGGCTACATCACCGGACAGAACCTGCTGATGGACGGCGGAGCCTACCCGGGCACCTTCTAGCGGGCGGGCGGCCCGGCCCAGTCGCTGAGCAGTTCGTTTGGCGAGGGGCGCGGACGTGTTCGCACATCGTCCGGTGTGCCCAGCGAGACGAAACACAGCGCGCGCTCATCCGGCCCCAAGGCGAACGCGCGCGCGAAGCGTTCGGTGCGGATGGATCGGCCGCTGGTCAGCATGCCGGCATAACCCATCGCGTGCGCAGCCAGCAGCAGGTTCATCATCGCGGCGCCGGCGCTGATGCAGCGCTCCTGCTCCGGCACCTCGTCGTCTTCGGGTTGCAGGCGCAGCACCAGCAGCAGCAGCATGGGCGCGCGCAGCGCCTTGGCGCGGCTTTTCTGGATGTCGTCCGGCGTGGGTGGTGGCGTTCGGTCGCCAGCGATGACCTCGAAGACGTCGGCCAGCGCCATGCGCTGGTGGTCGGCAATGCGCACCACGCGCCAGGGCCGCAGGGCGCGGTGGTCGGGCGCACTGGCGGCGGCCTGCACCAATTGAAGCAATTGTTCTTCGCTGGGGCCCGGTGCCTGCAGGCGCTTGGGCGCCACCGAGTAGCGCGAGTTGATCAGCGCCAGCGCCAGGTCTGACCAATCGGGTTCGGCGTCGCGCGCCAAGGGATGGTTCATGGCAGCGCCGGCGCTTCGGCGCCGCAGCGCCAGCACTGGCCGAAGGGGCCGTCGATCACTTCGTTGCAGCCGCGGCAGGCCCAGCGCCGCGCGGGCGGGTGCTGCAGTTCATGCAACAGGGTGCGGGCGGCGGGCCACTGCGCATCGTCGCTCACCCACAGCTCGGGCAGCGACTGGTCGGGCGGGATCTCGCCCGCAATGCCGCTGGCATAGGCGCGCAGCACCTGGGTGGGCACACCGGCGCCGCTGAGCATGTCGGCCCACAGCGTGGCGAGGGCCAGGTTGGGGGCTTGGGCCAGGCGCTTCATGGCCCAAAGGGTAGCAGGACCGCGTGGCTACTTGCGCGCCGACACCACGATGCCGGCCACGATGAAGGCGAAGACCAGCGCGTGGAAGGGCCGAGGCCACTCACCCAGCCAAGCGGCCGACCCCAGCGCGGCAAACAGCGGCGTGAGGTTGGCGAAGAAAGCCGCCACCGCCGGCCCCGCCTGGGCCACGCCCAGGCCCCACAGCCGGTAGGCCACGATGGAAGGCCCGATGGCCACGAAAGCCCAGCCGGCCAGCAGCCCCGGCGTCCAGGTGACGGGCGGCTGCGGCGGGCCCAGCAGCACTTCGCCCGCGGCGCCCGCGCCGGCCCACACCAGGCCCAGCGCGATCTGCAGGCACAGGAATTCGGCCCAGGTCCAGTCCGGCCGTTGCGGCGCCTGCATGGGAAGCGGCGGGCGCGCCAGCATCCAGCTGTAGGCGGCCCAGCAGGCCACGGCCACCAAGATGAGCAGGTCGCCGGTGACGAAGTGCACCCGCGCCAGTGCCGTTGCGTCGCCACGCGACAGCACCGTGGCCACGCCCAGCAGCGACAGTGCGGCCCCCGCCAGTTCGCGCGGCCTGGGTCGCACGCCGTAGCCGGCCATGCCCACCAGCAGCATCCACAGCGGCGAGCTGGCCGCGATGAGCGTGATGTTCAGCGCCGTGGACGTGGTCAGCGCCAGGTACTGCAGTGCGTTGTAGCTGCCCACGCCCAGCAGGGCCAGCAGGGCCAGGTGCGGCCAGCGCTGCACGATCTGCGCGCGCCGCGTGGCACTGGCAAACACACGCCAGCCCAGCGGCAGCAGCAGGGCCAGCGCCAGCAGCCAACGCAGCAGGTTCAGTTTCAGCGGCGCCACCTGGCTGACCACCATGCGGCCGACCACGGCGTTGCCGGCCCACATCAGCGGGGGCACGGCCAACATCAGCGCCAGGCGGGGGGTGAGGGTCATGGGGCGTGGCATGCTAACGGCTGCACCCAAGCCCCCGCCGGGGCGCGGCCAGGTCGCCATGCGCTAGGCTGCGTGAGACCTTGAAACCCAGGAGACACAACACATGCCACAAACCATCCAGATCCAGCAGTACGGCGGCCCCGAGGCCATGAAGCTGGTGGACCTGCCCGTGGGCGAACCGGGCCCGGGCGAGATCCGCATCCGGCACCACGCCATCGGCATCAACTTCATCGACGTGTACCAGCGCACCGGGCTGTACAACAACCCGCTGCCGCTCTCGCTGGGCATGGAAGGCGCCGGCGTGGTGGAAGCGGTGGGCCAGGGTGTCACGCACCTGCAGGTCGGCGACCGGGCCGCCTACGCCAGCAACCCGCCCGGCAGCTACAGCCAGGCGCGGGTGATGCCCGCCAAGTGCGTGGTGCAACTGCCCGACGCGATCGACTTCGAGACCGGCGCGGCCATGATGCTCAAGGGCCTGACCGCGCAGTACCTCCTGAAACGCACGCTGCCCCAGGGCGGCCTGGCCGCCGGCGATTTCGTGCTGTTCCATGCTGCTGCCGGCGGGGTGGGCCTGATCGCCTGCCAGTGGGCCAAGGCGCTGGGGCTGCAACTCATCGCCACCGCCGGCAGCGACGACAAATGCCGCCTGGCGCTGGCCAACGGTGCGGCGCACGCCATCAACTACAAGACCGAAGACTTCGTGGCGCGGGTGAAGGACATCACCGGCGGCGCGATGGTGAAGGTGGTGTACGACTCGGTGGGCAAGGACACCTTCGAAGGCAGCCTGAACTGCCTGCGCCCCTTCGGCCTGCTGGCCAGCTACGGCAACGCGTCGGGTCCGGTGCCGCCCTTTGCCATCGGCAGCTTGGGGGCCAAGGGCTCGCTGTACGTCACGCGGCCCACGCTGTTCACCCACATCGCCACGCGCGAAGCCACCCAGGACATGGCCGACGACCTGTTCGCGGTGGTGCAAAGCGGCGCGGTGAAGATCCACATCGAGCAGCGCTACCCGCTGGCCGAGGTGGCGAAGGCTCACCAGGATCTGGAGGGTCGCCGCACCACCGGCTGCAGCATCCTCATTCCTTGAGTTGCTGCACCACCGCGGCCCGGTAGGCGTGCCACGACGCGTGGCCGAGTACCGGGCCCACCACCAGCAGCCCGGCGAACCAGGGCAGCATGGCCAGCACCACCAGCACGGTGATGATGAAGCCCCACCACAGCATCACCGCGGGTTGGGTCAGCACCAGGCGCAGGCTGGTCAGGCCGGTGGTGATGGGGTCGGTGGGCAGGTCCAGGATCATCGGGATGGAGATCACGCTGACCGAGAAGATCATGCCCGCGAAGATGCCGCCCACGATGATGTAGGCGACGATGAACTCCACGTTCTGCGGGTCCACCAGGGCCATCAGCGAGCCCTTGAAGTCGGGCATGCCGTCGAAGCTGAGTGCGAAGATCACCAGCGACGAGCGCGCCCACAGCATCTCCAGCACCAGCAGCACCAGGCCGAACACGCCCAGGGTGGACAGGCTGCCGGTCCAGGCCAGCAGCGATTCACCGAGGTCGGGTTTTTCGCCGCGCTCCAGCCGCCGGCTTGCGTGGTACATGCCCAGGCACAGGAAGGGCCCCACCAGCAGGAAACCCGCCGACAGCGCCAGCACATAGGCCGGCGCGTGCTGGAAGGCGGTGACCAAGAGCCAGCCCATGGCCATGAAGCAGCCGCCGTAGAACAGGCCAATGCCGGGGCAGCGGCGGAAGTCCGCCCAGCCCGCGGCCAGCCACTGCAGCGGTTGGCCGAAGCTCAGGGTGCGCAGCTGGATCGCGAAGGCCGACACCGGCGCTGCCGCCTCCTGCTTGTTGCCGTCCGGCGGGGTCGTTTCAGCGGTCATGGCGCGACATGGCTTCACCCATGCGGATGGACCCGCCCGGCGCCCACTGCGGGTTGAACTCAAAGGCCCCGCGCGGGAACAGCATCACCACCGTGGACCCCAGCAGGAAGCGTCCCATCTCGTCACCCCGCTGCAGGTGCAAGGGCGCATCGTCGTAGCGCCATTGCCGCACCGTGCCGGGGCGCGGCGGGTTGACCACGCCGTGCCAGGCGGTGGCCATGCTGCCCACGATGGTGGCGCCCACCAGCACCAGCGCAAAGGGGCCGAAGGCGCCGTCGAACAGGCACACCACGCGCTCATTGCGCGCGAACAGGCCCGGCACGCCGCGCGCGGTGGTGGGATTGACCGAGAACAGGTCGCCCGGCACGTGGATCATCTTGCGCAGCCTGCCGGCGCAGGGCATGTGGATGCGGTGGTAGTCGCGCGGGCTGAGGTACAGCGTGGCGAACAGGCCGTCGGCAAAGCCCGCGGCGTCGCCGGCGTCGCCGCCCAGCAGGGCGGTGGCGCTGTAGTGGTGGCCCTTGGCCTGGAAGACCTGGCCGTTGGCCACCGGACCGAACTGGCTGATGGCGCCGTCCACCGGGCACAGAAAAGGCGCGTCGGACTGCGGGCGCGCACCCGGGCGCAGCGCGCGGGTGAAGAAGTCATTGAAGCTGGGGTAGGCACTGGGGTCGGGGTCCAGCGCCTCGGCCATGTTCACGCCATAGCGGGCAATGAACCAGCGGATCAGCGCGGTGGTGAGCCCGCCCGCCTGCGCCGACGCCACGCGGCCCGCCAGCCGGGTGAGTGGGCCCTTGGGCAGCAGGTATTGGGGGAGGACGGCGAGGCGGTCGGACACGGCTCAGCGCAGGGCCAGCCGCAGGGACAAGGTGCGGTGCATGGTGGGTTCGCTTGGATGTGGCGTTGGCGAAGGTTAGCCGCCCTGGCGCCACGGGTGCCGGCGGCAAGCCAATGATAGGTCGGCCGGCTGGATCGGACGCCGGGTCCACCCGCGGCGCAATTCCAACACGCGGGAATCCATGGGATGGGCTCGGAACATGCTTCCTTCAAAATGAATTTACACGTTCTGGAGGCGGGAGCCACACGCGGTTCACAAACCCGTGTCGGCGCCCGGAGGGGGCGTGAGTCAGCTTTTGTGTCCTGCACACCAAGGAGAACCAGCATGTTTCAGAGAACAAGGGTCTGCAAGGCCTTGATGGCCGTCCTGGGCGGGTCGGCCGTCCTGGCGGCTGCACCATTGGCCGCCCAGACGGCCGATGCCGGGATGCAGCGGGTCGAAGTGACCGGCAGCAACATCAAGCGCATCGATCTGGAAACCTCTTCACCGGTGCAGGTGATTTCACGCGAGGAAGTCAGGCGTTCGGGCGCGGCGTCGGTGAAGGAACTGCTGGACCAACTCACCAGCGCGGGTTCCACGCTGTCCGACATCAACGGCAGCAACTCCTTCGCGTCCGGCGCTTCCAGCGCCAACCTGCGCAGCCTGGGCAAGACCTCGACCCTGATCCTGCTGAACTCGCGGCGCGTGTCTCCGTATGCGCTGGCCGACTTCAACGAGGTCTTCACCAACCTGGACGCCTTGCCGCTGGACGCGGTGGACCGGGTGGAAATCCTGAAGAACGGCGCATCGGCCATCTACGGCTCGGACGCCGTGGCCGGCGTGGTGAACATCATCACCCGCAAGGACTACCAAGGCCTGCAGATGTCGGCGTCGCATGAACAGTCCCTGGTCAGCGACAGGTACCGCCAGTCCACCGCCAGCATCACCGGCGGTTTCGGCGATCTTCAGCGCGACCGCTACAACGTCATCGCCAATCTGGAAATCTTCAACCGCGACAACGTGATGTGGCGGGACGTGCTGTCGGACGTGAACCCCTTGCGCTTCGTGCCGGGGGCCATTCCCACCACCTTTGCGACGCAGGCTTCCACCTTCAGCTACCCGGGCAACACGATTCCGGGCGGCGCACTGCCGGGCTGCGCGCCGGAACTGGTGATTGGCGGGCTGTGCCGCTATGACCGTTTTTCGCGCTTCGAGGCCGTGCCCGAGGCCAAGCGCATCAACCTGCTGCTGTCCGGCCGCGTGCTGCTGGGCAAGGACATGGAAGCCTTCGCGGAACTGCTGTTCTCGCGCACCAAGACCAAGTACCTGAGCCCCTTCCAGCCCTATGGCGTGGCCATCGGGCCCACCACCTGGGGCAACCCGCAGACCAATGCAGGCCAGACCTTCTTCCCGCGCGGCCTGCCCGCCACCCACCCGCTGAACAGCACCGGCATCGACGATGTGGAGCTTCGCTATCGTTTCGTCGACGCGCCGGCCGAAAACACCGCCACCTCGAACAGCTACCGCCTGCAGACCGGTCTGCGCGGCACCTGGAACAGCTTCGACTGGGAGGCCGGGCTGGGTTTCCTGGGCTCGAAGGTGGACGACGCTCAGCGCGGCCAGTTCAGCAACAGCGGCTTCATCGCCTTGATCGGCGACTACAACCTGGACCCGCTGCCCAATGACTTCTTCAACAAGCCGGGCGGCTACCGCATCGGCGAAGTCAATTCCGCGGCGGTGGTGGACCGCCTGTTCCCGAAGTTCGGCAATGCCGCCAAGACCACCCAGACGGCGCTGGACTTCAAGATCACCGGCGACATCGGCCAGATGGCGGGCGGGCCCATTGGCCTGGCCGCAGGCGTTGACCTGCGGCACGAGAAGTTCACCATCACCCCCTCGGCCAACCTGGCTGCGGGCGACATCGTCGGCTTCGGCCTGTCACGGACCGACGGCAGCCGCAACTTCAGCGCCCTGTTCGCAGAACTGAACCTGCCGGTCACCAAGGCGCTGGAGGCCCAGTTGGCAGCGCGCCTGGACAAGTTCCCCAACCTCAGCCCGCACATTTCGCCCAAGCTGGGCCTGCGTTATCGCGTGGACAAGAGCTTCATGCTGCGCGGCACCGTGGAAGGCGGCTTCCGCGCCGCCAACCTGGCCGAGACGGCGCCGTCGGTGAAGTTCGCCTTCAGCAACAGCACCGAAGACCCCAAGCGTTGCCTGCAGGCCCTGAACCTGGCCAGCGACCTGCGCAACCAGGCGGACCCACTGCCCGACGCCGACCCGACCAAGGCCGTGCTGCTGGCGCGTGCCGACACGGTCGAGCAGAACGAATGCGCCGCCGGTGTGGCGGCCATCGCCGGCAACAACCCCAAGCTGAAGCCGGAAATCTCGCGCAGCTTCTCGCTGGGCTTCGTGTTCGAGCCCGTGCAGGACCTGACGCTCTCGGTGGACTACTGGAACATCCGCCGCCGCAATGAGATCGACATCAAGACCGAGGCGGAACTGCTGAACGCCGAAGACGCCGGCTTGCCGCCGGGGGCCAGCATCACCCGGCGTGCCTTGACCGCCACCGACCAGAGCTTCACCCCCGCCGAGCAGGCCCAATACGGTGTGACGGCGGGGCCGCTGGATTCCATCACGCGGTCCTTCGAGAACCTGTTCAAGACGCGCACCAGCGGCATCGACCTGGGCGCCACCTTCAAGCAGAAGTTGCCTTTCGGGGTGATGGACCTGAGCTACCAGGGCACCTACCTCATCAAGTTCAAGGAGTTCAGCGGCACCATCAACGGCTTCGGCGACAACCTGGCTGGTCGCTACACCTACCCACGCTTCACGTCCACGCTGACCGCCGCGCTGACCAGCGGCTCCTTCCTCAACGGCGTGAAGATCAGCCACACGCCCAGCACGTCCTTGCGTGGGGACTTCTTCGACCCCACCGGTACCGACCAATGGTGTGCCGACCGCGGGCTGGAGGGGACCTGCCGGGTGGGTTCGCTCACCGAGGTGGACTACTTCTTCCGCTACTCCGGCGTCAAGAACCTGACGCTGGGCGTGTACGTGAAGAACCTGTTCAACCAGTTCCCGTCGCTGGACATGCGCGGCCAGTTCGGCACCCCCATCCCGGACACCGCCGACGACGCCAAGCGCCGCAGCCTGAAGCTGACGATGGAATACAAGTTCTTCTGACGGGGAAACCCGGGCCCGCCGGCGCCGACCGGCGGGTGCCTCGTGCTTCCCGGCCTGATCGCCTTTGTCGGCCCGGCGTCGGTTACACCGAAGTGGACGCTTACCGTTGGTACGTCACAACAAAAAGGCACCCCCAGGCGGGCGTCAAGGGTTTCTCTTGCCGGACCGGAATTCATGCGCCAGTCACAATGTGTTTACAGATCGGTTGCTTTCAGCCAGGAACGGTTGTCAAGTCTCGGGCTGGCGTGCATCCGAAAGTTTCTTCTCTCTGAATCTGAAAGGACCCTCAATGCTCAAGCGAACCCCGATCAGTTCGGCCGCCCTGCTGGCCCTCAGCGCGCTGGTGGCCGTGCCGGCCCTGGCCCAGGACGGCCAGCGGGTGGAGATCACCGGCTCGAACATCCGCCGCGCCCAGGCCGAAACGGCCTCGCCGGTGCAGATCATTTCCAAGCAGGAAATCGAGCAAAGCGGCAAGGGCAACGTCGCCGAGTACCTGCAGACCTTGACCGCTGACGGCCAGGGGTCGGTGCCTTTCACCTACGGGCGCGGTTTCTCCGGCGCCACCTCGGCCGGCATCTCGCTGCGGGGCCTGGGTGCCAATGCCACCCTGGTGCTGGTGAACGGCCGGCGCATGGCCTCGGCGGTGCTGGCCGACGATGCCCAGCGCTCCTACGTCGACCTGAACCAGATTCCGCTGGAAGCGGTGGACCGCGTGGAGGTGCTGAAGGATGGCGCCTCCTCCATCTACGGTTCTGACGCCGTGGCCGGCGTGGTGAACATCATCCTGAAGAAGGGCTTCTCCGGCACCACCTTGAAGGCCACCTACGGCCGCTCGGGCGACAACGATGGCGGCGAACCTCGCGTCGCGCTGACCCACGGCTTTGGCGACCTGGCCAAGGATGGTTTCAACGTGCTGCTGAACGCCGAGATCGGCAAGAAGAACGCCATCTACTACCGAGACCGCGTCGGTCGTGGGTCGGTGGGCGTGTCGGCGATCGGTCAGCCGCAGTGGGGCTTCAATCCCAATGACGGTCCGACGAACAACATTGGCCGCGCCGGCGGCAACGGCACGATTCCGGTGAATCCCGACGGCACCCCGGTGAACAACGTGGCCGACGGTTCCTTCATCGGCAACGTGCGCAACCCGGCCACCAACAACTACTACAGCCGCGGCAATGCGGCGGGCGTCGGTTTCTCGGCCCAAGGCGCCGCGGCGGCCGCAGCTGCACAGGCCTACTGCCTGGCCAACGCCAACCTGCCGCAGAACAATGCGGCCAACATCGGCAATGCCTGCCTGATGGACACCCGCCAGGCGGTCAACCAGATCCAGCCGGAACACCAGACCGGCAGCCTGTTCGCGCGCATCACCAAGCAGATCAACGCCGACACCGAGGGCTTCCTTGAACTGGGCTACTACCGGTCGAAGTCCACGGTGGATGCCCTTCCCCCGAACCCGGCCGGTGGCGTCAACACCCCCGGCGGCACGGTGCTGTCGCAGGCGGCCACGGCGCTGGGCATCGACCACCCCGACAACCCGTACTTCGGTGTTGGCGCGGCGCGTCTGCGCTACCAGCCGCTGTTCGACATCGGACCATCGGCCACCAAGTCCTCCAGCCACTCCTGGCGCGTGGCCACCGGCGTGCGCGGCACCATGGGCGCGTGGGACTACGACTCCGGCCTGGTCTGGTCCGAGTCCGAGCAGCAGGACATTTCCACCAAGCTGATCAACTGGCGCGTGAAGAATGCGCTGCTGAACCCGACCGCGGGCAACGTGGCCACGGCCGTGGCCTTCAGCCCCGCCTACGCCGCGCTGCCTGCCGGCACCTTCTGGCGCATTGGCGAGAACGCCCGCTTGAACCCGCAGGCGGTGTACAACGCGCTGCTGGCCGAGAAGCAGCGCACCGGCGATTCGCGGCAAGTGGCCGCCGACCTGAAGCTGTCGCGCGAACTGGGTCGCCTGGAAGGTGGCCCGATCGGCTTGGCCATGGGCGCCGAGGTGCGCCATGAGACCAACAAGCTGCCCTTCTATGACGGCCTGGGCGACTACATCGGCCTGTCGCTCACCGCCTACGAGGGCCGCCGCGACATCTTCGCCGCCTTTGGCGAAGTGCTGCTGCCGGTGACCAAGCAACTGGAACTGAATGCGGCGCTGCGCTTTGACCGCTACTCCGACGCTGGCAACTCGATCACCCCGAAGCTGGGGCTGAAGTGGCGTCCGACGGGCGACTTGGCCCTGCGCGGCACCTTCTCGCGTGGCTTCCGTGCCCCGTCCTCCACCGAGAACAGCCTGAGTTCCATCGCCGCCTTCGGTGGTCCCAGCGTGGACGACAACGCCCGCTGCGCGGCGCTGACGGCCGCCGGCGTGGCGCCTGCCACGGTGGCTTCGACCTGCCGCAACCTGGCGGTCACCTTCGTGCAGCGCGGCAACCCGGACCTCAAGCCTGAAAAGTCCGAAAGCTTCACGCTGGGCATGGTCTGGGATGTCACGCCCAAGACCAGCCTCACCGCCGACCTCTGGCAGATCAAGCGCAAGGGCCTGCCGGTGACCGAAGACGCCCAGTCGGCCATCGACGCCGGCCGCTATGTGCGCGACCCTGCCACCGGCATCGCGGCGGGTGACCCGGGTGCCATCCTCAACGCCTTTGTGGTGTTCCAGAACTCCGACCGCAGCCTCACCCGTGGCCTGGACCTGGAAATGAAGCACCGCTGGGACCTGGGCAACGGCATGGGCAAGGTGACCGGCACCTTGAACTGGACCCACCTGATGACCCAGCGCGTGGTCACGGCCTCGGGCGTGGTGCACGACTATGCCGGTACGCACGGCAACTGCGACATCACGAACTGCATCGGCTCGCCCAAGGACAAGATCACCGTGGCCGCGACCTGGGACACCGGCGCCTGGCGCCTGGGCACCAACGTGAACTTCCGCGGCGGCATGAAGTACGTGTTCGAGAAGTCGGACACCGATTGCATGCAAACCCTGGCCAACGGCGACCCCTTCCCTTCGGGCTGCCGCCTGGCTTCGTTCACCACGGTCGATGTTTCCGCTGCCTACAAGCTGGGCAAGAACACCGAGGTCTTTGGCTCCATCGCCAACGTGTTCAACCGCGTGCCGCCGCCTGACTTCGAGACCTACGGCGCCATCGGCTACAACCCGCTGGACTACTCGGGCGCGATCGGTCGCTTCTTCCGCATTGGCCTGAAGCACTCGTTCTGACGGTCGCGACCGGGGTTGCCTCTGGGCGACCCCGGCGCCAGGCAGCAAGGACAAAAACAAAGCCCGCCGGGCAACCCCGGCGGGCTTTGTTCGTTTCGACCCGGCCGCCAGCAGCGGCTGCGAGGCCTGGCGCCTACTTCGGGGCCAGCCGGATCGCCCCGTCCAGCCGGATCACCTCGCCGTTGAGCATGTCATTCTCGACGATGGCCTTCACCAGCTTGGCGTAGTCCTCGGGCGTGCCCAGGCGGCTGGGGAAGGGCACGCCCGCGGCCAGCGCGTCCTGCACTTCCTTGGGCATGGAAAACAGCATCGGCGTGCCGAAGATGCCCGGGGCGATGGTCATGTTGCGGATGCCGTTGCGCGCCAGGTCGCGCGCGATGGGCAATGTCATGCCGACCACGCCGCCCTTGCTGGCCGAGTAGGCCGCCTGGCCGATCTGGCCGTCGTAGGCGGCCACGCTGGCGGTGGAAATCAGCACGCCGCGCTCGCCGGTGGCTTCCGGGGCGTTCTTGCCCATGGCTTCGGCGGCCAGGCGGATCATGTTGAAGCTGCCCACCAGGTTCACCATGATGACCTTGGTGTACAGGTCCAGCGCGTGCGCGCCGTCCTTGCCCACGGTCTTGGCCGCGGGGGCGATGCCGGCGCAGTTCACCAGGCCCATCAGCTTGCCCATGGCGGTGGCCTGGGCCACCACGGCGCGGCCGTCGGCTTCCTGGCTGACGTCGCACTTCACGAAGGCGCCGCCAAGTTCGGTCGCCAGGGCCTGGCCCTTGTCAACCTGCAGGTCGGCCACCACCACCTTGGCACCTTCGCGCGCCAGCATGCGCGCCGTGCCTTCGCCCAGGCCGCTGGCGCCGCCGGTGACGATGAAGACCTTGCCTGCGATGTCCATGGTGCGGGGTTCCTTGGGTTGGGTGTTCAGCCCTGCAGCGCGGCCAGCGCGCGGGCGGTGATTTCTTCCACCGTGCCGATGCCGGCGATCTTGGCGCAGCGCGGCGCGGCGCTGTCGCCGGTGGCAGACCACTTGCTGTAGTACTCCACCAGCGGCCGGGTCTGGCTTTGGTAGACGTCCAGGCGCTTGCGCACGGTTTCTTCCTTGTCGTCGTCGCGCTGGATCAGCGGCTCACCGGTGACGTCGTCCTTGCCGTCCACCTTGGGCGGGTTGAACTTGATGTGGTAGCTGCGCCCGGATGCTGGGTGGGTGCGCCGCCCGCTCATGCGTTCGACGATGGCCGAATCAGGCACGTCGATTTCCAGCACCAGGTCCAGCTTCACGCCGGCCAGCTTCATGGCTTCGGCCTGCGGGATGGTGCGCGGGAAGCCGTCGAACAGGAAGCCCTTGGCGCAGTCGGGCTGGGCAATGCGCTCCTTCACCAGGCCGATGATGATGTCGTCGCTGACCAGGCCACCCGAGTCCATCACCTTCTTGGCCGCCACGCCCAGCGGCGTACCGGCCTTGACCGCGGCGCGCAGCATGTCCCCGGTGGAAATTTGCGGGATGCCGTACTTCTGGCAGATGAAGTTGGCCTGGGTGCCCTTGCCGGCGCCGGGGGCGCCCAAAAGAATCAATCGCATGTCATCTCCTCGAATGCTTGTCTCGTCCCAGGTCATTGGACCGCCGGGCCGCGCGCGGCGTGAAGCGGGGATTATCCCTTTGCGCCCTGCGCCAAGCTGACGCGGTGTCGGGTGGTCTCAGGCTTTGGCGGCCATCAAGGCGGCCATCAGGGCGCGCACCCGGGCCAGGTCGTCGGGTGTGTCCACGCCGGGGCCGGGCCGCTCGGCGCTGACGTGCACCGCAATGCGCTCGCCATGCCAAAGCACGCGCAACTGTTCCAGCGCCTCGGTGCGTTCCAGCGGGGCGCTGGCCAGGGTGGGAAAGCGGCGCAGGAAGCCGGCGCGGTAACCGTACAGCCCCACGTGGCGCAGCACCGGGGGTTCGGCAGGCAGGGCCCGTGCGTCGGCCGGGCCGTCGCGCCACCAGGGGATGGGCGCGCGGCTGAAGTACAGCGCGGTGTGGCGCGCGTCCAGCACCACCTTCACCACGTTGGGGTTGCGGAACTCGGCCGGGTCGTCGATGGCGTGGGCCACGGTGCTCATCACGCAGTCGGGGCGTGCGCCGAGCAGGTCGGCGCAGGCCTCGATCATGGCCGGGGCGATCAGCGGTTCATCGCCTTGCACGTTCACCACCACCTGGTCGCCGTCCAGTCCCAGGTGTTCACAGGCTTCGGCCAGGCGGTCGCTGCCGCTGGCATGGTCGTCGCGCGTCAGCACCGCCTGCACGCCGTGCTGCTGGCAGGCGGCCACGATGCGCGGGTGGTCGGCGGCCACCACCACGCGCGTGGCACGCGATGTCGCCGCCTGCTGTGCCACCCGCACCACCATGGGCAGGCCGGCAATGTCGGCCAGCGGCTTGTCGGGCAGGCGCGTGGACGCCAGCCGGGCCGGCACCAGCACCACGAAGCCAGCGCTCATCGCGACAGGGGCGGCGTGGCGGGCGCGGGTTCTTCCAGCGCGCGGGCCTGCTGTTCCAGCATCACCGGGATGCCATCGCGGATGGGAAAGCCCAGGCGGTCGGCGGGGCACTGCAGTTCGCTGGGCTGCTGGTTCGCGTCACGCGCCATGGTGAGCGGCCCCTTGCACAGCGGGCAGACGAGCAGGTCGATCAGGCGGTGGTCCAGGCTCATGGGTCTTCAGGCTTTGGTGGCGGCAGCAGGGCCGACACCGCCGCGTCAAAAGCGGGTTCGGGTTCGCAGTCTAGCGTCGCCACCCACACCCGCGTGGAACCGCATCGATCGGGCGCCAGTTTCACCGCGTCCTTCTCGGTCACGACGACGTCGGGCGTGTCGGCGGGCCAGGGCAGGGTGCTGAACGGATGGTGGTCCGGCAGCGGCAGCGTGGTGGGGGACAAGCCCTGCGCCGCGAGCATGTCGAAGAAGCCCTGAGGCCGCGCCAGGCCGGCCGCGGCCAGCAGCGGGCGACCGCGCAAGGCCGCCAGGCCCTCGGGCCGTGCGGGTGCGCCCTGCCACCAGTCGGCCAGGGCCACCGCACCGGCCAGGCGGCGCTGCGCCACGAAGCCGGGCCAGGCCGTGCTGGGCGCCCCCGCGCTGTACAGCACCACGCTGCGCGGCGGCGGCGTCGCGGCGAAGGCCTCGCGCAGCGGGCCGGCCGGCAGGCGCAGGCCGTTGCCCACGCCGCGGGCATCGAACACAATGACCTGGGCGTCGCGCGCCAGCGCGTGGTGCTGCAGGCCGTCGTCGGCAATGACGAGGTTCAGCTCCGGGTGCCGGATCAGCAGCGCCAGTGCGGCCTTCACGCGTTCACGTGCCACCGCCACCGGCACGCCGCAGCGCAGGTGCACCAGCAGGGGTTCATCGCCCACCATGGCAGCCGGCGTGTCGCGGTGCACCAGCGTTGCGTCGGGGCCGCCCGCGGCCTGCGCGCCATGGCCGCGCGCCACCACGCCGGGGCGCCAGCCGCGCTGGCGCAGGGCCTGCACCAGGTGCATCACCACCGGGGTCTTGCCGGCGCCGCCGGCCACCAGGTTGCCCACCACCAGCACCGGCACCGGCAGGCGCTGCGCGTGGCGCAGGCCCAGGGCGTAGCTGGCGCGGTGCAGGGCTTCCAGGCCGCTGTACAGCCAGGACAGGGGCCGCAGCGTTTGCGCCAGCACGTCCGGCCGCGGCCGGGCCCAGCTGGTCGTCAGCCTGTGCTCGAAAGTGGGTGGCGGCGGCACGCGGGGGCGCGGAGCGCCTCAACGCGCGCCGTTGGTGGGCAGTTGGGTGGCGAAGGTCAGGCGCGGCAGGCCGGCACGGCGCGCGGCGTCCAGCACGTTGATGACGGTCTGGTGCGCCGCCATCGCGTCGGCCGAGATGATGACCACCGCGTCGTTGCGACCCGCCGCGGCGGCCACCAGTTCGGCAGCCAGTTGCTCCACGCTGCGGCCTTCCACGGCCTTGCGGTTCACCGCGTACTGGCCTTCCGCGCCCACCGTCACCATCACCTCGGCGGGGCGTTCCTTCAGCTTCTCGGCGTCGGCCGTGGGCAGGGTGATCTGCAGTTCGGAGTATTTGCTGTAGGTGGTGGACAGCATCAGGAAGATCAGCACCACCAGCAGCACGTCGATGAAGGGGATCAGGTTGATCTCCGGGTCCTCAACGCGACGGTGTCGGAAGTTCATGGCGGCGCGCTTCAGCCGTGGTGGGGCGGAGCGGTCTTCACCGAAAAACGCATCAGGTGCGGCACCATGCGCTCGGCGGCCTGCTCCATGGTGATGGCCACCTCGTCCACGCGGCCGCGGAAGTAGCGGTAGAACATCAGCGCGGGGATGGCGATCACCAGGCCGAAGGCGGTGTTGTACAGCGCCACCGAGATGCCGTGCGCCAGCTGCGCCGGGTTGCCGGCGCCAGTGGGGGCCTGCGAGCCGAAGATCTCGATCATGCCCACCACGGTGCCGAACAGGCCCAGCAGCGGTGCCGCGGCAGCGATGGTGCCCAGGGTGTTGAGGTAGCGCTCCAGCTTGTGAACCGCGGCGCGGCCGGACGATTCGAAGGCCTGGCGCAGCGCGGTTTCGGTGATGCGTGGCTCGCCAATCACGGCGCGCAGGCCCGCGGCCAGGACCGAGCCCAAGGCCGAGTTGTCGGCCAGCTTGGCCACCACTTCAGGCGCCGGCAGGTGGGTGCGGGTGACCGTGAGCACCTCGTCCAGCAGCGTGGCCGGGGCCACCAGCGTGCCGCGCAGGCTGATGAAGCGTTCGATCACCAGGGCCAGGGCGATCACGGAACACAGGATCAGGGGCCAGATGGGCCAACCGGCCGCTTGTATGATCGAAATCACAGGTGGGATGCACGCTCATGGGCCGCGGTGGGGTTGCGGCGACGCGCGATTATGGCCCCAAGGGCGCACCGTTTCGGCCCGTGAGCGCCGCCCGCGCCTGCACGGCCCCAACAATCCACCGCCGCTGTGGACAACGCTGTGGGCAACCCGGGTCAGCCCGGCCGAAGAGCGCGAATTTCCAGGGCCCGCCTTATCCTGCCCAAAAATTCAGCAGTAAAAATTCCAATCGAATCAGCCACTTGCACGAATGCGACAAATCGATGACAGGCACATGCGGTCGCTGAGCCAGCATTGGCGCGGCTGTGGAGTTCCCAAGCCGCGCCAATGCTGGCGCTGCGCAGGTTCGGGGTTGTGATGCCGGTTTCTGAAAGCGTGCCGGCAGGCGGCGCACCGCGCGCCTGGAGCGTGGCCGCGCTGCTGCTGGCGGTGGCCGACGCGCTGCAGGCGCGGCTGGGCGCGGTGGCCGTGCGCGGCGAGATCTCGGGCTTCACCCGCGCGTCCAGCGGCCACTGCTACTTCAGCCTGAAGGACGCCGACGGTGCGCCGGCGCTGCTGCGCTGTGCGATGTTCCGCCGTGTGGCGGGCCTGCTGGACTTCACGCCCCAGGACGGGCAGCAGGTGGAGCTGCGCGGCCGCATCACGGTGTACGAATCGCGCGGCGAACTGCAGTGCGTGGTGGAAGGGCTGCAGCGCCTGGGCGCCGGCACGCTGTACGAGCTGTTCCTGCGCCAGAAGGCGCGCCTGGCGGCGGCCGGGTTGTTTGACGCCGGCCGCAAGCGGCCCATCCCCTCGCACCCGCGGGTGCTGGGCCTTGTCACCTCCTTGCAGGCCGCGGCGCTGCACGACGTGCTGACCGCGCTGGCGCGCCGCGCGCCCCAGGTTCGCGTGGTGGTGTACCCCAGCCCGGTGCAGGGCCCCGACGCGCCCGACCAGCTGGTGCGGGCCATCGTCATCGCCAACCAGCGCGCCGAGGTGGACACCCTGCTGCTGGTGCGCGGCGGTGGCGCGCTGGAAGACCTGTGGGCCTTCAATGATGAGCGGGTGGTGCGTGCGGTGGCGGCCAGTCCCATCCCGGTGGTGTGCGGGGTGGGCCACGAGACCGACGTGACGCTGGCCGACCTGGCCGCCGACCTGCGGGCGCCCACGCCCACCGCCGCGGCGGAACTGGCCGCGCCGGCGCGCGATGAACTGCTGGCCGCGCTGCGCCAGCGCGCCCGCGCCCTGGGGCTGGCGGTGCAGCGCCGCCTGGACCGCCAGGCCCAGCGCCTGGACCGCCTGGCGCTGCGCTGTGGCCGGCCTTCGGCGCGCCTGGCCGCGCAGCAGCAGCACCTGGCGCTGCTGCAGCAGCGCAGCACCCAGGGCCTGCAGCAACGGCTGCGCGGGCAGCGCCAGCACCTTCAAGGCCTGGCGCAGCGCCTGCCACTGTCCAGCGCCGCCCTGCTGCGCCAGCGCACCCAGCACCTGGACCGCCTCGGCGACCGGCTGCGCGCGCTGGACCCCGCCCAGGTGCTGACGCGTGGCTACGCCTGGGTGACCGACACGGCCGGCCAGCCCATCACCCGGGCATCGGCCCTGCAGCCGGGCCAGCAGGTGAACACGGTGTGGGCCGATGGGCAGGCGCGGGTGCAGGTGCAGGACGTGCAGATCAAGCCGGTGGCGGGTTGATGTCCGCACCGCGGCGGCAAGACCCCGCGCCGGCGTCAGGCAGCAGGGGCACTCCTACAATGAGTCGCTTCTGTTTTCCGCCACCCCGGGCGCACTTTGCCGCCCTGCAACGCTTCCAAGGACCCTGCATGGAACACACCCTGCCCCCGCTGCCGTACGCCATTGACGCCCTGGCCCCCCACTACAGCAAGGAAACGCTGGAGTTCCACCATGGCAAGCACCACAACGCTTACGTGGTGAACCTGAACAACCTGCAGAAGGGCACCGAGTTCGAGAGCCTGGCGCTGGAAGACATCATCAAGAAGGCCTCCGGTGGCGTCTACAACAACGCCGCCCAGATCTGGAACCACACCTTCTTCTGGAACTGCATGAAGCCCGCCGGTGGCGGTGAGCCCTCGGGCCCGCTGGCCGCGGCCATCAACGCCAAGTGGGGCAGCTACGCTGCCTTCAAGGAAGCCTTCGTCAAGTCGGCCGTGGGCAACTTCGGCTCGGGCTGGACCTGGCTGGTGAAAAAGCCCGACGGCACGGTGGACATCGTCAACACCGGCGCCGCCGGCACCCCGCTGACCACCGCCGACAAGGCGCTGCTGACCGTGGACGTGTGGGAACACGCCTACTACATCGACTACCGCAACCTGCGTCCGAAGTTCGTCGAGACCTTCCTGGACAAGCTGGTGAACTGGGGCTTTGCCGAAGCGAATTTCGGCTGATCACCACCCCCCCGAAGCGACCTGCGGTCGCCTCCCCCCGAGGGGGCGCCGCTGGTGGACCGGCGGCGCCGGATCCACGGCGGCTGCTTGGCTCTTGACCTGGCTACCTGGTGTTGAAGGGCGCGCCAGCGATCTTGGCGCCGGGCTTGACGCCCTTCTTGTCGAACCAGCCCTGGTTCATCTCCAGCACGAAGCGCACCGGTTTGGCCGAGCAGTGCGATTCGTCGGTTTGGGGTTTCATCTCGTCGGTGTTCACCACCGTGCCATCGTCGGCGATGAAGGCGATGGACAGCGGCAGCAGCGTGTTGCGCATCCAGAAGCACTGCTGGGTGGGCTGCTCGAAGATGAAGAGCATGCCTTCGTGTTGCGCCATGTCCTTGCGGTACATGAGCCCGGTCTGCCGCTGCGACGGCGTGGCGGCAACCATGGCCTGGATCTGGTGCATGCCGGCGCTGAGCTTCACCGTCGGCAGGTTCTGCGGCACGCCCTGGGCGGCTGCCCCTGAGGTGGCCAGGGACATCGTGGCGGCGCACAGGGCCGCACAGAGCAGGGGGGTCAGTCGCCGGTCAGGCTTGACATAGATCATGCGTTAACTCCGGGATAGCACTAGATTATCGGGTGTCGGATGGGCGAGCGCCGGGTGTGGAGCCGGGCGCTGCGGCTGTCGTCGCCCGAGCCCGCCCGTCCCCTTCCATGACCACCCTTGCCAGCCCCCCCATGGCCACCGCGCCCCTGCCCGCCGGCACGTCCGACGCGCTGAGCCTGCTGGACGACCCGCTGGAGCAGCAACGCTTCACCCGCACGGTGGTGGACAGCCAGGGGCGGCGCCTGGCCGAATCGTCGCTGTGCATCTCCGGCATGCACTGCGCCGCCTGTGCCGGGCTGATCGAAGGGGCGGTGCAGCGCGACGCCGGCGTGGTGTCGGTCAGCGTCAGCGCCGCCGGTGAACGCGCCCTCATCCGCTGGGACCCGGCCGCCACGCGGCTGTCGGGCATCGTGGCGCACATCCGAAGTGCGGGTTATGACGCCGCCCCGGACGTGGCCGCCGCCGCCCGCGAGCTGCGCCGCCAGGAAGCACGCGCCGCGCTCTGGCGCCTGTTCGTGGCCAGTTTCTGCGCCATGCAGGTGATGATGATGGCCACGCCCAGCTATGTCACATCGGGCAGCGAGCTGGCGCCCGACATGCGCCAACTCTTGAACTGGGGTGGCTGGGTGCTGTCCATTCCCGTGCTGGCGTTTTCGGCCGATGTGTTCTTCAAGGGCGCCTGGCGCGCACTGCGCCAGCGCCGCATCGGCATGGACGTGCCGGTGGCCATCGGCATCGTGGTCACCTTCGTGGCCAGCAGCGGCGCCACCTTCGACCCCAACGGCATCTTTGGCCACGAGGTCTATTTCGATTCGCTGACCATGTTCGTCAGCTTCCTGCTTGGCGGGCGCTGGCTGGAAATGCGCATGCGCCACCGTGCGGCCCAGTCGCTGGAAGCCACGCTGACCGCCATGCCCGACAGCGCCCAGCGCCTGCGCGACGACGGTTCGGTGGAAACGGTCAGCGTGCGCCGCCTGCTGGTGGGCGACCGCGTGCGGGTGCCGGTGGGCCAGGCTTTCCCGGCCGATGGCGTGCTGGTGGAGGGCGACACCCAGGCCGATGAATCCCTGCTCACCGGCGAAAGCCGCCCGGTGCCGCGGCCCTGCGGCGCCGCGGTGGTGGCCGGCAGCATCAACCAGGGCGCGCCGGTGCTGATGAAGGTGCTGCAGGTCGGCGGAGAAACGCGACTTTCACGCATCGAAGCGCTGATGCAGGGTGCGCTGGCGCAGCGCCCAGCCTGGGCCCGCGTGGCCGACCGCTTTGCCGCGCCCTTCCTGTGGGCGGTGCTGCTGCTGGCCTGCGGCGCGGCGGCGGTGTGGAGCGTGGTGGACCCCTCGCGCGCGGTGTGGGTGTTCGTGTCGGTGCTGATCGTCACCTGCCCCTGCGCCTTGTCGCTGGCCGCGCCCTCGGCCCTGCTGGCGGCTGCCGGTGCGCTGGCGCGGCGCGGCGTGCTGCTGCAGCGCCTGGATGCGCTGGCCACGCTGGCCACGCTGACGCAGGTGGTGTTCGACAAGACCGGCACGCTCACCGAAGACCAGCTCAGGCCGGTGGGGCTGGTGCGGCTGGATGCGGACGGGGCCACGGCAGCGTTGGGCGACAACCAACTGCGGGCCGTGGCGGCGTCCTTGGCCGCGTGGTCGCTGCACCCGATGGCGCGCGCCGTGGCGGCGCTGGGCGAGGGCCTTGCCCCCGAGGGCATGGCCTGGACCGACATCGACGAACAAGCCGGTGCGGGACTGCAGGCGCGCGACGCCCAGGGCCGCGCCTGGCGCCTGGGGTCACACGGCTTTGCCGCCGCGACGGTGGCTGACGGTGCCGATGACCCCGACCGCAGCGCCGTCTGGCTGGGCTGTGACGGCCAGCCCCTGGCACGGCTGGACTTCGACGAAGTGCTGCGCCCCGACGCCGCTGCGGCGGTGGCCGCGTTGCGCGCCGATGCTGTGACGGTCAGCCTGCTGTCGGGCGACCGCGAGCACCGTGCGCAGCAGATCGGCCAGGCCCTGGGCGTGGACCATGCCCTTGGCCAGGCCACCCCGCAAAGCAAGCTGGAGGCGGTGCGCGCCTTGCAGGCCCAGGGCCACCGCGTGGCGATGGTGGGCGACGGCATCAACGATGCGCCCGTGCTGGCCGCGGCCGACGTCAGCCTGGCGATGGGGCAGGGCGCGCTGGTGTCGCGGGCGCACGCCGACGCGGTGATCGTCTCCAACCGCCTGTCCGACATCGCCCTGGCGCGCCGCCATGCGCAGCGCGCCCTGCGTGTGGTCAAGCAGAACCTGGCCTGGGCCGCGGTCTACAACCTGGCCTGCATCCCGCTGGCCCTGATGGGCTGGCTGCCGCCCTGGGCCGCGGGCCTGGGCATGGCGGGCAGTTCGCTGTTGGTCATCGGCAACTCGCTGCGCCTGGCGCGGCTGGCGCCTTGACGGGGCGGCCGGCATGGAAATCCTGTGGCTGCTGATCCCGATGTCCACCGTGCTGGTGCTCGTGATCCTGGGCATCTTCGGCTGGGCCTTGCACAAGGGCCAGTTCGAGGAAATCGAGCGCGAAGGCGAACGCATCTTGCAACCCGATGTCACCCCGGTTGATGCCCATCAAGTCCCAAACCCGGGAATTCCCGAAGAATTCAATCATTCTCAATCTGGCCGTTCTTGAAACTAGGAAGGAGGCGTTCGATGGCAAGCCATCCCGCACCGGGCAATCCGGTGTACAGCGACACCGTGGTCCGGGCGTTCGCTCTGGTTGCCGTGGTCTACGGCATCGTGGGCATGTTGGTCGGCGTGATCATTGCCGCCCAGCTGACCTGGCCCGAACTGAACTTCGGCATCCCCTGGCTGAGCTACGGCCGCTTGAGGCCGCTGCACACCAATGCGGTGATCTTCGCTTTCGGCGGCAGTGTGCTGTTCGCCACCAGCTACCACGTGGTGCAGCGCACCTGCCAGACCCGCCTGTTCGCACCCGGCCTGGCCATGTTCACCTTCCTGGGCTGGAACCTGGTCATCGTGCTGGCGGTCATCACACTGCCGCTGGGCATCACGACCGGCAAGGAATACGCCGAGCTCGAATGGCCGATTGACCTCTTGATCGCGGTGGTGTGGGTCAGCTACGCCATCGTGTTCTTCGGCACGGTGGGCACGCGCAAGATCCGCCACATCTATGTCGCCAACTGGTTCTTCGGCGCCTTCATCATCGCGGTGGCGCTGCTGCACATCGTCAACAGCGCGGCCATTCCGGTCAGCCTGACCAAGAGCTACAGCGCCTACGCCGGCGTGCAGGACGCCATGGTGCAGTGGTGGTACGGCCACAACGCGGTGGGCTTCTTCCTCACCGCCGGCTTCCTGGGCATGATGTATTACTACATCCCCAAGCAGGCCGAGCGCCCGGTGTACAGCTACCGCCTGTCCATCGTGCACTTCTGGGCCCTGGTGTTCACCTACATGTGGGCGGGCCCCCACCACCTGCACTACACCGCGCTGCCCGACTGGGCGCAAAGCATCGGCATGGTGTTCTCGCTGGTGCTGCTGGCGCCCAGCTGGGGCGGCATGATCAACGGCATCATGACCCTGTCGGGTGCCTGGAACAAGCTGCGTGACGACCCGATCCTGAAGTTCCTGATCGTGAGCCTGTCGTTCTACGGCATGTCCACCTTCGAGGGCCCGATGATGTCCATCAAGACGGTGAACGCGCTGTCCCACTACACCGACTGGACCGTCGGCCACGTGCACAGCGGTGCGCTGGGCTGGGTGGGCCTGATCTCCATGGGCGCGCTGTACCACCTGATCCCGCGCGTGTTCGGCCGCAAGCAGATGTACAGCGTGCGTGCCATCGAACTGCACTTCTGGATCGCCACCATCGGCATCGTGCTCTACATCGCCGCGATGTGGATCGCCGGCGTGATGCAGGGCCTGATGTGGCGCGCCACCAACCCCGACGGCACCCTGGTGTACAGCTTCGTGGAGAGCGTGAAGGCCACCTTCCCGTTCTACGTCATCCGCCTGCTGGGTGGCCTGCTGTACCTGAGCGGCATGCTCATCATGGGCTGGAACGTGCTGATGACGGTGCGCAACGGCAAGGCCGCCCCGGTGGCCATTCCCATGGTCCCGGCGCACGCCTGAGCACAGAACAAGGAGAACGACATGGCCAACCATGCACCCAGCGGTCACGAGAAGATCGAGACCAGCAACTTCCTGATGATCGTCCTCATCCTGCTCACCGCCGCGGTGGGCGGGCTGGTGGAAATCGTGCCGCTGTTCTTCCAGCACAGCACGACCAAGGCGATCGAAGGCGTGAAGCCCTACACCGCGCTGCAACTGGCCGGACGCGACGTGTACATCCGCGAGGGCTGCTACAACTGCCACTCGCAGATGGTGCGCCCCTTCCGCGCCGAGACCCTGCGCTACGGCCCCTACTCGGTGGCCGGCGAGTTCGTCTATGACCACCCCTTCCAGTGGGGCAGCAAGCGCACCGGCCCGGACCTGCACCGCGTGGGCGGCAAGTACAGCGACAACTGGCACCGCGTGCACCTGAACAACCCGCGCGACCTGGTGCCCGAGTCCAACATGCCGGCTTACCCCTGGCTGGAAAAGGCCGCGGTCAACCCGGCCGACATGGCCCCGAAGATGAAGGCGCTGCGCACCGTGGGCGTGCCCTACACCGACGACGAAATGGCCAAAGCCGCCGACGAGGTGAAGGGCAAGACCGAAATGGACGCCGTGGTGGCCTACCTCCAGGTGCTGGGCACCGCGCGCAAGTGAGCCCGCACCGAGCAAAGGACCAAGACCATGGACCTCAATGACATCCGCAGTGCGGTGATGGTGTTCTCGTTCGCCGTCTTCCTGGGCATCCTGCGCTTCACCTGGAGCCGTCGCCGGCGCGACGAGTATGGCGTCGCCGAGCAACTGCCCTTCATGGAAGAAAAAGAGGAAACCGCGCCGCAAGCATCGACTGGAGCCCGAGAATGAGCGATTTTGTGAACAGCGGCTGGGCGATGTACGTCGCCGCCCTGACCGTGCTGAGCCTGGTCTTCTGCCTGGTGCTGCTGGCCATTGCCAGCAAGCGCAAGGTGATGGCCAACGACAACACCACAGGCCACGTCTGGGACGAGGACCTGCAGGAGTTGAACAACCCGCTGCCGCGCTGGTGGATGTGGCTGTTCATCGCCACCGTCGGCTTTGCCGTCGCCTATCTCTTCCTCTACCCCGGGCTGGGCACCTACCAGGGCAGCTTCAAGTGGAGCAGCGTCGGCCAGTGGCAGGCCGAGCAGGACAAGGCCCACCAGACCATGGCGCCGGTGTATGAGCGCTTCAAGACCATGAGCGCGGCCGACCTGGCCAAGGACAGCCAGGCCATGGGCATTGGCGAGCGCCTGTTCGTCAACAACTGCGCCGGCTGCCATGGCTCGGACGCCCGCGGCAGCAAGGGCTTCCCGAACCTGGCCGACAACGACTGGCTGTGGGGCGCTGACAAGGTCGTGGAGACCATCACCAAGGGCCGCCAGGGCATGATGCCCCCGATGGTGGCGGCGGTGGGCACGCCCGAAGACGTGAAGAACGTGGCCAACTACGTGCTCAGCCTGTCGGGCAGCGCGCACAACAACATTGCGGCCGAACTGGGCAAGGCCAAGTTCGGGGCCTGTGCCGCCTGCCACGGGCCGGACGGCAAGGGCAACCCGGCGATGGGTGCGCCCAACCTGACCGACAAGACCTGGTTGCATGGCTTCGGTGAAGACGCCATCGCGGCGATGGTGAACAATGGCAAGACCAACGTCATGCCGGCGTTCGAGCAGCGCCTGTCGCCCGAGCAGATCCAGGTGCTGGCGGCCTGGGTGCTGAGCCGTTCGCACGGCACGGCAGTGGCCGCGAAGTGAAGTCGGATATACCCTTATGGGTATGATGACCAACGATGAGGACGACGAAAGCGCTCGATGAGTGAACCCGCCACCGCCGGTGCCGTGCCGGCAGGCTCCCCGCCGGAGCCGGCATCGGACGACGCGGTGGTGGCCGTCGTCTCGCTGTACCAGAAGCAGAAGAAGATCTACGCCCGCGCGGTCAGCGGCTGGTTCGCCGGCTGGCGCTGGGCCCTGGTGTGGGCCACGCAGCTGCTGTTCTACGGCCTGCCCTGGCTGCAGTGGAATGGCCGCCAGGCGGTGCTGTTCGACCTGGGCGCGCGGCGCTTCTACATTGGGGGGCTGGTCCTGTACCCGCAGGACTTCATCTACCTCACCGGCCTGTTGATCGTCAGCGCCTACGCGCTGTTCCTGTTCACCGCCGTGGCCGGGCGCTTGTGGTGCGGCTATGCCTGCCCGCAGACGGTGTACACCGAAATCTTCATGTGGATCGAGCGCCACATCGAGGGCGACCGCCAGGCGCGCATGAAGCTCGACGACGGCCCGTGGACCGGCAACAAGCTCTGGCGCAAGACCGCCAAGCAGGTGGTCTGGATCGCCTTCGGCCTGTGGACCGGCTTCACCCTGGTGGGCTATTTCACGCCCATCAAGACCTTGTGGGCCGAGGCCCTGGTGCTGGGTTTCGGGCCCTGGGAATGGTTCTGGGTGCTGTTCTACGGCTTCGCCACCTATGGCAACGCCGGCTTCATGCGCGAGCAGGTGTGCAAGTACATGTGCCCCTACGCGCGCTTCCAGAGTGCGATGTTCGACAAGGACACGCTCATCATCAGCTACGACGCCGAGAGGGGCGAACCCCGAGGCAGCCGTGGCCGCAAGGCCGACCCCAAGAAGCTGGGCCTGGGTGAGTGCATCGACTGCACCCTGTGCGTGCAGGTGTGCCCCACCGGCATCGACATCCGCAAGGGCCTGCAGTACGAATGCATAGGCTGCGCCGCCTGCATCGACGTGTGCGACGGCGTGATGGACAAGATGAACTACCCGCGCGGGCTGATCCGCTACGACACCCAGAACGGCCTGGCCCAGCACCTGAACTGGCGCCAGAAGCTGGCGCGCATCTTCCGGCCGCGTGTGATGGTCTACACCGCGGTGCTGGTGCTCATCGTGTCGGGCCTGCTGGTGAGCCTGGGCCTGCGCACCACCTTCAAGGTGGACGTGGTGCGCGACCGCGCGTCGCTGGCGCGCATCGTCGACGAAGGCCGCATCGAGAACCTGTACCGCCTGCAGATCATGAACGCCACCGAGGCCAGCCACCGCTTCCGCGTGCAGGTCAAGGGCCTGCCGGGCATCGCTCTTGGCGAGCCGGTGGATGTGAAGTTGGCGCCCGCCGAAGCCCATTGGGTGACGGTGGGCGTGCAGGTGACGCCCGAAGCCGCGCAACAGGCCGGCGCCGGGGCACACCCCATCACTTTCCGCATTGACCGCCTGGCCACCAACGCCGATGCTGGCGACGCCGCCAGCATTGAAGAAAAATCCACTTTCGTGGTGCCGCGCTGAAGCGCACCCACCTGGAGTTCAGCATGTCCACAACACCGACCCGCAACGCGCCCCTGCGCACCGACACCAAGCCCTGGTGGCGCTATGGCATGGTCTGGCTGGTGGTGGGTGGGCCGGCCGTGGTGGTGGTGGCGGCGCTGGCCACCGCCGTGATCGCGGTGCGCACCGCCGACGAGATCGTCATGGACCCGGTGGTGATCAAGGGCGCGAGCGCCACGCCGACGGCCCAGCAACCCGCCCTGATCGCGCGCAACCACGCCGCCACGCCCAAGCCTTGAGCGCCAGAGCGCGCAGCCGCACAGCAACGGAGTCCCGAACCCATGCCCGCATCCCGCACCGCACGCCACCTGGCCGCCATCCTGTGGCCGTCGTTCCTGATGGCCGGCGTGCTGGAAGTGCTGGTGTTTGCGCTGGTGGACCCTCTATCGCTGCACGGCCTGGACGGCGCGCCGCTGGGCCTGTCGGCGCAGGCGGTCTACACCCTGGCCTTCCTGGTGTTCTGGGGGGCGGTGGCCGCCTCAGGCCTGCTGACCCGCCTGCTGGAGGGCGAGCCCGAGCACATCAACCGCGAAGGCGCGTCAGGGGCCTTCCGCCACTGAGTTCAACAGTTCGCGCCGTTCACCAGTGAGGCGAGTTTCGCCTGGTCAACGATGCGGATCTGCCGCTGCTTCACTTCCAGGATGCCGTCGTCCTGGAACTTGCTGAAGGTGCGGCTCACGGTTTCCAGCTTCAGGCCCAGGTAGCTGCCGATCTCCTCGCGCGTCATGCGCAGGATCAGCGCGCTGGCCGAGAAGCCGCGCGCCTGCAGGCGCTGGGTCAGGTTCAGCAGGAAGGCGGCCAGGCGCTCTTCCGCGCGCATGCTGCCCAGTAGCAGCATCACGCCATGGTCGCGCACGATCTCGCGGCTCATGATCTTGTGGAACTGGTGCTGCAACTCGGTGAAGTCGCGCGACAGGTCTTCCAACTGGTTGTAGGGGATGACGCAGACCTGGCTGTCTTCCAGCGCCACGGCGTCGCAGGAATGGCGGTCGTTGCTGATGCCGTCCAGGCCCAGCAGTTCGCCCGCCATCTGGAAGCCGGTGACTTGGTCGCGGCCGTCTTCGCTGGACACGCAGGTCTTGAAGAAGCCGGTGCGCACGGCATAGAGCGACTGGAATTCATCGCCCGCGCGGAACAGCGATTCGCCGCGCCCCACGGTACGGCGGGTGGCCACCAGGGTGTCCAGGCGCTCCAGGTTCTCGCGGTTCAGCCCCACCGGCAGGCACAGCTCCCGCAGGTTGCAGTTGGAGCAGGCAACTTTGAAGGCGTCGGTACGTTCGCGGGGGGTGTTCATGTCGGGATTATCAGGGTGTGTTCGACCCCGTCCGGGTGCGTGGCATTCAGTCAGCGGCCACGGTAGGGCCTGTTCGAAGTCAATTCTGAACGACCCCGGGATTCTGCGGGGCCAGCATGGGGGCTGTACTTGAGCCATGTCAAGTTGCATTTCGTGTCGCTTGGGCACAGTGGCACGCCATGGACACCCGATCCGACACCCAACCCCCCGTGCTCACCGAGGCCATGTTGCAGCGGCTGGACGTTCCCGGCCCCCGTTACACCTCGTATCCCACGGCCGATCGTTTCGTCGAGGCTTTCGGCCCCAACGAGTACCGGCAGGCCTTGCGCCAGCGCGCGGAAGGGGCCACGGTGGGCGGCAAGACGCCGTTGTCCATCTACCTGCACATCCCCTTCTGCGAGTCGGTCTGCTATTACTGCGCCTGCAACAAGGTCATCACCAAGCACCACGAGCGCGCCACCGAATACCTGGACGCCCTGGAAGCCGAGATCGACATGCACGTGGCCGAACTCGGCACCGGGCAGGGCGTCTCGCAACTGCACTTCGGCGGCGGAACGCCCACCTTCCTGTCCGACGCGGAGCTGTCGCGCATCTTTGCGTCGCTGCGGCGGTCGTTCAAGCTGGCACCCGGGGCCGAAATCTCCATCGAGGTGGACCCCCGCACCGCCACGCCGATGCGGCTGCAGTTCCTGGCCTCGCTGGGCTTCAACCGCATCAGCTTCGGGGTGCAGGACTTCGACCCCGATGTGCAAGCGGCGGTGCACCGCATCCAGCCCTTCGAGTCGGTGCGCGACCTGATGGTTGCGGCGCGCGAGATCGGCTACGAATCCATCAACGCCGACCTGATCTACGGCCTGCCCAAGCAGACCCCGGAGTCCTTCGCCCGCACCATCGCGCGCATCGGCGAGCTGAAGCCCGACCGCATCGCGCTGTACTCCTACGCCCACCTGCCGCACCGCTTCAAGCCGCAGCGGCGCATCCACGCCGAGCAGTTGCCGCCGCCGCAGCACCGCGTGGCCATGCTGGGCGGGGCCATCCAGGGCTTCCTGGACTTCGGCTACACCTACATCGGCATGGACCACTTCGCGTTGCCGGGTGACGCGCTGGCCGCCGCCAAGCGCCAGGGCCGGCTGCACCGCAACTTCCAGGGCTACAGCACACAGCCCGATTGCGACCTGATCGCCCTGGGCGTGTCGTCCATCGGCCGCATGGGCGCCACTTATAGCCAGAACGCCAAGACGCTGGAGGACTACTACGACGCCGTGCGCCAGGGCAATTTCCCCACGGTGCGCGGCCTGGCGCTGACGCGCGACGACCTCGTGCGCCGTGCGGTCATCATGAGCCTGATGTGCCAGGGGCGCGTAGAGTTCGAGTCCATCGAACTGGCGCACCTGATCCGCTTTGGCGACTACTTCAAGAACGAACTGCAGGAAATGCAGGGCCTGGCCGACATGGACCTGGTCACCATGAGCAACGACTCCATCCAGGTCACGCCCACGGGTTGGTACTTCGTGCGTGCCGTGGCCATGACCTTCGACCGCCACCTGCGCGCCGACCGCGTGCGCGAACGCTTCTCGCGCATCATCTGACCCAGCCTCCGGGATGCAGACCGCGCTGCTGGCCAGTGCATTGTTGATGGGCCTGGCCGGCACGCCGCACTGCCTGGCCATGTGCGGCGTGGCCTGCGCTGCGCTAGGCCGACAGCCTGGCGCGGCGGCCAGCTTCCACGGCATGCGCCTGCTGTCCTACGCCGCGGTGGGTGCGCTGGCCGCCGGCAGCGTGGGCCTGCTGGCCACGCTGGGCCAGTTGAGCCCGGCCCTGAAACCCCTGTGGACCCTGGTGCACGCCGCGGCGCTGGCGCTGGGCCTGTGGCTGCTGCTGCACGGCCGCCAGCCGGCCTGGATGGAAAACATCGGCCGCAGCGGCAGCCGTGGCAGCGCCAGCGGCGAACAGACGATCAACACCCCATGGAAGCCCCTGCTGCGCGCGGGCACCGCCGGCGCGCTGTGGCCCGCCTGGCCCTGCGGGCTGTTGCAGTCGGCGCTGGTGGTGGCCGCCCTGGCCAACACCCCGGCCACGGGTGCGGCGGTGATGGCGGTGTTTGCGGCGGCCACTTCGGCCGGCCTGGTGCTGGGGCCGGCGCTGTGGTGGCGCCTGGTGGGCGGGCGCGCCGGGGGCGGCGGCGCTGCGGCTGCGGCCTCGGCCCGCCTGTCGGTGTGGGCCACCCGCGCCGCCGGCGCCATGTTGGTGGCCGCTTCGGGCTGGACACTGGGCCATGGCCTGTGGATGCGCGTGGCCGAGTGGTGCACCACCTGAGCCGCCCAGCCCTAGAATTCGCGCGCCTTTTTCAGGCGTTTCCCGTTCCCTGTTGAGCCCTGCGGAGCCAAGCCATGTACCAACACGTTCAGGTGCCCGAAGGCGGGCAGAAGATCACCGTCAACGCCGACTTTTCGTTGAACGTGCCCGACCACCCCATCATTCCCTACATCGAGGGCGACGGCACCGGGCTGGACATCACGCCGGTGATGATCAAGGTGGTGGACGCGGCGGTGGCCAAGGCCTACGGCGGGGCCAAGCAGATCCACTGGATGGAGATCTACGCCGGCGAAAAGAGCACCCAGGTCTACGGCCCCGATGTGTGGCTGCCGGAAGAGACGCTGCAGATCCTGCGCGAGTACGTGGTGTCCATCAAGGGCCCGCTCACCACCCCGGTGGGCGGCGGCATCCGCAGCCTGAACGTGGCGCTGCGCCAGGAACTGGACCTGTACGTGTGCCTGCGTCCGGTGCAGTACTTCAAGGGCGTGCCCAGCCCGCTGAAGAACCCGGAGAAGACCAACATGGTCATCTTCCGTGAGAACTCGGAAGACATCTACGCCGGCATCGAATACGAAGCGCAGAGCGACAAGGCCAAGAAGCTGATCAAGTTCCTGATGGACGAGATGGGGGTGAAGAAGATCCG
Organism: Burkholderiales bacterium JOSHI_001; assembly: GCA_000244995.1. Lineage (NCBI taxonomy): Bacteria > Pseudomonadati > Pseudomonadota > Betaproteobacteria > Burkholderiales > Burkholderiales bacterium JOSHI_001. Next base: position 3,894,591 of record CM001438.1, on the reverse strand, counting down.
CTTCCCTGAAACGTCGGGCATCGGCATCAAGCCGGTCAGCCGCGAGGGCACCGAGCGCCTGGTGCGCAAGGCCATCCAGTACGCCATCGACAACGACAAGCCCAACGTCACCATCGTGCACAAGGGCAACATCATGAAGTTCACCGAAGGGGGCTTCCGGGACTGGGCCTATGGCCTGGCCCAGAAGGAGTTTGGTGCGCAAGCCATCGACGGCGGCCCGTGGTGCAAGTTCAAGAACCCGAAGACCGGGCGCGACATCACCATCAAGGACAGCATCGCCGATGCCTTCCTGCAGCAGATCCTGCTGCGCCCGGCTGAATACTCCGTCATCGCCACGCTGAACCTGAACGGCGACTACATCTCCGACGCCTTGGCCGCGCAGGTGGGCGGCATCGGCATCGCCCCGGGCGCCAACCTGTCGGACAGCGTGGCCTGCTTCGAAGCCACCCACGGCACCGCACCCAAGTACGCCGGCAAGGACTATGTGAACCCGGGCTCCGAAATCCTGTCGGCCGAAATGATGCTGCGTCACATGGGCTGGACGGCCGCCGCGGACCTCATCCTGGTCAGCATGGAACGCGCCATCGCCAGCAAGAAGGTCACCTACGACTTCGCCCGGCTGATGGAAGGCGCCACCCAGGTGTCCTGCTCCGGTTTTGGGCGGGTGATGATCGACCACATGTGACGGCGGTCTTGGGACGCCTCTGAGCGTTCCAGAAGATTGCTCTGGAAGCCCCAGTTCGTTGATTCGATTGGGGTTTTCTGTCTCCTGGCCTGCGACTGGACTCCCGGCCAGGACCTGCCGCTGCCCACGGGCAGCTTCCAGGCGCCATGGGCCTGCAGCACATCGAACCGGCCAATCACCTGGGAGGGGTTTGTGGGCGGCTGCCATGGCTTGCGCGAGCGCAAGCGTTCAAAGCCACCCGGTCCGCAGACTGAGCTGCCTGAGGTGACGAAACCGGAGGGGCTTGTGCGTCGTTCTGTTCCTGTCGTTCGAGTGCTCCAGACGCTGGCGCTGACTCTGCTGGTCGAAGCTTGCGCCGTTCAGGATCTCGGCCCGCCCAAGCATCCTGCGCCCGGCCCACCCTCCGAGGCCAGGGGGGCACCGCTTGTCTTGCGGCCAGGCCCTGTTGCCGTCCACATGCAGGCACCGATACGGTCGGGCTACGGTCCTGGCCTGGGTGAAGAGGTCCTGTGGCTCTCGGTCACCGCGCTCTTGACCTTCGGCGCCCCCTTGCTCGACCTGCCCCATGTTCTCGCCAGGCATCAGACGACGGAATGGGATCTCCCGAAGGAATGCGCGCAGAGCTGGGACCAGGTCGTGAGCCAGGAGCAGTGGCTCGGATCATCCGAAACCCGGACGTCTGCGCTCAAGGCGCTGGCAGAGGCCATGACATGGGACCTCGAGCGACGTGGAAGAACGCTGGCGATTGAAATCGAGCCGACCTTTGCAGACGATCCGCGCGCCATGGAAGCGCTGGCCAGCATGGGATCGCGACTCTCTGCCCCAGCCATTGCCGTGGCAGACGTGCTCCTCAGCATCGAAGCACAGCCGAAGAAGTGCGCCATGCTGTTGCGTGTCTCGGCAAACCTGCACCTCGAGAAACTCCACGTTGAGCCAAAGTCGCAAGTGCTGGGTGCTTTGAGCCAGGCAGGTTCTCTGTCGGTCACCCAATGGGCAAAGGATCCCGGGTTGGGGACACGCACATTGCAGACGCTCCTGGGTCAGCTTGGCCGGGACATCGTCACTGTGCTGCCTGCATCAGCCTCGCCGCCACAGGGCGGCGCGTGGCGCGACGAGTGAGGGTTGCGCCTCGGCGACCCAGTGGGTGATCGAGACCCCTGGCGGCGACAGTTGGCAAGCTTTGCCGACCGCTGACATGAGCCCCTTCGTGCGGCCAGGCCAGGGAGCTGGCAGCTTGGCGTGATGGGCCTTGCGCATCTGTTCGGTGATGAACAGACAGGGCGGCGTCTGGCGGCCAGCATGAGCTTGCCTCCGGAACAGGCTTGTCGGCCTGACCGGCCCGAAGCCAAGGACATCGCCATGCCGCTCATGGATTTGCCTCATTGCATGACCGTTGTGCGCTCGGCGGACTTGGGCCTGGCGGTGTTCGGTTCGATCTCGCTCGGCGAAGACCCGATGTCCGCACCAGTGGCCCATGGCCGTCCCGCGTACCAGGTCCTTGCACCCGAGGGTGCGCGAGCTTCGCCCGTCGAGGGCAAGCCTCGCCAGGTGCTGCGCGTCCCGGCGGCATGGCTGCCATGAGTTTCACTGCGGGCCCTGGTCTGCGCCGCGGATGCGTCTGCGGTCCGAGCCTCGTGCCTGCGCCATCAACCCCACCCTGGGAGAGCACATGACCCCTTCCGCCACCCCACTGCCGGCCACCGCGCCGTTTGCCGGCGCATTGGGCGGCGCTGCCGCTGGCCGCATGGCAAGTCCGGAGGCGCCGGTCCCTGCCGAATCAACGCCCGCCGACACCGTGCGCCTGCACATCGACGACAGCGGTGGCCAGGGTCGAGCGGTGGTGCTGATCCATGGCTGGCCCCTGTCGGCCCAGGCCTGGGAACTTCAGGTGTCGGCGCTGCGTGATGCTGGCTATCGCGTGGTGGCCTATGACCGCCGGGGCTTCGGCCGATCGGACAAGCCATCGTCCGGTTACGGCTACGACACGCTGGCCGACGATCTGCAACGCGTCATCGACCAGTGCGGGCTGCAGGATGTGACGCTGGTGGGCTTCTCGATGGGCGGCGGGGAAGTGGCGCGCTATGCCGCCAGGCATGGTGAATCGCGCTTGCACAGCGTGGTGTTCGCTGCGGCCGTGCCACCCTGCCTGATGAAATCCGAAGACAACCCCGACGGCCCCCTCACGCCCGACAAGGCGCAGGAGAAGAGGGCGGCGTTCGAACGGGATCGCAGCGCCTACTTCGACCAGTTCACGACGGCCTTTTTCTCAGCCAACGGGGTGCTGCAGGTGTCCGAGTCGCAGCGTCGCGAGGCGCTGGCCCTGTGCGAGCAGTCGGCGCAGCACGCAGCGCTGGCCTGCATGGACGCTTTCGCGACCACCGACTTCCGTGCCGACCTGAAGAAGCTGACGCTGCCCACGCTGGTGATCCATGGCGCAGCGGACGCCATCGTGCCCATCGAAGGGTCGGGCCTGCGGACCCACCATGCCGTGCGCCAGAGCAGGCTGATCAAGGTGAATGGCGCACCGCACGGCTTGAACGTGTCTCACGCGCCAGCGTTCAACGACGCTCTGCGGTCCTTCCTTCTGACGTGAAACGCCGGCGATCCGCCGGGGGAAAGCTCGGCGGGCTGACACCGGCGCGACGAGCGCACCGGGTCCCAGTCCCTCACTCTTCCGCCCCGCGCTCGTCCCCCGTGCTTGTCCGGTTCCTCATGCGGGTCCCAATGGCATTCCACATGCTCTGGCAGTCTTGGATGCCTTCCTCGATGTGCTCCTGTCGGACCTTGGCTTCCGTGTGCCTGTGGCAGCCACATCAGGTGTTGCGGCTGTGGTCCTTGTTCTTGTGGCCGGTCTCGCAGCTGGTGTCATGGTCGCGGTCGAGCACGAAGAACTTGTTGTGGTCGGCAGGACAATCGGTGGCGAGATCCGCATGGCCCTTGACCAGCAGGCCCGGGCTCACCGTCAGACGGGGGGAGATGAACGCCAGCGCCACCCGCACAAGCAGGTTGAGGGCCCCATCGTCAACAATCTCAATCCATGTGCTCTTCGCCGTCACATCGGCTGCCCGCCTTGCGCGGCGGCCTGGTCGCCCTCTTGGCTGCCCTGCTGTTCGGCGCCAGCACGCCGCTGGTCCAGCGTTTTGGCACGGGCCTTGGCAGCTTCTCGACGGCAGCCTTGCTTTACGCCGGGGCGGCCTGGGCAGGCGCACTGCTGCGTCGCCCGGTTGGCGTCGAGGCTCGCGTTCGGGCGGGCGATGCCAGGCGGCTGTCGCTGATGGCGCTGTTCGGCGCGGTCATCGGCCCGGTGGCGCTCGCCTGGGGGCTGCAGCACACCAGCGCGGCAGGGGCCTCGCTCATGCTCACGCTCGAAGCCGTCTTCACGGCCGTGCTGGCGCGGCTGTGGTACCGGGAAACGCTTGGTCGCCGCGTCGGGCTGGCCTTGTTGCTGCTGACGCTCGGTGGCATGGCGCTGGTGCTTGACCGCGCCGAATCCGGCACGACACCCGTGCTGGGCTTGCTGGCCGTGATGCTGGCCACCGCCGCATGGGCTGTGGACAACACCCTGTCCAGGGCGGTCGCCGAACGCGACCCAGGCCAGGTCGTGATGTGCAAGGGCGCCTTGGGCGCATCCGCGACCACGCTGCTTGCCTTCGCCTTCGGTGAACCGATGCCGGCGCCTGGGCCGGCCCTTGGCCTGCTGGCGGTCGGCGCTAGCGGCTACGGCCTGAGTCTTCGCTTGTACCTGCTGGCCCAGCGTTCATTCGGTGCGGCTCGCACAGGCTCGGTGTTCGCGTTCGCGCCTTTCGTCGGGGCCGCCTTGGCCTTCGTGATGGGCGAACGCGGCGGCAGCGCCTGGATGTGGGCCGGCGCTGCCCTGATGGTGGCCGGCATCGTGCTGCACCTGGCCGAGCGCCACGCGCACAGCCACCAGCACGAGCCCATGGAGCATGAACACGCGCACACGCACGACGACGGCCATCACACCCATGTCCATGCGCCGATGCCGGCCGGGTCGCACAGCCACCTTCACCGGCATGAAGCCTTGCAGCATTCGCATGCGCACGTGCCGGACGAGCACCACGCGCACCGCCATGACTGAAGCACCGGGCTGCCGCCGGCTTCGAGGACACCGTGTCAAGGTGCTGGCTGGAAGCGGCGCGGCGGCAGGGGGGACGTGACGGCCTTGCAGCCGGCCGTTCAAGCCTGAGCCGGGAAGCGGGTCAAGGATCCCCCTTCGAAGGCGGATCTCAGCCCACGTGCAGGCGCGGTGCGGTGCTCGTCGCCGCGACGCTGCCGACCACCGCGGCGCGCTCAAAGCCATGGCGCCGGAAGATGGCCAGCACCTCGTCCACCGCCGACGGCTGGCAGGACACCAGGAGCCCGCCGCTGGTCTGCGGGTCGGTCAGCAGGGCGCGGTCTTCGGCCGCGAAGTCGGCGGGCAGGGTGACGTCGGCGCCGTAGCCGGCCCAGTTGCGGCCGGAAGCCCCGGTGATGAAACCGCCTGCAGCCAGTTCCCGCACGCCCGGCAGCAGCGGCACCGCGGGCCAGTCGATGCGGACATCGCAACGCGCACCGCGCGCCAGTTCCAGGGCGTGGCCGGCGAGGCCGAAACCGGTCACGTCGGTCAGCGCGTGCACACCATTCAGCGCGGCCAGGTCGGGCCCCGGCGTGTTCAGCTTCGTCGTGTTGGCAATCATCTGGGCGTAGCCCTCGGCGCCCAGCTGTTCTTTCTTCAGCGCCGCGCTCATCACGCCCACGCCCAGCGGCTTGCCCAGCACCAGCAGGTCGCCCGGCTGCGCATCGGCATTGCGCTTGACGCGTTGAGGGTGCACCAGGCCCAGCACCACCAGGCCGTAGATCGCCTCGACCGAGTCGATGGTGTGGCCCCCGGCGATGGGGATGCCGGCGCTGCGGCAGACCGAGGCGCCGCCTTCGAGCACGCGGCCGATGGTCTGGGTGGACAGCACGTTGATCGGCATGCCCACCAGGGCCAGCGCCAGGATGGGCTTGCCGCCCATCGCGTAAACGTCGCTGATGGCGTTGGTGGCGGCGATGCGCCCGAAGTCGAAGGGGTCGTCGACGATGGGCATGAAGAAGTCGGTGGTGGCAATCAGCGCCTGCTCGTCGTTGAGCTGGTAGACCGCGGCGTCATCGGCCGTTTCGATGCCCACCAGCAATTCCTTGGGGACGGGCAGGGCGGCGGTGCCCTTGAGGATTTCGGACAGCACCCCCGGCGCGATCTTGCAGCCGCAGCCGCCCCCGTGCGACAGCGAGGTGAGCCGGGGTTCGGCGGACGGGGCGGGGCAGGCAGGTGCGTTCATGTCAAGGATCCAGGAGGGCGACGGGCCAGCAGCGCGCTGACAAGTTGATGCAGCTTGGCCCTTTCGGCCTCGGGGGCGAACAGCGGCGCACGCGGGGTCAACTGGGCCATCAGCCCGGCAAGCATATCGGCATCGTCGCGGGCGCGCTCGACCAGGGCTGCCAGCGCCTGGCTGTCGCCGGGCTCGAAGTAGCCTTCGTAGTTGCTGCCCAGCAGGCCCAGGTTGCCGTCGATGCGCGAGGCCAGCACCGGCGTTGCGCTGCGGATGGCTTCAATGACCACATGCGCGCCGCCTTCCATGCGGCTGGGGTGCACCAGCACATGGGCGGCCTGGATGTGCCGACGCACGCTGGCGTGCGCCAGCCCGCCCAGCCAGCGGAACCGGGGCAGGCGGGTGGCCAGGGCCGCGGCTTCGGCGCCAAGCGCCGGGTCCAAGGCGGCGCCGATGTGGTCGAACACGATGTCCTGGCGCGGCGCCAGCTGCTGCACGGCACGCCAGTAGGTGCGCGGATCTTTCTCGTCGCGCAGGTGGCCGACCATCAGGGCGCGCAGATGCCGCTTTGTCCGCGGAAGCGCCTGGCGCGCAGAGCATGACTGCAGGATCACCTGCGTCCTGGCGCGCATCGGCTCGGGCAGGCCCCGTGCGCCCAGTTCGTTCAGCACCACCAGCGCATCGGCACGATCGAGCGAGCGGCGGGCATCCGCATCGGTGGTTATGTCCCGGTACAGGTCGGTGCCGGTCAGCACCAGCATCAGCGGTCGCGCGGGGTGGGCTGCGCGCCAGGCGGCGATTGAACTGGCCGAACGCCGTGCGTGCAGCGCAATCATCAGCGCCTCGTCGCCGGCGCGCCAGCGGTCGGTGAGGTGGACGCGGTAAGCTGGGCGCAACATGCCCGCCCAGCGGCGGGCCGTCTGCCAGTTGCCGTTGTTGGCCGATGCCAGCGCGGGCGTCACGATGACGAGGGTGTCTTGATGCACGATGCAAGCCTAACGCGAGCCGCGGACGCCGCCCGGCAGGGCTCACCCGAGGTGCTGGCCGACCTGCTGCGGGCCAGCCGGGCCGACACCCTGGCCACCTTCGCGCTTTACGAGCAGGCCCTGCCCGAATTGCAGGTGCCGCTGCGGCCGGAGTTGAACCCGCCGCTGTGGGAACTGGGCCACATCGGCTGGTTCCAGGAGTTCTGGATCGGCCGCAACCCGGCATGCGGCGCTGGCGCGCGCGCCGACCCCGACGTGCCGCGCCGCCCGCCGCTGCGTGGCGACGCCGATGCGCTGTACAACTCCAGCCGCGTGCCGCACGACAGCCGCTGGCAGCTGCCGCTGCCGGGCGCGGCGGCCACGCGCGAGGACCTTGCGCGCCAACTGGACCAGACCCTGGCGCTGTTGCAGCATGCCGCCGGCACCGATGACGCGCTGTACTTCTTCCGCCTGGCCCTGCTGCACGAGGACATGCACCACGAGGCCGCGCTGTACATGGCGCGGGGCCTGGGCATGGCGGTTCACGACCCGCGGTGGCAGGTGCAGGCCTTGCCCGCGCCGGGCGCACCGCTGCAGGTGGGGGCGCAGCACTGGCGGCTGGGCGGCGACGCCGGCGGCGGCTTCGTCTTCGACAACGAACGCGCGGGCCTGGACGTCGCCCTGGCGCCCTTCGCGATCGACGCCCAGGCCGTGCGCTGGGCCGAGTTCCTGCCCTTCGTGGCGGCCGGCGGCTACGACGACCCGCGGTGGTGGTCCGAAGCCGGCGCGCATTGGCGTGCCGCGCAGCCGAGCAGCCTGCCGCGCTACCTGCGGCAGGGTGCCGAGGGCTGGGAGCGTTCGCTGGGCGAGCGCTGGGCCCCGCTTGACTTGGGCGAGGCGGCCTCTCACCTGACCCTGCACGAAGCCCAGGCCTGGTGCCGCTGGGCCGGCCGCCGCCTGCCCACCGAAGCGGAATGGGAGTGCGCCGCCTGCACGGCCGGGCCGGCCTTTCGCTGGGGTGACGTCTGGGAATGGACGGCCAGCCCGTTCGCACCCTTCCCCGGCTTCGAGCCGCATCCCTACCGAGACTACTCGGCGCCGTGGTTCGATGGCCGCCCGGTGCTCAAGGGCGCCTCCACGTGCACACAGCCTCGCATGCGGCACCCGAAGTACCGCAACTTCTTCCAGTCCTGGCGCAGCGACGTGCCGGCGGGCTTCCGCAGCTGCGCAGCTTGAGCCGGTACGGCTCAGGCTTCGGCCAGGAAGAGCGCGAACCAGCCGCGTTCGTCGGTCCAATGGCGCGGTGCGCGGAAACCGGCTTCGCGCAGCAGCGCGGCGAAGCCGTCCAGGCTCCACTTGTAGGAGTTCTCAGTGTGGATGCGCTCGTCGGCCGCGAAGGCGCGCTCGCCGCCGGGCCAACGCACCGTCTGCGCGCGGCGCGACGCCAGGTGCATCTCGATGCGCGATTCGGCCCGGTTGAACAGCGCCACGTGGCGCCAGTGCCGCGGGTCGAAGTCCGCACCCAGCAGCCGGTTCAGGTGCCGCAACAGGTTCAGGTTGAAGGCCGCCGTCACGCCCAGCGCATCGTCGTAGGCCGCCACCAGGGTTTCATCGTCCTTGACCAGGTCCACGCCGATCAGCAGGGCGCCGCGGCCGGCCACGGCGCGGGCCTGGCGCAGCAGTTCCAAGGCGCCCGGGGGGTCGAAGTTGCCGATGCTGGAGCCGGGATAGAACACCAGCGCGCCATCGCCCGTCAGATCGGCAGGCAGCGCCAGCCGCCGCGAGAAGTCCAGCCCCACGCCCACCAGGTCAAGCGCGGGTTGTTCGCGCTGCAGTTGCGCCAGCGCACCGGCCAGGTGGTCGGCCGAGATGTCCACCGCCACATAGCGGCTGGGCCGAAGCAGCGGAAACAGCGCCGCGGCCTTGGCGCAGTTGCCGGCCCCGAGATCAACGATCACCGGGCCGGGCCCCGTTCGGCGGAGCGCCGCTTCGGCCATGGCTGGGCCATGCGCGGCGAAGATGGCCGCTTCCGTGCGGGTGGGGTAATACTCGGCCAGTGCCGTGATCGCATCGAACAGGCGCGAGCCCTGGGCATCGTAGAAGTACTTGGGCGGCACCGCGGCCCGGGGCTGCAGCAAGCCGGCCGAGGCTTCGGCGGCCGGATCGCCGCTGGCGTCGCCGAGCTGAAAATGACGTGGAGCGGGCATGGGTCAAGATCGGGCAAATCAAACGTGCGCCGACTCTAGCCGGGAGAAGCCGCTAGAGTGCATGAATCTGTTTGTTCCCGCTGTCCGGATCCATGCCAAGAAGAGGTCCCATGTTCCGTCACCCGCCCTCGCGCGCACAGCGCTGGCTGTCTCTCGGTGCTGCGCAAGAAGCTGATGCCGGCGCGGCTGCGAATGGCGCGCGACAGGGCCGAGGGCCGGGCGTTCGTCGGGCCGCCGCGGTCTGAAACGCCGATGCAGCCCCGGCTGGTGTTCAGCTTCGCCGCCCTGGCCCTGCTGGGGGCCGCCGCCGTGCTGCTGGCGGGCGAGGGTGCGGCCGCGGCGACCCAGGGCTGGCTGCACTGGGGCCTGGGTCAGCGCGACAATCTGCTGGGCTGGCATGCGCGGGAACCGGTGGCGTTCACGCTGGTCTTCGTGGCGATGTTCGTGCTGCTGTCCGCGACGACCTTGCCGGGCTGTTCGGTGCTGGCCTTCGCGGCCGGGCCTTGTTATGGCTGGTTCGTCGGCACGTTGCTGGTGGTGCTCAGTTCCACCGTCGGCGCGACCATCCCTTTCCTGCTGGCGCGGCACCTGTGGCGCGAACGGCTGCGGGCCCGTGCGGGCCCATGGCTGGCGCGCGTTGACGCTGGCCTGGCGCGCGACGGCCTGGCCTACCTGTTCTTCCTGCGCATGGCGCCGGTGATTCCCTACCCGCTGCTGAACCCCTTGCTCGGGCTGACGTCCTTGCGGCTGTGGCCGTTCACCTGGGTCAGCGCGCTGGGCATGACCGCCGGCAGCGCCGCCTATGTGCAGGCGGGCCGCGCGCTGCTGGCGCCCGGCGAGCCGCTGCTTTCGCCGGCGCTGCTGGCCGCGTTGGCCGTCATCGGCCTGTTGCCCTGGGCCCTGCGCCGGTGGTGGAGACTGGCGTGACGGCGGCCGCGCGCGTGGGGGCGCTGTTCGCCTATGACTTCGACCTGGGTGGCCTGGCCAGCCTGGCGCCGCGTTTCGAATTCGACCGCGCGGGCTTCGACCTGTTCTCCTTCCCCAGCAACGCCGGGCTGGTGGGCTTCGACCTCGAGCGCTTCGCAGATCGGCAGGCCCGTCGTGGGCGGCGGCGTGGCTGGGCCGGCGTGCTGTCTGCACAGGAACAATTCGGCGCACTGGGGGCAGCCCTGGTCGCCGAACGCCTGGGCCTGCCCGGCACGCGTCCGGAGGCGGTGATCGCCGCGCAGCACAAGCTGCACGCCCGCGCCGTGCTGGAACGGGTGGCGCCCGAGGCGAACCTGCGCTTCGAGCCGCTTCAGGCGCGTTACGGCGGTCCGGTCCCGGAAGGGCTGGCCTACCCGGTCTTCGTCAAGCCGGTGAAGGCGGCGTTCTCGGTGCTGGCGCGAGAGGTGGCCAGCCGCGACGACCTCCACCGGCACACGCGCTTCGGCCGGCGCGAACTGTGGATCATCCGCCACCTGGTCGAGCCCTTCGAGCGCGTCGCCCGCGCGCGGCTGCCCGGTGCGGGAACGGCGCACCGGATGCTGCTGGAGGAACCGCTGCCGGTCGCGACGCCGCAGTACAACCTGGACGGCTGGGTGTTCGACGGGCGCGTGCACCTGCTCGGCGTGGTCGACGCGGTGATGCACCCCGGCACCAATGCCTTCATGCGCTGGGAAGTGCCATCCCGCCTGGATGCGGCCGTGCAGCAGCGCGCACTTGATGTCGCCCGGCGCTTTCTCGGTGCGATCGGCTTCACGCATGGCTTCTTCAACCTGGAGTTTTTCCATGACCCGGTGAGCGACCGCCTGGCCGTCATCGAATTCAACCCGCGCCTGGCCTCGCAGTTCGCCGACCTGTACCGGCGCGTCCTGGGTGCGGACCCGTTCGCGATGCTGGCGGCGCTGTCGGTCGGTGACGATCCGCTCACGCTGGCCCGCGCGGTGCCCACCGACGGCGCCGCGGCCAGCCTGGTCTACCGCTGCTTTCCTGGCGAGCCCCTGCCGGCCATGCCCGGCCCGGGCCAACGCCGTGCGCTGATGACGCAGTTCAACGATGCGCTGCTGTTCACCTTCCCGAAGTCCGGCCGCTCGGTCGCTCGCGACTTCAAGTGGCTGGGCAGTTGGCGCCACGGCGACCTGCACCTGGGCGGGCGCGACCGGGCCGACCTGCGCGAGCGCGCCGAACGGGCCAGCGCACTGCTGGGCTGGCGCGCCCCCTACCGCGAACCGGCGCCCGAAGCGCCGCCTGACCTTGACCTTTCAACCTCGTCCACCGTGTGCCGCGGCGCCGCGGTGGGCCCCGCCCTGCAAGGAGTGCTGCGATGACCCCCTTCCCGACCCCTGTTTCCCCGCGCCTGACCCGGGCGACGGCACTGCTGCTGGTGCTGGCCAGCATGCTGTTCGCCGGCTGCACCGCGATGACCGCCCAGAACCCCGACAGCGCGCTGCGCCCGGTGAACGCCGTGGCCGACGGCGCCGATGCGCGCGTGATGCTCAAAGGCCACGACGTGGTGGCCTATTTCACCGACGGCCGGCATGCCCTCGGCAGCCCGCAGTGGAGCAGCGTCTACCAGGACGTCACCTTCCGATTCGCCAGCGCCGAGCACAAGCGGCTGTTCGACGCCCAGCCGCGCAACTACCTGCCGCAGTACGGCGGCTACTGCGCCAACGGCCTGGCCTACGGCATTCCCTGGGGCGGCGATGCCGACACCTGGCGCATCGTTGACGGCAAGCTCTACATCTTTGGCGGCCAGACCAGCAAGGAGGCCTTCGAGCTGGACCTGGCCGGCAACCGTGCGCTGGCCGACCGCTATTGGACGGAAGAGGTGGCCGGGAACAACAGCTTCTGGCAACGCTCCAAGCGCTTGGTGTTCCGCGTGCCACATTACAAGAGCGGCGAGGAACTGGCCAAGATGGTCGCTGACGCGAAGGCGAAGAAGCCCTGAGCCCGGCGCGCCACAGCTTACACCGCCCGATCCACGGCAGCAGCATGCCGCTGCGATGAGCGCGACACTGTCCCATGCGTTGCCATGGCGTCGCCGCCTCTTCACGGCCGCGGGCCTGGCACTGCTGGGCACGGGGGGGTGCAGCCTGCGGCCAGGCGCCGACCACGATGGCGACGATGCGCCTGCCGCGCTCGCGCTGCGGACCAGGCCGCGCGTGGCCTGGGTGTTCGGCTCCGGCGGGCCGCGCGGTTTTGTGCACGTGGGGGTCGTCAAGGCCCTGGCAGCACTGGACCTGCACCCCGACCTGATCGTTGGCGCCTCGGCTGGCGCGGTGGTTGGCGTGCTGGTCGCTGCCGGTCTGCCGGCGGCACAGATCGAGGCCCTGGCGCTGGAGCTGCGACCCTGGCAATTGCTGCGCCTGACCCTGGCCGGCAACACCTGGTTCAGCGGCGAAGCCCTGGCCGACCTGCTGCGCACCGCGCTGCTGCCGCGCGTGGGATCGATGCGCATCGAGCATTTGCCGACGCCCTTCGCGGCGGCGGCACAACGCCTGCCGGCCGGGCCGGTGGTCGCGTTCACGCATGGCGACATCGGCACGGCGGTGCGCGCGTCGGCCGCGGTCGAAGGGGAGTTGGCGCCTGTGCGCATCCGTGGCGTGCTCTACGGCGACCCGGACCTGCACATGCCGCTGCCGGTGCGCCTGGCCCGTTCGCTGGGCGCCGAGCGGGTGCTGGCGGTGGATGTCTCGGCCTACGAAGACCGGGCGCCGCCCGGCACCGAAGCATGGCGCGAGGGTGACCTGCGCAAGCGCGCACTGACCCGCCCTGACGCCGAACTGGCCGATCTGCTGCTGCACCCGGACACCGGCTACTACGCCGGTTTCAATCGCGCCTACCGGGAACGGTGCATTGCCGTGGGCCTGCGCGACACGCTCGCCGCCGCTGCGGCATTGCAAGCGCTGCATGCCCATGCCGCCAGCGGGGCCGCGTCGGCTCGCAAGCCCGGCTGACAATCCAGTTCGACACCACCAGGGATGCACACCATGCAACGCCGCAAGCTGTTTGCCGTTTCCGTCGCCATGCTGTTTGCAGCACGCCCCACGCCTGCGCCGGCGCAGGCCTTCGACCACGCCCACGCCGCCTGGACCGCGCTGCTGCGGCGCCATGTGCGCGTGCTGGAGGGCGGCCGGGCCACACAGGTGCGCTACACCGCTTTCGCCCAGGATCGCTCGGCGCTGAAGGCCTACCTGGACGCGCTCTCGGCGGTGCCGGCACCTGCCTTCGAAGCCTTCACCAAGCCCCAGCAGATGGCCTTTCTGGTGAATGCCTACAACGCCTTCACCGTGGAACTGATCCTGACGCGATACCCCAGGCTTGAATCGATCAAGGACCTCGGCTCGCTGCTGCAGTCTCCCTGGAAGCGCAAGTGGGTGCGCCTGCTGGGCGCCGAGGTGTCGCTCGACGACATCGAGCATGGCATGTTGCGCCAGCGGGGCCGCTACGACGACTTCCGCGTGCACTTCGCGGTCAACTGCGCCAGCATCGGCTGCCCCGCGCTGCGCGAGGAGGCCTTCGTGGCCGATAGGCTGGACGCGCAACTCGACGAGATGGCGCAGCGCTTCCTGAGCGACCGCAGCCGCAACCGCTACAACGTGGAACGCCGCCGGCTCGAGGTGTCGAAGATCTTCGACTGGTTCGGGGTCGACTGGACGCAGGGCCAGCGTGGCGTCACCAGCCTGACGCAGTTCCTGGCGCGCTACGCCGAGCAACTGGCCGACGCACCGGCCGACCGAGAGCGCGTGCGCGCCGGCAGCGTGCCGGTGGACTTTCTCGACTACGACTGGCGCCTGAACGACGCGCGCTGAGTCGCGGGCACGAGCACCCGCTCGGCCAGCGCGAAAGCGGCCTGCACGGCCAGCGCCAGCAGCGCGGCCGGGATCGCGCCGGCCAGCATGCGGTCGCTGTCGTTCACCGCCAGTCCGGCGACGATGCGCTCGCCCAGGCCGCCGGCACCCACGAAGGCGGCCACCGTGGCCGTGCCCACGTTGATCACCGCGGCGGTGGAAACGCCCGCCATCACGGTCGGCAAGGCCAAGGGCAGCAGCACCAGGCGCAGCACCTGGGCGTCACGCAGCCCCAGGGCGCGGGCGGCGTCGGCCAGCCCCGCCGGCACGCCGGCCAGGCCGGCCTGGGTGTTGCGCACGATGGGCAGCAGGGCATAGAGGAACAGCGCCAGCAGCGCCGGTGCGAAGCCGATGGTGCCCAGCAGCGCCACCAGGAAGGCGAGCAGCGCCAGCGAAGGCACGGTCTGCAGCAGACCTGTGGCACCGATCAGGGTGGCACCGAGCCGTGCGTGCCGGTGCGCTGCGATGCCCAGGGGCACACCGACAGCCGCCGCCAGCAGGACCGAGCCCAAGACCAGGCCCAGGTGCCGCAGCAGCAGTGGCCCGAGGTCGGGCGCCAGGACAAGGGCCCACAGCGACGGTCTGGTGTCCGCTGGGCCCGGCTTCGCCTTCCCGGACCCTTCGACAAAGACCCGCGCCACGTCGGCAAAGGGCCGCCGGTCCAGTTCCGCCGCCGCATTCAGGCCGATCATGGTCGCTTCGCCGATGCGCCCCTCCAGCGGCGCCAGTGCCGCCTGCGCTGCGGCCGGCAGCGACAAGCGCATCAGCAGCACCGCGTCGTAGCGCGGGAAGAACGCGAGGTCGTCCTTCAGCACGCGCAGCCGAAGGCGGCCGATCTGCGCGTCCGTGCTGTAGACATCGATCAGGTCCACCTGGCCCTGCGCGAGCGCCTGGTAGGCCAGGCCATGGTCCAGCGCAGGCGCATCCTGCAGGGGCAGTCTGTAGCGGCGTTTCAGCGCCGGCCAGCCGTCCGCACGAACCAGGAACTCGTGCGACAGGCCGGTGCGCAAGCGGGCGGCCTGGTCCGCGGGCATCCGTGCCAATGCCGACAGGGAGTCGACACCCAGCCGCGCGGCATCGGCCTGGCGCATTGCGAGCGCGTAGGTGTTGTTGAAGCCCAGCGGAACCGCCGCCTTCAGGCCACGCGGCGCGAGCCACTCGTTCAGTTCGGCCAGCGTGGGCGGTGGCGCGTCGGCGGGCGGGCTGCGCTTGAGCAGCTCGCGCACGATGGTGCCGGTGTATTCCGGGTAGAGGTCGATCTGGCCGCTGAGCAGTGCCTGCTCAAGAATGGCCGTGTTGCCCAGGCCCTGGCGGTGCTCGGCCGCCACGCCGGCGCGCTGCAGGGTCTGCAGCGCGATCTCGGCCAGGACGTAGCTCTCCGTGAAGCGCTTGGAGCCAACATGGACGGTTTCGCCGGCGCCGGCCGGCGTCGCGCCGGCCAGCAGCAGCAGCGCTGCGACCAGCAGGTGGCCCCGGCGGGTCGGGAGGTGAATGGGCGGCACGGTGGGGGGTCAGCTTGAGCGATGGCAGCGTTGCCCGACCTGCACGTTCCGCAGACCCCGGGCTTTCGTCCACCTGGATGAGAACGGTATCTCAAGTCCGCCTCCCCGGTGCATACCGCATCGGCGGTATCGCCACACCGCGGCGTCGTCGCTAGTCTTCGCTGCGCCTGCACATTGAAAGCCAGGCCGGCGTCCAGGTCGAGGCAACACGGCGTCTGCTTCTTCCAGGGGCTCGCGGAACGACCAAGCCTGGACTGCTGAACGGGAGGAATGCGCCATGAAGCGGATCATCGTCTGTGCCGACGGCACCTGGAACATCCGAGACCGGCTCGATGCCCGGACCAACACGCGCCGGCCGACCAATGTCACCAAGGTGGCGCGCGCGGTGCTGCCCCGCGACCACCAGGGCACCAGCCAGGTCGTCTACTACCACCTCGGCGTGGGCACCGGCAACGCGCTGGACCAGATCACCGGGGGCGCCCTGGGTCGGGGCATGGACCACAACATCCGCGAGATGTACCGGTTCGTGGCCTACAACTTCGAGCCCGGCGACGAGCTGTACCTTTTCGGCTTCAGCCGCGGTGCCTACACCGTGCGCAGCCTGGCCGGCTTCATGCACTTCGCCGGGCTGGTCTCCAAGGCCGAGGACTACTACGTGCCCGACCTGTACGAGTGCTACCAACACGGTTGGGGCCCGGGCACGCCGAAGTGGGACCACCTCTTCAAGGAACCCAACCGCAAGGGCGCCGTTCGGGTGGTGGACCGGCGCGCCGAATGCCCGCCGATCCGCTTCATCGGCGTGTGGGACACGGTGGGTGCGCTCGGTGCGCCGGGCGCCCTGGGCCAGTTGCTGCGCCGCTTCGGTGGCGCACGCTTCGACTACCGATTTCACGAGGTGCGCCTGAACCCGTTGATCCAGAACGCCGCCCATGCGCTGGCCATCGACGAGCAGCGCAAGCCCTTTGCCCCCACGCTGTGGAGCACCCAGGATTGCGCCGGCCCGCCGGGCACCCCCTGGCGCGGGCGGCTGCAGCAGGCCTGGTTCGCCGGCGTGCATTCCGACGTGGGCGGCGGCTACGACGACGACAGCCTGGCCAACCACGCGCTGCACTGGATGCTGGGCGAGGCGCGCGAACTGGGCCTGGCGCTCGACGATGCCTACCTGAAGCCCTTCGGCAGCCGGGCCGACATTGAATTGCACCAAACCATGAGCCCGATGTACCGCTTGATGGGCCCGCACCAGCGGCCCATCGGCGTGGTGCCGGGCGGTGAGGAGTCGGTGCACCCGTCCGCGCTGGAACGGCTGGCCGGCCAGGTGCATGGTTATGCACCGGCCAACCTGGTGGCCCGCCGCGTCTGAGTCGGCGGGTGGGGGGGTTCAGCTCAGCTGTTTCGCCCAGTCGTCGATCAGCTGGCGGCTGCCCTCGAAGTGCATGGCGTCCTCGGTGCCGAAGGCCGCGCCCCAGTACCAGCCATGGCGGTTGAAAATGGGGGCGATCAGGGTGAGGCCGTACTGCACGGTGTTGTTGCCGCGGGTGTCGAGCACGCCGGCGATCGTCAGGTCGACCGCCGTGCCCCAGGAGTGGTTGGAGATGGCCGTGTTCGAGCCGCGCTGCAGGCGGCAGCACAGCATGCCGGCGGTGCCCAGCACCTTGTAGACCTCGGGCTGCTCGCGGGCGATGTCGGCCATCACCGCCTTCAGGCTCAGCACCGCCGGCAACAGGCCGGTGACGGTGAACGGCCCCACCGTGTCGCGCGGCATGTTCTTGCCGCGCAGCCTGGGGTTGGTGGGCGGCGCATTGCATTCGCGGGGATAAACGCCGTCGCTGCGCGGGGCGCCGAACTTCTGCAGCATGTAGGCGTTGCTCACCGCGGCCAGGCCCTGGTTGATGGTGCCCGGCGCCGGCTTGGGCACGGGCCGGGCGAGTGAGCCGCTGCCCGCGGCGGGCGCCGGTGTGGTAACGCTGGTGTAGGTGCCGGCCAGGTGCTGCCAGCTGGTGCCGCCGGGGTCGATCCGGCCATCGGGCTTGGTCAGGAAGCCTGACTGGTACGCGATGATGGCCGCCACGGTGGCGTCGCTGCAGACGCCGGACGCAGCGCCGAAGGTGCCGAAACCGCGCCCGATGAGCAGGGTTTGAACCGCGGTGACGTCGGCGGCGCGGTTGACGCCGCCCTTGCCGACCGACGCCGAAATGCTGGAAGTGGCCATGGGTTTCTCCTGGATTGGGTGGGGGTACAAACAGGCCCTGCATGCCGGGCCGGGGCAGGAAACGCCGGCTACAGCAGCCGGAAGACAAGACCGGGTTCCCGCTCGGGGTACACCGTCTGGTAGCCGTGGTTCTTCGCCTGCAAGGCGGGGTCGCCCCAGACTTCGTTGTACTTGCTGCGGTAGTTGAAGTGCAGGGTCGGCGGCTGGCGGCTGAAGGCGATCACCTGGGCGATGGCCTGCCGGTCGGGGTGCTGATGCGACTGGCCGTTGGTGGACACCAGGTAGTGCCGGCAGTCCACCAGGTCCAGCACCTGTTTGCGCAGGTTGTTCTTGCTGCCGTGGTGCGACAGCTTGAACGCGTCCAGGTGCAGCGGGGACCGCTCGGCCCCCAGCAGTTTCAGCGCCCCTTCGAGCACCGGCGCGTAGACATCGGCGCCCAGCAGCACGCGCTTGCCCTGGAACTCAGCCAGCAGGCCGATGCTGCTTCCATTGGGCTTGGACGGGTCCTTGCCGAAGGGCAGGGCGGCCAGGGCCGCAATGTCCGGCGGGCCGGTCTCGGCCACCGCGGCGCGCATCAGGTCCTCGGGCTTGGGCGGGCCGAGCTCGGCATCCCACTGGTCGGCCAGGGCCAGCAACTGTTCCTTCATCGGCGACAGCAGCGTGAGCTTGAAACCATCGGCCAGTTCGCAGCTGGGCAGGGCGTCGTCGCCCCGCACGATGGCCTTGCCGCCGCGCCAGGCATTCCACGGCAGCTTGCCGGCGCGGATCTGCTTGGAGAACTCGTCGCCATGGCTCACCGCCATCAGGTCGGGCTGCAGGTGCTTGCGGCCGTTGAACCACAGGTCGCCAAAGCTCAGGCCCAGGGCCGGCGCGTCCTTCAGCAGCGGAATGCCTCCGGCGATGTGGTCGGAGTCGATGTGCGTCATCACGAACAGCTCGAAGTGCCGCTCGGTGGCGGCCAGGCGTTCGAGGCGTGGCTTCAGCGCCTGGGCGTAGGTGCCGGCGGTGCCGCAGTCGATCAGGATGCGGCGCAAGGGTTTGCCGGGCAGCCCGTATTCGATCCACAGGGTGTCGCCCGGTCCGGCCGCCAGCATCTCGATGGTGAAGGTGGCTCCCGTCAGGGCCTGTGCGGGCGCGGTGGCGGCCGGCTTGCGCGCGCCAAGTATGGCCGATGCGTTGTTCGTGGCCGCCGCCGCCGGCATCACCTGGGCGGCCTTGGCGGGCTTGCCCGCCTTCGCGGCTGGGGCTGGCTTGGCCGGCGCCGGTGCCGCGCGCGCTTCTTCGGGAAGGGGCTCCGGCGGCGGGCTGTCCATCGCCAGCCCATTCGGCTTGAACTTGTCGCTCAGCATCGCCGCCATCTCGCTGGCCATGGCGTTGACGCAGGGTGCTTCGCCCCGGCTGAAGGATTCGCGCCCTTCCCTTCCGTCGAAGATCGCGCTTTCGAATTCCGGGTGGCCCCACCAGCTGGCGTAGGAGTCCAGCCGGTCGGCCACCCAGGACGTGGCGGTGCCGCCGTCCGCGTCCGTGCGGTCGGACACGCGCAACATCTCGCGCAGCGCCAGGCGCGCCTGCGCCGCATGTTGCATGCGAACCGCCAGCGGCGTCTCCTGGTCCAACAGGTGCAGCAGCCACAGTTCGGCCAGGCAGCCCCAGGCCCAGACCTTGTCGTCGGGGTCGGTGGCGGCGTCGATGGTGCGGTCCACCCAGTACTTGGCGGTGTGCCACATGTCGGGGTCGAAGCCGCCGGCCTCGCCCAGCACCAGCTTGATCGACAACTGCGCCACCAGGGTGCGGTAGGGCGCGTTCATGCCCTGGCCGGGGCTCACCAGGAAGCCGTCCACCGCCTCGGCGTAGTCGACCAGTGCCTGCTCCAGGCGCCAGCGGCTCAGCAAGGCCAGCTCCCGGCGCGACGGGGCGTCTTCGGCCTTCAGGCTGTCATCAAAGAGGTTCCTGGCGATCAGCATGCGGCCGTCGGCGCGCAAGGCCAGGGCCTCCATGCCGAAGTACTGGCCCTTCATCGGCAGCTTGGCGATCACGTCCTCGATGGGCTTGTCGGGGTCCCAGGCGTCGCCGCAGGGTTCGCCGTCCGCTTCGGGGAAGGGGCCGTAGCGGCTGCGCTCGAAGGCCACGTTCAGCGCCTGCTTGCACTGGCGAAAGCGTGCCGCTTCCAGTTGGCGGTTCATCTCGCTGGGCAGCGACTCGTAGACCACCAGGCTGGCCCAGTCGTGGCGGCGCGGGTCCAGCCGGCCGTGCAGGCTGGAGCGCACGCGGTGCAGCAGCTTCCAGGGGTGCTCCCCCCACAGCAGGCCACTGTAGAACTCGCGGGCCAGCAGCACCGATCCGGCAAAACCCAGCGGCACCTGCGAGGCCACCACCAGCGGCACGCCGGCCTGGTGCAGCACATGCGCGATGCCGGCCCCGGGGTTCACCGGGTCGTCCATGCTGCCGCTGTCGCAGGTGGCCAGGGTCACCAACTGCGGCCGGTGCAGCCGGCCGTCCACCATGCAGGCCAGCGCGCTGGCCAGTCGGTCGCCGGAGATCACGCCGTCGCGCTCGTTGAGCACCAAGCCGTGGGTGGTGTCGCCGAAGGCATCGTCCGTGCTGCCATGCGCCAGCAGGTGCACATGGGTGTAGGGCGTGGCCGCGCATTCGCGCACCACGGCGTCAAAGCTGGCGTTGGACAGGATGGTGAGCAGGTCGCCGAAGCGTTCGATCTGGTTTTCCGGCACCGGGCCGGCGGTGTCGGCCGGGCCCTTCTTGGGCGCAGGCTCCAGGCTGTGCCTGCCACCGTCCAGTTCTTCGGGCATCAGGAAGGGCCGCACCGCGTCGATCAGCGCCTGGCGGTGCGCCTGGAAAGGGATGGCCGGTTCGGCATCCTCGTCCGGGTTGGCGGCCACGAACAGGATGCGCGGGCATTCCAGCCAGTTCAGCCGCGGCGTGGAGACGTTGCGGGTGCGCCGGGTGATGACCACCGGCACCCGCGCCTGCAGCGCCAGCCAGCTTTCGGTCCAGGCATTGGGGCCGATGGGCACCTTGGCCAGCTCGAAGGGCAGGCCCGCCAGTTCCGACGCCGACAGCACCAGGCTCAGGTGCACCAGCGTGTCCTGCCCGCGCGGGTCGGCCGCCAGCGAGCCTGGCAGGCGCGGCACCGCGCCCAGCAGCTTGGCCATCTCCACGCCCAGGTCGCGCAGGTCGGGCAGCTTGTCCTTCTGCGCCGCGCGCTTTTCCTTGTCCATTTCGCCGTCGTAGCGCATCGCGCGCATGCGACGCTCGAAGGTGTGTTGCTCGTAGGGCAGCATCACGATGCCGGCCTCGGCGTCGTCGCAGATGCCCAGGTACTGGGTCAGGGGCGACAGCAGCTGGTTGTGCGACGGCCCGGCCCGCAGCAGTTCCACCGTGACGGTGCGGATGTGGATCTCTTCAGCCATCGACGTCTCTCCTGCTGGTTCTTGTGGGGGCGCGCCGGCCGGTCCCGGCCCGGCATCGGTGGTGGTGGTCGTCAATGCACAAAGGCCTTCCACATCACCAGGCGTGTGGTCGGCGTGGCGTCGAAGTGGGCGGTGTCGGTCTCGGCGATGGCGTTGCGCGGCAGGCCGGTGCCGGGTGGCTGCAGGTAGTTCTCGGGCGCGCAGTGCAGCATCCGCAGGGCCCGGCCGCTCTCATCCGCCTTCACCACGATGCCCACATGGCCCGGCACCTGGGCCTGGCCGGCCGGCTTGGCATGCACCAGCAGCGCGCCCGGCACCGCGCGGGCCACCGGCACGAACAACTGCCGCGGGCCCTTGGCATCGGCCACGATGGCGTCGGTGTTGATCCATTCGCCGGGCAGTGGCGACCCATTGCGCGCCACGCCCAGCGCCCAGCAAACGTAACCTGAGCAATCGCAGGCCAGGCGTGGCAGCTTGGTCAGGTCCAGGCCGGCCGCGGCCATGGCGTCGAGGTAGGCCTGGTGCACCTGGGGCCGCTGTTGACGCAGTGTGTCCAGTTCATGCGGCAGGTCCACCGTGCGCCCGGGCAGCGGGGGCGGCGCTTCGTCCTTCGTCCAGCCGCCCTTGCCCAGCAGGTAGATCGTCGGCGTCAACAGGGGTTCGCGGGCGCGGTGCAGGAATTCGTCCAGGTCCATCGCGAGGGCTCCATCCAGGTGGGATTCGGCGGCCTTGGGCCTGCCAGTCCGAAGAGCGCCAGCCTAGGCGGCCCTCCCGGCGCTGGCGATACCGCCGATGCGTCGCGCCCCTCCCGTGAATGCGGTAGGCAGCTGCGTGCCGCGAGATGCAGAATCGCCCCCACCCCCGTCCCAGCCACCGCCGTCACCGAGGCCCACCCGGATGAGCACCAGCGTGCTGATCGTCGAAGACGAGCCCGAATTCCTGCAGCGCTTTGCCCAGGCGGTTCTGGCCGACGGTGCGCTCAGCCTGGTGGGTGGCGTCTCCAACGGCCGCGCCGGCCTGGCGCTCCTGGACGCCCAGCCGCCCGACGTGATGCTGGTGGACCTGGGCCTGCCCGACATCGATGGCATCGAACTCATCCGCCACGCCGCGCGC
The DNA here is from genome assembly GCA_000244995.1 of Burkholderiales bacterium JOSHI_001. Taxonomy (NCBI): domain Bacteria; kingdom Pseudomonadati; phylum Pseudomonadota; class Betaproteobacteria; order Burkholderiales; species Burkholderiales bacterium JOSHI_001. The sequence goes on along the minus strand of CM001438.1, from coordinate 3,872,338 downwards.
CACCACCCCGGCTGCGACGTGCTGGTGGTCACCATGTTCGCCGACGACGCGCACGTGATGGGCAGCCTGGAGGCCGGCGCCACCGGCTACCTGCTGAAGGACGCCCAGGCCACCCGCATCACCGCTGCCATCCACGAACTGCGTGCCGGCGGCGCGCCGATCAGCCCGAGCATCGCGCGCCGCGTGCTGGCCCGCTTTCGCATCGCGCCCAGCAGCGACGCCCCGGCCGCAGCGCCTGCCCCACCGGCGGCCACGGCCGCCGGCTCGCCGCTGTCGGAGCGCGAAACCGAGATCCTGCGCCTGGTGGCCAAGGGCTTCAGCTTCGAAGCGGTGGGCGAACTGCTCGCGATCTCGCCCCACACCGTGGTCACCCATGTGAAGAAGATCTACCGCAAGCTGGCCGTGCACTCGCGCGGCGAAGCCGTGTATGAAGCTGGCCAGATGGGCCTGCTCTAGCCTGGCCGCGCTGGGCCTGGCCGCGCTGGCCGGCGCGGCCACGGGCCAGGCTGCGCAGCCGCTGCAGCCGGCACGCGCCGAGGTGATCGTCTCGTCGCAGGCCGAGCCGCCCGCCGCCGACGACCCGCGCTGGCGCGAGGTGCCGTTGGCCGACGCGCAGGTGGCGCCGGCGGCCTGGTACCGCATCCACTTCGACATGGACGCGGCAGCGGCCCAGCGCGATTTCTGGATGATCTACCTGCCCTATTTCTACGGTGGGGGTCGGCTCTGGCTGAACGGCGCCTTGGTGGCCGAGGTCACCCAGAATTCACCCCGCCTGCGGGTGCGCTGGGAAAGGCCTTCACTGCTTCCGCTGCCGGCGGCGGCCCTGCGGCCCGGCGCCAACCTGCTGCTGGTGCGGGCCGAGGCCGCCTGGCACCACCGCGACACGATGATGCCGCCGCTGGCCCTGGGGCCGCAGACGGTGCTGCAAGCCCGTTTCGACCAGCGCCTGTTCATCGCCCGCAGCGTGCCGGTGGTGGCGGTGGCCAGCGGCGCGGTCGTGGGCCTGCTGGTGCTGCTGGTCTGGTGGCGCCGGCGCAACGAGGTGCTGTACGGGCTGTTCGGCCTGGCCGCACTGCTGTGGGCACTGCGCACCACCACCTTCGTGTTCGACACCCTGAGCCCACCGGTGTGGGACGCCTGGCGGCTGATGTACTTCCTGAGCACCGGCGGCTTCATCGTGGTGCTGGCGCTGTTCACGCTGGCGCTGGCGGGTTGGCAGCGGCGCTGGATCACCCGCGGCCTGCTGGGCTACTGGGCGCTGGGTCCGCTGGCCTACCTGGTGGGCGGCGAAGCCTTCACCGCCCGGGTGTGGGTGGCGGGTTTGCTGCCGGTGGGCCTGGCCATTGCCATCACCGCCAGCACCGCGGCCTGGCGCCAGCGCAGCGCGGCCACCATCTCCATCGCCGTGGCGCTGCTGGTGGCCTTCGTGGCCGGCCTGCACGACTACCTGGTGGCCTGGCGCTCGCCGCTGGTGCAGGCCCTGGCACCCGGCTGGGCGGGGGAGCGCCACTTCCTGCTGCACCACGCGGCCATGTTGCTGCTGGTGGTGATGGGGGCGCTGCTGGCCCTGCGCCTGGTGCGCACGCTGGGCGAGGTGGAGGCGGCCAACCGCACGCTGGAGTCGCGCGTGCAGCAGCGCGAACGCGAGGTGGTGGCCAGCTACGAACGCATCGCCGCCCTGCAGCGCAGCCAGGCCGCCACCGACGAGCGCCAGCGCATCATGCGCGACCTGCACGACGGCCTGGGCTCGCAGCTCTTCACGTCGCTGTCGCGTGCCGAACGCGGCGCGCTGGATGCAGACTCCATGGCCGACACCCTGCGCGGGGCGATCGACGAAATGCGCCTGGCGATCGAGGCGCTGGCGTCCGATGAAGGCGACTTCCGCACCGCCTTCGGCAACTTCCACTTCCGCTGGGACGCACGGCTGCGCGAGGCCGGGCTGACGCCGCATTGGCAGCTCGACCTGCCCGACGAGGTGCTGGCGATCGCGCCGCACGATGCCCTGCAGATCCTGCGCATCGCCCAGGAAGCCATGACCAACATACTCAAGCATGCGCGGGCGCAGACCGTTCGGGTGCGCCTGGGCCACGAAGACGGCACGCTGGCCCTGGACATCGCCGACGACGGCCGCGGCAGCGCCAGCGAGGGCCATGCCGATTCGCGCGGGCGCGGTCGGTCCAACATGCGGCTGCGCGCCCAGCGCCTGGGTGCGACACTGGAACTTCAGGCGACCCCGGGTGGCAACTGCGTGAGCCTGCGCATGCCGATGCTGGTGTCACCTCGCCCCCCCGGTGACTGACATGGCGCGGTACTTCGGGTCATTGTTTTGCAACTGCTGCATGCTGCCGAGCGACTGCCGGGTCTGTGGCCCGGGTTCGCGCGGCTCAGCGGAACAAGGAGGCCAAGATGTCTGAGATTCACGGCGCTTGCCGCTGTGGTGCGGTGCGCTACACGCTGGCACTGGATGCACTGCCACGCACCTATGCCTGCCACTGCCGGGACTGCCAGACCTGGAGCGGCAGCGCCTTCAGCCTGCAGTTCATCCTGCCGGAGGCGGCGCTGAGCGTGAGCGGTCCCTTGGCAGTGTATGAACTGACCACCCCCAGCGGCAGCCAGTCGATCCAGCGCATGTGCCCCATCTGCCACACCCGCATCTACAACTCGAACAGCGCACGTCCCGGCATGTTGGTCGTGCGTGCGGGCACGCTGGACCGAAGCGATGAACTCGAGGCGGTCGCCCACATCTGGGTGAAACGGAAGCAGCCCTGGCTGAGGTTGCCGGAAGACGTGCCGGCCTGGGGTGAAGCTGCGCCGGCCGCAGACCTGATGCAGGCCCTGGCACCGCGCTGAGTGAACGCGCAACGAACGCTTGGCGGCGAGAACTGCCGCCGGGCTGGTAAGGTGATGCAGCGCCAGTGGCTGCCGCGTTCGTGGCCCGCTCAGCTTGCCAACCCCGCCTGTTCACACCATGACCGACCGCATCGACCTGCGCTCTGACACCGTCACGCAACCCACCGACGCGATGCGTCAGGCCATGGCCGCCGCCTTGGTGGGGGACGACCAATACGGCGAGGACCCCAGCACCAACCGGCTGCAGGCACGTTGCGCTGAACTGCTGGGCAAGGAGGCCGCGGTGTGGCTGCCCACGGGAACCATGGCCAACCAGGTGGCGCTGCGCACCCTGACGCGACCGGGTGACGAGGTGATCGCCTGCCGCGAGTCCCACGCCGCCTGGCATGAACTGGGCGGCGCGGCGGCCAATGCCGGTGTGCAGATCCACGAGATCGGGCAGGGCGGCCGGTTCAGTGCCGACGAACTGCGCCTGGCGGTCAAGCCGCGCAACTTCCCCATCTTTCCCACCACCACCCTGGTGGAGGTGGAAAACACGCACAACCGCGCCGGCGGCGTGGTGGTCCCGCAGGCCGACGTGCTGGACATTTGCGCATTGGCCCGTGAACTGGGTCTGGCCACCTTCCTCGATGGCGCCCGGCTGTGGAACGCCAGTGCGGCCAGCGGCCTGCCCGTGGCCGAGTTGGCGGCGCCCTTCGACCTGGTGGCCGTGGCGTTCAGCAAGGGCCTGGGCGCGCCCGGCGGGTCGCTGCTGGCCGGCCCGAAGGCCTTGATCGCAAGCGCCACCCGACACCGCCAGCGGATGGGTGGGGCAATGCGCCAGAACGGTGTGTTCACGGCCGCCGCGCTGCATGCGCTGGACCACCACCTGGCGCGGCTGCCCGAGGACCACGCCCATGCGCGTGCCTTGGCCGAAGCCCTGGTTGCCGGCGCGCCGGTGCGGCTGGACCTGGCCACGGTCCAGACCAACATCGTGGTGTTCCACCTGCCTGCGGACCTGGCCTTGGACGCCCCCACGCTGAGTGCCCAGGCGCGGTCCCGCGGCGTGCTGGTCAATGCCTTCGGACCGCGCACCGTGCGCGCAGTGACGCACCTGGATGTGTCGCGGGCGCAATGCCTGCGCGCCGCTGCGGTGCTGGTGGAACTGTTGGGGAACTGACCGTCCCGCTGGGGCGGCAGCCGGCCCGGTGGGCGCCGGCGGGCAAAAAAATGCCGGGCCGGTGCAGCCACCTGGCCCGGCGGGCGGCCACCACGCGCTACAGCGTCGTGGCCTTGCGCACGTCGGTCGCCGGCTTGGCCGCGACCACCTTGGTCACCGCCTTGGTGCTGGCCCGCTGCGTTGCCGCGGGCTTGGCTTTCACGGCGGCGACGACCGGCTTGTCGGCGCTGGGTGCCATGGCATCCTTGACGGCATCGGGGCATGCCAGGGCACTGGTACCAACGAAGACGAGCGCAATCAGGACAGTCTTCATGGGCGGCTCCTTTCACGGGTTGCTGACCCGCGCAGCTTAGTCCCACGGCCCAGGCGCGGGAAGCGCGGCCACCCTGGCGCCCGCGGGGTCTTGTCCACCCGGTGCGCGCGAGAATGGTCGCCTCGCGGGCACCCGGTCGGGGAGCGACGCGTCGCCAGGAGTGGCTTGTGCACAGACGTCCCTTGCTCTTGTGGGCGGCCTTCGCTGCCTCCGCCTCCGCCGCCGCCGCCCCGTCGCCGTATGACGAGTCGGCCGACGCCCGCGCCGACATCCGCCGCGCGCTGGCGGCGGCCGGCGCCGGCCCGCGCCGCGTGCTGGTGGTCTTCGGCGCGAACTGGTGCGAGGACTGCCGCCGCCTGGACCAGGCGCTCAGCAGCGGGCGCACTGCCGAGTTGATGGCGCGGCAGTTCGAACTGGTCAAGGTGGATGTCGGCCGCTTCGACCGCAACCTGGACCTGGCGAAGGCCTATGGCGACCCCATCCGCAAGGGCATACCGGCCGCGGTCGTGCTGGCGGCCGACGAGCGGGTTCTGTTTGCCACCCAGGCCGGAGAGCTTTCAAACGCGCGCCGCATGAGCGCCAGCGGCGTGCACAACTTCTTCGCGGGCGTGGTGCGCCACATCGGCCAGACGCGCTGAAGCCCGCGCCCGCGCGCGCGGCCATCCCCCGGATCCTGGGGTCGCTGAGCCTGGACAAGCTCGCCCGCGGCGTAAGACCATGTTGCCGTCCTTCCCGGAGCCCTTCATGCCCCAACTTCCTGCCCTGCGCCTGGTCCTGGCGGCCACTGTCCTGGCCACCACCGGAGCCCTGGCCAACACACTGCCGCCGGCCGGCACCACGCTGTATTGGTCCGAAACCGCGCCGCAGACGCGGCCCTTCGTGCCCGGGGCCAGCTTCATCATGTCCGGTGCTGGTCTGGGCGGCGCCGCACCCGTGGTGCAAAGCCTGGTGTCGGGCACGGCCAACATCAGGGGCCCCAATGGGCTGGAAGCGCCGGACGGCCAGCTGTGGTGGCCCGACCAGCAGTTGGGCCAGCTCAGCACCAGTGAGCCCAACGGCAGCGGCTTGTCCGGCTTCGGCGTCGGCAACCCCTATGACCTGGACATCGAGGCGGGCACGCTGTACTGGTCCGCCTTGAACAGCAACAGCCTCTACAAGGTGACCGACCCCTACGGCGCTGCGCCCGTCTCTGAACTGCTGCTCAGCGGCCTGAGCAACCCTTCGGCGGTGGACGCGGCCGGCGGCTTCCTGTACTGGAGCGAAGTGGCCGGCACCGACCGCCTGCGCCGCAGCAACCTGGACGGCAGCAACGCCGTCACGTTGTTGACCGGCATCCAGTCCTATGACTTCGAGGTGACATCGCAGTACATCTACCTGAGCACCACCTTCGGCGAGGTGGTGCGCAGCAACCTGGACGGCAGCGGCCGCATCAGCCTGGCCAGCAACATCGGCTTCCTGAACGGCATCGACGTGGAAGGCGACGCGATCTACCTGTCCAGCCTGTTCGGCCAGCTGTACGCCATGGACCTGAACGGCCAGAACCTGAGCACCCTGTACACCGCCCCGGTGGGCAGCCAGTTGCGCGGCATCGTGGCGCTGGCGGCCCTGCCGGTGCCCGAGCCCGCCAGCGGCGTGCTGCTGCTGGCCGGCCTGGGCCTGGGCGCGGCACGGTTGCGCCGCCGCGCTGTCGGTGCAGGACCTCGGCGCCATCGACGGCATGCCTACGCGGGCCGACACCGCCCGCCTGCTGGGCCGCTGAAGCTGCGCTGAGCTTCCGCGCCCCGCGGACCGTGGCGCTGGCGGGGACAGGAAACTGCGGGGTTTCCACCTCGACGCTCCTGGGGCGCTACCGCACACTGCGGCCTTCTCAGGAAGAAGGCTTCTGCTCATGTCTGTCTTGCGCCGTTCGATCCTTCTGGCCGCCGTGGTCTGCGCGCTGCCCCTGGCCGCGCCGGGCCAGGCCTGGCCGGCCAAGCAAGCCATCAAGCTGGTGGCGGTGTTTCCGCCCGGCGGCTCGGTGGACCAGGTGGCGCGCATCCTGGCGCCGGTGCTGCAGCAGCGCCTGGGCCAGAGCGTGGTGGTGGACAACAAGGGCGGTGCATCCGGCGCCATCGGCACCGGTGCGGTGGTGAACGCGCCGGCCGACGGCTACACCTTCGCAGTGGTGTTCGACACCCATGGGGTGAACCCCAGCCTGATGCCCAACCTGCCCTACGACACCAAGCGAGACCTCAGCACCGTGGCGCTGATCGGCACCGGGGCGATGGTGGTCACCACGGCCGCTGCCACGCCCTACAAGGGCTTTGCCGATGTGGTGAAGGCCAGCCAGGGCGGCGGCAGCCTCAGCTACGGCAGCATTGGTTCCGGCAGCCTGGGCCACCTGGCGATGACCATGCTGGGCAAAGGCGCCAAGCTGGACCTGGTGCATGTGCCCTACCGCGGCGGCGGCCCGCTGATGAACGACGCCCTGGCCGGCCACGTGCCCTTGGCGGTGGGCTCGGTGTTCCTGTCCAAGCCGCACATCGACAGCGGCAAGCTGCGCGCGCTGGCGGTCACCACCAGCCAGCGCAGTGCCAACCTGCCCGGCGTGCCCACGGTGGCCGAAAGCGGCTTTGCCGGCTTCGACGCGCCGGCCTGGTGGGCGGTGCTGGCCCCGGCCAAGACCCCGCCGGACATCGTCAGGCGCATGAACGAAGAGATCAACGCCGCCTTGAAAACCGCCGAGGTGGCCGACAAGCTCAGCGCCCAGGGCATCGTGGTGAACATCGGCACGCCGGCCGCGGCGCAGGCCTTTGTGGACCAGCAGATCGACACCTGGGCCAAGGTGGTGAAGGCCAACGACATCAAGGCCGAGTGACACCCCGAGGCATTGACATGGCGCGCATCCCCTATGCCGACCTCGCAGCCCCCGACGCGCAGCCCCTGGTGCAGCGCATCGTTGCCGAACGCGGCAGCGTGCTGCACCTGTACCAGATGCTGCTGCACAGCCCGCCGCTGGCCGAAGGCTGGCTGGGCTTCATGACCCAGGTGCGGCAGAAACTGGCACTGCCCGGCGCGCTGCGTGAACTGGTCATCATGCGCATCGCCCACCTGAATGGCGCGCCCTACGAAGCCGACCAGCATGCGCCTATCGCACTGCAGGAGGGTTTGAGCCAGGACCAGTTGGACGCGTTACCCGACTGGCCGGCCAGCCAGGCCTACACGCCGCTGCAACGCGACGTGCTGGCGCTGTGCGACGCCATGACGCGCCATGTGCAGGTGGACGATGCGCGTGTGCAGGCCGTGCGCCGCCAGCTGGGCGAGCGCCAGTTGGTGGAACTGGTGGCCACCATCGCGTCCTACAACATGGTGTCGCGCTTCCTGGAAGCGCTGCAGATCCACTCGGACGACCCGCGCTGACGGCACCGTGGCGCCGTCAGCGGAGCGGGTTGGGGGCCCGCCGTGGCCCGCGGCGTGAACGGCGGGCTGGTGGTCTCAGCGGCAGCCGCGCGGGTCCTTGGCCACGGCATGCAGCAGGGCGCTGGGGTTGACCTGGCTGATCTCGCTGCCGTAGATGCGGTTGCCGGTGCTTTCCATGCAACGCCGAATGTCTTCGGCCGGCATGCGAGGCGACATGGACTTCGCCAACGCAGCCGTGCCGGAGACGATGGGTGCGGCCATGGAGGTGCCGCTCCAGGTGCCGTAAAGGCCGCCCGGCATGGTGCTGGTGATTTGTTCGCCGGGCGCGGCCTGCCCGATCCACTTGCCATAGTTGCTGAAACCGGCCAGCGCGCCCGACGAATTGCTCGCCGCCACCGCGATCAGGCCATACACGCCTTCGGCAGCGGGGTAAAAGCGCTTGGTGTTGGCGTTGTTGCCCGCGCCCGCCACCACGACCGGGCCGCCCGACGCGGCACAGCGGGCCTTGTCGTCATTGAAGCCAGGGTCGCTCAGATCGCCGGCCAGGTCACCGGCGTCAGGTGCGGTGCAACTGACCAGGTTCTGGATCACGCGCATCCAGGCGGTGCGCGTGGTCGTGCCCAGGCTCAGGTTGATGACCTGGGCGCCATCGTTGGTGGCCGGGTTGCCGTCCGGGTCCACGGCATAGAGCATGGCTTCGGCGATGGCCCATGAATTTCCCTGGCCGTTCGAATCCAGCACACGCAGCGGCCAGATCGTGGCGCCTGGCGCCGTCATGGCCACCAGCCCGGCCACATGGGTGCCATGGCCCCAGGCCGCGTCGGTCGAACTGCCACCTTCGGACGCGTCGGTGTCGCCGTCCACGAAGTCCCAGCCGGCCCGCAGGTGGCCCAACAAGGCCGGGTGGCTGAAGTCCACGCCGGTGTCCAGCACCGCCACCGTGACCCCACTGCCCGAGGCCAGTGCTTGGGCCGCCGACAGGTTCAGGGCGGCACCGGCCCATTGGGCGGCGTAGGCGTCTTGGGTGCCGATGGCCCAGGGGAGTGTGCCCTTTGCCGCTTCGGGCGCACCCTGCACCGTGTTGGCTTCAGCAATCAACACATTGGGATCCAAACGCAACGCGGGCAGCACGGTTTCAGCTGTCGCACCGGCAGCCACTTGGACTCGGTAAATGGGCCGAGCGCCAAAAGTGGCTGTCAGCGTGAGCCCATGTTGCTGAAGTACCGGCGCCAGCACCGCGGCACTGCGCAACTTCAAAAGGACCTCACTGTCCAAGCTGGCGGCAGCGTGGGCGGTCAATCCCAGCAGAGACACAGCCGCCGCCGCTGCCGACTTCCACGGAAGGCATGCGATTCGACGTTCAATGCACCTTTTCACGTTTCCCCCTCCGTCGACGGATGTCCGCCGACTTGCACAGAATCAGATCATGCGATCTTGATACATCGCAAGGAGTGTTTCTTAAGGGAGACACGTAACAGTCTGCGGCACATTGGCGCATGCCCCTGGGTGTACCCGCTACCAGCCACCGTGAAGCACGAAGGGCGCCCAATGGAAAGGGTGCGGGCGCTCCTGGCGGACGCCTTTCTGGGCCTGTTGCAAGGCGGACGAGGGGGTTTGACCAGCGCACAGCGCCTGGTAGAAGTGGCGCATGAACTCGACGGTGACGGCATCGTCCACTGGCCACAATGTGGCCAAGATCCGACTTGCACCGGCAACCAGGAAGGCGCGCACCAGGCCCACCAGTTCGTCGCCGCTGGGATTGCCGGCCAGCCCGGTTTCACAAGCGCTGAGAACGACCACGGCATTGGGCAGGCGCAGGCCCTCCACCAATTCAGCGGTCAGCGGGCCGTCGGCCAGATGCAGCGCTGAAAACATGGGGTTGTCGCGTCGAAACTCGGCGTGACAGGCCAGATGCACAACGTCGGCGTCGGCGGCCAGAGTTCGCAGTGCCTCGATGGTGGCCTGATCGTCGACCCTCAGCTGCGACTGCGGGAACATGGCGGCCACTGCCCGTGCTTCCTGGCTGGCGTGAACCAGGCGCTGGGAATCGCCCAGCGCCAAGGCCTTTCGCGGTGCGCCCGGCCAAGGTGCCAGCATGCGCAGCGCGATCTGTGCGCTGGGGCACAAGGCCAACCCATGTTGCTCACCCAGGGTGAGTTGACCGTTGCCGAGGGCTGCAAACGGCATGGTCCCCAGTTCCCCATACGGCACCACCAGCACGCGCCGGCAGTTCGCCAGAGCACCGGCAAAGGGTTCCCAGACCAGCCGGTGCAGGCGTTGCAGGTGGGTGGTGACACGGCGATGCAGCCGCTCATGGTGAGGCGTTAGCGCCTCGGCGCCGTAGCGCATGGCATCGATCTGGAACCGGGCGGCTCGCACTGCACCGATGACTTCGGTCCAGGACGCCAGCCTGCGGTACAGGTGCACGCCGTTGCGTTGAACGACGCAGGCGAAAAGCTCGTCCTCCAGCACGCCGTACTCGACCAGTGCGTCCTGCGACTCCAGCCGGCTGCACAGCGCGGCGGGTTCGAAGTGACCATCCTGGATGGCGTTGTTCACAGGGCTGTCCAGCAGTCGCTCACGGCGGGCCCGTTCCAGCAGTTCCTGCTCCGTCCAGCGCAACTCGGCAATGAGCCCAGGTGATCGCTCACCCGATTCGCTTCTGCCATTGACGTGGCGGTACAGCCAATTCAGTCGCGCGCGCAGTTCCAGGGTGTTCTCGTCGCCTCTGGCATGGGCGCCCTGCAGCAGCCTTTCGCCCAGCGCGCGCGCGCTGAGGTGATCCAGGCGCCGAAGTGCCTCGTCCGCGTCGGGCTCAGGCTTTTCCAGCGCCATGCGGAGCAGTTCCTGGTAGGGGCGCAAGTGGTTGGCAAGCAGCGCACTGCGCATCTCGTCACAAGGCAGGGCGCGGCGCTGCTCGTCGAACAGTCTGATGGCCGTCTCGAACTCGGTCCTCGCATCGCCCAAGCTGCCCTCGGCTTGAGCGACCAGCCCAAGGCCGGTATGGCAAAGGACTTGGACAAGAACCAGATGCATGTCCTGCGCTCTTCGAAGGGCGCCTTTCAACCTTGATCGCGCTGCGGCCGACTTGCCCAGCTGAAGCAGGGCATGCGCGGCGGTGGCTTCGGCACGGACCTCACCGTCGACCCGACCTTGGCCATGAAATCCCTGGGCCGCCAGATCAGCCAGTTCCATGGCTCTTTGTGGTCGCCCAAGGGCCATGGCAAGTTCAGCCTGCGCCAGCGTGACCGCCGCCTGGCCCACATGGCTGGCCAGCGTGGCGAAGATGGTGCTTGCGGTCCGAAGCAGTGCCTGTGCACGCTCGGCATGACCCAGCAAGGCAATTGCACGGGCGTGGGATAACAGCACCCAGGCCTGCTCGTCGCGCATGCCCAACTCCTGCATGGCCACCAGCGAGCGCTCAAACTGCATGACAGACTCGGGCAGCAGCCTCAATTCCAAGTAGACCTCACCCAACTGCATCTCGGCGATGGCCAGTTGCTGAGGCATCTCCAGAACGGAGTAGCGCCTGCGCGTACGCTCAAAGCCCTGCAGCGCGTCGCTGTAGTGCCCGCGGGCCAGGTCCAGCAGCGCAACCGACTCGTCCGCCATCGCCTCAAGGACTGGCAATGAATGGGTGTCTGCGCGCATGCGCGCCCGCTTGTTGATTCGGAGGGCTTCGCCCAGTTCTCCCATGTTGGTCAATGCCCGACCCAATCCGATATCGGCCATGACGGAATGTTGAACATCGCCTGAGCGTGCGAACAGAACTGCGGCCCTGCGATAGTGCGTGGCCGCCAGCCGGCTCTCGTCGCGGCTCATCTGGAAGTTGCCCAGGTTCAGTGTGACCTTGGCCGCCGACAGCATGTCTCCCAGCCGCAGGAACTCCTTCTGGGTGCGCTCTCCGCACTCGGCCGCATCCGAATGCCGACCCGCCAGGGTCAGCGCCATGATGCGGGGCACCTGGGTCTGGGCCGCGTGGTCATCCTGGTGCAAGGCGCCAAACAAGTCACCGGCCTTGGCCAGCGCCGTGGCGGCCTCGTCCATGTGGCTGGCGGCAATTTGGGCGATGCCCTCGGTCCACAGCCCCAGGGCCATGAGTTCACGTTCGGCATCCAACGGCCAGTTGCCCGAGGCGCGAACCTGATCCAGCATGGCTGCCAGCGCCTGCGCCGCCGGCCCCGCCCGCTGCGGCTGGCTGCTCCAGGCGGCGTAGCAGGCGTCCTTCAGGGCCCAGGCAACGGCCAAGGCCTGTTCGGCTGAGAAGTCGCTGGGAAGCTGTTCAGGCTGTTCAATCAGCCGCTGCGCCCAAGCCGCCGCCGACCATTCGGGCGGCAAGGCGGCCTGGGCGACCGCCGAGTTCACTGCGGCCGGTCACCCAGCTCGATGGGAGGCAGGGTGATCTCTTCGTCGCCCATGCGGAAAGTCAGGGCAAAGGTGCCGGCGCTCAGGCCGCCAATCCGGAATTCGCCCAGGTCGTCCACCCGAACCATGTGGGTTTCATGGCCGTGGACGTCCGGCCGGGGCAGCCGAACCAGGGCCACGTTGCCGGTTTCGTCCGGGCCCAGGATCTGGCCGCAAAGCTCAAAACCCTGGCCGGCGGTGGAAATGCGCAGGTCGATGTCGCGGCCGGCGGCGTTGAACAGCAGGTGCCGGGTTTCCAGGTTGGCCGTGGAACGCAGCGCCATGGCCATGCCGGCAGGGGGCGCCCAACTGTCGATGCGCAAGGTGCCCACCACCCGCTGCAGCGCCCGCCCGATCTGCTGGGACAGCGGTTCGGCGCGCGGCTTGGCGGGGAACATGGCGATCGCCCGGTCGACCCAGGCCGCTGGCGCATCGGGCAAGGCCCTGGCGCGCTGCAGCATGGTGGTCAGGTCGGCGTCGGAGAGTTGTTCCAAGCGTGTCATGGTCCCTGGCGCAACAGTTTATGGATGCTTAACAGAGTGACATGGTGTTGGCCAGATACGCACCCTGAATGCGGGGGATCGTGACTTACTGCTCAAGCAGCTTGCGCAACTTGCCCAGGCAACGGGCCCGGGTGGGGCCGATGCCGCCCACCGGCATGTCCAGTTTCAGCGCGATGACGGCGTACTCGGGCTTCTGGTCCGCGTCTTCGAACAACAAAGTTAGCAGGCCCTGACATCGGCCTTCCAGCCGGGTGAAGGCGCGTCGCAATTGTTCAAGTTGCTGCAATTCTGACAGTGCTTCTTCGGGCAGCGCGGCGTCGTCCTCGACGTCGAACATGGGTGGATTGTCGTCCTCGTCGCTGTCCAAGGGGGTCATGGACACCGTGCGGCGGGCGCGCTGGCGCTGCAGCAGGGCCTCGCGCTTGGCGGTGGTGACGATCCAGGCCTGCAGGCGCTGGGGGTCCTCGATGCGGGCGAGGTGCTCGAACAGGCGTGAAAACACCGTCTGGAAAACATCGGCAGCGCCGTGTTCGTCCAGACCGATCCGGCCCACGATGGTGTAGACCAGCCGTTGGTATCGCCGCACCAGCGTCGCCCAGGCCGCGTTGTCGCCGTGCCTGCAGCGCCGGACGAGTTCGGCGTCGTCCTGCTCTTGCATAGGGGACAAAGGATATCAGTGGCATTCTTAACGCCGCGCGATGAGATGTCGCAGCCCCCGCAGGCGGGCGCCCATGCGGACATCAATGCGGGCTTGACCCGTCAAATTCGTGCTTGCGTTCTCGGCCTTCGCTGCAATATCCGCAGGGGAGCACGCCAATTGCTAGCTGTCTATAGAATGAATCATGCCCCAGGAACCGTCGCAACCGCCGTCACCGCCAGCACCCCCGGTGCTGCCGCGGCGCGACGACGGCCAGGGGGCCGTGGTCACCGAACGCAAAGCGGCCAAGACCAAGCCGCCGCGCATGTTCCAGGTGGTGTTGCTCAATGATGACTTCACCCCGATGGAGTTTGTCGTGATGGTGCTCCAGGAGTACTTCAAGCGCGATCTGGAGACTGCCACCCAGATCATGCTCAAGATCCATCACGAAGGGCGCGGCGTCTGTGGTGTCTACACCAAGGACGTGGCGGCTACCAAGGTTGAATTGGTGCTTGCGGCTGCACGTCGCGCCGGGCACCCGCTGCAGTGCATTATGGAGGCCGCATGATCGCGCAAGAGCTTGAAGTCAGTCTGCACATGGCGTTCGTCGAAGCACGTCAGCAGCGGCACGAATTCATCACCGTGGAGCACCTGCTGCTCGCGCTGCTGGACAACCCTTCGGCTGCCGAGGTGCTTCGCGCCTGCGCCGCCAACATCGACGACCTGCGCAAGAGCCTGGCCACCTTCATCAAGGAGAACACCCCCACGGTGGGCGGCTCCGAAGAGGTGGACACCCAGCCCACGCTGGGCTTCCAGCGCGTGATCCAGCGCGCCATCATGCATGTGCAAAGCACCGGCAGCGGCAAGAAGGAAGTCACCGGCGCCAACGTGCTGGTGGCCATCTTCGGCGAGAAGGATTCGCACGCGGTGTACTACCTGCACCAGCAGGGCGTCACCCGGCTGGACGTGGTGAACTTCATCGCCCACGGCATCAAGAAAAGCGACCCGCCCGAGCCCACCAAGGGCAACGAAGGTGGTGCCGAAGGTGAAAAGGAAGAAGGCGGTGGCGACGGCAAGGGCTCGCCGCTGGACCAGTTCACCCAGAACCTGAACCAGCTGGCCCGTGACGGCAAGATCGACCCCCTGATCGGCCGCGACGCCGAAGTCGAGCGTGTCATCCAGGTGCTGTGCCGCCGGCGCAAGAACAACCCGCTGCTGGTGGGCGAAGCCGGCGTGGGCAAGACGGCCATTGCCGAAGGCCTGGCCTGGCGCATCACCCAGAACGATGTGCCCGAGGTGCTGGCGCAAAGCACCGTGTTCGCGCTCGACATGGGTGCGCTGCTGGCCGGCACCAAGTACCGTGGTGACTTCGAGCAACGGCTGAAGGGCGTGCTGAAGCAATTGAAGGAACAGCCTTCGGCCATCCTGTTCATCGACGAGATCCACACCCTGATCGGGGCGGGCGCGGCTTCGGGCGGCACGCTGGACGCCAGCAACCTGCTCAAGCCGGCCTTGAGCAACGGCTCGATGAAGTGCATCGGCGCCACCACCTTCACCGAATACCGCGGCATCTTCGAGAAGGACGCCGCGCTGTCACGGCGCTTCCAGAAGGTGGACGTGGTGGAGCCCACGGTCGAGCAGACCGTGGAAATCCTCAAGGGCCTGAAGAGCCGCTTCGAAGACCACCACAGCGTGAAGTACGCGGTGGCGGCACTGCAGGCCGCGGCAGAACTGTCGGCCAAGTACATCAACGACCGCCACCTGCCGGACAAGGCCATCGACGTCATCGACGAGGCCGGTGCTGCCCAGCGCATCCTGCCCAGCAACAAGCGCAAGAAGACCATCACCCGCGCGGAGGTGGAAGACATCGTCGCCAAGATCGCGCGCATCCCGCCGCAGTCGGTGTCCAGCGACGACCGCAGCAAGCTGAAGACCCTGGACCGCGACCTGAAGAGCGTGGTGTTCGGCCAGGACCCGGCCATCGAAGCGCTGGCCGCCGCCATCAAGATGGCGCGCTCGGGCCTGGGCAAGCCGGACAAACCCATCGGTTCATTCCTCTTCAGCGGCCCCACCGGCGTGGGCAAGACCGAAGTCGCCAAGCAGCTGGCCTACATCCTGGGCATCGAGCTCATCCGCTTCGACATGAGCGAATACATGGAACGCCATGCCGTCAGCCGCCTGATCGGCGCGCCCCCGGGCTACGTGGGCTTCGACCAGGGCGGCCTGCTCACGGAAGCCGTCACCAAGAAGCCGCACGCGGTGCTGCTGATGGACGAGATCGAAAAGGCCCACCCGGACGTGTTCAACGTGCTGCTGCAGGTGATGGACCACGGCACGCTCACCGACAACAACGGGCGCAAGGCCGACTTCCGCAACGTGATCATCGTGATGACCACCAACGCGGGTGCCGAGACCATGAACAAGAGCACCATCGGCTTCACCACCCGGCGCGAGCAGGGCGATGAAATGGGCGACATCAAGCGCCTGTTCACGCCCGAGTTCCGCAACCGGCTGGACGCGGTGGTCAGCTTCCGGGCGCTGGACGAAGAGATCATCCTGCGCGTGGTGGACAAGTTCCTGCTGCAACTGGAAAGCCAGCTGACCGAGAAGAAGGTGGAGGTCACCTTCACCGATGCGCTGCGCAAGCACCTGGCCAAGAAGGGCTTCGACCCGCTGATGGGCGCGCGGCCGATGCAGCGCCTGATCCAGGACATGATCCGCCGCGCCCTGGCCGACGAGCTGCTGTTCGGCCGCCTGACCGACGGTGGCCGCCTGACGGTGGACATCAACGACAAGGACGAGGTGCAACTGGACATCCAGCCGCCCAAGAAGAGCGATAAGCCCAAGGCCGAGACCACCTCGGTCTGACCGGGCTTCGCGGTCGCCGCCAACGCCGCCTTCGGGCGGCGTTGTTGTTTCTGTCTACGATGGCGCCCTGCATGCCCATGACCCACGACCCCGACCTGCACCAGACCACCTTGCCCAACGGCGTGCGCGTGGTGGCCATGGCCCAGCCGCACCTGCACAGTGCCGCAGTGAGCGTCTTCGTGGGCAGCGGCAGCGCGCACGAAAGCGCCACGAACAACGGCATCAGCCACTTTGTGGAGCACATGGTGTTCAAGGGCACGCTGCGGCGTGACGTGGCGCAGATCAACCGCGACGCCGAAGCGCTGGGCGCCGAGTTGAATGCCCACACCGACAAGGACCACACCGCCTACCACCTGGTGGGCCTGGGCGAACACGCGCCGCGCTTCGTGCACCTGCTGGCCGATCTGGTGGTCTGCCCCACCTTCCCCGAAGCCGAACTGGCGCGCGAGCGCCAGGTGCTGCTGGACGAACATGCCGAGGTCGAGGACGACACCGGCAATGCCGCCTGGCGCCTGTTCGACCGCGCCTGCTACGGCCTGCACCCGCTGGCCCAGCCGGTGATGGGCAGCCGCGCGGTGACCGAACGCATGAGCGCTGCCGCGCTGCGCCAGTGGGTGGCGCGGCACCATGTGGGCGGCAATGTGGTGGTGGTGGCCGCCGGCGGGCTGGACCCCGCCGCGGTGCTGGAACAGGCGCGCGCCGACTTCGCGGCCCTGCCGGCGGGCCGGCCCGCCGCGCCTGCGCCCGCGGTGTGGCAGGGCGGCCTGCGCAGCCGCAGCGTGAGCGACAGCGCCCAGACCCAGCTCATCCTGGGTTGGCCACTGCCGCCGCTGGCTGCCGACGACCCGGTGGGTGAACTGGCCGCGGCCCTGTTCGGCGAAGGCATGAGTTCGCCCCTGCTGGCGCAACTGCGTGAACGCCAGGGCTGGGTGTACTACGCCAATGCGGCGGCCGACCACAGCCGCCTGGCCGGTGAATTCGTGGTGGAAGCGTCCTTCGCGCCGCAGCGCCTGGAGCCGGTGCTGGCCGAGGTGGCCCGCCTGCTGGCGGTGCAGGCGAAGCAGGTGGACGCGGACGAGATGGAGCGCGCCCGCCAGCAGGTGCTGGTGCGCTGGAAGCGCGGGCTGGATTCACCCTCGCGCCGCGGCGAGAACGCCGCGCTGGAACTGCTGGCCCTGGGGCGCCTGCGGCCCCTGCCGCAGCGCCTGGCGCAGTTGCAGGCCGTGGATGCCCAAGCCCTGCGTGCGCGTTTCGTCGCCTGGCTGGCGCAGCCCGTGGCGCTGGCCCTGGGCGGCCGCGTGCCGCGCGGCGCGCGCGAGCGCTGCCGCCAGTTGCTGGGCCAACAGGGGCTGCGCCTGGCCTGACGCGGCTTGGGGCCGGTGCCGCCGCTGGCCGCCTGCGGTGGTTGCAGGGGCATAAAGGACATTTCATGCCCGCCCCCCTAAATTGCCGCTTCGGTCCGCCGTTGCCGGCGTCAGCGCGGGCCGCGAACACATCGAACAAGACGCGTTGGGAAAAGTGCGGTACAGCACATGGTGTCAGAAGGGGAAAGACCAGTGGCCACGCGACCCCCGGGCGACTGGCTGGACCTGTCGCCACGGCAGGTGGTGGGTGATGGCCGCGGCGGCGCCATTGAAATTCACTTCGGGCCCTTGCCGTTGCAGGGCGGTCAGCCCTCGTCCTGGTTGCGGGTGGTGAATCTGGCCCCCCACCAGCTGGGCAAGCTGTGGCTCATGAATGAGCATTCCGTGTGTTACCAGCTGGACAGCCGGGTTGACGGCATCGGCCGTGCCACGACGGCCGGCGAGTTCTTGCAGGCCATGGCCCGCATGGACGGCTGGGACGGCCTGGTGGTCGATTTGCGCGGTCTGTCGTGCATGCGTGCCACCACGCAGGTGCTGTGCGGTGTGGTGAAGATGCCGCTGGACCAGGGGCGGCTCTGCCACCTGCAACTGTCCTGGTTTTGACAGCCCGCGGCTGAACCGGGGCCCGCCCTGTCAGTCGCTCAGGACACTGCAGTCGCCGCCTTCACGGCGGGCGGCCTGCAGCGCCTGCTGGGCGCGGTCGAGCAAGCGCTGGAAATCCGGGTGGCCGTCGAACAGGGCCAGGCCGATGCTGGCCGTCAGCCGTGCGCTCGCCGGCCCGGGCCCGGTCAGGGCCCGCTCTCGGCAGCAGTTCAGCAGGCCCTGGGCCACGCCCTGCGCCTGCTGCGGTCCCACTTCCACCAGCAGCAGCAGCATCTGCGCGTCGCCCAGCCGGAACATGAAGTCGCCGGCCCGCACGCGGTCGGCCAGCGCCTCGGCCGCTTGGTGCACCATGCGTTCGGCTGCGCTGGAGCCAGCGCTGGCGCGCAGACCCTCCAGGCCGTCCAGTTCCAGTGCCACCGCCGCGAAACTGCTGTGGTGCTGCTGGGCCAAGGCGATCTCGCGCTTGGCCACGGCCGGAAAGTAGCGCCGGTTGAGCAGGCGTGACGGGGCGTCGTGGCCGTCTTCTTCGGCCACGTAACTGTCGAACATGTCGGCCAGCAGGCGCTTGATGTGGTCCACCTGCAGCGTGATGCTGCGCACCACCGTGAGCGATGTGTCGCGCTGGCCGCGCACCCGCGCCAGTTCGGGCAGCAGTTCACCTTCAATGCGGGCGATGTGCGCTTCGATCAGGGCCACCTGGGGCGCACCGTCGAACAGCAGGGACGCCTTGTGCCGCAGCCACAGGCCGAACTGCGAACTGCCGCTCTCCAGCCCGGGCGGGTGCATGGCCTCCGGGGCTTCCCAGAAATACTGCAGCAGGATCTGGTTCGCCCACTCCAGCAGGCCGGACTTCTGGCGTTCGCGTTCGGCCTTCATGTTCTGCGACAGGAACTGCAGGCGGTAGGCCTCGTCCGACCGGCTCAGGCGGTCGCTGCCGCTGGCATAGGCCTGGTTCATGGCGTCCACCGCCAGGTCCACCATCTCGTAGGTGTACTGCACGGCCAGCGCCAGTGCGGGGCGGGGCAGTGGGCTGGCCGCCAGTTCCTGTGCAATGCCGCGTTTGAGCACCCGGGCACCCTGTGCCACCAGTTCGATGGAAACGCCCATGCGCGCATGGGCCGCGCCAGCGCGTTCCTGGGTGGTCATGCAGGCGTCCAGCGTGGATTCAGGCTTGAACAACTCGCGCATCCAGCGGGCCAGGGAAGCACGCAGCCGCGTGTTCACCACCTGGTGGTCCAGCATGCCGCTGGCCTGGGGGTCGGCCAGCAGCACCGCGTAGAAGCGGGCGGCCAGCGCGTCGGCAGCGTGGTCTACCGCGGTGGCCACGGCCTGCCGGGTGGGCTTGTCGACAAGGTCGCGTGTGGATTGCCAGGTCCGCTGGCGCAAGGGCGTTGATGTCATGCTCTTCTTTTTGAAAGTCCCCGGGCACGCGAAGCTCGAGGTACTGACCCCGTTACAGCGCGGCATGGTCCCGTGCGGCGCCTTAAAAGTCATTTACCCGACATCAGCCCGTCCGCTCGAGGCGGGCTTTTGCCGCCAATGGTAAAACGCCCCTCCAAGGGGTCACAGAGGCGGGTTTCTTCAGTGGATTCGGGCATGAAGCTGTGCTTTGACGAGTTCGAGTTGTGCCCGCGCGAGCGGGTGCTGCTGCGCCGGGGCCGCGAGGAAGCCTTGGGCGGGCGGGCCTTCGACCTGTTGCTGGCCCTGGTGGAAGGCCGCGGGCGGGTGGTGGCCAATGCCGAACTCATCGAGCGGGTGTGGCCCGGTACCGCGGTGGAGCCCAACAACCTGCAGGTGCAGGTGTGGACCTTGAGGCGTTTGCTGGGCCGGCAGGCCATTGCCACCGTGGCGCGCCGGGGCTACCGCTTCACGCTGCCGGTGGCGGTCTGGTCCGGGGTGGCGACGCGAGGGCACAGGCTGCCTTGGCCCGGCCTGGTGGGCGAGGCCTGCGCTGCGCTGGCGGGCCGCCACGATTGGGTCACCCTGTTGTTGGCGCCAGGCCAGTCGCCCGAACCGCTGCGCCCCCAGGCCCAGTCCCTGGCGCACGGGCTGGGGCGCACCTTCTGGAGCCTGGACGCATGCCATCTCCTGCCCACAACGCAGGCGCCGGCCTGGTTGCACAAACTGGGGCAGGGCCAGGTGCTGCTGTGGCTGGAAAACGCCGCGCAGGCGTCCATACCGGCCTTAGCGCTGTTGCGTTCGCAGCGGCCAGGCAGCGTGCATGTGCTGGCGGCGGCACCCGCGCCGCTGGGTGTGCCTGGCGAACAGGTGTGCGCCGCGGCCGACCCGGTGCATCCGGCTGAGGGGCCGGCCTGCCGGCCACCGGCGGCCGCCTCGGCCCTGCGCTGGAACGCCCGCACAGGCCGCAGCACGGCGCGCCCTGGCTGAAGCCGGGCCTGGCGGTGGTGCGGGCAGGGCAAGGCGGGGCGGTGTGCAGGGCCAAGGCGGCGGCCCGTCCGGGGGCGAGCCATTTGTCCTGGACAATGCAGGGCCGGATGTCTTGGCCGCTTTGGCCTGGCCCCATCGAATTGGAGTTCCGCATGACCACCCGTCGCCAGTTGCTTGAACGCAGCGCCGCCGTGGCCGGCCTGATGGCCAGCGCCGGGCTGTTGCCAGGCCATGCCCAGGCCGCCTGGACGCAGGCCGCGTTCGAGGCCAAGACCCTGCCCGAGATGCTCAAGGGCCTGGGCGTGGGCGCGCCCACCGAGAGCAAGGACGTCACCCTCACCGGGCCCGACATTGCCGAAAACGGCGCCGTGGTGCCGGTGGCGGCGTCCACCAACCTGGCGGGGGTGAAGCGCCTGGCGCTGTTGGTGGAGAAGAACCCCAACCTGCTGGCCGCGGTGTTCGACATCAGCGATGCGGTGGACGCCAACATCGCCACCCGCGTGAAGATGAGCCAGTCGTCCAACGTGATGGCGCTGGCGCTCATGGCCGACGGCCGGGTGCTCTTCGCGCAGAAGGAAATCAAGGTCACGCTGGGCGGCTGCGGTGGGTGAGGCCGGACGTGCGGATGTGCCTGCGCACATCCGCTCGCCTGCCGAACCGGGCGAGCTGTGCGAGCCCGTGGAAGATTGATCGTTTCAAGGAGAACCCCATGGCAGACCCGATGCGCATCCGCGCCCAGCTGCAAGGCGACAAGGCCACGGTGCGTGTGCTGATGAGCCACGAAATGGAAACAGGCCAGCGCAAGGACGGCGCCGGCAAGGTGATCCCGGCCTGGTTCATCCAGGAGGTGACGGCCAGCCACAACGGCAAGACGGTGCTCAACGCGCAGTGGGGCACGGCGGTGGCCAAGAACCCCTTCATGCAGTTCAGCGTCAAAGGCGCCAAGGTGGGCGACAAGATCGGCATCACCTGGAAGGACAACCGGGGCGACAGTCGCAGCGACGAAGCGGTGGTGGCCTGATGCGCCGTTTGGGTTTGGCGGCACTGCTGGTGGCCGCCGGGGCGGCCCTGGCGCAGCCCAAGAGCGCGGCCGACGGCATTGCCGAGTACCGCCGCATGCTGGAAGACGGCAACCCGGCCGAGTTGTTCGAAGCCAAGGGCGAAGAACTCTGGAACACCGCACGCGGCCCGAAGCAGGCCAGCCTGCAGCGCTGCGACCTGGGCCTGGGCCCGGGCGTGGTGAAGGGCGCCTTCGTGCAACTGCCGCGCTGGTTTGCCGACACCGGCAAGGTGCAGGACCTGGAGTCGCGCCTGGTCAGCTGCATGGCCGCGCTACAGGGTCTGGACGCCGCCGACATCGCCAAGACCCCGTTCGGCCGCGGCGAGCAGGCCAACGTCACCGCGCTGGCCACCTTCGTGGCGGCGCAGTCCCGGGGCCTGAAGTTCAACCTGCCGCAGGGCCATGCCGAAGAGCGCCGCCAGTACGAACTGGGCAAGCGCCTCTTCTTCTTCCGCGCCGGGCCCTACGACTTTTCCTGCGCATCCTGCCATGGTGAAGGCGGCAAGCGCATTCGCCTGCAGGACCTGCCGGACTTGACCCGCAACCCGGGCGACGGTGTGGGCTTCGCGGCCTGGCCGGCCTACCGTGTGAGCAACGGCCAGATGTGGGGCATGCAATTGCGGCTGAACGACTGTTTTCGCCAGCAGCGCTTTCCATTTCCCGAGTTCGGCTCGGACGTGACGATCGCCCTGTCCAGCTACATGGGCGTGAACGCCCGCGGCGCGGTGTCGGTGGCGCCGTCCATCAAGCGTTGAAGGCCGCCATGCACATCCCCGCCCTGACTTTCCATGCCGTGTTGGCGGTGCTGCTGGCCGGTTGCGCTGCCCAGCCCTCGTCGCAGGAACTGGATGCGCAGGCCCTGGCGGCGGTGCGGGTCTCGTTCCGCGACCAAGGCATTGCGAAGGTGAACCGGCTGAACCAGGATGTGGCGCAGCAGGCCTGTTCGGCGGCCCAGCCACCGGATGCGGCCACCGCGGCGCGCATCCAGGCCGAAGCACTGGCCAGCGTGAAGTGGCCCACCGGCGGGCAGTACCTGGGCGACTGGAAGGCCGGCGAGAAGCTGGCCCAAAGCGGCCGGGGCATGACCTGGACCGACCCCAGCGCCGCGCCGGCCGACAACGGCGGGAATTGCTACAACTGCCACCAGTTGGACCCCAAGGAAATTGCCCACGGCACCCTGGGCCCCAGCCTGCGCCAGTACGGCAAGGCCCGTGGCGTGAAGGACCCGCTGGACCCGGCCAGCGCGGCGGTGCTGCAGTACACCTGGGCCAAGCTCTGGAACAGCCGGACCTACGCCGCCTGTTCCCACATGCCGCGCTTCGGCCACACCGGCTTGCTGAACGAGGCGCAACTGCGCGACATCATGGCGCTGCTGCTGGACCCGAACAGCCCGGTGAACCAGTAAGTCGCACCGGCGCCGCCCGCCGCAGGGCGGGGTGCTCAAGATCCGGCCCTGCGGGTCGAAACCCAGGGCGCAGGGCTGTCCTGCGCCGGGGCGGGGCCAGTTCGCGACCATGTTGTCTGTCATCGCACGCGCGCTGCTGGGGCTGCTGCTGGCCGCGGCCATGGCCGCGTCGGTGCAGGCCCTTCCCGCTGTGGCGCGCACCCTGGTGCTGGAAGAGTCCCGGCCGACGCTCGACGCCTGGCCTGCGGTGCGCGTGCTGGCCGATCCTGCCGCCGAACTGGACGCCACCGGCGCGCTGGCGCGGTTGCCCGAATTCCAGGCGCCCGAAGGCGCCGCGCGCAACCTGGGCGTGCAACGCCACCCGGTGTGGCTGGCGCTGTCGCTGCGTGCCCGCGACGGTGACGGCCAGTGGGTGTTCGACCTGGACTACCCGGTGGTCAATGAACTGCAGCTCTACCTGTTCGCCGATGGGCGGCTGCTCAGTCGGCAGACCCTGGGTTCCACCTTGCCTTTCGAGCAGCGCAGGCTGCGCAGCCGCAGCCTGGCGGCCCCCCTGGTGCTGCAGCCGGGCCAGACCTACCAGTTGCTGGTGCGGGTGCGCACCGACAGCTCGATGGTGTTGCCCATCAGCCTGAACAAGCTGGGCGCCTACCACGAGCGCGAAGCCGGCCGCCTGCTGGGCCAGGGGCTGATGTTCGGCCTGTTGCTGGCGCTGCTGGCCTACAGCCTGGTGAACGGGCTCAGCCTGCGCAGCCCCCTGTTCGCCATGTACGCCGGCATGCTGCTGGGGTCGGCCGCGTTCTTCCTGGACTTCACCGGCCTGGGCCAGCAGTTCCTGTGGTCGCAGCGCAGCGGCCGCCTGGCCATGGTCTCGCCGCTGTCGGTGCTGCTTTCGCTGGCCGTGGGCGGGCATTTCGTGATGCGGGCCCTGGAGACCCCGCGGCACAGCCCGCTGCTGCACCGCTGCCTGTGGGGGCTGTCGGCCTTGGCCGCGGCGCTGCTGGCCCTGGGCCTGGCGGGCGTATTGAACTACCGGCAGGCCCAGGTGCTGACCACCCTGATCGGCCCCTTGACGCCCACGCTGGCGATCGCGGCGGCTTGGGGGCGCGCCCGCCGCAGGGAGCGCATGGGCCTGTACATGGTGCTGGGCTGGGGCAGCTATGTGGCTGGCGCCATCAGCATGGTGTGCCTGCTGCGTGGGCTGGTGCCGGCCAACTTCTGGACCCTGCACCTGCTGCAGTGGGCGTCGCTGCTGGAAATGCTGGCCTGGTTGCGTGTGCTGGGCTTGCACATCGAGGCCGTGCGCCAGGACGCCGAACGCAATGCGGCGGCGGTGCGCGACCTGTCCACCATCGCCCACACCGACGCCCTGACCGGCCTGCCCAACCGCCGCGGGCTGGACCTGGCGCTGCAGGCCGCCCTGGGGCGCTGCAACGCGCAGCGGCAGTTGGCCGTCTTCCTGATTGACCTGGACGGCTTCAAGGCCGTGAACGACAGCCTGGGCCATGCCGCGGGCGACCAGTTGCTGGTGCAGGTGGGCCAGCGCTTGACGCGCGAGGTGCGGCGCAGCGACCTGGTGGCCCGCCTGGGCGGCGATGAATTCGTGGTGCTGGCCGAAGGCCTGCAGGGCGAGGCTGAAGCGCAGTTCATAGGCCGCAAGTTGCTGGATGCGTTTGCCGAACCGGTGCGCGTTGACGGCCAGGCCTGCCGCATCGGCCTGACCATCGGTTTTGCCATGGCGCCGCTGGACAGCGTCCATGCGGCCGACCTGATGCGCATGGCCGACGCCGCGATGTACGAGGGCAAGCGCCAGGGCCGCCACCGCATGAAGCGCGGCGGCGCGGGCGCGCCGGCGCTGGCCTGATCTTGTGCCCGGTGCGCCGGGCTACCATGTGGGCGATGCTTCATGCCACGGTCCACATTGCCTGCCTGTGCGCCGCCTGGTGCCGCACCTGCGATGCCTATGCGCCGGTGCTGCAGCAGGTGGCCGCGCAGTTGGTCGCCGACGGTCTGCGGCTGCAGGTGAGCTGGATTGACATCGAGGACGAAGCCGAGCTGATGGGCGATCTCGACGTCGAGACCTTTCCCACTTTGGTGGTGGCCGATGCGAAGCAGGTGCGCTTTGCCGGCCCGGTGACCCCGGAGCCCGACACCCTGCTGCGCTTGCTGCGCGCTCTGGTGGTGCAGGCCGCGCCCGGCGAGATCTGGCCGGCGGTACCGGCGGCTGTGGAGCAGTTTGCCGGTCGACTGCGCCAGCGCGTCGCGCCAGCTTGAAGTACGTGAGCCACCCTTGCCGGCAGGCGCCTTCCAGGTCCGGTTCGCCCTGCTTCAAAAGGGCGCATAAGCAATCACGTTTTGATTCGTTGGCCTTCCAGGGGCCGCTGCCTAGCATGTCGGCATCGATCAACTCCTGGTGAGGCGCTGCCCCATGTCCCGTTCTTCCGCCACTGGCCGACTCCATGCCCTCGCGTTGGCCGGCGTCTTCCTGGCTTCGCCCGCGGTGCAGGCCAAGGACATCACCGTGCTGAACGTCAGCTACGACCCCACGCGCGAGCTGTACGTGGATTTCAACAAAGCCTTTGCCGCCCACTGGAAGGGCAAGACCGGCGACAACGTCAGCGTGAAGCAAAGCCATGGCGGCAGTGGCAAGCAGGCGCGCTCGGTCATCGACGGCCTGGACGCCGACGTCGTGACCCTGGCCCTGGCCTATGACATCGACGAACTGGCCGACAGGGCCAAGCTGATTCCGGCCGATTGGCAGAAGCGCCTGCCGCACAACAGCTCGCCCTACACCAGCACCATCGTCTTCCTGGTGAGGAAGGGCAACCCCAAGGGCATCAAGGACTGGGACGACTTGGGTCGTGCCGGGGTGTCGGTGGTGACGCCCAACCCCAAGACCAGTGGCGGGGCGCGCTGGAACTACCTGGCTGCCTGGGGCTACGCGCTGAAGAAGAACGGCAACGACGCCAAGAAGGCACAGGACTTCGTCGCGAAGTTGTTCAGCAACGTGCCGGTGCTGGACTCGGGCGCGCGCGGTTCGCTGATCACCTTCACCGAGCGCAATGTCGGCGACGTGTTCATCAGCTGGGAGAACGAGGCCTACCTGGCCGCCAAAGAATTGGGCCCGGACAAGTTCCAGATCGTGGTGCCCTCGCTGTCCATCCTGGCCGAACCGCCGGTGACCGTGGTGGACAAGAACGTGGACAAGAAGGGCACGCGCGACGTGGCCACCGCCTACCTGCAGTACCTGTACAGCACCGAAGGGCAGGAGATCGCGGCCCAGAACCACTACCGCCCCATCGACCCCAAGGTGGCTGCCAAGTACGACAAGCAGTTCATCAAGGTCAGCCTGTTCAGCATCGACGAGGTGTTCGGCGGCTGGACCCAGGCCCAGAAGACCCACTTCGCCGACGGCGGCGTGTTCGACCAGATCTACACCCGCAAGTGACCGGCGGTCGGCCATGTTGTTGTCTCGGGCGCTGCTCAAGCGCCATTCCGTGCTGCCGGGCTTCGACCTGGCACTGGGCTTCGCCCTGCTGTACCTGGGCCTGATCGTGCTGATCCCGCTGTCGGCGGCCTTCCTGAAGACCTTCACGCTCACCTGGGGCCAGTTCCTGGACGCCACCACCACGCCGCGCGTGATGGCCAGCTACCGCCTGACCTTCGGCGCTTCATTCCTGGCGGCGCTGCTGAACGCCGTGTTCGGCCTGATCGTGGCCTGGGTGCTGGTGCGCTATGAATTCCCCGCCAAGCGCCTGGTGGACGCGCTGGTGGACCTGCCCTTTGCGCTGCCCACCGCGGTGGCCGGCATTGCGCTGACCGCCATCTATGCGCAGAACGGCTGGATCGGCCAGTGGCTGCCCTTCAAGGTCAGCTTCACGCCGCTGGGCGTGTGGGTGGCACTGGTCTTCATCGGCCTGCCCTTCGTGGTGCGCACCCTGCAGCCGGTGCTGGAAGACCTGAACCGTGAACTGGAAGAAGCCGCCGCCACGCTGGGTGCCAGCCGCTGGATGACCTTCACCAAGGTGATCTTCCCCATCCTGATGCCCGCGCTGCTGACGGGTTTTGCCCTGGCCTTCGCGCGCGCCCTGGGCGAATACGGCTCGGTGATCTTCATTGCCGGCAACATGCCCATGGTCAGCGAGATCACGCCGCTGCTCATCATCACCAAGCTGGAGCAGTACGACTACGCTGGCGCCACGGCCATCGCGGTGGTGATGCTGGTGACCAGCTTCATCCTGCTGCTGGTCATCAACCTGCTGCAGGCCTGGGCCCGCAAGCGGCAGGGAGGGCTGTGATGAACACCGCCACCACCGCCTTGCCCCCGGCGAGCAGCACCACGCCCCCAGCCGGCCTGGCACCGCGCGCCCTGCGGGGCGCCACCACCGAACCCGTGTGGGTGCAGCGCCTGCTGATCGGCGCCGCGCTGGCCTTCATGACCCTGTTCCTCTTCGTGCCCCTGGCCACCGTGTTCTTCGAGGCCTTCAAGAAGGGCGTGGATGTGTACCTGGCCGCGATCACCGAAGCCGACGCGCTGTCGGCGGTGAAGTTGACGCTGATTGCCACCGCCATCAGTGTGCCGCTGAACCTGGTGTTCGGCGTGGCCGCGGCCTGGGCCATCACCAAGTTCGACTTCCGCGGCAAGAGTGTGTTGCTGACGCTGATTGACCTGCCGTTCAGTGTCAGCCCGGTGATCGCCGGCCTGATCTATGTGCTGATCTTCGGTCTGCAGGGCTGGTGGGGCGAATGGCTGCGCGACCACGACCTGAAGGTCATCTTCGCGGTGCCGGGCATCGTGCTGGCCACGGTCTTCGTCACCTTCCCCTTCGTGGCGCGCGAACTCATCCCGCTGATGCAGGCCCAGGGCATTGAACAAGAAGAAGCCGCGCGCGCGCTGGGTGCCAACGGCTGGCAGATCTTCAGCCGCGTCACGCTGCCCAACATCAAGTGGGCGCTGCTGTACGGCGTGATCCTGTGCAATGCGCGGGCCATGGGCGAGTTCGGCGCGGTCAGCGTGGTGTCGGGCCACATCCGCGGGCAAACCAACACCATGCCGCTGCACATCGAGATTGCCTACAACGAATACCAGTTCGCCGCCGCTTTTGCCGTGGCCAGCCTGCTGGCCTTGCTGGCCTTGGTGACGCTGGTGCTGAAGTACCTCGTCGAGCAGCGGGTCAAGCACCAGAAGCGCGCGGTCGGTGACCGGGCAGAGTGAGAACAGCATGAGCATCGAAGTCAGAAACCTGAACCGCCGCTTCGGCAGCACCATCGCCTGCGACAACCTGAACCTGGACATCCCCGCAGGGGAACTGGTGGCGCTGCTGGGGCCGTCGGGCTGCGGCAAGACCACGCTGCTGCGCATCATTGCCGGGCTGGAAGTGCCCGATTCGGGCAGCGTGCTGTTCCATGGCGAAGACACCACCCACACCGATGTGCGTGCGCGCAACGTGGGCTTCGTGTTCCAGCACTACGCCCTCTTCGGCCACATGAGCATCTTCGAGAACGTGGCCTTCGGCCTGAGGGTGCGGCCCAAGGACACGCGGCCCAGCGAAGTGGACATCCGAGCCAAGGTGACCCAACTGCTGAAGCTGGTGCAACTGGACTGGTTGGCCGACCGCTACCCGCACCAGCTGTCCGGCGGGCAGCGCCAGCGCATTGCGCTGGCCCGTGCGCTGGCGGTGGAGCCCCAGGTGCTGCTGCTGGACGAACCCTTCGGCGCGCTGGACGCCAAGGTGCGCAAGGAACTGCGCCGCTGGCTGCGCCGCCTGCACGACGAGGTGCATGTCACCAGCGTGTTCGTCACCCACGACCAGGACGAGGCCATGGAAGTGGCCGACCGCGTGGTGGTGATGAACCAGGGCCGCATCGAACAGCAGGGCACGCCCGACCAGGTCTACGACCACCCGGCCAGCCCCTTCGTGCTGCAGTTCCTGGGCGACGTGAACCTGTTCCACGGCCGCCGCGGCCATGCGCCGGGCGGCGCCACCAAGCCGGACGAGGTGAGCTACGTGCGCCCGCACGAACTGGAGGTGCTGGCCGAAGCGGGTGAGGACACCTGGCCGGTCACGCTGAGCCAGGTGTTGACCGTGGGGCCGAACAGCCGCATCGAGTTCAAGCGCGACGCCGACCAGAGCTACGTGGACGTGGAACTGCCGCGCGAACGCTTCAACGAACTGCGCGAGCGCCTGGGCCTGGCGCCGGGAACCCGCGTGCACCTGCGCCCGCGCCGGGTGACGCGCTTTGGCGCGCCGGAAACCAACGAACGCCTGCAGACCGACCCGGCCGCGATGATCTGATGTGCCGCTGGCCCCCTGGCGGGGCCGGCCTCAGATGTTCAGCGCCGGGTCGTCGGTGCCATTGGCCAGCGCAGCGTCCACCACCGGGCGGGTCAGGGGCGACGCGAAGGTCTGGATGAAGTCGTAGATGTAGCTGCGCAGGTAGGCGCCGCGCTTGATGGCCAGGCGCGTCATGTTGGCCGCGAACAGGTGCCGCGCGTCGATGGCACGCAGGCGGGTGTCGCGCTGCTCGTCGTAGGCGATGGCCGCCACGATGCCCACGCCCATGCCCAGTTCCACATAGGTCTTGATCACGTCGGCGTCCATGGCCTCCAGCACGATGTTGGCCTGCAGCCTTTCGCGCGCGAAGCCTTCGTCGATGTGGCTGCGGCCGGTGTAGCCGGTTTCGTAGGTGATGATCGGAAAGTGCGACAGGCGTTCCACCGTCAGCGGCCGGCCGGCGTCGGCTTCCTGCGCCAGCGGATGTGTGGGCGGCACGATGACCGAGTGCGTCCACTGGTAGCAGGGCAGGGCCACCAGGTCGGGGTAGCTGGCCAAGGCCTCGGTGGCCACGCCGATGTCGGCTTCGCCCGACAGCAGCATCTCGGCAACCTGGCGCGGCGTGCCCTGGTGCATGCGCAGGCTCACGTCCGGGTGCAGGGCGCTGAAGTCGCGCACCGCGTGGGGCAGGGCGTAGCGGGCCTGCGAATGGGTGGCGGCCACGGTCAGGCTGCCCCGGTCCTGGCTGACGAAGTCTTCGCCTGCACGCTTCAGGTTTTCGGCCTCCTGCATCAGGCGTTCGATGATCGGCAGCACCGCCGCGCCGGGCGGGGTCAGGCCGGTCAGGCGCTTGCCGGCGCGGGCGAAGATCTCGATGCCGAGCTCGTCCTCCAGCTCGCGGATCTGCCGGCTGACGCCGGGTTGGGAGGTGTGCAGGGCCTGCGCCACCGCGGTCAGGTTGAAGTCCTGCCGGATGGCTTCGCGCACCGAGCGCAGTTGCTGGAAGTTCATGCTTGTCGGCGGCGGATGCCGCTTCGCTTATGCGCAAAGCGAATTTTGACCGGCCCTTCTTATGAATGCTTCGACCGTTTTCGCATGAGCTACTGCGGTCAGCGCATATCAAGCGCGACCTTGCCGGCGCGCGTCACGCAGCATGAAAAGGTAGAGATGCTCCACCTTCGTGCGCGCCCAGCGGGTCTTGCGCAGGAACTTCAGGCTGGAGGTGATGCTGGGCTCATTGGCAAAGCAGCGCAGTGCGATGTGCTCGTTCAGCCCATCCCACCCGTAGGCCGCCACCAGCGCGTTCAGCATGGCCTCCAGCGTGACGCCGTGCAGGGGGTTGTGCTTTTGGGTCGCGGGCGGGGTGGGTGCGGTCACGGGCGGCATTGTGCCGCGCCCTAGAATCCGCGCCCCCCTCAGCCCTGTGTCCCATGTTCAAGAACGCCATCGCCTACCGCATCGACCAGTGGGAGCCGCCCACCCAGTCCACCATCGAACAACGCCTGGACGCCGCCCGCTTCGCCGAGTGCGGCGCCACCCAGCCCGAAAGCGCCGGCTGGGTGGAGCCGCGCGGTGAAAAGCACGGCGTGCTGCTGGAAAGCGTGGGCGGACAACTCATCCTGAAGCTGTGCACCGAGAGCAAGCCGGTGCCGTCCGGCGTGGTGAAAACCCAGCTGGAAGCCCAACTGGACCGCATCGAAGCCCAGACCGGCCGCCGCCCCAAGGGCAAGGCCAAGCGCGAGGTGAAGGAGCAGATCGTGCACGACCTGCTGCCGCGCGCCTTCCCCAAGCGGGCCAGCACCCTGGTGTGGCTGGACCTGGCGGCGCGTTTCGTGTTGATCGGTGCGGCCAGCCCGAAGAAGGCCGATGCCGTGGTCACCCGCCTGGTGGACCTGTTCGGCGGGCTGCGCCTGAGCCCCTTGCAAACCACCTTGTCCCCCGCCACCGCCATGTCGGCCTGGTTGAGCGACAAGGAAGCGCCGGCGGGTTTCAGCATCGACCGCGAGTGCGAACTGAAGCAGCCGGACAGCGAAAAGGCGGCCGTGCGCTACGCCCGCCACACGCTGGACATCGACGAGGTGGGCCAGCACATCCAGCAGGGCAAGCTGCCCACCCAACTGGCGCTCACCTGGAACAGCCGCGTGTCCTTCGTGCTGACCGACGCCCTGGTGCTCAAGAAGATCAAGTTGCTGGACGTCGTGCTGGAAAACACCGGTCCGGTGGCGGAAGATGGTTTCGACGCCGACGTGGCCATCACCACAGGTGAGTTGCAGCACCTGCTGCCCGCGTTGATCGACGCGCTGGGCGGGCCCTTGGTGATGGACGGCGGCGTGCCGCCGGCCGCTGAAGCCGCACCGGTCGTCCCGGGCACGCCGCCCTGGGAAGATGCGGCGGCCTGAGGCGAGGCGGCTCGGCGCCTTGTGCGCCGACACCACGGTGAACTTCTGCGGCTGCAAGGCCAAGCGCCACGCGCCGATGTGCGACGGCTCGCACACCCAGCCGGTGTGAGCATGGCCACCATGGGACGTGCGCCGCGACACCGAAGCGCATTGCGGCGACTGAGAAGGTGTGAACGAACCCAACATGCCCGCTCGTCCCGCCAAAACGGGCCCACTCATCGTTGCGAATGCTCGCCGTAGCCCAAGCTATGGCTGTGCTTTGCGCCTAGATGGGCCCTGTTTTGGCGGCCTGCTCGGGCACGCCGGGTTCATTCACACCGCCTGGGCGCGCCAGGCACTGCAGGCTCCTTGGGAGGCCAACCCTGCTTGTGGCGGAGCGTTGCGCGGCGTATAACCCGTTCCCCCGGGCACTCAGAATTCAGAAACGCAGCAGTGGCCGGCCCGGGGTGGTCCAACAACGAGGAGACAACATGAAGTTTCGTCAATCGATGGTGGCCATCGCGGCCATCGTCGCCGCCGGCCATGGCGGCGCGTCGTTCGCAGCGGACGTCACGTCCGACCGCATTGCCAAGGCCGACAGCGAGCCCGGCAACTGGATGACCTACCACGGCAGCTACCAGTCCTGGCATTACAGCGGGCTTTCGAAGATCAATGCCGGCAATGTCAAGAACCTGAAGGAGGCCTGGTCGCACGTGGCCAGCCGCTCGGTGCGCGGACTGCAGTCCTACCCACTGGCGGTGGACGGGGTGCTGTACTACTCGGGGTCCTACAACCAGGTGTGGGCGCTGGACGGCGCCACCGGCGAAGTGCTGTGGCAGTACAAGCACAAGCTGAACGAAGACCTGGTCGCCAAGCAGACCCACTCGCCCTACAACCGCGGCATCGCCATCGGCTACGGCAACATCTACATGGGCACGCTGGACGGCAAGCTGGCCGCCATCGACATGAAGACCGGCAAGCTGGCCTGGGAAACCAAGCTGGTGAATTCCGAGAAGCTGACGGTGGGCTTCACCGGCGCCCCGCTGCTGGTGAAGGACAAGGTCATCATCGGCGCGCAGGGCGGCGAATGGCCCGACCGCGGCCCCATCTTCGGCGTGGACGCCAAGACCGGCCAGCAGGCCTGGCGCTTCTTCACCGCCGGCGGCGAGGAAAACAACGGCGACGCCCGCAACACCTGGGGCAACGACTCCTGGAAGACCGGCGGCGGCGGCGGCTGGATGCCCGGCGGCTACGACCCCGAGACCAACACCGTGTGGTGGGGCACCGCCAACCCGGCGCCCCTGTACGACTGGTCGGGCCCGGACTACAAGACCAAGGGCGCGCGCCCGGGCGACAACCTCTACACCACCTCGGTCATCCTGCTGGACCCCGACACCGGCAAGCTGAAGGCCCACCACCAGGAACTGCCGCACGACGCCTGGGACTTCGACTCCGCCACCGGCGAATTCATCATGCTGGAAAAGGGCGGAAAGAAGTACACCGTGCACCCCAGCAAGAGCGGCTTCGTCTGGGTGTACGACCGCAACGCCAAGGTGCAGAACGTCTGGCGCCTGATCAAGAACATCAACTTCGTCGAGGACATCAAGCCCGACGGCACCCTGGTGGGCCGGCGCGACATGACCGAGGGCAAGCACAAGAACCTGTGCCCCTTCATCGCCGGTGGCATGAGTTGGAACATGGGCACCTACAACCCCAAGACCGGCCTGCTCTACAAGGTGGGCAATGAATGGTGCATGGACCTGGAGATCAAGAAGACCACGCCCATCCTGGAGCCCATGGCGCAACTGAACATTGGCGCCGACTTCAACATCATCAACCCGCCCGATGGTCCGGCGCGTGGCCACGTCTCGGCGCGCGACCCCCTGACCGGCAAGATGAAGTGGGAGATCAAGTTCAAGGAGCCGCCCCTGGCCAGCCTGCTGTCCACCGGCGGCAACCTGCTGTTCGTGCCCGACGCGCGCGGCTGGCTGCGGGCCTACAACGCCACCACCGGCGCCGAGCTCTGGAAGCACAACAACGGCCAGGGCCACAACGGCGGCATCATCACCTACCAGGCCAAGGGCAAGCAGTACGTGGCGGTGATGACCGGCTGGGGCGGCCTGGCCGGTGACGACTACGCGTCCTTCTTCGGCGGCACCTTCGCGCAAATGCCCAAGGACAGCGGCATCATCAAGGTGTTCTCGCTGGACTGAGGCCCTGTCCGTCTGGGCTTTGTGCAACCTCACAGGCGCCCGTCCGCGGGCGCCTGTCCTTGTTTTGTGCCACCGTGTTGAAACCCTCCAGCAAGACGATCAAGACCCTGGTGTCGGTGATGGTGTTCGTGGCGGCAGGGGCCGGCGCCGCGGGCGCGCGGGCCCAGGCGGCTGAACGCCCCGGCCCCATGCAGTCGGGCTCCCACGCGTCCGAACCCGCGGCGGCTGCCGCGCCGGCGTCGGCCGCGGCCAGCGCTTCAGGCACCTACAGCCCCGCTGCCTTCGACCCCAAGCAGCTGTTCACCAATGTGTGCGGCTGGTGCCATTCCAGCGGCGGGCGCGTCGCCGGCAAAGGGCCGCAACTGATGGGCACCACCCTGACCGACGGCGAGATCAGCTACCGCATCCGCACCGGCAAGACCGGGCAGATGCCGGCCTTCGGCACCGCGCTGAACGAGGCGCAGATCGCCGCCGTGACCGGCTACATCCGAAACCTCAAACCCGAAGGGGCGCCATGAGAACGACCCACCGCCGCCGGCTTGCATCTGGGGCCGCACTGGTCGCGCTGCTGTTCGCCCAGGCGCAGGCCCCCGTGGGGGCCCGCCCCTTGGCCGAGGTGCAAAGCAATCAGCAGATTTCCCTGTGTGCCAACCCGAACGCCTTGCCCTTCGCCGCCGAGGGCGGCGAACTGCCGGGCTTCCAGATCGAGATCGCGCGTGCGCTGGCCCAGCGCATGGGCTTTGCCTTGCAGGTGCTGTGGATCGTGCCACGCTACCGCGCGGCGGCGGTGGACTGCGACATGCTGATGGACACCATCCTCAGCCCCGGCATCGAACAGCGCGGGCTGCGCCCGTCCCTGCCTTACCAGGTGGGGGGCGTCGGCCTGGTGTTCGCGCCCGGCCAGCCCACGGTGCCCGACTACAAATCCCTGCGCGAGGGCATGCGGGTGGGCGTGATGATGAATTCCATGGCCAGCCTGGTGGTCAGCCGCAGCGGCGCCGCCCTGGTGCCCTTCGGTTTCGAGGACGACCTGATGGCGGCGGTGGCCAAGGGGGAGGTGAACGCCGTGGCCGTGTCGCCGGCCACCGCGGGCTACTACAACCTGCGCCACCCCGAGCGACCCCTGACCGTGGTGCGCGCGCAGGACAGCGAACCCGACCTGCGCTGGAACGTGGCCGTGGGCCTGCGCCGTGCCGACGACGCGATGGTGGCGGCCGTGAACACCGCGCTGGCCGCTCTGCTGGAAGACGGCAGCATCCGCGCCATCTACGCGCGCTACGGCATCGAGCACCGCCGGCCTTGAGTTTTCGCGTTCCCGTTCCACAACCACAACAGGAGACATTCGCGTGAAGACAGACCTGAATTCCAGCCGGCGTGCGCTGCTGGGTGGGCTGGCCCTGCTGGCCGGCATGTCACTGCAGGCTCAGCCCCTGCCCACCGCCAGCCCTGAATCGGTGGGCATGTCGGCCGAGCGGCTGGGCAAGATCACCACGATGTTCAAACAAGAAGTGGCCGACAAGAAGCTGCCCGGCGCGGTGGTGATGGTGGCGCGCAAAGGCAAGCTGGTCTATGCCCAGGCCTTCGGCGGCCAGAACGACGCGGCCGGCGCGGCCATGAAGCCCGACTCGCTGTTCCGCATCTACTCCATGACCAAGCCGCTGGTGTCCACCGCGCTGATGATGCTGGTGGAAGACGGCAAGGTGCAGCTCACCGACCCGGTGTCCAAGTTCCTGCCCTCCTTCAAGAACCCCATGGTCAGCGTGGGCACGCTGGACCCGGTGTTCAACAACATCAGCTTCAAGCTGGTGCCGGCCAACCGCGAGCCCACCATCCAGGACCTGCTGCGCCACACCTCGGGCCTGGCCTACGGCGAACTCACCCGCAACCCGCTGGTTCGTGATGCCTACACCAAGGCCGGCGTCTTCAAGCCCACGCTGGACTACGACGCGCGCGAACTGCCCGGGCCGGAAATGGCCGACAAGCTGGGCAAGGCACCGCTGGCCCAGCACCCGGGCACCTACTGGGAATACAGCCTGTCGGTGGACGTGCAGGGCCGGGTGGTGGAAGCGGTGACCGGCCAGCGCCTGGGCGACTTCATGCAGCAGCGCCTGTTCAGACCGCTGAAGATGGTGGACACCGGCTTTCACGTGCCGGCCGACAAGGCCGCCCGCCTGGCCGAGGCCTTCCCCAAAGACCCGGCCACCGGCGTGGACAACAAGCTGATCGACGTGAGCCGCCCGCCAGGCAACGACTCTGGCGGCGCAGGCGGTGTCAGCACCGCGGGCGACTACCTGCGCTACTGCCAGGCCATGCTCAACGGCGGGCAACTGGAGGGGGTGCGCATCCTGTCGCGTTCCACCGTGGGGCTGATGGCGTCGGACCACCTGGGCAGCATCAACACCACGGTGAACCCGGGCATGCTGCTGCTGGGCACGCAGGGCTATACCTTCGGGCTGGGTTTCCTGGTGCGCCAGGGCGACGGCATCGCCGGCGTGCATGGCACCGCGGGGGAATTCATGTGGGCGGGCTACGCCGGCACCTTCTTCTGGGCCGAACCGAAGGAGCAGGTCTGCGCCGTGTACATGAGCCAGGCGCCCAGCCCGGTGCGCGCCTACTACCGGCGTGCGATGAAGGACCTGGTGTCGCAGGCCCTGGTGGACTGACGCGCTGACCGGGCCGGCGGGCCCCAGGCCCGCCGCGCCCTCAGGGGCCCTGCAGCTGGATGCGCTGCGTGCCCACCACCACCAGGTCGCCGGCACGCAGCTTGCGCCCGCGCCGCAACTCGGCCTCCTGGTTCACCATCACCTGGCCCGATGCGATCTGCAGCTTGGCGTCGCCGCCGCTGCTGGCCAGGCCGGTGGCCTTCAGCAGCGCGTCCAGTGTGATGTGCTCGCCGCGCAGCAGGAAGTCAAGGGCCGGCGGCCACCCCTCGGCGCTGGTCAAAGGCTGTCCTTGCGCCCCGTGCCGCTGGCCAGGGCCTTGCCCTCGATGCCGGCAAACAGCTTGGCGGCGCGCACCTTGATGTCCAGCAGCTCGTCGGCGGTCACGCTGTAGCGGCCACTGAACTTGTCCACCTGCACGCTGAACTCCACGTCCTTGCCCGCGTGGGACATGGTGCCGCTGGTGAACGCGTAGTCGGGCGCGTCGGCGGGCAGGCCTTGAGCCTTCACATCGTAGTCCAGATAAGTCAGGTCGAAGATCTCGCCGCTGGCCAGGTCCAGCGAGCCGGTGGAGTGGACGATCTCTTCGTCCAGTTCGTCGGCGATGGCGATGGGTACTTTCAATTGCACGGGAATTTCCACTCAGGTTCAGCGCGGACACGCTATCACAGATCGAATTTTGCACCGGCCTCCCGTCCCTTGCCCGCCCTGGCCGGGTACGCGTCCTGCAAGCAGCCTTGATGCAACAAGCGTGGTTTCTCAGTCCAAAGCTGCATAAGGCCCGCGCTGGGGCGTTGCCTTGCCTAAGCTGCGCACCCATCACACCCCTCCCTCCCCACGCGCCCCACGAGGGCGCATTGACAAGGAACGCCAACATGGCCCTGAAGTCCCTCGTTATCCCCGCCCTGGTGCGCAACCTGGCTGCCCTGGTGCTGGCTGCGGCCACCTTGGGCGCTGCGGCCCAGACCGCCGCCACCGCCCCCGCCAAACCCCGGGTGGTGGTGCTGGCCACCGGCGGCACCATCGCCGGAGCGGGCGCCAGCGCGGCCAACAGCGCCACCTACCAGGCCGCCAAGGTGCCGGTGGACAAGCTGATCGCCGGCGTGCCGGAACTGGCCGACGTGGCCACGCTGCGGGGCGAGCAGGTGTTCCAGATCGCGTCCGAGAGCTTCACCAACGAGCGCCTGATCACCCTGGCCAAGCGTGTCTCGGCCCTGGCCAAGGACCCCGAGGTGGACGGCATCGTCATCACCCACGGCACCGACACGCTGGAAGAAACCTCCTTCTTCCTCACGCTCACCGTGCACACCGACAAGCCCATCGTGGTGGTGGGCAGCATGCGCCCGGGCACCGCCATGTCGGCCGACGGCACGCTGAACCTGTACGACGCGGTGGTGGCCGCGGGCGACCCCGCGTCCCGCGGCAAGGGCGTGCTGGTGGTGATGAACGACGACATCCTGTCCGGCCGCGACGCCGGCAAGCGCATCAACATCAAGACCAACGCCTTCGGCAGCCAATGGGGCGCGCTGGGTTCGGTGGTGGAAGGCAAGACCTACTGGTTCCGCGCCCCGGTGAAGCGCCACACGATGAACAGCGAGTTCGACATCGACCGCATCGAAGCCGCCCTGCCCATGGTGGCCATCGTCTATGGTTCGGGCGAGATGGGCAGCTGGGCGGTCGAGGCCGCGGTGAAGGCCGGGGCCAAGGCCATCGTGCACGCCGGCACCGGCAATGGTTCGGTGCCCGACTACGGCGTGCCGGCGCTGCGCAAGGCGCGCGAGGCGGGGGTGCACATCATCCGCTCGGCGCGCGTGCCCGACGGCTTCGTGCTGCGCAATTCCGAGCAACCCGACGACAAGTACGACTGGGTGGTGGCGCACGACCTCAACCCGCAGAAGGCCAAGATCCTGGCCGCGCTGGCGCTGACGCGCACCGGCGACACCAAGCAGCTTCAACGCGTCTTCATGGAGTATTGACGTGTCCGCGGCCATGAACCAAACCCGCCGTGAGCACGACCTGTTGGGCGACCGCGAGGTGCCGGCCGATGCCTACTGGGGCGTGCACACGCTGCGGGCGGTGGAGAACTTCCCGATCACGGGCATGCCGATCTCGGCCTACCCGGACCTGATCCGTGCGCTGGCGGGCATCAAGATGTCCGCGGCGCGCGCCAACCACGGGCTGGGGCTGCTGGATGCCGAACGCTGCAACGCCATCGTGGCGGCCTGCCAGGAACTGCGCGACGGCCGGCTGCACGAGCAGTTCGTGGTGGACGTCATCCAGGGCGGCGCCGGCACCTCCACCAACATGAACGCCAACGAGGTCATCGCCAACCGCGCGCTGGAACTGCTGGGCGCGGCCAAGGGCGACTACCAACGCCTGCACCCGAACGAACACGTCAACATCGGCCAGAGCACCAACGACGTCTACCCTTCGGCGCTGAAGCTGGCCACCTGGGACGGCATCCACGGCCTGGTGGCCGCCATGGAGGTGCTGCGCCTGGCCTTCGCCGCCAAGGCCGACGAATTCGCCGACGTGCTGAAGATGGGCCGCACCCAGCTGCAGGACGCCGTGCCCATGACCCTGGGGCAGGAATTCAGCACCTACGCGGTGATGCTGGAAGAAGACCAGCAACGCCTGCGTGAAGCGGCGCTGCTGATCTGCGAGCTGAACCTGGGCGCCACGGCCATCGGCACCGGCATCACCGCGCACCCGGAGTACGCGGCCAGTGTGATCGAGCACCTGCGCACGCTGACCGGCATGCCGCTGAAGACCGCGCCCAACCTGGTGGAGGCCACCCAGGACTGCGGCGCCTTCGTGCAGCTGTCGGGGGTGCTGAAGCGGGTGGCGGTGAAGCTGTCCAAGACCTGCAACGACCTGCGCCTGCTGTCCAGCGGCCCGCGCGCCGGCCTGGGCGAGATCAACCTGCCGCCCATGCAGGCCGGCTCGTCCATCATGCCCGGCAAGGTGAACCCGGTGATCCCCGAGGTGGTGAACCAGATCGCCTTCGAGGTCATCGGCAACGACCTGACCGTCACCTTCGCGGCCGAGGCCGGCCAGCTGCAGTTGAACGCCTTCGAGCCCATCATCGCCCACAGCCTGTTCAAGAGCGTCACCCACCTGAGGAACGGCTGCCTGGTGCTGGCCGAGCGCTGCGTGAAGGGCATCACCGCCAACCGCGAGCTGCTGCGCGCGTCGGTGGAAAACTCCATCGGCATCGTCACCGCGCTGAACCCCTACATCGGCTATGCCAACGCCACCGCGGTGGCGCAGGAAGCCTTCGCCACCGGCGCCGGCGTGGCCGAGGTGGTGCTGCGGCGTGGTCTGCTGAATGCCGAACAACTGGCCGAGATCCTGCGGCCCGAGGTGCTGACCCAGCCGAGGCCCTTGCTGGCCTTGCGCGACTGAGCCGCCGCGGCGGCGCTTGCGGCGACCGGGTTCAGGCGCGCACCGGCATCAGCTGCGACGGGTCCAGGTAGCGCTGGCGGAAGTCTTCGAAGGCCAGGGTGTCCGAGCTTTCGGCGTCTGCCTGCGCCTGCACCGATGCGGCGGCCATGTCACGCAAGCGTGCGTCCAGCGCGCTGGACCAGGGCGCGGCCAGCAGTTCGCGCTTCACCGCGGCCGCGCGCGCGGTCACGAAACCGGTGTGGGAATTGCCGAAATCCCGCGCCATGGTGTCCAGCACCCGCGCCGATGGCAGGCGCGCGGGCTGGGCCAGCGCAGCGCTCGCCTGGGCCAGGGCCTCGCGGTGGCGGCTGCCGCCGCGCGCGCGGTCCAGGGCGTCGGCCACGGGCTGGCATTCGTCCAGCAGTTGCCGGGCCCAGTCGGTCAGCAGCACCTCCTGGCCGGCGCGCTGCAGGCGCAGGCCGGGTTCGCGCCCACGGGCGGCGGTGCGTTCCTGGTTGGCCGCCATGGCGCGCAGTTCGTCCGGGCTATCGGGCGGGCTGGGCGCCAGCAGGCAGTGCAGCAGGAACACGTCCAGGAAGGCCACCGTGGACGCGTTGATACCGATGGCGTCGAAAGGGTCCAGGTCCAGGCAGCGCACCTCGATGTACTCCACGCCGCGCGCGCGCAGCGCGTGCAGCGGGCGTTCGCCGCGGTGGATGACGCGCTTGGGACGGATGGTGCCGTAAAACTCGTTCTCGATCTGCAGCAAGGTGGTGGCCAGCTGGTTGTACTCGCCGCCCGGGTTGCGCACGCCCAGGGTTTCGTAGGCCGGGTGCGGCTGGGTCAGCGCGGCGTGCAGCGAAGTGGCATAGGTGTCCATGCCGTTGTAGCTGACCGCCAGGGCCGACTGCGCGTCGCTCTGGTAGCCCAGGCGCCCCATGCGCAGCGAGGTGGCGTGCGGCAGGCCCAGCGTGCCTTCGGCCAGGCATTGCAGGCCATGCGGGCGGCCGGCCACGAAGCTGGCGCACACGGCCGGCGACGCGCCGAACAGCAGCATCAACAGGAACACATGGCGGCGGAAGTTGCGGATGAGGTCGAAGTGCTGCGCATCCGACAGGCCCGGCAGCGACCAGTTGTAGTGGATGCCGCTGATGGTTTGCATGCGGCGGCCATAGCGGTGGCCCAGGCCCATGCGGTAAACGCTTTTCGCCCGGCCGATGTTGGACCTGCCATAGCGGGCGATGGGAATGCTTTCGTCGCTCGGCAGGCAGCAGGGCATGCTGGACACCCACAGCATCTCGCCGTCCATGGCGCGCAGCACCGCGCCGTGCAGCTGGCGCAGTTCGTCCAGGCAGGCCGGGATGTCGTCGTGAACGCCGGTGATCAGCTCCAGCTGCGATTCGCTGAAGTCGGTGGTGATGTGCGGGTGCGTCAGCGCCGAGCCCAGCGCGGCCGGGTGCGGCGACAGCGCCAGCGTGCCCTCGGGCGTGGCGCGCAGGCTTTCCTTTTCAATGCCGCGGCGCATGGCGCGCAGGCTGTCCTGCGGCCAGGCTTTCAGCGCTTGGGCCAGGGCGTCGACCGGGGGGCGGGTGGCTTGTCCCATCGTGTCCTTGTGGTGGCCGCGGGGGCCTTGTCGTGGGCGGTGTCCGGGCACCGCAGGGGGCTGATGTTACGCAGGACCGGAAAACTTGGCTGGCGCAGGCCCACTGGCCATGGGCATGGCGACCCTGCCGGGCCTGTGCGCCATCGAACATCCGGCGGCGGCTGGGCGGCGGTACAGAATGCGCGGGCCAGTGACCCGCCCACCCCACCCGCCCCGATGCCTTTGCCCCGCCGTTTTGATGGCAACCTGATGAGCCCGCCCGCGCCCGACGCGCCTGGGGATGCGCTGCTGCTGCAGCGGCTGCGGGCCTGGTGCGAGGCCGGTGCCTTCCCGCGCTTCAGCCTGCCGCTGGCGGCGGCCAGCATCCCCGCCCAGGCCGGGCTGGACGCCGCGGCCTGCGAATTGGACGGCAGCGCCAAGCTGGCGCAACTGGCAGCTTGGCAGGGCCTGGCCTGGCGGCTGCGGATCCTGCTGCGCGAGCAGCTTGCCGGGCCGCGCGCGCGGCCCGAGGACCCGTGGGACTGCGGCTGGTGGCGCGAAGGGCCGCTGGACGCCGCCACGGCCTTTCGCCCGCGCCGGCCCACGCTGCTGCTGGTGCGCGAGCCCGGGGAGGCGGTCGCCCAGGCGCTGCTGGCCGCACTGCAGGCCCACAGCAACGACTTTGCGGTGCCGCTGCGGGTGCTGGTGGTGTGCGCGCAGCCGG
The DNA here is from genome assembly GCA_000244995.1 of Burkholderiales bacterium JOSHI_001. Taxonomy (NCBI): domain Bacteria; kingdom Pseudomonadati; phylum Pseudomonadota; class Betaproteobacteria; order Burkholderiales; species Burkholderiales bacterium JOSHI_001. The sequence goes on along the minus strand of CM001438.1, from coordinate 3,830,169 downwards.
TGCCGGGTTGGCCCCGCCTGTAGGCGCGGCCCCGAGGGCGAGAATGCGCGGGCCGCGGCACACCCCCGGTCTTTTCTGCCAGGCCGCCGCACGGGAGAACACACGATGGGCAAGAAGGCCAAGTCGCCGTCCGGCGACAAGCTGGGCAAGTTGGACTACCTGGACGCGCTGGCACCCTTGCAGGTGCAGTTGAACGACATGGCGCGCTGGCTGCAACAGACCCGCCAGCGCCTGGTGGTGGTGGTGGAAGGGCGCGACACGGCGGGCAAGGGCGGCGCCATTGCCGCCATCGCCGACACCCTGAACCCGCGCCAGTGCCGGGTGGTGGCCCTGCCCAAGCCCACCGACCGCGAGAGCACGCAGTGGTACTTCCAGCGCTATGTGCCGCACCTGCCGGCCGCCGGCGAGATGGTGCTGTTCGACCGCAGTTGGTACAACCGCGCCGGCGTCGAGCGGGTGATGGGCTACTGCACCGAAGCGCAAACCCAGGCCTTCCTGAAGCAGGCCCCAGTGTTCGAGCGCATGCTGGTGGACGACGGCGTGCTGCTGCTGAAGTACTGGCTGACGGTGGACCAGGCGCAGCAGGAAGAACGTTTTGCCGAACGCCTGAGCGACCCGCTCAAGCGCTGGAAGCTGAGCCCGGTGGACCTGAAGGCGCGCGAGAAGTACGCCGACTACACCGCCGCCCGGCATGCCATGCTGCAGGCCACCCACACCCGGTTCGCGCCCTGGACCCTGGTGGATTTCAACGACCAGCGGCGCGGCCGCCTGACGCTCATCGACCACTTGCTGAAGTCGCTGCCCGACCTGGCCCTGCCCGAGCCCCGCATCGACTTCCCGCCGCTGGGTCATGCGCCCCTGAAGGAACGCTTCCAGGGCGGGCTCAAGCCGATCTGAGGCCGCCGCCGCGGGCGGCGGCCAGGGCGAGGTGCCGGTGCCAGCGCGGCAGGTCCGCGGGCACGTCCAGGTCCCACAGGGTGTCGAACTCGCGCAGGCGCAGGCCTGCGGCCTGTGCACGCCCGCGGGTCTGCGCCATCACCGCATCGGTGCTCCAGGGCATGTGCTGGAACAGCGCGGCCTGCGGCTGCCGCAGGCCCACCAGCACATAGCCACCGTCTTCGGCCGGGTAGAACACCGCCTCCTCACCCGCCAGCAGGGCGCGCGCGGCCTGCTGCAGGTGGGCCGGCGTGAGCGGCGGGCAGTCGGTGCCGATCAACAGCAGCGGGCCCTGCGGGCAGTGGGCCTGGAAGGCCGCGTGCATGCGCTGGCCCAGGTCGCCTTCGGGCTGCACCCGGCAGGCCACCCCGGTGGCCTGCTGCAGCGCGCGGAAAAAGCGGTGCCGCGCATCGGGCGTGCACCACAGGCTCACCGCGCCCAGCCGGGCGTCCAGGGCCGTGCGCAGCGCGCAGCGGGTCAGCTGCCGCTGCAGCCGTGCCGCCCCCTGCGGACCCAGGGCGGGAATGAGGCGGGTCTTGGCCAGGCCGGGCAGCGGGGCCTTGGCCAGCACCGCCACCTGCACCTGCTGCCGGGCCCCGGGCAGGTCGGATGGGGGATCAGCGGGGCCGGTAGCCATAGTGGACGGCCAGGGCCTTCGGGTCCGCGCCCAGGAAGTAGGCGGCGCGCAGGCGCCACATCAGGAAGATGGTGCGCCACACGCCATGGCGTTCCCAGCGGCGGGCCGAGGTGGTGACCCGTTCGCGCAGGCAGGCCGGCCGCCCGTGTCGTTTGAGGGTGCGGCAAATGGCGATGTCTTCCATCAGCGGCAGGTCCGGGAAGCCGCCCACCCGGTTGAAGAGGTCGTGGCGCATGAACAGGGCCTGGTCGCCGGTGGCGATGCCGGTCAGCCGCGAGCGCAGGTTCATCAGCATGGCCACCAGGCGCAGCAGCGGGCGCGGGCTGTCCATTTGAACGTCGAAGCGGCCCCAGGCCGCCGGCCCTTGCAGGGCCGCGCGCACCAGGGTGTCGGCGTCGGCCGGCAGTTCGGTGTCGGCGTGCAGGAACAGCAGCACCTCGGCCGGGCAGGCGCCGGCGCCGGCGTTCATCTGCGAGGCCCGCCCGCGCGGCGCCGTCAGCACCTGGTCGGCATGCGGCCTTGCCAGGGCCAGGGTGTCGTCCTGGCTGCCGCCGTCCACCACCACCACCCACGCCCCGCGCTGGCGCAAGCCCTGCAAGGCCTGCAGGCGCGGCACCAGGCGGGCCGCTTCGTCCAGCACCGGCACCACGATGCACAGCGCCGGCTTCATGGGCCCGGGTTTCAGTGCCCTTCGGCCAACGCGCCGCCGCAGCTGGAGCCTTGGCCCGCGGTGCAGCCGTAGCAGTGGTCGGCCACGTGGATGGCGCGGCCTTCCAGTTGCCGCGCGGTGATCTGGCTCAGGTGCAGGCGGGGTTGGCCCGGGGCGTCCAGGGCCAGGCCCAGTTGCTGGTTGAAGTCGCAGTCGTAGAGCTGGCCCTGCCAGTCCACGCTGAGCAGGCTGCGGCACATCACCTGGTCCAGGTTCTCCGGGCGGTGGGCGCCGTGCAGCAGGCGCATGTAGGTGTTGAACTGACCCTGGGACACCAGCGTGGAGCCGAAGCGCTGGATGGGCATGTTGGCCAGTGTGAACAGCTGATTGAACACCACGCCGAAGTGGGCGCCCAGGTGCTGCTTGTAGTCGCGCTCCAGGCCCTGCTGCGGCGGCGGCAGGCTGGGACCCTGCGGGTTGTAGACCAGGTTCAGCACCAGCCCCGTGCCCGGCTGGCCGTAGCCCAGGGCGTTCAGCCGCTGCAGGGCGCGGATGCTGGCGTCGAAGATGCCCTTGCCGCGCTGGCGGTCCACGTTGTCTTCCAGGTAGCAGGGCAGGGACGCCACCACCTCCACGCCGTGCTCGGCCAGGAATTCCGCCAGGCCTTCCTGGCCGGGCTCGTGCAGGATGGTCAGGTTGCAGCGGTCCATGACCCGCAGCCCGCGCGCATGCGCGGCCGCCACCAGGCGCCGGAAGTGGGGGTTCAGTTCGGGGGCACCGCCGGTCAGGTCCAGCGTGTGCACCTGCGGGTTGGCGGCCAGGAAGGCGATGACCGCGTCGGCGTTGTCGCTGGACATTTCCTCGCTGCGGTTCGGGCCGGCGTTGACGTGGCAGTGCAGGCAGCTCTGGTTGCAGCGGTAGCCCAGGTTGACCTGCAGGGTCTCCACCGCGCGGCGGCGTAGCGCAGGAAAGTGGGAACCGACGAGCAGGGGCAGGGTGGCGTGCATGGGCGGAGGCTCCGGGTTGGCGAGTCTGTATTAGACGGGTTCGGCCCGGCATTCTTACCGCGCCGGCGCCGCAGGCCTCAGAAACCGCGGGGCCATTGGGCCGCCGCACCCGGCCCGGGCGGCGTCAGCCCTGGGTAGCCAGCACCTGGAAGCCGTGTGTGGCGTCGCGCCCCAGCTGCGCCACCAGGCCGAACTCCCAATCCAGGTAGGCCTGCATGGCCGCGTGGGGGTTGTCGGTGCCTTCGTAGGGGCGGCGGTAGCGGTCGATGCGCGGGCTGGCCAGGTGGGCCTCGCCGGTTTCCAGGGCCCCACCGCTGTCCCGCCAGGCGGCATTGCCGCCTTCCAGCACCAGCACCGGCCGGTCGATCTGGGCCTGCAGATCGGCCGCGGCGTGCTGCGCCAGCAAGCCATCGCCGCAGGTGAACACCACGCGCCCCGGCGGCTGGTCCTTGGCCTGGGCCATGCGCTGCAGCGCCGCCGGCAGTTGCGAGCGCAGCGCCCACCAGGCGCCGGCGATGTGCTGCTTCACGTGGGTGGCGCTGGGCGCCAGGTCGATCAGCAGCGTGTCGCCGCGGGCCAGCGCGGCCTGCAGACCGGCCACGCCGATGGCGGGGGCCGCCGGCAGCACGCTGGGTGCGGACTGCGGCGGCCAGGGTCGGGTGTCCTGGAAGTGCTCGGGCGGCACAGCGTCCAGCCAGGCCACGTCCCAGCCCATTTGCGCCAGCCAGTGGGCGGTCATGGGGGCGCGCACGCCGTCGTCGTCCGCCAGCACGATGCGCGCGCCTCGCACCGGGGCGAACACGTCGGTTTCCTGCACCAGCTGGCCGCCCGGCGCACTGCCGAAGCCGGCGATGTGGCCGCGCTGGAATTCTTCGGGCGAGCGCACGTCGTAGCGGTACACCGTGCGCCCGGGCAGGTCCAGCTGGGGCAGGCGGTCGGCGGTGAGCCTGTGCGCGCCAGCCCGCTGCGCCAGGGCCTGGGCGGCCTGGCGCGCGGCCTGCTGCGCACCGGCGCTGGCCGGGCCGGCACGGCGTGACGCGCCATGGTCCAGCGCCTGGCCGGCCAGGGTCCAGCCGATGGTGCCGTTGCGCAGCGCTGCCACCGGGTTGGGGATGCCGGCGTTCACCAGCGACTGGGTGCCGATGATGCTGCGCGTGCGCCCGGCGCAGTTGACGATGACCCGCGTCGCCGGGTTGGGCGCCAGGTCGCGCACCCGCAGCGCCAGCTCGGCACCGGGCACGCTGATGCCACCCGGGATGCTCATGGTCTGGTATTCGTCGAAGCGGCGCGCGTCCAGCACCACCACGTCGGCCTGGGCGTCCAGCAGGGCCTTCACCTCGGGGGCCGACAGCGACGGGGTGTGGCGATGGTGTTCCACCAGTTCACCGAAGGCCTTGCTGGGCACGTTCACGTCGCGGAACAACTCACCGCCGCTGCGGCGCCAGCCATCCAGGCCGCCGTCCAGCAGCCGGGCGCGGCTGTAGCCCAGGCTGCGCAGGCGGCGCAGCGCGGGCTCGGCCAGGCCTTCGCCGTCGTCGTACACCACGACGGGCACGTCGCGCCGCGGCAGGCGCCAGGGCGCGTCCAGTTCCAGCCGCGACATCGACAGCTGGGCCGCGAACAGCGGGTGTTCCTGCGCGAAGGGGTCTTCCTCGCGCACGTCGATCAGGGCGATTTCCTGGCGTGCCCGCAGCGCCTCGCGCACGGCGTGCGCGCTGAGGGGGGCGGTGTCGGCGGAAGCACTCATGGGGCAGTCCAGTCCTTGGAGCGGTCCCACAGGTTGGGAAGCCAGCGGTTGGTGTAGCCGGAGACGAAGGTCTTGCGCCCGCCTTCGGGTGGGAAGACCGAACGCTGCACGGCGCCGATGTTGGCGCCGTACACATGGATGCTGATGGACACGCCGTCGTCGCGCCGGTTGCGCACGCGGTGGATGTCGCCCAGGCGCGGCGACACCGCTTCCACCTGGCCGGGCTGCAGGAGCACCGGCTCGCCATGGGGCCGGGCGCGGCCCTGTTCGTCCAGCCGGTAGGGTTGCGATTCTTCCTGGCCGCGCAGCATGCCGATCAGGCCCCACACGGTGTGGTCGTGCACCGGTGTGGCCTGGCCCGGGCCCCAGACGAAACTCACCACCGAGAAGCGCTCCCGCGCATCGGCGTGCAGCAGGTACTGTCGGTAGAACTGGGGGTGCGGCTCGGCCAGTTCCGGCGGCAGCCAGTCGTCGCGCGCCACCAGCCGCTGCAGCAGCACCGAGGCCGGGCCCAGCAGGCGGTTTTCGTCCGGGTGCTGGTCCAGCAAGCCGGCCAGGCCGGCCACGAACTCACGCAGCGGTTCGGGGTTGTAGGGGAGGGTGTCGGGGGCATTCATGCCCGTACTTTCTCACGGGCCACGCCCGGTCTGGCCGCGCACCCTACTTGTCCGGTCCTGCGTCCAGGTTGTCGAAGCGCAGCACACTGCTGCCCTCCCCGCGCCCCACCTGCTTGCGCAGGCCCACCCACAGCAGGGTGCTGCCGTTCAGCCAGCGGGTGCGTTCGAACTGCCGCGTCACCTTGGCGCCTTCACGCGGCACTTCTTCGTTGAACAGCTTCAGCTCGGCGCTGGCGTTCAACAGTTCACCCTGGGCGCGCCGGCGCAGGTTGGACCCGTCCGGCGCCAGCAGCGCCGCGCGCACCAGGCGCAACGACGGCGGTGTGCCCACACGCTGCGGCAGCAGGGGCGTCCAGTGGGGTGGCACCTCGCTGGCCAACCGGTAGCGCGGCACCGCGCTGGGCGGCGCCAGCTCGGCCTGGGGTGCGTCGGGCACGGCGCCGGGCTGCAGCCGGTTTTCGATACCGCCCTGCACCACATGTTCCACCGCCCAGGCCAGGTTGGCCATTTCGTCGCGCAGGAAAAGCACCTCTTCCAGTGGCCGGCTGTCCAGGGTCTTCAGCAGCGCCGGCGCCAGGAACAGCAGGTTGCCACGCGGCGCCAGCGCCGGGGTTCCCGGCCGGTCGGTGCCGCTCAGTTCGAACATGCACCAGCCGCCCGCGCCGCGCCCGGCCCCATTGACCGGCGGCACCAGGGTCTGCACGCCGAAGTTGTCGGTGACCACCAGCGAGCGGGTGCGTGTGAGCGTGCCCACGTCCAGGTCGATGGGGATGACGTACCACTCGTTGCCAAAGCCGCTGGCGAATTCGCTCAGCATCAGGTGCGGCAGGTCGCCCGGGCCGGCGGGCAGCAGGCCGTAGTCGATGGCGCTGTCCTCCATCTCCCAGAAGCGCTGGGCCGGGGCGCCGCGAAAGCTCACCGGCGCGGGCATGACGGTGCGCACCAGGGGCCGGCTGGCCTGGTCTGCCGCCGCGCCCAGCTTGATTTCGGGGTCGTGGTCCACGCTGTGCCAGTCCAGGTGGCCCTGGGCGAACTGCGCGGCCGTCAGCGCCACCTCTTCGCCGGCCGGCGCCGCGGCGATGGAAAAGGCGTACTCCAGCCGTTCGGGGTTCCAGGCCGGTGCGGTACCGGCCTGGGGGCGTGTGAACAGGGCGTCCTGCAGGACCAGCCACTGGTTGACCACGGCTTCCAGTTCGGCCTTGTCCGCGGCGGCGATGGGCAAGCCCGCGGGCAGGGGCAGGCGCTGGCCCGCGGCGTTGCGCAAGGCGGCCAGCGCACGGCGCGCGTCTAGCGCGCGATGGGCCATCAGGTTCCAGTAGGACAGGGTCTCGGCGTCGCAGGCCGCGCGTTGGGCGTCGGTGGGCGGTGCCAGGGCGAATTGCTTCAGGAAGTCGGCGCGGTAGCTGCGCGACAGGGGCTGGGCGTCCAGCAGGCGCAGCAGGTGCATGCCGCTGTCCACCGCCAGGCGCAGCGAGCCCTGCTGGCCTTCGCCCGGCAGGGCCTGGCGCTCCACCAGGGCCTCCAAGGGCAGGGCGGCGGCGTCGTAACGGGCCGCGCTGACGCGGGTGTTGGCGGGCGCCGCACCGGGGAAGTAGCGTGTCACCGGGGCGCTGTCGCCGCGCCAGCGCGCGCGCACCGGCGAGCCGGCGTCCTCGCCCTGGAACTCGGCCATCTGCCATTGCCGCGCCAGCATCCACAAGGGGTCGTGGATGCGCGCCTGCACCGCCTGGCCCAGTTCGTCGTCGCGGCAGCGCGGTTCCAGGCGGACCCAGCTGGTGATCGATCCCATGGTGCGTGTGTCCTTGGCGTGGGGAGGGCGGCGCGGGCCTCAGGAGGTCAAGGACCGGAAGTCCGGCGCCACCGCGTCGCCGTCCACGTTCACTGCGAAATGCAGCGCCGGCAGGAAGTGCGCCAGTTCGGCCACCGCCGGGGCGCCCGCCAGCGGGTTCAGCACCGCGGTGTCCAGCGCCTCGGCGTCGATGGCGCGCACCTGCGCCTGTGCCAGCGTGTCCAGCAGCAGGCGGTGCAGCGTGGCGCCGGTCCAGGCCTGGCTGCTGGACGCGGGCACCGCCAGCAGCAGGGCCTGCGGCGCGCGCTGGTCGGGGGCGTCGTGCTGGAAGGTGATGGCCGTGGTCTCGCTGGCCGCGGGCACCAGCTCCACCCACTCGTCCACCAGCACACCGGCCAGTGGCTGCGCCAGCTTCAGCGTGGGCTCGGCATGCACCACCAGCGACAGCCGGCCCGCCGGCAGGCCCGTCTTGTCCGATGCGGCCGGCAAGCCGATCCAGCGGTCGCCCGGCACCTGCGGCAACTGCGCCACCGCCAGTCGCAGCGTGGCCCCTGAGCCCGCCACTTCTGCGGCCTGCAGGCTGGCCCCCAGGCGCGCCAGTGGTTCGCGCACGCGCTGCAACTGCAGCAGCCAGGGCACCACCGCCAGCGCATCACCGCCCTGCAGTTCGGTGCTGGCGGCCAGGGAACGGGTGAGCTCGCCGGGGTCTTCCAGGGTGAAGCGGGGCAGGGCCACGAAGGCCTCGCCGAACACCGCCCGCAGCAGCTCGGGCGGCGCCAACGTGGCGGGCGCGCGGGCCACCCGCCGCTGCGCTTCCTGGGCCACCGCCGCGGCCTGCACCAGCAAGGCCTCGGGCGCCGCGCCCTCCAGCGGCGCCGAGCCGGCCATGCCGAAGCGGCTGAGCGCCGCGATGGCCGCGCCCAGCGCGGCCGGCTTGGCCGTGGCCGGGTTCTTCAGCAGGGCCAGCAACGCCGAGGTGGCGCTGGCCAGGGCCTTGCGGGCGGCCTGGGCGCGGGCGTCGAACTCGGCCGCGTCGGTGCGGGCGTCGAAGCTGCCCTGCAGGCCGCGCAGGTCGCGCGCGTCCAGCGCGCGCAGGCCGGCGAACAACTGGCGCGCGCGCGCTGCCAGCTCGGTCACCTCGTCCAGGCCGATCTCGCTGGCCAGCCAGGCGGGCTTGCGCTGGCGGTCCAGGCGCAGGGCCTCGCCGGGTGCCAGCGGCCCGCCCAGGGCCTCGGCGCGTGCCAGGGCCCGCTGGTCGATCTCGGGCGCCGGCTCGCCGGGGCGTGCCGGCGCCAGGTGCACCAGGTCCAGGGGCTGAAGGGCCAGATCGGAAAGGCGCAGGTCCAGCGTCTTCAGCAGCCGGCCGTCGGCCGCCAGCCGGTCGACCGCGAAGCGCACGCGCTTGAAGTTGCCCAGCAGGCGGGCGGCCCAGGCGTTGAGCGTGGGTTCGGCCTTGGCGCGCGGCGACACCGGCGACGCAGGGGCCGCCACCGGGTTGAACAGCGCCACCACGCGGTGCGTGGCGGCGGTGCCGGTGCGCGGGGTGCGCACCACCTCCAGCTCGGGGGGCGGCGCTTCGCCGTTGGCCAGGGCCTGCAGCGTGGTGCCGGTCTTCACCACATTGCCGCGCACGGCCTGGAAGGCGCATTCGGCCACCGCGGCGTCGCTCAGCGCGTCGATGGCGTCGTTCAGCAGCGCCAGTTCGCGCTCACAGCGCCTCAGGCGCGCCAGCATGTCGGGTGTGGGGAAACCAAAGCCCAGCCGGGACAGGCGGTCCAGCGCCTTGGGCAGTTCCAGCCCGTCCACCACGTTGTTGGCGGCGATGGCCTCGGCCGGCTGCACACTGGGCGCGTTCACCGCCTGCAGCGGCGCGATGCGGCGGAATTCGTCGATGTCGGCGTCGTGGCCGAATTCGTGCAGCTTGCGTTCGAACAGGTAGCCCAGCAAGGCGCCCAGCGGCTGGCCCTGGCGCACGCCCTCCAGCAAGGACATGGCCAGCCGCACCCGGCGCGAGGACAGGTCCACCGCGAACAGGTCCTGCGCGCCTTCGCGCGCATGGTTCAGGTGCGAATTGCGCAGCAGCGCCGCGGTCTGGGCCTGCATGACCGAAGGCGCGTGGACGAAGCCGGGGTCGCCGGGCGCGGTGAACATGGGGCCGCTTTCGCCATGGGGCGGGTTCACCGGGGTGGGCGCCGCAGCGGGTTTCAGGTTCAGCACCCAGCCGTAGCCGCCCAGGCGCAGGCCCAGGGGCTTTTGCGCGCGCTGCGCGGCCAGGCGCCGCGTGGCCAGCGAGGTGATCCAGGCGTCGATGCGGTGCGAGGCCACGTCCAGCGTGCCCTTCAGCAGCCGTTCCAGCGTGGCGGGCGCCAGGGTCTGCAGGTGGGACAGGGCCTGGCGCAATTCGCCCAGGGGCTTCAGCTCGGCGCTGTCGAACTGCTGCTGCGCCTTCAGGAAGGCGGCCGGTGGCAGGTTGCCGGTCTGGGGCGACGCCTGGGTGAGCAGCATGCGCCAGGTGCGCACCGCGGTGGCGGCGTTCAGGTTCACCAGTTCGCGTTCGCGCAGCAGGCTGGCCAGCGGCGGCGCGCCCGGTGCCTTGGCCACATGGCGCGCTGCGGCGACCGTGTACTCCAGCTGCAGCGCATGGCGCAGCAGCAGGTGCAGCAGGCTGGCCGGGGCCGCCAGCGGCGGGGGCAGGGTGCTTTCAGTGGCCGGCAGCGGCGGGTCGGCCAGCAGGGCGGCGATGTAGTTCGGCGCCAGGGCCGTGGCTTCGTCCAGGGGGCCGGCCTGCACCAGCGGGGCGGACACCGCCATCACCGACTCGGCATAGGCCGCGTCCTCCAGGCGCGGGTGCCAGGCGAAGCCCAGGGCGTTGAGCACGGCGCGTGAGACCTGGTCCTGCGCGGCCAGCCAGCCGCTGGCGCTGAGGTCTTCGCCCATGAAGCGGCGCAGGTGTTCGATGTAGCGCGGCCCCAGCAGGAAGCGCAGCCGGTACGACGCCGCCACCGCGTCGCTGCCCAGCACCGCGGCCAGGTCCTGGGCGGGGTCGCTGCTGCGGCCCACGCGGGGCACGTCGGCGGTGTGCGGGTACCACAGGCGGTCCGCCAGGGTCTTCAGCGTGCTGGCCAGCCAGCGTTCGCGCGCATCGGGGACGCTGGCCGCGTCGCCGGCAAGTGGGGTGACCGGCAGCACGCCGTAGGGCTGCCGTCCCACGCGCAGCGTGGGCAGGGGGCCGAAGGGCCGCACATGGTCGATGAAGTGCTGGCGCGCCCAGTCCAGGTGTTCCAGCGTCAGGCCGGTGCCGTCCAGCCCGACCAGGTTCATCAGGTGGTAGCCCCAGGTGGCCGGCCACAGCGCGGTGGCCATCTGCCGGGCGTCGGCCTGTTCGCGCAAGGGCGCGTCCCACAGCGTGCGCAGGCTGGCCTGTGTGGCGGCCTCGTCGAAGCCGAAGGCGCGGCCCAGCAGGGCGGCGTTGCTGTCGGCCGCCAGGGCGGGCGCGCGGCATTCGCTGCTGAAGCTGCGCAGGTGAAGCGGGTCCTGCGACGACCAGCCCGAGGCCGCGTCGCTGCTGTTGTTGGTGGGGGTGCCCAGGCGCAGGAAGCCCAGGCCGCCGCTGTAGTGCTGCGCGTCCAGCAGCGCGGCCCAGGCCTGGGCGGCCGCGTCCGGGGCCAGCGAGGACACGCCGAACACCACCAGCGTTTCGATGCCCTGCTGCGCCACCGCGGCGGGCAGCTTCATGCGCAGGCCCATGCCCTGCAGGGCAGCGCGGTCGAAGTCCACCATCCAGCGCATGCCATCGTCCAGCGCCAGCTGGTCATCGGGCGCGGCCGTGCTGTCCTTGGGGTTCGGGCCCACTGCGGGTTCGGCGCTGATGGGCGCGCCGGGCACGCAGCCCACCACCGCCCCGCGCGCGGTGGCCACCGCCACCCAGCGCTGCGGCATGGCCTTGGCCAATGGCGCGCGTTGCCAACCGCCGGCCTGGGCGTCTGCCTGCATCGCCGCCGCGGCCAGGCGCGGCGGCACCGGCAGCGGCTGCTCGGCCGGCACCGGGGCGGACGGCCAGTCGTTCACGTTGTCCGGCCGCAGCGCGCGGGCGATCCAGGCTGCGCGCTGGGCGTCGAAGCGGCTGCACAGCTGCTGCCAGGCCAGGCGCTCGGCGGCCTCGTCGTGCCCGGCACGCCAGACCTGTTGCCAGAAGTGCTGCCCCCACAGGAATTCGTCGGTCGACAGGGCGGGTTCGTGCGAGTCCACATGCACCTGGTCGGGGTACACGCGGATGCGCAGTTCCAGGCTCGGCGCCGTGCCCACGGTGTCAGGCAGCGCGAAGAAGCGCGTTTCCACCCGCACCGGCAGCAGCAGCAGCGGCACGTCCGACGGCGCCAGCACGGCCGCCAGTTCGGGCGGCAGCGTGGGCAGCGCCACGCTCAGCAGGTCGCTGGGCAGCGAAAGCAGTTGGACGGGCATGGTCAGGGCGGGGCAGGCGATGGGGCCGCCGGTGGCGGGATGAGTTCGCTGGCGTGGATGGCCACGCGAACCGGCTGCTGGCGTGTGATCTGGGCCATGTGCGCCGCGTTGAAGGCCCAGCGCGTGCCGGGTGGCAGCGTGTGGCCTACCGGCGGCTTGGCCAGCGGCACATGGGTGGCGGTGCCGAACTGCACGTCCACATCGAAGCCGAAACGCGGCTCGGTGGGTTGCTGCTGGATGACGAAGTACCAGCCGGGGTTCCCGGTGGCCGCGCTGGCGTCCAGGTCGAAGCCGAAGAAGCTGACATCGGGCTGCAGAGAGCCCCGGAACAGCGGCTGCAGTTCCTGCCCGATGGGGCCGGGGCGGCGGCCGATGCCCACGCGCTCGCCCGGCACCGCATAGACCACGGCGTTGGGGTAGCGGCGGAACAGCGCGCTGCGCACCAGCAGCACCACCTGGCCGGCCGCGGCAAGCGGCGCGGGGTTCTTGCCCAGCCGGCGCGTGCCCCAGTCGGCGATGGCGGCGATGTCGCCGTCGGCGCGGGGCTGCACCGAGCGCCAGAAGTGGCGGAAGAAGGTGGCGCGCGGGTCGTCGACGATGAAATCGCGCCACAGCAGTTCGCGGCCCATCTCGACGTTCAGGCCCAACATGAAGGCTTCGATGAAGCGCTGGTTGGGCTGCAGCAGCGCCACGCAATCGATGGGCACGGTGTGCAGGCCCGGCAGCAGCCAGTCCTGGGACAACGCCGCCAGCGCTTCGGACATGGGCTGGCGAAACACCGGCGTGCAGCCCACCGGGCCCACGGCGGCGGGCGCGCCGCCCTGCGCCAGCCGCACCGTGGCCTGCATGCGGGCCACCATGGCCGGCGCGGGGTCCAGCAGCGCGCGCACCTGCGGCCGTGCGTCGGCGGCCTGCAGCAGCACCATCTTCTTCGTGATCGGGAAGAACCAGGGCTGGGCCGGGTTCACCACCGCCAGGTGCCGCGCCGCCGCAGCGCGGAAGGCCGCCGCGTCGGCGCTGTCCACCCGCGGCGGCAGCGGGGGCCGGGGCGGGCGCGGCGGCAGGTCCACCGGGTCGACCGGATCGATGGGGTCGATGGGGCTGATGGGCAGGCGCGCGGCGCGTGAACCAGGCTCGGCCCCAGCGCCGTCCGGCGCGGGGGCGGCGCGCGTGGTGCCGGCCACGCTGAGGGTGGCGGCCGTGGCCAGCACCGTGGTCGAGAAGGTGCCGATGAGCGGCACCGGCTCGCCCAGCACCTGGAAGCCTGGCCGCGGCGCCAGGCCCGCCACGGTGGCGTTGTTGCCCTGGGCGAAGGTGATGGTCTGCTGCGCCGCTGGCAGGCGCCGGGTCACCGCGTCGAAGCTGACCATGCCCCGGGTGGGCGGCAGCACGAACAGCATGGCCACGGGCTGGGCGCTGTACAGGCGGAACATCGATGAGACCGCGGTAGCACTGGCCGCACTGGCGATGGTGGCGGTTCCGGCCAGACGCATCGCCGTGGCCGCGCGGCGGCTGACGGCGCCGCCGGGCCGTGCCAGGCGCCGCATGGGGGCCGAGGTGATCACCGTGGGGGTGGACGACGCGGCCAGCAGGCCCTGCATCGTGAGCGCCGCGCCCTGGGCCGGGCGGGACATCACCAGCCGCGCCTGTGCCGGCGAGGCGAAACGCCACAGCGCGTTGTCGTCCTCCAGGCGCTGCACATGGCGCGCGTGCAGCCGGCCGGTGATGGCCAGGCTGAGCTGCATCTGGCGCAAGCGCTGGTTCACCTGGGCCAGTTCGCCAGCCTGGTCCCAGGCCTCGGCCATCAGGGCTTCCTGCTGCGACTGGACCACGCCGGTGCCCAGTGCGGCCGCCACGCGTTCGCGCGGGTCCAGGTTCACATCGTCCAGCCATTGGGGCGCGGGCCCCTGGCCCACCAGGTGGCGCGCCGCGTGCACGCGGCCGTAGATCGGCGGGCCCAGCACGGGTTCGGCACCCGGCGCCTGCGCGTCGGCGCCTGCCGCGTTCAGGATGGACTTCAACTGGGCCTGCCAGGCCTGGGTGGCGCCGTCGGGGAAGGGTGCGCGCGCGGCGCCCAGCGGCTGCAAGGCGCCTTCCAGCAGCACCGGCGGCAGGGGGGCCGGCGCGGGCGATCCCGCCGGCCCCGCGGGCAGGGCAAAGCCGGGCGCGTTGATGTCCATGGCGCGGCGGCCCACCCCGGCCGACAGGTCGCGCGGCTGCAGGCGCGCCACGATGGATTCGAAGTCCTCGCGCGCGCCGGTGCGGAATTCCCAGTGGTAGTACACCGGCAGCGACACGGTGCCCGGTGGGTTGGCGCCACTCAGCTTCCAGGCCGGTGCGAGCGGCGCGTTCGCATCCGGCGCACCCCCCAGGCCGACCAGCCGGCCGGCTTCGAAGGCGGGCACCACGCAGGCGATGTAGGCGGTGTTGGGCTGCAGCAGCCGCGGCGACAGCAGCCGAGCCACCGACAGTTCCGGCCGCGTGGCCAGCACCTGCTTCAGCTCGTCGGCGCTGGCGCCCTGTTGCCAGGCCACCTGGGCGTGGGCCCAGGCCCAGGCTTCGTTCAGGTCGGGCAGTTCGTCGGCGGGCAGCGCCGGCGCGCCGATCTCCAGCACGGGCAGCGGCTCGGTGCGCGGCGGGCGCAGGCGCACGCCGTCCTGCTGGCGCACCACCACCAGCACCAGCCAGGGCCGCAGGCGCCCTTGGGCGTCGGCGCCCGCCGGGGTGAACAGCCAGGGCAGGTCCGGGTTGTCGAATTCGATGGCCGCCAGGTCATTGGCTTCGTAGTCGTTGGTGCCCGCGGGCGGCTCGGTGCGCACCACCTGGCGCGGGTCGATGCCGATCACGTCCGCGGGGCCGAACAGGCGCACATTCACAGGGGCTGCATCGACCCCGTTCACGCCCAGGGTCACGCCCAGCGGCGCCGGCGCGGGCAGGGGCGTCTTCAGCGGGTCGGGGTTGGTGACACGCGCGGCCAGGCCTTGGCGCACCCAGGGCAGGAACAGGACGCTGGCGTCGCTCATGTCGGGTTCACCGTGGCCGCAAGTTCAAAGCTGTTGACCACCTGGCCACCGCGCCGGCGGTTGGTGTTGGCCAGGGCCTCGGCAAAACTGGTGGCGCGGCTGCCGCCCGCGGCCGGCGCCAGGTCTTCGCTGACGGCCGCAAAGCGCGCCGACGCCAGCGCGGCGAAGGCCGCCGGCCGCCCGCGGCGTTCGTCTTGGCGCAACGGGCTGCGCCCGGCCGCGCCCTGCAGCGCATGCAGCTGCAGCCGGTCCAGGCTGAGCACATAGCGCGGCGGCGGCGCCGGGGGCGTGGCGGCCTGGCGGTCCACGATGCGGGTTTCGATGTCCAGCGGCGAGGCCACCCCCTGGTTCAACGCGAAGGCGAAGTCCGACGCGCCGATGCGCAGGCCGGCCTGCATGGGTTCAAACGAGGGGCTGGCCAGTTTGTCGTCGTCGCTCATCTGGAAGAACTGTGCCGGCGCGAAGTCGTCCTGCAGGGGCAGGGCGGCTTCGCTGCCGGGGCCCGTGCCCACGGCCACCCGCGTGAGCGCGAAGCGGCGCGCCCCGGCGACGGGTGAATCGTTGAACTTGTCGATGTCGCGCGACAAGTTCAGCGGCACCACGCTCTGGCGCACCGTCAGCGTGCCCAGCGGGTGCACGCGCAGCATGCCGTCGGCGGGCGCTTCGCGCAGCGCCACGATGCGGGTCTGCCCCGGGGGCAGCTCGGTGGCCCAGCTGCGGCTGTCGCCCAGCGCGGCACGCAACTGCGCCAGCGCGTCCACCGCCGCCGGCAGTGGCGGGCGCTGGCCGCCGACCAGGGTGAAGTTCACGCGGATGGTGACGTCCCACCACAGGATCTCGAAGCTGCACTTGGCACGCACCGACAGGGGCAGCGGCCCTTCCAGCGCGCCTTCGACCTTCACCTTGAACAGGTTGGTGTTGCCGCGCTTCAACTGCATGCCGGCATAGAACTCGGCCAGGAAGTGGAAGGTCAGCGGCTGGATCAGCACGTCAAAGCCGATGTCGCCGGTGACGCTGAAGCCCGCCGCGGCGGCGTACAGGTGGGCGTGGGCGCCGAACTGCACCGTGTTGGCGGTGATGGCGAAATAGGCGTCGCAGTTCAGCTTCGGGTTGTCGCCGGTGGTCAGGCTCACCGCCAGGCGCTGCAGCGCCGGAAAGCCCGCCGGCGGGTTGAAGCCATGGTGCAGGCCGCCCACGGCCAGCGCGAAGCTGCGCGGCGAACTCCAGCGTGCGCGCAAGGCACCGCTGCCGGTGAGCGGGAAGCGGCGCAGCAGGCGTGAATCGACCAGCAGGGCGTCGATGGCGGCGGTGCCCTGGTCGAAGTCGAAAATGCCCACCGCGTCCAGGTTCAGGCGCAGCAGGTCGTTGTCCAGGCGCGGCAGCACCGCGGTGATGCGGCCCAGCACCACGAAGCGGTGGCGCCCGCCCAGCTCCAGGATGAGGCCCAGGTTCACCTCGACGATGGTGGGCACGCCCCACTGCAGCTGCACCATCAGGCCGAACAGGTAGCTGCCGCGCCGGGCCGGGAACACGCGGTCGATGGCGGCCAGCACGGTGGGCGCATTGGCCACAGGGTCCTTGGGGAACAGCACCGAGGCCAGGGTGTGGTTGGCCAGGCCGGCGCGCACGGCGTCCTCGTCCACGGTGCGGTGGATGCCGATCAGCCCGCCCAGGCCGGTCAGGCGCCAGCCCAGCGGCAGTTGCAGCAGCGACCCGCCCGGCTGGGCGCTTTGCGCGGTGACCAGGATCAGCAGCGAATAACCCTTGCTGCCGTCGGGCAGCCGGGTGGCCAGCAGGCCCACCGCCTTCAGGGCCACCACGCCCGACAGGCTGAGTTCCATCACGCCGGCGTACTGGTGGCGCGCCTCGTCGTGGAACAGGAAGCCGCCGCCCTTGACGCTCTTGGCGTCCACCATCAGGCCGATGCCGCGCGGCGCGATGAAGCCGACATCCAGGTTGGCGACATGCAGGTTGGCCAGGGCGCGGTCGGCGGGGAAGTCCAGGCCCAGCTTCATGCCCACGCGGTCCACGGTGGCGGTGACCGGGCCGATCTGGGTGCTGAAGGACAGCGCGGCCTGCACCAGCGCCTTCGGCGCCGCGCCGCTGTCGCGGTCCAGGTTCAGCAGCAGCTTCAGCAGCCGCACCGGGCCCAGGCTCTTGCCGATGGGAATTTCCAGCGGGATGCCCTTGCCCTGCAGTCCGGTGGCCACCACCGGCACGTTCGGGAAGTCGTTCCCGGCGGGCGGGCCAGCACGGGGGGCCGGTGTGCCTTGCGCGCCCACGCCGGGCAGGTCGCCGGTGGTGAAGAATCCGTCGCGCGACGAGGCGCCCACGCCGAAGCTGAACTCCAGGCTGGTCTGCTTCGTGGGCAGCATCGAGCCGATGAAGTTGTCGAAGGAACTGCCGTCCAGCGCCAGGCGGCAGTCGTGGAAGGTGAGCTGCACCCGCGCGTCGTCCTGGGTGAGCTGGCCCGACAGCACGAAGCGGCCGACGTCAAAACCGTTGTCGCCGCCCAGCCCCAGCACGCGGCGGCGTTCACCCGCCGGCATGGGCTTGGAGCTGAGCGCGAAGCCCACATTCAGGTGCGGGTCGGCGTTGGGGCTGGCAAAACGCAGGGCCTTGTCCCGCCCGCCCATCTGCACGGCGAAGGGCGCGTCGAAGGTGGCGCTGACATCGCCCGCCCAGTCCTGGCCGGGCCGGATGCCGAAGCGGAACTGGCTGCCCCCCACCGAAATGAACAGGCCTTTGCCGCCATGGTCTTCCGGCACCCAGGCGAGCGAAAAGCGCAGGGCGCCTTCGACGGTGATGGCCTTGCCCTGGAACGACTGCGGCAAGGCACGCACCTGAACCGACAGCATGCGCTGGGACACCGCATCGGCCACCGGAGACTCCAGCTGCTGCGGCGACAGCGCGCCCTCGGGCTGGTCGAAGCCGTAGAACATCTTGAAGTGGCCGTCGTCCAGCGGCTCGGTGTCCAGGCCGATCTCGCGTTCGGAGTGGCCGATGAAAGCGAACACCTCGGCCAGCGGCAGCAGCGTGGCGTCGGACCACTTGCGGGCGTCGGCCTCGGTCTTCATCGGCGGGCCGGCCAGCAGGGTGAGCGGCGACAGCGCGAACTTCAGCAGGGCCTTCAGGCTGCCGTAGAAGCGCTGGCCGGCCGTGCCCTGCGGGCCGTACAGGGTCATGGGCTCGGTGCTGAAGCGCACCAGTTCCATCCACACATAGAGGTGGTACCAGCGGTCGCGCACGTAGTTGCTGGCCAGCAGGTCGAGCAGGTTCTGGAACACCTCTTCGGCGGTGGCCTCGGCGCCCAGGTCGATGGCGTCCACCAGCGATCGGATGCCCTCCACCAGCTTCGTCACATCGGCGATCACGCCGAACCAGGCCTGCAGCCCCGGGCTGGGCTGGCTGACATAGTCCTTCAAGGAAGACAGGGTGAGCTTGGGGAATTCGGGCGTGGTCTTGACGTCCAGGCCCAGGTCGTCGCACAGGGCCTTGAAGGCCCGGTCCTCGCCCAGCTTGGCGCCCAGCCAGTCGGCGAAGTCGATCAGCACGCCCGCCACCTTCTGCAGCGCGGACTTCTTGTCGTCCTGGGGCGGTGGCGTGGGTTCGGCCATGTTCAAGCCGCCTAGAAGGCCGGGGCCTGCAGGGGCGCCAGTTCGGGGCGCAGGTCGTCGGCGCGACCGTCCAGCGACGCGCGCTGCACCAGATACGGCAGCACCTGGGGCGGCGTGCCGGGCGCGGCGCCGGGGTCGGCCAGCGCGCTGTAGACCTCGTGCACCGCCACCAGTTCGGTCGTGCGTTCGAAGCGCACCTGTGCGAAGTTGGCCCGGAACAGGAACTGGCGCGCGTGGCGCAGCTTGTCGAACTGGTCCATGTGCCGGGTGGCGACGGTGGCGTAGGCCATGGCCTCGTTGCCGGGTTCGCTGTGGTTCACCAGGATGGCCTGCAGGCGCGGTTCGGGCGGGTCCAGCGTGCGCAGGCGCGACGGGGGCGGGCGCTGGGCTTCGGGCCGCCGGTCCAGCGTCGGCGTGAGGCGCCAGGACCAGTCCGGCAGGTGGCCCGGATCGACCCGGGTGCCTTCGGGCCAGCCGAAGGTGGGCATCAGCATGGGCGAGGTGCGCAGCTTGCGGCGCAGCACCGGCGGCGTGTCCGCCAGGCCATGGCCGGGATGGAAGACGAAGGCCTGGGCGTCGGCGTTGTTCCAGCCCAGGCGTTCCGCGCCGATGTTGGCGCGCACCATGCGCTGGGCGAAGGACAGCACCCGGTCCACCGCGCCGATGAACCAGGGCATCACGTTCTTGAAGCCGCTGCTGGTGAACTGCACGATGCGCGCGGGCACCGGGTTGCCCTTGGTCCAGTAGCTCATCTCGGTGGCCGCTGCGTAGTGCACGTCGCCCGACAGCAGCAGCACCCGCCTGTGCGCCGACAGGCGCTTGAGCAGCGCTTCCAGCGCCGCCGGGTCGAAGGACCAGGCCTCGATGGCGTCGGGGTCGGTGCCCACCATGCGGCGGGTGCCGGGCAACTGGCGTTCGGACAGTTTCTCGGCCGCGGTCGGGGTGGGGTTGAGATGGCTGTAGCTCTTGGCGTCGAACACCCGGTAGGACGCGGGGGCGATCAGTTCGTCCAGCACGCCCGCGCCCAGCACCTGCAGCGGTGCCACCACGATCAGCACGTCCAGGCCGGCCGGCAGCGCATCGGGAATCATGTCCTTCTGCGCGCCGATGGCCACGTTGCCCGGGGGCCCTTCGCGGGACACGAAGCTGCGGCGCGTGCGGTTGTCCAGCGCCACCATCAGGTACTTCGGGCCCTGGTAGCGCCAGTGCCACTTGATCGGGGGCGTGGCGAGCTCGAAGCTGCCGTCGGGCTGGCCCTTGGACACCTTGTCCAGGCCATAGAAGGTGTCCAGTGCGTTCATCACCGGCTTGGGCGGCACATCGGCCGTGGCGGGTTGGGCCTCGGCGCTGGCGCGCGGCGGGAACATCGCGGTGATCTGCAACAACATGCGCCGCGCATCCCCCGCGGCCGCGGTGTCCTCGTTCAGGTAGCGCAGCGGGTCGTTGCCCCAGTCCTGGAACACGGTGTAGGCGGCCAGGCCATTGCGCAAGATGGCGCGGCCGAGGGAGGTCTTGTTGACGCGGTCGACCCAGATCGGGTTCAGGTTCCAGTCGTCGGTGACATCGTGGTCGTCCATGATCATCAGGGTGGGCACGTTGGCCAGCGTGCGGCGCACCTTGGGCAGGGCTTCGTAGAAGCGCTTCATCTGGTCAAACTTGACCTGGTGCCGTTGCTCCAGCCGCAATTGGCGTCGCGCCTGCACGCAGAGATCCAATTCGTCGTCCTTCAGGCCCTTGCAAGGATCGTAGAAGTCGCTGGGCACCGGGCCCACGTCGTCCGCGCTGAGGGCATTCCACTTCCGCGGTCGTTCGTATTCCGGCGCCGAAGGGGTGGGGCCCATCGGGTCGTCGGGGGCGTAGACCTGCTGCGCCGTGGGCCATTGGGCGGGCAGAGGCCAGCAGGCATTGCTCCACACCGTGAGGTACAGGGCCGCAAATTCACCGAAGGAAAAGACATGGCTTTCGCCGTCGGTGGTGGTCATCTGGGCCACCCGCATCAGCTGCGACTTGCGGCGTCCGGCGGGGAAGGGGTCCAGGCTGCAGGCAATGGGGGTGGGGCCGCCCGGGCCCCAGCCATCGGGGTGGTTGATCGGGTCTTCCGAATTCGTGGCGGTGAGGTTCTTGCGGTCCACCGGCAGGGTCTCGACCGACACGAAGCTGTCCGCCAAGGGCGCGGTGCGCTTCTGGCGCCAGGTGCCCACCAGTTCCAGCGCCAGCGGCGACACCAGCATCAACTGCCCGGCCCACAGGTCGTCGGCGTAGATCTGGTCGCCGCCCAGCACCAGGTGGTGCGGGCGCTTGACCGGGTCGTTGAACAGCGGCTGGGCGGGGTCGGCGATCAGGTCGTCGATCATGGCCATGGCGTCGGGGTGCTCGTTCACCGGGCGGCGGCAGGAGCCATAGACAAGGCGAAGGTCTTCCAGCCGGTCGGGCGGCATCGCGAAGCTGGGCAGGAAGTCCTCCACATAACCCAGCGCCAGGTGCGGCCGTGCCAGGCTGGCCGGCCCGCCGTTGGTGGTGGGCGTGCTTTTCAGCAGGCCCAGCGAACCCAGCGTGTGCGTGTTGGCGCCTTCCACCAGCGTGAGGTCGTAGCTGTAGACGGTGCCGGGCACCAGTTGCTTGTTCGATTCGGGCGCCATGCGCGCCAGGGCCACCGCCACATGCAGCTTGTCGGCAATGCGCAGCGTGGGCGTGGCCGGGTTGCTGCGGAAGAACTCGCCCGCGCCGCCCTTCACCCGGCCCTGCCACAAGGTGATGGTGACGCTGGCCGGGCGGCTGAGCGCCACCCACACCGCCACGAGCTTGGGCTCGACCCGCCGCAGGATGGGCCCGGCAAGAACGAGCGGAAGGGTCAAGCCTTGTCCTTTCCTGGCCAACGACGGAACCGAGTCGGTTTGCAGATCGTGCGTTCACGGGTGGCGGTGGACACTATGGCTTGCCGTCGGCCTTGTCAATGCCAAGCTTGCAAGGTCGCCGCGGTGCCCGCGCCTACTGTGAGCCGTGTAATGCGGGCACTGCAGACACGACAGAGGTCGATGTTCCAATCGCCCGCAAGCGGCTGTCCCCACTTCTTCCCCTGCGACCACAACGCCAAGGAACCGGCCCCATGAGCGACACCTATGACCTGATCACCCTGGGCGCCGGCTCCGGCGGCGTGGCGGCTTCACGCCGGGCCGCGCTGCATGGCGCCAAGGTGGCCATCGTCGAAGGCCGGCGCGTGGGCGGCACCTGCGTGCTGCGCGGCTGCGTGCCCAAGAAGCTGCTGATGTATGCGGCGCAGATGGGCGACACCTTCACCGAAGCCCGCGGCTACGGCTGGACCCTGGATGCACCGCGCTTCAGCATGGCGCATTGGGCCGCGGCCAAGGCGGCGGAAACAGCGCGGCTGGAGGGTGTCTACCGCCGCCTGCTGGAAGGCTCGGGCGTCACGCTGATCGAAGGCTGGGCGCGGCTGGACGGACCCCAGACCGTGGTGGTGGGCGAGCGCCGCTTGACGGCCCCGCATGTGCTGATCGCCACCGGTTCGTCGCCGGTCACCGACAGCATCCCGGGCATTGAACACTGCGCCACCAGCGACGATTTGCTGGACCTGCAGGCCCTGCCCGAGCGGGCCGCGGTCATCGGTGGCGGCTTCATCGCGGTGGAATTTGCCAGCATGCTGGCCCGCCTGGGCGTGACGGTCACCTTGTTCTTCCGCGACCGTGCCCCGCTGCGCGGCTTCGATGAAACACTGCGCAGCGCCGCGGCGGCCGCGCTGCAGGCCGCCGGTGTGAGCCTGCGCGCGGGCATGGTGCCCACCCAGGTGCAGCGCAGCGCTGCGGGCTTGCTGCTGGCCTTCGGCGAAGAGCGCGTGCTGGATTTCCCCTGGGTGCTCAACGCCACCGGCCGCCGCCCCAACACGCAGGGCCTGGGCCTGGCGCTGGACGCCCACGGCGCGGTGCCGGTGGACGCCGACCTGCAGACGGCCCTGCCTGGGGTCTATGCCATCGGCGACGTGACCAACCGCAAGAACCTCACGCCGGTGGCCATCGCCGAAGGCAGGGCCCTGGCGGATTCGCTGTTCGGCGGCACGCCTCGCCGCGTGGACCTGGGCCGCGTTCCCAGCGCGGTGTTCAT
Organism: Burkholderiales bacterium JOSHI_001; assembly: GCA_000244995.1. Taxonomy (NCBI): domain Bacteria; kingdom Pseudomonadati; phylum Pseudomonadota; class Betaproteobacteria; order Burkholderiales; species Burkholderiales bacterium JOSHI_001. Next base: position 3,807,570 of record CM001438.1, on the reverse strand, counting down.
GCTGCCGCCCATCGCCACGGTCGGCCCCACCGAGGCCGAGGCCTTGGCCGCCGGCCACACGCTGAAGGTGTACGAAACCGACTTCAGGCCCATGAAGCAGGCCTTCGTGGGTGGCGGCGAGCGCACCCACATGAAGCTGCTGGTGGACGCGGCCACCGACCGCGTGCTGGCGGTGCACATGATCGGCGCCGACGCGCCGGAGATCATCCAGGCCCTGGCCGTGGCCCTGAGCGCCGGCGCCACCAAGGCGCATTTCGACCACACCCTGGCCCTGCACCCGAGCGCGGCCGAGGAGTTCGTGCTGATGCGCGAGCCCACGCGCACCGTGGCACCGGGCGCCTGAGGGCCGCGCGCCGCCATGTGCCTGGCCGCCTTGGCCATCGGGCTGAGCGACCGGCACCCTTGGGTGTTGGCGTCCAACCGCGATGAATTCTTTGACCGCCCTGCTGCGCCGCTGGCGTGGTGGCGCCCTCCCAATGGTGCGCAGGACATCCTGAGCGGCCGCGACCTGTCGGCCGGTGGCACCTGGCTGGGCCTGACCGCTGGTGGCCGCCTGTCGCTGGTGACCAATGTGCGCGAGCCCGGCCGCGTCATGGCGGCGTCGCGGTCGCGCGGCGAACTGGTGCTGCAGTCGTTGCTGGACAGCGAAGCCGCGGCGCCGCCACCGGACTGCCTGGCGGTGCCACGCAATGGCTTCAACCTGATCACGGCCGATTTGTCGATCGACGCCCAGCGGCAGTCCGGCGCTGCGGCGGCCCGGTGGGTCAGCAACCGCTCGCCTGCGCCGCAGGCACTGCGGCCGGGGCTGTACGGCCTGTCCAATGCTGCGCTGGACACACCCTGGCCCAAGGTGACGAACCTGAAGGAAGCGTTGCGCCACACCGTCGCGCAGGCCCAGGGCATCGACGACATCATCGACTCGGCCTTCGCCGCCTTGGCCGACCGGCGCTGCGCGGCCGATGCGCAACTGCCTGACACCGGCATCCCGCTGCAGCGCGAGCGCCAGTTGTCGGCGGCCTTCATCGACATCGCCGCGGCCGATGGCCAGGGCCGGCCCTACGGCACACGCTGTTCCACCGTGGTGCTGGTGGTGCAGCGCCAAGGCGGCCGGCGCCTGGTGCATGTGGTGGAGCGCCGCTTCCGGGTCGGTGGCGCGCTGGCGGGCGAGACCGCCGTGCAATGGGAACTGGAGTCGCCCGGCCGCTGAGGGTGCGACCCAGATCGGCGCGAACCCGCGTCGCGTAATGCCCGCCGTGTGTGCCCGACTCATGGCAACGAGGTGATCCCGCCTCGGCGCAACGGCCCCGCAGGGCCGCAAAGACGGAGTGACCCATGAGACTTGCACGCAGAACCCTGATCGGCCTGGCCATCGCGACGTTGGCCGCAGCAGGCGTTCCCGGCCCCGCATTGGCCGATGGCGGCCAGAAGCTGTTCGTCCAGAGTGCCGTGGTCCATGCCGACGACACCGTGACGCTGCCGCTGTACCGCGGCACCAGCCAGGGCCGCGCGGTGTGGTTCGTGGTGTTCGACTCGTCGGACGGCGGCGACGCCGACCGGCTGAAGGTGAACACCTCGGCCAAGCTGGCCAACGCCAGGGGCAGCGCGGCGGTTCAGTTTGCGCACGTGGCCAACGGCGCCATCGACTTCCCGAAGACCGTGGACTTCCGGCCCGCCCGCGTGGTGGTGCCTGGGCCCACCGGCTTTCCGCCCAACGCCGCCGAACCCGGCGCCGTGGGCGAATTCGGCTACAGCCCGCTGATCCAGATGCCCGATGGCGTGATCCGCAACGCGCCCCATGTGGCCAACGACACCGGCGTGGCCGACAAGGTGGTGGCCATCGACTACAACCGTGGCACCGTGCGGCTGCAACTGACCAACGGCTTTTCCGGCGGCAAGGCGGTGAAGTACGTGTCCACCGATGCGTCCGACCCCGGCGTGGCGGCACTGGAAAACGTGACCTACGCGCCGGCGCTGAACGCCGCACCCTTTGCCGGCGGCGACGGCACCGACTCGGCCCGCACCGGCCTGGTGGCCTTCGTCAACGGGCAGACCGGGGCGGGCAACCCGCAGCGCCAGGGCCTGAACTCGGCGCTGCTGGATGGCCTGGACCCGCTGAACCTGTTGTTCTGGGCTCCCAACCAGGGCCGCTACAGCCCCTTGTGGGACGTGCACCCGGCGCAGTGGTCCGCCCAGGCCGTGGCGCAGGGCCAGAACACCCGCCAGACCGACCGCAGCGCCATCCTGAACCTGGTGCAGCAGGGCCTGGTCACCGGCCCCGGTGGCGCGCAGTTCGGCGCCGCCGGTATCGTTGTGAACTGCCCGATCGTCAGCCAGCAGTGAGATGACCATCGGCCCGGCGGGCCGATGGCCGCCCTGCCGCCCGGTCAAAGCCGCAAAACGGCCATGATCGGGACTGCGGGGCGTTCCCCATCCGCCACACAGACCAAGGAGCTGAAAGTGACCAAGACCGAAACCGCCATCCTGGCCGGAGGCTGCTTCTGGGGCATGCAGGAGCTGATCCGCAAGATGCCCGGCGTGGTTTCCACCCGCGTGGGCTACAGCGGCGGCGATGTGCCCCATGCCACCTACCGCAACCACGGCACCCACGCCGAGGCCATCGAGGTGGTGTTCGACCCCGCGCGTCTGGGCTTTCGTGCGCTGCTGGAGTTCTTCTTCCAGATCCACGACCCCAGCACGCCCAACCGCCAGGGCAACGACCGCGGGGCGTCCTACCGCTCGGGCATCTACTACACCAGCGAGGCGCAGCGCCAGGTGGCGCTGGACACCATTGCGGACGTGGACGCGTCGGGCCTGTGGCCCGGCAAGGTGGTCACCGAGCTGAAGCCCGCGGGCCCGTTCTGGCAGGCCGAACCCGAGCACCAGGACTACCTGCAGCGCTACCCCGATGGCTACACCTGCCACCACGTGCGCCCGGGCTGGACGCTGCCGCGCCGGGACGCGGTGAAGGCCTGACGCGGCTTCAGCGCTGCGCCAGCGCATGCAGCGCGGCGGCGATCACGGCCAGCATCACCCCGAACGCCACCCAGGCATAGGGCCACAGCATTGGCAGGCCCATCAGGACCAGGCCGTCGTTGCCGCCGGGGATCAACGCGCTGCCCCAGCCCATCAACAGCCCGCCGCCCGCGCAACGCAACCCTTGCGCGGGCCGGACGGGTTCCCACTTCAACTTGCCGCTCAAGTGGCCGCCGGCCAGGGCGCCCAGCAGCAAGGCCGCGCACAAGGCCAGCCGCGCCGGCAGGCTGTGCGCCATGCCGCGGGCCAGTTCGGCCAGCACATCGGTGTAGGCCCAGGTCCCCGCGGCCAGCAGCAGGGCCGCGAAGGCGATGCCGATCACCGTGGTGGCGGCATGCGGGGACCAGGGTGCGTTGAGGGCCAGGCCGCGCCTGCGCAGCGCCGGCACCCCGCGCCGCAGTGCCAGGGCCAGCGCCAGGGCCGGGAACACCCAGGACGCTGCTGCCGGCACCGCGCCCAGGGGCGAGCCGGTGCCCAGGGCCATGGGCGCGGGCGGGGCGAAGAGCGTTGGCGCGCTCAGGCAAGCCAGGTAGAAGCCCAGCGGCGTGGCGGCATAGGCCCATTGACCCGATCCCAACCGCGCCACGGTGCCCATCACGCAGGCCTGGTTGACCGCCGCGCCGGCGCCCAGCAGGGCCGCACCCGCCAGCGTCCAGCGCGTGACCGCGTAGCCTGCCGGCAGCGCCATGGGGTGGCCCCAATGGCGCGCCAGCAGCAGGACGGCGCACACCCAGAGCGAGGCTTCCAGCATGGCCGCCAGGCGCGTGAAGCGCCGGGTGCTGCGCCATTCCTCCACCGCCGCCACCGCGCAGGTGGAGCCGCGCTGGATGGCCAGGCCCATGGCCGCCGCGCACAGCAGCGCCACCACCAGGGCGGCTCCGCCCACCATGGCCTGCCCAGGCGTGGCCGCCGCACCGGGCATGCTCAACGGCCCGCCAAGCGGGGCAGCCAGGCCAGCCACAGCCCGCGGCGCAGCCACAGCAAGGCGGCACAGCTCAACCACACGCCGCAGGCCAGCGCGAAGAGTTCGCCGCCGTCGCTGCTGCCGTCGGTGTTCACCACCGCCACGCCCAGCGGCGTGAACAGGTGGAAGAAGATGGCGCCGCTGATCACGCCCAAGCCCATGGCCGCGCCCAGCACCTGCACCACCCGTTGCGATGAGATGGCCGCGCCTGCCAGCAGCAGCACCGACGCGATGAGCTCGAAGCTGCCCACCACCTTGGCGGAAAAAATGCCGCCCGGCGCGAACAGGCCCGGAAAGCCCAGTGATGCGGCCCAGGGGTCGAGCTTGCCCTGGAAGATGTACACCGTCTCGGGCGAGCCGGTGAACTTGAAGAACAGCGACTGGATGAACACGAAGGCCACGTACAGCGTCAACAGCCAATGGCCGTGCTTCTTGAACCAGGACATGGGGGCGTCTCCAAAGGGGTCGAGGGATGGGCGTTCACTTCTTCAGCAGCGTCGCGAACTTGGCGTCGGCCGCCTTGATGTAGCCGGCCGGGTCCTTCAGCCACTGGGCCTGGATGTCGGCGTCGTAGTTCAGGTAGAGCTTGCCGTCGCGAAGGGTGAACTGGTCGGGCTCCACCTTGACCAGCTTGTCCTGCGTGACGCCGTAGGCGCAGTAGCCGCCGTACTGCGGTGCGTACTTCTCGGGCTGGGCCTTGAACAGGTCCAGGTGGGCCTGGCTGGCGAACTTCCATTTCGCGCCCATCCATTCGGTGACCCAGTTGTCGCGGCCCTTCACCGGCTTGTTCTCGGTGAAGTAGGCCACCGTGTCATAGCCGTTGATGGCGGTGTCGGTGCGCCCGCCGAACAGGCTGTTCTTCAGCGTGTTGACCGGTGGCTCGGCGGCCTGCGCGGGCAGGCCCAGCAGGGCCAAGGTGGCCGCCAATGTCAGGGTGGCGCGCCGGTTCAGGCGAAGGGCTGCGGGGAGGTGCATGGGGTTTCCTTGGCATGGCGGGTGGGGGGAACAAACGGTGCGGCGGCCGTGCGGGCGCGTTCATGCGCCACGGTGGCCGGGGCCTTGCCGAAATCGCCGTCGATGGCGATGCCGCTGGCCAGGCAATGCGGCTTCAGCAGCGCGAAGTGGTGCACCGCGTGGCTGGCCACAAAGGCCAGTTCGCGGCCCACGCTGGACGCCACGGCGAAGCGGAACTCACCCGCCAGGCCGCACTGGCCAAGCACCTGCACGGGTGCCGCCAGCGCGGCTTCGTCCCAGGTGCTGAGTTGCCGGCGCAAGGCCAGCAGCCGAGCCCTGGCCACGGTGCAACAAGCGTCCAGCGTGGCGTCACGCGCCCGCGCGTCGTAGTCCACGCAGCCGCCGGGGGGCGCGGCGATCAGGGCTTCGAAGTGCTCGATCACATGGCGCAGGTGCGAACCCACCGGCCCGGCATATTCCGGCCGGGCGGGCCCGGTGTGCGCGGCCACCAGGGCCAGGGCCTGGTCCAGGGTCTGTCGGCTGAAGCTCAGAAGGTGCCGGGCGGCGGGGTGGTCTGGGCAGGGCATGGCGAAGGGGGAGGCAACGTGATGGGAGTCAGTCGCCCCAGGGCGCCCGACATTACGCAGCGCTGGGCCTGGCGCGGTCAGTCGGTGGCCGGGTAGCGTGGGGTCAGGAACTTCTCGCGCCGGTAGCCGCGGATGAACTCGGCCCAGCCCATGGGCTTGAAGCCCCGCGCACGGTTCGCGTGGCCGATCTCGAACAGCCAGCGGTACTGTCGCATCAGGTCGCGCCAGGCCTGCAGCAGGCCGGTCTTGCGGTCCCAGATGTGGGTGCTTTCGGCGCCGGCGCCGTTGATCTCCACGATGCTGAAGCCCTGCCCGGCCTGCACCTGTGCAAAGCTCTCAAAGCGCACATCGAAGCGGCCGAAGTGGAATTCGGGCAGTTGCCGGGCGATGGCGTCGAAGCGCGCTTCCATCTCGGGCGTCACCAGGTGGGTGCCGTTGCGGAAGATGGCGCCGCGGCTGTGGCTGCCGGCAAAGGCCAGCCGGATGGCCTGGCCCGACGGCGGTACCTCGTCCAGCCGGGCGATGTGGCGCTTCAGGTACAGGTGCGACAGCCTGCCGGCGCGCGGGTCGTCCAGGATCAGCTGGCGCAGGGTGCGTCGGCCGTCGCCAATGACGTGCGGGAAGTACTTCAGCGTGATCGACACGATGCGCCCGCGCGCCTGGCCCGGGCGGTGGCAGTAGAAGATGCCGGCCTCGCCCTCGAAGGGCACCAGGCGCTGCAGCACCAGGGACGCGCCCGTGGGGAAGGCCTGCAGGTAGGCTTGCAGGTCGGCGGCCGTGCGCACCAGTTTCACGCCCGCGCCGCGGCAGCCCAGGTCGGGCTTGGCCACCACTGGCAGGCCCAGACCCGCGGCGCCCAGGGCGGCCAGTGCGGCGTCGCATTCAGCGGCCATGTCACTGACGGGGGCCGCGGGACGGTCAACCCGGATGAAGGGCGCCACCCACTCGGGCGCGTGCCGCACCGCCAGGGCCAGGATGTCGGCCTTGGATTCGCCGTAGAAACCACCGCCGGGGAAGGAGGGGTTGGCCGCGGTGGGCAGCAGCACGCCGCGGTAGCGCAGCATCAGCCAGGCGGCATAGGCCATCACCGGCGGGTAGAAGGCCCACATGGGCCAGAACTCGAAGAAGCTCAGCGGCGGGCCATCCTGGTCCAGGGGCGGCATGCCCTGGTGCGGCTGCACCGGCATGCGCTCGGCGGCAGTCTCGAAGGGCCGAGAGGAAGCGAGGGTCGGTTGCATCGTGCTCATGGGGTTGCGCTTGTGAAACGTTGACGGAGGCTGCGCAGCAGCGGGATGGCCAGGGCCAGAACCAGGATGGGCAGCGCCACGGCCACTGGCGCCGGCAGCCCGGTCTGGCGCGCCAGGGCCTGGCCCAGGGCGGCGCTCAGGGCGTACAGGCCGGCGGTCCACAGCGACACCGCCACCAGCACCCAGGCCGTGAAGGGCAGCAGCGGCACGCGCACGAAGCCGCTGGCCGTGTAGGTGGCCAGGCGCAGCCCCGGGATCACGCGTGCCAGCAGCACCGCGGAACCCAGGCGCTGCTCGAGCTGTCGGCGCGCCCAGGCCGACTTGTCGCCCACGAAGCGGCGGCGCAGCCAGGGCAGGCGTCGGGCGCCCAGGCCCAGGCCGTACAGGCCCAGGTCGCCCAAGGCGATGCCCCCGCCCACGGCGCCGATCGACAGTTCCCAGGAGATGGCGCCCTGGGTGGCCAGGGCCACGCCGGCGGCAATGGCCAGGTCTTCCAGCAGCAAGGTGGTCAGGGCCAGCACCAGCGCGATGACGGCCGGCGTGGCCATGCCCGCCAGCGCCGCCTGGGTCCACGCCAGCGGGGCCCAGTCGGCGCTCAACATGCCGGCTCCAGCGCCAGGCGGATGGCGTCGCGCACGGCGTCTTCCGAGTTCCAGGGCAGGAAGTGGTTGCGGCCTTCGAGCAGGGTGGTCTGGACGCAGCGTGCGCCGGTCAGGCGCGCCTGCATATAGGGCACGTTGGCCACCGGCACCAGGTCATCCTTCGTGCCGTGCACGATCACCACCTTGGCGCTGATGCGCGGCAGCAGCGCGGCCAGGGCCTGCAACTCGGGCTGCAGCGCCATCAGTTCGGCATTGGCGTTGCGAAGCGCCCGGGGCAGCAGGTGGCTGACCGGGCCCCAGGCGCCCAGGCGCTGCATCGGGTGGATGCGCTCCAGTTCGGGGTCCAGCGACGCAGACAGCAGCACCAACGCGGCCACCCGGCCGGGGTGTTCTGCCGCCACGCGCGCCACCACCGGCCCGCCCAGCGAATGCCCCAGCAGCAGCACCGGGCGGCCGTCGTCGGGCATCAGTGCCAGCACGGCCGCCGCCTGTTCAGCCAGCCCGGTCACCGCGCCTTCGGGGCCGCTGCGGCCGAAGCCCGGGCGGTCCAGCGCCAGCAGTTCCAGCCCGGGCGGGGGCTGCAACAGGTAGTCGGCCCAGGCTGTGGCCGAGCCGGGAGTGCCGTGTACCAGGATCACGCGCGGCCCGCTGGGGTCCCCGGCCCGCAAATAGCTCAGGGCGGCCCCGGTTGCCACGCCGGCTTCCAGGCAATGGCGCAAGTTCTCGGTGGCCGATTCCAGGGCCCGCGGGCCCGCCGGCGCGCAGCCTGCCGCCGCCAGGGCCACGGCCAGCGCACTCCACAGCGGTCCGCGGCTTGCCGTGTGGGCGCGGTGGCGCAAGCCAAGGCGGCCCGGGGGCATGGGTTCAGCGGACCTGCTCGACATCCTGAACGCTCCAAGGGCTGCAGTCTGATCGCAGCGGTTCGGTTCGGTCGTGCCGAGGGCCAGACACATTACAGGCGATCTGCATTTGTAAGGCCGGCGCGTTTCGCACGACAGAGACCTCATCACAGCCGTTCACCAGGAACCCGCCATGTCGCATCCACACTTCACCCCGGCCGCCACGGCGCCATCGGCCTGGCGGACCCCGGCCTACCGGGTGCGGCTGGCCGGCTCCGCCGGGGACATCCGCGCCTCCCAGGCGCTGCGTTTCGAGGTCTTCAACCTTGAACTTGACGAAGGCCTGGCCAGTGCCTACGACACCGGCCTGGACGCCGACCCCTTCGACGAGGTCTGCGAGCACCTGCTGGTGGAAGACCTGAACGGCGGCGGCGTGGTGGGCACCTACCGCATGCAGACGGGCCTGCGCGCCAGCGCCGGGCTGGGCTATTACAGCGAGCGCGAATTCGACTTCGCGCCCTTTGAGTCCGCGCGGGCGCAGATCCTCGAGCTGGGTCGCGCCTGCATTCACCGCCAGCACCGCAATTTCGCGGTGCTGAACCTGCTGTGGAAGGGCATCGCGGCCCACGCCAAGTCGCAGGGCGCGCGCTACCTGGTCGGCTGCAGTTCACTCACTTCCCAGGACAGCGCGGCCGGTGCGGCCGCCTTCCAGGCCCTGGCGCCCCACCTGGCGCCGGCCACCTGGCGGACCCGGCCGGTGCCGGCCTTCGCTTGCCCGCTGCTGCCGCAGGCGCGTACGGCACCGCGCTTGCCGCGGCTTTTGTCGGCCTACCTGGCGCTGGGAGCGGCGATCTGCGGCGCGCCGGCCGTCGACCGTGAGTTCCGTACCATCGACTTCCTGACCTGGCTGGACCTGGAGTCGCCGCGGGTGCTGGCCCTGCAGTCGCGGGGCCGGTTCCTGGCCTGAGGGGCGGGTGATGGTGGGAATGGGTTCAAATACCGTTCTGGCTGGGACACCCCGGCCGCCCGGACCCCAGGCCCCCGCCCATGACGATAGAAGCCGAACTGGCCGAACTGCATGAACCCTTGCTGCGCTTTGCCAAGTTGCAGTTGCGCCACGATGCGGCGGCCGAAGACGTGGTGTCCGAGACCCTGCTCGCCATCCTGGAGAAGCCGGACAACTTCGAGGGCCGCAGTTCGCTGCGCACCTATGCCACGGGCATCCTCAAGTACAAGATCATCGACGTCATCCGCCGGCGCGGGCGCGAGGTGCACATCGAACCCATGGACGAGCAGAGCATGGACGATGCGCTGGACGCCTTGTTCGTGAAGGACGGCCATTGGCAGGACCCGCCCCAGGCCTGGCAGCGGCCCGACCAGGCGCTGGAGCAGAGCCAGTTCTTCGAGAAGCTGCAGGACTGCGTGGACCGGCTTCCCCCCAAGTTGGGTCGGGTCTTCATGATGCGCGAGTGGCTGGAACGCGAGGTGGACGACATCTGCGGCGAGCTGGGCATCACCAGCAACCACTGCGGCGTGATGCTGTACCGCGCGCGCATGCAACTGCGCGACTGCCTGGACCGCAACTGGTTCGCGGGGCAGCGATGAAGATCGACCTTGACTGCCAGGAGGTGTCGCGCCTGATCAGCCAGGGCCTGGACGAGCAGCTGCCGCCGGCCGACCGCGCGCGCCTGCGCCTTCATTTCGTGCTGTGCAAGACCTGCCGCAATGTGAACGAGCAGATGCAGTTCCTGCGCCGCGCGGTGCGGCAGCTGGGGCAGAAGGACCCGCCGGAGCGCTAGCCGCCCCGGACGCCGAGGCGCAGGCTCAGAACTGCACGCCCTTGGTCAAGGCACCATCCACCACCAGGTTGGTGCCGGTGATGAAGCTGGCCGCCGGGCTGGCCAGGAAGGCGGCGGCGTTGGCCATTTCCTGCGGCGTGCCCATGCGACCCGTGGGGTTCAGGCCCAGTGCCATCTTGAACAGATCCGGGTTGCCGTGCTCGATCTGTTCCCACACCCCGCCCTTGAAGTAGGTGTTGCCGGGCGACACCGTGTTGGCGCGGATCTTCTTGCCCGCCAGGTGGTAGGCCAGGCCCTGGGTGTAGTGGATGATGGCCGCCTTGATGGCGCCGTAGGGCCCGGACGCGAAGTCGATCTCGCGGCCCGACACGCTGCTGATGGTGACGATGCTGGCGTGCGCGCTTGCCTCCAGGAAGGGCATGGCGGCGTTGACCAGCCGCACCGTGCCCATCATGTCCACCTCGAAGGTCTTCTGCCAGTTGGCCTCTTCATTGGGAATGGCCAGCGCGCTGACATTGGCCACCACGATGTCGATGCCCCCCAGCGCCTTCGCGGACTCGGCCACGAAGGCCGCCAGGCCGGCGCCGTCGGCCACGTCGGCCACGCGCCCGACCACCTGCACGCCGAAGCGGCCGAAGTCCTTCACCGTCTGCGCCACCTCGTCGGCGTTGCGGGCGCAGAAGGCCACGTGCGTGCCTTCGGCCGCCAGCGTCTGCGCGATGGCGCGGCCGATGCCCTTGGTGCCGCCGGTGACGATGGCCTTCAGGCCCTTGAGTCCGAGATCCATGCCTTGCTCCTTGGTGTTGAACGCAGCGCCCTCAGGGCGCCAGGTACTTCTTCTCGATGCCGGCACCCACGGTGTACTTGGGGTCCACAAAGTTGCCCAGGCGCACCAGGCCGCATTGGCTGAGCATCATGTAGGCGTCCCAGCGGTCGAAGCCGTACTCTGCCTCCATCCACAGCACCAGGTCGCGGTAGGCAATGCGGGTGGCGTCCTCCAGCGGGCGGGCGCTGCCGATGCACATGATGCGGGTTTCGTTTTCCAGCCGCGGCCATTCCAGGTTCCAGCCCTTGATGACATCGACCTGGATGGTGGTGGTGCTGGGGTATTCCACCGCCGTGCCGCACACCTCGCCGTCGCCCTGGCAGGCGTGGGCGTCGCCGATGAACAGGCGCGCGCCGGCCGTGCGCACCGGCAGGTAGGTGATGCTGCCCGGGCCCATGTCGGGCAGGTCCATGTTGCCGCCGTGGGAGTCGGGCGTGAGGGTGTTGATGCTGTCAATTTCGGGGCTGCAGCTCAGCGTGCCGATGTGCGGGCGGTAGGGGAGGGTGACGCGCAGGCTCCAGTACACGCCGTTCTCGTCCAGGTCGATCTTGCGCACGATCTCGGGCAGCGAATCGGCCAGCAGCGCGGTGAGGTTGGTGCCGCTCAGGGCGCCGAACTGCGGAATCATGGCGCAGGTGCCGCGCGGATTGGGTCCGCGCGGGGCCATGCTTTCGATGTAGACCGCCAGCACGTCGCCCTTGTCGGCCCCTTCCACCAGGATGGGCCCGTTCTGCGGGTTCACGAAGGGCATGCGCAGCACGCGCGAGGGCAGGTCCTGCTCGGTCTTGACGGCGCCCTCGAAGGCGTCGCGGGTGTCCACCACCACGCGGTCGCCGGGCTGGATGTGCAGCACCGGGTCGGAGTAGGGCCCGATGGTGTAGTGGAACTTGCCCTGTTTGGCCTCGGTCAGCGCGTGGGTGTCGGGGCTGCGGCCCTGGGCCAGACCGCGGGTGCGCATGATCGAGGTGTCAAGCCAGCTCATCGGTGCTCCTGGGTGTTCGGACAGGAAGATCGGGCAAGGCGGCCGGGCCGAAGTGCCTTGCCGGCAAGCCAGTCGGCGGGGCGGAAGGCGAGTGTAGCGATGAAGCGCTCGGCGCGTGCGCGCGGGTTCGCAAGCGCACCGAGGGGCGGCGTGGCCGCCCTTAAGCTCACCACCATGGAGGCGGCCGATGATCCGGCCTGGACATGGCTGCAACCCCCACCGATGGTGCCTCGCTCGACCAGGCTGCCGGCACGGCCGCGGCGCCACCCTGGGGCGGCCGCGACGACAGCGGCCTGTCCGCGCAGCAGGCAGCCCAACGCCTGGCCGAGGACGGCCCCAACGAACTGCCCGGCGGAAAGCGCCGCACGCTGCTGGCCATTGGCCTGGAAACCGTGCGCGAGCCCATGTTCCTGCTGCTGCTGGCCGCGGGCAGCTTGTACCTGCTGTTCGGCGACCTGCAGGAGGGCTTGACGCTTTTTGGCTTTGTGCTCGTGACCGTGGCCCTGACCTTGTACCAGGAGGGCAAGACCGAGCGTGCCATCGACGCGCTGCGCGACCTGACCAGCCCGCGGGCGCTGGTCATTCGCGACGGCCAGCCCCAGCGCGTGGCCGGGCGCGATGTGGTGCGGGGTGACCTGCTGAAGCTGGCCGAAGGCGACCTGGTACCGGCCGACGCGCTGCTGGTGTGGGCCGATGGCCTGCGTGCCGATGAATCCTTGCTGACGGGCGAAGCCGTTCCGGTGGGCAAGCGCGTGGCCTTGCCCGCTGAGTGGGCCGCCGCGCAGGCCGCTGCTGAGGTGCCGGCCGCTGCGCGGGCCGTGGTGCCGGGCGGCGATGAGCAGCCCGCCGTGTATGGCGGCACCTTGGTCGTGCAGGGGCATGCGCTGGCGCGCGTGACGGCCACCGGCCCGCGCAGCGAAATCGGCCGCATCGGCCAGGCGCTGGGCACGGTGGAGCGCGAGCGTTCGCCGCTGCAGAAGCAGACCGCCCGCTTGGTGCGCAACCTGGCCCTGCTGGCCCTGGGCCTGAGCCTGGCGCTGGTGTTGGTGCATGGCGTCATCCGGGGCGACTGGCTGCAGGCCCTGCTGGCCGGCATCGCGCTGGCCATGGCCATGCTGCCCGAGGAATACCCGGTGGTGCTGACGGTGTTCCCGGCCCTGGGGGCGCGCCGGCTGGCCAAGGAAGGTGTGCTCACCCGCCGCATCAACGCCATCGAGACCCTGGGCGCCACCACGGTGCTGTGCAGCGACAAGACCGGCACGCTGACCGCGAACCGCATGACGGTGACGCACCTGGCCGCCGGCGGCGTGGCACTGAAGGACCGCTTGGCGCTGGACACCGTGGCCGACGCGGCCCTGCCCGAGGCCTTCCATGCCCTGGTGGAAGTGGCCATCCTGGCCAGCGTGGTGGATCCCTTCGACCCGATGGAGAAAGCCTTCCACCAACTGGGCCAGCGCTTCCTGGCCGACACCGAACACCTGCACCAGGACTGGCGCCTGGTGCAGACCTATGCGCTCAGCCCGGCGCTGCGGGCGATGTCCCATGTGTGGGCCGCGGCGGGCGACGGGGTGCAGACGGTGGCGGCCAAGGGCGCGCCGGAAGCCGTGATCGACCTGTGCCACCTGGACGAGGCGCAGAAGGCCCACATCGGCGTGGTGGTGGACGAACTGGCCGCTTCGGGCCTGCGCGTGCTGGCGATGGCGCGGGGTTCGTTCACGGGGCAGGACTGGCCGGCGAGCGAACACGACTTCGACTTCCAGTTCGTCGGCCTGCTGGGCCTGGCCGACCCGGTGCGGCCCCAGGTGCCGGCCGCGGTGGCCGAATGCCGCGCAGCCGGCATCCGCGTGGTCATGATCACCGGCGACTACCCGGCCACGGCGCGCGCCATCGCCCGGCAGGCGGGGCTGGCCAAACAGGACGGCGACGTGCTGACGGGCGACGAGATCGCGGCGCTGGGCGACGTGGCCTTGCGCGAGCGCATGGCCACGGTCAGCGTGTGCGCCCGCATCGCGCCCGAGCAGAAACTGCGCATCGTGCAGGCCCTGAAGGCCCGTGGCGACATCGTGGCCATGACCGGCGATGGCGTGAACGACGCGCCCGCACTGCGCGCCGCGCACGTGGGTGTGGCCATGGGCGGTCGCGGCACCGACGTGGCCCGCGAGTCAGCGTCGCTGGTGCTGGTGGACGACGACTTCGCGGCCATCGTCGCCGCGGTGCGCCTGGGACGCCGCATCTTCGACAACCTGCGCAAGGCCATGTCCTACATCCTGGCGGTGCACGTGCCGATCGCCGGCATGGCGATGCTGCCCGTTCTGTTCGGCTGGCCGGCGCTGCTGTACCCGATGCACATCGCCTTGCTGGAGCTCATCATCGACCCCGCCTGCTCGATCGCCTTCGAGAACGAGCCGGCCGAGCACGATGTGATGCAGCGCCCGCCGCGCGACGCCGCGGCGCCCCTGTTCGGCGGCGCCACGTTGTGGCTGGCCCTGCTGCAGGGCCTGGGCGTGCTGGCCGTGGTGATGGCCGCTTTCGCCTGGGCCGGCCCGCGCCTGCCCGAGCCCGAGGCGCGTGCCTTCGCCTTCGCCACCCTGGTGATGGGCAACTTGGCCCTCATCCTGTCCAACCGCTCGGCCACCCGGTCGCTGTGGGCCACGCTGCGCACGCCGAACCCCACCTTGTGGGCGGTGGTGGGCCTGGCCTGTGGCTTGCTGCTGGCCGCGCTGTACACGCCCTGGGCCGTCGGCGTGCTGCGCTTTGCGCCGCTGCCGGCGCACGAACTGGCCGCAGCCTGCGCGCTGGGCCTGCTGAGCGTGCTGTGCTTCGAAGCCATCAAGATGCTGCGGCGCCGCCGCCGCGGGTCGGTCGGCCGTGCCGCGTCCGAAGCCCCTTGAGCGCGGCGCCAAGCTGACGCCGCCTTGACGCTTCACTGACGACGCCCTGTCTTCAGCCCGCTGTCAGGCCGCGCTCAGCCGGCTGACAAGACCGCCGCCGAAACTGGTTCGGTGGCGGCACAGCCTTGGGCCCTTCCAAGGCGAACAGACATTCACTTGGGCCGTTAGAGCCTTCTGCCACTTCTCGTTCCAACAACCAACGGAGAAGCCCACATGACGCTCGCACCCGCAGAAACCGCCACCCAGGCATTGGACCCTGACACCGGCCCGCCCCATGGCGAACCGCCGCCCGCGCTCGGGCTCGGTGCCCTGGCTGCGCTGGCGGCCGTGCTGCCCGCTTGCGGCGGGGGAGGTGCAGGCGCCGACCCGCTGGCCGCTTCGGCCGATGAACTGGCCGGCATCCAGGCCGTGGGCGATGGCAGCGCGCCGGTGTCGCCGCCGGTGCGGCCCCCGGTGCGGCTGACGCGCGAACAGGCCTCGCGCTTCCTGTCCCAGGCCAGCCTGGGCGCCACGGCGCAGGACATCGCGCAGCTGCGCTCGGTGGGCATCCAGGCCTGGCTGAGCGCGCAGTTTTCGGCGCCGCGGGGTGCCAGTTATGTGGACCTGATCAGCCCCGGCGGCCCGGACGCGGACGTGGTGGAGGGCAACTCGGGCGGCGCCAACGCCGTGGAACGGGCGCTCTGGCGCAAGCTCATCACCAGCCCGGACGTGTTGCGCCAGCGCGTGAGCCTGGCGCTGAGCGAGATCTTCGTCGTCTCGATCAAGGGCGTGGCCTTGAACAGCCGCGGCTTCTCGGTGGCGGCCTTCATGGACATCCTGGAAGGCAACGCCTTCGGCAACTACCGCGACCTGCTGATGCAGGTGTCCACCAGTTCGGCCATGGGCGCCTACCTCAGCTTCGTCAACAACCGCAAGGCCAACCCGCGCACCGGCAGCCAGCCGGATGAGAACTATGCGCGCGAGGTGATGCAGCTGTTTTCCATCGGCCTGCTGAAGCTGAACCTGGACGGCACGCCGGTGCTGGTGAACGGCGAGCCGCAGGAAAGCTACACCCAGGCCGATGTGCTGGGCATGGCGCGCGTGTTCACCGGCTGGGCCTTGAGCGCGGACCGCAGCACGCCCTACACCATCGTCACCCAGCCCATGCGGCAGGTGCCGGGCAACCACGAACTGGGTACCAAGGAATTCCTGGGCACCACCATCCCGGCCGGCACCGACGGTGTGGCCAGCCTGGGCCTGGCGGTCGATGCCCTGATGGCGCATCCGAACATCGGGCCCTTTGTCGGCCGCCAGCTGATCCAGCGCCTGGTCAAGAGCAACCCGTCGCCGGCTTACGTTGCCCGCGTGGCCACGGCCTTCAACGGTAACGCGCAACGCCAGAAGGGCGACATGCAGGCCACCTTGCGCGCGGTGCTGCTGGACAGCGAAGCTCGTTCCGTCACCGGCCTGAGCGACCCCCTGCACGGCAAGCTGCGTGAACCGATGCTGCGCTTCCTGCAATGGGCGCGGATGGTTCGCCTGCCCCCCGCGGCCACCGGCCGCTATGGCCTGGGCGACCTCAGCGACCCGGCCAACGCCCTGGCGCAAAGCCCCTTGCGGTCCCCGTCGGTGTTCAACTTCTTCCGCCCGGGTTATGTGCAGCCCGACAGCGAACTGGGCCGGCGCGGCATCACCGCGCCGGAGTTCCAGATCACCAACGAGTCGTCGGTGGCGGGCTACCTGAACTTCATGCAGCGGGTCATCGCCCAGGGCCTAGCCGGCAGCAGGCCGGACTACACCGACTTGCTGCTTCTGGCGGGGGATTCGGCCGCGCTGCTGGCCGAACTGAACGTGCTGCTGGCCGGCGGCCAGATCGCCGCGGCCACGCTGGTGGCGCTGAAAACAGCGCTGGACAGCATCGACAGCCGCACCGCCGCCGGGGCCCTGCGCCGCGTGCAGGCGGCGGTGACGCTGGTGATGGCGGCACCCGAGTACCTGGTGCAGAAGTGAAGCCGCGCCACCCCCACCCGATTCAGACATCGAAGGAAACCACCATGACGTCCGATAACTCCCGCCGCGCCTTCCTCAAGCGCGCCGGCGCCCTGTCGATGGCAGGCGCCGCCGGCCCACTGGCGCTGAACCTGGCCGCCTTTGGCCAGGCCGCCGCGGCCACCGCCAACGACTACAAGGCACTGGTCTGCGTGTTCCTGTACGGCGGCAATGACTACGCGAACACGCTCGTGCCCTGCGACAGCCTCAACCACCAGCGCTACTTTGACCAGCGCCCGGCCATCGCCACGCCGCTGGCCGATCTGGCGGGCACGGTGCTGAACCCGCTGGAGCCCCTGCCCGAAGGCCGTCAGTACGCGCTGGCGCCGCAGTTGTTGCCGCTGCTGCAGCCCTTCCAGGACGGCAAGCTGGCGGTGATGCTGAACATCGGCACGCTGATCGAGCCCACCAGCAAGCAGCAGTACAGCGAAGGCACGGTGAAGCTGCCGCCCAAGCTGTTCTCGCACAACGACCAGCAGTCCTTCTACCAATCTTCCGGGCCCGAGGGCAACACCACCGGCTGGGGTGGCCGCATGGGCGACCTGTTCGACCAGAACAACGGCAACGCCACCTTCACCTGCATCAGCGTGGGCAGCAGCGGCGTCTTTGCGTCGGGGGCGTCCACGGTGGCCTACCAGGTGTCGCCCGCCGGCGCGGTGCCCATCAATGCCATCAAGCAGCCGCTGTTCGGCTCGGTGGCCTGCCAGCAGGCCATGCGCGCGCTGGTCACCGCGCCCAGCACGCAGTTGTTTGAAGCCGAGCACACCCGCATCGTGCAACGCTCGATCGACGCCGAGGCGCTGCTGACGCCGGCGCTGGAACAGGCGCCGCCCAGCAGCCTGTTTCCGGCCGGCAACCCGCTGGCGGCGCAGTTGTCGATGGTGGCGCGCATCATCTCCAAGCAGGCGCAGTTGCTCGCGGGCGGGC
The DNA here is from genome assembly GCA_000244995.1 of Burkholderiales bacterium JOSHI_001. Classification (NCBI taxonomy): domain Bacteria; kingdom Pseudomonadati; phylum Pseudomonadota; class Betaproteobacteria; order Burkholderiales; species Burkholderiales bacterium JOSHI_001. Next base: position 3,789,891 of record CM001438.1, on the reverse strand, counting down.
AGGCCGGGCCCAAGCGCCAGGTGTTCTTCGTCACGCTGGGCGGCTTCGACCTGCACAGCGGCCTGAAGGACGATCACCCGGTGCTGCTGGACACGGTGGGCCAGGCCATGGCCGCCTTCCACGCCGAGACCCAGCAACAGGGCGTGGACCGCCAGGTCACGCTGTTCACCGCCTCGGACTTCGGGCGCACGCTCAACGCCGATGGCGACGGGTCCGACCATGGCTGGGGCAGCATGCATTTCGTCCTGGGCGGTGCGGTGAACGGCGGGCGCTTCTACGGCGAAGCGCCGGTGCCGGCCGACAACGGGCCCAACGACGTGGGCCGCGGCCGGCTGCTGCCGCGCATTGCCGTGGACCAGTTCGCCGCGAAGCTGGCCACCTGGTTCGGCGTGCTGCCGGGCGACATCGGCACCGTGCTGCCGAACCTGAAGAACTTCGCCCTGGACCGGCTGCCGCTGGACTTCATGCAGTCGCCCACCGCCTGAGTCCCGCCTGAATCCACCCGCGCCCGCAAGCGCAAATCAACGAGGAGATCCCATGAACAAGACCTTTGCACCCCTGGCCTGCGCGTTGGCGCTGCTGGCGGCCGTGCCGGCGGCGAAAGCCGACGTGCTGAGCTTCGACGACCTGAGCGGCCTGCAGTTCTTCACGGCCGACTACCGCGGTTTCCGCTTCGGCAGCAACAACATCGATGACACGCCCTGGTTCCACACCGACCAGGCGAACCTGCCGGCCGGCCCGAAATCCGGCAATACCTACCTGGCCACCGACTTCAGGCTTTTCGGGGGCCATGCCTTCGAGGCGGCGCAGGCCATCACCAGCGCCCAGGCCTTCGGCTTCGACGGGGCCTGGTTCTCGGGCCAGGAAGCGGTGCGCTACCAGTTGTTCCGCAACGGCAAGCTGGTCTTCACCTCGGCCAATTCGGCGGCCCTGGGGCCGGTGCCCCAGTTCGTGGCCAGCGGCTACACCGGCCTGGTGGACAGCGTGGTGGTGCTGGGCACCCAGGGCTTTTATGGCCTGGACGACTTCACCTTCACCCCGGCGGTGCCGGAGCCGCAGTCGGCCTGGATGCTGGCCGCCGGCCTGCTGGGCCTGGGGGCCTGGGCGCGGCGGCGCAGGGCTTGAACGCGGGCTGGGGGCTGCGCTGTGCCGTGAGGGCTAGGGCATAGGCCGCCAGGGTGCGCGGCTCCACCGTGCCACCGCGCTGGCCAGCCAGGCGCCGTCGTCCAGCGGCAGGTCGTGCCCCGCCCAGGGGTGCCAGGCCAGCGGGGCGGCCCAGGTGCTGGCGATGGTGCGGGAGCACGCGGGGTTCACCAGCGCGTCGCTCGCGCTGGCCACCACCAGCAAGGGCGCTGGGGGCCCTTGGGGCGGTGCACGGCAGCGCGCCGCGGCCACCAGCTGGCGCAGCGCATTGGGGGCCGACACCGGCCGCTGGCGACGGATGGCCTGCCAGCCGGGCAACACGCCAGCCTGGGCGGCGGGCCGCGCGCTGGTGAGCTGCAGCACGCCGGCTTCGGCGTCTGCGCGCTGCCACTGCAGCGCGATGCGCAGCAGCCCGGGCCAGGCCGCGGGCCGCAGTCGCTGCCAGGGCGGGTTCAATCCGGCCAGGCTGCTGTTCACCATCACCAGGCGCTGCACCTGCTGCGGCTGTTGCCGGGCCCAGTCGGCGGCCACCAGGCCCCCCATGGACAGCCCCAGCAGGCACAGCGGTCCGCGGTGCCCGAGCCGATCCAGTTCCTGGGCGCAAGCCGTGGCCAGGCGCGGCACGTCCATCGGGCTGGGCTCGCGGTGCCGCACGCCGGCGCCGGGCAGGTCCAGGGTCAGCACCGGCTGGCCGCTGGCCTGGGCGAGTTGCTGCACGAAGGGGCCCCAGTGCGCGGCTTCGCGCGACAGCCCCCGCAGCAGCACCCAGGGCGTGGCGCTGTTCATCGCGGACGGGGTTGGTACCAATGGGCCAGCGCGGCGCTGCGCAGCGGCTCGCGAAGGTCGGGTGCGGGCAGCCATTGCGCATGGCTGGCGGTGGCGCGCAGCAGGAAGTCCAGCAGCCCCAGGTGGCGGCGCAGCACGCGCTGCTGCCGGTGCAGGATCAAGGGGTTGAACAGGCCCTGGCGCGACAGCACCTGGCGCGGGTTCTTCTTCACCCACAGCCAGGAACCCATCTCCAGCGTCAAGGGCAGGAACACCGGCGCGCCGCCGGCCGCGGCCATGGCGTCGGCCTGCAGCACCAGGTGGTCCCACAGGTCGCCGTGGGCCAGGTACTGGCGGCTTTGCGGTTCAAACACATAGGGGTGGTGGGTCAGGGCCGAGTCCAGCAGGCGGTTCAAGGCGAACAACTCGGGCAGGTGCGCCACCGGCTGCGGCGTGTGGGCGTGCGGAAACCACAGCCGGTCGAGCGCGCCGAAGCCGCTGTGGCAGTCCACGCACAGGACGAGGGGGCGCTGGCCGGGCGGGCCCAGTTCGGCCAGCACCGTGTCGCACAGGGCCTGGGCTTCGGTCTGCATGGGTGCGCCCGCCGGCCCGCGGTACCAGGGCAGGCTGGCCGACAGGCGCTGGCCGCCCACCCCGGTGGGCGCACCGTGCAGGCAGTCCACCGGGGCGTTGCGCATCAGGTCCACGCCGGCCGGGTTGGCGCGCGTGCCGCGCAGCAGGCCGCCGGGGTTGACCAGGGGCATGGCCACCACCCGCACCCGCTGCAGCAGACCCTGGGCCGCCACGTCCCAGCGCAGGCGGCCCACCAGGCTGGACAGGAAGGACAGCAGCAGTTCGATGCCGATGCGTTCCAGCCCGTGCACTCCACCGAACAAGGCCAGCACCGGGGCATCGGGGGCGTTGCTGCCCATCTCCAGCAGGTGGAGGGGCAAGGCCTGCCGGCGCAGCGACACCTGCGCCACCACCCGCGAACGCAGGCGCGCCCCCGCCCCGGCGATCAGGGTGTCGATGTCGGCCAGCAGGGGGTGGGTGGTGTGTTCTGCCACGCGGCTGTCATGGGGCGGCGACAGACTGCGCCGCATGCGAAACATCATCCATTCCGCTGGCCGGGCGGGTTCGCCGGCCGTCTGGTGGGGCCTGCTGTTGCAGGGCCTGGGCGAGGGCGTCGCGCTGGCGCGCTGCCGGGTGGCGGAAGTGTGGGCAGCGCGCCAGCGACTCAGGCGCCCATGAAGCGGCGGCGGTAGGACAGCGGCAGGGCCTGCAGGTCCAGCATCATCGGCAGGTCGGCGGTGCCGAAGTCGGGGTCCCAGGCCGGGGCGCCCAGCAGGCGCGCGCCGCAGCGCAGGTAACCCTTGATCAAGGCGGGCGGCTCCACCGGCAGATCCTGGCGCAGGTGTTCCACCGGCAACGGCAGGTGCGGCGTCACCTGCATCTCGGGCGGGGCCATGAACTGCTGGCGCAGGGTGGCCCACAGGCTGGCCGCGGCGTGGCCGCCATCGCGCATGGGCACGCTGGCGCAGCCCACCATCCAGCGCAGGTCATTGCGCTGCATGAACTCGGCCAGGCGGCTCCACAGCAGCAGGATCACGCCGCCGCTGCGGAATTCGGGGTCGATGCAGGAACGGCCCAGCTCCACGGTCTGTGCCCGCAGGTGGCTCAGCGGGCTCAGGTCGAATTCGCCGTCGCTGTACAGGGCCCCGGCGCGTTGCGCGCCGGTGGGTGTCAGCACGCGGTAGGTGCCCACCACGCGTTCGGGCGCGGCGTCGGTCTCGACGGTGCGCACGATCAGGTGTTCACAGTGCAGGTCGAAGCGGTCCATGTCCATGCCGGGCGGTGTGCCGGGCAGCACCGCCGGGCGCGCGCCCATTTCGTCCACGAACACCCGGTGGCGCAGGCGCAGGGCCTGGGCCACCTCGTCGGCATGGCGGGCCCACACGGCCTGCAGCTCCACGGTGTTTTCGGCCGCTTGGCCGGCACGGGATGACCGTGCGCCTTGGATGTCCAGAGCCGTGGCCTGCGATGCCACGGTTTCCGCCGGGTTCAGGGTGAGGGTGCTGTTCATGGCGAGAATGCTCGGGTGCAGCAGTGACATGCCTGTGACGCGGCGTGGGCCGGCCTGTCACACAATTGCTTGCCGGGTGGGGAGGGCTGCGTTAGATTGCTGCGCTTGGCCGTCCGGACGAACTCAACGACCCGAGGGGTACGCAGCATGACTGCGCAGGAAACCGCCACTGTTTTCAGCTTTCGCACCTACGACAGCCAGACCCACGGCATGGTGCTGGCGCCCTTCAAGGCCGAGCGTGACGTGATCCGCTCGCGCTTCAGCGGCGAGGTGCTCGAAGGCACCGGCCACGAAGTGCCGCGGCATGCGCTGGACAACGAAGGCCGCTACCGCCGCGTGGCCACGGGCTGGGGCGAACTGGACTGATTCGCATCCCGGCGGGGCAGCGCCCCGGCTGGCAGGCCCTGGCCCTCAGCTTCACGCCCCTGTCATGCGCGCCCCGCAGCATGCGGGGCCATGAACACGCCCAAGGTCGATCTGGTTTACTTCAACGCGGGCGGTGGCCACCGTGCTGCCGCTACTGCCTTGCAGGCGGTGATGGCGCAGCAGCACCGGCCCTGGACCGTGCGCACGGTCAACCTGTTCGAGGTGCTGGACGACCGGCAGCGCTTCAAGCGCTGGCTGGGCATGGCGCCCGAAGACCTGTACAACCGCCGCCTGGCCGGCGGCAACACCCGGGGCATGCGCCGGGAATTGCGCCTGCTGCAGGGCCTGATCCGGCTGGCCCATGGCGCCCTGGTTCGCCGGCTTTGCGCACATTGGCAAGGCAGCGAGCCGCAGTTGGTGGTGTCGCTGGTGCCCAACTTCAACCGCTGCCTGTTTGATTCGCTGGCGCGGGCCCGGCCGGGTGTGCCCTATGTGACGGTGCTGACCGACATGGCGGACTTTGCACCCCACTTCTGGATCGAGGACCAGCAGCCCCAGCACTTCATCTGCGGGACCGACCACGCCGTGCAGCAGGCGCTGGCGCTGGGCCATGCACCGCAGCGCGTGCACCGGGTCAGCGGCATGATCCTGCGGCCGGATTTCTACGACGCGCCCGAGGTGAAGCGCGAATCCATGCTGGTCTCGCTGGGCCTGGACCCGTTGCGGCCGGTGGGCCTGGTGATGTTCGGTGGCCACGGCGCGCGGCAGATGCTGGACGTGGCCCGTTCGCTGCCCGATGTGCAACTGATCCTGATCTGCGGCCACAACGGCGAACTGGCCGACCGGCTGGTGGACCTGCGCCGGCCCGCCCCGCATGCGGTGGTGGGTTTCACCCGCGAGGTGGCGCGCTACATGGCGGTGTCGGACTTTTTCATCGGCAAGCCCGGGCCCGGCTGCATCAGCGAAGCGCTGCAATGCGGCCTGCCGGTGGTGACCTTTGCCAACGCCGCCACCATCCCGCAGGAGCGCTACAACGCCGACTGGCTGCTGCAGCGCGAGGCCGGCGTGGTGGTGGACGCTGTGCAGGCCCTGCCGATGGGCGTGCGGCAACTGATGGCCGACCTGCCACGCTACCGGCAACGCGCGCGCGCCATCGAGAACCGGGCGGTCTTCGAGGTGCCGGACATCCTGGCTCAGGTGTTGCGAAGGGCCGGTGCCGGTTCGGCGGTGCCCGACGCGTCGGGCTGCGCTGCGCCGCGTGCGCAGCCGGCCTGAAGGGGCGCCAGGGCGCGCCGGGCGCCGCGGTCGATGATTTCCAGCCGGCCGTCGTGGTGTTCCACCAGCGCGGTGAGGCTTTCCACCCAGTCGCCGTCGTTGCAGTACAGCACGCCGTCCACCTCGCGGATTTCAGCGTGGTGGATGTGCCCGCAGACCACGCCGTGCACCCCGCGGCGGCGGGCCTCGCGGGCCACCGCGGCTTCGAAGTCGCCCACGTAGCTGACCGCGCGCTTGACCTTGAACTTCAGGTAGCGCGACAGGCTCCAGTAGGGCAGGCCGGCGCGCGCGCGCAGGGCGTTGACGTGGCGGTTCACCTTCAGCACGAACTCGTAGGCCATGTCGCCGACGTAGGCCAGCCACTTGGCGCACTGGATCACACCGTCGAACAGGTCGCCGTGGGTCACCCACAGGCGCTTGCCGTCCGCGGTGGTGTGGATGCAGTCGTCCTGCACTTCCACGCCACCAAAGTTCAGGCTCAGGTACTTGCGTGCGAACTCGTCGTGGTTGCCCGGCACGAACACCACGCGCGTGCCCTTGCGCGCCTTGCGCAGGATCTTCTGCACCACGTCGTTGTGCGCCTGCGGCCAGTACCAGCTGCGGCGCAGCTGCCAGCCGTCGATGATGTCGCCCACCAAATACAGGGTGTGGCAGTCCACGTCGCGCAGGAAGTCCAGCAAGGCGCGGGCCTGGCAACCCGGCGTGCCCAGGTGCAGGTCGGAGATCCAGACCGTTCGAACGCTGAACGCGTCCTGGCTGTCGGCATCCATCGGCGGCTCCCATCGTGCGATGGGGCCATCCTGCCGGGTGGGCATGACGCGCGTGTGAAGCGCACGCGCGCCGCTCGGCCGGCCGGGCTTCAGTGGTGCTTCTTCGGGCGTCCCGGCTTCAGCGTGACCAGACGGTTCAGCACCTGCACCAGCGCGGCGGCGGTCAGGCCTTCCAGCACATGCAGGCCGGCGCGCAGCAACTCGCTCTTCTTGGCCGGGCGCTGCGCTTTCAGCGCGCGCGCCTTCAGGGTGGCGATGCGCTTGAAGTCGTCTTCGGGCATGGTGAAGCTGTCGCGCACCAGGGCCGATCCGGCCTTGGGCAGCTTCACGGGCTTGGGCGGCTTCGTGGCCTTGGGGGGCTTGACCGCCTTGGTGGCTTTGGACACCGGGCTGGCGGCAACGGCCGGCTTCTTGTCGATGGCCGGCGCGGGCGCCGGTGCGGCGGCCGGGGGCACAGGCTTGGCCTTGGGCGCGGCGGCGGTCTTGGCGGTCACCGCGGGCTTCTTGCGGGCGGTGGCGGCATGGGGGTGTTTTTCAGCGGAGCGGGTGGCGTGCATGAACGGCCTTTGGTTTGAAAGACAGGACAACAGTATAAATCGTTTATACGATTAATGCCTCAGCGCCGGTCTTCCCAGTCCACCCACTCGATCGCGCTTGATTTGACATGGGCGTTCACCGCTTCGCCCAACGTGGGAAAGAAGCGCGATTCGCCCAGGCTGGCGAACTGGCCGAAGCGCTTGAGCTTGTCCTTCACCGGGCCCTTCATCTCGGCCAGGCACAGTTCAATGCCGGCGGCCTGCAGCGCGCGGTCCAGTTCACCCAGCGCGTCCGAGGCGGTGACGTCGATGCTGGTGATGGGCTCGGCCCCCACCACCACGCGGGTGACGGCGCTGGGCGAGGCGGCCACGGCGTCCAGCACGCGTTGCTTGAACCATTCGGCGTTGGCGAAGAACAGCGGGGCGTCCCAGCGGAAGAGCACGAGCCCCGGCACCTGCCGCGCCTGGGGGTGGCGCCCGATGTCGTGGTAGCCCTTGATGCCGTCCACCCGGCCCAGCACCGCGGAATGCGGGCGCCAGGCCTCCCACAGGAATTCGACCACGGCCATGGCGATGGCCAGGCCGATGCCGGGAATGGGCCCCAGCAACACCACCCCCAGCAGGCAGGCCTGGGACAGCCAGAATTCCCAGGGCTGGATCCGGAAGATGCGCTTCAGGTCGTCCACCTCGATCAAGGCCAGCGCAGAGGCCATCACCACGGCCGCCAGGCTGGCCATGGGCAGGCTGGCCAGCAGGTTGGGCGCCAGGCCCAGCAGCAGCGCCACCGCCAGGGCGCCCACCACGCTGGTCAGTTGCGTGCGCCCGCCGGCGGCCAGGGCCACCGGCGTGCGCGAGGCGCTGGCGCTGACCGGAAAGCCCTGGAACAGCCCGGCCGCCAGGTTGGCCGCGCCCAGGCCGATCATTTCCTGGTTGGCATCCACGGCCGACTGGCTGCGCGCGGCATGGGTGCGCGACAGCACGCTGGTGTCGGCAAAAGACACCAGAGCCACCGCCAGGCCCCCCAGCAGCACCGCACCGATGTCGCTGGCAGCGATGAGGGGCAGGGCGAAACCCGGCAGGCCTTGGGGCAGCGGCCCCAGCACGGCCACCCCGGCGCCACCGGCCAGGTTCAACAGCGAGGTGAGCGCCGTGGCCGCCAGCACGGCCACCAGCACGCCGGGAATCCGCGCATGGCCCTTGAGCAGCGCCATGACGACCAGGGTGCCCGCGCCGAGCGCCAGCGACGGCGCGTGGGTCAGGCCCGACACCACCGCGGAAGCAAAAACCTGAACCTGGTCCAGCGGGCCCTGGCCCCGGGCGCTGATGCCGAACAGCGCTGGCAGCTGGGTGACCAGCACGGTCAGCGCGATGCCGTTCATGTAGCCGTAGCGGATGGGCTTGGAAAGCAATTCGGTGACGAAGCCCAGGCGTGCCAGCCCGGCCACGATGCACAAGCCACCCGAGACCACCGCCATCATCCCGGCCAGGGCCATGGCGCGCTGTGGGTCGCCGCCGGACAGCGGCAGCACCACACCGGCCACCAGCGCCACCAGCGACGAATCGGGGCCCAGCACCAGCACACGGCTGGGGCCGAACATGGCATAGGCCAGCAAGCCGAAGACAGTGGCGTACAAGCCGCAGATGGGTGGCAGCCCCGAGGCCACCGCATAGGCCACACCCACCGGCACCAGCACGGCGGTGAGCACCAGACCGGCCACCAGGTCGTGCCGCAACCAGGCCCTGTCATAGTGGGCCAGGCCCTGCAGGCCAGGCAGCCAGCGCCCCAGGCTCACGGCCGCTGCCGTGCGAGCAGGCCTTGCCTGCGCGGTTCGGACATCGGCGGGTCTCTCCTGGCGGCTGGTGAACGCACGGACCCAATGTACCTGGGCACGGGCGAGTCCGGCCTTGACGCTTCTCATCAACGCGGCCCCGCGAACCGGCGTGGGCCGCGGCAGCGGGTGGATGCCCCGGGTCCACCCTGGCTTGACACCATACTGTTTGGTATGTTTTCATCAAACCAACCAGTCGGTATGGGCCTGGACTGGCACTTCATCCGCCTTGGGCAAGGAGATCCCGCCATGAACTACGTCGACGGATTCGTCACCCCGGTGCCGGTCGCCAACCGGCAGGCCTATGTGGAGCACGCCGAGAAGGTGGCGGCCTTGTTCAGGGAGCACGGCGCACTGAGCGTCGTGGAATGTTGGGGCGACGATGTGCCCGATGGCAAGCTGACCTCCTTTCCCCTGGCCGTGAAGCGCGAGGCCGGCGAAGCCGTGGTGCTCTCGTGGATCACCTGGCCCTCGCGCGCGGTGCGCGACGAAGGCTGGAAGCAGCTGATGGCCGACCCCCGCATGCAATCGGGTGCGCTGCCGATGCCCTTCGACGGCAAGCGGCTGATCTACGGCGGCTTCGAGGTGCTTCTGCAGCGCTAGCGCTGCGCTGGTCAACACCCCCCACTTTCATCCCAATGGAGCCCACATGTCAGACCCTACAACGTCAAGCCCGGCCTCCCATGAACTTGTGCTGACGCGGCTGATCGACGCGCCGCGGGACAAGCTGTTCCGGTGCTGGACCGAACCCGCGCTGATCCTGCAATGGTTCACGCCGCCGCCCTGGAAGACGGTGGCGGCCGAGGTCGACCTGCGCGCGGGCGGCGCCAATGTCATCACCATGCAGGGCCCGGACGGCACGCGGGTGCCTAACTGTGGCGTGTACCTGGAGGTCGTGCCCAACGAACGCCTGGTCTTCACCGACGCCTACACCTCGGCCTGGGTGCCTTCTGGCAAGCCCTTCATGACCGGCATCCTGAGCTTCGAGGACGAGGATGGCAAGACGCGCTACACCGCCCGTGTGCGCCACTGGTCGGCCGAGGACTGCGCTGCCCACGAGAAGATGGGCTTCCATGCCGGGTGGGGCGTGGCCACCGACCAACTCGCGGCCTTGGCCGCGACGCTGTGAGCCCCCTTGCAAGGAAAGGAGGGGCGTCATGAACCCGGAGGTTCACTCCGATGGAAATTCCTGGCGTCGGGCAGCACCTGTCGTTCACGGACACCGAGCACACGCGCGTCGGCCTGCTGCAGCCCTTCCCGCGCCCGGGGCCGCCGGCCGCTGAACAGCGAACCTGGCGTGGCCGCGTGCAGGCGCCGGCGACAGGTCAGGGCAGCGGCGGTTCGGCGCCGGACAGTGCGTGCACGGCCGTGCGGCTGCCCGCCCTGGCCTCGGCAATGCGCTCGGCCAGCCAAGTCAGCGCAAACCTGGCCGCTGGCGCCGCGGTCGCACCGGTTTGGCAGTGGGCCTGCAGCACGAACAGGTCGTGGAGCTCGCCCATGCGGGCCTGGGCCCGGGTCAGCTGCGGCAGGTCGCGCGTGAGGGCGCGGCGTGGCAGCAGCGGGGCCAGGAATTCCACCGCGTAGCGCTGGCGTTTGATGCGCTTGCGCAGCGCGTGCAGCGAGGTTTCATCCAGCGTGTCGAAGGCCTGGGCCTGTTGCGCCAGGCGCTTGTGCCAGGCGCGCAGGCGCTTGCGGGCGCGGCGGCGCAAGTGATCGGACGGCGGCAGGGATTTCGACGCCGGGTCCATGCCACCCTGGGTGTCGCGATCGGTGGCCTGCCAGCGCAGCCAGTCCAGCAGCAGGCCCTGGGTCGGTGGCGCACGCAGCAACACGGCAGGCGGCCGGCCTTGGGTGGCCGGGCGCGCGGGCCAAGGGGGGCCCCCCGCTGCGGCCAGGTCGGCGGCCACACTCCCGGCCATCATGTCGTTGTCGCGCGTCCGGCCCAGTTCGGTGAACAGGGCCTGCAGGCCATCGACCAGCGGTGGCGGTGGCGCCTGCACCCAGCCACGAAAGCTGCGAAGTGCGCTGCGCAACCGGCGCAGGCCCACGCGCAGCTGGTGCACGTGCTCAACACGCTGTTCGCGCGCACCATCGCACAGGCCGGCGGCGTTGCGCAGCACCTGGTCCAGGCATTCGTCCAGCACCGCCGCGAAGGCCACTCCGGCTGGCGCACCGGCGGCAAAGCGGGGCAGGGCGGCCTTGCGCACTGGGGGGTGCAGCTGGCCGTTGGCCAGCAGGCTGCCGCGTTCGGACTTGCTGAGCGGGTCCAGCAGCAGGCCGAAGCGCTGTTGCCAGCGCCGGGCCAGGTCCAGCATCGCGGTGCGCGAGCCCGAAAGGCATTCGAACTCCAGTTCCCGCACGCGCCGTTGCAGCGGGCCGGCGACGATCTGTCCTTCGTCGAAGGCCAGTTCCACCACGGCACCGCGGGTGCGGATGACGCGTGTGGAACGCCGTACCTCGGTGCGAAAGCGCACCTCGACCTGCAGCCCGTCGCGCTGGGCCGTGTGCAGCAGGGCCAGCAGCCGTTCACCCGCCGGGGTGCCTGCATGCCGCGTGGCGTCCGGCGTGGGTGTGGCGCAGGGCACTTCGTGCTCGATGCGCAGCAACGCAGCGCCGCTGCGGGCTTTCAGGGTCTGCACCCAGCGCCGGCTCTCGCGGCGCAGGCGCCAGGCCAGGCCCGCCGCGGCCAGGCGGCCGTCGGGCGTGTCCAGGTACATCGCGGTCAGGCTGCGGCGCCCCTGAAAGCCGGCGCCGCGGCTCACTTCGGCGGCGACCTGGGCGCGCGACGCCGCGGGCACGGCGAACTTGACTTCGAATTCGCTGGGTTCAGGCACGGCCATGGGTTCGCAACAGCACGACAAGGGTGGGGCATCGTAGCCAGCTCATTGGCAAAGAACGACATCTTCGCCAAGTCCCCGGTGGACAAGGCGCTGCGCGACGCGCACCACAAGTTGCGCCGCTTCCTGGTGACCACCCAGGGGCTGGGCGAGGACGAAGCCATCTCGCTGATGTCCATCGCGGTGGACTTCGGCATCACGCAGGTGGTGGACGGCAACTGGGGCGTGCACGCGGTGGTGAAGAAGGGCAACTTCCCGGCGCGTGGGGGGTGACGGCACCCGGTCTTGGCGCCCTGCGTTGCGCGTCCGCCGGGCGCTATCCTTGGCATGCACAACCAGGGAGGCGCGATGTCCGTTCAAGACCAGTACCGAAGCAAGAGAATGTCAGCCGCCGACGCCGTGGGGGTGGTGCGCCATGGCGACTTCATCGTCGTACCCACCGGGGTTGGCGAGCCGCCGGCGCTGCTGACGGCGCTGTCCGAGCGCCGACTGGACTTGCGCGACGTCAAGGTGGGGCAGATCCTGGCGGTGCGCAAATACGCCTACATCGACCCGCAGACGGTCGATCATGTGCGCCATGTGGCTTTCTTCTACGGCGGCGCCACCCGCGCCGGCGGGCAGGCGGGCTGGATCGATTTCATCCCCAACTGCTTTTCCGAACTGCCGAGCCAGATCGAGCGCGGGCTGATCCCGTCCGATGTCGTGTTCACGATGGCCTCGCCGATGGACGAACATGGCTACTTCGCCATCAGCCTGGCGGCCGACTACACCATGGCCGCCATCGCCAAGGCGCGCGCCGTCGTGCTGGAGGTGAACCCCAACGTGCCCTTCGCCTTTGGCGACTGCCATGTGCACATTTCGCAGGTGGCCGCACTGACCGAAAGCAGCGAGCCGGTGTTCGAGGTCGGCCTGCCGAAGATCGGCCCTGTGCAGCAGGCCATCGGCAAGTACGTGGCCGACCTGATCGAGGACGGCTCGACGCTGCAGATCGGCTACGGCGGCATCCCGGACGCGGTGGTGATGCAGCTGACCAGCAAGCGCGACCTGGGCATCCACACCGAGATGATCGGCGACGGCATCCTGACGCTGGTGGAGTGTGGCGCCGTCACGAACCGGCGCAAGAACCACCTGCCGGGCAAGATGGTGGCCACCTTCGCCCTGGGCTCCAGCAAGCTTTACCGCTTCATGGACCGAAACCCGGCGCTCGAAATCCACCCGGTGAATTTCACCAACGATCCGTCGCTGGCGGGGCTGAACGACAAGCTGGTGGCGATCAACGCCACCCTGCAGATCGACCTGCTGGGCCAGTGCGGTTCCGAAAGCCTAGGGGCCACGCCGTATTCCGGCACCGGCGGGCAGTCCGACTTCGTGCGCGCCGCCAACCGCTCGCGCGGCGGCAAGGCCTTCATCGTGCTGCCGTCCACCGCTAAGGACGACACGCTGTCGCGGATCGTGCCGACGCTGGCGGCGGGAACGCACGTCACCACCAGCAAGAACGACATTGACCACGTCGTCACCGAATTTGGCGTGGCACGCCTGCGCGGCAAGTCGGCGGGGCAGCGGGCGGCCGAGTTGATCGCGATTGCGCATCCACAGTTCCGCGACGAGTTGACGGCCCAGGCCAGGCGGATGCGCCTGCTCTGAGCCGCGGTTCGGCTGGCCGCCTGTCGGCGGCGGCTAGAAGTACGGCGCCACCGTGACCTCGGCCTCGAAGGCGGCCTGCACCGCAGGCCGCTGCAGCATGCGCTGCAGCCATGGCGCGATGTGGGTGAAGTCGCGCGCCTTTCGGCCGCTGAAATTGCGCGTCCAGCGGCACAGCATGAAGGCAAACGGGTCCGCCGCACTGTGGTCGGTGCCCAGCAGCCAGGGGCCGGGGTGCGCCGCCAGTTGATCGTCCAATTGCTGCAACAAGGCCAGCACGTCGGCCTCGGCGCGGCGCTTCACCTGCGCGGCAGCGGTCTGGTCTTCCACCAGGCGGTCGGGGTAGAAACAGTGCATCAGCCGCGGCTGCAAGGTGTTGGTCAGCCAGACCATCCATTTGTAGAAGTGCGCGCGCGCCGCAGTTTGCAGCGGCGGCGCCAGTTGGGCGGCCGGGTGGCGGTCGGCCAGGTGCAAGGCAATGGCGGCTGTTTCATACAGCACCAGCGGGCCGTCCTCCAGCACCGGGATCGTGCCATTGGGGTTGAGCTTCAGGTAGTCCGGGCGCTTGTGGGCACCTTGCTCGCGATCGACCAGCAGCAGTTCAAAGGGCGCGCCCACCTCGCGCAGCAGGACGTGCGGCGTGAAGCTGGCGTTGCTGGGGTGGTAGTGCAGCCTGTACATGGCGCGATCTTCGCATCACCTCAGCTGGGTGCCGATGGGTGACCGCAGCCTCGGGCGGCGGCGCCGGGCGGTCTCCAAGGCGGTGCGGCCGTCGCCTTCCGATGGGGTGATCCTGCGTGATGTGCACCCCGTCGGTGCAACTGCAGGCTGAAACCGCGGACTACAGGCTGGCGCGCGGGTTGCTTGTATACCAACCTGAACACCATCCAGGGCACCGTTTCGGGTGCCCACAGGTCCGCAACCCAGGAGTGCACAACATGACGCGTTCGCAGTGGAATCGCCGGCAATGGATCGGCCATGCGGGGGCCGCCGCCGCCGGCCTGGCCACCTCGGGCTGGGGCGGGCTGGCCCTGGCCCAGAAGCCCATCAGTGTGGGCTTCATCTACGTTGGTCCGCGCGACGACTACGGCTACAACCAGGCCCATGCCGAGGCGGTGGCGCTGGTGAAGAAGATGGCCGGCATCAAGGTGGTCGAAGAAGAGAACGTGCCCGAGACCAACGCGGTGCAGAAGACCATGCAGGGCATGATCGCGCAGGACGGCGCGACGCTGCTGTTCCCCACGTCCTTCGGCTACTTCGACCCCCACATGCTGGCCGTGGCGGCCAAGAGCCCCGACGTTCGCTTCGCCCATTGCGGCGGGCTTTGGAATGCGGCCAAGCACCCCAAGAACACCGGCAGCTTCTTCGGCTACATCGACGAGGCGCAGTACCTCAACGGCGTGGTCGCGGGCCATGTCACCAAGAGCAAGAAGCTGGGCTTCGTGGCAGCCAAGCCCATCCCGCAGGTGCTGCGCAACATCAACGCCTTCACCATGGGCGCGCGCTCGGTGCAGCCCGACATCACCACCACCGTCATCTTCACCGGCGACTGGAGCATGCCCGTGAAAGAGGCCGAAGCCACCAACAGCCTGGCCGACCAGGGTGTGGACGTGTTCACCATGCATGTGGATGGCCCGAAGGTCATCGTCGAGACGGCGGCCAAACGCGGCAAGTTCGTCTGCGGCTACCACGCCAGCCAGGCCAAGCTGGCGCCGCAGGCCTACCTGACGGGTGCCGAATGGAACTGGGTCTCGGCCTACCAGCAGATCATCGACGCCGCACGCACCGGCAAGCCGCACCCGAACTTCGTGCGCGGTGGCCTGAAGGAAGGTTTCGTCAAGAGCAGCCCCTACGGGTCGTCGGTGCCCGAGGCCGCGCGCAAGCAGGCCGAAGCCGTTCGTGCCGAGATGCTCAAGGGCAGCTTCGACATCTTCAAGGGCGGGCTGAAGGACAACACCGGCAAGGTGGTGATCCCGGCCGGCAAGGTGTTCAAGCAGACCGACATCGAGCTGGAGAACATGAACTACCTGGTCGAAGGCGTGATCGGCAAGGTCTGAGCTTCCCATGGCCGCCCCGCGCTCCTGGCACGCGCCGCTGGAAGCCCTGCTGCTGCCGCTGATGGCTCTTGCTGCAGCGTTGCTGGCCTTCGGCCTGTTCGTCTGGTTCGGCGGGGCCAGCCCGGTGCAGGCCTGGACGCTGCTGTTCAAGGGCGCTTTCGGCGACGCCTTCTCGTGGCAGAACACGCTGCAGCGCGCCGCGCCGCTGATGCTGACCGCGCTGGCGGTGGCGCTGCCGGCGCGCGCCGGGCTCACGGTCATTGGCGGCGAGGGCGCGCTGGTGCTGGGCGCCCTGGGCTGCGCCGGCCTGCCCTACCTGCTGCCCTTGCCGGGCAACGCGGCGGGCAGCTCCCTGGTCTTGCTGGCCGGGGCGCTGTTGGGTGCGCTGTGGGTGGCGCTGGCCGGGGCCCTGCGGCAATGGCGCGGCGTGAACGAAACCATCTCCAGCCTGCTGCTGGGCTACATCGCCATCGCGCTGTTCAAACATTTCGTCGAAGGGCCGATGCGCGACCCCGCCAGCCTGAACAAACCCTCCACGCGCCCGCTGGCCGAAGGCCTGCGCGTGGGCGCCATCGCGCCCGATTCGGTGCTGGGTGACGTGCACTGGGGCCTGGCCTTCGGCCTGCTGCTGTGCCTGGCCGCAGGGCTGTGGCTGAGCTTCACCGCCCAGGGCTTCGCGCTGCGTGTGGTGGGCGGCAATGCGCGGGCCGCGCGCGGGGTGGGCCTGCCCACCAACGCCCTGGTGGTGGCGGCCTGTGCCCTGGGCGGCGCCTGCGCCGGCCTGGCCGGCGCGTTGGAGGTGGCGGCGGTGCACACCGCGGCCAACGCCTCGGTGATTGCGGGGCTGGGCTACACCGGCATCCTGGTCAGCTTCGTCGCGCGCCACAACCCCTGGGCCATTCCGCCGGTGGCGCTGCTGTTCGGTGGTTTCGCCGCCGCCGGCAGCCTGCTGCAGCGCCGCCTGGGCCTGCCCGACGCGTCGGTGCTGGTGCTGCAGGGATTTGCCTTCGTCTTCATCCTGGCGGCCGAGGCGCTGCGCGGGCGCCTGTTCCAGCTGCAACTGCCGCATCCGCGCCTGAAGCTGGCGGTGGCCGGCGGGAAGGTGGTGGCATGAGCGGTGATTCCTGGATCGACCTGCTGCTGGCCATCATCGGCGGCGCGGTGCGCGTGGGCACACCCTTCCTCTTCGTCAGCCTGGGCGAATGCCTCACCGAAAAAAGCGGACGCATCAACCTGGGGCTGGAAGGTGTGCTGGTGTTCAGCGCCATGGCCGGCTTCGGCGGCGCCTACCTCAGCGGTTCGCCCTGGCTCGGCGTGCTGCTGGCCGGTGTCAGCGGTGCGCTGCTGGCCCTGCTGCACGGCCTGCTGTGTTCGCTGCCGCGGGTGTCCGACATCGCCACGGGCATCGCGCTGATGCTGCTGGGATCGGGCCTGGCCTTCTACCTGGGCAAGCCCTTGATCCAGCCCCAGGCGCCGCAGATCCCGTCCATCCCGCTCGGGGCCTGGAGTTCGTCGCCTGGCGTGCAGCAGGCGCTGGCCGTCAATGCGCTGTTCCCGCTGGGCATCGCGCTGGCTGCGCTGATGGCCTGGGGCCTGGCCAACACCCGCTTCGGCCTGGTGGTGCGCATGGCGGGGGACTCCAGCGACGCCGCGCGCGCGCTGGGCCATTCGGTCAACGCGGTGCGCGTGGCGGCCACCACCGCCGGCGGCTTCATCGCCGGGCTGGGCGGGGCGTCGCTGTCCCTGTACTACCCGGGCAGCTGGAACGAAGGCCTGTCCAGCGGCCAGGGCCTGATCGCGGTGGCCCTGGTCATCTTCGCGCGCTGGCAGCCCTGGCGCTGCCTGGGCGCGGCCCTGCTGTTCGGCGGCGCCGGCGCCATCGGTCCGGCGCTGCAGAGCGTGGGCGTCAGCGGCGGCACCTACCTTTTCAACGCCATGCCTTATGCACTGACGCTGGCCATCCTGGTGGCCACCTGTTCAACCAAGCGCTCGATCAAGGGCGCGCCGATGGAACTGGGAGTGAGTCGATGAGTGGACTCGGTGGCTTGAACAAGTCGCCCCAGGGCGTGGTCATCGGCCTGGTGCAGTTGCAGTTGCCGGTGGTGGAAACGCCGGCGCAATTGAAAGCGCAGGCCGATCGCATTGTCTGGATGGTGGGCAAGGCGCGGCGCAACCTGGGCAGCATGGACCTGGTGGTGTTCCCGGAATACGCGCTGCACGGTCTTTCCATGAGCACCGCGCCGGAACTGATGGTGCGCCTGGACGGCCCCGAGGTGGCCCTGTTCCAGGCCGCCTGCGTGCAGCACAAGATCTGGGGCTGCTTCTCCATCATGGAGGCCAACCCGCACGGCAACCCCTACAACACCGGCCTGATCATCGACGATACAGGCGCCATCCGCCTGTACTACCGCAAGCTGCACCCCTGGGTGCCGGTGGAAGCCTGGGAGCCGGGCAACATGGGCGTGCCGGTGTGCGACGGCCCGAATGGCAGCAAGCTGGCGCTGATCATCTGCCACGACGGCATGTTCCCTGAAATGGCGCGCGAGGCCGCCTACAAGGGCGCCGAGATCATCCTGCGCACCGCCGGCTACACCGCGCCGATCCGCCACGCCTGGAAGATCACCAACCAGAGCAACGCCTTCCAGAACCTGGCCTACACCGCCAGCGTGTGCCTGTGCGGCAGCGATGGCAGCTTCGACAGCATGGGCGAAGGCATGTTCTGCCACTTCGACGGCAGCGTGATGGCGCAGGGCGGTGGCCGCCCGGACGAGATCATCACCGCCGAACTGCGGCCCGACCTGGTGCGCGAGGCGCGCGCGACCTGGGGCGTGGAGAACAACCCCTACCAGCTCTGGCACCGCGGCTACGTGGCGGTGAAGGGCGGCGCCCAGGACTGCCCCTACACCTTCATGCACGACATGGTGCACGGCCGCTACCGCCTGCCCTGGCAGGCCAGCGTGCAGGTGAAGGACGGCACCGGCTGCGGATTCCCGCCGCCTGAGAGGGCCTACCGCGGCCCCGAGGCCAACCCCTTCGACAAGGAGTGACATGACAACCCCCACGCTCGCGTTGCTCGCTGCCCCCCGGGGGGGCGCTCAGTCCCTTCGGGCGGCCGTGCGGGACTGAGGCCGCCCATGCCCACCCTGCGCAGCGAACCCTATGCCTGGCCCTACGACGGCGAGGTCACGCCCAAGAACACGGCCCTGGTCATCATCGACATGCAGACCGACTTCTGCGGCGTGGGCGGCTATGTCGACAAGATGGGCTACGACCTGAGCATGACGCGCGCGCCGATCGAGCCGCTGAAAAAGCTGCTGGCCGAAGCCCGCCGCACCGGCCTGCACGTGATCCACACCCGCGAAGGCCACCGACCCGACCTGGCCGATCTGCCGGCCAACAAGCGCTGGCGCAGCCAGCGCATCGGCGCGGGCATCGGCGACGCCGGGCCCTGCGGCCGCATCCTGGTGCGCGGCGAACCCGGCTGGGACATCATCCCCGAGCTCTACCCCATCGCGGGCGAGCCCATCGTCGACAAGCCCGGCAAGGGCAGCTTCTGCGCCACCGACCTGGAGCTGATCCTGCACACCCGCGGCATCCGCAACCTCATCCTCACCGGCATCACCACCGACGTGTGCGTGCACACCACCATGCGCGAAGCCAACGACCGCGGCTTTGAGTGCGTGATGCTGTCCGACTGCACCGGCGCCACCGACCGCGGCAACCACGAGGCCGCGCTGAAGATGATCCAGATGCAGGGCGGGGTGTTCGGCGCGGTGTCCGATTCACGCGCGGTGCTGGACCTGCTGGCCGGCTGGTGATCGGCATGAGCGCGCTGACGCTGGAAACCTACCAGCTCACCAAGCGCTTCGGCGCCTTCACCGCGCTGAACGGCGTCAGCCTGACGGTGCGCCCGGGCACGGTGCACGCCCTGCTGGGGGAGAACGGCGCGGGCAAGAGCACCCTGGTGAAGTGCATCGTTGGCTACCACAAGCCCGACGACGGCGCGGTGATGCTGGACGGGCGCGAGCAGGACATCCACTCGCCCACGGTGGCGCGCGACCTTGGCATCGGCATGGTCTACCAGCACTTCACCGTGGTGCCGGGCATGACCGTGGCCGAGAACCTGCTGCTGGCCCGCGGCCACCTGCCCCTGGTGCTGAACTGGAAGTCCGCGCGCGCCGAGCTGGACGCCTTCCTGCGCACCACGCCCTTCCAGCTGCCGCTGGACGCCATGCCGCTGGACCTGTCGGCGGGTGAAAAGCAGAAGCTGGAAATCCTGAAGCAGCTGTTCCTGAAACCGCGCCTGCTGATCCTGGACGAGCCTACCTCGGTGCTCACGCCGCAGGAGGCCGACGAGGTGCTGGGCGCCCTGCGCCAGCGCGCGCGCTCCGGCGCCTGCTCCATCATCCTCATCACCCACAAGTTCCGCGAGGTGATGGCGCATGCCGACGACGTGAGCGTGCTGCGCCGCGGTGAACTGGTAGAGAGCCTGGCGGTGGCGCAGGCCACACCGCAGCGCCTGGCCTCGGCCATGGTGGGTGAAGGCAAGGCCGCGCTGACCACGGCCGAACGCCGCCCGCGCGCGGCGCGCCCGGCCGGCGCGGTGAAGCTGGCCATTGACGCGCTGCAGGTCATGGGCGACCGTGGCGAGCCCGCGGTGCGGGCCTTGAGCCTGCAGGTGCGCGCGGGTGAAATCGTCGGCGTGGCCGGCGTCAGCGGCAACGGCCAGCGTGAACTGATGCAGGCCCTGACCGGCCAGCGCGCACGCGAAAGCGGCACGGTGCAGGTGGACGGCCAGCCCTTCCAGGCCCGTCGCGCCGACAACCGCCTGCGCAAGGTGCGCAGCCTGCCCGAAGAGCCGCTGGGCAATGCCTGCGTGGGCGAACTCAGCGTGGCGCAGAACATGGCGCTGCGCCACTTCGACGAGCCGCCCTGGTCGCGCGCTGGCTGGGTGCGCTGGGGCGCGCTGCGCGAACGTGCGCGCGACTGGATCGCCGAATACGGCGTGAAGACCCAGGGCGAGCGGGCGGCCATCCGCACCCTGTCGGGCGGCAATGTGCAGCGCGCCGTGCTGGCGCGCGAGCTGGCCGGGGACGCCGAGCTGCTGCTGGTCAGCAACCCGGTGTTCGGCCTGGACTTCGCCGCGGTGGCGGAAATTCACGGCCGCCTGCTGGCTGCGCGCGACCGCGGCGCTGCGGTGCTGCTGGTCAGCGAAGACCTGGACGAGTTGCTGGAACTGGCCGACCGCATCGTGGTGATGAGCGAAGGCCGCATCGTGCACGACGTGCCCGCCGCGCAGGCCGACCGGCCCTCGCTCGGCGCCTTCATGGGCGGGCGCGCGCACGCGGCGGACAAGGTGGCGGCATGAGCCATTCCATTCATCTCCCCGGCGCCCGGCCCTTCGCCTGGCGCAGCGAGCTGGCCCGCACGGCGCTGGTCATCATCGACATGCAGCGTGACTTCATTGAACGCGGCGGCTTTGGCGAAAGCCTGGGCAACGACGTCACGCGCCTGCAGGCCATCGTGCCCACGGTGCGCCGCGTGCTGGACGCCTGGCGGGCTGCGGGCGGCCCCGTGCTGCACACCCGCGAAGCGCACCGCCCCGACCTGGCCGACTGCCCGCCGGCCAAGCGCCTGCGCGGCAACCCGTCGCTGCGCATCGGCGATGTGGGGCCCATGGGCCGCGTGCTGGTGGCCGGCGAGCCCGGTGCCGAGATCATTCCCGAACTGGCACCCTTGCCCGGCGAGTGGGTGGTGGACAAGTCCGGCAAGGGCATGTTCTGCGCCACGCCGGTCGACACCCTGTTGCGCCAGCGCGGCATCACCCACCTGGTGTTCATGGGCGTCACCACCGAGGTGTGCGTGCAGACCTCCATGCGCGAAGCCAACGACCGTGGCTACGAATGCCTGCTGCTGGAGGACGGCACCGAGAGCTACTTCCCCGACTTCAAGGCCGCCACGCTGGCGATGGTCACCGCCCAGGGCGCCATCGTCGGCTGGGTGGCGCCGTCCGACCTGCTGATCAAGGCCCTGCCCGCATGACCCCACCCCTGCACACCGGGGCCGATTGGCGCCGTGCCTACGACGAAGGCGCGCGGCCGCAGGACCTGCTGGGCGCGCTGGCTGCGTCGTTTCAGGCCGACGACCCGGCCTGGATCCTGCGCTGCACGCTCGACTTCATCCGGGCCCAGGTGGCGGCCCTGCCGCCGCGCGGTCCGGCCACGCCGCTGTGGGGCCTGCCCTTCGCGGTGAAGGACAACATCGACGTGGCCGGCCTGCCCACCACCGCCGCCTGCCCGACCTTCGCCTACCAGCCCGAGCAAACCGCCACCGCGGTGCGCCGCCTGCAGGCCGCCGGCGCGGTGCTGGTGGGCAAGACCAACCTGGACCAGTTCGCCACCGGTCTGGTGGGCACGCGTTCGCCCTATGGCGAGGTGCCCAACAGCTTCGATGCGCGCTATGTCAGCGGCGGCTCCAGCTCGGGCTCGGCCTCGGTGGTGGCGCGTGGCCTGGTGCCCTTTGCCCTGGGCACCGACACGGCCGGGTCCGGCCGCGTGCCGGCCGGCTTCAACAACCTGGTGGGGCTGAAGCCATCGCCCGGGCGCGTTCCCATGGCCGGCGTGCTGCCGGCCTGCCGCACGCTGGATGTGCTGAGCGTCTTCGCCCTCACCGTGGCCGACGCCGCCGCGGTGATGGCGGTGATGGAAGGCGCCGACGACGAGCCGCGTTTCGCCTGGCCCGAGCTGCAACCGCCCTGGCTGGGCGGCAGCCGCGCCGCGCTGCGCCTGGGCGTGCCGGCCGACCCGGGGTGTGATGCCGCGCTGGGCTTCGACCGTGGCTTCGACCAGGCTCGGGCCCGGGCCCGCGATCTGGGGGCCGAACTGGTGACGGTGGACTTCGCGCCCTTGTACGAGGTGGCGCAACTGCTCTACGGCGGCCCCTGGGTGGCCGAACGCCATGCCGTGGTGCAGGCCCTGCTGGCCCAGCAGCCCGAGGCGCTGGACGCCACGGTGGCCGATGTGATCCGCGCCGCCCATGCCTACAACGCCACCGCCGCTTTCCGCGCCCGCTACCGCCTGGAAGAATTGCGCGCCGCGCTGGCGCCGCTGTGGCAGCGGGTGGATGCGCTGATGGTGCCCACCGCACCCACCTGCCCCACGCACGAAGCGGTGGCGCAGGCGCCGGTACAGCGCAACAGTGAGCTGGGGCGCTACACCAACTTCGTCAACCTGCTGGGCTGGGCCGCGCTGGCCCTGCCGGTCACGGTGCCGTCCACCGGATTGCCCTTCGGCGTGACCTTCATCGCACCCGGGGGTGCCGACGCGGCCCTGGCGCACTGGGGCCTGCGATGGGAAACCGCGGGTCCGGGGCCGCTCGGCGCGCGCCTGCGCGAGGCTGTGCCCGCTGACCTGGCGCCCACCGCGCTGCCCGCCGCCGCGCCCACGCTGCAACTGGCCGTCGTGGGTGCCCACCTGCAGGGCCTGCCCCTGCATGGACAACTGGTCGAACGGGGTGCGCGCCTCTTGGCGCGCACGCGCAGCGCGCCGCGCTACCGCCTGCACGCCCTGCCCGGCAGCGTGCCGCCCAAGCCCGGGCTGGCGCGGGTGGCCGAGGGCGAGACCGGCCATGCCATCGCGCTGGAGGTGTATGAACTGCCCACGGCCAGCGTCGGCTCCTTCCTGGCCCTGATCCCGCCGCCGCTGGGCCTGGGCAATGTGCAGCTGGAAGATGGCCGCTGGGTCAAGGGTTTCATCTGCGAAGGCGCGGCACTGGCGGCGGCGCCCGACGTCAGCGGGCACGGTGGCTGGCGTGCCTACCTCGCGGCGCAGGCTGCCGCCCGCGCATGATCGCGCCCGGTGACATCGACGCCCCGGAGGTGCTGGCCGAACTGGCGGCCATCTTCCGCGACTATGAGCGCGCCCTGATGGACAACGACGTGGCGGCGCTGAATCGCTACTTCTGGGCCGACGCGCGTGTCACCCGCTACGGCATCGCCGACCGGCAATGGGGCATCGACGAACTGGTGGCCTACCGCGCCGCGACGCCAGCGCCGAATTTCACCCGCAGCCTGCACCACCTGCGCCTGCATGCCTTCGGGCCCGACCTGGCGGTGGCGCAGGTGGAGTTCCTGCGCAGCGACACGCCCTTGCGCGGCTTCCAGACCCAGACCTGGGCGCGCCTGCCCGAGGGCTGGCGCATCGTGGCCGCGCACGTGAGCATGATCGCCTTCGAAGACAAGGCATGACGCTGCGTATGATGGCTGTGCCCCTGCTGCCCGAACCATGAGCGCTCGACCCCTGCCCGCTCCCGTCCTGGACCCCGTCGTCGACGAGCCCGCCACCCTGGCCGAGCAGGCCTATGCGGATGTCAAGCGCATGATCTTCGACTTCGCGCTGATGCCGGGCGACCATTTTTCGGAAACCGAACTCGCGTTGCAGGTGCGTGTGAGTCGCACGCCCCTGCGTGCAGCGCTGCAGCGGCTGCTGCGCGAGGGCTTTCTGCGGCTGCTGCCCAAACAAGGCTGGCAGGTGACGCCGCTGGACTTCGACGTGATGGACGAGTTGTACGACCTGCGCACCCTGCTGGAATGCGAGGCCGCCCGCCACCTGGCCGACTGCGAGGAACGCCCGGCGCTGAAGGTGCTGGCCGAGGTCTGGCTGGCCCCGACGGCCGAACGTGAAATCGACGCGTCCGCCGTCGGTGCCCTGGACGAGCGCTTCCATGCCCTGCTGGTGCAGGGCAGCGGCAACCGCGAGATGGTGCGTGTGCACCAGGAGATCACGGAACGCATCCGCATCATCCGCCGGCTGGATTTCACCAAGCCCGCGCGCGTGGAAGCCACCTACGACGAGCATGCCCGCATCCTGCGCGCCATCATGCGTCGCCGGGCGGACGAGGCGAAACGCCTGCTGTGCGCGCACATCGAACAAAGCAAGCTCGAGGTGCGCCACATCACCCTGGACATGCTGTACCGCGCCCGGCGCCAGGCCTGATCGGTGCGGCGGGCCTAGGTCAGCAGCCGGTCCAGCTCCAGCTTCACGGCGCCATAACACTCGCAGGCGCAGGTCTTCAGCCCGGCCGCGTCCAGCACCGAGATGTGGCCCCGCCGGTAGCGGATGTACCCCGCTGCCTGCAAGCGTCCGGCGGCCTGGGTGACGCTTTCGCGCCGCACCCCCAGCAGACCGGCCACCAGTTCCTGCGTGACCACCAGTTCGGTCGAAGCCAGGCGGTCATGGGTGGACAACAGCCAGCGGCTGAGCTGTTGCTCGATCGAGTGGTGCCGGTAGCAGGCTGCAGATTGCGAAATCTGCGCGATCAAGGCCTGGGCGTAGCGCAACAACGCCCACTGCACCGGCCCGGCGGCGTCAAAGGCCTGCACCAGGCGTTGGCGGTCCAGCCGGTAGCCGTGGCCCGCGGTCTGCACCACCGCGGAACTGGGCGTGGTGTGCCCGCCCATGAACAGCGCAATGCCCACCATGCCCTCGGGGCCGACGCCGCAGGTCTCGGCCGACGCGCCGGTCTGGGTGACGTAATGCAGCGACACGATGGCGGTGGTGGGAAAGTAGGCATGCCGGAGCTGGCCGCCAGGTTCGTAGAGCGTGTCGCCCAGCCGCATGGGGACCCGTTCCAGGTGCGCTGCCAGCGGCTCGAAGGCCGAACCGGGCAGGGCGGCCAGCAAGTGGTTCTGTCGGGGCCCGCTCAGCGGCTCGGCTGCTTGTGGGGTCACGCGCCCACTTCCACGCCGATGCCGCGGTAGCCCAGGAAGCGGCAGGTGGCGTCGAACATGGGCTCGCCGCTCACGCGGAACTGCTGCCGTGTTCCATCGGCATTGACCCGCCCAAAGGCGAAATCCAGAAAGGGCTGGCGCGCCGCAATGCGGGCCTGCAGCACGGTCCGTTCGGCCTCGTCCCAGCCGTTGGCGGGCAAAGGCGGGGCATCGCCGCCCACCAGCGGGGCGACCTGGATGCCCAGCATCTCCATCACCGGCCCGGACACCCGGGTGAACTGGCCCTGCTCGTCCTGCTCCCAGTACCAGTCGGAGGCCAGTTCGGCCAGGCTTCGAAAGCGGGCCTCGCTCTCGCGCAGTTCGGCGGTGCGCTCGCGCACCGCCTGCTCCAGCAACTGGCTGTGCTTCGCGAGCTGCCGGTAGAGCAGGCGCACCTCCAGCATGTTGTGGATGCGCAGCTTCACCTCGACCAGGTCGAAGGGTTTGCTGATGAAGTCCTTGGCGCCGCATTGCAGGGCGCGCAGCTTGTGGCCGGGCTGGGCGGTGAGCACGATCACCGGCAGGTAGGGTTCGCTGTCGTTGGTCTTCAGCCCGTCCATCACCTGGAAGCCGTCCATGCCGGGCATCTGCAGATCCAGCAGGATCAGGTCGAAGCCCTCGCGCCGGTGCATGGCACAAACCTCCAGCGGGTTCATGGTGGTGCGCACGCGGGAGTAGCCCGCGTCGGCCAGCAGGCGCGTCAG
Source organism: Burkholderiales bacterium JOSHI_001 (assembly GCA_000244995.1). Lineage (NCBI taxonomy): Bacteria > Pseudomonadati > Pseudomonadota > Betaproteobacteria > Burkholderiales > Burkholderiales bacterium JOSHI_001. The sequence continues at coordinate 3,764,119 of CM001438.1, read as the reverse complement.
CAGCTTGACGTTGGCGGCCTGGTCGTCAACGACCAGGATGCTGGCGCCGCGGATCTCTGACTCGGACATCATTCGGTGGTCTCCATGGGGGGGCCGCCTTGCGGCGGCGATGCTGCGAATTCCAGGGCGCCATCCAGGGTCGCCAGGAACTCGTCCACCTTGATGGGCTTGGTGAGGTAGCGGTAGAAGCCGGCTTCCAGCCCTTTCTCGATGTCGCGCGGCATGGCATTGGCGCTGAGCGCGACGACCGGGATGTGGGCCGTGGCCGCGTCGCCGGCCAGGATCTTCAGCGCCGTGATGCCGCTGATGCCGGGCAGGTTGATGTCCATCAGGATCACGTCCGGAAGGCTCTCGCGTGCCAGCTCGATGCCGGCCCGGCCGTCGCAGGCCGTGAGCAGGCGGATGTCCGGTCTGCGCGCCAGCAGCTTCTGCACCAGCATCAGGTTGGCCGGGTTGTCCTCGACGCACAGCACCTTGCGCCGCAGCGTGTCATCGCGGCGCCCAGGTTCCGCGGTGGGCAGGGCAGGTGCTGTGCCATCGGGCAGTTCCAGGGCCACAGCGCTCGGCAGTTCGATCCAGAACACGCTGCCCACACCCACGGTGCTTTCGGCACCGATGCGCCCGCCCATCAGTTCGACCAACTGCTTGCTCACCACCAGGCCGATGCCGGTGCCTTCTTCGACACCGGATTCCTGGCCCAGGCGGTTGAAGGGTTGGAACAGTTGCGCCAGCTTGTCCGCCGAAAGGCCGTCGCCCGTGTCCTGGAAGCTGATGCGCACCCAGTTGCCCGCAGCGCGGCTGCAACGCACCTGGACCTTGCCGCCGACGCGGTTGTACTTGATGGCGTTGGACAGCAGGTTCACGCAGATCTGCTTGACCCGGGTGCGGTCGGCCTTGACCACATGGCGGTCCTCGGCAGGCGCAAAGCTGACGCCGATGCCGCACTTGCGCGCCTGTGGTTCGGTCATCGCCTGGCAATCGGCCAGCACCTCGGCGAGGAACATCGGTTCGGGCGACAGCGACAGGCGCCCCGACTCGATCAGCGCCAGGTCAAGGATCTCGTTGATCAGCTCCAGCAGGTACCAGCCGGCCTGCAGGATTTGGTCGACGCTTTCCTTCTGCCCCGGCGTGGGCGGCGGGGTGCCCGATTCGATCAACTGGGCGAAACCAAGAATGGCGTTCAGCGGCGAGCGCAGTTCATGGCTCATGCTGGACAGGAACTGCGATTTGGCCAGGTTGGCCTTTTCGGCCGCCTGCGTGGCGCGGCGCAGTTCCACATTGGTTTCCTGCAGCGCGTGGTGCAGGCCCATGCGGGCCGTGTTGTCGGTGCCGATCAGCAGGTAGCCGATGATGGCGCCGCGGGCGTCGCGCAAGGCCGTCACCGACACCACGGCCGGAAAGCGGCTGCCATCCTTGCGGATGTAGGTCAGTTCGTAGATGTCCTCGATGCCACGCGAGGCCTTGAAGACCAGGGCCTCGAAGCCCGGCGCGATGGGCGTGGCGAGTTCGGTGCTGAGCGCCAGGGCGCGCGCCACCATCTCCTGGGGGTCGGAAATGTCGGCGGGCGTGATCCGGTTCAGCACCTCGGCGGCGGCGTAGCCGAGCATGCGCTCGGCGCCGACATTGAAGACCTGGATCACCCCCTTGTCGTCGGTGGCGATGCTGGAAAAGTTGGCGCTGTTCAGGATGGCGTTTTGCAGCGCCCCGGTCTTGAGCAGGGTCTGTTGCCGCTGCAGTTCCTTGGCAAGGGCGGATTGCGCTCGGTGGGTGCTGCCTGGCAATCGGGGGCCTGTCAGGGACATGGGGCGCTTTCTGGCAGATCCAGCGAGGGTCTGCCTGCGGACACCCAGCCGCGCTCAGGTAGCGCGGCCAGCGCGTGACGCTGGTTCGATTGAAATGAAAGCGCAGCGCCATGTGCCATCGCGCTGACGGGCCACCGTCAAGCCATGCGCAAGCCCCTGGTCAAGGGCCGAGGACGGCCTGCGCACCGGTCGATGGACCCATCTTGCGGGGTCCGATCGCGACCCGTCGGTGCGGTGTCACACATAACAGCCCGCGGACAGACCCTTCAGCGGGTGGGGCAGGGCTGCGATCAGATGGCGACCATCCGTTCTTCGTACTGCTTGCGCACTTGCGTCCAGGTGCGCCACAGCGATGGCGCCTTGCGGCCTTCAACCTGTGCGACCAGCAGGGCCAGGTGCGCGTGCCAGCCCGCGCAGACATTCAGGATCAACCGCTCACCACTCAACTGCCGGTGGATCAGGGTCAACATCACGCCGTCGCCTGCGGCCTCCAGCTCGATGCTCACCTCGCCCACACCAGGCCAGATGTAGCGCATCCGCCGTGGCGCTTCAAGTTCCACGAACTGGCAGGTGGCGCGGGACTCGGCCGGGAAGCCTTCGGGCCGTTCCTGGGCTGAGCTGGACAGCTCGTCGTTGCGCCAGACCAGTTCGAAGGAAGCGCCAGGGCTCAGGTTCATCGTGCCACTGGCCAGCCACAGGCGACGCAGATCGCTCTCGGTCAGGTAGGACCAGACCCGCTCGATCGGGCCGGGCAGGCGGCGTTGGATCCGCAAGGTGCCGGCCTCGGCCAGCGTGCCGTGGGTGTCGTTGAACGGGGTGCTTGTCATGTCGAACTCCGCTTCGTCTTGGTGGGCTTTGGGGTGGGTGCCGTGCGCGCCGGGGCGCGCGCGGGGCGGGAGGGCGGGCCAGCCGCGGGCTCGGTGGCTTCGGCGCGCAGCAGCGCTTCCAGCCGATCCAGGCGCGCGTTCCAGAATCGCTCGTAGTAGCGCAGCCAGTCCCCAGCCACGGACAGCGGGCCGGGGTTCAGGTGGCAGACATGGGTGCGGCCCAGGACCTCGCGCCGGACCAGGCCAGCGCCTTCCAGCGCCTTGATGTGCTTGGAGGCCGCCGCCAGCGACATGTTGAAGGGCTCGGCCAACTGACCCACCGTGCGCTCGCCTTCTGCGAGTCGGCGCAGCATGTGGCGGCGCGTGCGGTCGCCCAGGGCGTGGAACACGGCATCCAGCTGCGGTTCTTGAATATCAACCATGTGGTTGAATATAGAAGCGCCGAAGTCAAAAGTCAACCAATTGGTTGAATAATGAAGCGCCACCGGCGCCGCGTCTCGGCCCGCCGCATGGCCCCCAGGCCATCAGGCCGGGGCGCCGAAGCGACGGCCCTCAGAGGGTGAAGCCGCGCACGCGCGCCAGGCGGTGCAGTCCGGTGGAACTCAGGGCCTCGCCATGGCAGCGCGTCGGCACGCCCAGGTGGGCCAGCGCGCGTTGGTAGCGGCGCACCAGGGCGGCACTTCCCACCAGCTGAACCGGCCCCGTGCCGGTACCCGCGGCCTGCAGTTCGTGGCCGATCAGCAGCCCGGACAGGTAGGACGGCGACTGTGCGGGCGACAGCGACCCGAACAGGCCCTGCGTGCGAACGCCGAACAGGTGGTGCAGCAGCCCGCCGGTTCGACGGCTGGCGTCCACGCCGAGCAGGAACGCCGCTTCGTCGTCCCCGTCCTCGTTGGCGTTCTTCGGCATCAAAGCGGCCAGCAGGCTGTGTTGGCGCAGGAGGGAATACAACTCGCCGGTCATCGCGGTGCGCAGCGACACGATGCGTCCGCCTTCCAGCTGGACCCACTTGCTGTGGGTGCCGGGCAGGCAGATGCAGTGCGAACCCCGTTCGGACATTCCATCGGGCAGGCCGAAGATCTGGGTTTCTTCGCCGCGCATCACCTCGGGCGGCGCGCCGACCGGGTGGTGGGCCAGCCCGGGCACGATCCAGACGCGCCGGCCGGGCAAGCTGGGCGCGGCCACCTCCTTCACCCCGGCCGCCAGCGCCTCGATGCCCGCCGGGCAATCGGCATAGGGCACCTCTTGCCAGCCGCTGCGGCTGCCGATCATGCCCGCCATCAGGATGGTCGGGTCGTCCCAAGTGGCCACCTGCCGGGCCAGCACCGGCTCGAACACGCCACCGCAAGCCAGCAGCCCCGCCGCGGCGCTGCGCTGATCGAGCACCTGCCCAGCGGCGTCAAGCCGGTAAGCGCGAAAACTGCTGGTGCCCCAGTCGACGGCGATCACCACGGCTCCTGCTGCATGCGCGTCACGCTGCCGCGGCCTGTCGGTAGGCGTCGATGAAGGCGGCGGCCATCGTGGCTGTGCGCGCCACGCCCTGGCCGGGCTGGTAGAGATCGCTGCCCAACCCGGCACCGATGCAGCCGGCGGCCATGTACGCGCCCAGGTTCGCGGCCGTGATGCCCCCCACCGCGAACAGCGGCACCGGTGGCAGCACCGCGCGCAGCGCCTTGACATGGCCGGGGCCGTAGGTCGTGGCCGGAAACAGCTTCAGCGCCTGTGCACCGGCGCCCAGCGCCGCGAAGGCTTCGCTGGCGGTGGCGAAGCCGGCCGCGACGTGCAGGCCACGCGCCACGGCATGCGCAATCAAGGCCGGGCGGGTGTTCGGCGTGACCACCAGCCTGGCGCCGGCATCGGCCAGCGCGTCGGCGTCGGCCTCTCGCAGCACCGTGCCGCCGCCGATCAGTGCGCGGTCCGCGAAACGGGCGGCGACGAGCGCGATGCTGCTGCGCCAGTCGGGGGAATTCAAGGGGATCTCGATCGCGTCGAAGCCAGCGTCCACCAGGGCCTGCACATGCTCCAGCGCCTCTTCGGGGCGGATGCCGCGCAGGATGGCGATCAATGGAAGTCGGGTCGGCCAGTTCGACATGGGGGCTTGTGGGGGTGGGTGGATTCAATCGGTGCTGAATCGATGCACCGTCGTGCTCTGGAAGGTTTCGCCGGGCCGCAGCACCGTGGACGGAAAATCGGGACGGTTCGGCGAGTCCGGGCAGTGCTGGGTTTCCAGGCACACACCGTCGCCCTGCCGGTAGGCCTGGCCCTGGGCGCCCCGCAGCCGGCCATCGAGGAAATTGCCTGAATAGAACTGGATGGCGGGCTCGGTGGTCGCGATGTCCATCACCCGGCCCGACACCGGGTCGCTCAAGCGGGCGGCATGCACCAGATCCTGTCGCTCTGCGCGGTCGATCAGGAAGCAGTGGTCGTAGCCGCGTGCCAGCAGCAGTTGGGCATCACCCTGCCGGATGCGCTGGTCGATGCGGGTGGGCTGGCGGAAGTCGAAGGGCGTGCCGCCCACCTCGGCCACCTCGGTGGGAATCAGTCCATCGTCCACCGGCAGGAACCGGCTGGCGTCCAGCGTCAGCACCTGGCCCAGGGCCGAGCCGGCGCCGGCCAGGTTGTAGTAGCCGTGGTGCGTGAGGTTGAGCACTGTCGCGCGGCTGCTCGTGGCGCGGTAGTCGATGCGCCATTCCTGCGCCGGGGTCAGGGTGTAGCGCACGCTCAGGTCCAGGCGGCCCGGGTAGCCCTCGTCGCCGTCCTCGCTGCTGAGCTGGAGTTCAATCGCCACACGGCCATCGCTGTCGGTCGGCAGCGGCTTGATGGCCCACCAGCGCGTGCCGAAGCCGCACGGACCTCCGTGCAAGGTGTTCGCGCCATCGTTCAGCGCCAGTTGGTGGTTTTCACCGTCCAGGCTGAACCGCCCGCCGGCGATGCGGTTGGCATAGCGGCCCACCAGGGTGCCGAAGTTCGGGTTGCGCAGGACGTAGTCACGCAGTTGGTCGAAACCCAGCACGACATTGGCGCTGCGGCCATGGCGGTCGGGGCAATGCAGTTCGGTGACGATGCCGCCCAGGTTGATGGCGCGCAGCACCAGGCCCCGGCCGTTGTCCAGTGTGTACTCGAACACCGCGCGCCCATCCGGCAAGCGCCCGTACGGCCGCGTCGAAAGCCCGGGCTCAGACCCAGCCGCCATCGACGATGAAATCCTGGGCCGTGCACATGGCGCTGTCGTCCGCGGCAAGGAACAGCGCCATGTTCGCGATGTGCTGGGGCAGCAAGGGCTGGTTGATGCACTGGCCGCGCGCGATGTCCTGCTTGCCCTGCTCATCCAGCCACAGTCGGATCTGCTTGTCGGTCATCACCCAGCCCGGCACCAGGGTGTTGACGCGGATGTTGAACGGCCCCAGGTCGCGCGCCAGGCTGCGCGTCAGGCCCTGCACGGCCGCCTTGGACGTGGTGTAGACCGGCATGCCGCCTTGCTTGAGCTTCCAGCTGATCGACCCGAAGTTGATGATCGAGCCGCGGCCCAGAGCCTTCATGTCGGCGGCCACGTTCTTCGCGGCAAAGAACTGGTGCTTCAGGTTCACCGCGATGCCGGCGTCCCAGCTGTCCGAGGTGGTTTCATCGATCTGGTGCCGCTGGTCGTTCGCGGCGTTGTTCAGCAGCACGCCGATCGGGCCGATGCCCTGGCGAATGGCCGCGATGGCCCGGTCCAGCGCGGCCACGTCGGTCAGGTCGGCGGCCACGAAAACGGGCGGGTGCCTGGCGTCGGCAAGGCGTGCCGACAAGGCGGGGCCCGCGGCGGCGTCGATGTCGATGAAGCCGACGCGCGAGCCTTGCGCCACGAAGGCCTCGACCAGCGTCATCCCGATGCCGGTGGCGCCGCCGGTGATCAGCACGGCGCGGTCCTGCAGGCTGGGGTAGCGCGCGAACTGGGTCATGTCGTGGGCCATTCTTATGTCTATAACGTCATACTAAAAGTCCGCCAAATGACGGGAAGAGAGGGAAAACACGCACTGTCATTCACTAATAGGCTGACTTTATGATGCGCGCGCCTTGCGTCCGCCTCGCTGATTTTCACCACACCAAGAAGGAGACAAACCCATGAAGTTCATCCAGACGCTCACGCTCATCGCCGCGACCGGCGCGCTGCTGTTCGGCGGCCCGGCCCGCGCCCAGGACAAGGGAACGGTTGGTGTGTCCATGCCCACCAAGTCGTCGGCCCGCTGGATCTCCGACGGCGACAGCATGGTCAAGTCGCTGAAGGAAAAGGGCTACAAGGCCGACCTGCAGTACGCCGACGACGACATCCCGAACCAGCTGGCGCAGGTCGAGAACATGATCACCAAGAAGGTCAAGGTGCTGGTGATCGCCGCCATCGACGGCACCACCTTGTCGAACGCCCTGCAGAAGGCGGCCGACGCCGGCATCAAGGTGATTGCCTACGACCGGCTGATCAAGGGGTCCAAGAACGTGGACTACTACGCCACCTTCGACAACTTCCAGGTCGGGGTGCTGCAGGCCGGCTCCATCGTGGACAAGCTGGGCCTGAAAGCCGGCAAGGGCCCGTTCAACATTGAACTCTTCGGCGGCTCGCCGGATGACAACAACGCCTTTTTCTTCTACGACGGCGCGATGTCGGTGCTGAAGCCCTACCTGGACAGCGGCAAGCTGGTGGTGCGCAGCAAGCAGATGGGCATGGACAAGGTGGGCACGCTGCGCTGGGACGGTGCCGTGGCCCAGGCCCGCATGGACAACCTGCTGAGCGCCTTCTACGGCAATGCGCGGGTCGATGCCGTGCTGTCGCCCTACGACGGCCTGTCGATCGGCATCCTGTCGTCGTTGAAGGGCGTGGGCTACGGCACGCCCAAGCAGCCCTTCCCGGTGGTGTCCGGGCAGGACGCCGAGGTGGCCTCGGTGAAGTCCATGCTGCGCGGCGAGCAAAGCTCCACCGTGTTCAAGGACACGCGCGAACTGGCCAAGGTCACGGTCACGATGATCGACGCCATGCTCAGCGGCAAGAAGGTGGAGATCAACGACACCAAGACCTACAACAACGGCGTGAAGGTGGTGCCTTCCTACCTGCTCAAGCCGGTGAGCGTGGACGTGTCGAACTGGAAGCCGGTGCTGATCGACAGCGGCTACTACAAGGAATCGCAGATCAAGTGATCGGCCTGCGCCAGCGCGGGCGCTGGGCCGCCCACCAGGCGGCCCGCGCGCCTTCGATGGACGGGTCCTTGCCTTGGCCGACCGAGGGGCTGTCATGAGTCTGCTGGAGATGCGCGGCATCACCAAGCGCTTTCACGGCGTGACGGCGCTGCGCGACGTGAACCTGGCGGTGCGCGCCGGCGAGATCCACGCGGTGGTGGGCGAAAACGGCGCCGGCAAGTCCACGCTGATGAAGGTGCTGAGCGGGGTGTTTCCCAGCGGCGAGTACGAGGGCGCCATCCACTTCGACGGCCAGGAGCGCCATTTCCACGGCATCCACGACAGCGAGCGCGCCGGCATCATCATCATCCACCAGGAACTGGCGCTGGTGCCCTTCCTGTCGATCGCCGAGAACATCTTCCTGGGCAACGAAACGGCGCGCGGCGGCGTGATCGACTGGTTCGCGGCCTATTCGAAGACGCAGGCCCTGCTGCACAAGGTGGGGCTGAACGAAGGGCCGGGCACGCTGATCACCGACATCGGCATCGGCAAGCAGCAGCTGGTGGAGATTGCCAAGGCGCTGTCCAAGGAAGTGCGGCTGCTGATCCTGGACGAGCCGACCGCCAGCCTGAACGAAACCGACAGCGACGCGCTGCTGGCGCTGCTGCTGGAACTGAAGGCCCAGGGCATTGCCTGCATCCTGATTTCGCACAAGCTCAACGAAATCGCCAAGGTGGCCGACAGCATCACGGTCATCCGCGACGGCAGCACGGTGCGCAGCTTCGACTGCCGCGCCGGGCCGGTGAGCGAAGACCAGGTCATCCAGGCCATGGTGGGCCGCGAAATGGCCGACCGCTACCCGAAGCGGGTGCCGCACATCGGCGACACGGTGTTCGAGGTCCGCGACTGGCAGGTGCACCACCCCGAGCACGCCGACCGGCTGGTGATCAAGGGCGTGAACCTGCACGCGCGCCGGGGTGAGATCCTGGGCATTGCCGGGCTGATGGGCGCCGGCCGCACCGAACTGGCGATGAGCGTGTTCGGGCGCTCCTATGGCCGCCGCATCAGCGGCGAGGTGCGCCTGCACGGCCGCGTGGTGGATGTCAGCAGCATTGACCGCGCCATCGCCGCCGGCATCGCCTATGTCACCGAGGACCGCAAGGGCTATGGCCTGGTGCTGGACAACAGCATCCAGCACAACCTCACGCTGGCCAACCTGGACGGCGTGTCGAACGCGGCGGTGATCGACCGCGGGCGCGAATTCGCGGTGGCCTCGGGCTACCGGGACAAGCTGCGCATCCGTTGCACCAGCGTCTTCCAGCCGGTGGTCAACCTGTCGGGTGGCAACCAGCAGAAGGTGGTGCTGGCCAAGTGGCTGTTTGCCAACCCCGAGGTGCTGATCCTGGACGAGCCCACGCGCGGCATCGACGTCGGCGCCAAGTTCGAGATCTACACGCTGATGGCCGAACTGGCCGCGGCCGGCAAGTGCATCGTGATGATCTCGTCGGAGATGCCCGAACTGCTGGGCATGTGCGACCGCATCTGTGTCATGAACGAAGGGCGCTTCGTCGGCGAGTTCACCGGCGCCGAGGCGTCGCAGGAGAAGATCATGAGGGCCATCGTCACCGCGGGGACCGAAGCATGAGCGAGACCCGCCCCACCGCCGGTACGGCCCCGCAGCCCCATGCCGGCTTCCTGAAGAAGGACCTGCGCGAGTACGGCATGCTGATGTCGCTGGTCGTCATCATGGGCCTGTTCCAGTACCTGACCAGCGGCACGCTGCTGCAGCCGCTGAACCTGACCAACCTGATCCTTCAGAACAGCTACATCGTCATCATGGCGCTGGGCATGCTGCTGGTGATCGTGGCCGGGCACATCGACCTGTCGGTCGGTTCCGTGGTCGGCTTCATCGGCGCGCTGGCGGCGGTGCTGATGGTGCAGTACGAATGGCACTTCGTGCCGGCCACGCTGCTGTGCCTGGCCGCCGGCGCGGCCATCGGCGCGGCGCAGGGCTGGTTCGTCGCGTTCTTCCGCATCCCTTCCTTCATCGTCACGCTCGCCGGCATGCTGGTGTTCAAGGGCTTGAGCCTGGCCTTGCTGCAGGGCCAGTCGGTCGGGCCCTTCCCGCCCAGTTTCCAGTTGCTCAGTTCAGGCTTCATCCCCGACTGGCTCAACGGCGAATCGCTGCGCACCACCTCGCTGCTGGCCGGCATCGTGGTGGCGCTGGCGCTGGTCATCGCCCGGCTGCGCGAGCGTTCCAACCAGGCGCGCCACGGCATGGAGGCCGAGCCCTATGCGCTTTTCGCGATCAAGTACCTGGTGTTCGTCGCCCTCATCGTGGCGCTGAGCTGGAAGCTGGCGTCCTACAAGGGCCTGCCCAATGTGCTGATCATCATGACCCTGCTGATGCTGCTGTACGACTTCGTCACCACCCGCACCACGGTGGGCCGGCGCATCTACGCGCTGGGCGGCAACGAGAAGGCGGCGCGGCTGTCGGGCATCAAGACGCAGTGGCTGTCGTTCTACACCTTTGTCAACATGGGCGTGCTGGCGGCGGTGGCGGGCCTGGTGTTCGCGGCGCGCCTGAACACCGCCACGCCCAAGGCCGGCACCGGTTTTGAGCTGGACGTGATCGCCGCGTGTTTCATCGGCGGGGCCTCGGCCTCGGGCGGTGTCGGCAAGGTGCTGGGGGCGGTGATCGGCGCCTTCGTGATGGGTGTGATGAACAACGGCATGTCCATCCTGGGCATCGGCATCGACTACCAGCAGGTCATCAAGGGCCTGGTGCTGCTGGCAGCGGTGTTCGTTGATGTGTACAACAAGAGCAAGAACTAGCGCTGCGCATCATGAACACGGCCACCGGCCACCGCGACTACCGACACCCTCCGCAGCGCAAAAGCATGCACGCGCGCATCGTGCGCGACCTGGGCATGCGCATCGTCGCCGGCGAGTTCGCGCCGGGGGACCGCCTGCCTGCGGAGGCCAGCTTGCTGGCCGACTACGAGGTCAGCCGCCCGGTATTGCGCGAGGCCACGCGCGTGCTGGTGGCCAAGGGCCTGGTGCTGTCGCGGCAGCGCGCCGGGGCCACCGTGCGACCGCGCAGCGAGTGGCACCTGCTCGATCCGGATGTGCTGTACTGGCTGATCCAGACCCAGCCGGCGCCCGCGTTCATTGAAACCTTGCTGACGGCGCGGCGGGTCTTCGAGCCCGCCGTGGCCGCCTTGGCGGCCAAGGTGGCCAGCGAGGACGCGCTGCAGGGCATCGCCCAGGCCTACGAGGGCATGGCGACGGCGCGCACCGCCGACGAACTGCTGGAACCCGACCTGGCCTTCCACCGCCGCATTGCCGAGGCCACCAACAACGACCTGCTGGCCTACATCGGCAACATGCTGTCGCTGGCCCTGCGTGAATCCATCAAGCTCAGCAGCCTGCACCCCAACACGCATGCGCTGTCGTTGCCGCGGCACAAGGCGATCCTGACCGCCCTGCTGAACCGCGATCCGCTCGCCGCGCAGCAGGCCACGCTGGTGCAGTTGAAGGGAACCCGGGAGGACTTGAGCGAAGTGCTGGAGTCCGGCCGCGAACTGGCCTGAACCGGTTCAACCGGCGAACAGGGCCGCCGGCACGCCCGGCTCGCCCAGTTCAACCGCGAACAGGCCACCAGCCAGCGGTTGGGCCGCCAATTGCTCAGCCGACAGGCCCGAGCGCGCGCTGGTGATGAACAGGGTGCGCAGTTCGGGTCCGCCGAAGGCGCAGTTGGTGATGTGGGCCGTGGGCAGGCCGATGCGGCCGAGTTCGGCGCCGCTGACGGGGTCGTGGCAGCTGACGCAGGCACCGCCCCAGTGGGCGATCCACAAGCGCCCCGCGGCGTCGGTCGTCATGCCGTCGGGCAGGCCGTCGCCGGGGGCGAAGCGCAGGAACTCACGCGGGTTCGACAGGGCCCCCGAAGCCGGGTCGAAGTCGAAGGCGTGGACGCAGCCCTTGACGGTGTCGTTGACGTAGATCGTGCCTTCGTCGCGCGACCAGGTGGGCCCGTTGGTGACCGCGAAGTCCAGCGCGTGGCGCACGCAGCGGCCGTTCGCCTCGTAGGCATAGAAGGCACCGGTGGGTGCTTCGCAGGCAAAGTCCATGGTGCCGCCCCAGAAGCGCCCGCGGCGGTCGCACTTGCCGTCGTTGAAGCGGTTGCCCGCCGGCTCGGCGTCGGGGCAGTGCAGGTAGCGCGGCGCGGCACCGGGTGCATCGGGATCGAACAGTGCAAAGCCTCGGCGCAGGGTCACGACCAGGCCGGACTGCACGGCGCGTTCGGCCAGGGCCGAGATTTCGCTGTCGAAACGCCATTCACGGCGCCGGCCGTCGGCCGGGTGGAAGCTGTACAGGCGCCGCTCGAGGATGTCCACCCACCACAGGCAGTGGTGGCGGGGCGACCAGCAACTGCCTTCGCCCAGCGTGGCCGCAGCGTCCCAGACGCAACGCACATCGCCGAGCTGCGCCGGCATGGAAGGGGAATGGGTCGGGCTCAAGGGGATCCTTTCGCGGTCGGCCAAATGGGGGGCAATCTTCATGGGTTCACAGGCCGTGCGCGCCCGACGCCTGGAAGCCGCCGTCCACCGGCATCGAGATGCCCGTGACATTGACGTTCATCGTCGCCAGGAAGTTGTCGAGCGGCAAGCCGAGGAAGGGAAACACCTTCGCGATGCCGGCGCAGTTCACCAGGATGTCGCAGCGGCCGTGCTCGCGTTCGACCTGCGCGAACACCGCGGCGATGGACTCGGGGTGGCCGACGTCCAGCGCCAAGGCGAGCGCGCGGCCGCCGGCTTGCAGCAATTGCCGCGCGGTGGCGGTGGCGGCGTCCAGGTCGAGGTCGGCCACCAGCACCTGGTGCCCGGCGGCGGCCAGCCTTTGGCAGACCTCGGCGCCGATGCCCTTGGCGCCGCCGGTCACCAGGGCCACGCGTGTTTCGGGGATTGGGGCCATGAAGAAGGTTTGTTGTGGTTGTGGAACTGGCCGACCCAGGTGCCCCGCACCCAGGCGGCGATTGGGGGTTCAGTGTGGGCCGTTCAGCGCCTTGACGAAGAAATCGGCCAGGCCCATCTGGCCGCCCTTCAGGGCGATCTCCAGGCGCGCCAGGTGCGGCTGGTGCGCCAGCACACGGCACAGCGGCGCGCCGGGCGCCAGCCGGGCCGCCACGCGCAGCGCCTCGGGGGCCAGCCGCAGGGTGATCTGGCTGGACGTGTCGCCGCCCGACAGCAGCAGGCGCTGCAGCGGGTGCGTGCGCAGCAGGGCGTCCACCAGGTCACCCAGGCGCTGCCCGAGCCGGCGCCCGCCCTCGTGGCGCGCCTGCTCACGGTCCATGCCCTGTGCGCCCAGGGCGGCCAGCATGGCCTCGATGCGGGCATCGGCCGGGCCGCGGGCGGTGTGCAGCATCACGCTGCGGCCGTCGCGCAGGGCTCGCAGCGCAAGCTCGGCCAGGCGTGCGAGTTCGCCTTCGCTGTCGCCGCCGGCCACCAGCGCCGCGGCGTCCACCGGCAGGTCGGCGAAGCCGTGGTCCAGCGCGGTGCTGATCTGCAGCGCGCTCAGTGGTGACGCGCTGCCGGAGACGGCCAGCACCTGCGGCACGGCGTCGAAAGGGGCCTGGTCGGTGATGGGCGCCGTACTCAGCGCGCCCGACTCGCGCCAGGCCTGCGTGAGCGCATATTCCACGCCCGAGCCGCCCACGCAGAACAGCGGCCGGCTGCGCCCGCGGGCCAGGGCTTCCAGCAGGTGGCCGGTGGCGGTCAGGTGGGCGGCGTTGGTCCCATCGAACAGCAGCGCGCCGCCCGGCGTCACGCGCTGCGCCAGGCGCTGCAGTTCGGTTTGCATGCCCGCACGGTCCAGTTCGTACAGCGGCAGGGTGAAGCCGGCGAAGGGCATCGCCGTCTGGGCGCCGAGGTGGCGCGCCAGGTCGGCCTCGCGCATGGGCGTCACCGGGTGCAGGCTCATGATCGGGTGGCGGTCGATGCGGTGCACCTGGCCGTCGGTGGCCGAACGGGCGAAGAGCTGGCCGAACACGCCATAGCGGCCGAGCGCGGGCGTGGCCGCGACCACGGGGATGGCGGCATCGCCGAAGGCCACGCGCGACAGGTCCATCACCCGGCCGATGCTGCCGATGGCCGGCGAGCTGTCGAAGGTGGAGCACACCTTGTAGTGCAGCAGCGGCGTGGGCAGTTGCGCCAGGGCGGCCAGCACCGGCGCCAGGTGTTCGTCCATCTCGGCGGGTGACATGCCGCGGCTGGCGCCGGCCACCCCGATGGCATCGAAGGGCCCGAGTTCGCGCAGGGTGGGCGCGTCGGGCACCTGCAGGAACAGGGCGCAGTTCAGGCCCGCGAAGGACAGCACCTCCAGCGCATCGGTCGAGCCGGTGAAATCGTCGCCGTAGAAAGCCAGCTTCAGCACGGGGCCTCGCCCTACAGCGCGCCGAAGTGGGCCAGGGCCCGCGCCAGCGCGGGGTGCGTTTCGGCGTAGCTTGCCAGGCCTACGCCGGCCACGGCCGCTTCCCAGCCTTCGCGCAGGCTGGCCACGCCGGCGGCGATGCCGTCCGGGTGGCCAATGATGCCGCCGCCGGCCAGGTGCATCAGGTCGGTGCTGGCCAGCGCGCTGTACAGCTCAGGCGCCTGGGCGGCCCACTGGCCGGAAGAAAACACCGGCATCAGCGGCTGCAGCCCGGCCCAGGGCGCCAGGCAGGCGCGCGCCGAATCGATCACCGAATCGTCAGGTTCCCAGAACTTGCTGCGAAGGCCGTTGACATGCAGGTGGTCCACCCCGGCCAGCCGCCACAGCTTCTGGTAGGCGGTGAAGGAAAAGCCCAGGCCGGCCTGGCGGGTGAACGCGCCCCAGCCATTGCGGTGGCCGTGCAGGGGCAATTGCGCATGCCGGCGCAGGTGCTCCACCGCGGCGAAGCCGACCCAGTTGACGCTGACCATCACGCAGGTGCCGCCGGCGGCCAGCACCGCGTCGTGGCGGCGCAGCATGTCGTCGATGCCGCCTGAAATGTTGATGGCGTACATCGGCATGCGGCCCAGCCGGTCGGCGTGGCGCTGCAGCACCGGCATCACCGCGCGCAGGCGCTCGTCAAAGGGCGCATAGGGCGGGTCGGCGATCAGTTCGTCGTCCTTGAGAAAGTCGATGCCGGCCGCGCACAGGCTGTCCACCAGTTCGGCCGTCTGCGCCGGCGTGAGGCCGATGCTGGGCTTGATGATGGTGCCGATGAGCGGGCGCTGGTGCACGCCGGCCAGGCGCCGCGTGCCGGCAATGCCGAAGGCCGGGCCGGCAAAACCCGCGGCGTAGGCGGGCGAAAGCGCCAGGTCCAGCAGGCGCAGCCCGGTGACTTCACCCAGTTCGAACAGGTTGCCGGCCACGGTGGCCAGCAGGCTGGGCAGGTTGGGGCCGACGTTGTCCACCGGGAAGGCGATCTCGATCTCGGCGCGGTGGTACGGCCCGCCCTGCGCGCGGCGCTCGGCATAGGCGCTGGGCAGCGTGGGCGTCGACACCGGCTCCAGCAGCTCGATGCCGACGACACGGGCGCGCGAGCGTTCTTTCAGCTCGTCGCTCTCGCCCGGCAGGGCCAGGAAGGTGCCGCTGGACTGCTCGCCGGCGATCACCTGCGCCACCTTGTCGGACGCGACCGAGCTTTCAACGAAGTAGCGCGCGGTGAACTCGGCGCGGGGGTGGGCGGGGGGCATCGGGCGGGTCAACCGGTCTTGGCGGGCGAGCCCGAGAATAGGCGGCTTCTTCTTCGGCATCAAACGACAGGGCGTCGTCCGCCTTGAACGCCGGGCACCCCACACCCGGGTCAACCCGAGGCCCAGTGCACCGGCCGGTCGCGTGCACCCGCCGGTCGCAGAACGGCGGCGGCGCCAGCGCAGGGGCCATTGCATACTGGCGGCTTCGCCAACCCGGCCTCCGTTCGGAAGCCATCCCACCGTGCAAGCCAACTTTCGTTCAACCGCCGTCGTGGGCGCCGGGGCCGTGGGCAGCTTCTACGGTGCGATGCTGGCGCGCGCGGGCCATCCCGTCACGCTGATCGGCCGCGCGCCGCATGTGCAGGCCATCCAGCAGCAGGGGCTGCTGCTGCACATGGCAGGCCAGGTGCATACCGTGCCGGTGGCCGCGTCCACCGACCTGGCCGCGGTGGCTTCGGCGGACCTGGTGTTGTTCTGCGTGAAGTCCACCGACACCGAGGCGCTGGCGCGCCAGATCGCGCCCTTGCTGCACCCGGACGCGCTGGTGCTCAGCCTGCAGAACGGTGTGGACAACGCCGCCACGATGGCGCGCCACCTCCGGCAGCACGTGGTGCCGGCGGTGGTGTACGTGGCCACCGCCATGCCCGAGCCCGGCACGGTGGCCCACCACGGGCGCGGGGACCTGGTGATCGGCCCGCTGAACGCCGCTGCGGCGAAGGACCCGCTGCTGCAGCAGCGCCTGCAGGCCGTGGTGGACCTGTTCGCGACCGCCCAGGTACCGGTTCGCCTGTCGCCGGACGTGATGGCCGAGCTGTGGAGCAAGCTGATGGTCAATTGCGCCTACAACGCCATCTCGGGCCTGGCGCAGCTGCCCTATGGCCGGATGGCCGCCTTGCCGGCCATCGTCGAGGTGCAGCGCGCCGTGGTGCGCGAGGTGGTGGCGGTGGCCCAGGCCGATGGGCAGATCCTGTCCCTGGACGCCGCGCTGGAAGCCATGGGCCGCATCGCCCTGGCCATGCCGGCGCAGTATTCGTCCACCGCACAGGACATGGCGCGCGGCAAGCCGACCGAGATCGACCACCTCAACGGCTTCGTCACGCGCCGGGGCGCCGAACTCGGCGTTCCCACCCCGGTGAACCAGACCTTGCACGCCCTGGTCAAGCTGGTGGAAGCGGGCCGCAGCGCGTGATGCCGGACTGCACCTTGCCAGCCCATCAAGCGCTGCCGCCGGAGTTTGCGCTGGCCCTGCGCGAGCTGGGCCTGGCCGGCGGCGAGGCCCTGGTCGGTGAGCCGCTGACCGGCGGCGTTTCCTCCGACATCTGGCGCATCGACACCCCCCAGGGCCCCGTCTGTGCGAAGCGCGCGCTGCCGCAGCTGCGCGTGGCCGCCGAGTGGCGCGCCCCCATCGAGCGCAACCGCTACGAGGCGCGCTGGATGCAGGTGGCCCAGGCCGCCGTGCCGGGCAGCGCGCCGCATGTGCTGGGTCAGCACGCGGGGCTGGGCGTGCTGGTGATGAGCTACCTGCCGCCCGGCCAGCATGACCTGTGGAAGGAGCAACTGCGCCAGGGGCAGGCTGAAATTGCCACCGCACAGGCGATCGGCCGGACGCTCGCGGGCATCCACCGGTATTCGGCCGCGCGCCCCGAACTGGCCGCGCAGTTCGACACCGACCGCATTTTCTTCGACATCCGCCTGGAGCCCTACCTGGTGGCCACGGCGCGCAAGCACCCTGACCTGGAAGCTGCCTTGCTGGCGCTGGTGACGCAGACCCAGACCCACCCGCATGCGCTGGTGCATGGCGATGTCAGCCCGAAAAACATCCTGGTGGGCGCGGGCGGGCCGGTGCTGCTGGACGCCGAATGCGCCTGGTGGGGCGACCCGGCCTTCGACCTGGCCTTCTGCCTCAACCACCTGCTGCTCAAGTGCTTGTGGGCGCCGCAGGCTGCGGCCGGCTTCCTGGGCTGTTACGCTGCCTTGGCCGAGGCCTACCTGGCGCAGGTGGATTGGGAGCCGCGGGACGCCGTCGAGCAACGCGCCGCGGCCCTGCTGCCAGGGCTGTTGCTCGCGCGGGTGGATGGCAAGTCGCCGGTGGAATACCTGAGGTCGCAGACGCAGCGTGACAGGGTGCGCCGCAGCGC
This sequence comes from Burkholderiales bacterium JOSHI_001, assembly GCA_000244995.1. Classification (NCBI taxonomy): domain Bacteria; kingdom Pseudomonadati; phylum Pseudomonadota; class Betaproteobacteria; order Burkholderiales; species Burkholderiales bacterium JOSHI_001. Next base: position 3,746,486 of record CM001438.1, on the reverse strand, counting down.
CCGCGCGCTGTTGCTGCAAGCTGTGGCGCGTTTGGCGGAGGTGCAGGCCGCCTGGCAAGGGGAGCTGGACCGATGACCCTGGCGTGTGAAATCAAGTCGGTCCATGCCCGCCGCGTGTGGGACAGCCGCGGCCGGCCCACGGTCGAGGCCGAAGTCCATCTGCGCGACGGCACCCAGGGCCGCGCCATCGTGCCGGCCGGCGCCAGCAAGGGCAGCCGCGAGGCGCTGGAGCTGCGCGACGGCGGCGAGGCCTTCGGTGGCCTGGACGTGCAGCGGGCCGTGGCCCATGTCAATGGCGAGATCGCGCGCGCCGTGCGCGGGATGGCCGCCGACGAACAGGCCGCGCTCGACGAACGCCTGATCCAGCTGGACGGCACGCCGAACAAGCAACGCCTGGGCGCGAACGCAACGCTGGCGGTGTCGATGGCGGCGGCCCAGGCGGCGGCGGCCTCGCAGGGCCTGCCGCTCTTCCAGTACCTGGGGGGCGACGCCGCGACGCTGGTGCCCATGCCGCAGATCCAGGTCTTCGGCGGCGGCGCGCATGCCGGGCGGCGCGTGGACATCCAGGACTTCATGGTCGTGTGCCCCGGGGCCCGTTGCTTCGCCCAGGCCCTGGAGTGGACGGCCGAGGTCTACCGCCATGCCGGCCTGCTGATGCAGTCGCGCGGCGCGCGCTTCGGCGTGGCCGACGAGGGGGGCTGGTGGCCGGCCTTCGACACCAACGAAGAGGCGCTTGAGGCGCTGTTGACTGCCATCGAGCGCGCGCACTTCGTGCCCGGCGAGCAGGTGGCCATGGCGCTGGACATCGCCGCCAGCGACTTCGGGCACGGCGGCCGTTATGTGCTGGGGCTGGAACGCCGCGAACTGGACAGCGACGGCTTGATCGAATTGCTGCTGCGCTGGTGCGAACGCTTCCCCATCGCCAGCATCGAGGACCCGCTGGCCGAGGACGACCCGCAGGCCTTCGCGCGCTTCACGCGCGCGGTGGGTCACCAGGTGCAGGTGGTGGGCGATGACTTCCTGGTGTCGGACGCCGCCCTCGTGCGCCAGGCGGCGGCCAGCGGCGCGGGCAATGCCGTGCTGCTGAAACCGAACCAGCGAGGCACGCTCACCGAGACGCTGCAATGCTGGGAGGCGGCGCGCGCGCTGGGCTATGCGGGCATTGTTTCTGCACGCTCGGGGGAGAGCGAGGACACGACCATCGTCGACCTGGCCATAGGCTGGCAGGTCGGCCAGCTCAAGGTGGGCTCCTTTGCGCGCAGCGAGCGCATGGCCAAGTGGAACCAGGCCCTGCGCATCGAGGAAGGCATGGCTGCCCGGGCCCGGTTTGCGGGGGCGGGTGTGTTCGGTCGCTCGGTAGCGCGGCCCGTGTGAGTTGGCGGCCTGCGGGCTGCGCGGGGGCCAGGCCGTCCAAGGGCGCCGTTCGAGCCGATGCCGCCGCCCCGGCGCGCATCGGCTGGCCAGTGGGCTGGCTAGATTTCCGGGTTCAAGGGCGCACCCGGGCGGCCCGCACATTCATCGAACAGCCGCACCTGGCAGGTGGCGCAGACCTGGGGGTCCAATCGCGGCACGATGCTGGCCAGGGCGCGGTGCTTGTCCGGGAACACATGGTTGCTGCCCAGGCGCTGAATGAAACCGGTGCGCTGCCACTGCGCCAGCACCTGAGGTCGTGGGCGGTGAAAGTACAGGTCGCCGCCCAGTTCACGGCGGCGAATGCGTTCGTCGTCCCACAGATCGGCGCCCGCCAGGTCGATGGTGTTCATGCTCTTGGCCATCACCAGCAGGTGGCGTTGCGGGGCCGGCGAATCGCGCAGGGCCCGCAGGTGATCGGCCACATGGGGCACCGCACCGAACCAGACCGAGCCTTCCATGCGCAGCAACTTCAGCTGCGGACACTGCGGCCAGCTGGCAGGGTTCTCATCGTCCACCACGACGAAGGGCCGACCGGCGTCCTGTCGGTCGAAGCCCATGCTGCGCAGGGCCGGGCGGGCGCTGCGGTACAGGTAGGCCACCAGCGACATCACCACGCCGGCCAGCACGGCCACCTCCAGGCGCAGCGCCAGCGTGGCCAGGGCGGTGGCCAGGGCGATGCCGAACTCTTGCCGCTCCAGGCGCCACAGCCGGGCCCAGGCGGCACGGTCCAGCAGGGTGCCCGCCACCACCAGCAGCAAGGCACCCACGCCGGCCAGTGGAATCCAGGCCAGCACCGGTGCGGCCAGGTCCACCAGGGCCAGCAGCAAGGCCGCAGCGGCCACGCCGGCCAGGGGCGTGCGCGCGCCGGCCTCCAGGTTGGGCAGGCTGCGGTTGAGCGAGCCGCACACCACCATGCCGCCGCCCAGGCCCGACACCAGGTTGGCCAGCGCCTGGCCGCGGCATTCCCGGTTGGCGTCCAGCATGTCGCCACTGCGCTGGGCCAGGGCCTTGGCAATGGCCAGCGACTGGCCCAAAGCCACGATCATCAGCGCCAGGGCCATGGGCAGCAACTGGGCCCCATGCTGCCAGAGCGCCGCCAGCGCCGGCACCAGCGCCTTGCTGTCGGGCCAGGCCGACGGCGGCGTGCCCACCCGCGAGGGCCCGGGCTGGGCCAGCCATTGCCACGACGGTGGCAGCTCGGCATGTTCCAGTGCCCAGCAAGCCGCGATCCCGACCAGCATGGCCAGCAGCATGTTGGGGCCGCGCCGCCACCAGCGCCGGCCGGCCAGGGCGGCCACCAGCGTCAAGCCGCCCACGGCCACGGCGCCCGCTGAAACGCCGGCCTGCCACACGACCCAAGGCGACTGGCGCCCCTCCCCACCCAGCAAGCCCGCCAGGGCGTACCAGGCGATCAGCAGCGCTGCGCCGCTGGTGAATCCCAGCATGACCGACGGCGAGATGAAGTTGGCCAGCACACCCAGGCGTGCCATGGCCAGCCCGCCCTGCATCAACGCCACCAGCAGCGTCAAGGCCACGGACAGGGCAACCAGGGTGGCCGTGGTGGTGGCCGCGTCCAGGCCAGCGGGCACCAGTGCCGTCAGCATGGCCCCCAGCGCCAGGGCGGTGGCATTGGTCGGCCCGGTGAGCACATGGCGGCTGGAGCCGGCCAGTGCGGCCACCGCGCAGGGCAACACCGCGGCCGACAGGCCCATGGCCGGTGGCAGACCGGCCAGCGCGGCAAAGGCGATGCCTTGTGGCAGCACCAAGGCAGCCCCCAGCAGCCCGGCCAGCCCGTCGGCGCGCAGGGTGCCGGCATCGACCCCCAGCACCCAGGCGCCAAACCAGCGTGCCATGCGCTGGCGCCAGGCGCTGGTGGGTTCAGGGGGCCCCGGCGGGCCTGGCTTGTGCATCAGCGGCCGGGTGGAAAGGCGGTGACGGCAGCCAGCGGCATGGGGGGGTTGTCATTGAAGGCGGAAGGCGGCATGGCAGGCCACACAGGTGTCGTTCAGGCGCGCGAGGGCGGCCAGCACCGGCTTGAGGTCCGCGGTGACCGACGCGTCCTTGGCCACCAGCGCGAACTGACTGGCCGTGCGGTGCATCGCGGAGCCGGCAGACTGCATTTCCAAGGGCATGTACTTCGCCACTTCGTGCGCACCATGCATGCCGAGCGAGGACATGCCCAGGCGCTGCTCCGCCAGCGTGGATGCCGTGTCGAAGGACCCCTGGGCCAAGGCCGCCTGGATGTCGCCCAGGGTCTTCAGATGGTCGCGCATGTTGGCCAGCGTGTGAAGGCGCAGGGGTTCCGGGTACCTGACCCACCTGCGCGAATCCTTCAGGGCGTCTGAAGGCGGTGCGGCGAACTCCGCCGGTGCGCTGCCAGGGTGGTGGTGCTGGTGTTGGGGCCCATCGGCCGCCCGGCTGGGCCCGGCTCCGAAGAGGATGCAGGCAAGGATCAGGGCCAGGGTTTTCATTTTCATCGCGAGTTGCCTGTTGGGGGGTGAACTGGTACCGCCGCTGCGTGTGCGCGGTGGGATGTCCTGGCGCCCGGGGTCCGCACCCGGTTCGACCGGTGGGGCCGGCCGGTCCGCCGCGCTGCAGGGCCAGCCGACGGCGGGCCGGGATGTCGGCGGAGGGTCAGGGGCGCCAGGCGGTCCTTGGATTCCACGTCGCTCTGACGGTCGAGCCCAAGGGCGACCCGACCGCACACGGCGCGGCTGCATTTTATTCGCGCCGGGCAAGGGACCAGCTCGCTGTGCTGGTGGATTGGGTTCGGACCGGCGGGCGCTGCGCCGCCTCAGGGCCGGATGTAGGCGTGGCCCTGGAGCTGCAACTTGGTGATGCGCACCACCCCCGAAGGCGTGAAGTCGGCTTCCTGGATGAACTGGTCCTTCTTCAGGTTGCGGTTCTTCAGCGTGATCTCGCACACCTCGAAGACCACGCCCCGGCTCTTCAGCGCCGACACCGGCCCTGCGTACAGGCCACCACTGCGGTCCTTGGCACCTTCCATCAGGAAGTCCACACCCTGGGCGTGCGCCACCAGGGTGATCCTGGCGCCGGGGTCGGTGTCCAGGTGGTTGCGGATGTTGCGCAAGGCGCCCATGGCCTGGGTGTCGGTGTCGCTGACGTGGTAGACCACCTTGTCCTGGGCCCAGGACAGGCTGGTGGCCAGCAGCAGCACGGTGGTGGCCAGCAGGGCGTGCAGGGTCATGCTCGGTTCTCCGGATTCAGGAAGTCATCACACCGGGTTCGGTGCAGTGGGTGCGGTGGGCGGGTGTCAGTCAGCGGCCAGCCCTGGGTTGCCCTGCATGCCCACCAAGGTGGGGCGGTTGATGCGGCGCGGCTTCACATGCCCGCCGGGCTGGGCCTTCAACCACGCTTCCACCAGGTCCCACACCGGCTTGGCGCCCGGGGCGTTGCGGGCTTCCTCGGCCACCGGTGCCCAGCCTGCCACCTTGTAGCTGCGGTCGGCGGCGATGGGCTTGCCGCCCAGGCGCATGTCGGTGATGCGCTGGCCCATCTTTTCGGATGGGCGGCAGGTGTAGCTGAGGCCGCCCACGCGCACCATGTCGCCGCCTTGCTGGTAGTAGGGGTCGGGGTTGAACAGGTTGTCGGCCACGTCTTCCAGGATGGTCTTGATCGTCTCGCCACTCATTGTGTTGAGCGTGGCGTAGGGGTAGGTGATGGCCAATTGGTCCATCATCAGCTCGCGCGTGATGGCGTCGCCCGGCAGCAGGGTGGTGCCCCAGCGGAAGCCGGGCGAGAACGCGATTTCGGCGTCTTGAACGTCCATCAGCGCGTCGCACACCAATTGGTCCCAGCTGCCGTTGAAATTGCCGCGCCGGTACAGCAGGCCGTCGGTGGTGGCCAGCTTCTCGGCCAGCTTGGCCTCGTAGGGCTGGCGCACTTTCATGATCAGCGCCGCCATGGCCGGGTCGGCCTTCAACTGGTCGGCGAACACCGGCAGCAGCCGGTAGCGGAAGTCCACCACCTTGCCGCCCTTGACGTCGAAATCCATCACGCCCAGGAACTTGCCGTTGCTGCCCGCGTTGGTGACCAGGGTGGTGCCGCCGGCGTTGGCCACCGGCACCGCCAGCGGCACACCATCGTGGGTGTGGCCGCCGAAGATGGCGTCCACGCCGCGCACGCGCGAGGCCATCTTCAGGTCCACGTCCATGCCGTTGTGCGACAGCACCACCACCACCTGCGCACCCTTGCCACGCGCTTCGTCCACCATCTTCTGCAGGTTTTCGTCCTGGATGCCGAAGGTCCAGTCGGCCACCAGGTAGCGCGGGTTGGCGATGGGGGTGTAGGGGAAGGCCTGACCGATGATGGCCACCGGCACGCCGTTGATGGGCTTGATGACGTAGGGCTTGAAGACCGGGTCGCCGAAGTCGGTGGTCTTCACGTTCTGGGCCACGAAGTCGATACGGCCCTGGAATTCCTTCTCGACGATCTCCTTCACCCGTTCCATGCCGTAGGTGAATTCCCAGTGCCCGGTCATCACGTCCACGCCCAGCAGCTTGCAGGCGTCCACCATGTCCTGCGCGTTCGTCCACAAGGACGTGGCCGAGCCTTGCCAGGTGTCGCCACCGTCCAGCAGCAGCGCACCGGGGCGACCGGCCTTGAGCTGCTTCACCAGCGTGGCCAGGTGCGCGAAGCCGCCCACCTTGCCGTAGCGTCTGGCGGCCTGGTCGAAGTCGATGAATGTGTAGGCGTGCGCCTGGGCACTGCCGGGGCGCAGGCCGGCGGCCTTCAGCAACTGTTCGCCCACCAGGTGCGGCAGCTGGCCCTGCATGCCGGCCAGGCCCAGGTTCACGCTGGGTTCGCGGAAGTGGATGGGCAGCAACTGTGCATGGCAGTCGGTCATGTGCAGCAGCGACACGTTGCCGAAGGGGGGCAGCTCGTACAGGCCGGCCTGCGCCTGGGCGGCCTCGGCTTCGGCATAGCGCGCCAGCCCCAGGCCGGCGGCCGAGGCCGCGCCCAGCACCTGCAGGAATTCGCGCTTGGACAGGTTCATGGTTGCTGGTTCACGGGCGAGCGCGGGTCCAGGATCAGGGCCATCAGGTGCTTGAGCTGGGTTTCGTCCATCAGGCCGGCATGGCCGAAGCGGGGCATGTTCGAGCAGGCATTGAAGGCCTTGGCGTTCCACAGCCGGGCCCAGGTGTATTCCACCACCGGGCGGGCGGCGGGGCTGTCGGGGTCGGTGATGCCGCGGCTGCGGCCGTACTGGTACAGGCTGGGGCCGATGGTGCCGTAGGAAATTTCGGCCTTGCTGATCTGGTGGCAGTTGTAGCAGTTGCCGCCGTTGGCCGCGGGGGCCGCCGACTTGTCGGTCCAGGTCATGCCGCGGCCGTTCTGGGCCAGCTTCTCGCCTTCGCGCCAATCGCCCAGGAACTTGCCGTCGGCGGGCAGGCGCACGGTCTTCAGCGCGGCCGCTTGCAGGGCCTGGGCCACCGGGCTTGGCAGGTCGGCGCCCAGGGCCTTGGAGCAGGCTTCGTTGGCGGCGTCCTGCTGCAGGCGGTCGGCCTTGGCAATGCCTTCGTCACGGAACGAACTGGTCATCATGCGCGCGACCAAGGCGTCGTAGTCGGGTGCCGCTGTGGGGGTGGCGCAGCCTGCGGTCAGCAGGGCCACGCTGGAGCCGAGAAGTGTCTTGCGGAGCTTCATGCCGGATTCCTTCAGCGCTTGATGGCCGGGGCGATCGAGGCCGCCCCCTTGGCGTTGACGCCCATGTACACCCCCAAGGCAATGGTCACGTCCGAACCGTAGCCGGGGTAGGGGAAGCGTTGCTGTCGGAAGCAGTCGTTCAGGCGGCGCTGCATGCTCCACATCTCCCCGCTGCTCACGCGGTAGGCGGGCCAGGCGGCAAAGCCGATGCCGTCCCCGGGGTTCTTGGTCAGCTCGGGCAGGTCCTGCAGGCGGATGCGCTTGTCCGGCTGCGAGTGGCAGGACGCGCAGGAAAAGTCGTAGGGCCCGCCGCGGTAGAAGAATGCGCGCTTGCCCAATTCAAAGCTCAGGCGTTCGGCGGCGTGGCCCTGCGGCAGTTGAAAGCGCAGTCCGCGCGATTCACCCGCGATCCAGGCCGCATAGGCCTCCAGCGTGGCCTGTTCGCCCTTGCCGAAGGGCGTGGCGGCGATGGCGGCGGGGTCGAAGCCCTGCAGGCGTTCCATGCAGCTGAGCAGGCGCGACTCCAGGTCCTGCACCCTGCCGGTGTCGGCAAACCAGCGCGGCAGTTCGACGAAGACCCCCTTGACCACGCCCGGGCCCTTGCCCAGGTCGCAGGCCTGCAGCGAGGCCATGCGGGGACCGCGCTTTTGCTTCCAAAGGTCTTCGCCCTTGGCTTCAAACAGTTCGGCCGGGTTGCCGTCGGCCAGCATGGCCCGGTACTCGGCAATGCCGTCGGCCGCCGACTTGGGCTGGGCAGACACAGGCACCAGGGTGGCGGCACCGGCCAGCAGGACGGTGGCGTGCAGGATTCGACGCATGGGCATCCTTCAGCGGTCGTGGCGTGGATGGGGGTCAGGACACGACGGCTTCGTCGCTGCGTTTGTCGCCCCGGTTGTCGACCCAGGAGACGACGATCTTGTCGCCCACTTTCGCGCCCTTGACGGTGAACTGCAGGAAGGGGTTCTTGGCCACCGACGGGCCCCACAAGGCGTTCAGCACCGGCTTGCCGTTGAGTTGCGCGTTCACTTCCTGGATGTACCAGGCCGGTATGGTCTTGCCGGACGCGTCCTTGCGCTGGCCGGTTTCCATTTCGTGGCCCATCAGCACGCGCACGGTGGTCTTGTCACCGCTGGCCTGGGCGCGAATGCGCATCGGGTCTGCCATGGTCTTGACTCCTTTGATTTCGGTTCGGGGTGGTTCGGGGTCGGTGATGCGGTGTCAACCGCCACAGCCGCCCAGGGTGACCTTGATTTCCTTGGCTGCGTACAGCACCTTGCCATCGGCCATCATGGCCACGGCGAAGACATTGGACGACTGGCCCATCTTCACGCGGGTGGAGAAGTTGGCTTCCACCGCGTCGCTGACGTTGAACAGGGCCGACAGCATGGCCGGGTTCTTTTCCACCAGCAGCAGCATGCGCTTGACGCCTGGCAGCGATGTGGTGGCGCCCACGGGCACCACGGCACCGTTCTCGGCAATGTCGGGGCCCGTGATCGTGACGTCCTTGCTTTCTGCCGGGGCCGATGCGCCCAGTGCCTTCATCAGATCGGCCATGTTCTTGGCGTCGAAGGCCGGGCTGGGGTAGCCGCTGGCCTGCGCCTGGGCCTGGCCGGGCAGCAGGCCCAACGCGGCCAGCATGCCAGCCAGTTGGCCCGAACGGGCGAGCATGTCTCTGCGGGTGTGCATGGGGATCTCCTGGTCGAGTGGGTCGGGTGGGAGGTGAAGGGTGATCATGGCAAGGCGCCCTGGGCCGGCCCCGTGGCCGCAGCAGCGCTGCCGATTGGCTTCGACGCTGGAGGGGCGACCGGACGCGCGACGCGGGGCATGAACAAGGGGGTCTCCTGTCGGCTTGCGATCAGCCGGTTCAGGTGCCGCCTTGCCTGAGGAATCGCAAGTCGCCTGTACGGAGTCGCCAGCCTTCAATTCAATATATGCGCATGGCGATGGGCCCATGCCAGTGCAAACCCGAAATACCTCCGGGGGTGTATGCACCAGGGTGTTCTGCGGCGCACATCGACTCCGCTGCAGGGGCGGTGGCCACGTCATGCTACCCATACGGGCTATGGCACATCCCCCCAAGCGGGAATAGACGGCGCCGCCCGTGACGGCGGCTAATAGGCTGGATTGGGGTGGGCACCATTCGCCTTCAGGCGGCGTGTGGCAACCCCGCCTGCCCCCCGTACATGAGGAGACGCGGATGAACTTCGACAAGGAATTCGATGCCTCGGGCCTGGCCTGCCCGATGCCCATCGTCAAGACAAAAAAGTCGCTGGCTGACATGGCCAGTGGCCAGGTGCTGAAGGTGCTGGCCACCGACCCGGGTTCGGTGTGCGACATGGCGGCTTTCGCGGAACAGACCGGCAACGCCTTGCTGCAGCAGAGCGAAGAGGGCGGCAAGTACGTGTTCTTCCTGCGCAAGGCCTGAGCCGTCACGAAGTCGGAGCGAGCATGGCCACCAAGAAAATGGCGATCATCGCCACCAAGGGCGCGCTGGACATGGCGTACCCGCCGTTGATCCTGGCGTCCACCGCCGCGGCGTTGGGCTGGGAGGTGCAGGTCTTCTTCACCTTCTATGGCTTGCAACTGCTGCGCAAGGACCTGTCGGGCATTGCCATCAGCCCGCTGGGCAACCCGGCGATGCCCATGCCGGTGCCCATGCCCGTGGTGGTGGCCATGCTGCCCGGCATGGAAGCCATGGCCACCAGCATGATGAAGGCCAAGATGAAGAAGAAGGGCGTGGCTTCCCTGGAAGAGTTGCGTGGTGTTTGCCAGGAGGCGGATGTGAAGTTCATCGCCTGCCAGATGACGGTGGACCTGTTCGACTTCAGCAAGAGCGACTTCATCGACGGGGTTGAATACGGCGGTGCCGCCACCTTCATGAAGTTCGCCGGCGAGTCGGACGTGTGCCTGTTCATCTGACAGGCTGACGCGGCATGCAGGGCGAAGTGGCCCCCGTGGCCGGTTTCGTGGTGTGGGGTGGGTTCGCGCTGGCCTTCGTGTTCGGCGCGGTGGCCCAGCGCATCAACTTCTGCACCATGGGTGCGGTGTCCGACATCGTCAACATGGGCCACTGGGGCCGCATGCGCATGTGGTTGCTGGCGATGGCCGTGGCGCTGGCCGGATCCACGCTGCTGGCGCGCGCCGGCCTGGTGGACCTGGGTGCCAGCATCTACCAGCGGCCGGTGCTGAACGGGCTGTCCTTGTTGTTGGGCGGCGTGGTGTTCGGCGTGGGCATGTCGCTGGCGGGCGGCTGCGCCAACAAGAACCTGGTGCGCCTGGGTGGCGGCAGCCTGCGTTCGCTGGTGGTGCTGGTGTTCATGGGCCTGTCGGCCTACATGACGCTGAAGGGCCTGTTCGGGCAGTGGCGCGCTGGCTTCCTGGACCCGGTGGCGTTGAACCTGGCGGCCTGGGGCTGGAAGGACCAGAGCCTGGCCACTGCGCTGGCGCAGGCGTCGGGGCTGCCGGCGCCGGCCGCACAGGCGGCCACGGCGTCAGCGCTGGCGCTGGGCCTGGCCGGCTTTGCCTTCAAGGACGCGCGGTTTCGCGCCAGCACGCGCCAGTGGCTGGGGGCCATGGCCCTGGGCGCCGTGGTGGTGGCGGGCTGGTACCTCACCGGCCACATCGGCCATGGCGAGAATCCCGAGACGCTGGAAACGGTGTACTTCGCCACCAACACCCGCACGCTGGAATCCATGAGTTTCGTGGCGCCGGTGGCCTACACGCTGGAGCTGTTGATGCTGTGGACCGACAAGTCCCTGCACGTCAGTTTTGGCGTGGCCACCGCGCTGGGCGTGGTGCTGGGCTCGGCGGCGGTGGCGCTGGCCACGCGCAGCTTCCGCTGGGAAGGCTTCGCGTCGCTGGCGGACCTGCGCAGCCAGTTGGGCGGGGCCGTGCTGATGGGCTTCGGCGGTGTCACGGCCATGGGGTGTACCGTCGGGCAGGGCCTGACCGGGCTGTCCACCCTGGCCATCGGTTCTTTCATCACGGTGACCGGCATCCTGACCGGCGCCGTGGCCACCTTGAAGTACATCACCTGGCGCGCCGAGCGCGAGGACTGAAGGACGCTGTGAGATGAATTCATTTGCATGGATGTTGCTGCTGGGCGCGGGCCTGGTGGGGCCGGTGGTGGCGGCCGAAGCCGACTGGGTGGCCCAGGCGCGCGGCGTGGCCAGCGCGGTGCCGCCGAAGCTGCTGGAGGTGTTGAAGGCCGAGATCGACAAGGGCGGCCCGGCCGGGGCGATCGAGGCCTGCAAGGACCAGGCGCCTCAGCTGGCCCGCGCAGCGTCAGAACGCAGCGGCTGGCAGGTGCGCCGGGTGAGCCTGAAGAATCGAAACCCCAAGGCCGTGCCCGACGCGTGGGAGCAGCTGGTGCTGCAGGAATTCGACCGCCGCGCGGCCGCGGGCGACAACCCCGCCACGCTGGAACGCGCCGAGGAGGTGGTGAACGCACAGGGCCGCGCCGAGCGCCGCTTCATGCGCGCGCTGCCCGTGCAGGAGCTGTGCCTGAACTGCCATGGCCCGGCCGCGAACCTGAGCGCGCCGGTGCTGGAGCGCCTGCGCGCTCTGTACCCGGACGATCAGGGCGTGGGTTACAGCGTGGGCCAGGTCCGCGGGGCCATGACGCTGCGCCAGCCGGCGCCCTGACTCACTGAACCCGGTCAGTCGTCGTCACCGATGCTGGGGCCGGGCTCGCGCACCTGCGACAACAGGTCCTCGGCGGCCAGCTGGTTGTCGGCAAACATCACCTTCACGCGCGCGCCCCCTTCGGCCGTGGCTTCGGCGCGGGCTGCCTTGGCGTGGGCCGACGCGTCGCGGAAGGCGTCGAATTCGGCCAGCTTGGTCAGCACGCCCAGCGCGCCGATGCGAAAGACGTAGTAGGGCATCAGGATTCAGACATAGCGTTTGGAGGCCCGCCGCCGACCCGGCAGCGCCTTCTGGATGACCACGCCGCGCACGTCGGCCAGGCCGTTCAGCGGCAGGTCGGGCCAGGCGGCGTTCAGCGCGTGCAGGTGCCAGCCGGCGCCGCTGGCGCGCAACTGGCGGAAGATGAATTCACCCTCGTGCAGTGCCAGCACGAAGCTGCCGTCCTGGGCCAGGCCTTCGGGCTCGACGACGATGATCTCGCCTTCGTTGAACTCGGGCACCATGCTCTGGCCGATGACGCGCAGCGCGAAGGACTCGCCGCTGTCGCAAGCGCTCGGTTCGATGCGTGGGCTGGGGTCGTCGTGGCGCATGGTGCCCCTGCCTACAGGATCACGGCAAAGCGCTGGCTGGCCGGCACACCGGCGGCCTCCAGCAGGCGGTCCAGCGCGGTGACGAAGGCGCCCGGCCCGGCCAGGTAGAAGTCGCAGTCGATGGCGAACAGGTCGGCGCGCATGGCCTGCTCCATCGCGCGCGCGCCGTCGGCGGGGTCGGTGTGGCTGAGCAGCGTGGCCTCGAAACCGTCCAGCGCTTCCGACCAGGCCCGGCACTGGTTGGCCTGGAAATGCCCGCCCTCGCGCGTGGCCAGCCAGAACAGCGACAGCGACGGTGCCGCCTCCAGCGCCAGCGCGTGTTCGATCAGGCTCTTCACCGGCGCGAAGCCCAGGTCGCAGGCCGCGAAGACCAGCGGGCGCGGGCTGTCGGCCAGCACGAAGTCGCCCTGCGGGCCCCACACCGTGACCGGCTGGCCCGGCCTCAGGCGGCCTTCGAACACCGCGCGGGCGAAGGCGTCGTCGGCGTCGCGGCCGATGAAGAAGTGCAGGTTGCGGTCGTCACACGGGCAGCTGGCGATGGGCAGCGCGGCGTGCGCATCGGCGCCGCCTTCGGTGAAACCCAGCGTGGCCGATTGCCCGGCCAGGAAGCGCAGCCGGTGGGTGCGCGGGGTCTGCAGGTGCAGCAGCCGGGTGTCTGCGGCCAGCGGCGTGATTGCACGCACCGATGTGACGATCTGCTGCGGGGGAATGTCCGTCGGCCCGCCGGCCTCGAGGGTCTCCAGCAGCAGTTCGCTGCTGGCGGCGGTGTGGGTGCACATCAGGGCGTAGCCTTGGGCGCGTTCGGCTTCGGACAGCGGGTAGTCGCCATGCGCCACCGGTGCCACCTGGCCCGACACCACACGCACCTTGCACATGCCGCAGCTGCCGTTGCCGCAGCCGTAGTTCAGTTTCAGGCCCGCTTGCAGGCCGGCCTGCAGCAGGTTGGCATGGCCCTGCACCGTGAATTCATGGCCGCTGGGCTGGAGGGTGACTTGTGCCGACATGACCTTGAGCATCTCGTCCATGACATCGAGGGGGTTCACGCTTTCGGTGGCCAGCACCCGCGCCAGGCCCTGCTGGGCGAAGCGCTGCAGGTCCTGCCAGGCCGGCTGTTCGGCGCCGGCCTGTGCCGCCTGTGCCGCGATGCGTTCGCGAAGTTCCTGCAGCAGCGCGTGGTAGCGCTGCAGGTGGCGGCGCACGTCGGCCAGTTCCTGGGTCTGGGCGAACAGGCGCTGCGCCAGCACTTCCTGGCTGGGCAGCAGGCGTTCGCGGATGCGTTTGCCAAAGGCTTCGTCGCGGATGCGCACCACCCGCTCGAACAGGCCGCTGTCTTCCAGGCGGACCTGCGGGTACAGGGCCAGCAGGCTGTCGGTGGCAATGCGGCCATCGTCGCCCACGGCCAGTTCGCCGGCGCGTATGCGTTGCTGCAGCGCGCCGCGCGGCACGCCCACCAGCTGAGCGGCGCGCCACACGGTCAGCCAGCCCGACATGGCGCCGTCTCCTGCGGCTTCGTGGCCGCGGCGCCGCTCACCCGGTCCAGGTAGCGGGCGCGGTACAGCAGGCGCGGCCGCGCGGGGTCGTCCACGAAGGCCGCGCGGTCGTGCAGCACGTTGTTGGACACCAGGCCCATGCCGGCGGCCAGGCGCAGACGCAGCACCGGGGCGTGGTCGCTGTCCAGCCAGCGGGCCAGGAAGTCCACCGCCGCGCGGGTGGCCTCGTCGGCCTTCCATTCGATGCTGCGGGTGCGGGCGGTGTAGCGCATGTGCAGGCTGGCACCGTTGGCGCTGGTGCTGAACACCGGCCCGGTCTGCGCCGCGCGGGCCACGCCCTGGGCGTCGGCGCGCTCGGGGATGGTCATCGCGTCGTCGGCCGCCAGCGCGCGCACGAAGGCCGGGTCGGCGTCGCGCAGCGCGATGTAGGCCAGTTCATGATCCAGCAGGGCGGTGGCGCCGCCCTCGGCGGCCGGCCTCACGCAGTGCAGCACCATGCCTTCGATGCGACGTGCGCCAGGGTGGTAGTAGCCGTCGGTGTGCCAGCGGATGGCGCGGTCGGTGTAGGGAATGAAGCCGCCCGCGCCATCGCTGCCGCTGGACACGGCGATGTGCGAAACACCGTCCTCGTCGGCCAGCCAATTGGCGTCCAGCCGCTGCAGGCCCAGCTGTCGGCCCAGCGCGCGGGTGACGGCCGTGTCGGCCGCCTGGGCGGGGCCTTGGTACAGCGCCATGTTGCAGCGCGCGCAGCGCGCCAGCAGGGCGCAGCGTTCGTCCGGTGTCAGCGCCATCGGGTCGGCCACTTCCACCAGCAGATCGTCCACGCGCAGCGCCTGGTGGGCCAGCTTCCAGGTGCGCCAGACGCGGTAGGCCAGGTCATCGCCCAGGTCGAAGGGCGAGGCCGGCGCCACGGGGCTGAGCACGGCCGTCATTCGCCCCCCAGCACCGGGTTGCGGCGCGGGCCGCGTTCCTGCGAGAACACGCCCTGCATGGCCTTTTTCACCAGGGCCACCGCGTCGGGCGATTCAACCGCCATCACCTGGTCCAGCACCCAACGGCGGTCCTTCTCGGGCAGCAGGGGTTCCAGCCTGCTGCCGTGGTAGCGGCTGAAGCCGAAATCCGGCCCGTCCTGGGCGTTGAAGCCGAAGTCGGCGTAGTGGTCGCTCAGGGTGTTGAACTGGTCGATGAAGCGGTCGCGCCAGGGGGCCTCACCGGCCGGCGGCGGGCCCAGCAGGTCGGTTTCGTTCTCGTCCAGCAACCCGGCCAGGCGCCGCACCAGTGCGGCGGTGAAATCGGCGCGGCCTTCGGGCGACAGTTGCAGCCAGGCCAGGCGGTCGGCCACCTGGGCCAGGAAGACCAGGGTCTCGCGCAGCACGCCGAAGTACATGGGCCCGGGCTCCACGTCGAAGCCGGCCGCCCGCAGCCGGTCGATCAGCTGGCGCGCGATGCGCCACACCATGAAGGCGATGGCACTGGCCGTCTGCCCAGCGCTCTTGGGCGTGCCGGGCTGGTGCCAGTGGGTCTTCAGGCGCAGCGTGGTGGCCATGGCGCAGCCCGCGGGTCAGTAGCCGCCCTTGCCCAGGGGTTGCGGCAACCCGGCCACCTTGGCGCCCTGTTTGGCCGGGCCGGTGGGGAACAGCGCGTACAGGCTCTTGCTGTCGCAGCCGGGCAGGACGTCCTCCAACCCCTTGAGCAGGTTGCGGAAGTTGGGCGTGTGGCCGTTTTCGCGGTATTCGTCGCGCAGGTAGGCCACCACCTTCCAGTGGTCTTCACTCAGCGTGATGCCCTCGGCTGCGGCGATCACTTTCACCACCTCGTCGCCGTAGTCGGGCTCCAGCAGGTAGCCCTCGGCGTCGGTGTCCAGTTCGGTGCCGTTGACGGTGTAGCCCATGCGGTGTGTCTCCTGGTCTCCTGAAATGAAAGCTAGCTGCCCACCGCGGCCGCCGAGCGGTGCGGCACGAACAGGCCGCAGCCCAGGCGGCGGTGTGCGCCCAGGCCCGCTTCCAGCACCCGCAGCGAGGCGGGGGGTGTCAATCCGTGCAGCATCAGGCTGAAGCCCGTGAGCCAGGGCGCGCCGGCATCGGTCGTGGCGCGGATCTGATGGCGCCGGCCGCAGATGCGCTGGCAGCGCGCGTCAAGCGCGTCCAGTTCGTTGCCCACCGCGGCCAGGAAGGCGGCTTCGTCCTCCCCGTCGGCAGCCACCAGGTGGGCGTAGAGCGTGCCATGCGGCAGCAGTTCGCGGGCATGGGGCGCGCCCAGGTTCACCGGGTGGCCGGCCACGTCCAGGCTGAGGCCCTGCAGGGCCGACAGCGCTGCCACGCGCTGGCGCGGCAAGCGCACCAGCAGGCGAGCGCGGGCCGACAGCAGCGCGGGTTCGCTGCCGCCCTGCACCAGGTTCACCGGGTGCAGGCCGATGGCGGGCTCGCTGTTCAGCCAGGGCGCGGCGGCTTCCAGCGCCTGCGCCAGGGCCAGGCGGTGGTCACGCGGCAGCGTGCGGCCGGCCAGCGGGAACACCAGGTCCACCTGGGTGGCCAGGGCCAGCGCGTCTTCGGTCTCAAGCATCGGGTGCTTCCCGGCGGCTGGCCCAGGCCAGCAGGGCTTCACCCCAGGCGCGGGCGCTGGCGGGGTCGATGTCGAAGACGGTGAAGCGCTTGCCTTCGCGGATGCGGGTGCGCAGCAGGGGCAGGGCGCCTTCGCCCACGTCGAAGTCGATCTCCTGCAACTCCACATCCTGCCCGCCCAGCGGCACGTGCAGCTTGGCCAGCGAGGTGACTCGGCTCATGGCGTCAACCGGTTGAAGGGGCGAGGGGACATGGCGGGGCAGGGCTTTTCCAGACCCAGGTGGCCTGGGGCGAGATTGAGCGCGCAGCGTGCCGGGAGCGTCCATACCCGGTCGGGAGGAGCGCTGGATACCCCCTTTGGGTAATGCGCAAGCACCCCCTGCGATCTATCGTCGCCTAGCAAACGGAGTGATGGCGTGCATTGGGCCTCGGCCCCTAGCATCCGCCCCCAGAGTCCGAAGCCCGTCACCGGCGGGCGCCATGCACAAGGAGACAAGGTCCATGGCCAAGAAGATGCATGAAACGCCCATGCTCGATGAGCTGGAGACCGGCCCCTGGCCCAGCTTCGTCACGGGACTGAAGCGCCTGGCCCAGGACAAGGACTACATGGTCGACATCCTGGGCACGCTGGAGACCAGCTACCGCACCAAGAAGGGCTACTGGAAGGGCGGCACCGTGGGTGTGTTCGGCTACGGCGGCGGGGTGATCCCGCGCTTCACCGAACTGAAGGACGACAAGGGCGCCCCGGTCTACCCCGATGCCGCCGAGTTCCACACCCTGCGCATCCAGCCGCCGCCGGGCATGCACTACACCAGCGACGTTCTGCGCAAGATGTGCGACATCTGGGAAAAGCACGGCTCGGGCCTGATCGCCTTGCACGGCCAGAGCGGCGACATCATGTTCCAGGGCGCCAAGACCGACAAGGTGCAGGACGCCTTCGACGAGTTGAACGAACTGGGTTTCGACCTGGGTGGTGCCGGCCCCGCGGTGCGCACCAGCATGAGCTGCGTGGGCGCGGCGCGCTGCGAACAAAGCTGCTACGACGAAGCCAAGGCGCACCGCCAGGTGATCAACACCTTCGTGGACGACATCCACCGCCCGGCGCTGCCCTACAAGTTCAAGTTCAAGTTCAGCGGCTGCCCCAACGACTGCATGAACAGCATCCAGCGTGCCGACATGGCCGTCATCGGCACCTGGCGCGACAACATCCGCACCGACGAGACGCTGGCCCGCCGGTGGTTCGAAGGCCACGGCATGAACGAGCTGGTGAACAACGTGGTGGCGCGCTGCCCCACCAAGGCCATCCAGCTGAAAGAAGTGAAGGACGTCCGCACGGGCGACAAGATCTCCAGCGTGAAGCTCAGCGACAGCCATGCGCTGGAGATCGACAACGCCGATTGCGTGCGCTGCATGCATTGCATCAATGTGATGACCGGCGCCCTGGCCAAGGGCACCGACACCGGCGCCACCATCCTGGTGGGCGGCAAGCGCACCCTGAAGATCGGCGACCTGATGGGCACCGTGGTCGTGCCCTTCCTGCCGCTGAAGACCCAGGAGGACTACGACAAGCTGGTGGACCTGGGACAGCGCGTCATCGACTTCTTCGCCGAGAACGCGCTGGAACATGAACGCACCGGCGAAATGATCGAACGCATCGGTCTGGTGAACTTCCTGGAAGGCATCGACGTCGAGATCGATCCGAACATGGTGTCCAGCCCCCGCACCAACCCCTACGTGCGCACCGACGGCTGGGACGAGGAAGTGGAAAAGATCAACGCCAAGAAGAAGGCCGCCTGAAGGGAGACACGAACATGGCAAATCGAGCCCCCATTGAAAGCGGCGCCCCGGACAACAAGCCCTTCCTGCACCCCACGCTGCTGAAGAACTATGGCAACTGGAAGTACCACGACCGGCCCCGGCCGGGCGTGCTGCACCACGTGTCCCACTCGGGCGAAGAAGTGTGGAGCGTGCGTGCCGGCACCCAGCGGCAGATGGACGTGCACACCATCCGCAAGCTCTGCGACATCGCCGACACCTTTGCCGAAGGGCATGTGCGCTTCACCATCCGATCGAACATCGAGTTCATGGTCAGCGACCCCAACAAGGTGGCGCCGCTGATCGAAGCCCTGCAGGGCAGTGGCTTCCCGGTGGGCGGCACCGGCAACTCGGTGAGCATGATCGCGCACACCCAGGGCTGGCTGCACTGCGACATCCCGGGCACCGACGCGTCTGGCGCGGTGAAGGCGCTGATGGACGAACTGCACGAGGAGTTCATCCGCGAAGAAATGCCCAACCGGGTGCACCTGTCCACCAGCTGTTGCGAAATCAACTGCGGTGGCCAGGCCGACATCGCCATCATCGTGCAGCACACCAAGCCGCCCAAGATCAACCACGACCTGGTGGCCAATGTCTGCGAGCGCCCGGCCGTGGTGGCGCGCTGCCCGGTGGCGGCCATCCGCCCGGCACTGGTGAACGGCAAGCCCAGCCTGGAGGTGGACGAGAAGAAGTGCATCTGCTGCGGCGCCTGCTACCCACCGTGCCCTCCGATGCAGATCAACGATCCCGAACACAGCAAGCTGGCCATCTGGGTGGGCGGCAAGAACAGCAACGCCCGCGGCAAGCCCACCTTCATGAAGATGGTGGCCAGCGGCCTGCCCAACAACCCACCGCGCTGGACCGAGGTCAGCGCCGTGGTCAAGCGCATCCTGCACGTCTACAAGAACGACGCGCGCAGCTGGGAGCGCTTGAGCGACTGGATCGAGCGCATCGGCTGGCCGCGCTTCTTCGAGAAGTGCGACCTGCCCTTCACCAAGTACCTGATCGACGACTGGCGCGGTTCACGCCAGAACCTGAACGCGTCGACCCACATCCGGTTCTGAACGGGGCGACACGACCATGAAGTTCAATCTGCTGGTCAGCGAAGGGCCTTACACCCACCAGGCAAGCGACAGCGCCTGGAACTTCGCCAACGCGGCCCTTGCCAAGGGCCACGAGGTGATGCGCGTGTTTTTCTACCACGACGGTGTCTACAACGCGACCAAGCTGACCGAGCCGCCGCAGGACGACCGGCACATCGTCAACCGCTGGTCCAAGCTGAAATCCGAGCACAACGTGGACCTGGTGGTGTGCGTGGCCGCGGCGCTGCGCCGCGGCATCAAGGACGAGGTGCTGGCGCCGGGTTTCCGCATTTCAGGGCTGGGACAGTTGGTGGACGGTGGCATCAAGAGCGACCGCACCGTGACCTTCGGGGATTGAGATGAAGAAATTCATGTTCCTCAACCGCAAGGCCCCCTACGGCACCATCTACGCGCTGGAAAGCCTGGAGGTGGTGCTGATCGCCGCCACCTTCGACCAGGACGTGAGCCTGGTGTTCATGGACGACGGTGTCTATGAGCTGATGAAAGGCCAGGACACGGCCGGTATCGGCATCAAGAACCACAGCAAGACCTACCGTGCGCTGGACGGCTACGACGTGGAAAAGCTTTATGTCGAGCGCGAATCGCTGCAGGCCCGGGGCCTGAGCGAAGACGACCTGCTGGTGGACGTGAAGCTGCTGTCCTCTGCCGAAGTGGGCGCCCTGATGGCCGAGCAGGACGTGGTGCTCAGCTTCTGAAGGAACCACCATGCTGCACATCGTGAACAAGAGCCCGGCCGAGCGCACGTCGCTGGCCAGTTGCCTGCGGGTCGCCCAGGATGGGCAGGCCCTGTTGCTGATCGAAGACGGTGTCTACGCCGCCATCGGGTCGGTCCTGGTGCAGGCCACCCAGCGCCTGAAGGTGTATGCCCTGGCGCCGGACCTGAAGGCCCGTGGCCTGTCGGACCGGGCGGCCCCGGGCATCACCCTGATCGACTACGCCGGCTTCGTTGACCTCGTCGCCGAACATGCCACGAGCCAGAGCTGGCTCTGAATTCCCAGGAGAAGTCCATGCCCATTGAAGTGAACGGCCAGAGTTTCGAAACCGACGAAGAAGGCTACCTCGTGAACCTGGCGGAGTGGAACGAGGACATCGCCAAGGTCATCGCCCAGGGTGAAAACGTCGACATGACGCCCAGCCACTGGGAGGTGGTGAACTTCCTGCGCGACTACTACAACGAGTACCAGATCGCGCCCGCGGTGCGCGTGCTCACCAAGGCCATCGGCAAGCAACTGGGCGAAGAAAAGGGCAACAGCAAGTACCTGTACGAACTGTTCCCCTACGGCCCGGCCAAGCAGGCCTGCAAGATCGCCGGCCTGCCCAAGCCCACCGGCTGCGTCTGACCCGGCCTGCAGCGCGCGCCACGCCACGCACCCACCGGCCATGTCCGCGCTGTCCGTCCTCTACGCCGCGGTGTTCTACGCGGCCACGGCGATGCTTGTCGTGGGCGTCGGCCTGAAGCTCGGGCGCTACTGGCGCGTGCCAGCGCCGCTGCTCATTCCCACCACCCCGGCGCCCACCACGGCGCCCGGCGTGGTGTTGCGCCTGGCGCGCGAGGTGGCCTTTTTCGAGAGCCTGTTCAAGGCCAGCAAATGGACCTGGGGCTTCGGCTGGATGTTCCATGCGGCCTTGCTGCTGGTGCTGCTGCGCCATGTGCGCTACGTCCAGCAGCCGGTGGCCGACGTGATCGTCTTCATCCAGCCCTTTGGCATCTACGCCGGCTTTGCCATGGTGGCGGGCCTGGCCGGGCTTTGGGCTCGGCGTTTCCTGGTGGACCGGGTGCGCTACATCTCCACGCCGTCGGACCACCTGCACCTGGCGCTGCTCATCAGCATCGGCCTGACCGGGCTGGGCATGCGCTTCGTGGCGCCCACCGACATCGTGGCGCTGAAGGCCTTCATGCTGGGCCTGGTGCGGCTGGACATCCAGCCCCTGCCCACCGACCCGCTGCTCTTGCTGCACCTGGCGCTGGTGGCGCTGCTGATGGCGGTGTTCCCGATCAGCAAGCTGCTGCACGCACCGGGCCTGTTCTTCAGCCCCACGCGCAACCAGGTGGACAACCCGCGCGAAGCACGGCACCAGGCCCGCTGGGCGGCCGCCCTCGACAAGTAAGTCGCCCCCAACCCGCCATGGCCACCGCCAAGTTCGCCGTCCCCACCATCGGCCCCTACCCGGTGATCCCGCTGGTGGCCGAAGGTGCCATGGCGCACAGCAAGCCCTTCGTGGCGTCGGCTGCCATCCAGAGCAACATCGGCTTCCCCGGTGAACTGGCCGAAGGCTGGGAAGGCCGCGCCATCGCCAAGATGGGCGAACTGCTGGGCAAGTACCGCAGCCTGCAGGTGTACATGGACGCCTGCGTGCACTGCGGCGCCTGCAGCGACAAGTGCCACTACTTCCTGGGCACCGGCGACCCCAAGAACATGCCGGTGGCGCGCCAGGACCTGATGCGCGGCGTTTACCGCCGCCACTTCACCTTTGCCGGCAAGCACTTCCCCAAGCTGGTGGGCGCGGTGGACCTGACCAAAGAGGTGTTCGACCAATGGTGGAGCTACTACAACCAATGCAGCGAATGCCGCCGCTGCAGCGTGTTTTGCCCCTACGGCATCGACACCGCCGAAGTCACCATGGCCGCGCGCGAGATCATGGACTCGGTGGGCCTGGGCCAGAAGTACAGCAATGAAATCATCGGCAAGGTCCACCGCATCGGCAACAACCTGGGCCTGCCCGGGCCGGCGCTGGAAGACACCCTGCTGGGCCTGGAAGAAGACGTCAAGGCCGAAACGGGCGTGGACGTGCGCTACCCGCTGGACGTGAAGGGCGCCGAGGTGCTGCTGGTCACGCCCAGCGCCGACTTCTTTGCCGAGCCGCACGTGGAAAGCCTGATCGGCTACGGCAAGGTCTTCCACGCCGCCGGCATCCGCTGGACCCTGTCCAGCAAGGCCAGCGAGGCCGGCAATTTCGGCATGTTCATCGGCAACTACGAGCAGTTGCGCAAGGTTGCGCTGCGCATCCGCGAGGCCGCGCTGGAACTGGGCGTGAAGCGCATCGTGGTGGGCGAATGCGGCCATGCCTGGCGGGTGGCCTACAGCTTCTGGAACACGCTGGTGGGCATTGGCGCTGGCGGGAAGGACCCCTTCGCCATCCAGCTGCAAAGCCAGCTCGATGCGCGCTACAAGCAGCCCACGCACATCTGCGAACTGACCTGGGACCTCATTCAGCAAGGCGCCCTGAAGTTCGACAAGGAAAAGAACGACGACCGCATCGTCACCTTCCACGACAGCTGCAACGTGGCGCGCGGCTCGCGCATGGGTGACGAAGCGGGCGGGCAGTTCAGCATTCCGCGCCACATCATCAAGGCGGTGGCCAACCGCTTTCACGAGATGGCGCCGGCCACCACGCACGAAGCCACCTTCTGCTGCGGTGGCGGTGGCGGCCTGCTCACCGACGACCTGCTGGAGTTGCGGGTGAAGGGCGCGCTGCCGCGCATGGAAGCGCTGAAGGCTGTGGCCGACCAGCACGGCGTGAACTTCATGGCCACCATCTGCGCCATCTGCAAGGCGCAGTTCAGCAAGGTGCTGCCGTACTACGGCTTCGACATGGGCATGGTGGGCGGTGTCCATCAGCTTGTCAGCAAGGCCATCCGTCTGGGTGAGCCCCGGTAGCCACCCCAGCAAGCAGACCAACACACACAACAGGAGACAAAACATGGCCCACATCGTGATCATGGGTGCCGGCATCGGCGGCATGCCCGCGGCCTATGAAATGCGCGCCGCGCTGGGCAAGGAACACCAGGTCACCGTGGTCAGCGCGGTGGACTACTTCCAGTTCGTGCCGTCCAACCCCTGGGTGGCGGTGGGCTGGCGCAAGCGCGAGGAGGTGGTGCTTTCCATCGGCCCGCTGCTGCAGCGAAAGGGCATCAACTTCATCGCCAAGGCGGTGACCCGCATCGACGCCGAAGCCAACCAACTGCAACTGGACGGCGGCGACAGCTTGAAGTACGACTACCTGGTCATCACCACCGGCCCCAGGCTCAGCTTCGACGAGGTGCCCGGCGCCGGCCCGCTGTCCAGCGGCGGTGGTGGCCACACCCATTCGGTGTGCAGCGTCGACCACGCGCTGGCCTTCTGGGCCGAGTACGAAGAATTCCTGAAAAACCCCGGCCCGGTGGTCATCGGGGCCATGCCCCTGGCCAGCTGCTTCGGCCCGGCCTATGAATTCGCGATGATCCTGGACACCGACCTGCGCCGCCGCAAGCTGCGCCACAAGGTGCCCATCACCTTCGTGACCAGCGAGCCCTACATCGGCCACCTGGGCCTGGGCGGCGTGGGCGACAGCAAGAGCATGCTGGAAAGCGAGCTGCGGGGCCACGACATGAAGTGGATCACCAACGCCAAGACCACCAAGGTGGAAGCCGGCAAGCTGTTCTGCACCCAGCTGGACGACCACGGCAACGCGGTGAAGGAGCACGAGGTGCCCTTCAAGATGGCCATGATGCTGCCCGCCTTCAAGGGGGTGGCGCCGGTGGCGGCCGTGGAAGGGCTGTGCAATCCGCGCGGCTTCGTGCTGATCGATGAGCACCAGCGCAGCAAGAAGTACCGCAACATCTTCTCCGCCGGCGTGTGCGTAGCCATCCCGCCGGTGGAGGTGACGCCCGTGCCCACCGGTGCACCCAAGACCGGCTACATGATCGAAACCATGGTCAGCGCCATCGTGCACAACATCGCGGCCGACCTCACGGGGCAGCCGGCGGACGCCAAGGCCACCTGGAACGCCATCTGCCTGGCCGACATGGGCGACACCGGCGCGGCCTTCGTGGCCCTGCCGCAGATTCCGCCGCGCAACGTGAACTGGTTCAAGAAGGGCAAGTGGGTGCACCTGGCCAAGGTGGCCTTCGAGAAGTACTTCATGAGCAAGATGAAGAACGGCAGCTCGGAGCCGGTCTATGAGAAGTACGTGCTCAAGGCGCTGGGCATCGTGCGCCTGGTTGACAAGTGAGCGCAGCGCTCCAACGCCGCGCTCACCTCCTTTTCTTGCACAGGACGCAACGCCATGTCCAGCCAATCCACTTCCGGTGAATCCAAGCCGCTGACCTTCCGCCGCTACAAGGACGGGGACGCCAAGCCCCTGGCCTGGCAGAAGGAGATCTTTGACGCCGACCACTCGCACAAATGCCCCACCTACGTGCAGAGCACGCCGCCCTGCCAGGGCAGTTGCCCCTCGGGCGAGGACATCCGCGGCTACCTCAACATCGTGCGTGGCATCGAGAAGCCGCCCGCGGGCATGCCTTGGCAGGAATACGCCTGGCGCCGCCTGACCGAAGCCAACCCGCTGCCCAGCGTGATGGGCCGGGTGTGCCCCGCGCCGTGTGAAAGCGGCTGCAACCGCAACCAGGTGGAAGACTTCGTCGGCATCAACTCGGTGGAGCACTTCCTGGGCGAATGGGCCATCGAACACCAGCTGGCCTTCCCCCAGCCTGAGGCTCCAACCGGCAAGAAGGTGGCGGTGATTGGTGGCGGGCCGGCCGGCCTGTCCGCGGCCTACCAACTGGCGCGCAAGGGCCATGCCGTGACCCTGTTCGACGAACGCGCCGAACTGGGCGGCATGATGCGCTACGGCATCCCGGGTTTCCGCACCCCGCGGCCAGTGCTGGACGCCGAGATCCAGCGCATCCTGGACCTGGGCGTCACCGCACGCACCGGCGTGCGCATCGGCACCGACATTTCGCTGGCGCAGATCCGCGCCGATTTCGACGCCGTGTTCCTGGGCCTGGGCGCGCAAAGCGGTCGGCCGCTGCCGGTGGACGGGGCCGACGCGCCCAACGTGGTCACTGCCACGGCCTTCCTGAAGGCCTTCAACGACGGGCGCCTGCAGCACGTGGGCAAGCGGGTGGTGGTGGTGGGTGGGGGCGACACCTCCATCGACGTGGCCACCGTGTCGCGCCGCCTGGGCCACATCGACCAGGTGCATGACAGCGACCGGCCTGAACTGTCGATCGCTGGTGGTGCGGGTTTTGCGGCGCACGACGCGGCGCTGTTGTCCAAACGCCAGGGTGCCGAGGTGACGCTGACCTCGGTCTTCGCGATGGAAAAGATGCAGGCCAGCAAGCACGAGGTGGAGCACGCGTTGTCCGAGGGCATCACCATCCGCGGCGGCCTGGCGCCGGTGGCGGTGCTCAAGGACGCCAGCGGGCGGGCTGTTGCGCTGCGTGTGGTGCGCTGCGAGGCCAGGCTGGTGGGCGGCAAGCTGGAGATCAAGAACGTCGAGGGTTCGGAAGAAGACATCCCGGCCGACCTGATCGTGTCGGCCATCGGCCAGGCGGTGGACTTCACCGGCCTGGAGGTCTTGAACAACGGCCGCGGTGCCTTGGCGTCGGACAAGAACTACCAGGTGCAGGGCCAGGCCGGCGTGTTCTGCGGCGGCGACGTGATCCGCCCGCACCTGCTCACCACCGCCATCGGCCAAGGCGCCATCGCGGCCGACGGCATCCACCGCCTGCTGTCCGGCGACGCGCTGGAGAAGCGCCCGAAGATCGATGTGCACACCTGGGACATCCGCCGCAAGCTGGTGGAAAAAGGCCTGCCGCTGACCGAGATCACCGCCCCGCTGCACGGCACCGACAAGTCCACCGGCGCCATCCACAATTTCGACAACCGATCCGACCGCTACGTCATCCCGCACAAGGACCTGTTCCTGGGCCATTTCAACCACACCGACCGCATCAAGCGCCGGGTGGTGTCGCTCAGTGCCGACGAAGCGCTGAACAACTTCCAGGAACGGCTTCTGCCACTGCTGGAGGCCCAGGCCCAGGCCGAGGCCAAGCGCTGCATGAGCTGCGGCCTGTGCTTCGAGTGCGACAACTGCGTGGTCTATTGCCCGCAGACGGCGGTGTTCAAGGTGAAAAAGGCCCAGAGCACCACCGGCCGCTACGTGGATACCGACTACAACAAGTGCATCGGCTGCCACATCTGCAGCGATGTCTGCCCCACCGGCTACATCCAGATGGGCCTCGGTGAATGATGGCCCCCCCCCGGAGCGCCTTCGGCGCCTCCCCCCCGGGGGGGCAACGCCAGCGGCCCGGCGAGGCCGGCTCCGCGGCGTTGGCTTGGCTGAGTTCGAGGCGTTCTGGGGTCCTGTTCGCTGGCCTGGGCTTGCTGGGAGCTTTTAGCTTGGCGGCGGCGCCCCTGCCCCTCATCGAGAAGGCCCGGGCCGGCACCCAATGCGTGGCCGACCCCGCCACCATGCGGCGCGACCACCCGCGCCTGCTGAAGCATCAGCGCGACGACACGGTGCGTGGCGGCATCCGCGGCGCCAAGGCCAGCCTGAAGGCCTGCATCGCCTGCCACGCCAGCCCGGTGACGGCCAGCGTGGCCAAGGCACCCACGAACTTCTGCGTCAGCTGCCACAGCTACGCGGCGGTGCAGATCGACTGCTTCGAATGCCATTCGACGCAGCCTGCCAAGCTGGCGCGGCGGCCATGACGCAACGGCGCGCCTTCCTGGGCATCGCGGCCGCCGCCGTGGGGGGGGTGGTGCTGGCCCCGGGCATCCGCCTGATCGAGGTGGCCCAGGCAGCCGCGCCGGCCGCCACGGGCACGGGTGCCAATCCCCAGGTGCGCTGGGGCCTGCTGATCGACACCACGAAATGCGCCGAGGGCTGCACCGCCTGCGTGGACGCCTGCAACAGCGAAAACGGCCTGGACCCGAAGCCCAGCCCGACCTCGGCGCAGTGGATCCGCAAGGTGCAGATCAAGGAGGTCAAGACCGGCCGCGCTGCCAGCGTGCCGGTGATGTGCCAGCACTGTGCCGAGCCGCCCTGCGTGGACGTGTGCCCCACCGGGGCGTCCTTCAAGCGCGCCGACGGCATCGTGCTGGTGGACCGGCACAGTTGCATCGGCTGCCGCTACTGCGTGATGGCCTGCCCCTACAAGGCACGCAGCTTCGTGCACGAGCCGCTGTCCGACCAGAAGGCCGACGTGCCGCGTGGCAAGGGCTGCGTGGAGGGCTGCACCCTGTGCGTGCACAAGCTGGACGCAGGCGAAGGCAACACGGCCTGTGCCCAGG
The DNA here is from genome assembly GCA_000244995.1 of Burkholderiales bacterium JOSHI_001. Taxonomy (NCBI): domain Bacteria; kingdom Pseudomonadati; phylum Pseudomonadota; class Betaproteobacteria; order Burkholderiales; species Burkholderiales bacterium JOSHI_001. The sequence continues at coordinate 3,719,146 of CM001438.1, read as the reverse complement.
CCTGCAGCGCGGCCGGGCACGGCGCCATCCTCTTCGGCAACCTGAACGACCCCGACAGCGAGATTTCACGCGGGGTGCGCGAGGTGGCTTCGCTGCAACTGCGCGCTGACCTGTTGCTGGACCCGGGCGTGCGTTACCAGGGCCTGTGAACCATGAAACCCGCACTGGATTCCCGCAATTTCTGGCTGCTGCTGAGCGCGGGCGCGCTGGCGGTGGCCATCGGCCTGGGGGCGGCGCACTACATGGAGGTGCACGGGCACATTGTCACCGGCATGGACAACCAGGTGGTCTGGGGCCTGCCGCATGTGTTCGCCATCTTCATGATCGTGGCCGCTTCGGGCGTGCTGAACGTGGCGTCCATCGGCAGCGTGTTCGGGCAGAAGCTGTACAAGCCGCGCGCGCCGCTGTCGGGCCTGCTGTGCCTGGCCCTGCTGGCCGGTGGCCTGATGGTGCTGATGCTGGACCTGGGCCGGCCGGACCGGGTGATCGTGGCCGCCACCCACTACAACTTCCGCTCGGTGTTCGCCTGGAACGTGTTCCTGTACTCGGGCATGGGCGCCATCGTGGCCCTGTACCTGTGGACGATGTTCGAGCGGCGCCTGAATGTCCACGCCAAGACGGCTGGGCTGGCGGCCCTGGTGTGGCGTTTCGTGCTCACCACGGGCACCGGCTCCATCTTCGGCTTCCTGGTGGCGCGCCCGGCCTACCAGTCGGCGCTGCTGGCGCCCCTGTTCATCGTGCTGAGCTTCGGCTGGGGGCTGGCGGTGTTCCTGCTGGCGCAGTCCAGCATGTACGCCTGGAACGACCTGCAACTGCCGCCGGCCGTGCAGCGCCGCATGGCGCGGCTGCTGGGGGTGTTCATCGCCGCCGCGCTGTACCTGGTGGCGGTGGTGCATGTCACCAACGCCTACTGGGCGCGCGGCCAGGCCTTCGAGGCCTTCATCCTGCTGGGCCGGGGCGGCGGCGGCGCTTTTGCCTGGCTGTTCTGGGTGGGTTATGTGGGCTGGGGCGCGTTGGCGCCGCTGCTGCTGCTGTTCCACCCGCGCCTGGGCGGGCCGGTGCACACCTTGATGGCCTCGCTGATGGTGGTGACCGGCGCTTTCGCCTGGCTGTATGTGTTCATCATCGGCGGCCAGGCCTTCCCGCTGGACATCTTTCCCGGCCATGGGGTCAGCAGCAGCTTCGGTGACGGCGCGGTGGCCGACTACCGTCCCAGCCTGCCCGAATGGCTGTTGGGCCTGGGCGGCCTGGGGGCCGCCTTTGTGCTGACCACCGTGGGCGTGCGGGTGCTGAACTTCATGCCGCAGGACGACTTTCCGGTTGGGGAGGCCCAGGGATGAAGCTGCCGCGCTTGATGGTGTCGGCGGCGCACAAGTCGTCGGGCAAGACCACCGTGTCCATCGGCCTGGCCGCAGCGCTGGCCGCGCGCGGCCAGGTGGTGCAGCCCTTCAAGAAGGGCCCCGACTACATCGACCCCATGTGGCTGGCGCGCGCCGCCGGTCGGCCCTGCTTCAACCTGGACCCTTACCTCAGCAGTGACGCCGAAATGGCCGCCATGCTGGAGCGGCAAGGGCAGGGCGCCAGCATCGCGCTGGTGGAAGGCAACAAGGGCCTGCACGACGGCATGGCATTGGACGGCAGCAATTGCAACGCCGCGCTGGCCAAGACCTTGGGCCTGCCGGTGCTGCTGGTGCTGGACGCGCGCGGCATGACGCGTGGCATCGCGCCGCTGATCCTGGGCTTCCAGGCCTTCGACCGCGGCGTGCACATCGCCGGCGTGGTGCTGAACCAGGTGGGAGGCCCGCGCCACGAAGGCAAGCTGCGTGCCGTGATCGAGCACTACACCGATGTGCCGGTGCTCGGTGCCTTGCCACGCGACCTGCGCCTGGCCCTGCCCGAGCGCCACCTGGGCCTGACCCCGGACAGCGAATTCGATGAACCCGGCCAGCGCGTGGCCGCGCTGGCGCAGGCGGTGGCCGCCGCGGTGGACCTGGAGGCCGTGCTGGCCCTGGCCCAAGCCGCGCCGCCCTTGCCCGACGCGCCAGCGCCAGGGGCCCAGGTGTCACGTTCGGGTGCGGGCCTGCGCATCGGCATCGCCCGCGGCGCTGCCTTCGGCTTTTACTACCCCGACGACCTGGCGGCGCTGCAGGCCCACGGCGCCACCTTGGTCCCCATCGACATGCTGGCCGACCGCACGCTGCCGGCCCTGGACGGCCTGTTCATCGGTGGCGGTTTCCCCGAGGTGTACATGGCCGAGCTGGAAGCCAACCGGCCGCTGCGCGCCGCGCTGCGCCAGGCCATCGAAGCCGGGCTGCCGGTGCATGCCGAATGCGGCGGCCTGATGCTGCTGGCGCGCAGCCTGCGCTGGGGCACGCGCTGCGCCGAGATGGTGGGCGCCATACCGGGCGATGTGGTGATGCATTCGCGCCCGGTTGGCCGAGGCTATGTGCACCTGGAAACCACGCCCGACTGCCCCTGGGGCCGCCCGGCCACGGCGCTGCGCGGCCACGAGTTCCACCACTCCAGCCTGGAGAACCTGCCCACGGATGCGCGCTTTGCCTACCGCGTGCAGCGCGGTCACGGCATCACCGGCCAGCACGACGGGTTGCGCGTGCACAACCTGCTGGCCAGTTATGCCCACCTGCGGGACGGCGCGGGGGCGAACTGGGTGAGCCCGTTTCTTTCTTTCGTGCGTCGTTGCGCTGACGCACGGCACAGCCCAGCGCCAGTGGCGCTGGCCGCATGAACCCCAAGACCCGGAGACACAGCCCATGAATTCGGTCGTCGATGCCAATCTCTGGATGGACAGCTTGGCGAGCCACGAAACCGGTGGCCCTGGCCGCGTGGCCCTGGTGGGCGCCGGACCAGGCGACCCCGAACTGCTGACCCTGCGCGCGCTGCGCCTGCTGCGCGAGGCCGACGTGGTGGTGTACGACCAACTGGTGGCGCCCGAGGTGATGGACTTCGTGCCCCCCGGCGTGCAGCGCATCTACGCCGGCAAGCGCAGCCGCCAGCACAGCATGCCTCAGCCCGACATCAACGCCCTGCTGGTGCGCCTGGCGCTTGAAGGCAAGCGGGTGGTGCGCCTGAAGGGCGGGGACCCCTATGTCTTCGGCCGCGGCGGCGAAGAGGCCCAGGAACTGGCCGATGCGGGCGTTGACTTCGAGGTGGTGCCCGGCATCACCGCCGCTTGCGGCGTGGCGGCTTATGCCGGCATCCCGCTGACCCACCGCGACCATGCCCAGACCTGCCTGTTCGTCACCGGCCACCTGAAGAACGGCAGCGCCGACCTGGACTGGCCGGCGCTGGCCCGCCCGAAGCAGACGGTGGTCATCTACATGGGCCTGGGCGCCCTGGCCCACATCTGCGTGCAACTCCAGCGCCACGGTTTGCCGGCCGATCACCCGGTGGCGGTGGTGCAGCAAGGCAGCACCGCCGACCAGCGCGTGGTGAGTGCCACGCTGGCCGACCTGCCGCAGCGGGTGGCCGCAGTCGGCCTGGTGTCGCCCTGCCTCACCATCGTGGGCACCGTGGTGTCGCTGCGCCCTCAGCTGGACTGGTTCACGCGCGAGAACCAGGCCCTGGCCACTGCGACGGCCGCTTGCGGCGGCGCCTGATCAGTTGCCGCCGCGATGGCGAGGGGGCAAGTCGGTGATGTTGCCCGGTGCCGCGCCGGCGCGGTGCTCGACGGCGTAGACCGCGGCTTCCACCCGCGAACTCAGGTTCAGCTTGGACAGGATGTGGCGCACGTGCAGCTTCACCGTGTCGTGGCTGATGTCCAGCGCCCGGGCGATGGTCTTGTTGCTTTCGCCGCGCGACAGGTGCTGCAGGATCTGGCGTTCGCGCTCGGTCAGGCTGGCAATCAGGTCGGGCTTGTCGGCGCCGCCCGGGCCTTGCTGCAGCATCTGGGCCAGCTTCAGGGTCATGGCCGGCGCCACCACCAGTTCGCCGCGCGCGGCGCGCGCCAGCGAGGCCAGCACGTCCTCGGGCTCCATGTCCTTGAGCAGGTAGCCGCGCACGCCGGCACGCAGTGCGCCGGCCAGGTCGTCCTGGGCGTCGCTCATGGTCAGGATGACGGCGGGCGCGGTCACGCCCTCGGCGCGCAAGTGCCGCAGCAACACCAGGCCGTCGCTGGCCGGCATGCGCAGGTCCAGCACCAGCAGGTCGGGTTGGTGGGCCTGCACCAGGCCCAGAGCCTGGCCGGGGTCGCCGGTGGAAGCCACCACCCGCATGCGGCTGCGGTGGGCGATGAGATCGGTCAGGCCGTTGCGGCACAGCGCATGGTCGTCCACCATGACGATGCGAACCTCGGGGCTGTCGTCGTTCACGGCCGGTCCTCGGTGGCTGCACCGGGCTGCAGCGGAAACACCAGTTCCACCCGGGTGCCACCCCCGTCACGCGGCTCCAGCGTCAGGCGCCCGCCCAGGCGCTGCGCGCGGGCCTTCATGATGTCAATGCCGTAATGGGTGCCGCCACGTTCGGGGTGCGCTGTGTCCAGCCCGGCGCCGTCGTCTTCCACCCGCATCTGCGCGTGGCCGTCGGACCAGGACACCCCCAGCCAGGCGTGGCGGGCGCCGGCATGGCGCACCGTGTTGGCCAGGGCCTCCTGCACCACCTGGAAGGCCTGGGCCTGCTGGGTGGGCGACAGCGGCGGCTCCAGCGCGGGGCAGGTCAGCTCGAAGACGATGCCGGTGCGGCGTTCGAAGTCCTGGGTCAGGGCGCGCACGGCATGCATGAAGCCCTGGGGATCGGACGGGGTGCGGAAGTCGGTCAGGATCTGTCGCAGGCTGGTGTGCGCCTGGCCCACGGTGCCGCGGATGTCTTCCCAATACTGCTGCGCGCGGCCATCGTCGTGCGCCAGCATGGCGTCGTGCAGCAGCGGCAGGCGCATCTTCACGAACGCCAGCGACTGGGCCACCGAGTCGTGCACCTCGGCCGCGATGTTGCGGCGTTCTTCCTGCAGCACGGCCTGCAACTGTTCGCGTTCCAGCCGGGCTTTTTCCAGTGCCAGCCCCAGCAGCTCCCCCACCGACTTCAACAGCGCCAGCACCGCCGCCTCGGGCCGCGTGTCGCTGGCCATGAACAGGCTGTACACGCCCAGCACCCGGCTGCGGTGCTGCAGGGGCACGGCCAGCACATGGCGGCAGGTGCCGCCGAAGAAGGGGTCGTCATTGCGGCGCGTGCAGGCCGCCAGGTCGCCGCTCCACAAGGGCTGGTCGGACAAGGTGGCGGCACCGCACACGCCGCAGTCCGGGTTCACCACCCGCTCGGCCTGCAGCACCGCGTCGGGCAAGCCCAGCTGGCCCACCAACTGCATGCGTCCCTGCGGGTCCAGCACCCGCACGGCGCCGGCCTGGGCCTGCACCATGTCCATGACGGTGCGCAGGAAGTCGCGCAGCAGGTCGTTCAGGTCCTCGGTGCCGGCCAGGCCGGCGGCCAAGGCGCCCAGAACCTGGGTGGTCGCGGCGCCATGGTTCTGCACCAGCGCTGCGCCAGGCATCAGGGCTGCTCCAGGGCGGTGGCGGGGGCGACCAGCATCTGTTCGAACAGCGCCAGCGATTCAGCCGCTTCCTGCGCTGACACGCGCCGAAGCGCCTGGCCGCGGTGGGCCACCAGGTGGTCGCCGGGGCGGATGTCCTCGTGCATCAGCAGCACCAGGTTCAGATCGCGCAGTTCGCCCAGCGCGCTGCAGCGGGCGATCAGCCCGTTGACTTCCAGCACCTGCATGGGCACGGCCAGACACATGGAGCGTTTTTCCTTGGGTGACGATGAACCGGGCCATCGCGTGCTCGGCGATGCGCAGGATAGGCGTCGGCCGCTTGTCTTCAGTGACGCAGATCAATTCCCGATTCGGGGCTCAAGCCTAATGTCTAACATACCGTATGGGGTATAGGGACCGACCCGAGTTCCAAGCCGCATCTGGAGGAGACGAGATGACATTGCCGCGCCGAATGCTCGTGTTGGGCCTGGGCAACCGCCTGCTGGGTGACGATGCCGTAGGCCCCATGGTCCTGGATCGCCTGAAAGCAGCGGTGGGCACCGATGTCGGTCTGCGCTTCGTGGACGGTGGCACCGTGGGACTGGCCCTGCTGCCCCTGATCGAAGACGCCGCTGCGCTGATTGCAGTGGACGCGGCGCGCATGGGCGCCACACCTGGCGCCGTGCAGGTGTACGAAGGTGCCGCCATGGATGCCCTGTTGCAGGGGCGAAAGAACAACGCCCACGAGGTGGCGCTGGCCGATCTGATGGGCGCCGCCGCGCTGCGCGATGCGCTGCCGGCACGGCGCGCACTGGTGGCGGTGCAAGCTGATCAGGTGCACATGGCGCTGGGGCTCAGCGCCGCGGTGCAGGCCGCATTGCCGGCCTTGTGCGACGCCGTGCTGGCGCAGGCGCGCCGCTGGCAGGAAGAAGTTCGCCCGATCTTGGAGGAAACCCACCATGTCTGAACCCCTGTTGCTGGGCGAACTGCTGCGCCAGCGTGGCGTGTCGCGGCGCAGCCTGCTGAAGTTCGCCGCCACCATGGCGTCGGCGCTGGCCTTGCCGCCCCACGCGGCAGCCGCCATGGCCACCGGCCTGGCCCGGGCGCGGCGCCAGGCCGTGATCTGGCTGTCGTTCCAGGAATGCACCGGCTGCACCGAGAGCTTCACGCGCACCGCCAGCCCCAGCCTCGAAGACCTGATCTTCGACTTCATCTCGCTGGACTACCACCACACCCTGCAGGCCGCCAGCGGCGAAGCCGCCGAAGCAGCCCGCCGCCAGTCCATCCAGGACAACAAGGGCAAGTACATCGTGGTGGTGGACGGCTCGGTGCCGGTGGGCGAAGGCGCCATCTACTCGGTGATCGCCGGCCAGACCAACCAGGCCATGCTGGCCGAGACGGTGGAACATGCGGCCGCCGTCATCGCGGTGGGCACCTGTGCGGCCTTCGGCGGCCTGCCGATGGCGCGGCCCAACCCCACCGGGGCGGTGGCCATCTCCACGCTGGTCACCGGCAAGCCGGTCATCAACATCCCCGGTTGCCCACCCATGCCGCAGGCCATGGCCGGCACCATCGCGCATTTCCTGTCCTTCGGCAGCCTGCCCGAACTGGACCACCTGAACCGGCCCAAGGCCTTCTTCGGCGAAACCATCCACGACCGCTGCTACCGCCGGCCCTTCTACGACCGCGGCCTGTTTGCCCACAGCTTCGACGACGAGGGTGCGCGCCAGGGTTGGTGCCTGTATGAACTGGGCTGCAAAGGCCCGGTCACCTACAACGCCTGCGCCAACCTGAAGTGGAACGGCGGCGTGTCCTTCCCCATCCAGTCGGGGCATGGCTGCATCGGCTGCAGCGAGCCCGCCTTCTGGGACCGCGGCGGCTTGTACAAGCCGCTGCCCGCGCACACCGAAAGCTTGAAGCGGGTCATCCCCATTGCCGCGGCGGGCGGGGCGGCGCTGGGCCTGGCCAGTGCGGCGCTGGCGCGGCAGCGCCAGGCCGCCCACCGGCGGGCCGACGAACAGCTTGAATCCCAGGCCGCCGTGGCCGGCCAGAAGCAGGAGGGTTGACCATGGAACTGCTGGACTTTGCGCGCGGCGTGGCCCTGAAGGTGGCGCTGGTGGTGTTCGTGGCCGGCACCTTGTGGCGCCTGGTGGGCATCCTGTCGCTGCCGCGTGTGGGCGACCTGTCGCTGGCTCGCGAAGGCGCACCCGCGCCGCTGGTGGGGGCACTGCGCACCATCGTGCGCCGCATGTGGCCGCGGCCTGAATTCGGCCGCAGCACGCTGTTTTCCACCGTCAACGGCTATGTGTTCCACCTGGGCCTGGCGGTGGTGGTGTTCGGCCTGGCGCCGCACATCCTGTTCATCCGCAACCTGCTGGGCCTGCACTGGCCCGCACTGCCCAGCGGCGTGGTCTATGGCGTCGGCGTCATCACGCTGGCCTCGCTGTTCGCGGCGCTGGCGCGGCGGCTCACGCACCCGGTGTTGCAGTTGCTGTCGGACGCGGGCGACTACCTCAGCTGGTTGCTCACCGCGCTGCCGGTGGCCACCGGGCTGATGGCGTCCAGCCACCTGGGCGCGCGCTACGAGACGCTGCTGGCGCTGCACATCCTGTCGATCGCCGCGCTGCTGATCTGGTTTCCATTCGGCAAGCTGATGCACGCCGTGCTCTTCGCCTTTGCGCGCGGCGCCACCGGCATGCGCTTCAGCCACCGGGGAGTGAACGCATGAACGCACCCACCGTTGCCAAGCCCGTGGGCGCTGCCCCGGCTGCCGCCAAGCCCGGTTTCGACCAGCAGGGCGATCGCAGCGACGCCGACCGCGTGAACGCCGCCATGCGCAGCTTCGTGCGCGAGTTCGGCGTCACCGCCGCGCTGCACATGGAAGCCTGCGTGCACTGCGGCCTGTGCGCCCAGGCCTGCCACTTCCACCTGGCCACGGGCGAGGCCAAGTACACCCCGGCGCACAAGCTGGAACTGTTCCGCCGCGCCTACTTCCGCGAGGCGTCGCCGCTGGCGCCCCTGCTGCGCACCCTGGGCCTGGTGAAGGCGCCCAGCGTGGCCGAACTGCAGCAGTGGCAGGAACTGATCTACGACAGCTGCACCATGTGCGGCCGCTGCACCCTGGTCTGCCCCATGGGCATCGACATTGCCGAGTTGGTGAAGGAAGCGCGCCATGGCATGTTCAAGGCCGGGCTCATCCCCGAGCGCCTGGCGCTGATGGACCGCACCGCGCGCCAATGGGGCAGCCCCGCCACGCCGGCCGAGGACCTGCCCGACATCCTGGCCGAGGTGAGCGCTGAACACGGCGTGCCCATCCCCTGCGACCTGGAACAGGCCGACATCCTGGTCACGGCCGCGCCGGCGGAACTGGGCGACCACACCAAGGCCCTGGCCGACTGCGCCCGCATCCTGAACAAGATCGGCGCCAAGTGGACCATGCACCAGGGCGGCTTCGACGCCAGCAACATCGGTTTCAACAACGGTGACCTGCAGCTGCAGGAACGGCTGACGCGCGCACTGATCGACACCGCGGTGAAGATCGGTGCCAAGACGGTGCTGCTGCCCGAATGCGGCCATGCCTATGGCGCCGCGCGCTGGGAAGCGGCCAAGTGGTACGGCGCCGCGCTGCCGGTGCGCATCATCCACATGACCGAGTTCCTGGACGAGGTCATCGCATCCGGCCAGATCAGGCTGAACCAGATCGGCGACACCGCCACCTTCCACGACCCCTGCCAGATCGTGCGGCGCGGCGGGCTGGAAGCCGCGGCGCGCCGGGTGCTGGCGGCCTTGGGCTTCGACCTGCATGAGCTGAAGGATGCCGGCGTGGCAGGCTTTTGCTGCGGCGGCGGTGGCGGCGTGGTGAGCAATGTGCGCTCCACGCCTTTGCGCCACAAGGTGTTCGCGATGAAGCAGGCCCAGGTGGAAGCCACCGGCGCCAAGCGTTTTGTCACCAGCTGCGGCCAGTGCCGCATCACGCTGGAGCAGGGCGCCAAGCACTTCAAGTGGGACAAGAAGACCGAAAGCCTGCTCGAGCTGGTGGCTGACAACATGGTGGACTGAACATGAACAAACGAATCGTTGTCGACCCCATCACCCGCATCGAAGGCCACTTGCGCATCGAGGCCGAGCGGGCCGACGATGGCCGCATCACCGGCGCCTGGAGTTCAGGCACCATGGTGCGTGGCCTGGAAATCATCCTCAAGGGCCGCGACCCGCGCGAGGCCTGGGCCTTTGCGCAGCGCATCTGCGGCGTGTGCACCCTGGTGCACGGCCTGGCCTCGGTGCGCAGCGTGGAGGACGCGCTGCAGTGGCAGATTCCGGCCAATGCGCAGCTGATACGCAACCTGATGATCGCCGCGCAGCATGTGCACGACCACGTTATGCACTTCTACCACCTGCATGCGCTGGACTGGGTGGACGTGGTCTCGGCGCTGAAGGCCGACCCCAAGGCCACCTCGGCCCTGGCGCAGTCCATCTCGGGCTGGCCCAAGAGCAGCCCGGGCTATTTCGCCGAGACGCAAAAGCGCGTGAAGCAGTTCGTCGAAAGCGGCCAGCTGGGCATCTTTGCGGGTGGCTTCTGGGGCCACCCGGGCTACAAGCTGCCGCCCGAGGCCAACCTGATGGCGGTGGCGCACTACCTGGAAGCCCTGGCCTGGCAGCGCGAGGTGGTGAAGCTGCACGCCATCTTCGGCGGCAAGAACCCGCACCCCAACTTCCTGGTCGGTGGCTCGCCCAGCCCCATCAGCGCCGGCCCGGGCAGCAGTGGCGCGGCCGCCACCACGGTGAACGTGAGCACCCTGCAGGACGTGCGCAGCATCATCCGCAACATGCAGACCTTCGTGGACCAGGTCTACCTGCCGGACACGCTGGCGATTGCCAGCTTCTACAAGGACTGGTTCGCGCGTGGCGAAGGCGTGGGCAACTTCCTCACCGTGGGCGACTTCCCTGACGGCAAGGGCGGCAACTTCTTCCCCACCGGCGTCATCGTGGGCCGCGACCTGAAGAGCGTGCAGCCCATCGATCTGCGCGACCCGGCGCAGGTGCAGGAATTCGTCGCGCACTCCTGGTACGACTACGCGGGCGGCAAGCAGCAGGGCCTGCACCCGCATGCGGGTGAGACCCAGCTGAACTACACCGGCCCCAAGCCACCGTATGAACACCTGGACGTGGAGGGTGGCTATTCCTGGCTGAAGAGCCCGCGCTGGCGCGGCAAGGCCATGGAGGTGGGCCCGCTGGCGCGCCTGGCCATGCTGTACGCCACCGGCCACGAGCCCACCCGGGCCCTGGCCGACCAGGCCCTGAAGACGCTGGACCTGCCCTTGACGGCCATCTTCAGCACCCTGGGCCGCACCGCGGCGCGCACCCTGGAAAGCAAGCTGCTGGCTGACCAGATGCAATCCTGGTTGGACCAGTTGATGGCCAACATCAAGGCCGGCGACCTGTCGGTGCACAACAACGCGCTGTGGGACCCCAGCACCTGGCCGCGCGAGGCCAAGGGCGTGGGCTTCATGGAAGCGCCGCGTGGCGCGTTGCTGCACTACACGGTCATCAAGGACGGCCTGATCGACAACTACCAGGCCGTGGTGCCCAGCACCTGGAACGCCGGTCCGCGCGACGCGCAGAACCAGCCCGGGCCCTATGAGGCGGCCCTGATGGACCGCCACGAGCTGCACGACCCCCAGCAGCCGCTGGAGATCCAGCGCACCATCCACAGCTTCGACCCGTGCATTGCCTGCGCCGTGCACGTGGTGGACCCGCAGGGTGAAGCGCTGATGCAGTTGACCGTGAGTTGAAGGGCGGGTGAGGTGCACGCCATCACCCATATGGCGTAGCCGCACCCACCCGTCCCGGTAATAGACGCTGTCGGGGGCGTTTGCGCCTAATGGGGGAGGAGACAACAAGACCCCCAAGATGGCGTCCACACCGCTGCACGACCCTGCCGCGCCACCGCAGCCCGGTGCACGCACCGAGGTCAAGAACACCACCTGCTACATGTGCGCCTGCCGCTGTGGCATCCGCGTGCACCTGCGGCATGGGGACCAGGGCCCCGAGGTGCGCTACATCGAGGGCAACCCCGATCACCCACTGAACCAGGGCGTCATCTGCGCCAAGGGCAGCTCGGGCATCATGAAGCAGTACTCGCCGGCGCGCCTGACCCAGCCGCTGCTGCGCAGGCCCGGCAGCGAACGCGGCGCCGGCCAGTTCGACGCCATCTCGTGGGAGCGAGCCTTCGAGCTGCTGACCGACCGCCTGGGCAGGATCCGCAGCACCGACCCCAAGCAGTTCGCCCTGTTCACCGGCCGCGACCAGATGCAGGCCCTGACCGGCCTGTTCGCACGCCAGTTCGGCACGCCCAACTACGCGGCCCACGGCGGCTTCTGCTCGGTGAACATGGCCGCCGGGATGATCTACACCATCGGTGGGTCGTTCTGGGAGTTCGGCGGGCCGGATCTCGACCGCGCCAAGCTGTTCGTGATGATCGGTACCGCCGAAGACCACCACAGCAACCCGCTGAAGATGGCGATCGCCAAGTTCAAGCGCGCGGGCGGGCGCTTCATCTCGGTGAACCCGGTGCGCACCGGCTATTCGGCCATCGCCGACGAATGGGTGCCCATCAAACCCGGCACCGACGGCGCGCTGTTGCTGGCCATCGTCCACGAGATCATCGCGCTGGGCCTGTACGACCGCGACTTCCTCACCCGCTACACCAACGCCGGCCAGCTGGTGAACCAGGACCCGGCCAGCGACCAGCTGGGCATGATGCTGCGCAACGCCGAGGGCGACAAGGTCAACCCGCTGCGGCCGCACAACTTCCTGTGGTGGGACCGGCTGACGCAGAAGCCCGTGGCCGACCACAGTGAAGAGGCCGATCCCGCGCTGCTGGGCCACTTCCAGCTGAGCGACGGCACGCCGGCTGTGCCCGCCTTCCAGTTGCTGGCCGAGAGGGTGAAGGCCTACACGCCCGAATGGGCGGCCGACATCACCGGCATTCCGGCCGCCACCATCCGGCGCCTGGCGCATGAGATGGGCATCACCGCGCGCGACCAGCGCATCGAACTGCCCATCGCCTGGACCGACTGCTGGGGAAAGCGCCACAAGTCGGTCATTGGCCGGCCGGTGGCCTTCCACGCCATGCGCGGACTGGCCGCGCACAGCAATGGCTTCCACACCATCCGCTCGCTGGCCATCCTGATGAGCCTGCTGGGCACCATCGACCGCCCCGGCGGCTTTCGCCACAAGGCGCCTTACCCGCGCGCGGTGCCGCCCAATGCGCGCCCGCCCAAGGGCCCGGAAGCGGTGAAGCCCGACACCCCGTTGAACGGCGCCCCGCTGGGCTGGCCCGAAAGCCCGGACGACCTGTTCGTGGACGCGGCCGGCCAGCCGGTGCGCATCGACAAGGCCTTCTCGTGGGAGCACCCGCTGTCGGCCCACGGGCTGATGCACAACGTCATCACCAACGCCTGGAAGGGCGATCCCTACCCGATCGACACGCTGTTCATCTTCATGGCCAACATGGCCTGGAACTCGACGATGAACACGTCCGAGGTGCGCAACATGCTGAACGACAAGCATGTGGGCGGCGAGAAGGACGGGGAGCACAAGATCCCTTTCCTGGTGGTGTGCGACGCCTTCCAGAGCGAGATGACGGCCTTCGCCGACCTGGTGCTGCCCGACACCACCTACCTGGAGCGGCATGACTGCATGTCCCTGCTGGACCGGCCGATCAGCGAATTTGACGGCCCGGTGGATTCGGTGCGCATCCCGGTGCTGCCGCCGTTGGGCCAGTGCAAGCCCTTCCAGGAGGTGCTGATCGAACTGGCCTCGCGGTTGAAATTCCCGGCCTTCGTCAACGCCGATGGCAGCCGCAAGTACCGCGACTACCCCGACTTCATCGTGCGCTATGAAACCGCGCCGGGCTCGGGCATCGGCTTCCTGTCGGGCTGGCGCGGCAAGGGCGGCGAGAAGTCCATGCGCGGCGAGCCCAACCCCAAGCAGTGGGAGATGTACGAGCAGAACAACTGCGTGCACCACACCGTGCTGCCCAAGGAAGCGCAGTACATGCGCAACTGGAACCGCGACTACATGACCTGGGCCCAGCAGGCGGGCCTGCGGCGCGACAACGACCCCATCGTCATCCACCTCTATTCGGAATTCCTGGAAAGTTTTCGCCTGGCCGCGCGCGGCAAGCGCCCCGGCAAGCAGCCGCCTGAAGCCCTGCGCGAGCGCGTGGCCACCTACTTCGACGCGTTGCCCTTCTACTTCGCGCCGCTGGAAGCCCAGGCCACCGACCTGCAACGCTATCCGCTGGCGGCGGTCACGCAGCGCCCCATGGCCATGTACCACGCCTGGGACTCGCAGAACGCCTGGCTGCGCCAGATCCACGCCCACAACTTCCTGATGGTGAACAGCGCCACCGCGCGCACCGCCGGCATCGCCGATGGCGGCTGGATGTGGGTGGAAAGCCCCTGGGGCAAGGTGCGCTGCCTGTGCCGCTATTCCGAAGCGGTGGAGCCCGGCACGGTGTGGACCTGGAACGCCATCGGCAAGAGCCGCGGCGCCTGGAGCCTGAGCGAAGACGCCAACGAGTCCCGCAAGGGCTTCCTGCTGAACCACCTGATCCGCGAGGAACTGCCATTCGGCGCCGGGCGCATCTCGAACTCCGACCCCATCACCGGCCAGGCGGCCTGGTACGACGTGCGGGTGCGCATCTACCCCGCCCAGGCCGACGAACCCGGCGAAACCTGGCCGCAGTTCGACCCCCTGCCGCGCCTGCCGGGCATGTCCATCGAGGCACCGGGCGAGCGGGCCTGGATGGCGGGGGAGGGGGCGAAGTGACCCAGTTGGCCCTGGTCATCGACCTGAACGTGTGCGTGGGCTGCCACGCCTGCGTCACCAGCTGCAAGCAATGGAACACCTCGGGCTCGGCCGGCCCGCTGGTGGACCAGCAGCCCTATGGCGCCGACCCCACCGGCACCTTCTTCAACCGGGTGCAGACCTTCGAGGTGGGCCTGTTCCCCAACACCCAGACGGTTCACTTTCCCAAGAGTTGCCTGCACTGCGAAGACCCACCCTGCGTGCCGGTGTGCCCCACCGGCGCCAGCTACAAGCGCGCGCAGGACGGCATCGTGCTGGTGGACTACGACAAGTGCATCGGCTGCAAGTACTGCAGTTGGGCCTGCCCCTACGGCGCGCGCGAACTGGACGAAGAGCGCCAGGTCATGACCAAGTGCACCTTGTGCGTGGACCGCCTCTACGACACCAGCCTGCCGGAAGACCGCCGCAAGCCCGCCTGCGTGCTGGCCTGCCCGCCGGGGGCGCGCATCTTCGGTGACATCCACGACCCGGCGTCGCCAGCGTCGGTGGCCATTGCCGAACGCGGCGGCTACCAGTTGATGCCCGAATGGGCCACCCAGCCGGCCAACCACTACCTGCCGCGCCGCCGTGTCGAGATGGCCGTGCACCCCGAAGACCTGATGCGGGTGGACAACCCGCTGCGCCTGGACGGTGCCCAGCCCGAACTGCCGAACGGACCCGGCCGCGAGGACTACGCCACATGAACCCGGCCCTGTCGGTTGTCTTCCTCACCACGCTGATCGGCGCCGGCCAGGGCCTGTACCTGGCGCTCTTCGCCGCTGAACTGGCGGGCTTCGGCACGGGGCCGCGCGAAGCCGACTTCCTGGTCACCAGCGCGGTGCTGGCGGTGGTGCTGACCGGCCTGGGCCTGCTGTCCAGCTTCTTCCACCTGGGCCGCCCGGAACGCGCCTGGCGCGCCGCGGCCATGTGGCGCACCTCCTGGTTGTCGCGTGAGGTGATTGCCTTGCCGGCCTTCATGGGCTTGGTGGCGCTGTGGGGCCTGCTGCACTTCCTGGGCGCGGCGCCCACCCGGGCCGTGGGCGCCGTGGCGGCACTGGCGGCCGTGGCGCTGTTCGTGTGCACCGCGATGATTTACGCGTCCATCCGCTTCATCCAGGAATGGGCCAGTGTCTTCACGCTGGCCAACTACACGCTGCTGGGCTGTGCCTCGGGCGCGCTGCTGGCCGCGGCCTTGGCCGCGCAGGCTGCGCCTGCATTGCGGGCGCCGTTCACCCAGGCCGCGCTGCTGTTGACGCTGCTGGGTGCTGCTTCGCGGGGGGCCTCCTTGCTGCGCAACGCCAGGCTGAAGCCACGCTCCACGGTGCAGTCGGCCATCGGCATCAAGCACCCGCAGGTGGCGCAGCGCGCCCAGGGTTTCATGGGCGGGTCCTTCAACACCCGCGAGTTCTTCCACGGCCGGGCTGCGCCCTTTCTTCGCAACATGAAGTGGGGCTTCATCCTGCTGGCCTTCGTGCTGCCGGCGTTGATGCTGGGCGCCGCGCTGGGCGGCGCCACACCGGCCTGGCTGGGGGCGGCCTTCGTGCTGCAGTACGCCGGGCTGCTGGCCGAGCGCTGGTTCTTCTTCGCCCAGGCCAACCACCCGCAGAACCTGTACTACCAGGTGGTGTCCTGATGCGGCTGCCCGGCCACGCCCACCACGTGAGCGCCGCCGTGCTGCTGCTGGCCGCGCTGCCGGCGCAGGCGCTGGCCGCCCCGCAAGCCGCGGCCGGCTGGCCCTGGTGGTTCTGGCCGCTGGCGCTGTTCTGCACCTGCTTCGTGATGGGCATCGTCGCGGTGCCGGCGGGCATTGGCGGGGGCACGCTCTTCGTGCCCATCGTCGGCGGCTTCTTCCCCTTCCACCTGGACTTCGTGCGCGGTGCCGGCCTGCTGGTGGCGCTGGCCAGCGCCCTGGCGGCGGCGCCCATGCTGCTGCGCAGCGGCCTGGCCAGCCTGCGCCTGGCGCTGCCGCTGGCGCTGCTGGCGTCGGGCAGTTCCATCTTCGGCGCCTTGCTGGGCCTGGCGCTGCCGGTGGCCGTGGTGCAGACCGCGCTGGGCCTCATCGTGCTGGGCATCGTGGCCCTGATGTTCCTGGCCAGGAAGTCCGAATTCCCGAACGTGCAGCAGCCCGACGCGCTGGGCAGCGCGCTGGCCATGCACGGCGTGTTCATCGATGGCGCCACCGGCCAGCGCATCGACTGGCGGGTGCACCGCACGCCGCTGGGCCTGGGGGTGTTCCTGGGCATCGGCGTGCTGGCGGGCATGTTCGGCATCGGCGCCGGCTGGGCCAATGTGCCGGCCCTGAACCTGCTGATGGGCGCGCCGCTGAAGGTGGCCGCGGGCAGTTCGGGCCTGGTGCTGTCGCTGGTGGATTCGGCCGCCGCCTGGGTGTATGTGAACAAGGGTGCGGTGCTGCCCATGATCGCCGTGCCCTCGGTGGTGGGCATGATGCTGGGCGCCAAGATCGGGGCGCGGCTGCTCACGGTGCTGAAGGCGTCGGTGGTGCGCCGGCTGGTGATCGGCGTGCTGCTGTTCGCAGGCGCGCGGGCGCTGCTGAAGGGCCTGGGACTGTGGGTATGAAAGCACCTGCCACCGCCACCCAACCTGCCGAGCAGTTGCTGTACGCGCGCTGGCTGGAGTGGGGCACGCGCGTCGGGCTGGTGGCGCTGGTGGGTCTGTTCGCCGCCTATGCCACGGGCCTGCTGCCGCCCCATGTGCCGCTGGAACAATTGCCGGCGCTGTGGAACCAGCCGGTGGCCAGCTACCTGCGCGCCACCGGGGCGCCTTCGGGCTGGCAGTGGCTGGGGCGCCTGGGGCAGGGCGACGTGGCCAACCTGCTGGGCATCGCCATCATGGCGGGCTGTTCGGTGCTGTGCCTGCTGGCGCTGCTGCCGCTGGCCTTGCAGCGCGGCGACCGCCTGTTGGCCGCGCTGGGCCTGGCCGAAGCCGCGGTGGTGGTGCTGGCCGCCTCCGGCGTGATAGGCGGCGTTCACTGACGGCCCGGTTCCAGGCAGACCCACCATGGCGCACCCTTTCAACCGCCTGCTGCTGGCCACCGAGCATTCCGAGTACGACGACGGCGCGGAACGTGTGGCGCTGGCCATGGCCGCGCGCTGCGGCCTGCCCCTGGCCGTGGTGCTGCCGCTGACCAGCAACCCAGAATTCGAATCCGTCGCGCCGCAACTGGCCGCGCAGGCCGAAGCCCAGGCCGCCGTCCACCTGCAGGCGCTGCAGGCCGCGGCCAGGGTGGCGGGCGTCACACTGCAAAGCCGGGTGCGACGCGGGCCCGAGCCCGATCAGGAGATCGTGGCCGAGGCGCGTGATGGGGGCAGTGACCTCATCGTCACCCGGCGGCGCGGCAAGCGCGGCTTCTTCGCCCGGCTGCTGGTGGGCGAAATGGTCAGCCGGGTGGTGGCGCATGCGCCTTGCAGCGTGCTGCTGGTGCCGCGGGCCGGGGCCATGTGGTCCCGTGCGGTGTTGCTGGCGCTGGACCCGCAGGCCGAGGCCGCCCAGAGGGGCTTGCAAACCGACACCGCCGTGGCCGTGGCCGCGGAGTGTGGCCTGCCGCTGCAGGTGGTGGCGGTGGCCGAGGTCGACGAGGCCGCTGCCCGGGCCGCCGTGGACGCTGCCCTTGCCGTCGCGAGGGCCCGGGACCTGCCCTGCCAGGGCAGCGTGCGCCGCGGCAAGGTGCATGAACAGATCGTGGCGGCGGCCGATGCGGCCCAGGCCGACCTCATCGTGATGGGTCGCCACAGCGCCGCGCTGGGAGGCCGCGCCTTCCTGGGCGGCACGGCGCAAAAGGTCATCGGCCTGGCCGAGCGGCCGGTGCTGGTGGTGATTGCCAAGGAAATACAAGCATGAGCGATGCACTGAACTACCTGGTCAAGGCCCGTCCCGAGGCCATGGGCCACTACTTCGCGTTCCTGAAGGACGCCGGCAAGCACCTGGACCCGAAAACGCGCAACCTGATCTCGGTGATCACCAAGGTGCATGCGCAGACCGAGCGAGGCTTCAAGCAGTACCTGAACCGCGCACTGCGCGAGGGCTGCACGCCCATGGAAGTGCTGGACGCGCTGCTGATGGCCTTCCCGGCGCTGGGCCTGGCCAGGATCGTCTGGGCCACCGACATCATCCTGGCGATGAACCTGCCCGGTTTCGACCCGGCCGCGCTGCGCGGTGAGGGCGGCGCCTGGCACGACGTGCTGGCGGTGGACGGCTTCGCGCTGGACGAGGTGCGGCGGGTGAACTGCGACGGCCGCAGCCTGTTCGTGACCCGCAATGCCGACGGCTTCAAGGTCTATGACAGTCGTTGCCCGCACCAGACCACCGACATCCCGCACCTGGCGCTCCAAGGCACCACGCTCACCTGCCCCAAGCACGAGTGGGCCTTCGACATCCGCAACGGCCGATGCATCGCCAAGGGCAACACCCCGCTGAAGGCCTGGGACACCCAGGTGGAAAGCGGCCGGCTGCAGGCGCGCTGGTAGCCGCTCAATCGCCTGAGAAGTACCCCCAACACACCACAGGAGAACAAGCCATGAAGTTCAAGAACAACCGCCGGGCGCTGGCCGCCGCCTGCCTGGTGGCCGGTCTGGGCGTCAGCCCGCTGGCCGGCGCCACCAACGGCTACTTCCCGCACGGCTACGGCATCAAGGCCAAGGGCATGGGGGGCGCGTCCACCGCCATGGCCGACGACGCCCTGGGCGGCGCCACCAACCCGGCCAAGATGGTGTTCGTGGGTTCGCGCCTGGACCTGGGACTGGAACTGTTCAGCCCGCACCGCGACGCCGAGCGCAGCGCGGTGGGCTTCGGCGGGCTGCTGGAAGGCAAGGTCAGCAGCGACAAGACCGTGTTCTGGGTGCCCGAGGTTGGCTACAACCGCATGCTGAACCCGAACCTCTCGGTGGGCGTCACGGTCTATGGCAATGGCGGCATGAACACCACCTACCCGCAGGGGCCCTTCCAGTGCACGCCCGATGGCGGCGTGACCATCGTGCCCGGCAACGCCTTGTGCGGCGGCGGCTCGCTGGGTGTGGACCTGTCGCAACTGGTGGTGGCGCCCACCGTGGCCTGGAAGGCCGCGCCGCAGCACGCGCTGGGCGCGTCGCTGTTGCTGGGCTACCAGATGTTCAAGGCCTTCGGCGTTCAGGCCTTTGACAACGCCCAGCAAAGCAGCGCGCCCGGCAGCGTCACCAACAACGGCTACGACAGTTCCACTGGCGTGGGCCTGCGCATCGGCTACATGGGGCAGATCGGCAGCAACCTGTCTGTGGGTGCGGCCTGGTCCAGCAAGGTCAACATGGGCAAGCTGGACAAGTACAAGGGCCTGTTCGCTGGTGGCGGGGACTTCGACATTCCGTCCAACTGGAGCCTGGGCGTGGCCTTCAAGCCCGCCGCCGACCTGACCCTGGCGCTTGACTACCAGCGCATCAACTACAGCGGCGTGGCCTCGGTCAGCAACAGCAGCCAGATCCAGCAACAGCTGGGCTCGCCCGGTGGCCCGGGCTTCGGCTGGCAGGACGTGGACGTGGTGAAGCTGGGCCTGGCCTGGCAGATGAACCCCCAGTGGACCCTGCGGGCCGGCTACAACCGCGGCGACAACCCGGTGCGTGCGCGCGATGTCACCTTCAACATCCTGGCGCCCGGGGTGATGAAAAGCCACTACACCGCCGGCTTCACCTGGGCCATGGGCCCGAGCAGCGAACTCAGCGGCGCGCTGATGGTGGCACCGCGCCAGACGGTCACCGGCGCGTCCATCCTGGCCGGCACCGAAACCATCGGCATGAAGCAGTATTCGGTGGGCCTGGGCTGGTCGATGAAGTTCTGATCAGGCGACGGGCGTGTCCTGTGCGGCCTTCCATTTCTTCCAGGCCTGGAAGCCGCCGGCCACGCTCAGCGCCTTGGGGTAGCCCAGTTCACGCAGCATCTGCGCCGCGTACAGGCTGCGCCGGCCGCTGTTGCACACGCACAGGAGGATGCGGTCGTGGGCGTTGTGCAGGCGGTTGATCATGGTGAAGAACTGCCGCGCGTCGATGTCGGTGGGCCGGCCGGCGTCCAGGGTGTCCTGTTCGTCTTCGGTCAAGGCATGGCCCAGCATCAGCTTCACCTCGCACAGCGGCACATGCACCGTGTCCGGAATACCGCCCTTCAGGTCGATCTCGAAGGCCTGGCGGATGTCCACCAGGGTGCCCATTTCCAGGCGGCAAAGCTCCAGTGCCGTGCTCAGGCTCACTTCCAAGGGGGCGTTGGGGGTCGAAGTCATGGCAGCGCAGAGGTGGTTTGGCCCCGGGCCAGGGCGGCAAGTCGTCTGTCCGGATGGAAGCGGACACGCAGGCTTCGTTTATATCGTCAAACGCCGGCGCACCGCGGGCGCGGCGTCCGGAAATTGTCTGCCATGAGGTGAGGGAAACATGACTGCAACGCTTTGGGACGCCATCCGGGCCGGCGAGGTCGCCGCGGTGGCCCGCCAGGCCACGCCAGGTGAAGTGAATGCCGCCGCGCCAGACGGGCTGACACCCTTGATGCTGGCGTGCCGGCTGGGGCACCTGCCGATGGTGCGGTGCCTGCTGGCCGCCGGCGCCGATGTGAACGCGACCGACGAACGCAGCTACACCGCGCTGTTCCACGCCTGCCACAACCCCGACGAGGACCGCGGCCACCCGGACGTGGTGACGGCGCTGCTCGTCGCAGGGGCGGACCGGGAGGCCTGCATCGGCTTTGGCGTGCGCCCCTTGATGTACGCCGCGGGCAACGGTGAGGCCGCCGTGGTGCAGGCGCTGCTGGATGCTGGCGCGGACCCGCTGGCCCGCAACGAAGTGGGCCGCACCGCGCTGATGATGGTGAAGGACCGCGACTACGTGGACGTGATCAACATCCTGCACGAGGCCGAAGCGGCGCTGGAGGCGGCGCATTGCGGTTCGCGCCATGCGCCTGACATGCAGGTGATCACCTTCCGCAAGCCGCCGCGAGGTGCTTGAAAGGCTGGGTCCTTAGCGCAAACTTCGGCGATGCCGATGCAGCCACAGCAGCGCCAGGCCGGCCAGCGCCACCGGCACCGTGGACCCCAGGTTCAGCCAGGTCCAGCCGCGCGTGGTGACAAGCGCACCCGAAGCGAACGAGGTCACCGCCATGGTGGCGAACACGCAGAAGTTGATGGCCGCCTGGGCGCGGTTCTTTTCTTCCGGGCGATAGGCCTGCATGGCCAGCGTGGTGCCGCCGGTGAACAGGAAGTTCCAGCCCATGCCCAGCAGGAACAGCGCTGCGGTGAAGTGATGCAGGTCCTGGCCTGACAGCGCAATGGCAATGCAGGCGGCGTTCAGCAGCACACCCACCCCCATGACGGGAAGCGCGCCAAAGCGCTTGATCAGGTGCCCGGTGAAGAAGCCCGGCGCGAACATGCCGATGACATGCCATTCCAGCACGAAGGCGGCATCGCCGAAGGGCATGCCGCAGACCTGCATGGCCAGCGGCGTGGCCGCCATCAGCAGGTTCATCACCCCGTAGCCGAGGGCGGCGCCCATCACGGCGACCACGAATTCCGGCTGGCGGGCGATGTCGCGCAGCGGCCGGCCAGGCCCGGCGGCCGATTCCGCCGGGCTGTTCGGGCCAAATCGCACGCCCGCCATCACGGCCATGGCCACCAGCGCCACCGCGGCCAGGGCGAAGTAGGCGCCCAGGAAGGGCTTGCCCAGCAGGTGGCGGGTGGACGCGGCCAGGTTGGGTCCGGCCACCGCGCCGATGAGCCCACCCGCCAGCACCAGCGACACCGCCTTCTCGCGGTAGGCCGGCGCGGCCAGTTCGGCCGCAGCGAAGCGGTAGAGCTGCCCGTTGGCGTTGTAGAAGCCGGCCACCACCGTGGCGGCCACCAGCAGTTCAAAGCTGGCCAGCCAACTGGCGGCAGCGCACAGCAGCGCCGACACCAGGGCCACGGCCAGGCCCAGCTGGAACGACGTCTTGCGACCCCAGCGCTGCTGGGTGCGCGCCACCAGGCCGGTGGACAGCGCGCCCCCCACCACGTAGCCCATCACCGGCAAGGTGGCCATCCAGCCATGGGGGGCCAGTTGCAGGCCCACCAGGCCATTGATGGCGATGAAGACGACGTTGTTGGTGAGCAGCAGGCCCTGCGCTATGGCCAGCAGCCAGAGGTTTCGGTTCAAGTGGTGGCGTGGCCGCGCGGGTTCATGGCAGCTGCACGGAATCGGTGAACGGGCGGCCATTGTCCTTGATCGGGGTTTGGCGAGCGGCGCAGTCCTGGGCCAGGTCTGCGCCCATGGCATGGCGCTTCTGGCGCCGCAGAGCCCAGGCGCCAGAAAGCCGCTGCTGCGCCGGGCCCTTCGGGTAGGCTGCGCGCATGTTGTCCTTGTCGCTCGGCCCCATTGCCTTGCCGGTGGCGCCTTTGGTGGCGCTGCTGTCGGTGTGGGGCGCCGCCACGCTGGCGTCGCGCCTGGCCGCGAAGGCTGCCGGGGCGTCCGCCACCGCGCCTGCGCGCGATGTCGCGGGCAATGCCGTTTTCATGGCGGCTTTGCTGGGCTTGTTGGCGGCCCGGGCGGCGCACTTGTCATGGCATGGCGACCTGTACGCCGCGTCGCCCTGGTTGGCTTTGGACCTGCGCGACGGTGGCTTGAACGCATGGGCCGGTGCCATGGCCGCAGCGGCCTGGCTGTTGTGGCGGGGCCTGCGGGCGCCGACACTGCGGGGGCCGCTGGCCGCAGGCACCCTGCTGGGTGTGGCGCTGTGGGCCACCGCCACCTTGGTGGTGGGTGAGGACGAGGCCGCCGCCATGCCTCGCATGGCGCTGATGCCCTTGGAGGGCGGCGTCGCCCTGGACCTGCCCGCCGCGGCCCGGGGCCGGCCGGTGGTGGTGAACCTGTGGGCCAGCTGGTGCGGCCCGTGCCGCCAGGAGATGCCGGTGCTGGCCGCCGCCCAGCAGCGGGAAACCCAGGTGGGCTTTCTGTTCGTGAACCAAGGCGAGAGCCTTGCGGTCGTGCGCGCCTACCTGGCCCACGAAGGCCTGCCGCTGCGCGAGGTGCTGATGGACCCGGACTCCCGGCTGGGGCCGGCCGTTGGCTCGCCGGGCCTGCCCACCACCCTGTTCTACGATGCCCAGGGGCGGCGCTTCGACGCCCACTTCGGGGCACTCAGCGCCCCGGCCCTGGAACGGCGCCTGCGCCAGATGCGCGGCGCGCTTTGACCACCCACTGCCGCTGTCCACCCGGGAGATCCCATGACTGCCACCGTGCCCCTGATCACCGACGAACTGGACCTGCTGGCCGAACTGGTGCCGCTGGCCGGGCAGGACATCGTGGAACTGGGCTGCGGTGCGGCGCAACTGGCGCGCGCGCTGCTGGCGCGCTTCCCGGGCAGCCAGTTCACCGGCCTGGAGGTGGACGCGCTGCAGCACGCCAAGAACCTGGCCGCGCCGCAGCCGGGGCTGCACTTCGCCGCCGGTGGCGCCCAGGCCATTCCCCTGCCCGACCAGGCCTTCGACCTGGCCCTGATGCTGAAGTCCCTGCACCATGTGCCCATGGCCTGGATGGCCCAGGCCCTGGCCGAGGTGGCCCGTGTGCTGCGCCCGCGCGGGCACCTGTACGTGTCCGAGCCGGTGTATGACGGCCCTTTCAACGAGGTGATCCGAGTCTTCAACGACGAAGGCGCGGTGCGGGCTGCGGCGCAGGCCGCCGTGGATGCGGCCCTGCGCAGCGGTCATTGGAAGCAGGTGGCCGAGCGCCGCTTCGAGATGCCGGTGCACTTCCAGGACTTCGATGAATTCGAGCGGCGCATGATGCGCCCGAGCTTTGCCGACCACGGCATCGACGACGCCAAGCTGGCGGCCACGCGCGCCGTTTTCCAGCCGCACCTTGGCCCCGACGGCGCCCGCTTCAGCCGGCCGATGCATGTGCGCCTGCTGCGCCGGCTGGCCTGATGGCCGGGCCCGGAATGGGTGAAGCCGACTCCCTTGCCACCCGCCCTTGGGTGCCGGGCCCGTTCTGAGCCAGGTTCTTGGGGGCCGCGGCACGCGGCCTCAGCCCTTCAGCGCCTATTGAGCCTGCACCCAGCGCAGCAGGTCCGCCGCGCCCATGGCACCCGTCTGGCGCGCCACCTCTCGGCCGCCGCGAAACAAGACCAGGGTGGGGATGCTGCGGATGGCAAACGCGGCCGCGGCCTGGGGGCTGGCATCGGTTTCCAGCTTGGCGAAACGCACGTTCGGCAGTTGCGTGGCCGCGCTGGCAAAGTGCGGCGCCATCATCTTGCAGGGCCCGCACCATTCGGCCCAGAAGTCCACCAGCACCGGCAGTTCGGTGTGGGCCACGAACTTCGTGAAGTTGCTGTCGTTCAGGGTGACGGGTTTCGGCGCCATCAGTTCGGTGCCGCAGCGCGCACACACCGGCTGGTCCGCCAGTCGTGTTTCGGGCACGCGGTTGGTGGTGCTGCAGCCAGGGCAAACAAGGTTCATGTTCAGGCTTCCGAGAGGGTGGACGGCGTGCCGGTCAAGGCGCCCAGCCGGTGGCGGTAGGCCACGAAGTACAGGATGGGAATCACCGCCAGCGTGAGCACCGTGGACACCGAGATGCCGAAGATCAGCGAGATGGCCAGGCCGTTGAAGATGGGGTCGTCCAGGATGAAGAAGGCCCCCAGCATCGCGGCCAGGCCGGTCAGCACGATGGGCTGGGCCCGGGTGATGGCCGAATGCACGATGGCGGTCTTGAAGTCCGCCCCTTCGCGCACCTGCAGGTTGATGAAATCCACCAGCAGGATGGAGTTGCGCACGATGATGCCGGCCAGCGCGATCATGCCGATCATGCTGGTGGCGGTGTACTGCGCGCCCAGCAGCGCGTGGCCAGGCATCACGCCGATGATGGTCAGCGGAATCGGCGCCATGATGATCAGTGGCGTCAGGTAGCTGCCGAACTGCGCCACCACCAGCAGGTAGATCAGCACCAGGCCCACGCCATAGGCGGCGCCCATGTCGCGGAAGGTTTCGTAGGTGATCTGCGACTCGCCGTCCCACTTCAGCGCGTAGTCGCGCCAGCCATCGGACGGCGGGCGGATGAAGTACTCCTGCAGCGTGCCGCCGCCGGGGGTGGCAATCTTCTGGATGTCGCCGCGCATGGCGAACATGCCGTACAGCGGGCTGTCCAGCTGGCCGGCCATGTCGGCCACGACGAAGTTCACCGGCAGCAGGTCCTTGTGGTAGACCGGCTGCTCGCGCACGGTGTCGCTGGCGCGCACCAGTTCGCGGATCGGCACCAGCTTGCCTTCGGCGCTGCGCACCGTCAGTTGCAGCAGGGCGTTCAGGTCGCCCTGGCGTTCGGCGGGCAGTTGGATCACGGCCGCGGCGGGGTACTTGGCTTCGTCGTGCAGGTAGGCCGTGGTTTCGCCCGCCAGCCCGGCGCGCAGGGTGGTCACGATGGCCTGCTGCGGCACGCCCAGCATCGCGGCCTTCTGGCGGTCCACCAGCAGCAGGGTCTTGGGCGCAGCGGCAATGCTGGAGTCGTCCACGTCCACGATGCCCGGTGTGCGTTCGAACACCTTGCGCACTTCGCGCGCCATCTGCAGCCGGCCGGCCGCCTCCGGACCGTAGATCTCCGCCACGATGGGCGACAGCACCGGCGGGCCCGGCGGCACTTCCACCACCTTCACGTTGGCACCAAAGCGCTGGCCGATCTTCTGCAGGGCAGGGCGCACGCGCATGGCGATGGCGTGGCTCTGGTCCTTGCGGGCGTGCTTGTCCACCAGGTTCACCTGCAGGTCGCCCACCTCGCCACCGCTGCGCAGGTAGTACTGGCGCACCAGGCCGTTGAAGTTGATGGGCGCGGCGGTGCCGGCGTAGGCCTGGTAGTCGGTGACCTCGGGCACGCTGGCCAGGTGGTTGCCCAGTTCGTGCAGCACGGCGGCCGTCTGCTCCACCGGCGTGCCGGCGGGCATGTCCACGATGACCTGGAATTCGCTCTTGTTGTCGAAGGGCAGCATCTTCAGCAGCACCAGGCCGGTGGCCGGCAACGCCAGCGACACCGCGATCAGCAAGGCGATGCCCAGGCCCAGCAGCACCCGGTTGCGACCGCCACGCCGGTCGTCCAGCAGCGGGCGGAACAGGCGTTCGAAGGTGGGCGCAATGCGCGCGGCCAGGCCGTGGGGCTTGTCGTGGGTCGCGTGGGCGGGCGTGGCCTTCATCCACAGCCGCGCCAGCCAGGGCGTGACCACGAAGGCGATGGCCAGCGACAGCAGCATGCCCATGCTGGCATTGATGGGGATGGGGCTCATGTAGGGGCCCATCAGGCCGCTGACGAAGGCCATGGGCAGCAGCGCCGCGATCACGGTCAGCGTGGCCAGGATGGTGGGGCCGCCCACTTCGTCCACCGCGCCAGGGATGATCTGGGCCAGGCTGCGGCCGGGATGCAGGGCCTGGTGGCGGTGGATGTTTTCCACCACCACGATGGCGTCGTCCACCAGGATGCCGATGGAGAAGATCAGCGCGAACAGGCTCACCCGGTTGAGCGTGAAGCCCCAGGCCCAACTGGCGAACAGCGTCACCGTCAGGGTCAGGATCACCGCGCTGCCGACGATGGCTGCCTCACGCCGGCCGAGTGCGATGAACACCAGCGCCACCACGCTGGCGGTGGCGAACAGCAGTTTCTGGATCAGCTTCTGGGCCTTGTCGTTGGCGGTGGCGCCGTAGTTGCGGGTCTCGGCCACCAGCACCTCGCCCGGGATCACGGTGTTGCGCAAGGCGTTCACGCGCTGCATGACGGCATTGGCCACGTCGATGGCGTTTTCGCCCGGCTTCTTGGTCACCGAAATCGTCACGGCCGGGTACTCGGCCGGCGCCGCGCCGTTCTGGCCGGCCTGGCCGAACCACACATAGCGTGCGGCTGGTGGCGGGCCGTCGCGCACCGCGGCCACGTCGCGCAGGAACACGGGCTTGGCCCCGCGCACCGCCACCACCAGGTCGGCCACGTCGCTGGCCTGCTGCAGGAAGGGGCCGGACTCGATGGCCACCGCCTTGTTGCCGCTGAGCAGGTCGCCCACCGGCAGGCCCAGGTTGGCCGACTGCAGGGCCTGGCGCAAATCGGCCACGGTCACGCCCACGGCCGCCATGCGGGTGGGGTCGATTTCCACCATCACCGCGCGGCCCGGGCCGCCCACGGTGGCCACCTCGCGCGTGCCCGGCACGCGCTTCAGGTCGGCTTCCATGCTGTGGGCGACACGCTCCAGGTCGAAGGGGCCGGTGGCTGTGTTCTTGCTGTACAGGGTGAGGGTGACGATGGGCACGTCGTCGATGCCCTTGGGCTTGATGATCGGCGCCCCCACGCCCAGGCCCGCGGGCAGCCAGTCGGCGTTGGAGTTGACCGTGTCGTACAGGCGCACCAGGGCCTCGGTGCGCGGCACACCCACCTTGAACTGCACCGTGATGACCGCCAGGCCCGGGCGCGACACCGACATCACGTGCTCCACGCCCGTGATCTGCGCCAGCACCTGCTCGGCCGGGCCGGCCACCATCTGTTCAACGTCGCGCACCGCCGCCCCGGGGAAGGGGATCAGCACATTGGCCATGGTGACGTTGATCTGCGGTTCTTCCTCACGCGGTGTCACCGCCACGGCGAAGATGCCCAGCAACAGGGCCATCAGGGCCAGCAAGGGGGTGATCTGCGCCCGTTGGAAGAAGGCCGCGATGCGGCCGGAAACGCCCAGGGCGGGGGATGACTGTTCGGTGGACATGGGGTGCTCGGGGGGCGGTCAAGGGGCCGTGGGCTGAACCCGGGCCGCGGCCTGCGGGTCGGAGACCACACGCTCGCCCGGCATCAGGCCCGACAGCACCTCCACCCGGTCGCCGTCCACGCGGCCCAGACGCACCTGGCGCAGCACCGGTTGGCCCTTCGGGTTCAGGACATACAGCCCTGTGAGTTCGGCGCGCCGGACCACTGCGGCCCGGGGCACGGTCACAGCGGCCGTGGCGTTGCTGCTGCCGCCTGCCGCCACCGGCAACCACAGCCGGGCGTACATGCCAGGCGCCATCCCGGCCAAGCCCGCCGGCAGGTCGGCCCGCATCTGCACCGTGTGCGTGCCGGGGTCCACCGTGGGCAGCAACTGGGCGCGCAGCGGCTGCACCCATTGCTGGGCCGCTGGCAGCCCGGGGAATTCGATGCGCGGCAAGGCCCCGGCCGCAAGACCAGCGCTGATGCTTTGCGGCACCGCGGCGGTGACGCGCAGCGAGGCCGGGTCGTACAGCGTGAGCAGTGCGCGCCCCGGCATGGCCATGTCGCCCAGCGACACCGGCACCTCGGACACCACGCCGGCAAAGGGCGCACGCACCACGTAGAAGCCGGTCTGGGTGCGGGCCGCGCCGGCCTGGGCCAATTGCGCATTCACCTGGGCCTGGGTGGCCTTGAACTGCGATTCAGCCTGCTCCAGCGCCGCCTGGCTGATGTAGTTCTTCTGGAACAGCTGGCGCTGGCGTTCGAAGTCCTTGCTCGCCACTTCCAGCGCCGCGCGCGCGGCCTGAACCTGGGCGTCGCCCGCGGCGGCGGTCTGGTCGGCGGCGCGGGCGTCCAGGCGCAGCAGCACCTGGCCGGCGCTGACCCGGTCGCCCACCTTCACGCCCAGTTGCACCACGGCGCCGGGCACCTGGGCCGCCACCACGGTCTGGCGCACCGCCTCCACCACCGCGTCGAAGGCGCTGGCCGTGCCGCCGCTGCCCGCTTGAGCCGCCACCGCGGTCAGTTCTGCGGCCTGGGCGCCCCAGGGCGCGGCGAGACCGAATGAGCAGGCCAGCGCCAAGGTCAGGGCGGCAGTACGGAGGCGGAACGCAGGCATGGAGGGACTCTTCCAGTGGACACCCGGCCCTTGGGCGCGGGAATAGACAACAATCTGACGCTAGTATTTGCGCAAACAGCTAAATAGTCAAGTATCATTGTGCTCAACAAGTTGGAATAGCGAAGCGCGAGGCATCATGGCGACAGCACCCCCACAGGCCTGCCCCAGCATGGAAGGCCTTCCCGCCGAAGCGCTGGCCCAGGTGGCGGCGTACTTCCAGGCCTTGTCCGAACCCACCCGATTGCAGATCCTGAACCTGCTGCGCCAGGGCGAGCGCAGCGTGGGCGATCTGGCGCAGCTGTGCCATTGCACATCGGCCAACGCCTCCCGGCACCTGAGCCTGCTGACCCAGCACGGCCTGGTCACGCGGCAAAGCCGGGGCAACAGCGCCCTCTACAGCATCGCCGATCCGTCGGTGTATGCCCTGTGCGACCTGGTGTGCGGCAACATCGCGCGCCAGTTCGAGCGCCTGGCCGCCGGGCGGGCGGTGTTCGTGCAGTCCGCCGGCCCCGCGGCCAAGTCACGCCAACGCTGAGCCGGCGGACCCGGCCGCTGCGCGGACCCCTGGGCAACACCTGCCTTGTGCGGTGGTGCCCGCACCTTGCAGAATCGCCGCGCACACGCTGTGGTGTGCGACTGGAGACGCCCATGCGCCAAAGCCAAGACAGCACCTACCTGGGCCAACCCAGCCGCCGCCGCCTGCTGCGCGCTGGCAGCGGCTCGCTCTCCCTGATGGCCGCCGGCGGCCTTTTCGGCGGTCGGGTGGCACAGGCCCGCGCGCTGGAGTCGCCCGCCGCCGTGCCGGTGGTGGACAAGCTGGCGGTGCGGGTGGTCACCGACTCCTACCACCATGCCTTCGAACCCGGCCGAACCACCGCGGGCGTGCAGGTGCAGCGCATGGGCTTCGCGGTGTCGCCCCGCACCCCGCCGCAGCGCGCCCTTCAGAACGAATGGGGCCTGGCGCTGCACCTGGAGTCCACGCGCGGCAGCGAGACCCGGCAGGTGCTGATCGACTTCGCCTACACGTCCGAGACCCTGCTGAACAACCTGCTGCTGGCGGGCATCGACCCCGCCAAGCTGGACGCCCTGGCGCTCAGCCACGGCCACTACGATCACTTCGGCGGCATGGTCGGCTTCCTGCGCGCCAACAAGGGCAGGCTCAAACCCGGGCTGCCTTTCTACCTGGGCGGCGAAGAATGCTTCTGCACCCGCGAGCTGAACGTGCAGGGCGACGCCGGCAGCTTTGGCGCCATGGACCGCCAGGCCATCCAGGATGCGGGCCTGACCGTCACCTTCGCCGAGCGGCCGTCCGTGCTGGCCGACCACGGCTTCACCACCGGCTGGATCCCCGCCGAATCCTTCGAGCGCGTGCTGGCGCCCACGCGCATGAGCGTGGGCCTGTCCGACAACCTGGGCTGCGCGCCCGCCGGCATGCCCGAAGCCAAGCGCAACCTCAGCAAGGTGCCGGACGACTTCCAGCACGAGCAGGCCACGGCCTTCCATGTCAAGGGCCGTGGCCTGGTGGTGATGACCTCCTGCGGCCACCGGGGCATCGTCAATTCGGTGCGCACGGCCATCAAGGTGTCGGGGGTGGACAAGGTGCATGCCATCCTGGGCGGCTTTCACCTGGCGCCGCATGCGCCGGAGTACCAGCGACAGACCCTGACCGAACTGCAGGCCTTCAACCCTGATGTGCTGATTCCCATGCACTGCTCGGGCGAAAGCTTCATTGGCATGGTGCAGCAGGCCATGCCGGAGAAGTTCATCCGATCGTCCACGGGCACGCGGTTCATCTTTTCAGCGTGAGCTTCGTGCGGCTGCGGGCGGGTCCCCGCCGCGGTGGCGGGCCTGCGCCGTGATGCCCAAGGCGGGCCCGCTTTTCGCCCTGCAGGCGGCACGCGGTGCGGCTGCCCTGCCGCTTCGACCCCGGGGCTGCGGCTAGCATGGTGTGATGAACGAACCCGCCTATCCCCGCCTGCTCAGCCCGCTGAACCTGGGCTTCACCACGCTGAAGAACCGGGTGCTGATGGGCAGCATGCACACCGGCCTGGAGGACGGGCGAAAGAACTTCCCGCGCATGGCGGCCTTCTATGCCGAACGGGCGCGTGGCGGGGTGGGCTTGATCGTCACCGGCGGTTTTGCGCCGAACATCGAAGGCTGGGCCAAACCCTTCGCCGGCACCTTGTCCACGTCGGGGGCGGCGCGCCGGCACCGGCTGGTCACCGACGCCGTGCACGCCGAGGGCGGCAAGATCGCGCTGCAGATCCTGCACACGGGACGCTACGGCTACCAGCCCTTCTGCGTCGCCCCGTCGCGCCTGAAGAGCCCGATCTCCCCGTTCACGCCCCGCGAGCTGACCGCAGGTGGCATCGAGCGCCAGATCCGCGCCTTCGTGCGCTGCGCCACGCTGGCGCGCGAAGCCGGTTACGACGGCGTCGAGGTCATGGGCAGCGAGGGCTACTTCATCAACCAGTTCCTGGTCACCCACACCAACCAGCGCAGCGACGACTGGGGCGGCAGCTACGACAAGCGCATGCGGTTGGCGGTGGAGGTCGTGCGCCGGGTGCGCGAGGCGGTGGGCCCGGACTTCATCCTGATCTATCGCATCAGCCTGATCGACCTGATCCCCGACGGCAGCAGCTGGCCCGAGGTGCTGCAGCTGGCGCGCGCCATCAGCGCCGCAGGCGCGACGATCCTGAACACCGGCATCGGCTGGCACGAGGCGCGCATCCCGACCATCGCCACCAGCGTGCCGCGCGCGGCCTTCACCTGGGTGACCAAGAAATTGCGCGATGCCTTGCGTGCCGAAGGTTTGACCACGCCCGTGGTCACCAGCAACCGCATCAACATGCCCGAGGTCGCGGAGGCGGTGATCGCGCGTGGCGACGCCGACCTGGTCAGCCTGGCGCGGCCCTTCCTGGCCGATGCGGAGTTCGTCAACAAGGCCGCGCAGGGCCGGCGTGACGAGATCAACACCTGCATCGCCTGCAACCAGGCCTGCCTGGACCACACCTTCGCCAACCGCTTGTCCACCTGCCTGGTCAACCCACGCGCCTGCCACGAGACCGAACTGATCATCACCCCGGCCGCGCTGAAACGCCGCGTCGCCGTCGTGGGCGCCGGCCCGGCCGGCCTGGCCGCCGCCACGACCCTGGCCGAGCGGGGCCACGAGGTGCACCTGTTCGACGCCGCGGACGCGATCGGCGGCCAGTTCAGCATGGCGCGGCGCATCCCGGGCAAGGAGGAGTTTGACGAGACGCTGCGCTACTACGGCCGCCGGATCGACACCACGGGCGTGCAGCTTCACCTGGGCGTTCGGGTCGACAGCGCCCGGCTGGTCGCGCAGCGCTTCGACGACGTGGTCCTGGCCACCGGGGTCACGCCGCGCGACCCTCGCATCCCCGGGCAGGACCACCCCCAGGTGCTCAGCTACATCGACGTGTTGCGCCATGGCAAGCCCGTGGGCCGCCAGGTGGCCGTGGTTGGCGCCGGCGGCATCGGCTTTGATGTCGCCGAGTACCTGGCCCTGGGCACCGACCTGGGCCATGTGTCGCCCAGCACCGACCTGGCGGCGTGGCGGCGCGAGTGGGGTGTGGCCGACCCTGAACTGCAGCGCGGCGGCGTGGTGCGCCCCCAACCCGACGCGGCCGCCCGGCAGGTGACGCTGCTGCAGCGCAAGCCCGGCAAACACGGGGCGTCGCTGGGCAAGACCACCGGCTGGATCCACCGCGCGGCCTTGAAGATGAAGGCGGTGAACCTGCTCGCCGGGGTTCACTACGAGCGCATCGGCCCTGTGGACGGGCCGGCCGGCCGTGCGGGCCAGGTGGGCCTGTTCATCAGTTTCGGCGAAGGCCGCCAGGACGGCACGGTGCTGGCGGTGGACCACATCGTGCTGTGCGCCGGCCAGGAGCCGCTGCGCGAGCTGCAGGCTCCGCTGGCGGCGGCGGGCATCCCGGTGCACCTGGTCGGCGGGGCCCTGGAGGCGGGAGAACTGGACGCCAAGCGCGCCATCGACCAAGGCACCCGCCTGGCGGCGCGGCTGTGAGGGCGCAGGGCTAGGTGGCCGCCTTGGGCCACTGCCGTGCCGCGACGCCAGCGACGAAGTGGCCGAAGGCGTCGAGCAGCGGCGCCGCTTGGAAGGAAGGGCCCTCCAGCATCGCCAGCGCCTGCACGGTGGCTTCCAGGGTCGAGACCTGGTCGGCGCGACGCGCTGCGCGGATGGCCCGGTAGCGGGTTGGCGCCGGCGTGTCCAGAGACAGCCGCGGCAGCGCGGCCAGGGCCGGGTGCTCCAGCAGCATGCGCAGGCTCTTGCGCCAGGTGGCGTCGATCACCACCAGCCGCAGGGGATGGGCCGCCACGGTCCGCGGGGGCGGTGGTGCAGGTGCGGCCGGCACGTCCGGGTAAAGAAGCCAGGTGTCCCGCCCCGGGCGCTGCAACAGGGCCTGCAGCACGGCAGGTGCAAAGCGCTCGCCGACCACCACGTCGCAGTGCGCCAGCGACAGGCGCAGCAGGGCCACGCTGTTCTTGGCCTGGCGCTGTTCCTGCGGGTGTTGCAGCACCAGCACCTCGCTGCGGTGGGCCGTCGGCCGCACCAGCGCGCACAAGCAGGTCGCCTGCGGGCGCAGGCAGCGCGCGCAGGCCGCTCGTCGCAAGCTGGGCGGGCCGTTCACCCCGCCATGCTCGCACGCCAGGCCAGCGCTTGCCCGCAGTCAGTCCGTGATGGGGCGGGGCGGTGGGTTCGTCCGGGATGCCAGCAGGGGCTTTGCCCCATTCATGCCACAACGTCGTACTCTGAATTCACACAGCCCGCGTCGCCGGGATCGGAGGAGACAGCATGTCCGTCAGTTTCCGTGTGAACGGGAAGTCGGTGACTTCCAGCTTGGACCCCCAGACGCCCCTGATGTGGGTGCTGCGCGATGAACTCGGCCTCACCGGCACGAAGTACGGCTGCGGCATCGCGGTCTGCGGGGCGTGCACGGTGCATGTGAACGGGGAGGCGGTGCGTTCCTGCACCACGCCGGTGTCGGCCATCGCCGGCAAGAAGGTCACGACGATCGAGGGCCTGGCGTCCGACCGCATCGGCCGTGCCGTGCAGGACGCCTGGGTGGCCAACAACGTGCCGCAATGCGGCTACTGCCAGTCGGGCCAGTGCATGTCCGCCGCGGCCCTGCTGAAGGCCAAGCCCAAGCCCACCGACGCCGACATCGACACCGCGATGAGCGGCAACTTGTGCCGCTGCGGCTGCTACGGCCGCATCCGCGAGTCGATCAAGCAGGCGGCTGCCAAGGTGGGAGGTGCCGCATGAACGCGCGCCCTGAACCGCTCGACCGCCGCCGCTTCCTGCAGGGCATCGCCGCCGCCGGCGGCCTGGTGCTGGTGTCTGCCCCCATCGGGTCCGGCCATGCCGCCGACCCACCGAAGAAATACGGCCGCGACGGCATGGCCAATGGCTGGGTCGACGACACGCGCGTGTTCGTCTCCATCGCACCCGACGGCACGGTCAGCATCGTCTGCCATCGCTCCGAGATGGGCCAGGGCGTGCGCACCAGCATGCCGATGATCGTGGCCGACGAGCTGGAGGCCGACTGGGCGCGCGTCAAGGTGCTGCAGGCCCCGGGCGATGAGCCGCGTTACGGCAACCAGGACACCGACGGCTCGCGCAGCACCCGCCACTTTTTCCTGCCCATGCGCACCTGCGGCGCTTCGGCCCGCATGATGCTGGAGCAGGCCGCGGCGGACCGCTGGAAGGTGCCCGTGGCCGAGGTGCAGGCGATGAAGCACGAGGTGGTGCACCGCAAGACCGGTCGCAAGCTCGGCTACGGCGCGCTGGCCGTCGCGGCGGCGAAGCTGCCGGTGCCTTCGCGCGACCAGGTCAAGCTGAAGGACCCGTCCCAGTTCCGCTACATCGGCAAGGGCCAGCTGCGCCTGGTGGACGGCCGCGACATCGTCACCGGCAAGGCCACCTACGGCCAGGACGTGCGCCTGCCGGGCATGTTCTACGCCGTCATCGCCCGACCGCCGGTCTACCAGGGCAAGGTGGCCAGCCTGGACGATTCCGCGGCGCTGAAGGTGCCGGGTGTGGTGAAGGTGGTGCAGATCGAAGGCAGCCCGCCGCCGGCCAATTTCAACCCGCTGGGCGGTGTGGCGGTGATCGCCACCAACACCTGGGCCGCGATCCAGGGCCGCGAGGCGCTGAAGATCACCTGGGACGACGGGGCGAACGCGGTCTACGACTCCAAGACCTACCGCGCCACGCTGGAGGCATCGGCGCGCGCGCCCGGCCAGGTGGTGCGCCAGGATGGGGACTTCGACGGCGCCTACGCCAGGGCGGCGAAGAAGGTCAACGCCGAGTACTACCTGCCCCACATCGTGCACGCCACGATGGAGCCGCCGGCCGCGACGGCCCGCATCCAGGGCGGCAAGTGCGAGGTCTGGACCTCGGTGCAGTCGCCACAGGCCGCGCGCGGCCTGGTGGCCAAGCGGCTGGGCATCGACCCCGCCAACGTGACCGTGAACGTCACCCTGCTGGGCGGCGGCTTCGGCCGCAAATCCAAGCCGGACTTCGCGGTCGAGGCGGCCATCGTTTCGCAGGCCATGGACGGCAAGCCGGTGAAGGTGGTCTGGACGCGCGAGGACGACCTGCGCAATGGTTATTACCACACCGTCTCGGTCGAGCACATGGAAGGCGCGCTGGACGAACAGGGGCGCTGCACCGCCTGGCTGCACCGCTCGGTGGCGCCCACCATCCTGTCGACCTTCGTCGCCGGGGCCAAGAACCAGTTCCCCATCGAACTGGGCATGACCCTGCTGCACACGCCGCCCACGGTGGCGAACGTGCGCGTTGAAAACCCGGAAGCGGTGGCGCACACGCGCATCGGCTGGTTCCGTTCGGTGTCCAACCTGCCGCATGCCTTCGCCACCCAGTCCTTCATCGCCGAGATGGCCCTGGCGGCCGGGCGCGACCACCGCGAATTCCTGCTCGACCTGATCGGCCCGCCCAAGCTGGTGGACACGCGCACCCTGGGTGACGGCTGGAACCATGGCGAAGACCCCGAGGCCTACCCGCTGGACACCGGCCGCCTGCGCGCCGTGATCGAGCGCGCCACACGGGAAGCAGGCTGGGGGCGCGCGATGCCGGCCCGCAGTGGCCTGGGCCTGGCCGCCACCTACACCTTCGTCACCTACGCCGCCGCGGTGGCCCAGGTGACGGTGGACGCGCAGGGCAATGTGCGCGTGCCGCGCATCGACGTGGCCGTGGACTGCGGTGCGGTGATCAACCCCGAGCGCATCTTTTCGCAGGTGGAGGGCGCGGCGGTGCAGGGCATGGGCATCGCCTTGTTCAACGAGATCTCCTACAAGGCCGGGCGCGTCGAGCAGGCGAACCTGAACGAGTTCGAGATCGCGCGCATGAGCACCTCGCCGGTGGAGGTGCGCGTGCACCTGATGCCGTCGGACTACTCGCGCGTGCTGGGGGGCGTTGGCGAGCCGGCGCTGCCGCCGATTGCCCCGGCGATCTGCAACGCGATCTTCGCCGCCACGGGCAAGCGCATCCGGCAACTGCCGGTGCGCGATCAGCTGAGGGCCTGAGCCGCGGCGCAAGCGCCTTTGCGACATCGGCGCCGCCGTGCTGGGCCAGGGCCCTGGGCCGGCCCTGCTGCCGCGTCGGCGTTTGCAGGGCCGGGCCGCGCCGGCTGGCGACCGGCGGCGCGGGTCTGGAAGGCAAGAGGAGGCGGGTGATGAAGGGTCTTGAATTGCGTTCCCTGGTCCGCAGCAGCGGCTCGCTGGAGTTGTCGCTGGTGGACGTTGACGTCCCCGCACCAGGCGAGGACGAGGTGCTGGTGCGCATGGAGGCGGCGCCGATCAACCCATCGGACCTGGGCATGCTGTTGGCCGCCGCCGACATGGGCGCCGCCGTGGCCACCGGCACCCCGCTGAGACCCGTGGTCACCGCGCCGATCGCACCGGGCGCGCTGCCGGGCCTGGCGGGGCGCCTGGACCAGTCCATGCCCGTGGGCAACGAGGGCGCCGGTGTGGTGGTGGCGGCCGGCGCCTCGCCCGCTGCGCAGGCCCTGCTGGGCCGGCGGGTGGCCCTGCTGGGCGGTGCGATGTACACCCAGTTTCGCTGCATGGCCACGGCGCAATGCCTGCCGCTGCCCGCCGATGCCACGTCGGCGGACGGCGCATCGTGCTTCGTGAACCCGCTGACCGCGCTGGGCATGATGGAGACCATGAAGCGTGAGGGCCACCGTGCGCTCGTGCACACCGCCGCGGCTTCCAACCTGGGCCAGATGCTGCAACGCATCTGCCGCCAGGACGGGATCGCGCTGGTGAACATCGTGCGCCATGCCGAGCAGGCGGATCTGTTGCGGAACCAGGGGGCACTGCACGTCTGCTGCACGGCGTCGGGCACCTTCATGGACGAGCTGACCGACGCCCTGGCGGCCACGGGGGCGACGCTGGCCTTCGATGCCACCGGCGGCGGCAAACTGGCCGGACAGATCCTCACGGCGATGGAGGCGGCCATCGCGCGCAATCAACCCGCCGCGTACAGCCGCTACGGGTCCAACGTTCTGAAGCAGGTGTACATCTATGGCGGGCTGGAGCCCGGCCCCACCGAATTGGTGCGCAACTTCGGTTTCACCTGGCGCCTGGGCGGCTGGCTGCTGTTTCCCTTCCTGCAGCAGTTGGATCCGGGCCGGCTGCAGGCCCTGAAAGACCGGGTGGCGGCGGAACTGAAGACCACCTTCAAGAGCCACTACGCGCGCGAAATTTCATTCGCCGAAGCCCTTCGGTTGGACATGATCGCGCAGTACGGTTCACGCAGCACCGGCGGCAAGTTCCTGCTGAACCCGCAGAAGGGGCTTGGCTGACCGAAGGGCGAAGCGCCGGCCCAAGCTCGGCCCGGTCTCTGGGATCGTCTGTGGGGCGTGGTCCTCGGCCAGGTCTGCACCATGCCCTCGAAGCACAAGCCTTCGCCGGTCCTAACGGATCGTCGAGGCGAGGATCGCGTCGAGTTGGCGGAAGGTTTCGTCCATGCCGCTTGTGCTTCCAGAGCCGATGGCTTCGTCGAGCGCTTCCTTTGAGGGATAGAGCTCGTGCATGACCAGCAGCGTCTGCCCGGCGCTTTCCTCGAGCGTGACCGTGGTGATCTGTCCAGGGCCGCCCGCCTCTTCATTGGTCCAGACCAGGCGCGAGGGGGGTGTCACTTCGAGGTAGCTGCCGTGGAAGGCCATGGGCTCCGGGGCGGCAGGGTGGCGGAACACGAGGCGGTAGGCGCCGCCCACCCGCACGTCGAGTTCGCAGGAAATCAGCGTCAGGCCGAATGATTTCGGCACCCACCAGCGCTGGAACAGCCCGGCCTGGGTCCAGGCTTCGAAAACGATGCGCGGTGGGGCGTTGAGGGTTCGCGTGACAACAAGCTCACGCTCGGACGGTCGATTCACCGACGTGCGATGCGCGATGGGGCCGGTCTGACTACCTTTTCCTGTGTCCATCGGAACCCTCCTGGCGCTTCAATTCCTCGACAAGCCGGTCCAGTTCGTCAAAGCGTGCGTCCCAGAGCCGGCGGTAGCTCTCGATCCACTTCGACTCTTCCTCCAGCCGACGCCGACCCAGCTTGCAGGTCCGCACGCGCCCCAGCTTCTCGGTGGTGACGAGCCCCGCCTGCTCCAACACGCCGACGTGTTTCTTCATGCCCGTGAGGGTCATGCGGAACCTCTCGGCAAGGTCCGTGATGGAAGTGTCCGCGCGCCCCAGCTGTTCCAGAACGCCACGCCGGGTGGCGTCCGACAGGGCGGCGAAGGACGCATCCAGGGGGGTGCTTCTATACTGAACCATTTGGTTCACTATAGTGCCGGTGAATTGCGCTTGCAAGCACCCTGCGCGCAGGGTGCGATGGCCGCAAGCGGCGACGATCAACTGGCGGGCTCACCAGTTCGCCAGCGCCAGGTTCAAGCTCTGCTTGACGTCCGCATTCGCGAAGCTGGCAGCAATGGAATGGCGCGCCACCGCCCGAACTTCGTCATCTGTCCATCCGAACGCCTGGCTGCACAGGGCGTACTCCCCCACCAGGCTGGCCCCCAGCAGGACCGGGTCATCGGTGTTGAGCGACACGACGACGCCGGCACGGCGCAGGCGATCGATCGGATGGTCCTCGATGCGGCCATAGACGCCGAGCGCGAGGTTGGACGTTGGGCAGACGCCCAGGGGAATTTGCCGATCGACCAGCAGTCCCACCAGTTCGGGGTCTTCGATGGCGCGAACACCGTGATCGATCCGATCGGCGCCGAGCCACTCGATGGCGTCACGCACGCCCTCAGGACCACTGGATTCGCCCGCATGCACCGTGCGGCGCAGCCCTGCAGCGCCAGCGCGCCGGAAAGCCTGCGCGAAGCGCGGACCGGTCCGACCGGCGGCCGCCTCGTTGCCATCGATCGAAAGCGCCACCACGCGTGGGTGTCTCAGTGCCAACAGGGTGTCAACCAGTTCGGCCGCCGCGTCCGACGATTGGGTGCGCAGCAGGCTGACACACAGGCCCACGGGAGGAAGACCGTCTTGTTCCGCGGCCGTCAGGCCGGCATCGATGGCGTCGATCATGTCGGGCAGACGCCCGTGCCACGCCGGCCAGTGGGTCGGGTTGACGATCACGTCCGCACAGCCGGCTCCGTTGTCCGCCAGCCGCTTGCTGTAGCCATAGCTCAGTGCGGCCAGCCGGTCCCGGGTTGAAGCCAGGCCGCAAGCCCAGTCCAGGAAATGCAGGAAGTCCGACAAGCCTTCGAACTCGAACAAGCGCTCGCGGGGCCGCGGCATGGACACGCGGGCCTGCGATGCCCATTGTTCGAGGCAGGCTGCTTCAAAGCAGCCTTCGAGATGGGCGTGGACCTCCGCCTTCGGCAGGGCGCGCAGGCGGTCAATCGTTGGGGGCTGAACGGGGGGCATGGAGGTATTCGGCGGTTGCTGGTTCAGGGATCAAGCGCCGCGGCGACGCGGTGACAGTTCGCCACCCTGCACGCTGGCGGCATCCCGATGTTCTTGCAATCCAAGGGACCGCAGGGTGGGAACGGCCAGGACAAGGGCGATCGCCCAAGCCTGCAGGACCGCCGACGCTGAACCAAGCCGCCCGCGCCGGGCCCATCGGCCCAGCATGCTCCTGCATGGCGGCCGCGGTTCATCTTGATGGGGTGGCACCGAAACGTGCCAGTGAGCGCTCCCGTGCCTTGGCCGCCTCCTGCGCTCTGTTCTTGGGCGGTGCGCTGGTCTTGAGCTCACCGATCAGCCTTCTTGCCGCTTCCGCGACCTCTTCAACGGCGCGCTCGAACGCGGCCGTGTTCTGGCCTGATGGAACGTTGAAGCCGCTCAGTTTCCTGACGAACTGAAGGGAGGCGTCTCGAATCTCAAGCTCAGTGGCCGGGGGCGCGAAGTTGAAGAGGGTCTTGATGCTCCTGCACATGGCGCCTCCGGTGAATTGCATTGCCCCAGGTTCGGGTCCAAGCCGGCCCAGCGGCTGGCCGGCCATGACCCGAATGCGACGATAGCTGAAACGGCGCAGGCACCGGGCTCAGGGCTCGACGCCGGTTGCGGCGCCTACCGTTCTCGGTCACCGGCGCAGGTCGAACGTGGCCGATCACCGGCCGTGCTGCTGCCCTGCGGCATCCCGGGACCTTGTGGCCGACGGCGGGGTGCCCTTGTCCTCGCCAAAGAGGTCGAAGACGACGCCCCGCAGCCATTGGTGCGCGGGCGAGCGGTGCACCTTGGCATGCCAGAACACATTGATGGCCACTTCCGGCAGCTCGACCGGGTGCGGGCGGAAGGCCAGGTCGAAGGGCTCGGCCAGGCTTTCGGCCAGGCGCTCGGTCACCGTCGCCACCATGTCGCTGCGTCGCAGGATGTGCCCCACGCTGACGAAATGCGGCACGGTCAGGCGCACCTTGCGTTCAACCCCCGAGCGACGGATCAGGTCGTCCACCTTGCCATGGCCGGTGCCGGCCGACACGATGACCAGGTGCTCGGCGGCCTTGAAGTCGGCCAGGGTCAGGCGCTTGCGGTCCAGCGCATGGCCCTTGCGGAACAGGCACACATAACGCTGGCGGAACAGGCGGCGCTGGAAGAAGCCCGCCTTCAGCTGCGGCAGCGGGCCGATGGCCAGGTCCACCTGGCCCGATTCCATGTCGTCACGCAGCGTGGTGACGGTGGTGCGCACGGTGCTGACCGACACCCCGGGGGCCGTGTGCCGCAGGCGTTCCACCAACTGGGGCAGGAAGACGATCTCGCCGATGTCGGTCATGCCGATGGTCACCGCGCGCTTCACGCTGGCCGGGTCGAAGCGGCTGTGCTGGTTCAGGCCGCTGTGGATCATGCCCAGGGCATAGCCGATGGGCTCGGCCAGTTGCTCTGCGAAGGGCGTGGGCATCATGCCCGTGGGGGTGCGCACGAACAGGTCGTCGCCGAACTGCCGCCGCAGCTTGGCCAGGGTGTTGCTTACGGCCGGTTGGGTGAGCCCCAGCCTGTCGGCCACCTTCGAGACGCTTCGTTCGACCATCAGCTGCTGGAAAAGCACCAGCTGGTTGAGATCGATGTCCGACAGCTCCATGGGGCTCCATCACAGCTAGTGATACATCACATTCACGCAATTCTATTTGCCGAATGGTCCTGAGGGGGAATGATCCACACACCGCACCGGACCCGCCATGGAAATCCTCGTTCAACCCCTCAACCGCAGCATCCGGGTCGAAGCCGGCGCCAACCTGCTGAAGGCGCTGCAGGACGCCCAGGTGCCGATGTCGTATTCGTGCATGGCCGGGCGCTGTGGCACCTGCCGCTGCCGGGTGCTGGATGGCGAGGTGCTGGAAGCTGCGGGCGAGCAGCAGCGCCCGCCCAGTGGCGAACCAGGCCATGTGCTGGCCTGCCAGACCTACATCACCGAGCCCTGCACGATCGAGATCCCCGAGCCGGACGAGGTGGTGGTGCACCCGGCCCGCATCGTCAAAGCCACGGTGGCGACTCTCGAAGACCTGACGCACGACATCAAGCGTCTGGTCCTGCGCCCGGCCAAGCCGATGGCGTTCTCGCCAGGGCAGTACGTCCAGCTTCAGTTCACGCCAGGGCATGTCAGGCCGTATTCGATGGCCGGCCTGACCGGCGACGGCCTGTTCGAGTTCCACGTGCGCCTGGTGCCCGACGGGCGCGTGACCGGTTACATCGCACACCAACTCAAGTTGGGCGACGCCGTCAAGCTCAGCGGGCCTCTCGGTTCGGCCTACCTGCGCCGCAAACACAAGGGCCCGATGCTCTGTGTGGCGGGGGGCACCGGGCTGGCGCCCATCCTTTCCATCCTGCGCGGCGCGGTGGAGCAGGGCATGGCCAACCCCGTCCACCTGTATTTCGGCGTGCGCTCGCCGCGCGACATTTACGGTCTGGCGTGGCTGGACCATCTGCAGCGCGAACACCCTGCCTTGAGCGTGCACACCATCGTCGCGTCCGGGGGCGACCCGAAAGTGCACCGCTGCGGCTTGGTCACCGACGCCATCGAGCAGGACCACGCCGACCTGGACGGCTGGCGCGCCTACCTCTGCGGATCGCCGCCGATGGTGGAAGCGGCCACCCTGGTGGCCCGGGGCCGGGGGATTGAAGCCCAGCACATCTACGCCGACGCGTTCTATACCCAAGGCACCTGAACGCCGACCCGCACGAGCCAGCCTCAACGACCACACAGGAGACACAGCATGAACGCGACCAGCACGGTCTTTCCCGACCAGCCCGTGTGGGAAGGCGACGGCACCCACCGCATCCCCTTCCTCGCCTACACCCGCGAAGACATCTACCGCAAGGAGCTGGAGCGCTTCTTCTACAAGGGGCACTGGTGTTACGTCGGCCTGGAGGCCGAGGTGCCCAAGCCGGGTGACTACAAGCGCACGGTGGTGGGCGAGCGCTCGGTGATCCTGGTGCGTGATGCCGACGGTGCCCTGAGCGTGGTGGAAAACGTCTGCGCCCACCGCGGCATGCGCTTCTGCCGCGAACGCCACGGCAACCGCAAGGACTTCGTCTGCCCCTACCACCAGTGGAGCTACACGCTCCAGGGCGACCTGCAGGGCGTGCCCTTCCGCCGTGGCGTGAAGCAGGACGGCCAGGTGCACGGCGGCATGCCGGCGGACTTCAAGACCGCCGACCACGGCCTGACGAAGTTGAAGGTGGCCACCCGTGGCGGCGTGGTCTTCGCGTCTTTCGACCCGGATGTGGAACCCTTCGAGGACTACCTCGGCCCCACCATCCTGGGCTACTTCGACCGCCTGTTCAACGGCCGAAAGCTGAAGATCCTGGGCTACAACCGCCAGCGCATCCCGGGCAACTGGAAGCTGATGCAGGAGAACATCAAGGACCCCTACCACCCGGGCCTGCTGCACACCTGGTTCGTCACCTTCGGGCTCTGGCGCGCCGACAACAAGAGCCAGCTGCGCATGGACGACAAGCACCGCCACGCGGCCATGATCAGCACCCGCGGCAGCGCCGGCAAGGCCGAGCAGGTGACGCAGGTGTCCAGCTTCAAGGAAGAGATGAAGCTGCACGACCCCAGCTTCATCGACATCGTGCCCGAGCCCTGGTGGGGCGGGCCCACGGCTGTCATGACGACCATTTTCCCCAGCGTCATCCTGCAGCAGCAAGTGAACAGTGTGTCCACCCGGCACATCCAGCCCAACGGGCATGGCAGCTTCGACTTCGTCTGGACGCACTTCGGCTTCGACGACGACAGCGAAGCCATGACCCAGCGCCGCCTGACCCAGGCCAACCTGTTCGGCCCGGCCGGCTTCGTGTCGGCCGACGACGGCGAGGTGATCGAGTTCAGCCAGCAGGCTTTCGAGAGCAAGCCCTTCCACCGCGCCGTGGCGGAACTGGGCGGGCGCGGGGTGGAGAACACCGAGCACATGGTCACCGAGACGCTGATACGCGGCATGTACCGCTACTGGCGCGACGTGATGGAAGCCTGAGGAGACACCGCCATGGCGACGAACCTGAATTTCGAGGACTGGCTGGCCCTGACCCAGCTGTACGCCGACTACGCGAGCGCGGTCGATTCCGGCCAATGGGACCTGTGGCCCGAGTTCTTCACCGACGACTGCGTCTACCGCCTGCAGCCACGTGAGAACCACGAGCGCGGCTTCCCGCTGGCCACGCTGTCCTTCAGCAGCAAGGGCATGCTGAAGGACCGG
Organism: Burkholderiales bacterium JOSHI_001; assembly: GCA_000244995.1. Lineage (NCBI taxonomy): Bacteria > Pseudomonadati > Pseudomonadota > Betaproteobacteria > Burkholderiales > Burkholderiales bacterium JOSHI_001. Next base: position 3,674,803 of record CM001438.1, on the reverse strand, counting down.
GTCTACGGCATCCAGGAGACCCTGTTCCACGACCCCTACTACCAGCGCCACGTCGTGGGCACGCCCATCGTGCGCGAGGCCGGGGAAGGGCGCTTTCGCTGCGAGGCCAATTACGCGGTGTTCCGCACCAAGCTGTCCGACGCCTCCACCGTGTTCAACGTCGGCCGCTACCTGGACACCGTGGTGCGCACGCCGGCCGGGCTGAAGTTCGCGTCGCGCGAATGCATCTACGACAGCGAAATGATCCCCAACTCCATCATCTACCCGATCTGAGGCCTGCATGAGCAATGCGAACTGGGTGGACGCGCTGGCGGCCGACGATCTTCCTGTGGACGATGTCAAAGGGATCGCAGTGGCCGGGCGCGACATCGCGATCTACACCGTGGGCGACGATGTTTACGCCACCGACAACCTCTGCACCCACGGCCAGGCCCGGCTGTGTGACGGATTCCTGGACGGCCACGAGATCGAATGCCCGTTGCACCAGGGCAAGTTCGACGTGCGCGATGGCAAGCCCAGCTGCGCACCGGTGACCGATGCGCTGCGCAGCTACCCGGTGAAGGTCGAGGGCGGCAGGGTGTTCCTGCAGCTCGACTGACATCCCCAATGCCCCCTGTTCGCCGGGACCGTCCTGCACGGCCCCGCGGGAAGACTCATCCCTGCGGGAGACCACCACGTCCGCCCGCCGTCACCTGGCTGGACCGTCCACCAGGCGTTGCACCATCAGTTCGCGAACGATGGCCAGCCCGGCGGGTTCGGTGCGCCGCCGCAGTGTCACCAGTCCGAAGCGCGCAGTCGCCGCGAGGGCGGGCTGCACCTTCAATTCCACCAGGTCCGGGGCTGCCGCCCGGATGGCCAACAGCACCGTGTCGCTGCGGCGTGTGACCTCGACCAGGCTTGGAATCTCCTCGCACTGCAATGTGACGCAGACGCTGGGATGGGCGCTCGGGCCGTATCGCTCCACCAGCACGCGCGACACCTCGTCCGACAAGGGCACCGAGGCCAGGGGGTAGCGCAGCAGATCGTCGAAGCGGGGTCCGCCGCGCCGCTTCGTCAGCGGATGGCCGCGGCGAACCATGAAGGCGCCCCTCATCTCATGCAGCAGTTGGGTGATCAGATCCGGGGCGGGGCGCAGGGAACGCACGTCGACCACCAGGGCGTCCAGTGCGCGCTCGCGCAGCGCTTGCACCAGAAGGTCGGTGCCGGCGCGCGCGACCTCGACGCGAAGCCGGGGCCTGTCCTGCGCCATCTGCAGCAGCAGCGGCGTCATGAGCATCGACCCCGGGCCGGAGCCCATGCCGATTCGCACCACGCCTTCCTGCGCGTCACCCGCGACGCGACCGCGGTCGCGCAGGTCATCGGCTGAAAGCACCAGGTCCCGCGCGCGTGCCAGCGCTTCACGGCCGAAAGGCGTGAGCTCACTCAACCGGCCGACCCGGTCGAACAGGGGTTGGCCCAGTTCGTTTTCCAGCGCTCGGATGCTGCGGCTGAGCGCTGGCTGGGTCAGGAACAGCTGGCTCGCCGCCTTGACGAAGGAACCTGTCTGGGCCAGCAGGATGAAGTGGCGAAGTTGGACGAGGGTCATGGTCGGCGCCGTTGACGAGAGAACCTTGAACTCATCGTAAGCCAGAGATCAATGCGTTGGGCATGCGATGGTGCCGTTCCTCCATGGACCGACATCCACCGTCCCGGCCGTTTCGGCCCGGTATCCCGAGCCTTCCGATGTCGATGCGCATGCGCGCTCGGGTGCAGGCCACCGCGGCCGGCTGCTTGTTCGCGGCGGGTGCCGTGCTGGCGAAGGGCCATCGGCCGTGGCACTTGCCAGGGCGGCTGTGCGTGCGACGGTCTGCGGGTTGCGCCTTGAGAGCGGGTCAGGCGGTGTCTGGCACACGCCGGCGTTACAACTTCCCCGCCCAGGGCCGCACGCCCAAGTCCTTGTCAGGACAGGAAGTCCAGAAACGACAAGGGGTTACAGCCTTTCGGTGCAACCCCTTTTGATGCTGGTGGTGGAGACGAGGAGGATCGAAAAGGCTGTGGAGAGGCCTATAAATGCTAGATGTCAGGCACTGAGGTGGACAGAGTTACTGTCAAAGTTACTGTAGGGACGCCAAATCGATGAGTTTTAGGGTGGCCTCGCGCGGTTAGGCACGTGCGGGCACTGGATCAGCATTCGATGAACGGCCGGGGGACGCGAGTGCAGGCACCAAAGGCCCGATATGAGGCTTTCCGAAGATCGATGACGTCTTCCAGGCTACGAGTACTCAACCTCGACCTGCATTGCTCTTCGGAGGGCCGCGGACCTGCCACCCATGTGCAACTGCTTGGCGCTGGCAGTGCCAACGATTGGCAGCTTCGCTAGACTGGGTCACTAAGCAAGTGGCTATAGAGCGAGCGTGGCGCAGAACGAGGATACCGGCATGATTGAACCCAAGCTGCGCGATAGATTTCTCGCCCTCTACGAGACTTGGCTGGACCACGACGATCTCGGCCAACGATACGTTGGGGTAAGCGAGCCCCAGATGGACGCCGGTTTGGCCTCGGTCCGTCAGTTCCTGGAGGAACTACTGCAGTTGTCGTCAGGGCCCAACGCCCAGATCGAGCGCCCGGCGGCGCTTGAGCACCCCGACAGCACCTTCCTCCAATTGCTCGGCAGCCCACTGGTCACCCTGGCCGGCAATCGTGGGTTCATCGAATCACTTGCCCATCGTGGGCTGCTGCCGGTTCCGTGGACACCGACCTAAGCTTCTTGAGCTCCCTCGAACTGTATCGGGCTGACGTATCCGATGGTCGAGTGCCGACGTCTGGGGTTGTAGAAGCACTCGATGTAGTCGAACACGTCTGACCTGGCCTGCTCGCGTGAGCGGTAGACCTTTCGGGCCGTGCGCTCCGTCTTCAAGCTGCTGAAGAAGCTCTCCATAGCCGAGTTGTCCCAGACCTCCCCGGCCCGACTCATGCTGCATGTGATGCCGTGCTCGGCCAGCAGCTTGCGGAAGTGCTCGCTGGTGTACTGGCTGCCCTGGTCCGAGTGATGCAGCAGTTCCACCGGCTTGCCGCGCCGCCATACAGCCATCATCAGCGCGTCGGCAACGAGCTGGCTGGTCATGGCAGCTTGCATGGACCACCCCACCACCCGACGTGAGTACAAGTCCAGTACGACTGCCACGTAGAGCCAGCCCTCAGCCGTCCAGATGTAGGTGAAGTCAGCGACCCACTTCTGGTTGGGTCCATCGGCCTGGAACTGGCGGTCCAGTACGTTGTCGGCAACAGCGCTGCGCTCACCACGGTCCTGGGGCAGGCCCCGCCGCCTGGGCCTGGCCCGCAGCGCCTGCGCACGCATCAGCCGCTCAATGCGATGCAACCCACACCGATGGCCAAACTCCAGCACGTCATGCCACACCCGCCGAGCGCCATAGGTGCGATCGCTGCCGATGAAGCTGCTGCGCACCTGCGCGCCGAGCGCTTCGTCATCAAGGCTGCGTCGGCTGCGTGGCCTGCTGCGCCAGGCATAGAAGCCGCTTCGCGAGACACCGAGCGCCTCGCACATCAGGTTCACCGGCCAGGCCCCTCGGTGTTTCGCCACGAACTCGAACTTCACAAGGAGTCCTTGGCGAAGTAGGCCGCGGCTTTTTTCAAGATGTCGCGCTCCATCTTGAGCTTGGCCACTTCCTTGCGCAGCCGATCCAGCTCCGCTGCCTCAGGCTTCATCACGCCCTTGCCAGGGAATGCCTGCTGCGGGTCCGCTGCAAACTCACGTATCCAGGCCCTGAGCCTGCTCTCGTGCACGTCCAGGTCGCGACAGGCCTGCGATACCGCCACCCCCCGTTCCTTGACCAGCTTCACAGCCTCAAGCTTGAACTCCCGGCTGAACTGCCTTCTCGTTCCCATACCGCACCTCCGGTTCCATCTTCCACCTTAACAAGGTGTCCTTGAAACCGGCAGCAGCCCATCGCTCGCTTTGCTTGCAGGCGATTCCCAGGCTCGGGTTCGAGGCTTCCAGATCCCTGGAGCCAAATGGCAGCAGCGTTCAGCCACATGCCGAGCTACCCACGGGGAACTTGTGCACTGGCCAACGTGACTTCAATCAAGAGGTCAACGACCCTGCGGATCAGGCCGCATTGGCCGACGCTTTGATGGGGGTCCTCAAGTCCAAGCTGGGGCAGCGCACGATCCGCTCGTTCTTCACTGTGGACGCGGCGAATAACGGATACCGGCTGTGGGACGCGCAAATGCGCGCGCCAAAAGACTCGGGGACCGCGTTGCCTCGCCATTTCATTCCGACAGGTACGGGCGGAGTGACCGTCGACATGATGCGATACGCGGACGAAGAGGAAACTCACGTGCGTGCCTATGAGTGGTGCGCGGAACTGCGCGAGGAAAAGTCGAGTTCGCTCCCAGACGCAGTCGCGTACGGCATGGCTTATTGCTTTGATCGCAGGGGCGGGATACCCGTCGGCGGCAAGTGGGATCTCATGACGGCGGCAGATTACTTGGCGGATGTCGACCTCCTGCAGGTCAACGCGTTTTTTGATCAGCATTGGGACGCCGAGGCGCTTATCGCTGCAGGAGATTTGGCCTTCGTGTGGTTGTGGGAGCGCCGAAGCGGCGCTCGCCCTGGGGCGGGCCAGGAATGTCTCCGGGCGGCGGTTACCGACCTTTGCAGGCGCCAACGTCGCATCAGAACCGTCATAGTCGATTTGAAGCCGTACCAGTACGTTGTGTCAGACGGCTCATTGATGCCAACCACCGTACACATCGACAAGCTCGAAGCCGTGGATCGCTTGCAATCGTTCGTCGATGGACTGCGCCTTGATCAATTGGTCAAGGGACACTGTCGCTACATCGTCAACCGTGACGGGGACAACCCGAACGCTGCGATGCGAGTGATCGGAATCGCAGGGCTGGCACAGCAAAAAGCACCCCGGGAGGACGGCAGTTGAAGACCGGCACGAATAGGTGCGTGTGGCCTCCCATCATCTTTGGAGCACGAAGCCAAACAAGCGCGCGGCGCCGACGATGAGGATGTTGATCCGTCAACGTCGAACCTTCGGATGCGGCGGTCTACCCGAATGCAGCCTATCGCCGATGGCGGCACTCGGCCACAAGCTGCCATATGGCGCATCGCCAAGAAGCGGACCTTCAGAGCCCGAGGGGATAGGCATCACACAACTTCCCGATGCGCTCGCCCGTGAAGCTCCAATGCACTGGAATCCTATGCGTGTACTGTGACTTGGGATGGTCGCGTGGCCAATCTTCTTGTAGGGAGCCATGGCCACGACCGTTGCATTGAGTCTTCATGTGGGCCGCAATCTCATCCGGTTGGGCGACATATAGGCGTGGTGCATGTGAGATGGAAACATTGAGGAACTGAACAAAGATGTAGATGATGTCTTTGCGTTGGACGCTAAGCCACTTATCAATAGCCTGGTGGTAGGAGACACCGTTCCGAACATATTTGACGGCCAGCATCCAGCCACCATCTTGGCTGCCTTTTACAGATACTGGAATCTTCTTGTCACCTCTGATTGCGACAAGGTCGTAGTCGGGTTGATTGGCGCCGTATTGAACCAGAACGTCGAATCCGCATCGAGCGAGGATGCTTGCAGTGAATGCTTCGGCCGCGATCTCACACTGGCGCGGTGTCATTCTGTGCGCCTAACGTTCGAAGCAATGCAGGCCCTACAGCAGAGCGTGTAAGCCCCGGGACGGGCGATGATAACTTTGGCCGTTCCGGGTCCCACGCGCGCAGCTGTTGGGGCTCGCCTTGACCGGGGGGTTAGGCCGCGCATTGGGGCATCAAGAGCATTCACTTTCCGGTTGACTGAGAAGCTGCGATCGATGCCCTGCTCACAGGGCCGCTCCCGGCGCCAATGATCCTGTCCAACTCCCGAATCTGGAACGGGCTTAGAAACATGCGATCGGCACGCAGTTCCTTCGCGACCGCCATGGCTTCACGTGACGGCCGGCTCTCGGAGGCACGTAGAGTCAATATCGCATCTGCAAGCAAGTGATTGCAGGCTTCGACCAACTGTGGGCTCGGCATGTACCTTCCGTCTTGTGCTAGATGTCTTCGGCAATCTCGCCAGAGGCCGATACCAACATTGGTCCAACGATTCGAACTGTCGTCTTTCAGCACTTGGCGAATCTCGCCAACTAGCCGCTCACTCTGTGTCGCGGGCTGAATGTGGCCTACGCTACTCTGTTGAGGGCCGGCCGGACTTGATTGACTTGCCGCGCTGTAAGTCTCACTGCTCGAAGCGACCTTAGCGGGAGCAACGGGAACTTCTGCAAGCGGCGCTGCCGAAGCAGATCCAGAGCTTCCCCGAACGACCTCCTTGCGAGGCACGCTTGCTGCCTTGTTTACGGAGATGGAATCTCCGGTATTTAGCGTGAACAATTCGCGGGCATGCCGCAGCAGCTCAGAATAGTTCTGATACGCGTAGACGGCGACTAGACCGGCCACAATCGCGGAGGCGACGATCGTGGCTTCCTTTGCGAACGATGTCCTCAAGGTGTACTCCGGAAATTAGGCTGGCGAAAAGCGACTGGCGCTGGCCAGTCTGCGGCCTAGTACGAACGCGCCAAGTACTAGGGGGAACAGAAGCAACGCGGACAAGCCCGTCGCTGATGACAGTCCCAGAAGTACAGCGGGGAAGCCGGCAACGAACGCCGCCGAGTTGGTAAACAAGTACGAGATCACATCTGGCGTCTTCGACGCAATCGATTCAACAGCTTTGCGTACGAAGGACTCTCGGTAGTCTGGAGCCCTTGGAGGCGTCGGTGCGGTGACAGGTGGAGCTGAAGATATGGGCTGCTCTACGTGGGCAGGGCGCGCGGAATCTCCCGGACGTGCAAATGTAGCGGTGTCGCTAGGCGGATCTTTGCTTGTTGCAGATGAGGGCTCCTGTTTGTCGATCTCGGAATGCCGTCGAGCCGTGACGGGCGGCCATTCGTGTGAACAAAGAGAAATCAAGGACCTAATCTTCTGGTGAAGTAGTTCAGTGATCGCCTTCTCAAGACCCGTCTGCGTGCCGGGCCCAGCTGAGAAGTTATCGAATGTGGGGAGAAGTGTTCGGAATCGGACCAAAAAGTGTTCACAGGTCTCCGAGTCAATTGTCTTATGTAGCTCGGCCACTACTGCCCGCTGATGAACTAAGAGTTCTTGATTTCGATCATGCTCTGCAATGCGGTGCTTCCCAGCAACATCAAGGTTCAGCGTGTGCTCAGCGGCGTCATTAACAGCGTCGGTTCTCTCGCGGTACGTCAAGAGTTCATATGTTGAGACGCCTGCAATTACCTTCGCAATTACGGGGACTAGCTCGAAGAATATAAATAGCAGGGGTAGGAAGATTGACGCGCGCTCAACTTCATCATTCTGCTTCGCCAGATAACGCAGTTCCTTGTATTGGGTAAGGAAGCTTGGACTGAGCGCAGCTCTGTCCGTGTGCTCGCGCATGCGTCTTCGCAATTCGGTAATCCGCTGGGCCTCAGGGTTACTTGCCTGCTGTGTAGTCTCTGTGGCTATGCATGCCTTCCAGTCAGCGTGAAGTTTCGCGTGTTCTTCTCGAATCCGCGCTTGCTGAGCCATGAGGTCGCGGCATACAGGTCCGCAGGTTTCTCCCGTCCCATCCTTTCCGCGAATCGTTGTACCGATCCTCGCCTGCAGATTGTCCATCTGCCTAACTAAGGCAGTTAGCTGCGCCGTTCCTACCTTCAACTCACAGCGGCTCTCGATTTCGGTTTGCGCCTCCCTTCGAGCAGCGAGATCGCTCTTCTCGAACTGGAGCGTTAACTGCTCATGCTTTCGAAGATTCGCTTGAAGGATCTCATCGCGAAAAATGAAGAGCTCAACCGGCAACGCTACAGTCAGTCCTATCAAGGCGGCCAACGCACCTCGGGGAACTGCCTGCCAAGGGGATACCGAATACGTCGTGCGACCCGTCGTGTCTTGAGTCTGTTTGACAGAAATCGATGAGACGACAAGTCGGTCAAGGGTGAAAATAAGGGTGGCCCAAAGGAGCGCGCAGGGAAGCGAAATGACAACGCTGGCGGTGCTTGAATAGAATGCGTAGAAGGAGCCCAGCCCAGCAATGATGCCGGTTAGCAGGACGAACGTACCCAAGATCGACTGCTTAAGGGTATCGCTCGCGGGGCACTTGGCTAGAATGTCTGGGCTGGCACCAGCACTCCACAGCAAGAAGTCTTTCTCAAGCTTCATTTGTCGTGCCGAGCTTATTGGTAGTACGTCTTTGAAGGATAACTCAAAGGTCAAACCGGCTCCGGGCCCCGCGTCATCAAGAGGATGGACCCCAGTCATCAGGATTCGCAATTCGGGCATGTGTGCCTCGTGCGCAATAGGCTTGCGTACAGAGGGGGGCGCGGTCTAACGTTCGAGGTAAGGCGGGCCCTACAGCGGAGCGTGCAAGCCCCGGAGCGGACGATGATAACTTTGGCCGTTCCGGGGCTTGCACGCGTAGCTGTTGGGGCTCGCCTTGACCGAGGGGTTAGATTCGCCTTTCACCGCGGCTTGTGTTCCGTCCGATTGGCAATATCCGGAATGGTGTCTACCGGAGAAATTACCGTTCGAATCCTGGCGCGGCCTTGGAGCCGCTGCTTTGCAACGAAGGCAAACGACTTGTTCGTGCGCTTCGCCTCTTCAAAGATGTCGTGCAACTCGTCGCCGGAAAGCGGTCCATCAACAGCCTCGATCATCGTTGAGAAATGATACGCAGCGTCGTCCTCATTCTTCGTAGGCTCCGAATGTTCCAGAACTAGCTCAGGATCAACGGAAAGGGCTTCCTGCATCCCAGATCCAGCGGCACCGAAGCTATGGTGAACCTTTGGTTCGTCACGGAGCGTCAAATTGAAGAGATCGCGGTCAGACAGTGGAACATGAAACTCATTGAAGTTGATGAACTGGCGACCATCAATGCGCATCTGAAAGTGATAGTGCGGATGTGAGGATGGGCCAGAGCCGTGACCGCGCATGTCGTTCTCAGTACAGTCAAATGTCCAGTCGATGTTCTTCCACTTGACCGTGTAGCTGATAATTTTCCGTTCTGACTTTTCAGACTCCAGGTCGTTGATGTTGCGAAGCATCGACTCCTCGTTGGCGCACCAACGAAGGAAAGCAGCAATGTTGTGGTAGTCATACCGCGCGGCGATGCACAAGAAGTCATTTTTCTTGAAGGAGCCTCGCCTGAGCAGCCAGTGAGTGCATGGGTGAGAAGCGCGCATCTGATCGAACGGCTCTCCGCAGAGATAGCAGCGGCCTTCCGCGTAGGCCTTACGGAATTCTGAGACCTGCCGCTCGTGCTCCGCGTGATCTCGACGATTGCCCTCTTCGATCTGTTCTGGGGACAACGATCGAAGGAAGGACTTTGCGCGGTCTGGATCGATGGGCATGGCGAATCTAACGTGCTTTATCCGACGCCGATGATGCCAGACGGTCCGAGGCATCAATCAGGATTGTCATCATCTGGAATCTGAGTGGCCGCACTGCGAGTTCATCCACAGCAACCCGTAAGGGAGAGTCAGGTCCCCAACCCCTCATGGGATTGACCGCGACTCCGCGTTGGTTGGTGCATGCGGAGCCCTTGTTGAAAATGGATTCACGCGAGGTGCTCCGGCCAGTCCAAGGCAGCAGACATCTCTGCCTGTGCGTGAGCTTGGACCCGGTCTCCCGCCTATGTACAGACGCAATTTGAATGGCGGTTGCCTCAGGCCCTGGGTGTCTGCAAGGGGTCGCGGCTTGCCGACCAGGTCGACAGTCTCGTTGCCCTGAAGCCGTCATCAGGTTTGGGGATGCTCCATCGCAGCCTTTCGTCTTTGGCATTCCCGGCCAAAAGCTGTCAGTGCATTTGAGCGCAGATAGCCGACGTTCACAGATCGGTGTTGTGCGACTCAAGCGGGCCGCCGGCTGCGTCCGAGATCTCCCGCATCCCGGAATGTCGCCACCCAACTTAACATCCCGCAATGAGCACGGTCATCTTCATCTCCCACGCGGGTGCCGACTGGGCCGCGACGCAGGCCATCGCCGCCCTGCTGCGCGAGGCCGGGCTGACACCGCTGCTCGACCGCGAGGAGTTGGATCTCGGGGACAGTTTCCTCGGCTTCATGGAAAACGCCTTGAGCCAGGCCACCTACTGCCTGCTGCTGTGGTCCGCCGCGGCTGATGCCAGCCCCTGGGTGCGGGTCGAGTGGGAGGCGGCCTTCCACCGCACGATCAGCGATTCGCAGCGCTTCCTGCTTATCGGCCTGCTCGACGAGCACCCGGTGCCACAACTTCTGCGACCGCGGCTGCAGGCCCGGTGCTTTCCCGACACGCGCTCCGGGGTGCAGCAGATCATCGCGCTGTGCCAACGGGACGGCCGCGCCGAACGCGACGGTGCACGCGCCGTCTGCGCACCGCGTGCCGAACTGCCGCCTGCCGCCGGCCTGCCGGTGTACGTGACCTCCGATCTCTTCGGCCGCACCTTTCCGTGGCAGGTGCCGGTGGACTGGCCGGTGGCGCTGGCGACTGAACAGTTGGTGGCCGCGCTCGGGCTGCCGCGCACGCTGGACCACGAAGGCCGCGTCGGCCTGCGCTTCAGCTATGGCCTGGGCCGTGGCGGGCAGCCTCTGGAGCCCGCCTTGCAGTTGGCAGCACAGGGCGTGCAGGCGCACTCGTTGCTATGGTTGTCTGCCGCAGTGACACCGTTCGCCGCCACGGGCGCGGTCGCGGGCGAGCTGGCCGGCGCTCAGTTCCGCGCGGGCCTGCCGCTGGAGGCGGCGCGCGCCTTGGGGCTGCGGTCGCAGGCCCTGGGGCTTGGCCCTGGCGACGCGGCCGCGTGAACACGCGTCAGCGCGCCCGCAGCGGCCCGCTGGCGCCATGCAGCTGCAGGCCGGCCCATAGCGGCAGTCCGCGCAGCCCGGCCTGCAACAGCTCGGCATAGCCGCCTGCCAGCGCCTCGGCGTGCACCCGCTGCAGCGCCAGCGCGCGCGGGTGGTCCGCAAGCAATTCGTAGAAGCGCGCCGTCAGCGCGGCGGCGTAGCGGTCGGGTGCTGGCCACAGCCACGCCAGCACGCTGTGCGCGCCGGCGCGCCGCAGGGTATGCGGCAGGCTCACGACCCAACGCCCAGGCAGCACGAAATTGTCGGCCGACCAGCAGGCCGACAGGCCGGCGTGGCGCAGCCCGTGCAGGTCCAGCGTCGCCAGCTCGCGCAGTTCGAGCCGCTCTGCACCGCCGTCCGGTCCGGGCAGCACGAGACCCGAGCGACCCGGCCGGGCGGGATCGAACTCGCCATGGCAGGCGATGTGCAGCAGGCCCGCGCCGCGCAGCGCCTGCAGCACTGGCTCGCGCCCGGCGGCGTCGTCAAGCAGCGTCGTGGCCACCCAGTGCATGCGCGCCAGCGCCGGTGGCAGCGCTTCCATCTCCTGCCGAACGCCCGGCAGCGCGGGATACATGCCGCAGGCCCGGCCCACACCGACCAGCAGGGCCGCCTTGCAGTGTGATGCGACGGGAGCCGGCGGACGCGTGGCGTAGTCCAACACCACCGAGCGGTCCTGCACGATGCAGCGGCCCTGCACCCGCAACGCCGCGTGCGGCAGCCCGTGAAGCACGTCGTCGGGCACAAAGCGCAATTGCCGCACCCTTGCCGGCAGGCTGGCCAGCAGCGCGGGCAGCTGCAGCATGTGGCCAAGCTGTTCGCCCAAACGATCTAGCTCGGCTGCTGCCTGCGCCGGCGCACCTTCGGGGTCGGCGACAGCACGTTGCATCTGCGCATGCCATTGCCCCACCGCATCGCGCCACTGCACTCGCGTGACGGCAGACACGCCCACGCGGAGCCGCAACCCATGCGCCGCCACGATCAGCGTGCGGTCGGGTAGCACCAGCGTGGCCAGCGTCGCCTCGTCGCGGCGCCAGGGCCGCAAACAAGCCAGCGCCGATGGCGGCGCAGCGGCGTCCCCGGCAGCTGCGGGCGAGGATAGCGGCCCCGCACCGGCGAGCGCCTTGTGGCGGTCGATGCGCCACAGCAGCCGGGCCGTGGCCAGCCGCGTGCGCCAGGCGGCGACGGGACGCCGCCATGCCGGCTGCTTGGCCTGCGCGCGACGCCAGCGAAGCAGTGTGTCGATCTCGGCGGCCAGCGCTTCCTCGTCGGCGGTCCACTTGTTGAGCAGGTAGATCGCACGCTCGCTTTCCGACAGCGAGGTGCACAGCGATTCGAGCAGCGCCTGCGCCTCGTCGGACCAGGCCTGCAGCCGTTGCGCGTCGGCCCCCGCCCGCGTGCCGGCCCAGACCTGCACGCGCAGCACCTGCCACAGCTCGGGTCGCAGGCCGGCGCGGCGCAGTGCGCTGGAAGCGTCCTGCAGCATGGCCAGCGCATCGGCGCATGCCGCAGTGTCGCCCGGTCCGGCGCGGTAGTAGGCCAGCACGCCGCGCAGTACCTGCAACCGCGCGGCCACCAGCCCGGAGTCGCCGTCGGCGAAGACCCGCTCCATGTCGGCCAGCGCATGCGTCGCCGCCGCCAGGTCGCCGCTGCCCAGGGCCCATTGCAGGCCGAGCGCGCGGTCCTCAAAGAACTCGAGGAAGCCGCGCGCCTGCGGCAGCTCCGGCCAAGCCTGCGCCGGTGCGACGGGCGCCGCCGCATCCGCGCCCTGCCACATCTCGCGCACCGAAGGCGCTATAGATACCGCCTCGGCCAGCGAGCGGCCGCGCGCACCGGCGAGCAGGCGCATCGCCGCGGCACGCCGCTCGATGCCGGTATCGCGCAAACCTGCCGCGATCCGCGCCGCGTCGTCGATCAGCGTGCGCGCGGCCGCGGTCTGGTTGACGAAGATGCGCAGCTGGGCCAGGTTCAGCAGCGCCAGCGACCGGGCGCGGTCGAAGCCCCAGCGGCCGGCCAGTGACACCAGCTGTTCCAGCCCGTGCAGCGCCTCGCCGTAGCGCCCGTTCATCAACGCCAGCCTCACCGTCAGCGCCATGCCCTGCGCGAGCAGGCCAGGATGCTCCGCCACCTCCGGCAGGGCACGGCCGCGGGCCAGCGCCGTCTGGGCCTCGTCCAGTCGGCCCTGTTCCAGCAGCACCGTCGCGCGCGCCAGCTCCAGCTGCGGCCGCAAGCTGCGTGCCAGCTCGGGCCCGCCGGGACCGGTATGCAGCAGCCCTCTTTCCAGGCAGTGCAGCGCCGCGCCGTACTGGCCCAGCGCGGCCAGCAGGCCGCCCAGCGCCAGACACAGGCGGCTGCGCAGCACGGCCAGTGCCGAGGCGTCGCCCGTGGGCCAGCGGCATTGCGCCTCCCAGTCGCGCAGGCCGGCGGGCGTGGTCTCGATGTCCGCGAGCTCGCCGATGTGCACCGCCAGGCCTCCCAGATGCGCCTGCGCGTCGGCCAGGCGCCCGTCGTCCAGAGCCAGCAGCGCGCGCATCAGCGTGTAGTACGCGGCGGCGTAGCCGTTGCCAGCATTGCGGCACAGCGCCGCGGCCGCGTCCAGCAGCGCGTCGGCGGCGTCACTGCTGCCATCCAGCACGGCCAGGTGCGCGAGTCGCTCCACGATGAGCAGCTCGGCCACCGTGCCCAGTGCCGGCTGCCCCGGTTTCGCTACTTGAAGGCGGCCGATCAGCAGCTTCTCGTAGGCATGCAGCGCATCACGGAAGCGCCCCGCGCGGTGCAGGTCCTCGGCGCGCTGCAGCTCGCGCGCCAGGACATCGGGGCCGGCCGGGTCCAAGCGCCCCCGCTACTGCACGAGCACCACGGCAGGCGGGGGCTCGCGCTCGCGGCAATCGGGGCGATCGGGCTCCTGGTCGCAGCGCGAGCGGCCGTTGAGGTTGCGCCCGCCCTTAGCGAGCTCCATGCCGCGCTGCTTGTTCAAGAGCTTGAACGGCACCTGTGCATCGCCCACGTACAGCAGGTCGGGCCTGAAGTCGGCGATCGACTGCTGGCCGAGGTTGAGCACCCGCGGCAGGCGCCCAGAAGGCAGCTGCGCCATCAGCGCCTGCACCGACACCGTGAAGTCCAGGTTGTTCAGGCCCGGGCTGTCCTGCACGTACAGCAGCGTGTTGCGGGGCAGCGCCTGGGCCAGGTCGTCGGCGACCATCGGCTCCAGCTTCGCCCGCTGCAGGTGCAGCCCCAGCATAAGCGCATCGTCCTGCGCGGTCAGGCTCAGGCGCTCGGCCGTGCCGCGGGCGGCACCGCCGGACTGGCGCCAGCGCACGAGGTCGCGCACCCGCTCCAGCTGCCCGGCGTGGTGCGGCGTCTGCGCCCGGGCTATGCGTGACTCGATCTCGGCCAGCAGCGCCTGCGGGTCGCGCAGGGGCGCCTGCGCCGTGTCGGCCAGGGTATCGGCGGCGCGGGCATGGCGCTGGCGCTGCAGCTGCGCGAGGCCTTTGCGCAGCGTCAGTTCGGGCAGCGGCCCGTGCAACGCGATGAGGTCGTCTAGCACCTGGCCGGCCCGCAGCGCCCGGCCCTGCTGAGCCAGCGCATCGGCGATGGTGACGCCTTCGGCCAGGGCGTCCTGCAGGTGGCGCGCCGCCGCCGCAGGGTCCTTCGCAATCTCGCGCGCCGCCAGCGCGCGGTCGCCGCTGCGCAGGCCCTGCAGTAGCGGCGCCTCGGAGGACACGCCGTCCAGCGTCACGCGCGCCGCAGCTCCTTCGGTGTCGGCCCGGCCGATGCGCTGGGCCAGTGCCAGCGGGTCGTCGGGCATCTGCTTGGCCAGGTCGCTCCAGCGCAGCCGCGTGGAGGCCTGGTCGGCCGATCGCGTGGCAGCGATCGACACGCCCGCGTGCTCGATGGTCACCGCCGCGCCAGGCGCCGCAGCATCGCCGGTGGGAACGAAGCGCAGGCGCACCGGCGAGCGCGGCCCGCCGCGCTCGACCACGAGCAGGGCGTCGTCGGCGACGCCCTGCACCAGCGTGCGCGGATCGGCGATCCATTCCAGGTGCATGATCCGGCGGCTGCCGGCATCGGCCACGCGGGCATCGACGCCCTGAGGCATGTCTGCACTGGCCGCTGTTTCCTCGGAGAGCTTGAACCAGCGCTGCTGGCCGCGCATCCTGACCGCGACCTGTCCGTCCTGCAACAGCAGCAGCGCCTGCACCTCAGGGTCGGCGCGCAGGGCAACCAGGGTGTCGGCGGCGCGTGACGCGCGACGGGCCAGTGCCTGGCCGGCATCGACCTCGCGCGCGCGCCACGCAATGCGGAAGCCCTGCGCCTGCCGGTCGATGGTCAGCTCGCCCAGCGAATTGCCGCGCACGCGCGTGTCCATCGTCAGCCGGCCGGGCTGGTGGGTCACGCTGCGCTCGGTGGCACCCCAGCGAAGTTCGCCGCCTCGCGAACGCAGCCGTGCGCCTGCGCGCGGCGTGGCCAGCAGCGGGCCCGGGGCCTGCGCCGTGCTGCCGAACTTGTAGCTCGCGCGGGAGAGCGTGGTCAGCTCCTCTCCGCGGTGCGCATAGTCCAGGCCCGAACGCCGCAGCGTGCGGTCCAGAGCGGTGTCGAGCGCGGCCCGCTTCTCGAACAATTGGCGCGGCGCCAGCGACACGCCGCCCGTCAACGTGCCCCTGTCGCGCTCGTTGACGTAGGACCAAGCCAGGATGGGCATGGACTCGGTCTTCCGGCCCATGCGCTGCGGCGCGTGGAAACCGACGTCCTTCCAGAGGTCGAAGCGCAGCTCGCGGTGCGCGGCCACCCAATCCGGGAACCACTGCTTGCGGTCGACCGGCACTTCGGCCAGGAAGCCCAGGCGCTCGCCCTGCGCGCCGGCATTGAGCCAGCCGATCACCGCGCTCCATTTCATGATCTGGTTGAGCCGCTCGTATTCCTGCTCGTAGCGGGCCACCTCCTCGAAGTGGTCGTTCCACCAGCCGAGGAACTGCTCGGACTCGGCGTTCGGTTCGGTTTCGCGGCCCGGCTCCAGCGGGCTGGACGAAGCGGCGTACACGCGCGTGGCGTTGCGCGCGAACAGCACGCCGCCGTCCTTGGCGAGGATCTGGAAACCCTGGTCCTGGTGGCCGAACCACAGCCGCGTCGAGCTGCGTTCGCGGATCTCCTGCTCGAAAACCGGCGAGGCGACCACTTTGCCCAGCGACAGGAAGTCGGGTATCGACCGCTGCGGAGTGCTGGACTGGAAATCCAGCGCCCAGAGCTTGGCGAGCAGGTCGGTATAAAACAGGTTCATGCCGACCTCGGTGCCCGCCAGGTCGCCGTCGTAGCGCGACGCCTGGTAGCGCAGCCTCAGCTCGAACATCATCGAGAACTCGCTGGCCAGCGACGCCGCTGCACGGTCCGCACCGTGCTGCATCCCGTCGAGCAGCTTGAGCATCGGCACCACGTTGCGCTGGGTGATGGCGTCGCGTGCGGCCGCCAGGCTGGCAGGCCCAGGACCACCCGAAAGCGCCCGTGCCTGGTGCACGAACCTTTCGAACGCCGGCTGCAGCGCGGCGTAGTCGACATCGGGGTCGAGCGAAAAGCCGCTGTGGTCCATAGCGCCCTGGGCCCGCGCATCCTCGGCCATGCGCCTGGCCAGCGTGTGACCCAGCGCATCCGCTTCGGCCCTGGACATGCCCGTCGCACGCGCGTGCTCGTTCGCCCTGGCGTATTCGGCCTCCCAGTGCGCGTCGAAAGCCTTCCGCTTCGTGGCCAGACCCCGCTCGGATTGCCACAGCGCGGCCACGTCCTCTGGCCGGATGCCGCGGTAGCGATGCCCCTGCAGCCGACGCCCGCCCACGCGCAGCGCCTGCCCTTCGATGCGCACGGCGCAGACATCGTCAACGGCGGCCATGAGGGCCTGCAGGTCGGTCAGGTTCGCGATCGTGGCTTCGGCGTAGCCGTAGCCGGCCTGCAGAAGCAGCGTGCCCGGCACGTCGGCGCGCCGCACCAGCCGGGCCTGCTGCCGCGCAGCGTCGTAAGCGTACTCGAACACCAGAAGCGAGCCGGGCACTTCGCCGAGGTTCTTGCGCTGCTCGTCGAAAGCCGCGGCTAGGTTGTCCTTACGCTCGCCGTCCGTCAAGCCCGAAGGCAGCAGCACGACGACGCGCCCGTCGGGCAAGGCGCGCGAACGGATGCTGCCGTACTCGAAGCCAGCAACCGGCTTCAGGTAACCGATCCGGCTGGCCGGCAGGTCGAAGGTGGCCTCGTCGAACTGCCGCGCGTCCAGGCCCGCTTCGGAGAGCACCGTCATCAGCAGCCAATCGAGGGCCTGGTCGCGCTGCTCGCGCAGCGAACGCGCCTCGACGGCGGCATCGTCGAAGTCGAGGTCCACGACGCGCTCGGCATCCACCGGGAGCGCGGCAAACACCGCCTGCGCAGCCGGTGAGGCGGGCGGCGCGGCGGTGTCAGGGGCCACAAAAGTCCTGGCCAGCAGGAACATGGCCGCTAGGCCACCGATCACGCTGAACCAGCGCAGCAGGGTCTTCATCGTGTCACCTCCGAAGACAGCAGCCCGTGGTAGCGCTTGACGCGCGTGCGGGACGCGTCGTCCAGCGCATAGCCCTGGGCGACAAACCAGTCGGCGAAGGCCGCGTCGTAGAGCTGCCGGGCCCGCGCCGCACGTCCATCGGCGGTCCACGGCCGCACCGAGAAGTAGTCCTCCGCGGCCTGCAGCACGGCGCCCGGGTCGCCGCGCGCACCGGCCTGCAGCGCGAGCCAGGCCTCGTCGCGCACGCTGCGCACGCTCGCCTCGCGCCACTGCACGCCCAGCGCGACCAGAAGCAGGGCCAGCACGCCGCCTGCCACCGCCTTGGCGGCCAGCGCCTGCCGGCTGAACAGCCACAGCGCGGCCGGCTCCAAGCTGCGACGCTGCGTCGGCGTGGCGATGGGCGGCACCGGCGCGACCGTCGCCGCGGCTGGCGTTGGCGATGGCACCTCGGGCTGCGGCTCGTCGAACAGGCGCCGGCGCAGGAAGGCTGTCACGGCAGCGTCGTCGACGTCGGCCAGCAGCGGCCGGCCGACCTTGGCAGCGATCCAGGCGGCCTGCACCGCGGTCGCCGAGGCCGGCTTGAGGTCGTTGAACAGCGGCAGTAGCGCTTCGCGCAGCGCCTGCGCCCGGTCGTCCCAGGCATCGGCCGGCGCGGCCAGGCCGACCACGGCCCAGATTTCGCGGTCGTGGGCGCGCGTGAAGTCGCGCCGCAGCGACGCGGCCAGCGGCGAACCGTCGACCTGCTCGCGTTCGGCAAAACCGCGCTCGGCGTTGCGCCTCATGCGCTGTCCGTCGGCGTTGAGCTGCGATCCCGGCTGCGCTGCGAGTTGCCGGCGCACCTCCGCCATCTGCGCCTGCAGCCGCTTCATGATCTCCTCGAGCTGCTGCTCGTCACGAAGCACGTCGTCGAAGTGCGGGTCGTACAGGCGCGCCAGTCGCAGCGCGCCCAGCGCCTCGGCAGGCTCGCCGCTGTTGGCCAAGCACACCCCCAGCATGCGCTGGCAGCGAGCCAGGCCGCGGTAGAAACCGATGGACCGCTGGTGCTTCAGGCGCTCCTGCTCGAACGGCTCGATCCAGCGGTGCAGCCGCGCTGCGTCGGCGCGTTGCGCCGCTTCGCCGTCACCTCCCTGCAGCGCACCCAAGGCACGCTCCGTGTGCAGCTCTGCGAGCAGCTCCGCATGCACCGCAGGTGCGCCTTCACGAGCGGCCAGTTCGGCGCATTCGGTGATCGCCTCGTCCAGGCGACGACCCCGGCGCAGGGCGTCGATGCGCAGCAACTCCACCTCGGCGGCGAGATGGCGTGCCGGCCGCAGGTCGTCGCCGTCCAGCGCCAGCAGTGTGCCGATGCAGCCGGCGTGGAAGAACGCGCGGTCGTTCGCGTTCAGGAGTTCGCCCTGGGCCTGGCCGCCGTTGACTCGCGCGCAATGCTGCGCCAGCACGCCTTCCAGCGCATAGCGGGCGCGCAACGCGGGCCCGTCCACGGCCGGCGTCCCGGCCGGCAGCGCGTCTGCGGCCTGCGCCCAGGCCGCGTCGTCGCTCCAGCAGTCGCGCAGACGGTGATGCAATTCGGTCCACAGGAAATCGGCACGCTCCAGGCGGCCGGTGTCCTCGGCCACGCGCGCTGCGCGGAGCAGTACCAGCAGGAAACGGATCCGACTCGCACCGCGAAGGCCCAGGCCGGTCGTACGCTGAAACGCGTTCAGGGTCGGCAGGCTGGCCTCGACGGCGAGGTCGTCGTCGAGGAGCCTGTCGCTCCAAGTCATGGTGAAACCCAAGGGTGTCGTCACGGCGATGCCTCCGGTCCGGGCGCTGACCCGCTCGCCGCGTCGTGCGACACAGCGGGACCCGAGGTCAGCAGCGTGCACTATCCAAGAACTGCAGGCAATTGCAAGGGGTCGGGGGCCGAAACCTCATGCAGATCAATGAGGGTCTTGACCCCGGCCTGAACACGCGGCCGACTGTCCGGTTGCGCAGGTGGCGAGCGGCGGCAGTGGGTCGAGTTCTGCGTTTCCGCTGACGGAATAGGGTTCGCTCAAATCAACGCTGGGCCATGGCCGCCTCCATGGAATCGCCATCGGCCGCCGACCTGCCCCATAACCGTCAGGCCACGCCGCACCCTTGGCGCGCCTCGAACGCACCGAGCGCTGCTTCGAACTGCAGCTCCAGGCCGGCAACGAGCGGGCACACCTCGAAATCTACCTGCTGGCTCCGGAGGACTGGGCGCTACGTACCCGTCGGCCGGCACCGGCCCCACTCAGCGGCCCGCCGCCGCTGCCGCCGCGGCTGGGCTGAGGCGCACAGCACTGCGCTATTGGCGGCGAAACTCCTGCCGGCCGATCCGCGTGAGCTTCGTCCACTACCCCGGCATGCAGGTGCATCCCCAGCATGCGCTGCTGGCGCGTCAGATGCCCCACGCGAAGTTTGGAACCGGGCTGACACAAGCCTTGCCGAACCGGTACCGTAGGCTTCCACGCGTGGCGTCCATTCGATCATGCCGTGGCGACAAAGGCGATCCTATATGTCGCGCCATGTAGAGTAACCTTCGAACTACACAACTGGAGTCCTAAAAAGGTGACCTTCCTCGAAGCACTCGTGCCCAAAGTTGGCGCGGCGGTTGCGAAGTCAATCGCCAAACTCTGGCTCAAAGACGTGCCAATTGCCGGCGACGCGGCAGAAGGTGTGATCGAGGCGGCCAAAGGCAAGCTCGAAGACTTTGCGGCCGCGCGAGGCGCAGGCCGGCTCTTGGACGACTTGCAGTTCGACGTCGCGACACGCCTCGACTCACTGATTCAGAACGAGTTCACGGACCTCGCACCCAACGACGTCAACGCCGCCATCGCCGAGGTTAGCGCCGTCCTGCGAGAACCCACGATTGCGGAGTCGTTGGTCGCGTCGAACCTCAACGTCGCCGACGTTCAGGGAAGGTTGCGCGACTCAGGTGCAAGCCGCTTTCGTTCGCTTGGAGGAGATTCGGAGAGGTTGGCCGAACTGCTGCTGCGAGAGAGTTGCGCGTATGTCATCTCCATCGCGAACAAGCTGCCAAACTTCGAGGTCGCGGCTACTCGCGAGCTTCTCAAGCGAACTGATGATCTCCTGCGTGAGCTCCGAACGACGCTGGATCACGTCGATGCCGTTCGCAGCACCGTGATTGACCACCAGGTCCGACCTCAAGCGGCATTCGAAACCGACTACCGGCGCTCGATCCTTCTGGGCCTGGATCGAATGGAACTCTTCGGCGTGCGCTTGGCCGGGGGCGGAGCCAGGTCCTGGCCGCTGTCGGTGGCCTACGTTACGCTCAGCTCCAAGAGTCGGCAAAATGATCAGGTGAGCAGCGTTGACGTCATGCTTGCCGGAGAGCGGGCACTACTGGTCAACGGGGAAGCCGGGTCGGGCAAGACGACGCTCCTGCATTGGCTGGCCGTGAGAGCGGCCGGGCGAGACTTTCCGACCTCGCTTCAGGGTTGGAACGGACTCATCCCCTTCTACATCCGCCTACGGGACTATGCAGACCTTGGGCGTCCGCTCCCGACCCCTGGGCAGTACCTAAACAGCTGTGCTCCGAATCTGGCGGAGTCGATGCCGCACGCATGGGTTCACGAGGTCCTGAAGCAGGGCGCCTTGATCCTACTGGACGGAGTCGACGAGTTGCCCGTGGGCCGCAGGGGCGAGCTGATCAGTTGGATAACCGCGCTGAAGAATGAGTACCCCAAGAACGTTGTCATCGTGACGTCACGTCCTTCGGCGTTGCAGATCGAGCATCGGGGAGCGTCTTTTCAACGCTACCTGCAGTCTCTTTCGTTTCATGAGTGCACCCTTGAGCCCATGTCGGCGCGGCACTCTGCAGCCTTGGTCGATCAGTGGCACGAGGCTGTCGGGCGGGATCTCGGTTCGTCCAATCAGAACGAACGGCTGCAGCAGTATGCAATCGGACTGCAGCGAACCCTGCGTGAGCGCCCCGCCATTCAGGGGCTCGCCTCGAATCCCCTGCTGTGCGCCATGCTGTGCGCGCTGAACTGGGACCAGAAGCAGAGCCTTCCTGATGATCGCATGGAGCTCTACCGCCTCGCCATCAACATGCTTATCCACGCGCGCGACTCTGAGCGCAATGTCGTCGTCGCAAGCGGCACCGCACTCACCGCGAATGCCAAACTGACATTGATCGAGTTCCTCGCGTACTGGTTGCTTCGCAATGGCTACAGCGAAGCGCCCTTCGAAGCGTGCGCGCGGCAGTTGAAGGAACCGCTAAAGAGGTTAGGCAACGGGACCGATCGGCGGGAGGTCCTCCAGACACTTCTCGAGCGCAGCGGCGTCTTGAGGCAACCGTCCTTCGGGGTGGTCGACTTCGTGCACCGAACGTTTCTAGAGTACCTGGGCGCCCGGGCCGCAGTGGACACGGGGGATCTGGGGCTTCTCGCTGAGAGGTCGCAAGAGGAAGGGTGGCGCGACGTCGTCGTGTTCGCAGCAGGTCACGCGCGTGGTCCAAGCCGGGATCGGCTCGTGGAGGGACTGCTAAGGTCGCCGTGGCTCGGCTTGAAGACACGCCCCGTGGAGTCGGATGTCACCGCGGTCTGCTGCCTCGAGACTACTCGGCAGGGGCTGGACCCAGGGCTGCGCGAACGCTTGTTGGCCTGCGCAGCCAAGCTATTCCCGCCGCGGGAATATTCGATGGCAAGGGTTCTCGCCCCTGCCGCGGCAGTTCAGCCCACATGGCTCGCCGGACATACGAACGAGGGAGCGTCGACAATCGCAGCTTGCATCAAGTGCGCCGCGCTCACTCCGAGTCAAGGCTCGCTGGCAGTCATTGCGGAGTACGCAGCCGTTTCGAACCTCGAAGTTCAGTCCGAACTCCTTTCCGCGTGGACGGCCTTCGACGAGCATGAGTACTTAGAGTCAGTCGTTCGTCGAATGCAGTTCCCTGGACAGACTCTCGAGACGCTCGGAGGGACTGGTTACGGCGACTTTCATCGCTTCCTCTACCTCCTAAGCTTGGAAGGGCTGAGGATGGGATCGGCAGAGTTCGATCAGGCCCTCAATCTCTTCCTCCGGGAACGAGAGCTGCAGACGACGATCCGCAGCCCTGCCGACACAGCCCGCGTTGTTGCCATGAGCAGTGTTCGCACGTTGAGCCTGCTGAACTGCGCGCCGAGCGACGTCCAGCGCCTGGCAAGCTTGGAGCACCTTCGGTCGCTGCTTTGCCAGTGTGACCCACAACACTTCGAGCAGGTCGCTCACGCGAGTCTGCGGCTGCCGGCGCTTCGGTCGCTGACGCTACAGGGTAAGCGTACCGAGTTGCAGTCGCGCGGGCTTGTATCAATTATCGACCTGTCGGTACTGAGTAAGTCCGAAACCCTCCGCTCTTTGCGCGTAATCTCGCTGGGAGAACCCAGATTGCGCCTTCCCTACGGAACGGGGCTGGAAACGCTCGACATCGAAGGCATGCGCGCCGAGCGATTGGACTATGAAGGGATGGGCCAATGCTCGAGGCTGAAGCACCTGCGCCTGCGTGTCGCGGAGTTCCCGTGGGACGCTGTGTCCTTCTCCAGGCTCAGTGAGCTCGAGGAACTGCATTTGCAGCTCAATCAACGGAGCGGTGTCGAGATCCAACTGCCGAATCGGATACAGAAGATCTTCCTCTCCGGTTTTATGAGTCTGCGGATCGTAAACCCGCACAGTCTCTTGCTGTTGCGAGATGTCGTCTTCGAGCGCGTTGACGTATTGCCGGACATTCAATCGCTTCTTCAACTGCGCCTCCGTTCGATCGCGCTGCTCAAGGTCCCGTACTCGAACGACCTGTGGAACGAAATTCGATCGGTGGCCTCGCGCGGAGTTCGCGTCACCTGCGATTGGCTGTAGATCAGCAGGGCCGCGGTCAGCGAAGCATTGTGAGCCCGCACAGTCTCAAGCCGTGCTGCGCGCATCAATTACCCTGAGGACCGCCGACCGATGTGCGCCTTCCGCCGAGGGACTACCTTTGGGTGAGACGCATCGGTCTAACCGGCAGCTTCAGGGCGACGAATTCGAGGTTTGAATGGCGCTGATGAGTCGCGTCATGCCGGTCAGGAGCCCGACTATCTAGGCGTAAACCCGTCATCAAGATTGTGGATGCCGGAAGCTGTCGTTGAGAACCTTCGTGGCCAGCCAATTGGAGGCATTCGTGAATGGCTGGTTTGCGGTGGTCTGGTGCATCAGCTGCCGCGGCCAGTTGAAAACCATTGCCTCGATCCTGGAGACTCCGGTGATTGAGACGATCCTGACTGAATTGGGGCTGGATCCCCGACCACCGAACAATAGCTGAGCAGGCGGGGCGGGGCAGGACTTCGCTCCCGAGGCGCCGCGCTGGCCTCCGAAGCCACAACGCCCCAGGCTGCAACGCCAACACGTAGCCGCCGCGGCGCGGCGCGACGTTTCAGCGCGATACGTCTGACGCTTGCGGGCGAACCTGAGAAAGTTGCCGCAAGCGCCCCATTTGCCCCCCTGTTAACGGTCAAGGGCTGGCCGAATTGGCACCACACGGCGGCACGTTTTCTAGATCCAACTGTCTCAGGCCGCCCCAGGCCAGTCCCCGGCCATGTTCCGTGGCATGCCGAGGGTGGAGAAAATCCTATGCACATTGCCCTGGGTGATGACAATTGCACTTACGTTGACACCAGCAACACTCCCGCATTCGGGACAGCCCTGCAGTCCAAGCACGCTGGCCAGCGTCAGGGCAAGCTCAGGGTTGAGTACGCGCACGCTGGGCACTCGGCAGGAAATCCGTAGAACGACTCGATGATGTTGATCTCGGACAGCGGAGTCTTGCGCTGCGGGCACGTTGCTTTTGCCGCCCACCGTGGTGGCCGTTTTGCGGTGGTCGAGTACCACCGGCACGCCCGCACCGGCGCGTCATAGGCCATCTGGGCCTACGTCGCAAAGCAATACTGAGCGTCAAAGAGAAGCAAATGGTGGGCGACGTTGTCATGTACGCCGGAACGATGCAGCTTACGCAGAGTCTGGAGACGCGCCCTCAATGTGGGTGGTGAGGTCGACGAGCAGGTTGTCCGGGCCTTCGATCAGCAGCAATGAGGATGGCGCCCCACCTCTGTCAGCCGCCACAATCCGCCGGTATCTCCGGCCCGTCGGCCGGCGCTCTGGGGGCTCAACATGCCAAGCCGCAGTTCAAGACCGACCCCAAAAGCAACCCAGAAGGCGCCCCGCCAAGCGAAGGCTGCGCCCAAGGCTGGCAAGCGCGCCCTGACTGCTGCACGTGTGGACGCCGCAGCGGCGGAGGCCACTGCGCCGGCGCACGATGCCAACCTCGCCGCGCCGGCTGCCGTGCAGGACACGCATGGCGATTCCCTGTTCACGCTATGGTTCAACGAGCATCTCGAACTGCTGGCATCACAGACCCGCAGCACCCGCAGTGCCGATGGCGTGGGCGGTGCGCCGGGCTTCGACGGCGTGCAGTTCGACGCCGCCAACCTGCTAACGGTGACCTTTGCCGACGGATCCAAACTGCTCACCGACCCGCGAGCCTGGGCCGCGCAACATGCTGCCGACCCGCAGAGCGCACGGTCCGGCGACGCCCGGGCAAGCGGCCGGGTCGTGCTGCCGTTCGAGCCCAGCCTGGCCACCAGCACGGCCGGCAGCACCCGTGGGGGCGCCGACGGTGGTGACTTGCAGGTCGAGTCTTACCAGATCGCCCGCCTGACCGAACCAACGGCGCTGGACCGCCTGTACGACTTCAGTGCCCTGTTTAGCCAGGGGCTGGACCGGTGGTTCGGTACCGCCAGGACGCCAGGGGCAGGCGCCCTGGCAGGCAAGCTGTGCTGGGCCTTCGAGAACGCCGTGCTGGACGACGCCGTGGCGCGCCAGTCCCAAAGCGGGTGCCTGCTGCGCTGGGTGAATGACCGCTGGCTGCAACTGCCAGGCGATTTGCACGATGCGCCAGCCGATGTGCTGGTGCTGCTGCACGGCACCGCGTCCAGCACGCGAGGCAGCTTCGAGTCGCTGTGGCAGACCGACACGAAGGGCGGCGGTGATGCCGTGCCGCTGGCCGCCGAATGGAAGAGCCTGGCCAGCAGCGGTATCGATGGCGGCAGGCCGTGCCTGCTGCTGGCCTTTGAACACCGCAGCCTGACCGCCAGCCCGATGCTCAATGCGCTGGACTTGGCCCAGGCCCTGCTCGACGCCAAACTGCCACCGGAAACGCGCATCCATCTGCTTTCACACTCGCGCGGCGGCATGGTCGGCGACCTGCTGTGCCTGATGCTCGGCGGTGAAGGTGAAGAGGCATCGGAGCGTTCCAAGCGCAACGAGGCGGTGGTCAATGTGTTGCGGCGCGCCTACAAGGCCGAGCATCCCGACAGCGCGTTGCTGGCCAGCTTCGAGAAACACCGCACCGCGATGCAGGCCGCCGGATGGACGGCTGGCACCTTTGTCCGCGTGGCCTGCCCGGCGCGCGGCACCCTGTTGGCCGACCGCCGCACCGACCTGTTCCTGTCGCTTATGCTGCGTGCCGTCGAACTGGCCTTCGGCATCGCTTCGCCGTGGTACGAACGATTGAGCGCACTGGTCAAGTCGTTGGTGGCCAGCCGCGCGCAGGCCACCGCGCTGCCGGGCCTGGAGGCGATGGTCCCGGGCTCGCCGTTGACGCTGGCCTTCAACGCCATGCCGGCCGGGATGCTCTTTCCTGGCCGACTGCGCCTCGTAGCCGGCGACAGCAAGGTCAAGGGCTGGGGCGGCCTGCTGACGCTGCTGGGTGACGTGTTCTATGGCCTGCACGACCACGACTTCGTGGTTCACACGCATGCGATGTTCGGTGGCCCGGCGCGTGCCGACGCCCTCAGCCTGCGCGTGGAAGATGGCTCGGTCACGCACTTTGGCTACTTCAAGGCCGGCTCGCTGACACGGCAGCCGGTCTTTTCGGCGCTGGCCGGCCAGTTCGAAGGCTTCAACAACCTGGCCGAGGACGAGCGCCGCACCCGGGGCCTGCTCCAGGCGCTGTTGCCCAGGCTGTCGCGCCAGGCGCCAGACCACTGGCTGAAGCAGGTCGGCAAGGGACCCCAACCTCGACCGATCGTTGTGGTGCTGCCGGGCATCATGGGCAGCGAGCTCGCGGAATCGGCCGCACAGCGTGACGGTCCGGTCTGGCTGTCGGCAGGGTCGCTCTTGCTGGGCGACATGAAGAAGCTCGACCCGAGCATCGACTTGGCGCCCACCGGCTTGATGGCCGTCGCCTACGAGCGCCTGCTGGCGGCCGCCAGCCGGTCGTTCGACGTCGTCGGCTATCCCTACGACTGGCGCAAGGACCCTGGGTCAACGGCCGTCGGCCTGCGCGCGCTGGTTCAGCAGTTGATGAAGCGGGCCCAGGCCCAGCAGCCGCCGCAGCCCGTGCATGTGCTGGCCCATTCGATGGGGGGACTGGTGGCGCGGCTGGCGCTGGACGCGGGTGATGCAAGCTCGGCCACTTGGCAGGAGTTCACCCGGGCCGGCGGCCGCTTGTTGATGTTGGGCACGCCCAACCGTGGCTCCTATGTGCCGGTGCAGTTGCTGCTGCAGCAGCACAAGCTGGCCAACCTGGTGGCGGTGGCCGGTGCCGGCATCGATGCGGCGGACCTGGCTCGCTACGGCAGCCGCTTTGCAGGCTTAATGACCATGCTGCCCGACGAGGGTGATCCGCAGTTCGGCGACTTGTTCCGCGGCGAGAGCTGGGCCCAGCTGACCGCGAAGGACCGCCGGCTGGTTGCGCCCGATCCGGCCACGCTGAAGGCTGCTGCGCTGACGCGCCAGGCCCTGCAGGACGGCTTCGAACGCCTGAAGGCCGACGACCATGTGCTCTACGTCGCCGGCCAGGGCCCGACGCCGCTGGGCTTCAAGGTGATCGAAGGCCAGGGCGGTGGCGGTCTGGCGGGATCGGTGCTGCGGCTGGGCGTCACCGGTGAAGGAGACGGCACGGTGCCGTGGAACTCGCGCCTGGCGCCCGAGCGCACCTGGTACGTGGCGGCGGCGCACGGTGACTTGCCCGACATGACCGACGCCTTTCCGGCCTACTTCGAACTGCTGACCCAGGGCCGCACCGGCCTGCTGTCACAACAAGCACCCAGCGTGCGCGCTGGCGCCGACCAGCCAGATTCTCTGATGCCGCTGCCGGCCCTGCCCAGTTTGCCGGGCGACCCCGCGGCCATGGTGCTGGGCGTCACCGACAAGAGCCCCACCGACAGCCGCTGGCTGCCCCCCATCGAGTTGCGTATGGTGCACGGCAGCCTGGACTACGCACGCTTTCCGCTGATCGTTGGCCACTACCGCAACGACGGTGTGCTGGGCGCGGTACAACGGGTCGACGAAAAGCTGCAGGGCCAGGTCAAGCGCCAGGTGCAACTCGGGCTGCTCAGCGGCAAATCGGGCACCGCCACCTACCTGCGGCCACTAGGAAAAGAGGGCCGGCCGCCGGCCTATCCCGGCGCGATCGTGATCGGCCTGGGCAACGTGGGTGAACTGACCACCGCCAGCCTGACCGACACCATCACGCGCGGCGTGCTGCGCTATGCGGTCGAGCACATGACCCAGGACCCCTGGACGCCACCCGAGGGCCCGCTGACCCTGCAGCTCTCGACGCTGCTGGTGGGCACGCACGTGCAGGCGATGTCCAAGCGCGACAGCATGGCCGCCGTGCTGCAAGGCATCTGGCGCGCCAGCCAGTTGCTCGCCGACGACAAGCTGGTGGGCGGCCGGGCGGTGCGGGTCGCGGAAGTGGAAATCATCGAAATCGAGGAGCCGGTGGCGCTGGACGCCGCCTACGCCCTGCGCAACCTGCTGGAACGCCCTGAATGGGGCCAGCGCTTCCATTGGCCTGCCGGCGTCCTCGAAGGCCGCGACGGCGGCTTGCGCGGCTACAAGCCCGGGGGCTCCGATTCGCTGTGGCAGCGCCTGAGCGTGCGCGAAGACGACCTCGGCGGCCTGCGCTTCGAGCTGATTGCCGAGCGGGCCCGGGTCGAGTCGACCCAGGTCTATTCCGACATCGCCAGCATGAAGGCCTACATCGCACGCATCAGCGACGACGGCGCGCGCGCTGGCGATAGCGCGGTAAGCGACCCCGGCTCGCTGGGGCGGGTGCTGTTCCAGCTGTTGCTGCCCCAAGGACTGAAGGCGCGGTTGTCGAACTACGAGCGCTCGGTGCTGGTGCTGGACGACAAGGCCGCGGCGCTGCCCTGGGAACTGCTGACGCCTCCATTGCGCGGGGTCGCTGGCCAGGACTCAGCGCGCCCGCTGGCCGTGCAGGCTGGCATGGTGCGCCAGCGCCTGACGCCGGACTACCGCCCGGTGCCGCGGGCCGTCCATGGCTGGTCGGCGCTGGTCGTCGGCGAGCCGTCGACCGAAGGTTGGGTCGACGAACATGGCAAGGACCTACACTTTACCCGCCTGCCCGGCGCGCGACGCGAGGCACTGGCCGTAGCCCAACTGCTGCGGGCCGACAAACGACCGTGGCAGGTGGAAACGGTGGCGGGGCCGACGTCCATCGGTGGGAGCCCCAAGCCCGCGGCCGGCCAGCAAGACCCGGTCGGGGCGGGCTTCGAACATGTGCGCACCGCCCTGCTGCACAAGCCGTGGCGCGTGTTGCACCTGGCTGGCCATGGCGTGGTGGACCATTGGGTGCGCGCGATCGGTGACGACGCTAACCGGCGCGCACTGCGCCGCACCGGCATGCTTCTGTCCTACCAGCAGATTCTCTCGGCCGGTGACGTCGAACAGATGGACCCGGCGCCCGACTTCGTCTTCATCAACTGCTGCTATTCGGGGCGCGAGGGCGCCGACGCTGCCCAGGCCAGCCGCAACCATCCGGTGCTGGCCTCGAGCCTGGCACTGCAGTTCATCCGCATGGGCAGCAAGGCCGTGGTGGCAGCGGGCTGGCGGGTTGATGACGCTGAGGGTCTGGCCTTTGCGCACCGCCTGTATCGCGAACTGCTGGACGGCAACAACCTTGGCGCCGCGGTCCTGGCTGCACGCAGCGCGATCTACCGCCCCAACGCCAGCAGCAACACCTGGGGTGCCTACCAATGTTATGGCGACCCCGAATGGCGCCTGGTCGATGACAGTTCCCGCTTCGACACCGGCGTGGCCAGCCGAGGCTCGAGCAGGCTGCGCGGCGCCGAGCGCTGCATGAGCCGGCACGAACTGGCCGAGCGCATCCTGCAGACCGTGGAAGTGGCCGGCGACAAGCCCTGTGTCGACCTGCTGCGCCAACTCGACCAATTGGTGGTCGCCCTGCGTGCCGACGACAGGCGCAAGTCCTGGCTGCGCAGCTCGCAGGTGCGCGCGGCATTGGGCTCGGCCTACCGCGAGCTAGGTGAGCATCGGCAGGCCCTGACCTGGTACGGCCGCGCGGCCAAGTCGGCCTATTCACGCCTGGAGTTCCGACAGTTCGAGTACTCGATCGGTTCCTTGTCTCGGCTGGACACCGATGTCGGCTACGAGGTGGCGGACAAGCTGCTGCAGTTGCTGCGGCAGTTCGAGGACCTGGACGATCGTGGACTGGAACTGGTGCCCGAACCCGACGGGGAACTGACTGCCTCGGCACGCTCAGAGCATGCCTGCTTGGCCGGCAGCCGGCTGCTGCGTTTGGGTGCAAAGGCCTTGCGCGAAGACAAGCCGGCCGAGGCCTGCGCCGCGCTTTTCTACGAAGCGGCCACGAAATATGGCTTCGGCTATGCCGACAAGTTCGACAAGGGCGACGACCCAGCACGCCAGGCCTATGCGCTGGCCAATGCCACGGTCTGCGCTGGCATGGCGACCTGGCTGGATGCAAGCCTGCTGGGCAAGGTCAGCAGCGAGCAATGGCTGAAGCACAATGAAGCCAGACAGCTGCACAAGGCTGCAGCAGCGCAGTCGGTGCCCATGCGGGCCCAGAACTTGATCGCGGAGCTGACGCGCAGCAACGAGGCCGGCGTGTTCTGGGACTACACAAACACCCTGGAATTGCGCTTGGCCTGCAACGTGCTGAGCCTATCGGTACATGGCAAGATCAATGAGGAAGAGCTCAATGGCCTGTCATTGCTGGTTGAAAGCGCCTTGGTGCGATGGCCCTCACCGGTCGAACTGCAAAGCATGAAGTTCACCTTCACCACGCTGAAGGCGGTGTTGGGAAGGCGCAGCAAAAAGTGGGGTTCCGACAAAGCAGCCGGCGAAGCCGCCCAGACCATGATGGACTTGGTGGGTGCGATCTACGACCAACTCGACCGGCACCGCGTCGGCGGTGGCCCGCCATGACCACGATGCCGCGCCGCGCCGGAGCTCAAAGTCCTTCGATGCGGGGTAAGACTCCGCTGGCAAAGCGCGGGCCGAAAACTGTGCGCCTCTCAAACCGGCTGGAAGGGGTCGCTAGCGCGGCCCCTCGTTGCGATGATGGGCATGCTTCACTGCCACCATTCTCCTTCGGCAGTCCCGGCCAGGTGCAGTCCGTCACATCAGGCTGCACTGCGGCAATCGGCGGGCGAGCGCATATCCGTGGCGTCGATGGCCGCGCGGGGGGCCAACTTCGAGACCCTCGCGCCGGCTCCAGCTGTGGTCAACGGCGCACGACGCCCTCACAATCGGGCACATTGCGTAGGCCAAGCTGCCATGGCCTTTAAAGTCACCTCAACCGTCAATGTGCGGCCCCAGGCATTCGGCCCCCTGGCGGACGAGCCCGAACTGCAGGTTCTGGCCGAATATGTGCGCGCCAAGCGATGTGCCTTGTTTGTGGGCGCAGGGCTTTCGGCCGCATGCGGGCTGCCCAACTGGCCCGAGCTGATGGCGCGCCTAATTGACCGTGCCGCGCCCTGGCGCGTTGACCGCAAAAAACTTCCGCGCGCCTTCACCTTGGTCGATGACGACCGCGAAGTCTGGCGTGGGGGTGTCGTCAAGGCTGCGTGCAAACGGCTGGGGCAGGACCGGATGGACACGCTGATCAGCCAAGTTCGTGCCTACACCGGCCAAAGCCTGCCTTGGGCCATGGCCTCGCTGCTACAAAACCTGGGCCGCGCGCAAGACGAGCACGACGAGTTGAGCCGGCTGCTGGCGCAAAAGCGCTATCCCGAGGTGGCTTCAGCCTGCCGGGAAATATTGGGCCAAGCCGGATTTGAACAGGCGCTCCAACGGGCGCTTGAGCCCACCAAGCCGTTGTCAGCCGCCCACCAGCACATCGCCCGCACGCCCTACGCCTGCGTCGTCACGACCAACTTCGACGACCTGATTGAATGCGCCTACGCCCAGGCCCATGGCGGCACCCTGCCACGCGCACCCACCGGCACCGACCTGCATGCGCAAGGCACCTTGCTGATGGATGGTGCCTTCTTTGTGCTCAAGGCCCACGGCGACTTGCGCCGCCCGGAGACCCTGATTTTTTCGGCCGACGACTACCGGCGCGTGATTCATGCCGCGCCGGCCTTTCAAGCGGTGTTCAACACCATCTTGATGACGCACGCCCTACTGTTTGTGGGCTACTCCTTGTCGGACACAAACTTCCGGCTCATGCTCGACGAGCAACTCACCGTCTTCAATGGCCAGGTGCCGCCGCGCTATGCCATTCTCAGTGGCATCGGCCAGGTTGAAACCGATTTGCTTTGGCGCACCAGCCGCCTGCGTGTGCTTACGTATGACGAGGACCAGCACCAGAACGTCGAACATGCGCTGGCGGTGTTGGCGGCCTCCGCTGAAGAGCCCACCACGAACGCAACGCCGGCGCCGGCCCAGGCGCGCCAGCCACTGCCACGCGCCAGTCGCGAAGTCCGCACCGCCGAGAACGAGGCAACTCGAGTGCTGAGCATCGCGCTGCGCGACGACCGCCTGCAGGCCACGCTGTGGGAGCCGGCATCGGGTGCTTCGCTGGCCTGCGAGCAGGCAGTTGCGTCGCAAGCGTTGCTGGCCGTGGCCGATGCCACGCGCAAGGCGGTCAAGGTGCATGACCACAAAAGATTGGGCACCGATGAAATTCGCGCCTGTGGCCAGGCTTTGGCGGCCTGCTTGCCCCCACCGGTGCTGGAGTGGTTGCGGCAACTGCCTGCCGGCGAGCCCTTGGGCCTGCGCTGCCTGGATGGCACCCATGCCCTGCCTTGGGAATGGTTGACCTTGGATGACGAAACGTTGAGCCTGCGCTTGCCCCTGCGTCGGTTGAGCCACAGCCTGGTTAACGCCGCACGTGGCCACCGCCTGGTCGGCGCGCAAGCGCGCGTTTTGCTCATCGGTGACGCCGGCGACGGCGGGCATGCCGACCTGCCAGCCTTGCCCGACTCTGACCGCGAGGTAAACAGCATTGCCGCCCTGCTGCGGCGCCACCTGCCTCCGTCGGCGGTAACCGTTTTTCGGGGCCCCGAAGCCACGCGCGATCGTGTGTTGGACGCTGTGCGGCACGGCGGCTACGACATCGTCCACTTTGCCGGTCACGCCTGGGTTAACGCCCGTGAATCGTATTTTATGGCCTGGGACCACCTGATTCTCGGGTCGCAGTTAACGCCAGCCTTGAGCGCGCAGCCACCGGCCCTGATGGTGCTCAGCACCCACTTCAGCCTGTGCCAGCCCTGGGGCACAGACCTGACCTTCGCCGAACTGACCGGCGTGCGCCAGCCCCATTTGCGCGACTTGGCTGCGATGGGCACCGACGGGTTTGGCGAAACCGCCATGCGCTGTGGCGTTGGTGCCTTTATCGGCAGCTTGGGTGAAACCCCGTCGGCCGACACGGCCGACGCGATGATCGTGCTGTACCAACAGATGCTGCTCGGTAAAACCATCGACCGCGCCTTGCACCAGGTTCAATGCGCGTCGGTTCGCCAGGGGCACAGCACGGCGCTGCTCTTTGGTGCCATGGGCTATCGAGACATCAGGCTTGGCCGATTGGCTGGCCCTAGGAGTTCCGGCCCTAAGCGACGTTGATGTCCCCGGAAGTGGTGTAAGTCATTCAGTGCGCGGACGACAAGATCAAGTTCGGTCGTGCGGGCCGGCGGGTCTTCGAAGCGCATTTCGGTGGCGTTGATCCGCCCGGGGCGGGACGGTTCGTTGAGGCTCGCCGCTGAGCACTTGTTCAGACCCGATTTCCACAGCGCGGGAGTTGAGCGGCAGCTATGGGGTTGTGAATTTGCAAGGGCGTGTGTCCGCAGCGGGTCGCGACTTGCCGACCCCGCTGCCGTTCGTGAAGTCTCAAAGCCGTCATCAGAATTGATGATGCCGCTCCGTCGCGTGTGCGGCTGTATCGCGTTTCCCTTGGTCCCAGTCCTTGTCTCCACCCACGCCGCCACCGGTCGCCCGGCCATTTTCACAGGCCCCACCACTACTATGACCAAGTCTGACTTCTCTTGCCTGTTCATCAGTGGCTACGGCTCCTTGCCTTCCCAATGCGGGTTAGTCCGTACTGCGGCAAGCCAGACACGAAATCACCCGGGGCCCATGCATGGAGCTTGCTTTCATGCCCGTGTCGTACACCACGCCAGGCCGTTCGAGCGCTTGGGATGGTGCAGCCGGCTGGGTTACTTTCCGCCTTTACGACGACGTCAGCGCCCAGGTCCAACCCAAACTTTCGAGGCTCGACGGCTGGCCTATTTGTGCCTCAGCCGACGCTTCGACGACGCCCACGCGGGCATATGTGCATGGCTCGGAGGCCGATGGGGTTCGCTACTGCTTCATCGTAGCGGACTTCCACCACCTACACTTTGCTGGTCTCCCGGCGCACCATCAAACTTGGGGGCGCGCGCGTGGCTGCGCAAGGCTACGCTGGCGCCTTCGATCCGCCTCCGAAAGGGCTCGCGATGCCGATCCAGCACAGACCCCTGAAGCCCGTGCCGCGGAAGATGCCGTCGGCTGAATCGGTTAACCACCCTGTGAAGGACGGTGAGTCGTGGGAGTCGCTAGCCAAGCGCTACGGCGTGCCAGCGCACGATATTGTCATGTACAACTTCGGTACTGTGGTGCCCGCAGAGGTCAACTGGTACCTGTACCACCATGTGGGCTGTCGCAAGCCGACGCAGGACGGCAAGAATTGGAAGTTCTCCAGCGGCCTGAACCCCGGGACGGTGCAGATTCCGCCGCAGAACTGCACCTTCGATGAACTCGAGGTCGTGGCGGCGCCGATGACCTACGCCATAAAGTGTTCGCCCAGCGCCTGGGCCGGCCCTGGCAAGGCGGCCGACCCCGACGGTGAGGCGCAGGAGGTCGTGAGCGCGGTGCCTTGGCGGCACGGCACTTTCACGCTCGGCGCGCTCAGCATCAAGGGGCGCCGCGCCTGGGGTGCGAACGAGCCCGTGTGGGCCAACGAGGTCGTCTATTACAACACCGCACACTATCCCCTGGACCGCACCTACGATCGCATCGTCGTGCATCACACCGACAATCACAAGACGATCAAGGGCAATGAGGAGAGCCAGATCGGGCGCGGCTATGCAGCACTGGGCTACCACTTCTTCATCGAATCCGACGGTGCCATCTTCGAGGGGCGGCCACTGGAAGTCATGGGCAGCCACGCCGGCGAGGGCTTGACGCCGGGGCCGCTGAACGATCCCGACTTCGGCGCCATCGGCATCGTGCTGCGCGGCAACTACGACGGACTGCTGGGCAGCAGTGCGCCGCCACCGGCGCAGTTCGACGCCCTGCGCGCGCTCGTCATCGAACTGCGCAAGCAGCTCCCTGGGATGCGCAGATTGCAAATGCACAAGGAGGTGGTGCGCAAGGGCGACCCCACCCAATGCCCTGGCGACCACCTGGTCCCCAAGGTCGACGCGCTGCGCAAGGATTTGGGACTGTAGGTGGCGCGAAGCGGGCCCTCCCCGCGACGCCATCGTGCGAAGTCGGGCGGCAGGAGCGACAATGTAATGTGGCCGGTTTAGATGCGGTGCTCGTGCTCGCGGTGCCCATGATTGCGAGAGGTGGGTACCTTGGTACAGCATCAGCCGACAGCTTCGGGGCAGCGAGATCAGGGCCGCGAATGTCAGCTCAGGGTCGATTCTCACCGGTCGAGCTGGAGAACTCGCTACCCAGAAGCGGTCATCCGGCTTGACGCTGGTCGGCTGGAGCTGCGGCCAACTTCGCCGTCAGCATCGAGCAGTTCGAGCCAGCCGTGCGTTGCGTTTTAGTTTGGTCAGCTAACCCGCATTTCCTGTTTTCTGCCGCGCTCTGGTTTTGCTTTGCGGCAAGGACCTGACCGAGGTGAGGGTACATGTTGGGCGCCCCTCAACTGGACGGGAGTCCATCATGGAATCGATGGCCAACTCAGCGCATCGCGAGCCTTGGAACAAGGGAAAGATCGTCGGGCAAAAGGCGCCGTTCAAGCTGAAGGACATTTGGGCACTTCGTGTCCGCCTTCAGATGGAGCACCGGGTTCGTGAACTGGCGCTGTTCAATCTTGGTATTGACAGCAAGCTGCGGGGTTGTGACCTTGTCGGTCTGAAGGTGAGGGATGTCTGCCATGGGGAGCAGGTCGCCACTCGAGCCATCGTGATGCAACACAAGACCCAGCGGCCTGTG
Organism: Burkholderiales bacterium JOSHI_001; assembly: GCA_000244995.1. Taxonomy (NCBI): domain Bacteria; kingdom Pseudomonadati; phylum Pseudomonadota; class Betaproteobacteria; order Burkholderiales; species Burkholderiales bacterium JOSHI_001. The sequence goes on along the minus strand of CM001438.1, from coordinate 3,638,958 downwards.
CAGTTCGAGATCACGCCGGGTACAAGGGATGCGGTCGCCGCTTGGATCAAGCAGGCGGGGTTGAAGACCGACGACTATCTGTTCCCAAGTCGGCTCCACCAGTCTCCGCATCTCGGCACCCGTCAATATGCCCGGCTTCTTGAAGGCTGGGTCGTCGAACTTGGTCTTGATCCTGCCAGCTATGGGACGCATTCGATGCGAAGGACCAAGGCGACGCTGATTTATCGGCGGACCAAGAACCTCCGGGCGGTGCAACTGCTTCTCGGCCATTCCAAACTTGAATCCACAGTGCGATACCTTGGCATCGAGGTTGACGATGCACTGGAGATCTCCGAGCAGACCGAGATCTGAGTGTCGTTCAATGGCGTCACCAGAAGTGGTGGTCGCGGTGCCGCATTGCGGCCTTGCACCAGCCTTTACGGAACTGGCCCCGCTTCAAAGTCTTCGACCGGGGCCAGTTTGACCAGGGCACGTGCCGCATCGATGGTGCCGAAAAGCCAGAGGTCCATGTCGGCACGGTTGATGGGTACCACCGAGCGCTTGTCCTGTTGGTCCGGTCCGAGTTTGGGGTCGGGCTTGTGCATGCGGTTCATCAGCGGGTGTGCGTCGGCGTTGATGGTGAGCATGGTGTAGCTTTCCACGATCTCGCCGGTGGCCTTGTCGGTCCAGGTGTTCCACAGGCCTGCCAGTCCCCAGGGTTCGGTGTCGCGGCGTCGGAACTGCCACCAGACGTTCTTGCCGGTCTCCCAATTGGGTTCGTCGAAGCTGATTGCCGGGATGATGCAGCGCTTGCCGTGCGCCCAGGCGTGCTTGAAAGATGCCTTGGTGGTGATCTCTTCGAAACGCGCGTTGTTGGTGGAGTAGGGCAGCTTGGCTGACTTGGCGAACCAGGGGATGAGGCCCCACTGGCCGATGACGAGTTCGGCTTTCGGTTCGCTGGTTTGCGTGGCCCGGATGAAGGGTCCCTGTGACCTGGGGTAGACCCCGCCGCCACGCCAGGGCTGGCGTGCGCCGACGTGCCAGTAGCGCTCCATGTCGCGTTCGTTGGGGGACACGTAGCGGTTGCACATGGGCCGATGCTAGCGGCGCTTCAGCCGCGGATCTGGACCAGCCACTCCTGGACCATGCCGCCGACCTGGCCCTGGCCCAGGGTGACGGCTTCGATGCCGCGCAGCCGCAGGTGGGTGCTGGTGGCCTCGATCAGGGCGGGCTGGTAGAGCTCGAAGATGAGCCCCATGTCGGGGGATGCCATGGCGTGGCGCAGCACCAGGCGGCGGCTGCCGGATGAGCCGCGGTGCTGGCTGGCCGTGGTCTCCAGGATGCCGCTGGCCCAGTCGGCGTCCGGGGGCAGGGGGCCTTTGATCAGCACGCCCATCTGGCGCAGGCGGAGGACTTTGGCGAACATGCTAACACTGGATGGTTATCCAGTATATTGCCTGCCTGAGTCAGGAGGTGCGCCATGGAAGATGTTGGCGTGTGCGAGTGGATCCGGCGGTGTTCGGCACGGCTGCAGGCCCAGTGGCGCACGGTGGATCCGGAGGAGTTGGAGCAGGTGGCGGTGGATCTCCTGCGCGACGCACGATTGCGCGCCATGCCGCCGGAGCAGGCGGCCGTGGCGTGGCTGAGTCTGGGGGTGCTGCTGCAGGGCGGCTGCGAGCCCGGCGAGGATGCCAGCGGTGAAAGTTTGGTCGCCGGAGCTGGCCTGGCCCCTCCTGCGCTTCCGCGTCTGGACGCCTGCGCCTAGCGTTCGATCGGCAACTTCACCTGGGATGGCGCGATGCCAGCGCCGCGGGGCTGGTTGGCCCCGGCCTGCCAGACAGGCGGTGGCGCCCCTTGGATTGGCGCGAAGGCAACTTGTGCTTGCTGAAGGCCCTGCAGAGCCGGTCTGAAGTTCATCCCGGATGCCACGCCGCCGCTGGTGCCCGTCTCGTCACCCATGCTGCTTGGGATGGCGCTTTGAACGTGCCATTGGATCGGCCTGGGCGGTTGCACGGGTGCTGGCCCTTGTACCCACAGGAAGGGTGCCGCGACGGGCCCATTCGCCGGCTGTGGGTCCTGGTCCTGCCATCTGTTGCGGGCTTCCTCCAGGCTGGTGGCCCAGACGATGGCCCCGGCGTTGCGGCCGGCGTTGAGGCGATAGCGTTGGTAGTTGGCCATGGTGATGCTGCCGGGCTGGCAGACCTCGTTCGAGGAAGGACCATGGTTTCACTCCAGGCGGCGTCCTTCACTGACGCAGGTCAGCGTGTGTTCAGCCGGCGTTGCCGAGCGTGGCCAGTCGCTGGGCCGCTTCTTTCTTGCCCATGGTTCGGAGTGCAACCAGGCCGGGCAGGTTGCTTGCACGGGGGCGGGCCTTGCCAAGTTCCCACTTGTAGATGGATTGACCGGAGGCGCCGACCAGCAGGCCGCATTCCTGGGCCGAGAGTCCCAGGCGTTTTCTGGTGGAGGCCAAGCCCTTGGCGCTGAAGCGCAGGTTCTGGTCGGTTTCGGACGCAGCTTCGGTCTTGGGCGTCGGCTTGGTCTTGCCGAGCCGGCGCAGGTTCTGTTCGAGTTCCTGGATGCGGCGTTTGAGGGCCGAGATTTCCGAGCGATAGGTGCTCGTTGATTTCTTCAGGGCCTGGACTTCGGCGCGCACTTCCTTGCGGGCGACGCGCGAAATCTCGGCTTTCAGGATGGAGGCGATGTTGGGCATGGCGGGATTGTGCGCCTGCGTACTGAATGCGGCAGCGTCGGGTGCTTTCGAGTTTGTATTGGCTTGTTGCTTCCAATGCAGCGAAGTTGGTGGAATGGGTGAATTCCGTGGGCTCGAACAAGAGACGGTCGTTTGGATGCAAAGGCGAGGTCCAGGCTTGCATGGGATTGGCCTGAATCATCAGCTGGATGCTGAGTCCATGTGAGTCCTGGTCGAGCTCTTGCGTCAGTGTTTGGACGTGTCCCCGCTTTGCGGGGCAGGGCTGTTGCGCTGCGCGTCGAGCCACCGGCCGGTGGCCGGCGTCTCGCCCCTTCGGGCGGCCATCCCTCACGTGCTTTGAATGGGCCGGCGTGGCCGGCATTCACAACCCCGGCGTAGTGGTGTGCGGGGAGGGGGCTTGCCTGGTCGACCCACGCTACCACGGCGGTCTTGCCCTCAAGGTCTGCGCGCTCGGCGTGGCGAGCGCTTGCGCCCGTTGGCCGTCTTCGAACCCTGATGGCTGCGCTGCGCCGTGGTGCTTCGGTCTCGGGCAATCCCGCCCGATCTCGACTGGAGTTCGCCATGTCTTCGTCTTCCACTTCTTCCGATGTCGCTGCTTCCCAATCGCTGATGGTGCGCGAAGGCAAGGGTCTGTACCGTCCTGCCAGCGCGGACGAGGTGCTGAGCCATGCACGCCATGTGCTGGCGCAGCGCGTTCGACGTGGGGTGACGATGTCGTCGCCGGCCGACGTCAAGGACTACCTGCGCGTGCAATTGGGTGCGCTGGAGCACGAGGTGTTCATGGTCATCTTCCTGGACCACCAGCATGGGTTGCTGGCGATGAAGGAGATGTTCCGCGGCACGCTGGCGCAGACGTCGGTGTACCCGCGCGAGGTGGTGAAGGAGGCATTGGCCGTTAATGCCGGGGCGGTACTGCTGGCGCACAACCACCCCTCGGGCTCAGCAGAACCGAGCCGTGCCGACGAGTTCCTGACGCAGACGCTGAAAACCGCTTTGGCGCTCGTGGACGTGCGGGTGCTGGATCACTTCGTTGTCGGCGGTGCCGAACTGATTTCGTTCGCAGAGCGCGGTCTGATTTGACCGCGCAGGGCGGCGTACCGAGCCGCCCTTCATGGATCGACTCACTTCCGCCTTTGGCGGAGTTATTTTTGTGGGCTGACGGCCTTTGGAGCATTTCAGTCAGCCCACATCGACTTCGTCGTTGTCAGCTCCGCCCAGCTCGCCCGCCGCGCCAGTCGCTGCCCTCTGGGCTGCTTGGTGTCACGCCGGCCGCAGAGCCGCCGGGCATCGTGTCCGTGGGCGGGCCCGTGGTGGCCGCAGCCGGCGCGCCAGGCGAGCTGTCACGCCGGCCGCTGGGCCCGGGCCCTTGTGCCTGTCGGGCCACCGTCGCCGGTCGGGCCCACCGCGCTCCCCCCACAAGCCCCCGTCGGTTCGCGAGGGGGACTTGTGGGGGGATCTTTCAGCGGTGGGCCGGGTAACCGGCTCATCGCTTCGGCTGCTTGAGCCCACCCATCCCCCGGCCCCTTCCCGTGAGGGAAGGGGTGCAACAGCCTCCCCACCCCCCGCCCGCCCCAGGGCGGGTGCGAGGGAGTCCGAGCGAGAGGATCAGTTTTCAGGGATTCCGGACCCGGACCCGGCTGGTCAATCTCGTTTGGAGTTCACCATGGCCAACGTTCAAGTTTTCCAACGTCACGCCCACCTGGCCGGCGCAGTCAAGCTGGAGTTCGTCAACGGCCGCGAAGGCAAGGTTGCCAAGGCCGTGCTCACCGCCATCAGCAACAGCCGGCGCGGTTCCGGCGACGCGCGCGAAGAGGAGGCCACCGCGATCCAGTGGACGCTGTGGGGCAAGCAGGCCGAGAACGCGGCCGAGTACCTGGGCAAGGGCTCGCACGTGAACATCGTGGGCCGCGTGCGCAACAACAACTACGAGAAGGACGGCGCCACCGTCTACGGCATGGCCTTCACGGCCGAAGAGATCGACTACCTGGACAGCCGCGCCGAATCGGAAGAGCGCCGCGCGCGTGAGCCCGACGGCGACCAGCCCAGCCAGGGCAACCCGGCGCCAGCCGCCAGCCCCTCCCGCCAGCGCAAGCCCGCTGCTGGCCAACGCCAGGCGGCACAAGCTGGCGCCTGACATCCAACCAGGCCGGGCGCGCACAGCGCCCCGGCCGGCTCCATCCTTTCACGATCGAAGGAAATCACCATGTACTCGACTCCCACCCTGGCCACGCGCTTTGCCCGCAACACCCGCGTGCTGCGCACTGACCAAGCACTGACCGAAGACCAGATGCGCACCACGGCGCCGTCCATCTTTGCCGAAGGCAAGCACGCCAGCCGTTCCGAGCGTTACACCTATATCCCCACCATCCAGGTGCTGCGCGGCCTGCGCAAGGAGGGCTTCGAGCCCTTCATGGTGGCGCAGGGGCAAAGCCGCGTGGAAGGCAAGGCGGAATTCACCAAGCACATGATCCGCATGCGCCACGCGGGGCAGGTGCAGACCCGGCCCGAGGCCAACGAGATCATCCTGATCAACAGCCACGACGGCGCCAGCAGCTACCAAATGCTCGCCGGAATTTTCCGATTCGTCTGTTGCAATGGCCTGGTGGTAGGCCAGGTGGTGGACGACTTCCGCATCCCGCACAAAGGCAATATCCAAGGGGAGGTGATCGAAGGCGCCTTCCGCGTGCTGGACGAGTTCGAAGCTGTGGGCGAACATACCGAAGCGATGAAGGCCCTGCAGTTGGCCCCGCCCGAAGAGATTGCATTTGCCACGGCCGCGCTGGCGCTGCGCTTTGGTGACCGCGCGGTGGAGGAGGGCGGTGGCCACCAGCCCGCGCCCGTCACGGCCGAGCAGTTGATCGAGGCGCGCCGGCCCGAAGACCTGGGTCACAGTCTGTGGACCACGTTCCAGCGTGTCCAGGAAAACGTGCTGCGCGGTGGCCAGCCTGGCCGCAGCGCGCAGGGCCGGCGCATCCAGACCCGGCCCGTGGGCAGCATCGACCGCGGTGTCAGCCTGAACCGGGCGCTGTGGATGTTGGCCGAAGAGATGCGCAAGCTGAAGGCCTGAGGCGCTGAAGCGCTGGAGCGACCGCGCCGCCGCGCGGTTGCCCCTCCGCCCCGGGCCGCCCGAACACCGGCCGGCGAGTCGCGCTGGATTCGCCCTCATTTCCAGCGCGCGCCGTGGCCGGCGCCTGTCCGATCATGGTCGGGGCACCGATCCTGGCCGCACGCATGGAGGCGATGAGATGAGCACGTCCCCCGACACCCTCGACGACCTGGTCAACTTTGTGACCCGCTCCGACGAGGCCACACGCCAGGGCGCCCAGGCCTATGGGCGCCTGCTGGAGATGGCCGAACGCCGGAACTCCGGCCAGATCCCGCGCGTAGCGCGGTTCCTGGCTGCGACCTACAACGGCCAGGACTATCCGTTCGACCTGTTCGAGCTGCGCGCGGTCGATGTTTCGATCAGCGATGACATGCTGTGCTGCCTGGACGCCTTGCGCTGGGGTCGGGCCGACCTGCATACGCTCATCCCCGACGGTGATGCCCGTGTTCGTGCCGTGATCGACCGGTGGGGCTTGCGTTGGCCGGACAAAGCCTGAGCGCCGTGCAAGGGAAGGGCGGGGCAGGGGCGAGATCGCGCGCGGGCCGGCTTTTGCCGGCCCGCGGAACTCCCATCAAGCGGCACGACCGAGGAGATGTGATGCAATTGCGATACACTCCGCCCATGAAGACCGCGACCATTCCAGCCGTCCGTGTCGAGCCCGACTTCCGCGCCGAGGTCGAGGCCGTGCTGGCCGACGGTGAAACCCTGTCCGAGTTCGTCGAAGCCTCGGTCCGTGCTGGCGTCGAACGTCGGCGGGTCCAGGCCGAGTTCATCGCGCGCGGCCTGCGTTCCCGTGACGAGGCGCGGCGCACCGGCGACTATGTCGATGCTGACGTGGCCCTCGAAGGGTTGCAACGCAAGCTGGATGCAGCACGCGTGCAACTGGCCAAGAAGCGCAAGTGAGTTTCAGGGTACGGCTGACGCGCGACGCCGAGGCGGACCTGGATCGGCTGTTCGACTTTGTGCTGGAGCGTGAGCTGGCACGCGACGGTGGTGATCTGACCCTGCCGGAAGCGGCCATGGCCGCCTTGCGCGCAGGCATTGCCACCTTGAAGACCTCGCCTTTCACGTGTCGCAAGGCGGGCCGGAGCCCCTTTCTGAGGGAGTTGATCGTCTCCTTCGGGCAATCGGGCTACGTCGCACTGTTCGAGATTGAGGACGAGGCGAACGTTGCCGTGCTGGCCGTGCGTCACCAGCTCGAAGACGACTACCACTGAGCGGCCGTGCGCCCAGCGGCGCAGGAACGGACCATTCAGCCGAGGGCAAGCTCGGGCCGTGTTGCGTCCGAGCGCGGCACCGCGGGTTGCCGCGCTGCACTCAACGCGTCAGCAGATGGGAGGCAAGCATCCAGGTCAGGGCCGAAGACACTGCAGCCGTTGCTGCGTGCGTCAGCCAGCTGTCCCAGGGGCGGGCGCCCCGGTGCGCCAGGTCGGCCAAGTGCTGCAGCGGCGCCGCGACGCGCTGCAGGGCTGGGCCGACCTCGGTGCGGAACAGCAGGCGCGCGGCCTCCTCCATCGCCTGCTTTTGTGCATCCAACGCGCCCCGAGCGAGTTCGTCGGTGCGCCTGGCAATGTGTTTGACCGCCTGTGTCTTGGCGTTCTCGGTGACGCCGGCCATGCGGCTTTCGAAGGCCGTGACCTGGCCGGCCAGTTCCGTGCTGGCGTTGATCAGCGCGAGGCGGCTGGCGTCCAGCGCAGGGGCCACGGCCTCCAGCCGATCGAGCAGTTCCGCCATCTCGCCGAGCGCTTCGGCGATGAGCGCTTCGCGGGCAGAGCTCGTGCTGTTCATGCCTGCGCAGGTTCCAACGCAAGCGCCGCATAGCACGCATCGAGTTCCGGCACCACGCCGCTGGCCAACCTGCGGGTGGCCAGCCTCTGGGCCAGTGCCAGCTTCTCGGCCATGTCCGTGGTCCTGGCGATCAGTCCCTTGTAGTCGGTCTCGTCGTGGACAAGCGCTACCAGGTCGGCACCTTGGCCCTTGATTCGCCCGTAGATCTCGTTCATGCCCAGGCGGCAGCCCGTGTTCGCCTGCGCAACCCGGTGATCGGTCACGAAGCCCATGACGATCTCGAAGGCCGGCTGCACGTCGGCACCGTACTCGACCATGTTGAAAACTAGCTTCACGCGGGACGACGGCACGCCGAGCCGAGCGAGCTCGACCAGTGTGGCGACCGTGTCCTTTTGCTGCTTGAAGGCTGACACGGTCGGCACCACGAAGTAGTCGAAGTCCGCCTGGCTGCCGCGGTAGCGCTGCATCAAACCCAGCAACTCCTCGACGTTGCTGGCGCCGATGTCGACCACTGCGTTGTCGATGGTCTGCAGGTACTCCTGCAACTCGCCGAACTGGCGTCCGCGCATGGACGGCCCGTTGCCGTCGTCCGCATTGAGACTCTCAATGGCGACAAGCTCGGCCCCCACGATGCGGGGCAGCAGCAGGTGCCTCGCCACGGTGGATTTGCCCACGTTGCCGGAGAAGTTGATGACGGCAATCTTCATCGCAGTTCCTTTCAAGGATGGGTGGTGGTCTGGTTTCTTTCCACGACGCGCCGCGCCTTCACTTAGCTGCGCCGCACGTCGACGGCGGGCGCCGACGACGCTTCGTTGTTGAGGCGCTTGGTTTCGCGCCAGACAGTGCTCGTGCTGACCTTCACTCCGACGTCTGCCAGCGCTTCTCGAATGGCATCAAGGGTGTAGCCCGCCTCGTGCAGCCTTCGAATCTCGGATGCGTAGGCTCGCGCCTTTCGAGTGATTCGTCCTGGCTGGTGTCGCGGAGTCAGTCGCCTTCTAGTGCCCCCGTTCCAAGTTGGCCCTGACATCGGGGGGCCATCGCTCGCTCGAACCAAAACTCGATCGACAAGCGCGCTGTCGGGCTCAAGGCGACGCGCGTCGCCGATGTCACTCCGTCCAGGAATCGTGGGATCGGCAGAGGTGACTTTCATCGCTTCTCCTTGGCTCGAACGAATGAGTTGGTGATCAGGGTGCGCGCGTATTCCTCAGCGACATCGCGTCCGCTGTGCCAGTCGGACGGCACGTCGCTGCTGGTCGACGCATTGCAGACAGGAGCGGTGGGCACTGATGGCACGGACTGCGGGACTGGGATGGCCTTGGCGGTTTCGCCGGAGGAGGCCGATACCAAGGTCGGTCGTCGCCTAGCAGCCCTGGCCACTTCCCGTTGAACCGTGCTGTTGCTGACGTGGATGCCCGCATTTGCCAGAGCCTCACGTATTGCCTCGAAGGTGTAGCCCTGAGCGCGAAGCTGCAGGATGTCCGCTTCATAGGCTCGTGCCTTTCGGGCATTGGGGCCAGGCGGGCGAAGCGGAACCAGTTTCACCAAGGTAATTCCCTTCAGATGCTATGCAAGCGCTGACCATGCGCTACGCACTGCCTGGCGACGGCCTATTTGGTCCTGTACATCGTTCATGCAATGCCTGCGCGGTGCTTACGTAACGCGTAGGTATCGCCTACTCCTGGGAAATCGTAGGTGACTTCCTTGCCATGTCGGAAACTGGATTCGAGGCCGAATCCAGCGGCTCATGAGCCTCGATTCGAGCCAATACTTGTATTCAAGGTGAGTGCAGAGATAGGCGGCCTGCCGCCAGTTTCACAAGCGCTTTGCGCCCCTCCATTCGTCGGCTCATGAACACCATTGCCCATGACTTCGTTACGGTTGACATGCGCGGCTTGAAGGCCGCGCTGGTGGCGCGCGCGCGGACGGAGAGGGTGAGCGTTTCAGCACTGGTTCGCGGCGCGGTGGCCCGCGACCTGGGGCTTGCAGGCGATGTCGCAGCCGGCCGTGTGGATGAACATGGCTCGGACCATGCAAGCGCTGCCCACGTCAAGCTGTCGATTCGGATGAACGCTGAGGAGGCTCGCCAGCTCGATGCAGGCGCGCGCGCTGCAGGCCTGTCGCGCGGCGCCTACCTGGCCGGCCTCATCGCCAACGTGCCCGTGCTGTCGACCTGCGGAGGCCGGACTGAGCACATCGCCACCCTGATGGCGTCCTGCGCTGAACTGTCGACTTTCAGTCGCAACGTCCACCGCCTCACGGCGTTGCTGCGCCAGGCCAACGTGGAGCCGGCCAGGCCGTATCGGGAGATGTTGGACACGCTGGCTGGCGACGTGCGCCGCCACCTCGAATTGGCTGCTCGTGCCTTATCCGACCTGCAGCCACAAGGCCGCAGCACTCGGCCCGCGGCTCGATCAGCCCCGTGACGAAAGGAGTTCTCCCCATGCCTCAAGCCCCCAACATCGATGGCATCCTGATCACCTGGGGTGATCGCCTGTTCTACCCCGGCAACCGGGTCGTCAAGGTGAAGCCGCAGCCCAGGCTGAGCGGGGACGCTGCGCGCCAACGTGCCGCCGCCATCCGCAAGCGGATCGAAGCGACCGTGGTTCGCCGTGCGCCACAGGTGATGGTCAAGGTGACAGGCGGTGGGCGTGGTATGAAGGCCATAGCTGCGCACTTCCGCTACATCAGCAAGAACGGCCGGCTGGAGATCGAGGACCAGCGGGGCGAGACGATGCGCGGCAAGGACAGTTTGCGAGATCTGGCCGATGAGTGGCGCTTCGGTGGATCACTGATTCCTGATGACGCCGAGCCCGAGCATCGACGCGAGGCCTTCAACATCATGCTGTCGATGCCTCGCGGCACCGACGCGCTCACGGTGCAACGCGCTGCGCGCGAGTTCGCCCGGGCGGAGTTGGCAGATCACAAGTATGTGATGGTGCTGCACGATCACCAGGCCAATCCGCACGTGCATATCAGCGTGCGCGCGGAGTCGAGGTACGGCAAACGCCTCAATCCGCGGAAGGCCGACCTTCATCGTTGGCGCGAGACCTTCGCTGAGAAGCTGCGAGGCTACGGCATCGAGGCCGAAGCGACGCGGCAGGCCACCCGTGGCATGAGCCGGAACTACGACCCGCTGTGGCGCGTGAAGGCGCGCGAGGACGGACGGCTTCGTTCCGGTCGACCTGGTACCAAGGGAAGCCCTCGTTCAGTGGCGACCCGGGCAGAGGCCGTTGAGGCCTGGAGGCAAGTTGGCCAGGCCTTGGCGACGTCCGGCAGCACCGCCGATCAGGAGCTTGCGCGGTCAATCGCCAGGTTTGTTCAGGAGATTCCTTCGATGAAGAGCACGGATGGCCACGAACGCACTGGCGGCCAGTCTGCTAACCCTCTGCCAAGAGATCCGAAACTGGAGCGCTGAGGTGTGCTGCATAGCAGTACACAGCTCTGGTGGATGCCATTGCGGGTCAGCCCAGGATCTCGAACGGCTGCGATACATCGGTTTGCGGTCCGCCGCCACCACCAGTTCTACTCACGCTACCTGGCACTAAGCGGCCATTGGGCCTGGCGACCAGTGCAAGCTTGAAAGGCCGCTGTCTGAGGTGAAGCGGTCGTACACCCTCGCGCGCCCGGTCAAGTTCTCAATGACCGCTGCCTTGCGGCGCGAACTGGGAGTACCGACCCAATGCAGTCCCGGGTTCGGTCAGTTTCGTCGCCTAGAAGCGGTCATTGGCGGGCGTGAGGGCGCCGAATTCAGAGCTCCCTGTGCGCCAGCAGTCGCATTCCAACCTCGGCGGACGCTCAATGCGGCGCAGCAGCCCACTTCAGCGATCGGCCAGTTCGCCCCGCAGTGTGTCCAGATCCATCGGTGGACGCGCGCCCAGTGCGGCCCCGACTTGACCTGCGAAGCTCGCGACGTCGATCGGCTTGGCGATGTAGGCATCGCAACCTGCTGCACGCAATTTGGCCTCGTCGCCCTTCATCGCAAAGGCTGTGAAGGCCACGATCACGATATCGCTTGTGGCCGGATCGGATTTGAGCGACTGTGTCAGCGCTAGGCCGTCGCCACCCGACAACCTGATGTCCATGAGAATGAGATCGGGCTGGAACGAAGCAACTTGCGCCAGCGCGTCGTCTGCGTCCGTCACGGTGTCAACGACGAACCCGGCGTCTTCTAGGACGAAGGAGGCCAACTCGACGTTGGCGGCGTTGTCCTCGATGATCTGCACGCGCGGGTCGGTCGCCACGGCACGACGCCAATCACGCGCTAACGCTGGGCTGGCAACGCTTGAGCCGCTCCAGCATGGCCATCAAGTCGCCTCCGCCCTTGCTGACGATGGTTCGGGCCGAACTGGCCAGGCTCGCGTATTCGTCGTCGGTCAGCATCATGCTGGTCCAGATGAACACCGGGGTGTCCCACCACTCTGGCAATTGGTGCAACGCGTCCAGCACGGCGAACCCGTCGAACTCCGGCATCATCAGATCCAGAATGATCGCCTGCGGCTGATGCTTGTCGATCTCGCGAAGCGCTTGGCGGCCGTCCTGAAGGCAGACGGCTTCGACGCCAACGTCAGCCAATGCGGCATGCATGAGGTCGAGCGCCATCGGGTCGTCGTCGATCACCATGACGCGGGTTGTGGCGCCATTGGGCCCACGGAACGTCGCCATCGCGAGGGCAAGGTCACCGCTGCGCAGCGGCTTGGACAGGATGTCGGCGACAGCGAAGGATGCGGCGCCGCTGCCATGCACCGGCACGGTCACGCCCATCACCCTTGCACGCGCGCTGTTCCCTTCGTTGCGAATGTCTGACAGCAAGCCCAGGCCGCTGCAATCTGCCAGAAGCAGATCCAGGGTCAGGCCGTCGAACCGGGCCCCCAGCGCGAGACGCACGGCCTGGGCCGCTGAACTGGCGGCCTCGACCCCATAGCCAGCACCCAGCAGTCCCTCGACCAGGCGTGCCTGCAGATGCGGATCGTCCTCGATCACCAGAAGCCGATGTGTTCGCGCATCCGGTTCGGGTCGGTCGCCAGCCTTGGCACGGGTTGCGTCTGTGCCATGGATTCGGTTCAGCCTTGCGAAAAAGACGCTGCCCTTCCCCGTTTCGCTGCGAACGCCGACCGAGCCGCCTTGGGCCTCGACCAGCCGACGGGTCAAGGCCAGACCTAGCCCGGCTCCCTGATGCTGCTTGTTGCGCCCGGCGTCGATCTGCTCGAACTCCATGAACAGGCGCGGCAGCTGATCGGCCGCGATACCGATGCCGGTGTCCTCCACCTCCACCAGGATGTGCTCTTCGTCGTCCGCAGTGACGCGAACGGTGATGCACCCCGCGTTCGGCGTGAACTTGATGGCATTGGACAGGTAGTTGTACAGAACCTGCTTGAGCCGAGCGTGATCGAGAACGATCGCGTCGAGCTGCGGATCGAGCTCGGCCCTGATGGAGATGCCTTTGCGCTCGATGCCGGCATGGAGGACGTCACCAATCTCTTTGAGAAGCCTGGGCAGGTCCACCGGCTCGGGGAAGAATTCGAACTTGCCCGACTCGACCTTGGACAAGTCGAGTATGTCGTTGATGAGTTGCAGCAGGTGATGTCCGCTGGCAGAGATGTGCCCGAGCCAGCTGCGGTGCTTGGGTGACCCTGGGCTGACCTTGCCAGCCAGCATCAGGTCAGAGAACCCGATGATGGCATTCAGCGGCGTGCGCAACTCGTGCGACATGTTGGCAAGGAACTGGCTTTTGAAGCGGTTGGCCTGCTGGATCTGGCGGTTCTCGGCCTCCATCTGCTCAATCTTCAAGCGGGCCTGTTCGGCCTGCCTGCGCTGCGTGATGTCTCGAACGATCTTGGACGCGCCGACGATCGTCCCGTCGGCATCGCGGATCGGAGAGATCGTGAGCGAAACCTCGATCAGATGGCCGTCCTTGGCGCGACGCACCGTGTCGAAGGCCGGCACGCGCACGCCCTGGTCCAGGTTGACCAGGATGCGCATCTCCTCGTCCTGGCGGTCCCTGGGGATGAGCATCTGCACGGACTGGCCGATAGCCTCGTTGGCCTCGTAGCCGAACAAGGCCTTCGCGGCGCTGTTCCAGCTCGTGATGCGGCCGTCCAGTGTCTTGCTGATGATGGCGTCATTTGACGACTCGACGATTGCAGCAAGGCGACTGGCGTCGACCTCTGCCTGCAGCGTGCGCGTCCTGTCTCGCAGCACCATCGCCAAGCCTCTCTCCTGGCCGTCCTCGCCACACGTCAGCGCAACCTTCACCTCTATCGGCGTCCGGGTTCCATCGCGCGCGATGGCGACGACATTGTGGACGTCGTCGACGGTCAACCCTTGGTCGGCAACCAAGTCGACGGGATTGTTCGACAGCATCGAAGCTTCGCGACCTTCGCGGGCAAATACATCCCAAAGCTGCCGACCTAGAGCCTCTGCCTGTAACCAACCAGTCAGGCGCTCGGATACAGCATTCATCTGCGTCACGCGCCCCTGGCGGTCGGTCGCAATGAACCCGGCATCGATGCTGGCCAGGCTGACGGCCAGGCTTTGCTGGATGTCGATCAGGCGATCTTCGACCCCTCGGCGGCGGTGGATCTCATCTTGGAGGGTGCTGATCGCGCTTCGGAGGTTGGCCTCCGTCCGCTTGAGTTGGGTCACCTCGGTCACGGAGACGATGAAGCCCACAACGTGCCCGTCGATGACGTCTGGCTGATAGTTCGCCAGGCTGTGCCGGTCGATGCCCTCCGGACCCGGCACGACGCGCTCGAAGGTCTGTTCTTCGCCCCGCAGGGCCGCCAGGATGAAGGGCTCGTTCAGGGCGAATAGATCTGGGCCCAGCAAGTCTTGGAGTGCCGTTCCGACGAGTCGGTCCGGGTCAGCCCCGAACCAAGTCTCGTAGGCTCGATTGGCGAAGAGACAACGCAGATCCCGGTCCCAATACGCGAGCATCGAAGGAACGTGATCGACGAGTCGCCGCAGTGCGCCAGCGCTATCCGTGTCAAAGCTACTTTCCATCGCTCCCCCACCAATGCCAAGTTCGCTGCCGCGTCGCGGTGCCGGAACCTGAAACTGGTCGATCAGCCGCGAGGTTCATGGGCTCCAATCCGCGATACGCCTCTCTTGCCGTTCCCTGCTCAGGGCCAGACGAAGTGGCTTCGGCGTGCACTTGCAGGCCCTTCAAGCCAGAAGGCAACCTCGGCGGCCAACGTCATCACGTCAACCGGTTTCCCGATATAGCCATCGAAGCCTGCGGCCTTCATTTGGTGTTCGTCGCCCTTAGACGCATGGGCGGTAAACGCGATCACAGGAATGTTCTGAGTAGCCGAGTCCGCCTTCAGCCTCTTCGTGAGTTCGATTCCGTCGATGACCGGCATCTGGATGTCCATCAAGATGACGTCGGGCAGGAAGACCGGAATCTTCGAGAGCGCGGAGCAAGCGTCCGAAGCGGCATCGACAACATTGCCGGCCGCGGTCAGCACGAACTTCGTCATCTCGATGAAGGCCTCGTTGTCATCGACAACAAGCACGCGCGTCTGACCCATGTTGTTTCTCCAATGCTGAAGTTGGACAGTTGTCCGCAACTCAAGGAGCCGCATACTCTCGTGAGGGTGCCCGATTCGAAGCGTTGGCTTCTGTGCGGTAGCACACATTGACGATGTGGCTCGAACAGCCAAGGGCTCCGGCAGAGGCAGACACGCAGACTGGATGGCACTGAGTAGAAGCGCTGAGGCATGATCCGGCGAACCCGTGGCCACGTTCGATGTGGATTGCCTCGCTGCAGACGTTCACGACTGGCCACATGTGGCCGGCACTGTCGGAATCGAAGGTCAGCTACGCGGCATTGTCAATTCTGACGACGGCTTCGGGGCGCCGACTTCTTTCGGTCGGACGGCTCGGCCCGACCCTGAGGCGACATCGGCAGTCCTGATCTTGCCGCCTTGAAGCTGCCGTTCGAATCTGGGCGAAGTCCCATGAGGAGGTCCCACGGGACAGGGCACAGTCTGCCCTGGTTGCAGCAGCCATTCGCGATGGCGCTTTGGCAGAAGCTGGTGCGGTTCCAGCGCCGCCTGACGCCCCGGGGCCCGCCTGCCGCGGCCCCGCAGGTGCTTAGAACGACCGGCTCACCGAAGCCCACAGCACCCCGGTGCGGGCCTGCTGCTGGCCCGGCGGGCGGCTGCCCGTGGGCGTGGCGATGCTGGCGGACACGGTCCACTGGTTCGCCGGGCGCCAGTTGACGCCCACGCCAACGCCACTGAGGCTGACGCGGTTCGGGTCGGTCACCGCCGGCCAGGGTGTGTGGTTCACGCGCACGCGCCCGGCGTCCCAGAACACGCTGGCCTGCACCGGCCCCTGGAAGTTGCCCAGCTGGTAGCGCAACTCCAGGGTGCCCTGGAAACCGCTGTCGCCCGACACGGTGCTCTGGTCGTAGGCGCGCACGGATTGGGGCCCGCCCAGGCCGAACTTCTGGGACGAATCCAGGTTGCCGGTGCTGCGCTGCCCGCTCAGGCTGATCCACAGCTGGGCCCGGTCGCTCAGGTTCTGCAGGCGCCCCAGGTTCCAGTTCAGGCGCGTGAAGCCGCCCGCGGTGTTGGCGCTGGCCGCATCGCTGAGCTGGGCATTGCTGTCCTTGAAGTGCACGCGCCCGTGGGTCGCGCCCAGGCCCCAGGTGTTGTAGCCGCCGCCGCCCAGCCCGTCCTGCAGGCTGCCGTCCAGCGAAGCCGTCACCGCGTCGATGTTGCGGAAGGTGCGCACGGTGGTACTGTCCACCTGGTCGCGCAGCTTGTAGCCGTCCCACTGCAGGCGGGCCTGCAGGTTGCGGTCGCGTGCGCGCAGCAGGGGATGCGTGGCCCAGGCGCTGCAGGTGGTGGCCGAGCCGTGCGCCAGCAGGGCGCTGATGTCGCCCCCCAGTTCGTACCTCATGGTGGAGCAGGCGCCACCCAGGGTGGTGCCGTGGGTGTTGACCAGGGTGTCGTAGGCCGCGCGGGCGTAGTGCATGCCGCGGCCGGTGTGCAGGCCGATCAGGTCGATGCGGTCACCGATGCCCAGCGGGTTGCGCAGCGTCAGCACGCCCAGGGCCCGCAGGCGCCCGGCGTAGTGGTTGCCTTGCGAATCCAGCCCCATGCTGCCCACCACGAAGGGCGTGGCCTGGTTGCGGATCACGATGTCTGAGGTGCCCACGGCCTGGCCCGGCTTGACGGTGGCCCTGATGTCGGAGCCCGGGGTGTCGCTCATCAGCAGCAACACCCGGTCCAGCGCCGCCTCGGTGATGGGCTGGCCCGGCACCAGCGGGTGGCTCAGGCCCTCCAGAACCGGGCTGCGGATGCGCCCCTGGTTCTGGATCTCAACCCGGCCCAGCCGCGCCTCCAGCACTTCCAGCGTCAGCGTGCCCTGGGTGACGTCCTGCTCGGGCACCACCACGCGGCTGAACGGGAAGCCCTGGCTGCGGTAGAAGGCGGTGAGCTTTTCCGTCAGCGCGCGCAGCGACGCCATGGTCAGGCGCGTGTTCAGCACCGGGGCCACCTGGGCCTGCAAGGCGGCTTCGTTGATGGCGGTCTGGCCCTTGAAGCGGACCTGGGTCACCACGAAGGCAGGGCCGGCGCCCGCGGTGGGCGCAGCGGCCTCTTCCACCCTGGCGGGTTCGGGCAGGGTCTTGGCGGGTTCGGCCGGCTGCACTTCACGCAACAGGCTGCCCGCATTGGGTGTCACCACCGGGCCGGCCGCCAGGGCCGCGCCCGGCTGCAGTGCCACGAAGGCCGCGCAAGCCGCCACCGCGGTCAGTGTCAAAGGGGTTCGCATCATGGTCGTCATGTTGTGGTTCTTCATGGGGCCGCTCACTCGCCGGTGCGCACCAGCAGCTTGTTGGGAAGGTGCAGGCCTCGGTCGATCACCTGCAAGGTGCCCCAGCCCGGGGTGGTGCTCAGCACCGGGGGCAGGTAGGCGGATGCAGCCGGGCCCTGGCTGGTGTGCCCGGTGGTCAGCTGCGTGGGCAGGCTGCCCTGTCCGCGTTGCAGGTTCGACGTGGCCGCCTGCACCGGCAGCGGGGCGGAACCAGGCTTGAGTTCCAGCGCCGCGCCATTGCCCTGCGACTGCGTGAAGACATAGTTGCCGGCCTGGGCGGCCAGGCCAGCGCCGATCACGCCCTTGGTGCCGGGCAGGTTCAGGTCGCCGTCCACCGTCCAGGTGGCCGTGCCGGACAAGGCGCTGGCCAGGGTGTCGCTGCCCACCAGGCCGGTCACGCTGCCGGTCAGCTGCAGCGGCTGGCCCAGGATGAAACTGACCGGCGCGGCCACGTAGGTGAGCGTGGCCGGGGTGATGCTGGCCTTGCCTTCCACCTGGGCCACGCCGCCCAGGGCGTAGTTGACGCTGTCGCTGCCGGCCAGGCCGACGCCCTGGACCACCACGCTCTTGTTGCTGCCCACGTTGCCGTTGGCCACGCCTTGCGCGTCCACGAAGTTGGCGGCGGTCTGGGTCACCTGCACCGCCTCGCCGGCGACCACGCCCTTGGGGGTCAGGGTGACGCTGGCGGTGGGGGTGCTGTCGTACACCTTGTCGGCCGCCGTGGCGGCCACGGTCAGCACCTTCTTCTGGATGGTGCCGGTGGCGCTGGCCTGTTCGGTCACCGCGTAGTTGCCGAGCAAGGTGTTGGCGCCGGCGCTGGTGGTGGCGGTCAGCGCCACGGCCTTGTTGGCGCCCGCGTTCTTGTCGGCATACACACCCGTGGCCGAGGTGACCAGGCTCTCGCCAGCCACCAGGCCGCTGTACACCGCGCCGGCCGTGTTCACCGTGAGCGCGGTGCTGCCGTCGTAGGTCTTGTCGGCGATGGACAGGCCGCTCACGGTCACGGCCTTCCTGTTCAGCAGGGCCGTGGCGCTGGCCTGTTCGGTGATGGTGTAGTTGGCCAGGTTGGTGTTGGCCCCTGCGGTGGTGCTGGCCACCAGGTTCACCACCTGGGCGCTGGCGCTGGCGTTCTTGCTGGCGAAGCTGCCGGTGGCGCTGGTGCTCAGGGCTTCGCCCGCCACCAGGCCGGTGTACACCGCGCCGGCGGTGTTCACCGTGGCGACGGTGTTGCCGTCGTAGGCCTTGGCGGCCGCGGTGATGCCGCTGACGGTGACGGCCTTCTGGTTGATCTTGGCCGTGGTACTGGCCTGCTCGGTCACCGTGTAGTTGCTCAAGCTGGTGTTGGCGCCGGCGCTGGTGGTGGCCGTCAGGCTCACCACCTGGGCCGTGGGGCTGGCGTTCTTGCTGGCGAAGCTGCCGGTGGCGCTGGTGCTCAGGGCTTCGCCCGCCACCAGGCCGGTGTAGACCGCGCCGGCAGTGTTCACCGTGGCGGCGGTGCTGCCGTCGTAGGTCTTGTCGGCCACGGTGATGCCGCTGACGGTGACGGCCTTCTTCGCAATGGTCAGTGACCCGGTGGTGTTGCCCGAGGTGGCCGTGACGAAACCGGTCTTCAGCACACTCACGCCAATGCCGCTGTAGGTGCCGGCGTTGGTGAAACCGGTGACCGTGTTGCCGTTGAAGCTGAAGCTGTAGTCGGTGCCCAGCACCCAGCTGCTGTAGGTGTTGCCAAAGATGCTGGCGGCGCCCCACAGGGAACCCAGCGACACCGCGCTGCCGCTGTAGGTGTAGCCCGAACCGATGTCACTGAGCGTGAACGCCACGGGCGTGATCAGCGGCCCCATCTGCCACGCGTCACCCGGTGACTGCGCATAGGTCTTGGTTCCATTCAAGCCGGCCACCAGCTTGGGGTATATACCGCCGCTGCCGGTCACGTTCCACCCGGTGAAGGTGCCCGGCGCCTTCATCTCCGCCGTGGTCTTGCCCGTTCCCACCGCGCTGGTGGTCAGGCCAGAGGTCTGCGTGTCCCAGAAATTGTCGGTGACCGTGATGCTGCTGTCGGGTACCACTGTGTTTGCATAGGCGCCCACCAGGCCGCCCACATCGGTGGATGCATCCCGGCTGGTGACCCGGCCCGTGGAATAGCTGCCGATGACCAGGCCGTCCAGGTTGCCGACCAGGCCGCCCACCTTCGCGCTTGCGGCGCCTGTCACCGTCACATTCCCCGTGGCATAGGAATCGCTGATGAAGGTAGACGCAGAGCCACCCATCAGCCCACCTACGGCCGTTGTATCGGTGGCAGACACGTTGCCGGTGGCATACGACGAGGACACCCGCGGGGAAGTGGTCCCCAAGCTTTGCGCAAATCCGACCAAACCACCCACACCCGTGGCATCGACCCCACCCACGCCCGTCACGTTGCCGGTGGCAAAAACATGTCGAACCTCGCTATTGGTAACGCCGATGAGTCCGCCGACATTGCTATAGCCTGTCACGGCAGCGGATGAGTACGAGTTGAAGACGGGGCCGTTGGCATAACCCACCAGTGCGCCGACATAGACGCTGCCGGTCACGCTGCCACCAATGAGCCCAACGTTCTGGATGTTGTGATTGAAGGCGTTCGTGCCGGTAAAAAGGCCGACGTAGCTCTCGGTTGGGCGGTTGATGGTCAGTGCGGTGACGGTGTGCCCCAAGCCGTCGAAAATGCCGCCAAATCCGTTGGAGCGCCCGGACCGGATCGGCGCGAAGCCCTGGCCGGCATTCCAGCTGCTGGTGGCCGAGGCATCGATGTCTGCGCCCAACGCTATCAGCGCAGCAGCCCTGCCTGCGGGGATATTGGACATGCCTTGCAGACTGCCATCGTTGGTGGCCACGTTCTCGGCACCCAGCTCGGTGACGACGGTGAACAGCCTCACCGCGCCATCGCTGCCCAACTTGGTCGAGAAGTTTCTGCCCGCCTTCAGATTGACCTTGGCCCCGAAGCCGGCCTCCGTCAGCCTGATGTTGTAGCTGGCCGGGTTGTTCGCCGCAACGGCCCCTTGCCCACATTCCAGCGCCAGCTTGCCCGCGGCCCCGGTGGCCGTGAGGTCGGCGTTGATGTTGATGTCGCGATAGGCGCTCAGGGTGAGCGTGTTGTCCGTGGCCCAGCTGACGGGCGCGTTGATGTGGATGTCGCCGTTGCCCGTGCCGTTGGCGTTGTCCGTCTGGATCGTGACGTTGCCATTGGCCAGGCTGGCCGACAGGGTGTCCGCGCCGATGCTGCTGCTGGTGCTGGCGCCCGCGCCGGCTTCGATGTTGAAGTCCGTCGGGTCCAGCAGCCAGGTGCCGCTGCGGCCTTGCGCCGCCTGGGTGGTGACCACGGCGTCGCGGGCCACCTTCACCGTGGCGCCGCTGGTTTCGATGAAGCCGCCGTTGCCGCCGTGGGGCGCGGAAGCATCCAGCGTGCCGCCCACCGTGGTGGTGCCGGCGGCCATGCCGCCCAACAGGATGATGCGGCCGTCCTTTTCCTGGATGGTCTGCGCCTCGATGGTGCCGCTGTTGTTCACCGCGCTGGCCAGCAGGCTGTTCTTCGCGCCGGCGCTCATGAACACCTGGCCACCGTTGGCCTGGATGAGTTGCTGGTTGCTGGCCAGGTTGTCCAGCGTGCTCTGGGTCACTTCCACACCCAGCAGTTGGTTGCCCGAGAAATTCAGGCTCACGGCGCTGCCGCCGGCCAGCGCCACGCTGCCCCGTTGCGCGCTGATCACGCCCTGGTTGCGCACCTGCTCGCCCAGCAGGGCGATGTAGCCGCCTTCGGCGGCGGTGAGCTGGCCTTCGTTCACCACACTGCCCGTGGCGCTGCCCGCCCGCTTGGCGAAGCTTTGCAGGCCATCCGCCCCCGTGCCCATCGGGTTCAGCGTGGAAGCCACCAGGCCGCCCACGTTCACCTGCGCGTCCTTGCCGAAGTACACGCCGTTGGGGTTGATCAGCCAGACCTGGCCGTTGGCGTTGATGTGGCCCAGGATGCGGCTGCCGTTGGTGTCCAGGATCTGGTTCACCGCCAGCGCGCTGGCGCTGGGCTGCTGGAAGGTGACGCTCTGGCCCGCGCCCACGTTGAAGCTTTGCCACTGCAGCTGCAGGTTCTGCGACTGCTGCTGGATGACGGTGCTGTTGGCCGACTGTGAAATCCTGCCCACGCCCGAAGTCACGACGCCGCCCGCGGGGTCGGCCTGTGCGGCGCCCGCGGCCACCAGCGCGGTGGCCAGGGCCAGGCTGCGGGCGCTGGCCCTGCGGGCCCGGCCCGGCTTGCTCTTGCCGCGGGTGGTTTCCGCCACGGCCACCCAGCATTGGGTCACGGCGTTCCAGACAAGGCGGTAGATGTGGTTCAGCGAGTGGCTGTTCATGGTGGGTCTGATGAGGTGGACGGAAGGATCGGTGGGCGATGCGGGTGGCGCGCTGCAAGCGCATCGATCCCTGATGGGGCTTTTGCCTGGACGCCGGGCAGTCTCCCGGGCGGGCGAAAGGGAACCTTTCAAACGCTTTCATCGAAGGCCGGGGGCGTGGCTTCGTGCCGTGAAGTAGTGACGGCGCCGCGCACTTTCGAAGTCAGCGGCATGTTCCGCCGGTGGCGTTGGCATGACGGCGGGGCTGGCCCTGCTGCGCCTTCTGTGGCAGCGGCGGTCGGGTTGCCAGGCCCCACTACTTCAGCTTGTCGCGGCGAGGCAGCGCCAGCAGCCGCACCTTGGCCACGCGCGGGTCGGCCGCCAGGCTGCGATAGGCGTCTGCCACGTCCGCTGCATCCAGTGCCACGTCGGCGAAATCAGCGTTGACGAAGCGGCGTGTGAACTTCGGCCTGTCGCGAAGAAAGGCTTCATGGTCCTGCCCCGGCTTCAAGGCGAACCTCAGGCCGCTTTGCCAGTAGGACAGCGCACCACTGTCTTCGTCACGCGTGATCAGGATGACCTGCGGGCCACGCTCGTCGGCGACGGTTCGCGTGCCGATGAGCCGCTCGGTGCGGCCCTCCAGGTGAATGGTCTGTTCGCCTTGCTGCGACGGCAGCGTGCGGGTCAGCTTGTAGGTTTCCGGCCGTGGCAATGGGGGGCGCAACACAGCAGTTGCCGCCGCGCTGGGTGGTGTCAGCGCGGCAACACCAGAAGCCGAGGGCGCCCGGCCTTCAGGCGCGGTTGCCGGCGGGCCGCTGCCGATCGTCTTCGGGTCCATCTCCGGCAGCACCGGCTGCGCGGCACGGGGGGCCCCGCCCTGGGCCGCGGCGGCCTGGCCGGCGACCGATGGCTCCCAAGACCAGTAGATCGGCAAAAGTGCTGCAGTCAAAACCAGGACGCCCAGCAATGGTTTGTTGGTCATGGCGTACGCAATGCCTTGAGGTGCAAAACGAAAAGTGGGCCCTGCGCCGTCCGGGCCGCAGGGCTGCTCAATGGCCGCTCAGAGGCTGAACGAGGTGATCGTCGGCTTAAACGTCAGCGCATGCGACACGCCGCCCGAGACCGCCACGAAACTGCGCACGCGCACCTCGAAGTCAGCACCCAGCGCCTCGCCGTAGAAGGCATTGCTGTGCAGGCGGAAGAGCTTCTGGCCGTTCTGCGGCAGTTTCTGCAGGTCGCCGCCGGCGTACCAGGCGGTGAAGGCCGGCATCAGGATGGACACGGTGCCCGTGGCCTTGTTGACCAGCTCGAACTGCAGCAAGCCCGGGTTGATCGGGGTGGCGCCGGTGTTCTTCAGGTCGATGTCCACCTGGATCTGGCCGGTCACCTGGCTGGCATCGCCCACCTTCACGGTGGCCGCGAAGTTCTTCAGGCCGTTCCGGCCGTCACTGGCGGCGTCGGTCGCGGAGTCGCCGCCCACCGCCACCACGCTGTCCGCGCGGCGGCCGGCGGGGGCCGTGTAGGCCGACGCCAGCCGCACCGCGGCTTCCGCGTCCACCAGGCCAAAGCCGTAGCGGCTGCTGAAGTTGAAGCCAGCCTTGTTGGTCAACCAGGGCAGGTCCAAGGTCACGCCTTCGGCGGCGCCATTCATCTTGAAACTGACGGCCCGCGTGTCGGCGGCGATGGTGTCGTCCACCTTGCGCGAGGTCTTGGCCAGGATGTAGCCCACGTCCTGCCAGGTCAGCGCGGGGTTGGCTTCCAGGACCAGGGCGGCGACACCCGACACCGACGGCGCGGCCGACGACGTGCCGTTCATCTGCCCCGTGTAGTTGCAGCCGGGGTCCACCGTGCTGTCGCCGAAGAGGTCGGCAATCGCCTTGATGAAGTTGTCAAGCGCCGCCTGGAAGGTGGACTTGTTGGCCGCGTTGTTGCTGCCGCTGCTGCAACTGCTGTTGTCGGTGGTGATGATGGCCGCCTCGGCCTGGCCGTTCTCGCCGCCGAAGCCCGTGACCCACACCGACGAGCCTGCCGCCGAATAGGTGGCCGCCATCCCGCTGTTCGCAATGGCCGCCACCTGGTAAGCGTAGGGCTTGTTCTCCGGCTCATGGTTCGGGCTGCCGCAGGTCAGCGCTTCCAGGTTGGTGAACACGCCGGCCGCATGGTTCTTGCGGAAGTCCGCGCAGTTGACGTCGCTGGATTGCGCGGCGTCGGGTGTCAGCTTGGCCTTGAGTGACTGAAATTCATTGCCGGCCGCCTGGAAGTACACGGCGCCCTTGCCGCCACGCAGCGTCTGCGTGCCGTAGGCCATGGCGCGGTGTTGCGTGCTGGCCCCCAGCGGATCGGCGCTGACCGCGGCGGGCGCCGCGTAGTCGGCGCCGGCGCTGTAGTTGAAGACATCGACCTTGTCGGCCCGGTCGGCGAACAGGCCCGTGGCAGCGACGGCCGCATCGGCCTTGGCGCGCGCGCCGAAGGCCAGGAAATTCATGTTGCCGTCAACGTCCGCCCCGCTGGAGGCCACCGCCGTGATGCCGACTGTGTTGTAGCCCACCAGGGAAGCAAACGGCGCCGTTCCGCGCGAGCCCTTGCCGTTCCAGCCGCGTGCAGCGGCAATGCCGCCCACGCCCGTGCCATGGTCGACCGAGGCCTGGTTCGCGGTCGGGCTGGGGTCGGACGTGTTGTTGGCAAAGTTGAACGACTTGTTGGCCAGCACGTTGGGCGCGATGTCTTCGTGCGCCAGCTCCAGGCCGCTGTCCACGATGGCCACCACCACCGCCTTGCCGGTGCAGCCCGTGCCGCCCTTGTGCACGCCTTCGACGCGCGAATCGATGCCGGCAACGGCCTTGCTGTTGTCGGCGGCGGACACCACCTGCGTCGGGCCTGTGTTCTTCAGGTGCCAGGCGTTGGCCTGGAAGGGGTCGTCCGTGCCGACGGTGTTCGCCACCGTGCTGTTGAAGCAGTTGGATGCCGTTGGGGCCGGTGCGGGTGCAGGTGCAGGAGCCGGTGCAGGAGCCGGTGCGGGTGCGGGTGCGGGTGCGGGAGCAGGAGCAGGAGCAGGAGCAGGAGCAGGAGCAGGAGCAGGAGCAGGTGCGGGGGCAGGTGCAGGTGCAGGTGCAGGTGCAGGTGCAGGTGCAGGTGCAGGTGCAGGTGCGGGGGCAGGTGCAGGTGCGGGAGCCGGCGCTTGCGCCGTGGTTGTGCTTTGCGCGGACGAGGCGTCGCCGCCACCACAGGCGGCGAGGGACGCGGCGGCGGCCACGCTGAGTGCGAGGCTGCGGATGTGTGCAATTCTTGGAGAGGTGTTCATGGCCTTGAGATGAAAGTGGATGTGGGTCCTGCGGCCAGCTGCGTCGAAGCAGCAATGGCGTGCCGTGCAGTCTCCTGATCGGCGACACCCGAAGATTTCATCCACTTTCATGCCGCACGCGGGCCAACGGGTGCTGCGTGAACTTGTGACGGCGCCACGCACTTTCGACGTCAGCAGCCCTCGCCGAAGCTTCCGTCGGCTGGATGGCGGGGCCATCGCGCCGCGTTGGCGGATCAACAGGCGGCGCCGGCTGCTCAGTCCCGCACGCGCAGGGGCACGGTCAGGCGGTAGCCGAAGCCACGCAGGGACTTCAGGCAGTCCGGCACACCCAGGGGCTGCGACAGCTTGCTGCGCAGCCGGCTCATGGCGATGTTCAGCGCGTTGCGCGACGGTTCGTCGGACGACAGGCGTGCCAGGTCGTCGAACAGGGTGTCGATGGTGGCTTCCTGCGACGGCGCCAGGGCCAGGCGCTTGAGCAGCGAGGTCTCGGTCGCGGTCAGTGCAATGCCGGTGCCGCCCTGGCCTGGCGAGAGGGTGTGCGAGCGCAGGTCCAGCACCCAGTCGTTCGCGCGCAGGGGCTCGGCCTGCGCCAGGACACGACGGGCCACGCTGCGGATGGCCGAAGACAGTTCCAGCAGATCGGCCGGCTTGGTGAGGTAGACGTCGGCGCCGTGCTGGTAGCCCGCCGCCCGCTGCGGCGGGGACGCGCGCGCGGAGAGGATGACGATGCCCACGGCGGGCCAGCGTTCGCGCAGGCGGCGCGTCAGGCTCAGGCCGTCCTCGCCCGGCAGGTTCAGGTCCATCACCACCACATCAGGCACCTGCTCGGCGAGCACGGTCTCCAACTCGTCGCCGCAGGTGCAGGCGCGTGGCGTCCACCCACAGGTTTGCAGGTAGCCGACAAGGGCCTCTCGCACCGTGTCGGTGTCTTCAACGACGACGATCTGCAGGGACATGTTGGTGGGTTGGTGGCTGAGCGCTGCGTGGACAGGCCCGGCGGGCCCCGATGAACGGCGCAGCGCGGCAGTTTGGTAGCCGCGCGCCGGCCAACATTTCAAAGGCTTTCGGTTTGGGGAATGTTTGCAGGGGCCGTCGTGCGGTGACGCGGATTGTGGACCGGTACCACGGCCCTTTAGTACCCGATTTGGATTCAGGGCGGTCGCTACACTCCGTGCCCGACATGCCACTCCTTGAGCGCTCCCGCCGACACGCCCTGCTGGGTGCGGGCGCACTGGTTGGCCTGGGCCTGGGAATGCCTGGGCTTCGGGGCAGTTCGCGCGCGGCCCAGGTCAGCCGCGTCGGCATGATCAAGGTGGTTGCCCACGCGGCACTCAACGCCGCTGAACGTGGTTTCGTCGCGGCGCTTGCCGACTCGGGCTTCCGGGCCGGTGAAACCTTGCAGCTGGATTGGCGCGACGCCGCGGGCGACAGGGGCCGCCTCGCTGCCATGGCACAAGCCTTGGCGGCCAGCGGCCCCAGGCTGATCCATGCCGTCAGCACCCCCGCAGCGCAGGCCGTGGTCAAGGCCTCGGGCGGCGACATCCCGATCGTGTTCTCTGCGGTGACCAATCCGGTGGCCGCGCGCATCGTGCCTGCTGATCGTGGCCCCGGACAGCCCACGCGGCGTGGCATCACCGGGGTCAGCGACCCGCTGCCCACCGACTTGCAGTTGCGAACCTATGCCTCGATCGTGCCGACGGCTCGAACCTGGGGCGTGCTGTACAACCCGATGGAGGTCAATTCGGTCGAGCATGTTCGGGATCTGCGCAGCACAGCCCAGGCCCTGAGGCTCAACCTGGTCGAGGCCCACGTGGACAAGGCCTCCGAAGTCGCCGCCGCTGCGACTTCGCTCGCTTCAAGGGTGCAGGCCATCTTCCTCGCCTCGGACAACACGACGGTGGCTGCCTTGCCCGATCTCGTGTCCGCGTGCCGCACACACAAAACGCCGCTGTTTGCTGGCGACGTCGACAGCGTCCACGAGGGCGCCGTGCTGGCGTACGGTTTGGATTACTTCCTCGTTGGGTACGCGGCCGGGAGGAAAGCCGGCCTGGTTCTCAAGGGCCTGAACGCCGGCGACATCCCATGGGGCCCGATGGAACGCTTCAGCCTCGTCGTCAACCCCGCCGCCGCTGCCCAACAAGGCATCGAGTTGCCGGCGTACTTGCTCGCGCGCGCCGATCATGTGGTGAAGGCCTGATGCTGCAGCGGCTGATCAGCATACGCACGGCGGTGGCCCTGTTGGCCATCACCTTCGCGATCGGCTTCTTCACCGATCGACACAGTGAGCATGTCTCCAGGCAACAGGCGCAAACGCGGGTCGCGCTGGAACAACTTCTGCGGCTCGCCCAGGCGCGCGGCAACAGCGTGACATCGGCCGTGCTCGATAGAGACGAACTGCTCGCCGCGAGCTACAAGTCCCTGGCGCAGCAATTGGCGAGCACACTGGACGAGGCCAAGGCTCTGACCGCAGGCATGAGCCTGAGCGGAGAAATGGCCACGCTGGTTGCCGAGAGCGAGCGTCTGCGTGCGACCGAGACCATGATGCTCGAACAAGTGCAGTACGGTCGCTGGGACATCGCGCGCAAGAGGGTGTCCAGCAGCGAGTACCAGCTTCAGAAGAAGCTCTATGAGATCAACACCGACACCACCGTGGGGGCACTGCAGATCGAGCTGGGGCAGACGCAGCGCAAGACCGAGCGCATCAACGCGCTGATGACCGCCCTGCGCGTGGCCGCCCTGGCGCTGCTGTTGCTGGTGGGCGTGCGCCATGCCCGACGCCTTCAGCACGAGATCACACAGCAGGTGCAGCTGCGCGAGCAGCTGGCGCAGTCGAACCTGCAGTTGGAAGCCAAGGTCACCGAGCGCACCGCGGAACTGCACCAGGCGCTGGAACTGCGCGCGCAGGACGCGGCCCGGCGCCTGGCTTGGGAACAGGAAAAGCGCCTGGAAGCCACGAGCTTCCTCGACATGCTGCTGCACGAGCTGAAGAACCCGCTGGCCACCATCCGGCTCGCGGCGCACACCCTGATTGCCGGGCGCGCGGAAGCGGCGCAGGACAAGCAGCGCGTGTCGACGATTGACGACGCGGTGTCGAACATCGACGACATCCTGGAGCGCACGCGCATGGTCGGCCGGCTTGAACACGGCCTCACGGTCAACCAGCCGGCGGCGCACGACCTGGCCGGCCTGCTGCGCGAGTGGATAGCCAAGCGCGACAGTGCAACGCGCGCGCGCCTGGCCGTCGTCTCGCCGCCATCCCTTCCGGCCACGATCGATCCGCTGATCGTGCGCACGGTGTTCGACAACCTGATCGACAACGCGCTGGCCTACTCGCCGGCCGGCTCGCGGGTGGACCTGCAGCTCGATGGCGACGAGGGCGCGGCCGCGCGCCAGCTGCGCTTCCAGGTGCGCAACGCGCCCGGCACGGCCGGCGTGCCCGACCCCGACAAGGTCTTCAGCAAGTACTACCGCGCGGCGGGCGCGCAGGCGCGCAGCGGCGCCGGGCTTGGCCTGTTCCTGGTGCGAAGCCTGGCGCGGCTGTGCGGCGGCGACGTCCAGCACCGGTGCGATGGCCAGCACATAGTCTTCGAGGCCACCATCCCGTGCTGAGGTCGCTGCTGGGCGTGGCGCCGGTCGAGCGCCACCAGGCGCCGGGCGAGGCAAAGTGCGTGGACCGGGCTGCCGCCGGCTTTGAGACAAGGCGCGGCGTTGGCGAGGTAGCGCTTCGGGCTGCTTGACTCGTCGCAAGGGTCGAGGGCGGCTGTCGAACCAGAATGACGGCGACCAGGCTGCGGGGCGGGCCGCTCTCGGCACCCGTCTCGTGCGGTCTTGGTGCGCAGGAGAACGACCATGAGCGATGCAAGACCCGTTGCCAAGCGGCCCGATCCGGCGCTGCAGCCCGCAGTTCCCATGCCGGGTGCATCGGCAAGCCTGCAAACCACTCCGGCAGGCCAACCGGGCACAGCCGTATCTCAGGCGGGCGACAACATAGGCACCCGACCCAACCCGGCCCTTGCTGCCCGGCTGCCGCAGCCGGCACCGGCACGCACCCGACCGACGAAAACCTCGGCGGGCTGAGCACGGCGCATTCATGGCTGCGCAGATCAAGCTCAGGGGCAGGGAAGTCAGTGACCGTTTCCCCACGCTCGGCTTCACCATTCAATCCGATCGGCCCTTGGAAGCCGAAGTGGTTCTGGCGACCGACCCGTCCCTGTTCAGGCCAGAAAACGACGCCAAACGAAACGCATCGAACTTCTATTCCAGTCGTGAGGATGGGACGACGCGAATGGGCGCAGTGACTTGCGCCTTTGATGTGCCCGCCCGAGTGCTCGCACGCTTTGTCGGCAATGACAGGCTGTACTACGCCCTTTTCGTTGATCGCGACGGTGCTGGCGGTCTGCCTTGCGAACCGTTGCCGAACACGTTCATTTCCTTTGTTTCCCTGCGCAACTTCACCGGTCGCTTGCAGCGTTGATCTCCAAAGTGCCCCAAAGCTGCCTGCCGCCAGCGTCTGCTACTGGCCGGCCACGAAGGTTCTCAACGACAGCTACCGGCATCCACAATTTTGGTGACGGGTTTGCGCCTAGATGGTTAGGCTCCTAACCGGCATGACGCGACCCACAACAGTTGGTCACTACACAGAAGATCGGTCACTCGCTCACAGCCCCGACGTGGTTCTATCTCGCCGCAGACGCTCGACTTCGGCCTCAAGCGCGGCAATGCGCTCATCGCGAGACTTGATCGCCGCGCCCACATCTGCGGCTTCAAAGCGCTGTGGAATGTGCTGCGGGCAATTCACGTCCCATGCAGTGACCGTGAACAGTACGACCTGCTCCGGCCGCGCGCGATAGCCCTCAGGCATCAGGCGACGAAGCAGCGCCTCGTCTCCTTCCACCACGCGCGCGGTGCCCCACACCTTGATGCGACGCCGGTGCGCATAGTCGATCAGGAACAGGTGCGCCTTCGAGTTCTCTTCGAGGTTGCCTTGGGTGATGTACTGACGGTTGCCTGCGAAGTCCACGAAGGCGATCGTGTACGCGTCCAGCACCTGCAGAAACCCCGCCGGCCCGCCACGGTGCTGGGTGTAGGGCTGCCCGTCCGCGTTTGCGGTCGCCAGGAACACGCTGGTCTGGGCCTCGATCTCGGCTTTCAGGTCGTCGGTGATGGACGACTCCCAGGAGCCGCCTGTTTCCATGCGCGCATAGGCCGGGCGGGAGCCTTTGCGCGCCTGGATCGCCTTCACGGTGCCGGTGAAGGCGACGTCGCTGGCGTAAGTGTGGGGGCCGGCCACGGTCACAGCCCCAGCGCGGTGAGACCCGCATGGTCGTCCGGCCGCCGACCTGCCGGCCAGTGGTACAGGCGCTCGGACTCCGCGATCGGCAGGTCGTTGATGCTGGCGATGCGCGTGTGCATCAAGCCTCCACCATCGAAGGCCCAGTTCTCGTTGCCGTAGCTGCGGAACCATTGGCCAGAGGCGTCGTGCCACTCGTACGCGAAGCGAACCGCAATGCGGTCCTCCCGGAACGCCCACAGTTCCTTGATGAGCCGGTAGTCGAGTTCGCGCTGCCACTTCTGTGTGAGGAATGCTTCGATCTCCACACGGCCCTGCAAGAATGTCGAGCGATTGCGCCAGCGGCTGTCGGGCGAATAGGCCAGCGCCACGCGCGCCGGATTGCGGCCGTTCCAAGCGTCTTCGGCCAGGCGGACTTTCTGGATTGCGGCCTCGAGGGAATAGGGCGGCAACGGCGGGCGGGACATGGCAGGTTCTCCAGGCAGAAAGCATCGGCCCACGAAGTCGGCGCGGCATTCACGCCGCCTCGTGGGATGGGCTGATGAATCAGGCAGCGAGCGCCTGGGCGACCGGGAAGTCGATCTCGGTCTGCGCCACCGAGTTGACGTAGTTGGTCCAGGTGTTCAGCGCCACGTGCTGGACGATCTCGACGATCTGCGCGTCGTCGTAGCCGGCCATGCGTACGGCCTGCACATCGGCATCCGACACATGCCCGCGTTCGCGAACCACCTTGGCCGCGAAGCGCACCGCCGCGTCGGCCTTCGGGTCGAGCGAGCCACCGTGGCGGTTGGCCGCGATCTCGGCCTCGCTCAACTTCACCAGGTTCTTGCCCATGTAGCTGTGGGCTGACAGGCAGTAGCCGCAGTCGTTGATCTGGGCGACGGCTAGTGCGATGCGCTCGCGGGTTTGGGCCGGCAGGCTGCCCTTGGACAGCGCGCCCGACATGCCCAGGTAGCCTTCCAGTGCAGCGGGGCTGTTGGCGACCAGGCGAAACAGGTTCGGGACGCTGCCGATCTGCTTGTTCACGGCTTCGAGAAGCGGGCGGGCCGATACAGGGGCGGCGTCGATGCTGGCGGGGGTGGCGAGGCGGGACATGGTGTGGACTCCGAAGGTTGGTGGGGCCGGTGAATGCCGGTGAAGAGAATGTAGATATTCCCGTCCGTGCCAACTAGACTGCAGGATTGCGAAGCTTCCTCTCATATTGTGGAACAATGGACCGCCTTGAAGCCATGTCCGTGTTTGCCGCCATCGTCGACGGGGGCAGCCTGTCGGCTGCGGGCCGGCGCCTGAACGTGCCGCTGGCGACCGTGAGCCGCAAGCTTGCGGACTTGGAGGCGCACCTCAAGACACGCCTGATCACGCGTTCGACGCGCAAGCTCGCGCTGACCGACGCGGGTCGCGACTACCTGGACGCGTGCCGTCAGATCCTGGAGCAGGTCGACGAGGCCGAGCGCGCTGCCTCGGGGGCCTACGCCAATGTAAAAGGCCAGCTGGTGGTGGCTGCACCGATCGTGTTCGGCAGGCTGCACGTGGTGCCGGTGGCAGCGGCTTTCCTGGAAGTGCACCAGGACGTCGACATTCAACTTCGCCTGGGCGACCGCAACGCCAACCTCATCGAAGAGCATGTCGACGTGGCGCTTCGCATCGGCGCCCTGCCGGACAGCAACCTTGTCGCGACGCAGGTGGGAGCGATCCGTCGCGTCGTGTGTGCGAGTCCGGACTACCTGGAGCGGTTCAGCGTGCCGCAATCGCTGGACGACCTCGCGGCGCACCGATGCATCACTTTCGATGGACTGGAGGCCACAACCGCGTGGACCTTTGCCGATGCCGCCGGACAGAAGCAGCAGGTGCGGGTGCGCTCGCGCATGGCGGTCTCCACGGCCGATGCCGCCATCGAGGCGGCCGTCCTCGGCCTCGGTCTGACCCGGGTGCTGTCCTACCAGGTGGCCACCGCGCTGCGGGATGGCAAGCTCGTTCGCGTGCTGGTCGACGAGGAGCCGCCTGCGGCGCCCGTCAACTTGATCTACCCCGGCCAGGGGCGGCTGCCGATGAAGACTCGCGCCTTCATCGACTTCGCGCTCGGGCGCCTGCGCGATCGGCTGTCGGCGCTCAACGCCGCGAGCGTTCGCGAACGGTCATTGCCAGCCACCCCAGTTCAGCGACGGCGGCGAAGGCTCCAGCGGTGACACGGGGTAGTGAACCAGGCCGGGATAGGCACGGCTCCAGACCATGGCCACGCAGACCAGACACACCACCCCGAGCAACACGGGGTTGAACAGAGCACCCCAATGGGCCTGCGCGTAGACCATGATGACGGGATTGGCGCCGGCAGGCGGATGGACGGTCCGCGTCGCAAGCATGAAGGCCAGCGACAGGCTCACCGCCAACGCATAGGCCAGCAGCGACGACCCCAGGAACTGTGCGCAGGCAATGCCGATGCAGGCCCCGCCGAGGTGGCCACCGAGGATCGCCCGCAACTGGGCCGCAGGCGCACGCGTCAGCCCGAACAGGAAGATCGAACTGCCGCCCAGCGAGGCCAACACGAACGTGGCATGGGGTGGACCGACCAGGTACAGCGCCAGCGAGATGCCGGCGCCCGCCCCGAAGACGCACCAGGCAAGTCGAGCGGCGGGATGGCGATGCATGGCGCAGTCCTGTGAGTGACAACCAGACAAATTGTCGCCGGTCGAAGCGATGGAACGGCCCGATGCGGCGCCGATGAATGGGACTGCTACGGTTCCGCTTTGACGATGTCGCCCACACTGATCGACCCCGTGGTGATGACGCGGGCCGTCATGCCGCCATGCCCACGCATCGCGGCATAGCCGCCTGGGCCAATGGTCTCTTCCATGCGCGAGCACGGCTGGCAGGGACCGACGATCTCCAGCAGCGCATCACCTACCTGCAGCCTGGCGTTCTTCAATGCCAGCAGGTTGATGCCCGAGACCACCAGGTTGCGTCGCAGGCCGACCGGATCGACCTGGTCGACGCGCGCCAAGCTCGCGATCACGTCCAGATGCTCGGCCTGGATGAGGGTGACCTGCCGCGTTGACAGCTCGGCCTCGCCGCGCTGGCCCAGTCGGTCCTCCGCGAGCCCAATGCCGGCGAGCGCCATGGTGCTCGCGACAGTCCGTGCGGATTCGCGCGGCGAGCCGCGAACGACGATGACTTCAACCCGCCCCTCGATCTGGGGCGGTTTGTTGAGATCGCGGATGGTCTTCAATGGGGGACCCTGCTGCTGCAATCCGAATGGCTGCGCCGACGTGGACGTATCGGATTGCCCCTCATATTCTGGGCCGGCTACTTCGGCGGCAACGCACCAACGTAGCGGGCGGCCAGTTCGATCCACGCTTCAAGAACATTGCCTGCGGTGTGGCTGGCATCTACCCACACGAAGCCCTTCATCGGTCTGCCCGTGATGTCCATCGGACGCGCCCCAGGTCGCGACAACGCCTGCTGCTCCTGCTCCTTGCCGACGCGGAACATGAAGCGGCCGACTTCGACGCCGCACAGCATGTTGCCGTGGAGCATCCAGCAGTAGCCACCGAACATCTTCTTCTCTACCACCCCGGTGCGCGACCGCAGCGCGGTTCGCATCCTCTCAGCCAGTTCCGGGTCGTAGGGCATGGCGAGTGCCCGATCAGGCCGACAAGGCAGGCGCCGGCTTGTGCTCGCCGAGCCGGTAAGCCAGGGCGATAAGTGGTGAGACGACGACGAATTGCAGCACCGTGAAACAGGTTTCGAGCACGATGAATTCCTGCACCGATGTCATGCGGTACTTGGCTGCGACAGGCAGCACCGCGAACGACCAAGCCACGGCGCCAAAGATGCACGCGAAACCGATGGCGCCGCGCTGCCACGGCATGCGCGTGGAGGGGAACAGTCGTGGATATGCCCAGGCAAAGACAAGGGCCTGGATCACCATAGAGGCCAGGCCCAACGGGATGATCACGTCGTCCCGGTACATCTCGAGCCGATGGTATCGATCGGCAAAGGTGACCAGATGCCAGAAGTAGCCCAGAGGAAATGTCGGTACCAGATACGCCAGGACGGCCAACCAGAAAGACTTGCGCATCGTGTTGACCTCCTGTTGGTACAGCCGGCGCAGCTTGCCGACCAAAGTGTGCGTCAGTTTAGCAATTCACTTGCGAATAGCAAGTGATGTGCGATCATCGTTCCGATGGCTACGTCCGCCGCACCTCGTCAACCCAGATCGGGCTGCCCAATCAGCATCGCGTTGGAGCTCCTGGGCGATGCCTGGTCGCTGCTGATCGTGCGCGATCTGATGTTCAAGGATCGACGGACCTACGGCGACTTCCTGGCCGGTGGTGAAGGTATCGCGTCCAACGTCCTGGCGGACCGACTGCGCGCGCTGGAGGACAGGGGCATCATCGAGAAACGGCGCGACCCAGAAGACGCACGTCGCTTCATCTATCGCCTGTCTTCCAAGGGCATCGACCTCGCGCCCGTCCTCGTGGAACTCATACTCTGGTCGGCTAGTCACGAGGTGACCGACGCGCCTCCTGCGATCCTGCGCAGCATGCGCGCTGACAGAGAGGAATTCATCTCGGACGTCCGGCGACGGTGGCGCAGCAACTTCTGAAGTCGCCTGAGGGTTCATCGTCGGTTAGTCGAGCTAAGGCCAGCGGATCAGCCTCTGTGTCGTTTCATGGTCACCGCCGCCCGTCAGCTTTCGGGTGTCAGGGCGAATGTCAGGTTGTGACCGGGATTGCCGGTTCACCGCCACCTGACAGCAACCACTCGATCAGCCGGGGCCCGAGCGGAGGTTCCCGCCGCGGTGAACTTCCGGTGAGGCATCGATGACCTCGTCTTCCTAGCATCACCTGTGCGAGTTCGGCATTGCGAACTTCGCTCCCACCACAGCCTTGCCAGGAGTCCTCCATGATCCAACGCCCTTTCCTCTGCTCGCGCACAGGCGTAGCCATCGCCACCGTGTTCGCGCTGTGCGCCTCAGCGCAGGCCGCTGTCGTCGACGTGACGGTCAAGGTGCAGAACCTTGCCCCCAGCAACAGCATCAGCTTCGCCCCCCTGCACGTCGGCTTCAACAACGGCAGCTTCGACGCCTTCAACTTGGGCGGCGTGGCCACGGCGCCGATCATCTCGGTGGCCGAAGGCGGCGCAGGCGGCGCCTGGCAAGCGGCGTTTGCTGCCGCCGATCCGAATGCCACCCGGGGCACCATCGGCGGCCTGCTGTTGCCGGGGGCCTCCAGCAGCCTGACCTTCCGTGTCGACACGGTGCTGAACCCCTACTTCACCTTCGGCGCGATGGCGGTGCCGAGCAATGATTTCTTCATCGGCAACGACAGCCCCACCGCGTACCGGCTCTTCAACGCCGCCGGCAACTTGAACATTTCCGCCATCGGCATCCAGGCGCACGAGATCTGGGACGCCGGTTCGGAGGTCTTCGACCCGGCCGCCGCGGCTTTTGCCGGCAACAACGACCTGCGCCGGGACCAGAACTCGGTCGTCGCCTTCAACTTCGCCGAGTTCGCGGGCTTCAACAGCCTGACCACAGGGGCCGGCTACACCTTCAACAGCGCCTTGACGGCCGACAGCGATGTGTACCGCATCACCTTCGGCGTCTCGCCCGTGCCCGAGCCCGGCAGCTATGCGCTGATGGCAGCGGGTCTGATAACCATCGGCTATGTTGCACGCCGCCGGCGCGGTGACATGCCGCTGGTCGGCAGGGCCGCAGCCTGATGCCTTGAGCCTTACGGTCTGTTCCAATGAATTGCCGGCGCTGCACAGGGGCGGCGCCGGCCACCCATGAATGAACACATCCTGCTGGTCGAAGACGACGACGCCATCGCCGTGGCCCTACGACTGCATCTTGAAGACGCTGGCTACCGACTGCACCGCGAGGCCGACGGCCGGCAGGCGATGGCCGCCATCGACCGGCAGCGCTGGGATCTGGTGCTGCTGGACCTGATGCTGCCGGGCGCCGATGGCTGGGAGGTCTGCCGCCATCTGCGCGCCCGGCATGCCGACGTGCCTGTCATCATGCTCAGCGCACGCTCGGCCGAAGCGCACCGCGTGCTGGGGCTGGAACTGGGCGCCGACGACTATGTGGCCAAGCCATTCTCGATGCTGGAACTGGTGGCCCGAATCCGGGCGTTGCTGCGGCGCATCGAGCAGATGCGCTCGACGGCGGCAGCGCGGCAGGAGTTCAGCTTCGGCCCCTTCCGGTTGGACACCGTGCGGCGCGAGCTGCTGCGCGACAGCACCGTGGTGCCCTTGACCCTGCGTGAATTCGATCTGCTGCATTTCCTGCTGAAGCATCCGGGTCGCCCCTTCAGCCGCGGGGAACTGCTGCAACGGGTCTGGGGCGATGGCTTCGACGGCTACGAGCACACCGTCAACTCCCACAT
This sequence comes from Burkholderiales bacterium JOSHI_001, assembly GCA_000244995.1. Taxonomy (NCBI): domain Bacteria; kingdom Pseudomonadati; phylum Pseudomonadota; class Betaproteobacteria; order Burkholderiales; species Burkholderiales bacterium JOSHI_001. Next base: position 3,602,215 of record CM001438.1, on the reverse strand, counting down.
CAACCGGCTGCGCAGTCGCATCGAGGACGACCCGCGCAACCCCCGGCGCGTGGTCACCGTGTGGGGCGTGGGCTACCGTTTCGATCCGGAGCCCACGCCATGAGCGCGCCGGGCCGGTCCTTCACCACCCGGCTGTCGTGGGCCCTGGCCGTGCTGCTGCTGGCCTATGGCGCCTTTGTGGCCCTGCTCGGGCGGCAGGTGGCGGCCGAGCAGGAGCAGGAGTCGCTGCAGCGCTTGTCGCATGGGCTGGCCCTGCACATCGTCGAACACTGGCCCGAGATCGCCTCGCCCGACCGCGACGAGGCCGAACGCAGCGCGCGGGGCGCCTTGCTGTCGATGCTGATGACGGTGAACCCTGGCGTGCAGGTCTACCTGCTGGGTGCCGACGGGCGTGTGCAGCACTACATCGGTGAGCCCGGCATGGTGCGGCAGCACCAGGTGGACCTGAACGCCATCCGCGCCTTCCTGGCGGGTGCGCCACTGCCGCTGCGCGGCACCGACCCGATGGGCTCGGGTGTGCCGCGCATCTTCAGCGCCGCCATGTTTCCGGTGCGCCCGGGCGATGTCCGGCCGCCGGGTTACCTCTACGTTGTGCTGGACAGCCCGGCGCGCGGGGCCGTGGCCGCCCAGCTCGGCGCCGACCGCCTGTGGCGGGGCGCCGCGCTGGCCGCAGCCATGGGCCTTCTGGTGACCCTGGGCCTGGGGCTGTTCACCTTCCGCCGGCTGACCCGGCCACTGCACCGCCTGGCTCGGAATCTTCGCGACTACAGCCGGCGCAGCACCGACGCCGCCGACGGCTCGGCCCGTGACGCACCGACGCGTCCGCTGGGCGATGAGGTACAGGCCCTGGCCGATGCCTTCGGCGACATGACCCGGCGCATCGAGTCACAGGCCGAACGCGAGCAGCGCCAGGTGACCGACCACCGCGAGATGATGGCCAGCGTGGCGCATGACCTGCGCACGCCGCTGACGGCGCTGCATGGCCACCTGGAGGCCTTGGCGGGCAATGCCACACCGGACGCGGCGCGCGGCGCGGCGGTGCTGCAGGCCGCGCTGGCGCAAAGCAGCAAGGTCAGCCGTTTGTCCCAGCAGTTGTTCGAGCTGGCTGCGCTGCAGTCCAATGCGCAAGTGTTGCACCGCGAGCGCTTCAGCCTGGACGAGGTGGTGACCGATGCGGTGCAGAAGTTCGGGCTCCACGATGTGCAGCCCTCGGTCATGTTGCATGGCCTGCCCCCGGGCCGCCTGGAACTCGACGGCGACCTGCAGCTGATCGAGCGTGCTTTGACGAACCTGATCGACAACGCATTGCGCCATGCCCCCGGCAGCCAGCCCGTGCGCGTGAGCCTGCGCCGAGAAGGCACGCAGGCCGAAATCGTGGTGGAAGACGGCGGACCGGGTCTGCCTGGGGAACTGCACCAGCGGCTGGACCAGGGCCTGTCGCTGCGCGACCCGCCGATCAAGCGCAGCAGCGGCGGCATCGGGGGCCTCGGCCTGGCCATCGCGCAACGCGTGGCCGTGCTGCACGGGGGCAGCCTGCGGCCACTCCCCGCGCCAGGGGGCGGCACCCGGCTGTGCCTGGCGCTGCCGCTGGCGGCTTGATCCGGAGTGAAGTCCCGGGCTGGCCCGGGGCAGAAACCGGTCCTTGTTACGCTGCGGGCTTGCTCAAGCTGGAGACAGCGTGGCCCGACTCTTTTCCAACCGGGATCGCCCCTTCGATTTTGGCGTGTTGCCGACAGAGCTGCTGCCGCGTGAAGCAGCGGAGCCGATCGCCGGCGCGCGCCAGCCGACCGATGCCGCCCAGGCTGGCGCCGACGCGATGCTGGACGCGTTGCCCGAGTACCGCGCGCTTTTCGAACAACACCTCGATGGCGTGATAGCACCCGCACGCGCGCCGGTGCCCGACGATGGGGTCGTGCGCGCTCGCAACCTCAAGGCTTCGGCCTACTTCCTGGACGCCACGCTGGCCGGCGTCTGCGAACTGCAGCCGCAGGACTGGCTGGACACCGCCCATCCAACCCACAGCCTCGCCTTCGTCTTTCTGGTCGAGTTCAGCCGGGAACCGCAACCCGGCGAGCCCGGCGCCGAATGGATCCGCGGGACCCAAGCCGAACGCGCCGACCTGCGCTGTGCCGAGATTGCGGTGGTCATGGCGGGGTACATCCGCGCGCTGGGCTGGTCGGCGCGCGGGCATGTGGCCAACGAAACAGCGGGTGATGGCGCCAGGCGGACGCGGGTCGACCTGGCCGCCCTGGCCCAGCGCGCAGGCGTGGCCAAGGCCGTCGATGGCGTGCTCGCCATGCCCTTTTCCAGGCGGGGCTTCCGCGTCGCAGCCGTCACCACCGACTACCCGCTGGCCATCGATCTGCCCATCGCGCCGGATGCTTCGCTGGCCTGGCCCGACGCGGCCACCTACATGGGCGCACCCGGCACCCGGCCCGGCTTCGAAGACGATGACCTGGCGCGGCGCCCGGTGCACCTGGGCCGGTACGCGATGGAACGCATCCGCCGCGTTGACGAACCGACCACGCTGGTCCTGCGCGACGAGATCCGGCGCGTGCCCAAGCGCGCCGACCTGTTCACCCGGGCGCTGGCCGGCGACCTGGGCGAGAAGGCCGGGACCGAGCGCACGCGCTTCGCCGTCAAGCACCCGCTGGCCTTTGCGATGACGCCGCTGATCCGCGGCCTGGTGCCGCTGCAGGGCACGCGTGAGCCGCTGCAGCCCACCGGCTTCGGCGGCGATTTGTCGGACCCGCAGCGCAACGCCAACGCGATCAAGGCCCTGGCCCATGTGCTTGGCGCGGACCTGGTGGGCATCAGCGAGGCCGAGCCCTGGATGTACTACTCGCACGACGAGGTCGAGGGCCGGCCGATCGCGCCCTACCACCGGTACGCGGTGGTGATGCTGATCGACCAGGGTTTCGAGACCATGGAGGGGGCCTCGGGTGACGACTGGATCTCGGGCGCGCAGTCGATGCGGGCCTACCTGCGGGGTGCCACCATCGCCGGCGTGATGGCCGCGCACGTGCGGCGCATGGGGCATTCGGCACGCGCCCACTCCAACGCCCACTCCGAGCTGTTGCACCTGCCGGCGGTGCTGATGGCCGGGCTGGGCGAGTTGTCGCGCATCGGCGAGCTGATCCTGAACCCCTTTATCGGGCCACGTTCGAAGTCGGTGCTGTTCACGACCGACCTGCCGCTGGCGGTGGACAAGCCCATCGACTTCGGCCTGCAGGCGATGTGCAACGCGTGCATGAAGTGCGCGCGCGAATGCCCCTGCAATGCCATCCCGTTCGGCCCCAAGGTGATGTTCAACGGCTACGAGATCTGGAAGCCCGACGTCGAGAAATGCGGCAAGTACCGGCTGACCAACATGAAGGGCTCGGCCTGCGGCCGCTGCATGAAGACCTGCCCCTACAACCGCGAGGACCTGGTCGAATCGGAGCGGCTGCTGTGGCTGTCCATCAACGTGCCGGCATCGCGCCGCCAGCTCATCGAGCATGACGACCGCACGGGTGGTGGCCAGCGCAATCCGGTCAAGCGCTGGTGGTTCGATCTGGAGATCGTGGACGGCGTGTCGGTCAAACCGCCGGCCGGCGTCAACGAGCGCGACCTCGACCTCGCGCGCACCGGCAAGCTGGCCGCGGCGCAGAAACTGGCCTTCTTTCCGCCGGCGCTGCAGCCCGCTGGCGGCACGACGCTGAAGGACGTCCTGCCCATCGACCGCCCTGCCGGCCTGGCGGCGTATGCGGCGGCCGAGTCGCCGCTTGCCGCGCGCCGGCGCCGCGCCAAAAGCAAGGCAGGGCCTTGAGCGGCGGCGGTGCCGACCGTCTCTCAGCCGTGCAAGCCGGCGCGCGCTGAAGGCCCCACCAGCACGACCTGGCCGCCTTCAAGCAGGACGGCCAGCGCTGGGGCGTCGGGCACCGCAGCGGTCAGGATGGCGCGCCCTGGCAGCGTCACCGCCTTCAACTCGGTCCAATCCGCCGCCGGGTTCAACAGCCGCAGTTGGCGGCCGTCCTGGCTGGGCAAGATCAGCAGCCCTTGCAGCCACGCCGCGAGGTCGATCTCGCGCGTGCCGATGCGGTGGGTGCTGACATCGGCGTGCAAGCGTCTCCGGGTCAGTCGCTCGCCGTCGGGCTGGTAGACGTGCAGCACGCCGCCGATGTGCGGCGTGTGCACGGCCGCCAAGTGGCGGCCATCGGTGGTGGGCGCCAGCCAGCGGTGATAGCCGCCGACCGTGTCGCCCAGTGCGGCCAGGCGCAGGCCCTGGGGCCGTGCCGGGTCGGCCGTCACCAGCGCCAGCTGGCCGCCGTCGGGCCCCGAGCGCACCGTCAGCAGGCCGCGCCCAGGCTGCGCGCCGGGCAGCAACACGGGCCTGGGAGCGATGTCTTCGAAGACATGCGGGGCCGGCAGGCTCAGTTCGCGCAGAGGGTCCAGCCCGTGGCGTTCAAGCCAGAGCATCCGCGTGGCCTCGATGGCATCGCCCAGCACGCCATGGTCGTAGCGGCTGCCGTCAGGACCGGCCAGCACAGCGATGTGGCCACCGTCGCCAAGACCGTCCAGGTCGACTTGCACGGGCCGCGCGTCGGGCAGCACGGTGTTCTTTGATCGCGCCACCTCACGCCAATGTCCCTCGGCGTCGGGCTCGAAACGGGCAAGGCGGTGGCCTAGCGGGTCGGCTGGCTGGGCGCTGGCGGTCACGACGGCCAGCACTGCCAGCGGCAGGATCAGCAGTCCAGCGTGCACTGACAGGTTCGCAGAGCGCGATGGGGGCACTGTGTGCACACGGCCAGCCCCGCCGGCTTCTTCCCAGACCCACAGTCCGCCGTCGGCCTTGCGTGCGGCGATGCGGCCGTGGCCCGTGGCGATGGGCGTGCTCGTGTCGATCCCTTCGGCGAGGCGGCGCGGTGCCTGGCCCTTCAGCGACAAGGCCCACAAACTGCCGCTGGCGCCCGTGCCCAGCAAACCCGAGGGTCCGCCCACATGCAAATGCCACATCGGCTCGACTGCCGGCACGGCACGCGCGACCCAGGGCGTGGGGTCAGCCGCGGCCGTGGCTTGCGCGCCGACCCGCCCGCTGGCGGCACCCAGCCCGACGAAGCCTGCGAACAGGGCCCGGCGCCGCGTCATCCAAAGAGGGCGCAGCACGCTCATACCGCGCCGATGTATTCGCCCCGCGGTGGGTAGTTCGTCTTCAGCCTGGGGTTCGCGGCGGCAACTTCCGCCAGGCCATGGCTGCCGTGGCCCGGCGTCGGCACCCGCAAAGACGGCACGGGCCGGCGCGGGATCAGCGGGGACGGCAGCGACGGGCTTGACATGGCATGTCTTCAGGTTCAGTGGTTCGCAGCAATGTAGTGCCTTGGATAAGATGAACGGCAGCGAATTGTTCTCGTTGTTCAACCCTTCATCTCATGCCTGACCGCCTTTCAGCCTTGCTCCAGCGCTTCGAACTGCGTGCGCGCGTGTTCCACAGCGGCGCGCTGTGCGGCATTGCAGACTTCGACGGCGGCACAGGCATCGGCCATCTGCACCTGGTGCGGCGCGGTCCGCTGGGCGTGACCGATCCGCTGGGGCGGCACAGCGTCGTCAGCGAACCCAGCGTGCTGTTCTTCCCGCGCGCCGGTGCACACCGGCTCGACGGCGGCGAGCGCGAGGGTGCCGACGTCGTCTGTGCGTCGATCGATTTCGGAGTCGGTGACGAGAACCCGCTGTTGCGGGGGCTGCCGGCCTTGCTGAACGTGCCGCTGGCCCAGCTGCCCGGCCTCGACCTCGCCCAGCAACTGCTGTTCAGCGAGGCACAGGCCAGCCGCTGTGGACATGGCGCGGTGGTGGACCGCCTGACCGAGGTGCTGGTGATCCAGTTGCTTCGCCATGCCATGGCCCACCAGCTGGTGGACGGCGGCGTGATGGCCGGCCTGGCCGACCCGCGCCTGGCCAAGGCCATCAGCGCGCTGCATGCCGACCCCGCACGGACCTGGACCCTGGACGCCATGGCGGGGCTGGCCGGCATGTCCCGGGCGCGCTTTGCGGCGCACTTCACGCGCACGGTCGGCGTTCCGCCCGGCGACTATCTGACCAACTGGCGCCTGGGACTCGCCCGCACGCTGCTGCGCAAGGGACTGGCGGTGAAGCAGGTGGCCGCCGAGGTGGGCTACGCCAGCCCGGGGGCTTTCGGGCGTGTGTTCCTGCAACGCCTGGGCTCCACACCCACGCAATGGCAGCATAGCGATGCCGGGGCCCAGCCCTGAGCTCACTCAGATCCCGATCGTCAGGTTCACCCAGGCATCCGGCAACCAGGCCAGGACACGCGCCTCGACCCACTTGTCGGCGCCGGTGAGTATGGCGATGCCCATGCCGCCCAGCAGCACGGCAAAGCCGCGCCGTACGCGTTCGATGCGCGCCAGAACCCAGTCACGGGCGCGCATGAAGCCGCTGCGCGAGGCATAGGCCACCGCCACCAGCGGAATCGCCGCGCCCAGGCCGAACAGGGCCAGCACCACGCCGCCGCGCACGGCACCGCCTTCGCTGGCCACCAGCGTCAGCGCTGAGCCCAGCAACGGCCCGGAACAAGGACTCCAGACGAGGCCCAGCACAGCCCCCAGCGCCGCAGCGCTGAGCAATGAACCGCCGTCGAGCCGCGTTGACGCGGTGTTGGCCGCGCTGGCAATGGGCAGCATCCAGCGCGAGAAGCGATCACCGAGCGCCGGCACCAGCATCACCAGCGCAAAGGCGATCAGCATCGCCGCGCCGGCCACGCGGATGGTGTCGGCGTCGATGCCCAGCGCCGGCCCGAGCGCACCGAGCACCACGCCGATGCCGGCGAAAGACAGCATCATCCCCAGGCCCATGGCCACCGGCGCGAGAAGGTGGCCCTGCACCGCACCGCCCAACACCAGCGGCAGCAGCGGAAACACGCAGGGTGACAGGGTGGTCAGGCCACCCGCAGCCACACTGAGCCCCAATTGGGGCAGCGACAACGCGATCGACATCCGACTGGCCCGCTCAAAGCGCCGTCTTCAGCGCAGTGCGCAGGCCGGCTGCGGTGGTGTCGTTGATGCTGCGGCCGGTTTCCTTCTGCCCGCGCAACACCACCAGCGTGGACTGGCTGCGGATGGCGAACTGCTTCTTCAGGTCCTTCTCGGTGTCGTAGTTCACCGCCAGCACAGTGATGTCGAGGCCCGGCTCGGCCTTCATCGCGTCGAGCAACTTGTCCTGGGCGCGGCAGGTCGGGCACCAGTCGGCGCGGAAGTGCAGCGCCACCGGCTTGTCGGCCTTCTGCGCTTCAGCCAGCGTGGCCACCGAGTAGGGTTTGACGTCGAGTGCGTGGGACGCAGCGGCGGCGCAGCACAGGGTAGCGGCGGTGATCAGTTGAACAAGCTTCACGATGGTCCTCAGGGGTGGGTTGGCGGTCGGGCTGCCCGCAAGGCGAGCCGGTCGGCATAGGTCGTCAGGATCGGCCTGCGCATTACATCGGGCACAGTGATTGTCTGGATCGAGAAATGGGCCAGTGAACCGAACGACTCAGACAACATGCGATTCGTCTCGCGTGCAGCGGCCATGGCCCTGCCATTCGAAAATGCGGGCTCCCGGCCTTGGACGAGAAAGTGCAAGCAAGGCCATGCAGATGAAGTCCAACCTTGGGCCAGCCGTGGCGTTCAGGCCCGGGTCAACTCTCGACAGGGCCCACAGGGTGCTGGCAAGCCTGCTCCTGCTGCTTTTGGGCGCTCGCAGCACGGCGCCGCCGCTCGCTGGCACGCGCATGCAGGGCAAGGCCGCACGCGACTTCGAAGCCGCGGGTTCGGTCCGCATCTGGTGCGCCCTGCATCCGACGCCCCGGCCGCTGCGTATCCACCCGCAGGGGATGCGTGTCGCATGCCCCGGCGCGAGAACGCCTCGCGCCACCCCTGGAGTCCGATGCCATGCGCCATCACCCCTGGAAGACCGCAGGCGCAGCCTGCCTGGCTACCCTGCTGGCCTGCCTGGCGGGCACCCTGTGGCCCGGCCCGGCTGTCGCGCAGGAGATCAACCTGTTCCAGAACCTGATGACCGACTACACGCGCGTTCATTTGAACAACATGCTGTTCGAACGCGCGGCACCGACGCAGCCCAGGGCCCCGGGTGCGTCGGCGACCCCGGCGGGAACACCCCCTGCGGCCTCGAACACTGCCCTGGTCTACCGGGTCTCGGCGGCGGTCCGCCACGCCCACCTCGCGCGCCTGGCGGACCGCATGCGACCGTCGGACCCGGCGGCGGCCGCGGACCTCGATGCGCTGAATGCCAAGGGCGATCTCTTCAACCAGCTCGATGCCGCGCTCGCACCGATGGGCCTGAAGTCGACCGACGTCGGGGATGCCTTCACCGTCTACCTGATGAACGCCTGGCTGGCCTCCCGGGGGCGCCTGGACACGCCCGGGCCGCCAACGGTCGGGGCCGTCAGGGGGCAGGTGGCCCAGGCCCTGCTCGCAACGCCCGCGATCGCGGCCGCACCGGACCCGGTGAAGCAGGAATTCGCCGAGGCGATGCTGATCCAGGCAGCCACCATCGACGCGGCCCTGCAGCAGGCCGCGGGTCAGCCCGCCCGGGTCCGCGCGATCGGACAGGCGGTGCGCGCGGGTGCGTCCGCACTGGCGATCGATCTCGACCGCATCGACCTCACGCCCCAGGGCTTTCGGGCATCACGCTGAGCACGAGGCACATCTCTTCAGCGCGGCAGGCCGATGCCGTGATCGATTTCACGCGGTCGCGTGCGCCTTGCGCAAGGGCTGCATCCAAGGGTCGCGTGCTTCCGGATGAAGCGCTATCTTCTTCCGCCGGCAACCGCACCCATGGCCCCTCATCCCTTGCAGTCCTCTGTCTTTCGCACGGCCGTGGCCGTGGTCGGCATCACGGCCGCGAGCGCGGCCTGCGCTGCCGACGGCAAGCTGCTGCTCACCGGCGGCGTTAGCAGCATCGACGGCGCGGCGGGTGGTGGCCTCACGCCCTGGGCGGTCACGGCCAGCCATGCCGCCAGCAACGAGGTGGGCGCCACGGCCCATCTCACGCGCGTGCAGTCGCAGGACTACACCCTCAACGCCTACGGTGCCTCGCTCGGCTGGCATGACCGCCTGGAGATCACGCTGGCGAGGCAGGACTTCGACACCCGCCAAACCGGTGCCGCGCTCGGCCTGCCCGGCCTGCACCTGAAGCTGGACGTCCTGGGCGTCAAGTGGCGCGTGGCCGGCGACGCGGTTCTCGACGCCGACACCTGGATGCCGCAGGTGGCGGTGGGCCTGCAACACAAGCGCCTGGACGCCGCCGGCCTCGCACCCACTTTGGCTTCGCTGGGCGCCAGGACGCAGGACACCGACCTGACCGTCAGCGCCACCAAGCTGTTCCTGGCCCAGGGCGTGCTGGCGAACGCCACGCTGCGCCTGACCCGCGCCAACCAGAACGGCCTGCTCGGTTTCGGCAGTGCCACCCAGCGGCACCATCAGCCCATGGCCGAGCTGTCTCTGGCCTGGCTGGCCAGCCGGCACTGGGTGATCGGCGCGGAATGGCGCATGAAGCCCGACAACCTGAATCCCTCGGCGCTTGGGGCCGGCCTGAAGGAAGGCGACTGGGCCGACCTGTTCGTGGCCTGGGCGCCGAACAAGACAATCTCGTTCACGCTGGCCCATGTGGCGCTCGGCCCGATCGTGCCCGCGGTGATGCCCCGCCACCAGCGCGCCATCTACCTCTCCACCCAGGTGGCGTTCTGATGTGCCGCCGCCCAGAAAACACCATGGCAATCTCCTCGACCTTGCGGCGTCTGGCCGCCCCGGCCGTGCTGGCCGTTGCCTTCGGCCTCTGCCCGCCCGCGCGGGCGCAGGCGGTGGACGATGCGCTCTACCAGGCCCTGGGCCAGCGCGCCGGCATCGCGGCGCTGATGGCCGACGTGGTGCCGCGGCTGAAGGCCGACTCGCGACTGGCCCCCTTCTTCGAGAAGACCAACCTGGATGAGCTGGCGCGCCACCTCACCGACCAGGTCTGCCTGGTGGCCGGCGGCCCCTGCAAGTACGAAGGCGTGGACATGAAGACCGCGCATGCCGACTTCGACATCCGCCCGCGCGATTTCAATGCCCTGGTGGAAGTGCTGCAGCTCGGCATGGAGCGGCGCGGGCTGCCGTTCCAGGTGCAGAACCGGCTGCTCGCGCGTCTGGCGCCGATGCACCGCGACGTGATCACCCTGCGCTGAGGTCCATGATGCGAATCCTGCCTCTGATGGCTGGCCTGCTGGCCGCGCTTCTGGCTGACGCTGCCCTGGCAGCCACCGTCACCATCCACGTGAAGGACGCGGCCGGTCAGCCCGCGCCCGGCGTGGCGGTGATCCTGCGCACCGCCGCGCTGATGCCGGTGCCGCCGGCCCTGCCGATGGTCGAGATCGTGCAGGAGCGTCTGCGCTTCGTGCCGGCGGTGGCGGTGGTGACACCCGGCACCCGGGTGCGCTTCACCAACCGCGACGCCTTCGACCACCATGTGAAGGGCAGCGGCGGCGCCACCTTCGAGTTCCGCATCGCCAGCGCCACCTCAGCTGCGCCGCAGCGCCCCGGCGAAGTCGTCCTGCAGGGTGGCAACGGCCCGGTGGCGCTGGGCTGCCACCTGCACTCGGTGATGAGTGGCAGCGTGTACGTGAGCGATTCGCCCTACCACGGCGTGACCGACGCGCAAGGCCAGGTGCAGATCAACGGCGTGCCGGCGGGCGATGCGATGGTGACCCTGTGGCACCCCCAACAGCTGGTGGAACTGCCCGCCGTGGCGGTCCGGGTGGGAGCCGACGCCACGGTGCTGCCGGTGGCATTGAACTTCGTGCCGCGGCGACGGCGCTGACGCGCCGGGCCCTCGCCTGCTTCACTCAGCAGCCCAGGGCCTCGAACGCGCAGTGCTTCATTGCCCCGCCCGCGGCAGCGACAGAAACGCCACTGCCTCGCCGCTCTCGCCGTTGGCCAGCCCGATGGTGCCGCGGTGCAGCTCGGAGATCTCCTGCACGAAGGGCAGGCCCAGGCCGATGCTGCGGCGCTGGCTGTGCGGCGGTGCGGTGGAGAAGAACTTCTCGTACTCCTTGCCCTCGGCTTAGTTGGGGATGCCGGGGCCCTGATCGCGCACGACGGTGTCGGCGCGCAGCGGTGATAGGCCCAGCGACACCGTGACGCCGCATAGGAAATCCAACGGTCTCTGGAAAGCCCGACTGACCCATGGGTGGCCGCCGCCGTGACCTTCATCGGCCTTGCGCTGGGCGCCGGCCAGCAGAGGCCGCGCGACCACGCGCTGTACCACCTGCAGCACCGGCACATCAGCAATGACATGGTCAACCAGCTATGCGTCACCCCCTTTCTGGCGATCGGTATGCGATCGCCTTGGGATGTCAGGAAGCTGCCGTTCGCCAATGACTGTTCATGGCCGGCCACGAAGGTTTTCAACGACAGGTACCGGCATCCACAGTTTTGATGACGGGTTTACGCCTAGCTGATTGGGCTCCTGACCGGCATGACGCGACCCATACCTGACACAAGCTTCGCAGAAATCAGCGCCCGAAACTTGACGCTCAACGGCATCGACAGGTACCGTTACCTGAAGGCCTTGCTCGTTGTTCTGCCGCGCGCCAAGACCGTCAGACTCGAGGAGCTACTGCGATGGCGCCTAGCGCTCGAGCCGGCCTGATCACCGAGTCAATGTCCCACCAAGGACGTGGTTTGTGGACCGCTTACCGTGATGCACATGGTCAGCAACGTCGAGAGACTGCTGGTCGACGGCGCGACGAGCCTGGACGTGCTGCGGGCCACCTTCCCGGCGGACACCATGAGCGGTGCGCACAGGATCCAGGCGATGGAGTTCACCGACGAACTGGAGCCGTTGAAGAGTGGCATCTATGGCGGCGCGTGCGGCTACCTCAGCTTCGCGGTCGACATGTACCTGGGGATCGCGATCCGCGCCGGCATCGTGGCCGACTCGGTGCTTGAGCTGGAGTGGAAGGAAACCGAACAGAAGGCGCGAGCGCTGATCCGTGCGGCGGAGTTGATGGAAGAGAGCTTCTGACCCTGGCCCTCGGGCGGGCCGGGTGATCGGGGTGGCGCTTTGCCTGCCACCCGATCACCCGGTGCGGAAAGCCTCCGAATGCATGGAGTCCCCGGATCGGGAGCACCATACGTCGGGTGGAGGCCCCGCGCGGTCTATGCACCAGTGCAGGCTGGAGCCGCGCCGCCTGATTGCTGGCTTTGGGTCGTCGTCGTGGTTCATGGACAAGTCCTGTGCAAGGTGGTCGTGTGTACCGGGGCAGGCTCCGCTCGGGTGCCGGACCCGCGATCGGCGGGCTTCAGTGGTTCGGAAGGACGTGGACACGTTGTGCTCCTAGGGTCATGTCGTCGCTCGTGTCCCGCGGGAGTGCGGGTTTCAAGGCGTCGACGGTTGAATCTTCGGCGATGTCACGCTGTCCTGCCCGCCTCTGAAGTCGGATCCGAGGTGGGGGCCGGCGCACCGACCTCACAACCTACCTAGGTAGGGTGAGCGACCTACTTCGGGTGGGGTGACGCCGCGCCGCGCGGCGCCTACGATTGCCGCATGCCCCGCTACAAGAAGATCCTGCTGGTCGACGACCACGGCCTCGTGCGCGAAGGCGCGGCGCTGCACCTGCGCGCGCTCGACCCCGAGATCGAGGTCTACCACGCCCGCACGGTCGAGGAGGGCAAGGCGCAGCTGGCGGCGCACCGGCCCGACCTGGTGTTCCTGGACCTGCGCTTCGACGGCGATCCGCTCGAGGGGCTGCAGTTGCTGAAGTGGATCAAGTCCAGCCCTGAGCACGACGCCACTCCGGTGATCGTGATGTCTGGCGAGCCGCTGGACCGCAAGGCGATCGAGGACCTGTTGGGCGACAACGCCGCCGGCTTCTTGTCCAAGGGCAAGGCCGACAGCGCCGAAATCTTCAGGGTCGCGATGATGAGTATGGAGGCCGGCGCTGTCTTCATCCACGGCGCGCGCGCAGGCGCCGGGCGCGCCACCGCGCAGGCGGCCGATGCGCCGCCGCCGGCGCCGCGCAGCGCCGCCTCGCTGGGGCTGAACGAGTCACACCGCCGCGTGCTGATGCTGCACGTGCGCGGCACGCCCTACAAGCGCATCGCGCGCGAGTGCAACCTCGCCGAGGTAACGGTCAAGGAGTACATCTCTGACATGTGCCGGCTGTTCAAGGTGGAGAACGCGAAGGCGCTGATCTACGAGATCGCACGCGCCGGCGTCGTGCTGCGCGAAGACGCCTGAAGCTCGTCGGCCAGGCCGTCGAACGGCGACGGCAGCGGCACGTGACGCGCCGACACCCGCTGCAGCAGCGTCTTGCGGTCCACTGGCTTGCGCAGCACTTCCACGCCGGGCAGGCCGACGGTCGCGGCCTCGGCCGCCAGGTGGTCGGCGGTCAGCACCAGCGCCGGGATCTCGCGCCCATTGCAGCGTGCGCGCACAGTCTCGACCACTTCGCGCCCGGTCACGCCGCCGGGCAGGCGGAAGTCGGTGAGGATCACGTCGGGGTAGCGGATCGTCTCGTCGAGCAGCTCGCCCAGCTGCGAAAGGTTCGGCGCCGCCTTGACGAAGGCGCCGGCTAGGCGCAGCACCTCTTCCAGCGCGGCGCGCTGCAGCGTGTCGTCTTCCACCAGCGCGATCAGCGCGCCGTCGAGGTCGACCGCCGGCGCGCCGGCATCGGCTTCGTCGCCCATGGCGGCCTCTTCGAGCTCCACGAAGGCCACCGGGACGTCGACCATCATGTGCGTGCCGCGCTGCTCGATCGAGCGCATGCGCACGCCGTGGTCCTGCATCGCCTTGCCGACGATGCCCTTCACAGTCGCCAGCCCGAGGCCGAAGCCCTCGTGGCGGTCGCGGTGCGCGTTGGCCACCTGCACGCCGGGTTCGAACACCGCCTCGTGCAAATGGGCCGGGATGCCACAGCCCTGGTCTATCACGTAGACGGTGGCCAGAAGGCCGCGCACGCGCGTGCGCACGCAGACGTCGTGGTGGCCGCGCCGCGGTGCGTGGCGGCGCTGCGCCGCGGTGAACTTCACCGCGTTGGACAGCAGGTTAGACAGCAGGCGCACGATCAGGTCGCGGTCGGTCTGCACCACGCACGCGCTTCGGGGCGGCACGAAGTGCAGCGTCAACCCGCGCTCGGCCGCCTGCGGCGCGAAGCGGCGCTCCAACTCGCCGAAGATTTCGGCCAGCCGGTGCTGGCCGATGCGTGCGCTGATGCGGCCCGATTCGATCTGCGAATAGTCGAGGATCGATTCGAAGGCGCCGGCGAGCGACTTCACCTCAGCGCGCACAGTCTGCGCGTAGCGGTCGACCTGCGGTCCGGGCACCTGGCCGGCGCCCTGCTTCAGCGCCTGCACTAGCAGGTCGCTGTACAGCATCGATGACAGCAGCGGCTGCTTCAGATCGTGCGCGGCGGCGCCGAGGAACGCGGTGCGTCGCTGCTCGCGCTCTTCCAGCCGCTGCTGGATCGCACGGAACTCGGCGATCGCCGCCTGCGACTGCACTTCGTAGCGCGCCCGCTCGTCGTGCGCCTGGCGCAGCGCCTCCTCTGCCTGCTCGCGCGCTTGGCGCTCGCCTTCCATCGCGCGCTGGATGCGCGAGCTCAGGTACAGCAGCGCGACGATCGCGAACGCAAAGATGATCAGCTCGTTGTCGGTGCGGCCGCCTTCGTGCGCGCGGTGCGGCAGGTAGGCCGATAGCACGGAGCCGACGGCCAGCACACCGGCGCCAAGCTTTGTGCGCCATTCGATGCGCGCCGAGCCGACGAACGGGATCGCCAGCAGCAGCGCCGACGACCACACGTATGTGATCGCGTCGCGAAAGGCGCGCGAGTACGGTTCCTGCATGCTCGGCAGCCCGTTTTCGGCCAGCGGCACGGCGTGCGGCAGCACGAAGGGCGCATGCGCCGGCAGCGTGGACACCGCGTAGGCCATCGCCAGTGCCCCCAGCGTCAGCGCGTGAGCGGCGGCCGGCGCCTGGCGGCGCACGGGCAGCGCTGCTAGCGTCAGCAGTAGCGCCACTGCGGCGCTTGCCGGCGGCACCAGCGCCAGCGTGTACAGCCGCTGGTAGCGGTCTTCGTGCGCGTGGCCGACGCTGGCGACGATGTTGAGCGCGGCCGCCGGCGTGAGCTCCAACCGCTGCAGCAGCAAGGGCCAATCGACCGCAACGGTGAACGTGGCGTACACCAGCAGCAGCGCGGCGGCCACCCGCAGCGCGTGCGCCAGGGCGGGCGGCCGGGCGTCGGGCGTGGCGACGGTTTCGGGTGCGGCATCCATTCAGGACACCCTCAGGCTGCTGCGGTAGGCCGGCAGCAGCTCCCAGGCCATGCCGTCGTCAAGGTTGGTCTGCACCTTTAGCAGGTCGGGCCGCACGTCGTAGCCGATGAACTCGGGCATCGCCATGCTGGCCTGCGCGGTGTTGTTGCCGTTGATGAAGCCGCACTGGTACAGCAGCCGCGCGAGCTGGAGCGCGTCGCGAAAGGGCACGCCGTTGATCGGCGGGATCTTGGTCGGATCTTGCAGCTTTACGTAGCGTTCACCAATGCGCTGCAGCAGCTCGGCCGTGGTGTAGCGGCGCGGGCCGCCGGCAAAGCACTCGACCAGGCTCACGAGGTCGGAGAACTGGAAGCCGTGTTCCTTGTACAGGTCCTGCAGGCGCCGGCGGCCGAACTCGCCCATCGCCTGGTTCACGTGGTGGATGCCGATACGCTCCTTGCGGTCGCGCGCCGCCGCCACGCCGGCGTCGCGGCACAGCTGGGCGATCCAGCGTGGCCGGCCGCCGGCAAGTACTCGCAGCACGTGCTCGGCAGGCGCCGACGAGTGCGGCCCCCACTTCATGCGTGCGACGAAGGCCAGCTCGATCAGCGCGTTGGCATCGTCGACCGCGTTCCAGGCGCGCGCGATCTCTGACGACGGCTCGTTGCGCTGCACCCAGGCCAGGATGCGGTGGCCCAGCAGCTGCTTCTGCTGCGCCGCGGTCCAGGTGATCTCGGTGCGGTACTGCTCCATCTTGTCCATGTCCTCGGCCGTGGTTAGGCTGGTCCAGACGTCGGTGCGGATAGTCGCGCGGATGCCGATTCCGCCGGTGGTCTCGATCAGGTTGCGGCAGGCCGAGAACAGCGACGAGATCATCAGCTGCTGGCGCGGCGTGTTTTGGTACTTGGCGTCGATGTCGTCAAGCAGGAACCAGATCGGCCGGCGCACCACGTGCTCGCGGTGGATGCGCTGCAGCAGCTGCTCGTGGTTCTGCGCCGGGCGCGGCGTGGGCGTCAGGTCGAGCACGCCGCCGAGGTTGACCTTGCCGATCAGCCGCGACAGCAGCGAGCCGACTAGGTTGCGGCCGGCGAAACCAGCCACCTCGGCGGTCTCGACCAGCGCCATCTGCGTGTCGGTCCACGCGAAGCGCAACTCCTCGGCCAGCGCCATGTTGATGGCGCCGCAGATCACCTGCTTCCAGTAGTTCTCGATCAGGTTGTGGTTGTCGGTATGCGGCGGTTCCTTTAGAGCCACCAGGTGCTGCGGGATCGCTCGCACGACGATCGGCCGCGCGTCGGCCGGGCGGGCGAGCTGCAGCTCCTGGAATCGCACGATCAGCGCGGACTTGCCCATGCCCTTGCGGCCGTTGGCGAACCACAGGCGGTGGTCCGGGTTCAGGAAGTCGGCGAAGGCCGGCTGGTCCACGAAGTAGGACATGAACACCGGCCGGAGCTCGTCCTCGCTGGCGTCGTTGCCGAATAGCGCACGGTCGTCCAGGGCCAGCTTCATCGGGGCTCCCACTGCGAACGGTGGGCGATGATAGCGACGCCGCGGCCGGCCGGCGACCCTCGCTTTAGGGAGACCCGGCGGACGTTTAACCTACTGCAGCGTTAGCGTCAAGATGTGGGCCGCCGGCTGGGCGGCAGCCTGGAGGTTGAACGTGATCACCACGTAGTCGGCGTTGGTGTCGAAGTTCAGTGGCGGGATCGGCACCGCGTAGTTCTGCACGACAGCCTTGGGCAGCTTGGCCCCGACCTGGGCGACTAGCGTCACGGCGCCGGTAGTCTTGTTCTTGGGGCAGAGCTGCGCGCCGGCTGAGCCGCCCGTCGCTTCCCGCAACTGCAGGCGCAAACAAGACCAGTTCCCCGTACCCGACCCTGCGGCGAATCGGTCCCACCCGCAACGGCTGCAGCAAGTGAGCCTCTCCGCTGTCACCGTTTGGCTTGGCCGGATATGTCTGGCCCACTGTTCTCGACCAACAAGCTCCAGAACGTGAGCAACTTCCTAAGGTGGACGAGTACGGTCTGCAATTGCGCGCTCAGCTCATAGCCAGTGTGGACGATCGATCCGTTGACGGCCGCCGGGCGCTCGGCAATGCAGCGGTATACGCCGGCCAGGACCATGCGTGCAGACGATGGAAGAGGAGGATCGGTCTTGCCTTCGTGTTGGTATGCCAGGAAGCTGCCTTTCGTCGGTGAATGTTGATGGCCGGGACGAGCCCAAGCGGAAACGAAGTTGACCGCCGCAAACCAGTCATCGAAGACATGCCGGCTCGGGAAATTCTGAGCGGATCACCAACGGCCGGTTGTGGCCGGCCACGAAGGTTCTCAACGACAGGTACCGGCATCCACAGTTTTGATGACGGGTTTACGCCTAGCTGGTTGGGCTCCTGACCGGCATGGCGCGACCCATTGCTGAAGTACGCGGTTGCCGGAAGCTGCCGGACGACCGAGCCTCAGTGCCACTCGATTCGCTTCCAGGAAGCTGCCGCTCGCGGCCACCGGGACTCGGCCACATGCTGCCGCTAAGACTCGGCTGTTTGACGGTGTCTCGTCTCGGATCGCCGACCAAGTTAGAACGGCGCCCTCAGTGCATACCCCCGCAGGGATAGACTTCCCGCCGATCGATGGAGGGCGTAACTTGAACGAGAGCCTTGCTGACCGAATGAAGCCGAGAACGAAGCACGCAGTACGCGAGCTGGTTGAGCAGGCTGGAATTGACGTTGCCGACTGGGAAATTGACCGCAACGGTCGCCGTCTCGAGAACCCGAACGAGAACGTCTATAAGAGCTTCAAGTGGTCATTTGGGGGAAGCGGCCAGCCCATCGCTCTCTGCGTTTGGCACGAAGAGATCGATTGGAATGTCGAACCGCCAACGCTCATTGGCAACACCAAAACGCAGCAAGAAGATCTCAATGCACTGGGGGGGACTGCAGCGGCGCCTGGCGTGAAGAGCCGCATCGGCATCAAGGTCCGACGCACACGGGATTTCCAACTCGCACTTCAGGAGGCGCATCGGAAGCGACTGGCGGCACGCATCATCCTACTGGATGGCAAACGGACCGCTATCGATGACGCCGCGGAGGATTCGTCCCAGGTGAAGTTCCGGGAATTGGACCCTGTTCCGTGGTTCGTCCACCTCGCCGACCCGTACACCGGCGAGTACCGGCTCGTCAGGGGCGTAGAGCCCCCCCATATGGCCACGCAGGACCAATTCGCCGGCATCGAGGATCCTGGGCTGACCCCAGCTTTCCAAGACTTCGTGGAAGACCTGAGCGAGACCGATCGCGAGGCCATGATCAAAGCGCGTGTCGGTCAGGGACCCTTCCGTGAGGCGCTGATCAAGCGATGGGGCGGATGCTCTGTGACGACATGCAGCGCGCATGGTCTCTTAATCGCTAGTCACATTAAGCCGTGGAGCAAGTGCGCAACACCAGCGGAACGCCTGGGCGCAGCGAATGGCCTTCTACTCACTCCGAACCTCGACAAGCTGTTCGATCGCGGGCTAATCACCTTCGACGACAGGTTCCGCATTCGAATCAGTCCGGCACTTAGGCCCGGCGATGCGCTGCACCTAAACGTACATCAAAATCTTCGACTGACCTCGAGGGCAGACAAGGACATGCTCCCGTTTCTCGAGTACCACACGCAGAACATTTTCAAGGCGAAGTGACGGTGCTTGCGCGCGAATACGTTCGTGAGAGGCAAGATGAAATCGGCGCGCGGTGCACGCGCCTTCGAACGAATCTCGGCCGCGAACTCAGCCAGCGCCGAGGTCAGTCTTGGCACGGCGCCAGCTCCGACTGGGCCACGCGAAGTCACGCAACCGGCGCGGGTTGAAGGAGACCACACCAGACTTGGCTCACGAGAACCTAGTGCTTACATCGGCTTTGAGCGACAGCTAGCTGGCAAAGTGTTTGCAGGGCCGACCGTTTACAACGAGTCGGGCCTTGCCGGACGCCTCACCGAGATCACCGCCGCAGAGCAGTCGGTGACGGTGGACTACCGAAGAGCAGCCCTTCGTCGACTGACACACTCGACCCACTGCTGTCGTTCGCGGTCTTCCGAACCAGCCTGCCAGTCCAGCCTGAGCTCACCGCGTTTCGCGACCAGGAAGCTGCCGCTCGTGGCCAACAGGACTCGGCCACAAGTGGTCGGTCAGTTGCACGGGAAGAAGCTCCGTAACGCAGTGCATTGCAGCCTTTCCAAGCGCAGCACATAATTTCTACGACGCACACAGCGGAGACAAGGGTGATGACATCAGTTGATGTTGAATGTGTTGATGGAGTTGGGCATCTGAAGTTGAATCGCGCCAATGCGCTGAACGCACTAAGTTCACATTTTTGCGAAGAAATAGATGACTCACTCTTGGCTTTAGACGCACGCGACGATGTGAGGGCGATTCTGATCTCGACCTCACTGAAGCACTTTTGTGCCGGAGCAGATATCCGGGAAATGCTGGACATGACTGCTGAAGACGCTAGAACGAAAGGATTCATTGGATGCGTATCGGCTCCGCCCCAAATCCAGAAGCCATTGATTGCTGCTGTGAGGGGCTTGGCGGCAGGCGGCGGGTGTGAGTTGGTTGAGATGTGTGACATCGTTGTCGCCGCAGCCTCTGCTCGTTTCTGTCATCCGGAAATTGCCCTGGCTGCTATGCCGGGGGCTGGGGGAACACAGAGACTGACGCGTGTTGTGGGCAAACATGTTGCAATGGACCTGCTGCTCACAGGGCGAGCTTTGAGTGCGGATGAAGCACTTGCCGCCGGCTTGGTATCGCGTGTGGTTTCAGATGAAGAGCTTGAAGCTACCGCGATGTCTGTAGCCCTGCTTGTTGCGTCGTATTCAAGTCCTGTTGCATGCCGAATCAAGGCCTCTGTCAATAAGACGCAAGTCCAACTCGATTCCGGACTTGCAATGGAGCGCGAGCAGTTTCATAAGTGCTTCTCCGAACATGACTTTCGCGAGGGGCTCACTGCATTCACTGAAAAGCGAAAGGCAAAATTCCAAAATCGATAGCAGTGAAGCCTGGACCATCAACGTGCCACCCGATGTTTGATTGAAGCAAGTCCAAATGACGGCACTCAATCACAAGCTAAGCTGGCGGAAGATTACTGGCTATCTGCAGCGGGTCAACACCAGCGGACCATTGGCGCTTTTGGTCCGCCCGAAACCTGACGGTCGGACAGCGCATCCTCAAAGCGGACTATGGGGTAAACCCTGAGTCGACCCTGAGCCGACATCCGCTGTCCTGATCTCGCTGCCCTGAAGCAGCCGGTCGGTCACCCTCGCAGTCACCCATACGAGGCCCCGCGACGGAGGGCACACGTCCGCGGGCAGCCATCAAGGCGATTGAGGCGCAGGGCACGGCTTGAGACCGTGCAGGCTCACCACTTCGGGAGCCTCGTGTGCAAGCCATCGGCCGGCAGCCCCAGCGGGCGCCGGATGGCGCACCTGTTCACTACGAGCGCCACCGCCCCGAGCAGACCACGCTGTACCGCCTGGTGCAGCAACACGCCGCGACCTTCTTCGCACAGGCCGAAGACGCTGCTGGTGCTGACCTGCCGCAGTTCGTCAAGGACGAGTTCGAGGCCTTCCTGGAGTGCGGCATCCTGGCCCACGGTTTCCTGCGCCTGCACTGCGGCGACTGCGGCCACGACAAGCTGGTGGCGTTCAGCTGCAGGCGGCGCGGGTTTTGCCCGTCGTGCGGCGCCCGGCGCATGGCGCAGACGGCGGCGCACCTGGTCGACCACGTCATCTCCCATGTGCCGGTCCGCCAGTGGGTTCTGTCGCTGCCGATCCCCCTGCGCCTGTTGCTGGCCGCACAGCCCAAGATGGTGACGCCGGTGCTGCAGGTGGTGCACCGCGTGATCACGCGCCATCTGCTCGGTCAGGCCGGGCTCAAGCCTGACGAAGCCGACAGCGGCGCGGTCACGCTGATTCAACGCTTCGGCTCGGCGGCCAACCTCAACATTCACCTGCACTGCCTAGTCCTGAACGGCGTGTACCGGCGCAGCGCCGAGGGTGCGCCGGAATTCGTCGAAGCCCCCGCGCCAACCGACGAAGCGCTGCATTCGGTGTTGCACAAGATCATCACCCGTGCGATGAAGTTGCTCACCCGTCGAGGGGTATTGGTCGAAGAAGAGGGTTCGACCTACATGGCCGACAGCGACGGTGATTCGGACGAAGCGCGCGTACTCAGGCCTCTGCAAGCCGCAGCCTGCACTTACCGCATCGCCTTCGGCCCACGCGCCGGCCAGAAGGTGCTGAGGGTGCAGGGCGCGATGCCAAAGGACACAGACTTCAAGCAATCGCTTTGCGCCGACATCGACGGTTTCAGCCTGCACGCCGCCGTGCGCTGTGCAGCCGACGATCGGCAGGCGCTGGAGCAACTATGCCGCTACATCACCCGCCCGGCACTGGCCAACGAGCGCGTGCAGACCAACGCCGCCGGGCAAGTGGTGCTCAAGCTCAAGACAGCCTGGCGCGACGGCACCACGCATCTGGTCATGTCGCCGCGGGAGTTCATGCAGCGCCTGGCGACGCTGGTGCCCAGGCCGCGGCTGCACCTGATTCGGTTCCATGGCGTGCTGGCGCCCAACGCCAAGCTGCGCGCGCAGGTGGTGCCGCAAGAGGTCGAGGCGCCCACGCAAGCCGCGCCACCCGCCGATTGCGAGGAGAGCTGTGCGCACCACCGCTCGGTGCGGCTGAACCGGGCCAAGCTGCTCAAGCGCGTGTTCGAGATCGACATGGAGCACTGCACGAACTGCGGCGGTGAGCTGAAGATCATTGCGGCCATCCTGGAGCAACCGGTGATCGAGAAGATCCTCACGCACTTGGGTCTGCAGGCGCGGGCACCACCGCGCTCTCCTGCCCGTGGCCAGGCGCTCCAAGCGGCCTGACGCTGCCTAACCGTGACCGTTCAGGCGACCCGGTGACCAGGGCCGCTGGATTCGGCTGCGTCAGCGGGTTTGCGGGACCGATTGAACTGGGCTGGCGACCAGGGGTAACCCGCGACAGGCTCCCGAATAGGACGATTTTCGGCGACGCTGTCAATGCTCAACAGTTCTGCGCCACTTTCAAAGAGCACTCACACGCGGCGAAGGTCGTGTTCGGGGTGCCAAGGGGCAGGAAAGAGGGCGTTTGAAAAACCTATCCTCCGGCCCCTGACCGACCACACGCCCAAGCCGCTGCTGATGGTGCGGGGGCGGCCGCTGATCGAATGGCACCTGGACGCCCTGGCGCGCGCCGGCGTGGCGGAGGTGGTGGTCAACACCGCCTGGCTGAAAGAACAATTTCCCGCCACGCTGGGTGACGGACAGCGCTTCGGGCTGCGCATCCACTACAGCTTCGCCGCGACCACGGCGGCGCGCTGGAACCCGCGGGCGGCATTGCCAAGGCCCTGCCGCTGCTGGCCAGCGGACCGCGCGACGCCTTCTGGGTGGTCTCGGGCGACGTGTTCCTGCCGGGCTTCGCCTTTGACGCACAGCAGGCACGGACGTTTGCCGAGGGCCCGCTGGACGCCCGGCGCTGGCTGGTGCCCAACGCGCCGCACTACCCCCGGGGCGACTTCGGCATCGGCGCCGACGGCCTGGCCCTGGCCCAGGCCGAAGCGCGCTACACCTGGGCCAGCGTGGGCCTGTACCGCGCCAGCCTGTTCGCGGCGGTGCCGGTGGGCACCAGGATGGCGCTGCGCCCGCTGCTGGACGCCGGCATCGCCCAGCAGCGCATCGGCGCCACGCTGTGGCCTGGCGCCTGGACCGACGTGGGCACGGCCGAGCGCCTGGACGCGTTGAACGGCCTCAACGGCTAACGCTTGTCATCATCAAATGGATTGATGTCGGAAGGGTTGACGGTATCAACCTGGCAGGCCAGCCTAACGCCGATGAGTTGCGTGCAGAAAGTTCAATGCAATCCAGTAGTTAGCGCTCCTGTGTAGTTGACGGGTTAGCACCCGGCCCGGAAATTGCTCGACTGTTCTCGCCTGGCTTTTCAGGCGGTAGAGCGATTTAGCACAGGGGATTGACATGGAACGCGTGTCTCGAATACTGAAACTTGGCATGTTTGCCGCAGCGATGGCTTTCGGCGCGGCCCAGGCCGGCCCGATCATCATTGCCGGCACCGACGCCGATGACCACGGTACCGTCTCGGCTGGCATCAATCAGGACGGCTGGAAATTCATGGAGCAGAGCCTTTCCTTGATCGGATCGGCGGTCACCAACAACAACAAGCTGGCGGTTTGCATTGGCTGCAACAGCGGTCGCGCATTGACTGCGTTCAACAGTGCCTTCGGTCTGTCCGGCCTGAGCGGCTCGGGATGGACGTCCACCTCGCTCACTTCGGTCGCATCCATTACCGACTTCTTCAACAACGCCGGTGCGGTGACGCTGAACGGGACGGGCATCGTCTACATGCCTACTGTGGTCAACAATGTGGGGGGCGGCATCACCAACGCCCAACTTGCAGTGGTGAACGGGCATGGCACCACCCTGAACAACTACCTCAGCCAGGGTGGCGGCCTATTCACACAAGAGCAGGCGAACAGCTCCATCGGCTATGGCTGGCTCACATCCTTGCTGCCGGGCCTGGCCGTCAACGGCGACGGCACCACCGGCATCGCAGATAACAGCGAGCTGCAGCTGACAGCCCAAGGTCAGGCGCAGTTCCCCACCCTGACGAACACGGACCTGTCGGATGCCACCCCATGGCACGCATACTTCACGGGCGCTTTCGGCGCGCTGCAGGCCCTGGTCACCGGCAACGGCGACGACACGCCGGCCAATGCGCTGGACGATGTGGTGGTGCTGGGTGGTGGTTTTACGTCGGCAGGTGGCGGTGGCACCATCGTTTGCGGTCAGCCGGGCCAGCCGGACTGCCCTTCGCAGGTGCCCGAGCCTGACAGCGTGCCGCTGGTGTTGATGGCCATGGCTGCTGCGCTGGGTGTCACTCTGCGTCAACGCAAGAAGCCGGCCTGATCGCGCAGGGCAAACTGCAGGGGCCGCACGTCGCAAGGCGTGCGGCCCTTGTTGCTTGCGCTCGGACGATGCGGAGATTGGCGGGGTAGCCTCCCTTTCCGCAACGGCCTCCGCCCGTCAGTTCGGCACGTCCAGCACCCCGTTGCGGGCCCGGATGGTGTCGCCCGCGGCGGGGCGCTGCGCCAGCGGCGGTAGGTTCGCTGCGGTGAGTGCCGACGCGGCACCCGGCGTGCCGCCGCGTGGCGTGGTGCGCACCACCTGGCTGGGCGGCAAGGCCTTGCCATCGGCCAGACTTGTCGCCGCGAAGCTGTCCTTCAAGGCATTGTCGCAGGTGAAGTTTGCAGCGCCGGGCGACCGGCCGCTGATGGCCGAGACCGGCGGAATTGGATGTCAGCAATCGGGCATCGTTGGGGGCGCCAGGCGACGTTCAGCGGATCAATGTTGAGTGCTTTGGGTCCACACGCTACAGGGCTGCCGTTTGGGTCGAACTTGCTGAAATTTCGTTGTAGAAAGCGGTGCCTCATATCCGGCGCCAAACTGCCATCAGCGGCCTAGGTCAGGACGCAAGAAGTCAGCCTGTCGCCGATTTGATGACCATTGCGATTCTTGGCTCATTGACTTGGGCATTGACCAGAGGCCTACGGAGTGGAACTTCGCTGTCGCCTAAGGCCATCCAAGTGGTCTGCCCAAGCCTGCATCATTCTTCGACGTTCGGGCAAATGCTCAGCATGGTTGTAGGCCGCTTTCACGGCGTTCCGCTCGGCGTGTGAGAGTTGGCGCTCCACGACGTCCGAAGGCCAACCCAGCTCGTGCAGTATCGTAGATGCCATGCCCCGGAATCCATGTGCTGTCATCGTAGCCCGGTCGTAACCTAGCCGACGCAGTGCCGCATTAACGGTGTTCTCGCTCATTGGCTCGCCGTTGGTTCTGTTCCCAGGAAACACCCATCCTCTGGGTCCGGTTAACGGCTTCAGGTCTCGCAACACCCCCAGCGCTTGTGTCGCCAACGGGACGATATGCATCACGCGTCCCTTCATCTTGGGCGCCGGGATCCGCCATTCAGCAGTTTCGAGATTGATTTCGTGCCACTCGGCATGGCGGAGTTCTCCCGGACGGGCGAAGAGCAGCGGGGAGAGCTTCATCGCACAACGGGTTATGAAGGCACCTTCGTAGCCATCGATGTCCCTGAGAAGCTGGCCGACTTTTCTGGGGTCGGTCAATGTTGGGTAGTGCTCCGGCCGCCATGGGGGTAGGGCACCTCGGAGGTCACGACTGGGGTCGCTTTCTAGCAGGCCGATCGCAACTGCGTAACGGAAGACCTGCCCACAGTTCTGTTGGACACGATGGGTGGTTTCGATCGCACCTCTGCCTTCCACGCGCTTGAGTACGTGCAGCAGGTCGGCAGGCTTGATTGAATGGATCGGCTTGCTACCGAGCCAAGGGAATACGTCGCGCTCCAGACGCCGGATGATCTTGTCGGCATGGCTGGCAGCCCAGGACGGTTGGTGCTTCGTGAACCACTCGCGGGCGACAGCTTCGAACGATTCCGGAACCGGCAGCCCGGCATTCACCAGCTTCTCGACGTGGCGTTGTTTGGCGGCAGACAGCTTTTGTTCCTGACGGGCAGTGCTCGGGTCGATGCCTATGCTGACCAAGCGACGTGCTTCTGCGGCCTTGTCGCGAGCAACGCTCAAACCGGTCATGGGATAAGTGCCCAGGCTCAGGGTCTTGCGTCGGCCCTGGAACGTGTAGTCCAGTCGCCAGCCGTGTGAGCCGCCCTTGACAAACAACAGCAGATAGAGGCCGGCGCCGTCACTGAGACGGCGCCGCGTGTCGCCGGGCTTGATCGCCTTGAGTGTGGCGGCCGAAGGGATTAGGTGCTGGGCCATGCAGTAACTTCAGCAGAAGAACAGGGAAGATTCTCTGGTTACTGCGGAAGTTCCTGCAATGTGAACTCGGATTGTCTGGGACCACCCGGGACGCTGCAGGCAAGAAAAAAGCCCCAAGTTATTGATTCCTTGAGGCTTTTCCTGTTTCCGGGTGCCGCTTGGAGCGGTCCGGAACCTTGAGTTGGTGGAGACGAGGAGGATCGAACTCCTGACCTTCGCATTGCGAACGCGACGCTCTCCCAGCTGAGCTACGCCCCCACGCAAGCCGAAAATTGTAGCACTGCCGCGGTGCATCGAATTCCGCGCCTGGGCCTGGTGTGCAGGGCCACCGCTTTGGGTGGTTCGCAACGGCGCTACGGCTGCCCGCGGCGCCTGCCGTGGGTCACAATGAAACTGCCCCCGCTTCTTGAACTTTGCACCATGTCCCTGGAAAAGCGCCCCCCGCTGCTGATCGTCGAGGACGACCCCGCGCTGCAGAAGCAGATCAAGTGGTCGCTGGACCAGTTCGACTCGGTGACGGCCGGCGACCGCGAATCTGCGCTCGCTCAGTTCCGCCGGCATTCGCCGGTCGTGGTGACCATGGACCTGGGGCTGCCGCCCGATCCCGACTCGGTGAGCGAGGGCATGGCCTTGCTGGCGCAGATGATCGAGATCGACCCCGAGGTGAAGGTGATCGTGCTCACCGGCCAGAACGATCAGGCGAACGCCCTGCGAGCGGTGGAACTGGGCGCCTACGACTTCCTGCCCAAGCCCTTCGACCCCGATGTACTGAACCTCATCATTTCGCGGGCCCTGCGCTTGTCGGAACTGCAGGCGGAGAACCGGCGCCTGCGTGCCTTGCAACTGCCCGATGCGGCCGGCCTGATCACGCGCGACCCCGAGATGCTGCGCATCGGCCGCATGATCGAGAAGGTGGCGCCCAGCAACGCCAGCATCCTGCTGTTGGGGGAAAGCGGCACCGGCAAGGAAGTGCTGGCGCAAGCGCTGCACCAGGCCAGCAAGCGCACGGGCAAGTTCGTGGCCATCAACTGCGCGGCCATCCCGGACAACCTGCTGGAGAGTGAGCTGTTCGGCTACGAGAAGGGTGCCTTCACGGGTGCGTCCAAGACCACGCCGGGCAAGCTGGAAACCGCCCACGGCGGCACGCTGATGCTGGACGAAATTGGCGACCTGCCGCAACCGCTGCAGGCCAAGCTGCTGCGCTTCCTGCAGGAACGCACGGTGGAGCGCATCGGCGGCCGGCAGGAGATTCCGGTGGACGTGCGGGTGGTCTGCGCCACGCACCAGAACCTGGACGCTCTGATCAAGTCCGGCGGCTTCCGCCAGGACCTGTATTACCGGCTGGCCGAGATCGAGATCAACATCCCGGCGCTGAGGGCCCGCCAGGGCGACGCGGTGCTGCTGGCGCAGGCCTTCCTGAGGCGCTTCGCACAGGAAAACAACCGCGGCAGCCTGTCCTTCACGGCCGAGGCCATGACCGCCATCGACGCCCACCCCTGGCCCGGCAATGTGCGCGAACTGCTCAATGCCATCAAGCGCGTGGCCATCATGGCCGACGGCAAGTTGGTGACGCGCGAAGACCTGAACCTGCCGTCTGTTCCCGGGGGGGCACCGGCAGGTGAAGCGCCGGTGCTGGACCTGCGCACCGTGCGCGATGAAGCCGAACGCCGCGCGGTGAACCTGGCGCTGGCGCGCAGCGACGGCAACATCGCCAAGGCGGCGGACTTGCTGGGGGTGTCGCGGCCCACCCTTTACGACCTGATGAAGAAGCTGGGCATCCAGGCGCAGGCGGGCCCCACAGGCTGAGTGGCCTGCGCCGCGGCGTCAGCGTGCAGGCTGCTGCGCCAGAAGTTCCAGCACATGGCGCGCCGGGATGGCATAGCTGATGCCTGATGGTTGGCTCAGGGCCGACTCCCGGGTGCCCTTGAGCGTGACCATGTTCACCACGCCGATCACGCGCCCCGTGCTCACGTCGAACAGGGGCCCGCCGCTGTTGCCGGGGTAGGCCGTGGCGTCCAGTTGGTACAACTCGAATGCACCGCCCCGGATGCGGGCGGCGGTGCGGGCGTCCAACTGGGTGGCGGTGGGGCTGGGAATGGCCACCGGGCGGATGGCGGACACCATGCCACGGTGGGTGACCGGGGCGAAGCCCAGCGCAGCCCCCAGCGGGTAGCCCATGAAGACCACGGTCTGGCCTTCGCGCACGGGGGCGTCGGCCTCTTGCCGCAGGTTCAGTGCCGGCAGGGCTGGACCGTCCACGCGCAGCAAGGCCAGATCGTGGGCGTTGTCTTGCGCCAGGAGGCTGGCGCGGCGGAGCTGGTCATTGCCGCTGGCATCCCGCACGTTCACCATCAGCACGCTGTCCGGGCCGACGTCCGTCGTGGTGGCCACCACGTGCGCATTGGTCACCAGCATGTTGCCATCGCCCACCGCGAAGGCCGTGCCGCGAAAGCCGAAGCGCGGGGTGTTGGTCTCCTTGTAAAAACCCACGGACTGAACCGACGGGCGAACGCGCTGGATCAGGTCGGGCAATTCGTCCGCTGCCTGCAAGGGGGACGCCGCGCCCGCTGTGATCAACACGAACAGGGCGGTGCGGCGGGCAGGGCGCCAGCCCGAAGGCTTGAAGGTGGTTGGGTTCATGGCACCGCGTCCTGGTGGGGGGGGCGCAAGGCCATGGGGTCGTCCTGGTCGTCAGGGCCAGGGTCAGGCTCGCGCACCAGGGCCTTGCGGGTCAGGTGAACCAGCAGCATGGGCAGGGGCATGCGCAGCCAGTGCGAGCGCACGTACAGAAGCTGGCGGGCCAAAGCGCTGAAGCCGTCATCACAGCTGGCGTGCAGGGGCCGGAACGCCCGGTTGAAGCACGCATCCAGCAGCCACTGGGTCAGCGGCCCTGGCCCGTCCGCGGCGGTGGCCGCCA
Source organism: Burkholderiales bacterium JOSHI_001 (assembly GCA_000244995.1). NCBI lineage: Bacteria > Pseudomonadati > Pseudomonadota > Betaproteobacteria > Burkholderiales > Burkholderiales bacterium JOSHI_001. The sequence continues at coordinate 3,573,160 of CM001438.1, read as the reverse complement.
GGCAGGCCGGAGGCACGGGCGTGCCCAACAACTGCGCGGCATAACGCAGTGCGTGGTGAAGCGGGCGTTGCAGGCCCAGGTGCCGGGCACGCAGGGGCAGATCGGTCCAGAACCTGGGGTCGCGAGCGAAGTGCCGCAGCAGGCTGTCCAGGTCGAACAGGTCGCGCAGGCCGTTGTCGAACTCGCCTTCGTGGAACAGGTGGGTGGCGCTGTGCAGAACCATGTCCATGGGCGCGAAGGTGAACAGGCCAGGGTGCCCCGGCACCGGCACGGCGGCATCGATCATGGCACTTGAATCGGCGCGGATGCGGGCGGTCTCGGGCAGGATGGCGTGGTGAACGTCGATCACGCTGCCGCGCCGCAGGTGCTGCATCGGCGGAATCTCGTGCATCCATTCGCGGTAGTAGCGCTGGTCGTAGGCGCTGGGGTTGCCGCCGGACCAGCCGTTCATCAGCAGGGCCGATTCCACGTCTGCCAGGCGGGCTTTGGGCACGATGATGTCCACGTCGCCGAACAGCCGCCCTTCGGCCGCAGGCAGTCCGGTCATGACATAGGCCGCACCCTTGAGCAGCAGCAGCTTCACGCCCGTGGGGGCCAGTGCGCGGGCGATGCACTCCACCTCCCAGCGCATGGCGGCATGCTGTCGGGTGGCCAGCAGGCGCGCCGAGTCCAGGTGGTGCCGGGCCGGCACGGGCACAACGGTGTGGCTGGGCAGGCGATGCGCCAGTGTGCCCAGCAGGTTGGCCCGACGGGCTTGGCGGATCAGCAGGTCCCAGGCACTGTCGGTCCAGTCACCAAGCGTCCCAGATTGCGTCAACGCTTGGATCAGCTCGGGGGCCTGGTTCATGCCGCCCTCCCGTCGTCCAGGTCGCCGGTCGCGAGCGCGGCGAAGGCCTCCACGGCTTGGTCAAGCTGGCTGTACTCGAACTCCAGGCAGGTGCAGGAGTCAACCATGCTTGTCAGGGCGTCAAATCCTGCCTTGCCATGCAGGTTGTAGTTGAAGGACTGCTGTGCCAGCACCCAGGTGGACCAAGCCTTGCTTGCTGGTCGGAAACTGGCATCGCATCCGCTGCGGTAGCGCGGAAAGACCAACCAGGTCGGCCTGGCAGTCTCGCGCATTCGTTCGACGCTGTCTGCCGGCGGGGCCATCAAAGCCACCGTGCCTTTGGCTGTGTGAGGCACCTCCGGCGAGAAGTCCGCCGTCGGGGCGAAGGCGCGCATCACAGCGATGGATTGGTTCTTCAGGTTGACCGGACGTGCCAGCGCATGCAGGCGAAGTGTGACCGGGTTCAACAGCCCCAGTTCGTCTGACAGCAGCCTCCAGCCGCGACTGACCAGACCAGCGCAGAGTGTGCTCTTTCCGGACCCCGGTGGCGCAGGCATCACGACCGCGCAGCCATTCATTTCGACCACGGCCGCGTGAAGGATGAGGAACTGGTGCGAATGGGCGGCTATGCACCAGTTCAGGCCCCATTCCAGCATGGGGTAGGCCTGGGCCGCCGGCAATGGCTTGAAGGCGGCGCGCCCGTCAAAGTAGAAGAAGGCTTGTGGCCTCAGCCAGCGCCTCAGGTTGCTGGGCGGGGCGACGCGAACATGAAAGTCAGCGAATGTGGATTCATCCAGCACATTCCGGTCCCGGTACATGCGCCACAGTGAATGCGACACGGACTGCAGCGGCGACTCGATGCGCGCGACAAAGGGATGCAGATCCAGCGTCAGCCGCCCCTCGGTGAGGCGCTGCTGGATCTCGGGCAACGGAAGTTCAGCGACTTTCAACGAGCGCAGGTTTCGATCAGGCCACGGCGGGCCATTTCCTGCAATGTTGCCTCAAGCACGATCGAGGGTTCGTCGGCGGTCGCTGCAAGCGGTAGTAGTGCACTGAGACGCTGCAACAGAAGCTGTGGTTCCAGCGGTCCGGACTGGAGCTGTCGGTAGACAAGGAACGCAGGTCCTGTGAGCAGGTGCGTGTTGCCTGACCGGGTGTCAAGAACAACGACCTCTCCGGACCATTCCCGTTCCACAAGGAATTCCGGACCGACAAGGGCCCACGACATCTCAGTCGCCTGAATTGGCCAAGGTCACCAGGCGGGGCACTTCGCGATCAGGCGGTAGGCGGCGTTCCGCCGAAAGCCGTCACCGTGGCAATCCAGTTGTTGTGAAGATAGTCCACCTGCTGCTGCTTGGACCAGGTGATGCCCGGAGAAGGCTGGTAGGCGGGGCCCGCGGCCCACATGGCAGCAATCGTGGCTTCAGTGACGCAAGTCGAGGGCACGCGCGTGCACTTGATGTTCAGCATGGCCGTCAGCAGCGTTTTTTGCCAACCGGTGCCTGTCGCCAGGAGGCTCTTGACCGTGGTTGTTCCGCCCGAACCCATCAACGATGCGCAGGTGGTGGTGGAACTGCATCCGGTAGGGTAGGCCAACAAGGTGCCGCATGCGTCCTTCGCTGTGGCCGAGCCACTGAACTTGCTGGACCACGACGCGCTGGTCGCCGTGCAGTTGTCCGGCCAGGTCTTGTAGGTGCGATTGCTCAGATTGGCCGAGGCATGCGCTGACGGCGTCTTGCATTGCCAGGCCAGGACCGGGGAAGCCGCCAGGCTCAACACCGCAGGACTGGCTTTCAGCCCGGCACTCAGCCATCGGCGACGCGACGGCAAGGCCGGGGCCCCGTGCATGGGCGCTGCGCCATGTGTTACCTGATCATGCTGCGGGCTGGGCAGCCCTTGTCCATCTGTGCTATCCATGACTTTGCCACCTACCTGGTTTTTTTGAATCGATGCAGGCCAACGTGGGGCCCGCATGCCGAGGCCTCACAAGCCCTCGTGCAATATCACGACGCTGACGGTTTCGATCAGCACCAGAACATCCAAGAACAGCGAATTGTTCTTCACGTAGTACAGGTCAAACTGCGTCTTGCGGCGCGCGTCATCCATTGAACCGGCGTAATGGTGTCGAACCTGAGCCCAACCGGTCAGGCCGGGCTTGACCGAGTGCCTCAGTTCGTAGAAGGGAATTTCTGCCTTCAACTGTTCAACGAAGGTCGGGCGTTCAGGGCGCGGGCCCACCAGGCTCATTTCACCCCTGAGCACACTCAACAACTGAGGGAGTTCGTCAATCCGGGTCTTGCGGATGAAACTGCCGACCCGGGTGATGCGGGAGTCGTTCTTCTGGGCCCAACGCGCCACACCATCCCGCTCGGCGTCCACGCACATGCTGCGGAACTTCATGCAGCTGAACACCCGGCCACCCAGGCCAACGCGCTCCTGGCGGTAGATCAGAGGGCCAGCACTTTCCAGGCGTATGGCCACCATGGTCACCAGCATCAGTGGCGAGGTCAACGCGATCAGTGCCGACGAGAAGATGATGTCGAAGATGCGCTTGATCGTCCGCCGCATGGCGCCTTGAACGAAGCCATCGCCATAGACCAACCAACTGCCCTTGAGGCTGTCGATGGGAACTTCACCTTTCGTGCGCTCGCTGAAGGCCGCAAGGTCCAGCACGGGAATGCCGCGAATGCGGCACTGCAGCAACTGGTCCATCGGGACCCCGCCGCCCCGTTGCTCCTTCACGGCGACGATGATTTCCTGGATGTCATGACGGGCGACCAGGTCGATCAATGATTCGTGAGCCGGAAAAAGACGACTGCCCTTGGCGGCCGTCGGCGGGTCCTCGGGCTCGGTGCCCGTGGCATAGAAGCCGATCAGGTCGCGGGCGGCCTTGCCTGGCCGATGCAAATCCTTGGCGATGGCCTGGGCGTCGGCACCTGTTCCCACAATCAGGACCCGAGGCAGAGGCGCCACGCGGTGCATCATGGCCATGCAGGCGCGCTCGATCAGCAGGCCCACGACCAAGTAGGCCATCGCGGCGGGAACCAATTGTTCGATGTAGCCGCGGTCGCCGATTGCCCGCATGGCCAAGGCACTGACGTAGCCACCGATGCACAGTGCCACGGCAGTCCGCAGCGCTGCGGCACTGGTCGAAATCGGCCGGGGTCGGTACAGACCGACCAGCGCGTACATCACCGCCATCGTGACGGCAAAGACCGTGGCCCCAAACAAAACCAGAGGCAATTCGGGAACCGTGCCGGGAATGACGGTAAAACGGCTTCGCAGGGTGGACGCCGCCAGCATCATGGAGGCGAATCCCAGGGTCAGATCGACAGCCATTCCGATGAAGGAGCCGGGATGGATGTTGTGGCGGTGAATTCGCATGAGATTCTTGGGTGCAACGGCCTGTTCGTGCATGCCATGCCGGCATGTCCGGCCCCGCACGCAACAACTTGTAGCTGGACGGCTCCGAGTATGGGGTTCGCTGCAGGCGTACACACCCCCCGAACTGGGGGTTTTTCCTCGGGGAAATCGACCACGATCAGGGGGCGTGATGGTTCTCACGGGCGTTACAAGTCGCTTGGGCCAGTTCCCGGCGTCGGGGCGGCGCGACCGCGCGCACGGTGGCTCTAAACTCGGCTGCCGCGCGTCGACTGGCAGGTACCAAGAAGGTGCCCCTGCTGAGACCAGTGCAATGAATGCCATCGACATGCTGGCCTGCCCCTCCCGTTACTGCGCATGAGTTCGAACACGATGCTGCTCGCTGGCTGGGGCTTTGCCTTGGCCGCTCTGGCCCACCTGGCCCTGGTGCTGGATCTGTTGCTTGTGCGGCGGCGCAAGGCGCCTCAGCTGCCTGCGGGCAGGGCGTTGATGGCGGCGGCCATGTTGTCCTTGCTGTGGTGTGCCATGACCGCGGTCGCGCTGCTGATCGGGCTGCCATCGGCCTTGGCCGGCGTGGACCTGGCCAACCTGTTGCGCCTGGGTGCCTGGACAGCGGCGCTCACCGTGCTGGTGGTGCCGCCGGGGCGGAGGTGGCCACAGGGAAACTCCGGCGCCGTCGCGGCGATATCGGCCCTGCTCCTGGCACTGGCACTTGCGGGGCAGGTTCTGCGCCTGGCAGGCAGTTGGTCGCCCGGGCCGCAGTTGACCGGGCTGACCTTCCTGACACTTTCGGTGCTGGCGCTGGTGCAGTTGGAGCAGGCGGTGCGAGCCTTGTCCGAGGACGCGCGTTGGAGCGCCAAGCCGGCCGGCGTCGCGGTCGTGGCGATGTTGTGTTTTGACCTTTACATGTACTCCAACTCCGCCTTCTTCGGTGGCATTGACGGGGATGTGTTCGCGGTCCGTGGCTTTGTGGAGGCGCTGGTTGCCCCGTCCGTTTGGATTTCGCTGTCCCGCCAGGGCGATGGCCCATTCCGGCTGCGTGTTTCCCAGCGAGCAGCTTTCCACTCGGTGGCATTGTTGTTGTCCGGCGGCTACATGCTCTTCGTGGCGGGCGTGGGCTACTACGTGCGCTTCTTTGGCGGCGAATGGGGCGCGGCGCTGCAAAAGGGCACCATTTTTTTGGCCTTGCTGGGGTTGGTGGCGCTGGCCGTGTCGGGGTCGATGCGGGCGCGGCTGAAGGTTTTTCTTGGCAAGAACTTCTTTCGCTACCGCTACGACTACCGCGACGAGTGGCTGAAGTTCACCAACGCGCTGTCATCGCAGGCAACGCCGCAGGAGTTGGGGTTGCAGATCGTGCGGGGCTTGGCCGATCTGGTGGAAAGTCCCGGCGGAGCGCTGTGGGTCAGTCCGTCCGTTGACGCACCATTCCGGCAGTCGGCGCAATGGAACATGCCTCCGGCTCACGGCGCGGAGCCTCGAGATGGCACCCTGGTGGCGGCAATGAAAGAACAGGGGCGGGTGGTCAATGTGGACGAGTGGCGAACCGACCCCGCGCGATATGGCGATCTTGCGATGCCGGACTGGCTTGCCCAGGTGCCCAGGGCTTGGCTGGTGGTGCCTTTGCGCTCGGGCGACAGCCTGACGGGGTTCGTGCTGCTCCACTCTCCGCGTGCAGAGTTCGAGCTGAACTGGGAGGTATACGACCTGTTGAAGACGGCCGGGCGCCAGGCCGCCAGCTTCCTGGCGCAGATGATGGCCACCGAAGCATTGCTAGAGGCTCGCAAGTTCGATGCATTCAACCGCATGTCGGCATTTGTCGTCCACGACCTCAAGAACATCGTGACTCAACTGTCGCTGATGCTCAAGAACGCCAAACGCCTGCAGTCAAACCCCGAGTTCCAGCAGGACATGCTGATGACCGTGGAGAACTCGCTGGAGAAGATGCGGCAGATGATGACGCAGTTGAGGGAAGGCGTTGCGGCGACCGACGGGACCGTGGGGGTGGACCTGCAGCAACTGGTTCGGCGGGCCGAGGAGTTGGCCAACGGCCAGGGCCGCCAGCTTGGCGTTCGTGCCAGCGAGCCTTTGTCGGCCCGTGGCAGTGCCGAGCGCCTGGAGCGCGTGGTGGGCCACTGGATCCAGAATGCAATAGATGCCACGCAACCGAATCAGGACATCTGGGTGGAATTGGGCCGATTGGGCGGGTATGCGGCCTTGAAGGTGGGCGACCGCGGCAAGGGCATGACAGCCGAATTTGTGCGCGATCAACTCTTTCGGCCCTTTCAGAGCACCAAGAGCACCGGCATGGGCATCGGTGCGTACGAAAGTCAACAGTACATCCATGAGCTCGGCGGTAAAATTTCCGTCGACAGCGTGCCCGGGGAGGGCACACTCGTTTCCATGTTGTTGCCGCTTTTCGAGAAGCCCTCAGGTTCGGACCTGGAGATTCTTCGGACACCGGGCGCATAGGTCCCAGTGTTGTGCTGGCGCAGGCGCCTGTTCGATGAAGGCGGTTGCGTGTGAACTTTTCAACGGTTTAGGGTGCAGTCCCCCCCCAGGCTAGGCGCTGCGAGCCCCACCATCCCTATGCCATCATCGTCGCTGCTTCAGGCGCAGTTCTCTGAGGCCATTGGCGGTTTGTCGATGCTGGGCCAGTGAACCGCCCGTCCGGGTTACAGCGAGGTTTTCATGTTCAGTTCTCTTGCAAAGCATCTGCGTTCAATGCGGGCGGCCCTGGCCGCCGGTGGTTTGATGCTGCTGGCAGCCTGCGCCAACACCAGCAACACCTTGCCCCCTGCGCCTGCTTTGGCTTCGGCGGGCAACTACAGCTACATCATCGGCCCGGGTGACAACATCAACATCACGGTGTGGCGCAATCCCGAACTGTCGATGTCGGTGCCCGTGCGTCCTGACGGGAAGATCTCCACGCCGCTGATCGACGAACTGGTGGCCCAGGGCAAGAACCCCACGGAAATCGCACGGGACATTGAGAAGCAGTTGGGCAAGTACGTTCGTGACCCGGTGGTGACCATCATCGTCACGGGTTTTGTCGGACCCTACGACCAGCAGATCCGTGTCATTGGCGAAGCGGCGCGGCCTCAGGCATTGGCGTTCAAGCAACGCATGACCCTGCTGGACGTGATGATTGCCGTGGGCGGACTGACCGATTTCGCTGCAGGCAACGACGCCACGATCCGGCGCACTGCGGCAGGAAACCAGCAATATTCCGTCCGCCTGAAGGACCTGGTCAAGCGCGGTGACCTCTCGGCCAATGTGGAGATGATGCCGGGCGACATCCTGGTCATCCCCCAAAGCAACTTCTGACCGGCCCCGCCAAAGGCCACGACATTCCACTTCGGCATTCCCGCGGTTCGGGTTCTTGGCCCTGATCGACTTTGCCGGCCACGCCACGCCACGGAACGAACCGAATTGCAGCTCTGATTCATGGAAGAACTTCTTGTCCAGTTGGCATCGGTTGCCAGGAACATGTGGCGGTTCCGCTGGCCGGCCGTGTTCGTGGCTTGGCTGGTGGGGGCCTTGGCGGCGGTTGCGGTCTTCCTCGTGCCCGACAAGTTCGAGGCCTCGGCGCGCATTTATGTCGATACCCAATCGATCCTCAAGCCCTTGATGTCCGGTTTGGCGGTTCAGCCCAACGTGGAACAGCAGGTCACCATGCTCAGCCGCACCTTGATCAGCCGTCCGAACGTTGAAAAGCTGGTGCGAATGGCCGACCTCGACTTGAAGACCAGTTCAAAGAGTGAGCAGGAGTCTTTGGTCACCGATCTGATGGCGGCTCTGCAAATCAAAACCGTGGGGCGCGACAACCTGTACACCCTGTCGTACCGTGATTCGGAATCGGCGCGTGCCCAACGCGTGATCCAGTCGCTGGTGTCGATCTTCGTCGAATCCAGCCTGGGCTCGTCGCGCAAGGACACCGACACAGCCAAGGTTTTCATCAACGAGCAGATCAAGACCTACCAGGCCAAGCTTGAGGAAGCCGAATCCAGGCTGAAGGAGTTCCGCCTGCGCAATCTGAACATGCAGGTCGGCGAGGGCAAGGACACTGCTGCCCGCATTGCCGAGTTGGGTGAACAACTCAACCGCGCGAAACTGGAACTGCGCGAGGCCGAACAGTCCCGTGACGCGGCGCGGCAGCAACTGGCCGTGGAAAAAGCCGAAGCTGGCAAACCCTCGGCCATCACGTCCATCCTCGCCGAGTCGGCGGCCTCGATCGCGACCCCGGAAATCGATTCGCGCATCGACGCCCAGCGCCGCAACCTGGACACCTTGCTGCAACGCTATACCGACCAGCACCCGGACATCGTCTCCACCAGGCGCCTGATCGCCGAGTTGGAAGAGCAGAAGAAGAAGGAGGTCGCCGAATTGCGACGTCTGGCCGCCGCTGCACCCGCTGCCGCACCGGCCGTGACGGCCACCGTCAGTCTGGCGTCGCAGGAACTCAACCGCGTGCTGGCCACGTCAGAGATCCAGGTGGCCGCACTCAAGGCGCGCGTGGCGGAGTTCACGTCCCGCTACAACCAGGCGCGCGAAATGCTGAAGACCGCACCCATGATCGAGTCAGAAGCCGCCCAACTCAACCGCGACTACGCCATTCACAAGAAGAACTACGAGGACCTTGTGGCTCGCCGCGAAAGCGCAGCCATGGCCGGCGACCTGGAAGTGGCTGCCGGTGTTGCGGACTTTCGCCTGATCGACCCGCCGCGGGTTTCTCCCACGCCGGTTTCTCCCAATCGGCTGTTGCTCCTGGCTGCGGCCATGTTGGCGGCCCTGGCCGCGGGCCTGTTCACGGCGTTTGCGGCCTCTCAGCTTCGGCCGGTGTTCCACAGTGCCAGCGAGCTCAGGAACAAGCTGGACCTGCCTTTGCTGGGCGTGGTGTCCATGCTGACCAATGAGATCGACCTGCGGCGGAAGAAGATGGATATGTACCGGTTTGTATTGACTTCCGGAAGTCTGATGGGTCTGTACGTCACAGGCATTGCCGTGATGGCGGTCTTGGCGGCGCGGCAAGGGTGAGTTCATAAATGACCAGCCTGATCGAACAAGCCGCGCAACGCCTGGAGCAACTCCGTCAGTCCGGCATCGGGTTGCCCGAGCGTGCCAGCGGCGAGACGCAAGCGCTGGCGCCGACCGGCCATTCGCCCATCGGGCGCGTGAGCACCACCAGCCCGATGCCCCTGGACACAGGGTCTCGCACCAGCGTGCCTGTCTCAAGACAGGTCTTGCTGGACCTCACCGCTTTGGCCGCTTCTGGCGTGGTGACGCCGCAATCCCCGCGGTCCGTGGCGGCGGACCAGTTCCGGGTCATCAAGAGACCCCTGTTGACCAACGCCAAGCGCAAGGGCATTTCGGCCATGGCGCATGGCAACCTGATCATGGTCACCAGCGCGCTGGTGGGTGAGGGCAAGAGCTTCACGGCGCTGAACCTGGCCATGAGCATGGCGATGGAGCGCGACAACACCGTCATGCTCGTGGACGCGGACGTGGCCAGGCCCAGCGTGATGCGGATGTTGGGCCTGCCACCTGCGCCGGGTCTTCTGGAGTTGCTGGAAGGCAAAGCCGAGATGCAGGATGTGTTGCTGCGCACGAATGTGGACAAGCTGACCATCCTGCCCAGTGGATCGCCGCATCCGCAGGCGACCGAACTGCTGGCCAGTGACGCCATGCGCCAATTGCTGGATGACATGTCGCGCCGGTACTCCGACCGCATCATCATTTTTGATTCGCCGCCGCTTCTCTTGACGACGGAGTCGCGCGTGCTGGCCTCCCAGATGGGGCAGGTGGTGCTGGTGGTGCAAGCGGACAAGACCGGCCAGGCGGATGTACTGCATGCGCACTCGATGATCAAGTCCTGCCCCAACATCAACCTGGTGTTGAACAAAGTCAGTGGCGACGGCTCCGGCGACTATGACCGCAGCTTTGGCTACGGATATGGCTATGGCCAGGACGCAGGCGCGGGTGATGAAAGGTCCTGAAGGCGCGTTAATGCGCAAGCGCAGTCGTTCTGCCCTTGCTGTGACCGGCGCCATGGCTCTGGCGGCGGCGCTCCCGGCGGCCAGGGCCCAGGAGCCACCGGCGCCGGCCACACCGATGGGCTCCCTGCGACCTGCGTGGGTGTTCGAGCCGGGACTGTCTCTGAGGGAGACCCTGACCAGCAATGTGCGGCTGTCTGAAGTTGGCATGGTGGACGCCGTCACCGAGGTCTCGCCGCAGATTCGGCTACGGCGGGACACCGGCAGCTTGCAGGGTTACCTGGACTACTCGATCACGGGGCAGTTGTACGCGCGCAATCCTCGAGACAACGCCTTGCAGCAGTCCTTGGCCACCCATGGCCGGGCTGAACTGGTCGCGAACAAGTTCTATCTGGACGCAGATGCACGCATCTCGCGCCAGGCCAATTCCATCCTGACCTCCGGCGCCAGTGACTCGGCCCTGTTGGATGCCAATCGCAGCGAGGTGGCCACGTTGCGCCTGTCGCCAAGCCTGCTGGGCGTCTTGGGAGACTGGGCCGAGGTGGAGGTCCGATTGGACCTGGCTGCCACCCGTGCCAAGGACTCGCCCGCTGATTCCTACACCAATGGCGCCGACGTGCACCTGGCCGCTCCTGCCAGTGCGCGGCGGCGCCTGGGATGGAGCTTGGACCTGTCGCACCAGGCCAGTCGGTACCTGAGCGGGACCAGCACGCAAAGTGACCGTGCCATTGGCACGCTGCTCTACGGACTGACGCCCGAATTGAGGCTTTCTGCGCGAGCCGGACGCGAAGCCAACGATGTGCTTTCAGTCGGTCGCAACAGCTACGAAACCTGGGGCCTGGGTCTGCGCTGGCTGCCAACGGTGCGGTCGGCGGTCGAGGTCAATGCAGACGATCGCTACTTCGGCCGGTCGTACAGCCTTCGGCTTGAACATCGTTTTGCACGGTCGGTGTTCACCTACACCGATACCCGCGATGCCACTGGCGACGCGGCGAGCGGCAGCAACGCGTTGCGCACGGTCTACGATCTGTTCTTCGATGGCTTGGCTTCGAGCGTGCCCGACCCGCTGCAGCGGGCCGCCTTCGTGGATGCCTTTCTGCAGAACAACGGCTTGACCCGGACATCACTGGCCAGCGGAGGCTTTCTCACCACGGGGGTCTCGCTGCAGCGCAGGCAGCAACTGGCCATGGCGTTCAACGGGGTGCGCAGCACCTTGTTGGTGTCGGCCTACAGAGGCGAGGTCAGCTCTTTCAACGGCTTGCAAGCCGTTCTGCCGGGTCAACCGGCCGGGTCAGGAGCGCACCAACGGGGGCTGAGTGTCAGCGTCTCGCATCGTTTGACGCCGGTTTCGAGCTTGAACCTGGATGCCAGTTACAGCCGCAGTGCCGGCGCGGCTTCTGCCGAGGGCGTTTCATCTTCCACCACGACGCTCACGGCATCTTGGAATCTCCTGTTGGCTCAGAGATCGTCGCTGTCGCTCTTGGCGCGTCGAACGAGTGTGAGCAGCAACTCCAAGCCCTACCAGGAGAATGCCGTGGTCGCCAACCTTGCAAAGCGTTTCTGACATCATGTACGAGGCCTTCTTTGGGTTGACGAGCAAGCCCTTCCAGCTCAACCCCGACCCCACCTTCTACTTCGGCAGCAAGCAACACAGCCGGGCCAAGGCCTACCTGGAATATGGTGTGTCACGCCACGAGGGCTTTGTCGTCATCACCGGCGAGGTCGGGGCCGGCAAGACCACGATCCTGCGCGCTCTGATCAACGGCCTGGCCGGCACGCAGATGGTGGTCGGCCACCTGGTCACCACCAGCCTGGGCGGCGAGGACACGCTGCGCATGGTGGGTGCCGCCTTCGGCGTGCGGGTCAAGGACGTGCCCAAGGCTGAACTGCTGCTGTCGCTGGAAACCTTCCTCATCGACCAGACGCGCCAGGGCCGGCGCTGCCTGCTGATCGTGGACGAGGCGCAGAACCTCAGCGCCGCGGCGGTGGAAGAACTGCGCATGCTGTCCAACTTTCAGTACGGTACGCATTCGCTGTTGCAGACTTTCCTGGTGGGCCAGCCCGAGTTCCGCGACATCCTGCAGCGCCCGGAGATGGAGCAATTCCGCCAGCGCGTCACCGCCACCTGCCACATTGGCCCGCTGGACGTGGACGAGACCAAGGGCTACATCGAGCACCGCCTGCATTGCGCCGGTGCCAAGGACAAGCCCAGCTTCGAAGCAACGGTTTTCGAGGCCGTGCACCGCGCCACGCGTGGCATTCCGCGGCGCATCAATACCGTGTGCGACCGCCTCTTGCTGCTGGGCTTCCTGTCCGAGCGCAGTCACATCAGCGCCAACGACGTTGCGGTGGTGGTGAAGGAACTGGCCGACGAGACCTCGGGTGGCTCCGCGCGGCGACCGGCGGGCGGCTTGCCCGCGGCGCCTGAACTGGAGTCGGTCCCAGGGGAGATCGATGCCTCGCGCATCGACCTCAGCGCCGACGACGCCGAAGGCATGTCCAAGCAATTGGCCAGCCTGGTGGCCGAGCAGCGGCTGGACCAATTGCAACGGTTGGAGCGCAGCATCCTTCGCCTGGAACGGCTCCAGGTGCAAACCCTGGGCATGTTGACCAAGCTGGTCGAAGCTGTGCGCAGCCCTATGGACGAAAAGAACAAATGACCGAATCAAGCCTTTCAGGCGTTCTGGCGCCGGTGTTGTGCGTGGTGGGCGCCCGCCCCAACTTCATGAAGATGGCGCCCATCCTGCGCGCGCTGGCCGCGCACCAGCCGCCCATTCCCGCGCTGCTGGTGCACACCGGCCAGCACTACGACCAGGACATGAGCGGCAAGCTGTTCACCGACCTGCGCCTGCCGCGCCCGGACATCAACCTGGAAGTGGGCTCGGGCAGCCACGCGGTGCAGACCGCGGACGTGATGAAGCGCTTCGAGCCGGTGCTGGACGAGCGCAAGCCGTCCTGCGTGCTGGTGGTGGGCGATGTGAACTCCACCATGGCCTGCACCCTGGTGGCGGTGAAGAAGAACGTGCCGGTGGTGCACGTGGAAGCGGGCCTGCGCAGCTACGACCGCCGCATGCCCGAGGAAATCAACCGCCTGGTCACCGACGCCCTGGCCGACCGCCTGTACACCACCGAGCGCAGCGCCGCCGACAACCTGGCACGCGAAGGCGTGGACGCCCAGCGCGTGGTCTTCGTCGGCAACGTGATGATCGACTCGCTTCGCGACAACCTGGACCAGGCCCGCCCGGTGGACGACACCCTGCGCGCCGCCGGCCTGGACGCGCAGGCCATTGCCCACCCGCGCGGCTATGGCGTGGTGACACTGCACCGGCCGTCCAACGTGGATTCGCCCGAGACCCTGGGCGCGCTGCTGCGCCTGCTGGCCGAAGTGGCGCAGCAGTTGCCGCTGGTGTTTGCCATGCACCCGCGCACGCGCAACAACATCGAGCGCTTCGGCCTGATGGGCCTGGTGGATGCGCAACGCATGCTGGTGCTGCCGCCGCAGGGCTACCTGGAAATGCTGGGCCTGATGGCCAAAGCCACGCTGGTGCTGACCGATTCCGGTGGCCTGCAGGAGGAAACCACCGCCTTGGGCGTGCCCTGCCTCACGCTGCGCGAGAACACCGAGCGGCCCATCACGGTGGAGCAGGGCACCAACACCATGGTGGGCACCGACGCGGCCGCCATCCGCCAGGGCGTGGCCGACATCCTGGCCGGTCGTGGCAAGCAAGGCCGGGTGCCCGAATACTGGGATGGGCAGACGGCCGCCCGCATCGCGCAGGACCTGTGGCAATGGCTGGGCCCGCAAGGGCTGGGCTCGCGGTGAGCCAGGCACTGTCCCTGCCTGCGGCGGTACATCCGATCCGCAATGCCATGTCCATCGACGTGGAAGACTACTTCCAGGTCTCGGCCATGGCGCCCTACATCCGCCGCGACGAGTGGGACACGCGCGAATGCCGTGTCGAACGCAATGTCGAGCGCATCCTGGCCCTGCTGGAAGCCCAGGGCACGCAAGCCACCTTCTTCACACTGGGCTGGGTGGCCGAGCGTTACCCGCAACTGGTTCGTCGCATTGCCGACGGGGGCCATGAAGTGGCCAGCCACGGTTACGGCCACCAACGCGCCAGCGACTTGAGCCGCGAGGCCTTCGCCCAGGACATCCAGCGCGCCAAGAAGATCCTGGAAGACATCACCGGTACCGCCGTGCTGGGCTACCGCGCCCCCAGCTTTTCCATCGGCCACGCCAACCTGTGGGCGCTGGACGTGCTGGCCGAAGCCGGCCACCGCTACAGCAGCAGCATCTACCCCATCCGCCACGACCACTACGGCATGCCCGACGCGCCCCGCTTCGCACACCGCCTGGACAGCGGCCTGATCGAGGTGCCCATCACCACGCTGCGCATGCGGGGCCGCAACCTGCCGTCCAGCGGCGGTGGCTACTTCCGCTTGCTGCCCTATGCCGTGTCGCGCTGGCTGCTGCAACAGGTGAACGGGCGCGATGGTGAAGCGGCGGTGTTCTATTTCCACCCCTGGGAAATCGACCACCACCAGCCGCGCGTTCCAGGCATTGACGCCAAGACACGCTTTCGCCACTACCTGAACCTGGGTCGCATGGAATCTCGCCTTCAGCGCCTGCTGCAGGACTTCCCCTGGGGCCGCATGGACCACATCTTCCTGCCCCGCTTTGCTGCCCCCGCGGCACATTGAACCTCTTACCGCCGCCGCCATGACCCGGGTGCTGAGCCTTTCTCTGGACGATGCCGCTGCCGCCGCGCGCTGGGACGACTTCGTCCTGGCCTGCCCGCAGGCGACTTTCTTTCACCGCAGCGGCTGGCAGCGGGTGCTGCACGAGGTTTTCCGCCACCCGACGCATTTCCTCTACGCCGAAACCGACGGCCGCATCGACGGCGTGCTGCCGCTGGCCGAGGTGAAGTCCATGCTGTTCGGCCATGCGCTGGTGAGCCTGCCCTTTGCGGTGTACGGCGGCGTGGCCGCCAACACCCGCGAAGCCGCGGCGGCCCTGGAGGAAAAGGCCCAGGCACTGGCGCAACAAATGGGCGTGCAGCACCTGGAACTGCGCCATGTGCAGCGCCAGCACGAGGACTGGCCGGTGCAGGACCTGTACGTCACCTTCCGCAAGGAGATCCTGCCCGAGGAAGAAGCCAACATGCTGGCCATTCCGCGCAAGCAGCGCGCGATGGTGCGCAAGGGCATCAAGAACGGCCTGACCAGCACCTTCGACGAGGGCGTGGACCGGTTCTTTGCGTTGTACGCCGACAACGTGCACCGCCACGGCACGCCGCCCATGCCCAAGCGCTACTTCCAGATGCTGCGCGCTGTGTTCGGCAAGGACTGCGACGTGCTCACGGTCAGCAGCCCCGAAGGTCGCCCGCTGTCCACCGTGCTCAGCTTTTACTTCCGCGACGAGATCCTGCCCTACTACGCCGGCGACGACGAGGCCGCACGCGACCTGGCCGCCAACGACTTCAAGTACTGGGAACTGATGCGCCACGCCTGCGCGCGCGGCCTGAAGGTGTTTGACTACGGCCGCAGCAAGCTGGGCACGGGCCCCTACGCCTTCAAGAAGAACTGGGGCTTCGAGCCCACGCCGCTGCACTACGAGTTCAAGCTGTACAAGCGCGACGCGGTGCCCCAGAACAACCCGAACAACCCCAAGTACAAGCTGATGATCCAGACCTGGAAGCGCCTGCCGCTGGGGCTGGTGAACTGGCTGGGGCCGCACGTGGTGCGGGGGCTGGGGTGACCGGGACGTGAGCGCACAGGTCGATCCGGTGTGGCCGGGCAGCGACGCGGCGGCTTCCGGCGGTGTGCACGCGGCGGCCGCGTCGGCGGCCTGGCGTTCGGCCTTGCCGACCTTGGCCCTGACGCTGGCGCTCACCCTGCTGCTGTACTGGCGCACGGCCTCTGAGATGGCCGGCATCTGGTGGCGGTCGGACACCTTTGCCCATGCCCTGCTGGTGCCGCCACTGGTGGTGTGGCTGGTTTGGCGCCAGCGGAACCACCTCAAATTCCTGGTTCCGCGCCCGAGCGCCGGCGCGCTGGCCATCGTCGCATTGGCCGCGGCCCTGTGGTGGGCCGGTGACCTGGTACAGAGCAATGTGGTGACCCAGTTTGCCTTGGTGACTCTGTGTGTGGCTGCCGTGCCGGTGGTACTGGGCTGGCGTGTGGCGCGCTCCATCTGGTTTCCGCTCGCCTTCGCCTACTTTGCCGTGCCGGCGGGCGAGGCCCTGGTGCCCCTGCTGATGGAGGGAACCGCGGATTTCACCGTCGCGGCGCTGCGCGTCAGTGGCATCCCGGTGTATCGCGAGGGGCTGAACTTCGTCATTCCCAGCGGCAATTGGTCGGTGGTGGAAGCCTGCAGCGGGGTGCGCTACCTGATTGCGTCCTTCATGGTGGGCACCCTGTTCGCGTTCCTGGTCTATCGATCCACGGGGCGGCGGCTGGCGTTCATGGGCGTGTCGCTGTTGGTACCCATCCTGGCCAACTGGGTGCGTGCCTACCTCATCGTGTTGGTGGGCCACCTGTCCAGCAACCGAATCGCCACCGGCGTTGACCACCTGATCTACGGTTGGGTCTTCTTCGGCCTGGTGATGATGATCACCTACTGGGTTGGCGCGCGCTGGGCTGAGGACAATGAAGCACCGACCGGTGGGATGCCGGCGCTTCTGGAAACGGTTCCGGCGCCTTCGATCGGGCGCCAGGTGGTGCTGGCGGCAGCCCTTGTCGCGACGCTGGCCTGGCCCGTCGCGATGCAGTGGAAGGCCCAGTTGCCCTTGCCGGAGGTGCAACCACTGGCGCTGCCCGGCGACCTTCCCGGTGGCTGGCAGGCCGACCCGGCAGCGGGCGTGGGCTGGCAGCCGCTGCACACCAAGCCGCTGACGCAGACAAACCGGCAGTATCGGCTGGGCGACCACCGTGTCGGCTTGGACCTGGCCTACTACCGGCAGCAGGACCGGGGCCGAAAGGTGGTCAGTTCCTCCAATGTGTTGGTGGGCGAAGGCGACCCGCGTTGGCAAGTTCAGCCCATGGCGGCGACGCAACTGCCATGGCGTGACGGTTTGCTTGAACTGCGGGTTTCCCGGCTCATCAACCGGGTGGGCGATCGGCCTGATCAACTGGTCTGGCAGACCTACTGGGTGGACGGTGGCTTCACCGCCGACGACATGCAGGCGCGGCTGCGGCTGGCCCTGGGCGTGATCCGTGGGCACGGTGACGCGGCGGCCCGGATCACGGTGCACACCGACCTGGACGATCCCCAGGCGGCAGCCCAGCGCCTGCGCGACTTCATGCAGGCGGCCATGCCCGCCTTGCGGGTGGCGCTGGGCTCGGCCGGCGGAGGCCAGCCGTGAACCTGCGCACGGCACCCCCATTGATTCTTCATGTCATCCACCAGTTCGCCACCGGCGGACTGGAGAATGGCCTGGTGAACCTGATCAACCACCTGCCGCACGACCGCTTCCGCCATGCGGTGGCCTGTGTGGAGGACTACACGGACTTCGGCCGCCGGGTGCGGCGAGAAGACACCTCGCTGCATGCCTTGCATCGCTCGCGCAAGGGCGTTTGGCAGGTACGGCGTGAGCTGTACGCGCTGTGTCGGAAACTGCGCCCGTCCATCGTGCACACGCGGGGCCTGTCGGGGCTGGACGCCCTGATGCCGGCGGCCTTGGCCGGGGTGCAGCACCGCATCCACGGCGAACATGGCTGGGACATGCACGACCTGAACGGGCGCGACTGGAAGACAGCCTTGCTCAAGCGCGCCCATTCGCCCTTGGTGGAACGCTACATCACCGTGTCCCAGGACCTGGGGAACTACCTTGAACAGCGCATCCATGTGAAGCGCCAGCGCATCACCACCATCTGCAACGGCGTGGACACCCAGCGCTTCCAGCCCCGCGGTCCGTCCTCGCCCCGCCTGCTGCCCGAGGGCTTCGCACCGCCGGGCTGCGTGGTGATCGGCACCGTTGGGCGACTGCAGCCGGTGAAGGACCAGCAATTGCTGCTGCAAGCGTTCTCCCGTTTGCAGCGCCCGGCGGCCGATCCTTCCGGCGCTGGCGCTGCGGCGTTGCGGCTGGTGTTGGTGGGCGACGGGCCCCTGCAATCGGACCTGCAGGCCCAGGCCCAGGCATTGGGCATCGCCGAGCGGACCTGGTTTGCAGGAGATCGCAGCGATGTTGCCGCGCTGCTGCAGCAACTGGATGTGTTTGTGCTGCCCTCGCTGGCCGAGGGCATCTCCAACACCTTGCTCGAAGCCATGGCCACCGGTCTGCCCTTGGTGGCCACGCGGGTGGGGGGCAATGTCGAGCTGGTGCAGGACGGCGAAAACGGTAGCCTGGTGCCGGTGGGCGACGCGGCCGCCCTGGCGCAGGCGCTGCAGGCTCTGGTGGACAACCCGGCGCAGCGCCAGGCGCAAGGCGCGGCCTCGCGCCAACGGGCCGAGCGCCAGTTCAGCCTGGACGCCATGGTGGCACAGTACCAGCGGGTCTATGAGACTGCGCTGCAAGGCCACTGAACGCGGCCGCCCAGCAATCACAGGAAGAACATCCCATGTGTGGAATCGCCGGCATTTTTGACGCACGCGCCCAGCGCGAAATCGATCGCGTCGCTCTGGCGCGCATGAACCAGGCCCAGTTCCATCGTGGCCCGGACGAGGGCGATGTGCATGTGGAGCCCGGCGTCGGCCTGGCCCACCGACGCCTGTCCATCATCGACCTGGCCACCGGCCAACAGCCGCTGTTCAACGAAGACAAGTCGGTGGTGGTGGTGTTCAACGGCGAGATCTACAACTACGCCGAGCTGGTGCCCGAACTGCAGGCCCTGGGCCATGTGTTCCACACCCACAGCGACACCGAAGTCATCGTGCACGCCTGGGAAAGCTGGGGCGCGGACTGCGTGAAGCGCTTCCGCGGCATGTTCGCGTTCGCGCTGTGGGACCGCAACCGCCAGACCTTCTTCATGGCGCGCGACCGCCTGGCCGTCAAGCCCATGTTCTACGCCTGGCTGGACGACGGCACGCTGCTGTTCGGGTCGGAGTTGAAGGCGCTGCTGGCCCACGGGGGCCTGAAGCGCGAGATGGACCCGCTGGCGGTGGAGGAGTATTTCGCGCTGGGCTACGTGGCCGAGCCGCGCACCATCTTCAAGCAGGCCCTGAAGCTGCCGCCGGCGCACACCCTCACCGTGGTGCGTGGCCAGCCGCGCGTCGATCCGGTCGAGTACTGGGACGTTCGCTTCACCCTGGACAGGCACATCAGCGCCGAAGACGCCTGTGACGAACTGCGGGCGCGGCTGCGTGAGTCGGTGCGCCTGCGCATGATCTCCGAAGTGCCGCTGGGCGCCTTCCTGTCCGGCGGGGTGGACTCCAGTGCGGTGGTGGCCACGATGGCCGGGCTGTCGTCGGAACCCGTGAACACCTGCTCCATCGGCTTTGACGACCCCAAGTTCAACGAAACGCAGTTCGCGCTGCAGGTGGCCGAGCGCTACCACACCAACCACCGCATGGAGACGGTGCAAAGCGACGACTTCGACCTGATCGACACCCTGGCGCGGCTGTACGACGAGCCCTATGCCGACAGCTCGGCCATCCCCACCTACCGCGTTTGCCAACTGGCGCGCAAGCACGTCACGGTGGCACTGTCGGGCGACGGCGGTGACGAAAGCTTTGGCGGCTACCGCCGCTACCGCTTGCACCTGATGGAAGAGCGCATGCGTTCGGCCCTGCCCTACGGCCTGCGCCGGCCCTTGTTCGGCTTCCTGGGCCGGGCCTACCCCAAGGCGGATTGGGCGCCCCGGGTGTTCCGCGCCAAGACCACCTTCCAGGGCATCGCCCGCAGTTCGGTGGAGGCCTACTTCCACGGCGTTTCCATCCTGTCGGGGCCGATGCGCACTGAACTCTTCAGCGATGCCTTCCGCCGCAGTCTGGCCGGCTACAGCGCGCAGCAGGTGTTCGACCAGCACGCCGCGCGGGCGGGCACCGACGACCCGCTGGCGCTGATCCAGTACCTGGACACCAAGACCTACCTGGTGGGCGACATCAACACCAAGGTGGACCGGGCCAGCATGGCGCACTCGCTCGAGGTGCGCGAACCGCTGATGGACCATGAACTGGTGCAATGGCTGGCCAGTTTGCCGTCGGACCTGAAGATCAAGGGCCAGGAAGGCAAATACCTGCTCAAGAAGGCCATGGAGCCGGCACTGCCCGACGACATCCTGTACCGCCCGAAGATGGGCTTTGCCGTGCCGCTGGCCCGGTGGTTCCGCGGGCCGCTGAAGGAGCGCGTTCGCCAGGCCGTGCTGGGCGACCGCCTGGCGGCGACCGGCTGGTTCAACCCGGCCTACCTGGCGCATCTGGTGGACGCCCACCAGTCAGGCCGGCGTGACTACAGCGCGCCGCTGTGGACGCTGCTCATGTTCGAGGCCTTCCTGCGCAATGTGATGGACCCGGCGGTCGTGTCCCCCGAAACCGCCACCGCCGAAGCCGTCGCGCTGGTCTGAGCCGGGCACAGCATGCGCATCCTCCACGTGCTGGACCACTCGTTGCCGCTGCACAGCGGCTACACCTTCCGCACCTTGGCCATCCTGCGTGAACAGCGCGCGCTCGGCTGGCAGACCCACCAGGTCACCACGCCCAAGCAGGGCGCCACGGCCAGCCTGGTGGACGAGGTGGACGGCTGGACTTTCCACCGTACGCCCAGCCAGGGAAAAGAGGGCCTGGTCGGCCAGATGAAGCTGACGGCGGCAAGGCTGCGGCAATTGGTGCAGGAGCTCAAGCCGGACCTGATCCATGCCCATTCGCCCGTGCTCAACGCGCTGCCGGCACTGTGGGTGCGCCGGCATCTGCATGTGCCGGTGGTCTACGAGATGCGCGCGTCCTGGGAGGACGCCGCGGTGGACCATGGCACCACCACCGAGGGCAGCCCACGCTACCGCATCTCACGTGCGCTGGAGACTTTTGCGCTCAAGCGTGCCAACCAGATCACCACCATCTGCGACGGCCTGCGCGGTGACATCATGGCGCGCGGCATCCCGGCCGAGCGCATCACCGTGATCCCCAACGCGGTGGACGTGCAGTCCTTCCAGTTCGGGGTGCCGGCCGACCCCGCGCTGCAGCAGCAACTGGGCTTGCAGGGGGCCACGGTGCTGGGCTTTGCCGGCTCGTTCTACGGCTACGAGGGGCTGCACCTGCTGGTGGAAGCGGCCCGGCGCATGGCCGCTGCCCGACCGGAATTGCGCGTGCTGTTGGTGGGCGGCGGGCCGCAGGAAGCCGCCCTGAAGGCCCAGGTGGCGCAAGCCGGACTGGGGGAGCGGGTCATCTTCACCGGCCGGGTGCCGCATGCCCAGGTGCAGCGCTATTACGAATTGATCGACGTGCTGGCCTACCCGCGGCTGCCGATCCGCTTGACAGAACTGGTCACGCCACTCAAGCCCCTGGAGGCCATGGCCCAGGGCCGCATCCTGGTGGCCAGCAACGTGGGGGGCCACCGCGAACTCATCCGCGACGGCGACACCGGTTTCCTGTTCCAGGCCGGGGACGCCGCGGCCCTGCAGGCCGGCATCGAGCAGGCCCTGGCCCAGCGTGACCGCTGGCCGGCCATGCGCGAACAGGCCCGCCGCTTCGTCGAAGTGGAGCGCACCTGGACCCGCAGCGTGGCGAATTACGCCGACGTGTACCGCCGCGCGCTGGACGGCCGGGCCGCGCGCCCCGCGCTGGCCTGAAGGAGACCGCCCCCAATGTGTGGCATCCATGGACTGATCCAACTTGACGGTGCGCCGGTCGAATCCCGCGTGCTCAGTGCCATGGGTGACGTGACCGCGCACCGCGGCCCCGACGACGAGGGTCAGCACATCGACCGGGACTGCGGCATCGCGATGCGGCGCCTGTCCATCATCGACCTGGCCGGCGGCCACCAGCCTCTGTCCACCGTGGACGGCCGGTACTGGCTGGTGTGCAACGGCGAGATCTACAACTACCGCGAATTGCGCACTGAACTGCAGTCGCGCGGGGCCCAGTTCAAGACCGGCTCCGACAGCGAGGTGCTGCTGCATGGCTATGTGCTGGACGGCGACGACTTCATCCTGCGCCTGAACGGCATGTTCGACTTCGCGCTGTGGGACGCACCGCGGCGCCGCCTGCTGATCGGCCGCGACCGCATCGGCGTGAAGCCGCTGTACGTGCTGCAGGACGGACGCCGCCTGGCCTTTGCCACCGAAGCCAAGGCCCTGCTCACGCTGCCGGGCGTGACGCCGCGCATCGACCGCACGGTGCTGGCCGACTACCTGCACCTGGGCTACGTGGCCGCGCCGCGCAGCATCTTCGAGGGCATTCGCAAGCTGCCGCCGGCCACCCTGCTGGCGGTGGAGAACGGCCAGGTGCGCCAGTGGTGCTACTGGCAACCGCCTCAAAAGGTGGATCGCCAGGTGGGGGCCGACGAATGGCTGCAGCGTGTGCGCGCACGGCTGGACGAATCGGTGCGCATGCAGATGGTGAGCGACGTGCCCATCGGTGCCTTCCTCTCCGGCGGGGTCGATTCCAGCGCCGTGGTGGCGGCCATGGCGCGGCATTCCGACCAACCCATCAAGACCTACGCCATCGGCTTCGAGGGCGGGCCGGCCGAGGCGCTGTACAACGAACTGCCCTACGCCCGCCGGGTCGCGCAGTTGTTCGGCACCGAGCACCACGAGATCGTGGTCAAGCCGGACGTCGTGGGTCTGTTGCCACGGCTGATGTGGCACATGGACGAGCCGCTGGCGGACACCGCTTTCATCACCACCTACCTCGTCAGCGAGTTCGCGCGCCATGACGTCAAGGTCATCTTGTCCGGCGTGGGCGGGGACGAACTCTTCGGCGGCTACCGCCGCTACCTGGGTGGGCACTACGCGGCGCGATTTGCGGCACTGCCGGGCCCGCTTCGCGCCCTGGTGTCGTCGCTGGCCAGGCATCTGCCCGCAGACCGGCATTCCAAGGCCCTGAACCTGCTGCGGCTGGCCAAGGGCTTCGTGGCCAGCGCCGGCATGGCGCCGGACGAACGCTACCGCAGCTACCTGCAGGTGTTCGGCCGCCAGGCCGCTGCCGACCTGCTGCTGGCGCCCGTTCCCGGGGCGCCGGACAGCCTGGACGCCGCCTTCGCGCTGGCCGGCAGCGACGACGAACTGAACCGCCTGTTCGCCGTCGATGCCCAGACCCAGCTGCCGGACGACCTGCTGATGCTGACCGACAAGATGAGCATGGCCGTGTCGCTGGAGTGCCGCGTGCCGCTGCTCGACCACGAACTGGTGGAACTGGCGGCCCGCATCCCCACCGGCATCAAGATTCCCGGTGGCCAGCTCAAGCACCTGATGAAACAGGCGCTGGCCCCGACCCTGCCCGACGACATCCTGAACCGCGCCAAGCGTGGCTTCGGCACGCCCATGGGCGCCTGGCTGAAGCGCGAACTGGCGCCGCTGCTGCGCCACCTGCTGGCTCCCGCCACCATCCGCGAGCGGGGCCTGTTCCGCACCGAAGGCGTTGCCGCGCTGATGGCCGACCACGAGGCCAACCGCAGCGACGGCACCGACGCGCTGCTGGCCCTGATGAACCTGGAAGTCTGGAGCCGCATCTACCTGGACGGGCGCAGCCATGCCGACGTGGCCGCCGAACTGAAGCAGCACGCCGCCGCATGAACATCCTGTACCTGTGCCACCGCTTCCCGTACCCGCCCAAGCGCGGCGGCAAGATCCGGCCCTTCAACATGATCCGCCACCTGCACGCACAGGGGCACCAGGTGACGGTGTGCTCGCTGTCGCGATCAGACGCGGAAGCCCTGGAGGGCCAGGGCATTGCGCCGCACTGCACGGCATTCCACATGGGGCATGTGGTCGAACCCTTGCAGTACGCACGCATGGTGCTGAGGCTGCCGCTGCTCACGCCGTCGTCGATGGGCTACTTCCGCAGCGAACAACTGGCCCACAAGGTGAACCAGTTGCTGGCGCAGCAGAAGTGGGACCTGATCTTCGTGCACTGCTCGTCGGTGGCGCAGTACGTCGAGCATGTGACCGACGTGCCCAAGGTCCTGGACTTCGGCGACATGGACTCGCAGAAGTGGCTGGAATACGCGAACTACAAGCCCTGGCCGCTTTCCTGGGGCTACACCCTGGAAGGGCAAAAGATGCTGCGCGCCGAAAAGCGCCTGGCGCGCAAGTTCGACCTGTGCACGGCCACCACCCGCGCCGAGTGGCAGACCCTGCAAGACTACGGCACCGGTGCGGCGACCGACTGGTTCCCCAACGGTGTGGACGCCCAGTTCTTCAAGCCCACCGACCAGCCCTACGACCCGGACACCATCAGCTTCATCGGCCGCATGGACTACTACCCCAACCAGGAGTGCATGGGCCGCTTCTGCAAGGAGGTGTGGCCGCTCATCAAGGCCAAACGGCCCACCATGAAGCTGTTGATCGTGGGCGCAGACCCCTCGCCCGAAATGAAGGCCCTGGGGCAGTTGCCCGGTGTCACCGTCACCGGCTCGGTGCCCGACGTTCGGCCCTTCATCCTGGGTTCTGCCGCGATGGTGGCACCGCTGGCCATTGCCCGTGGCACGCAGAACAAGATCCTGGAGGCCATGGCGATGGGCGTTCCGGTGATCACCAGCAGCGTGGCGGCTGGAGGGGTGGATGCCGTGGCGGGCGAACACCTGCGCGTGGCCGATTCGTCGCAGGAACTTGCGCAGGCCGTGCTGGACATTGGCGCCAACCCGGTGGAGCGTGCGCGCCTGGCCGAAGCCGGATGTGACCGGGTGCGCAGTCACCACGACTGGAAGCATTCGATGAAACGACTTGACGGGATCATTGCGCGGTGCGTCGATGCGCACCGCGGTGAACACACCAGGGACGGCGGTCACCATGTTTGAGTTTGAGCGCTTGTGCGGTCTATGCCTCAGGTTCCTGGCGTTGCTGGCGCTGGGCATTGGCACGACCTGCGTCGCGGCCCCTGCGGCGCCCGCCACCGCAGCCACAGGTGGGTGCGGCGGCTTCCCCCGGGCCGACAACGGACCCTACGACTACCGAACGGTCCAGGACCACCGCCTGAAGATTGTCGAGCAATACCATTTCACACCGAACGTTGAGGCCCTGGTCAGCGGGAACAGCACGGCCAATGTGGGAGGCGAGTTGAGCTTCACCTTGCGGGCCTTCCCCAACCATCACCGTGCACTGGTGTCGATGGTGCGCCTGGGCGACAAGCTGAAGACCGCGCAGCCGCCGGGCGCCATGTTTTCCGTGGATTGCTGGCTGGAGCGGGCCACGCGATTCGCCGTGGACGACCCCATCGCACGCATGCTGCGCGCGAGCTGGCTTGGCAAGAAGGGGCGGCAACAGGAAGCGTTGGAGCAGTTGAAGGTGGCCGACGTGCTGGCCGGCGACAATGGCTTCACGGTCCACAATGTCGGTCTGGTCTACCTGGAACTGGGCGAATATGAACTGGCGCTGTCGCGGGCGCACAAGGCTGCCGTGCTCGGCCTTCAACGCACCACGCTTCGGGACGCGCTGAAGTCGGCCGGGAAGTGGCGTGAACCCGATCCGGTGCCTTCCGCGCCGGCCGCCTCGGAGGCGGCCTCCGCGCCTGCCGGCGGCGGTTGATGGTGCAAGGCCTTCAGCTCAGCCGGTAGTCGGGCCGGTGGTGGCGCAACCATTGCTCCAGCATCATCAGGATCCAGACCATCTCACCGTAGTAGCCTGGATGCTGCGGCAGCAATTCGTCGGTCAGCTTGCGCAGGAAGCTGGGGCGCACCAAGCCACGTTCGGCCAGGCCGGCAAGCGACTCGCCAGCCAGTGCTCGCAGGGGCGCATGGCGGGTGGCCCAGGCGCCGAAGGGCAGGCCGAAGCCGTGTTTGCTCTTGGTGATGATCTCGTCCGGCAGGAAGCCGCGCAGGGCCTCCTTGAAGAACCAGCGCAATTTCAGGCCCTTGAGCTTGTACTCCGCAGGCAATGCCAGCGAAAAATCCAGCAGGCGCTGGTCCAGCAGCGGATAGCCCACCGACACGCCGGCCAGCTGGGTGCTGCCTCTTACTTTGGGCAGGTCGTTCTCGGCCAGGGTGAAGCGCCAGTCGTAGGCCAACATGCGGTTGATGCCCCGGTCGGTCTGTGCCTGTTGCCAGACCTGCCGCTGCAGGGCCAGTGGTGCTTCGCGGTTCACGCGCGAGAGAAATTCGCCACTCAGCACCTGGTCCATGTCCAGCCGGCGCAGCAGGTTGTACATCTGCAAGCGGTCGGGCATCGGCACCTTGGCCTGCTCGATGTAGCTGCGGCCCTTTCGAAGCAAGGGCAGGCTGCCGACAAAGGTCCGTTCGAACAGGGGCTCCATCAGTCCGCTGCGCAAGCCGCCAGGGACCAGGTCGTACCAGCCGAAGACCCGCTGAGTGGCATAGCGGCTGTTGCCGCCAAACAATTCATCGCCACCATCACCGGCCAGCAGCCTCGTCACGCCGTCGGCGCGTGCCACCTCGGCGCAGCAGAAGGCCGGCAGCGCCGACGAATTGCCAAAAGGCTGGTCGTGGTGCGCGGCCAGTCTGGGGATGTTTCGCACCAGGTCATCGGGCGTCACATAGTATTCATGGTGCCGCACGCCAAAGTGCTTGGCCGCCAGCCGCGCGTAGGCCATCTCGTCGTAGCCCTCGGCCTCGAAGCCGATGGAGTAGCAGTCCGCGGGTTCACCACGCACCTTGCCGATCATCCCGGCCACAGTGGAACTGTCGGTGCCGCCGCTGAGGAAGCAGGCGGCCTTGCTGGCGTCCAGCTGGTCGGCAACCGATGCCTGTACCAGGTCCAGAAACTGGGTGCGCAAGTCGGCGTAGTTGGCCGAAGCAGGTTCATGGAACTGCGGCACCCAGTAGGGCCGGATGCTGAGCTGGCCCTGGTCGAACACTGCCATGTGTGCCGCCGGCAGGCGGTAGATGCCCTCGAAGATGGTTCTCGGCGATGGAATGACGTGGAAATACAGGTAGTCGAAGAGCGCCTGCGGGTCAATCGGGGTCTGGGAATCGGCCAGATCGTCTGCGCGGGCGGCGAATCGCAACTTGCCGTCGACGACGCGATAGCACAAGGTCTCAATCCCGAAGCGGTCCACGGCCAGCACGGTGCGGCCGGTACGGTCTTGCAGCCCGAAGGCGAAACTGCCGCTCACTGACGCCAGGGCCGCGTCCAGGCCTGGTTCGCCAGCCAAGGCGGCCCACGCCGCCGCAGAACCCTGGCTTGTGTGGATCGACTTCAGGCGGGCGGCTTCGAAGCGGGGTGAACCAAGGCTGACGGGCGTGATTTCGGAGCAATCTGGTGTCATGGTGGCGGGCCTTGAAGGGCCAACGGATCCGGGCCGGTGGATTGTCGGTGATCGCCCGGGGCGTCAGGCGGGGCGCCGGGCCTCGAAGTGGGGAGGAATGCTTGCGCCCTAAACTGTCGTGCATGAACGAGGTGACCGATGTCCTGGAACAGGCGTGAAGTGTTGGGGGTGCCGCTGAGCCTGGGCGTGGGCCGGATTGCCGCAGCGAACCCGGGCGCCCAGGTGGGCGCAGGCCCGGGAACCTCGGCGAGTGCGGCGCTGGGCTCCCTGGCGGGCGCACGGTCTGGCCAGCGCTACCTCTTCCAGTCCGTACGACGCAGCCACGAGCCGTCGCGCCTGCCGGGCGGGGACGACCTGTTGATGGACCGCTTCGGGCCGAACGCCGACTACGTGGACTTCTTTTGTGGTTGGCCATGGGACCGTCCCGGCGGTGACTGGCTCGATGCCAAGTCGGTGCGCCATGGGCCGCGCCCCTGGTTTTCCGTGCCCACGCCCGCGCGGCCTGCGGCCCCGGTGGATACGCACATGGTCGATGTGTCCGGCGCGCTGCGGTGGGTTCAGCAACAGGCGCGATGGTGTGCGGTCCTGCTGCGATCGCCCCAGGCCTTTCGCAAGATTGCAGGCCTTCGGCATCCCCAGGGGGCCTCGCCGTCCATTCGTGTGCGGTACGAGGACGGCAGCGACGCTCGACTGGCGTGCCGCCTGGTGGCGGAGGCACGTTCTGGCCAGCCCGCGACGGCCCTGGCCTCGGTGGCTTTGCCGGCTTTTCTGGAGTTCGAGCGCCCGGACCGGCCTGTGAAGGAGGCCACCCTGTGGTTGAGCATTACCGAGCATGGGGGAGACCGGGCAACACCGCTCGAGGGCTTCCTGTTGGACCCCCCCTCAGCGCCTTCTCCGCTTCAGCAAGGGGTGGCGGCCTCCGGTGCGCCGCTGGACGCCGACTTGATCCGCAACCCGTCGGTCATCGGGGTCCACCGTTATGTCGACGGTTCGAGACTTGAGGACTTCTTGTTGCCCGAGCGCGTCAACACGCTGGCTGAACGGGAGTTCGATCCCGCCCTTTGGAATGCGGGGCCCTCCGACCCGGGAAAGCTGCCGCATCGCGGATTGGGGCGGTGGGTCAATATCAACACCGACCCGGCGCAATGGTCGATGGTCGGCTCAAACTATCGCGCCGAAGGCTTTGAACCGCTTGCCGCGGGTGTCGGGGCGATGCGGTTCACCATGCCGGTTCCACCGGGGCTCCAGGACGGGGCCGTGGTGGGCTACGGTGGCACCGGGGCCGCCAATGCCGCCATCTTCCTACCCGAGCCCTTGTTCGGACGGCTGGACCGGATTTTTGTTCGCTACTACCTGCGATTGGCGGAGCCGCTGTCCCACGCCGCCAGCGCCGACGTCAGGCGCCGCTACCAGGTTTACAACGGACCCGAACGCCGGTTGCCCCAGTGGACCGACCGGGGTGGGAAGTTCGGCATCACGCCCGAACACACGACCAGCTACGGAGGCGTCAGTGGGTCTTCGGGCATGGGCTTTGGCTGGCAAATGCGTCTGGCCTGGGAGGAATGCGATGCCGCTACCGCGGGTCCGGACGAGGGCGGCTGGCGGCCCGGCTTCCACCTTTACGACTTCCTGGAGCGCCAGCCCCCGGCGCATCGTTACGCGTCCAGCGAGCGGCACCAGATGTACTGGGGCCAGCGTTCCGGGTGGGGGGGCATGCTGTACCTGAACCGGTGGTATTGCATCGAGACCGAATTGCACTTGAACACCGTTCACAGCCAGGCGCCGGGCTACAAGGCCGACGGGTCCTTGCGCGCGTGGGTCAATGGCCGCCTGGCATTTGAACGCACCGGCATGGTGTTCCGGGCACTGCCGCTGCACGACCCGGGCCGTGACCCCGCGCGCATCAGACCCTGCCGTGAACTGGGCGTGCGCGCGTTGTGGATGAACTGGTTCCACGGCGGCAAGACGGCCAACAGCGTGGACCGCACGATGTTTGTCACTGGACTTGCATGGGGCCGCGACTACCTTGGCCCCATGCGGCTGCCCGGTACTTGACACGCGCTCCGTGTCGTCGAAGCCCGACAGACTCTCGCTCAGGCCTTCATCGGGCCAATGTATTCGGTGCCCCAGGCCAGCCCCGAGATGAACATGGTGCGGTCGACCGTGTTCTTGGTGACCCCGCCGTGGTACCAGTTCAGCCACAGCGCACGAACGCCGAGGTCGCGCACGGCGCCCAGCGTGGTCGGGTCCAGCGGCGGCTGGTACAGCGGCTTGGACCGGAACACCAGGCCCTTGCGCTCGAACACCAGGACGCCGTCCAGCCAGGCGCGCAGTTCACCGTCGGGCAGGAAGCCCGGGGCGGTGTCCATCACTGTGTTGAGGACCATCTCGGTTTCTATGCAATACCACTGGTTGGCGTACAGCATTCCACCCGCACCGCCACGCTGTCCCCAATAGATGTTGGAGTCGGTGTCTCCAGAGTAGTTGTAGCCCTTGGGGTTGAACACACCGAAATCGAAGAGGTGGAAGCCGGGTCGCACCCCGCCTTCGCTGGGACCGTTGAAGGCGGCATCGCAATCGGACCAGGCCAGGCGCATCTGCCATCCCCTGCCACCGCCGGCAGAGCCGCTGGTGCCGCCGAAACTGGTGGTGTGGTCGGGCGTGATGCCGAACTTACCGGCCCAGTCCGTCCATACCGGTGCCTGCTGATTCTCCAGGTGATAGACCTGCAAGCGCTTCTTGGGATCGCGGACGTACTGCGAACCTTCCGGGGTGCCCAGGCGAAAATAGTGGCGCACGAAGATCCGGGGCAGCCGGCCGAACAACGGTTCGGGCAGGAAGATCGAGGCGTTCGCGCCGCCGGAACCACCGTAGCCGACCACATCGCCATCCGCCGCCACTTCAGAGGGCATGCGCACTTTCAACGCGCCCACGCCGGGCGCCAGCGGTTTGAACCCGTCGCTGGTGTGGCTGGAGTCGACGAGATCGGCCCAATTGGGAATGCTGGTGGTGATGAACTTGCCCAGGCCCTTGTGCGGCAGCTTGGTTGTATCGGGCGTTCCACCCCAAAGCGCCGGATCGAACTCGCGCGACGCCCAGGTATTGATCGACGGTTCCGGGTGGACGAAGTCCGACAGCGCGGTTCCGTCTACGTACCGGTGCGCCCCGATGATGCCGGGTGCCGACTCGATGCCTGCATCCAGAGCGCCGACCTTGGCGGCCACGCCGTACCTCACGGCGTCGCGGTTCACCGGAGGGTCAAGCAAGAACACGGCAACTTCGGCCGCGATGTTGTTCGGGTGCTGCGTCACCGTCAGCGAAATCGTGGCGGACTGCACCGCCTTGGCGGGCCGCTCGAACTCAACGAACGCCGGCAGCCAGATTTCTTCCGAGATCTGGTTGGGGACGCCCGACTTGACCTCGGCCGTGATGACGCACCGCAGATCGGCACGGGTGCCATCCGTGTATTGAACCGACATCTTGGGGGAAGGCTGCGTCTTGTTCCACAGTCCGGCGATGGCGCGCTGTCCCTTCAGAGGGGCCAGGCGGAACGCACACCATCGATTGTCGGCGAACACCTTGCGGACCACCTCTGTGACATCGATGTCATAGGACTGGATCAGTCCCACGGGCCCAACTTGCGTCACCGCAGTGGTCCAGGGCGTCGGGCCATGTCGTACGCCATCGCGGTCCAGCCAATCGCCGCCTGCCTTGTCCCAAGGCCAGCCGCAGTAAGCGTCCACATGGTCCGAGTTGGGGCCAAACACCGCACTGCGGTTGGTGCCACCAGGAATTCTTGCTGCCTGCACGCTCCAGGCCGAACCTTGGAACAGATAGGTGTGCTGGTGTCGATATCGGGCGGCGCCACTGACCAGCGGGTTCACCACCTTGACCGATTCAACCACCGGGTTCTGCTGAATGACCGGCGTCACAGGGGTGAAATTCGAGGCCGTGTCCACCGCGGGCGGTCCGTCGGACGTCGTGCCTGCAGCCGTTGTCCCGCTACCCCCACCGCAGCCCACGAGCGGCGTGGCAAGCGCTACGCCGCGGAACATGGCGGCTCTCCTGGTCAGGTGATTCATGGTGTCTTCCCGATTGAATTGGTGGTGGTGGCAACGATGGGCCACGTCGAGCGAGTCTTGAGCAAGGACAATCCGGCGGCACGATAGCATCGCCAAACGGACAACTGTGGGCCTCGGGTCGGCCAGGTTGTCAGCATTCGCAATCCGGCTTCTGCGTGGATATCGACGGGCCTGAAGTCCGCCTAAGCAGCCAATTGCGACGAACGTCCCAGCGTGTAACCAAGTTCCTCTGCTTGGTTGAACGGGCCTCCCGCAGGGCCCACCCAAACCGTCGGCCTGAACCGCGGGGATAGCCTAAGTGAATCTGCAATCCCTGGCTCAGGGGTCACGGCGGCAGAAAGTGTCCAAATTCACTGTTGTCGGAATTTCATTCCTACAGGGGTAGGGCCGCTCGACCGCGAACGCTAAACTGGCTTTCGATCGAAACAGGATGTGTTGATCTGCGGCACGCGTGGTCCGGGGCAGGAGCACGCGGATACAGATGGGCGGTGATTCGACGGGGTGTCTGAGCTGGTTCAGACTGCGGTCACAGGCAACGCACCCAGGGGCTGCGCACTTTGGGCTTTCTATCGGGACCACCGGAAACCGGGGGGCTCAGAAGGGCGATGTCCTGGTATGAAAGCCAGATAATTGTGGTTTGTCCGTAGAACTGTTTGCGGGCGGCCTAACTTCCAAGCCGAACCTACCTATTGCGGGTAGGAAACCCAACGTCTGACCCGTGCGGGCGGCGTCGTGGTGACTGGACTTATCAGAGGAACTTGAACATGGTGGCGTTGGGTACATTCTTCATTGCCTTCTCGTTGTTGTTCTTCGAGGTCTTCAGCACGATCGTCATGTCCTTCGTGCTGGGTTCGGGCTACATCTATTTCGTCATTGGCATCAGCCTGCTCGGGCTGAGTGCCGCGGCCTCGCTTGTCAGCGTGGTCTCCTTCCGCATGGACGATCGCAAGCGTGCATTGACCCTCTTTTGGGGCTGTGTGCTGCTGGCTGCATTGCTGGTGGGCAACTTGGTTCTGTTTGCCCTGCTGAAGGACCAGATCAACGCCGGTGTCGAACTGGCAGCACGTTCAGACGGTCTTGGTGGCATCGTCAAGAAGATCCTCACCGGACAACTCTGGATCGCGCTGTGGCTGGGCCTGGCGATGAGCGTGCCCTACTTCGTCTTCGGGGCCATCGTCACGATCATCTTCAAGACGCTTCCGGCGAGCAGCTTCCACAAGATCTACTTTGCAGACCTCTTTGGCGCCGCGTTCGGCTGCGTCGGGGCGATTGCGGCTTTGGAGTGGGGCGGCTATGCCTTGACGGCGCTGCTGCCAAGCGTGTTCGCCATGCTGGCTGGCGCTGCCTACCTGGCGAAGAACGTTTCACGCCGGACTGTGGGGCTGGCCGCCGCCTCGGCCGTTGTGCCGCTGGTGTTCCTTGCCCCCGGGCTGATCTCGGCCATTGAGCCGGTGCCGCAACTGAACAGCCTGGCGCGCGACTACGACATGAAGCGCAAGGTGACCGAACTCTGGCACGGCTGGAACAGCTACGCCCGGGTGGGTGCGCTGAAGTCGGTGTCGCCCAGCGGCGAGGTCGACCACATCATGGCGCTGGGCAACGGCGAAGGTCACGCTGACCTGAGACCCTACCAACCTCAGGGCTATGGGGATTGGAAGCAGCGTCTGGCCATTTTGGGCCAGGCACTTGGCGCTCCGGAGACGGCACTCGTCTTGTTCGCGGGCACGGGTTCCGACATGCTGGCGCTGGACTACTACACCCAGCACAAGACCAAGATCACGGGCGTTGAACTGAACCACACCATGATCCGGGGCGCCCTGGAACTGAAGGAGTTCGGCCTGGACAAGTTCTATGCGCAGCCGAACATCCGTATGGTGGTTTCCGAGGCACGCGAATTCCTGGAGCAGGACAAGAACAAGTACAAGTCCATCCTGCTGTCCTGGAGCGGTGCGACGATCGCCTACTACTCGGGATCGATCGGGCACACAACCCAGTTCGTCTACACGAAGGAAGCCTTCGAGTCGATGATCGATCACCTGACGCCCGACGGCTTCATCGTGGTCTGGAACACCAACAAGGTGAACTCACTGGCCACCTTCCGCGCCATCATGGAAGAGCGCGGCATGAAGGGGATCCAAAACTCGTCCCTGGTCTTGTACGGGACGGATCCGTCAACTTCTGATTGGAAGCGCTACTGGGATGAGAACCCGCTCATCTTCAAGCCCAGCGGCTTCACGGCGGCAGAAATCAACCGCATCAAGGAGGTGGCCAAGACGATCGACTTGAGCGTGGCCTACGCGCCTGGCGAGGCGGTCCCGCCGGCGTTCGAGCCCTACAAGCGGGTGATGACTGCCCCGGATCTGGAACGATCCTTGGCGGACCTGAGCCGCGAGAGCGGTCTGCGGTTCAGCGTGGTGGACGACGATCGACCCTTCTCGCTGGACTTGTTCAGCACCAGCCGTTACCTCAGCCTGGACTTCTGGCAGCAGACGATCGACCGCGGGAACCTGAAGATGTACGAGAAGTACCGCGCGCAGCAGACTCTGTTTGTCACGGGTTTGTTGGTTGCAGCGCTGGTCCTGATCCTTGGGCCATTGGCCGTCAAGGGCGGGCCGCCCGTCAGTCGACTCTCGGCCCAGCATTTGGTGTTCTTCTCGGCCGTGGGTTCAGGGTTCATGCTGGTGGAGATTGGCCTGGTTCACAAGCTGGGGTTGCTGCTGGGCAATCCAGCCTTCGCCATCGCCATCGTACTTGCCGGCCTCATCCTGTCTGCCGGCGTGGGCAGCCTGATCAGCGATGCGTTGTTTCGGTGGGGCAACACTTTCAGCTATGTTGTGGGCTTCATCTTTGTGTACGTCATCCTGTTCGTTCAGTTGGCCGATCCGCTGGTGAACCATGCCCTCGCCTGGCCTCTGGTATGGCGGGCCGTGTTGGCCTTGTTGGTCATTGCGCCGCTGGGCCTGGCGATGGGGCAGTTGTTCCCGCAGGGACTGGTCCGCGCGAGCGAGGCTGGCGAGTCCTTCCCGCCTTGGGCCTGGGCCATCAACGGTGCCCTGGGCACCATCGCCGCCGGCTTGGCGCCGCTGGTGGCGCAGGCGGTCGGATTCCGGGTCTTGCTGCTGACCGGTGCGGTGATCTACCTTTCCATCCTGTTGTTGCCGGCCTATCGGCGCGCCGAGGGCCGCAGCCCGGTGTCGGCGTCGAGCCCGGTCTGCTCCGCCAGCAGTTGACAGTGTCTGGCCGCCAACGGCGGCCGCACCTGTTTGACACCGGCCGTTTCAGCCTGCCGGGCGCAGCCGGTCCAGGACACGCCTGATCTCGTTGGCAATCGGATGCTTCGCGACCATTGATGCCACCACGAAGCTCACGGCACCGGCTGCCGTGCCGGCGACCAGCACCGGCAGGCTGCGGGCGGGCGCCCAGCCAAAGATTCCAACGGTCAGCAACAGGCTGACACCCGTGCAGCCCGACACCATGGCGCTGCGCATCAAGGCGGACAGCAGCGCACTCCAGTTGAATCCCAGCACCTCGCGCACCACCCTCAACCAGTTGATGGTGGCCACCATGGCACCGCCACACATGCCGATGGCCACACCAACGCCCCCAAAGGGCGACCCGACCGCCACGCCGGTGATGGTGGCCGCCGCCGAAACCAGCATGGCGCGCGGCAGCCGGTGCGATGCGCCCACCCCCAGCAACACCTGCACCGAAAGCGCAGCCGGTGCGGCCAGCACCATGGCCACGGCCAGCCAGCGGGCGATTGGTACAGCGTCGACCCACTGCTGGCCATACAGCACCCGAATCAGCGGGTCGGCCATGAGCCCCAGGAACAGGGCGAAGCTCCAGGCGATCACCGACATGTAGGCGCAGACCCGCAGGAAGGCGGCACCCAGGTCGCCGCCATCGCGCTTTTGCTGCGCGAACATGGGCATGGCCACACTGCCCACGGTGTCCGACATCAGGCCCGTCAGCAGCCCCACCAGCCCGTTAGCCCGGGAGAACAGGCCCACGGCGGTCATCGACTGCAGCTTGCCGAGGATCAGTTCGGGGGCACCCTTGGCCGCTGCTTCGATCAGTGACGTGGAGGTGATTCTGGTGCCAAAGCTCAGCACGCGTCCGATTTCATGGCGGCCCGGCAGGAATGGGAAGTCGCGGGGTCGAAAGAGAAAGGACACGCAGGCGTTGGCGATGACGCTGGCCAGGTTGCCCCAGGCCAGGCTGATGGCCCCGAGACCGCGCCATGCGCAGATGACCGACACCGTCGCGCCGCACAAGGCAGCCGACGAACGCATCACGGTCAACGCTTCAAAGCGCATGGACCGCATCAGCCAGGCATAGGTCAGGGAGCCGAAAGGGTTGATGAAATAGCTCAGGGCAATCAGGACCATGATGCCCTGCATGCGAGGCTCGTTGTAGAAGTGCGCGACCGGCCGGCTGGCGGCCAGGGCGGCGAAGGCCAGGGCCACGCCAATGCACAGTTGAACGGTCCATACGGCGCGGATGCGTTCGGGCGTGAGATCTTGTTCTTGCACCAAGTACTGGCCCGCGCCAAAGTCACGCCAGGTGGCCAGGAACGACATCAGCACCATGACGACAGAGAAAACGCCAATCTCGGCCGGCGTGAGCAGCCGTGCCACTATCATCGAGCTGACGATACTGATCAGGATGTTGGCCGTGCGATCGATGAACGAGAAGATCAGTGCGCGGCGAATGGACACGGCAGGTCTGAATTGGTGAGAGGTTGAACTGTGCGAAGGTTGAGACAACAGTGCCGCAGGCGGGCAATGGTAGTTCAAGCGCCAGTGAAAATCGCTGGGCGAATTCGGGCAGACATGGGACGCAAGGTAGTTGGCCAGCAGCATGGACGCTGCGCGGGCGACGCCACGGCGGCGCTTGAATGGATCTGACGGCCTACCGGAATAGCGTGCCCGAGCAACAGCGGGTGGCCGACCTGATGGCCAGGGTGCCGGCCGACGTGCGGACCGTCCTGGACATTGGTACCCGTGACGGCCACCTGGCGCGCTTGCTGGCGGACCGTGGCCTGCGGGTGACAGCGCTGGACCTCGAACTGCCGCAAATCGGTGATCCCCGCATTGAATGTGTCCAAGGCGATGCTTCGGCTTTGGCCTTTGCGGATTCGCAGTTCGACCTGGTGCTGTGCGCTGAGGTTCTGGAGCACGTGCCGACGGCCGTGCTGGCACGCGCATGCCAGGAGATGGCGCGCGTGGCGGGTCGGTGGGTACTGATCGGCGTCCCCAATCGCCAGGACCTGAGGATGGCTCGCACCACATGCAGCCGTTGCGGTGGCGTCAATCCACCTTGGGGCCATGTGAACTGTTTCGACGAACGCTCTCTGCGGGCCTTGTTTTCCGACCTGGTACCCAGCCAGATGGGCCATGTCGGAACCACACGGGACGGCACGAATGCCCTGTCTGCAGCATTGATGAACTGGGCCGGCAATCCCTTCGGTACCTATGAACAGGATGAGCCGTGCGTGCACTGCGGCCAGCCACTGGGCGCTCCGGCGGGCAGAAGCCCATTGCAGCGGGTTGCCACGCGAGTGGCCGTACTGACCGATCGGCTGCAGGACAGGTTCCGGCCCGAGCGCGGCAACTGGCTGCACATGCTGTTCGAGCGGCCCGTCGCGTCCAACTGACGGGGCCGCCCGCGGCGCCTGCCTTCAGACGCGCAGGTACACCGCCAACAGGAAGGTTGCCGAGACCAGCCAGCAGCCAGCCACTGTGACGGGCTCCCAGCGGGCCCACCGGAGCCCGGCCTTAGGTGGAAGGCGATGCAACATCCGTCGACCGGCCTCCAGAGCCAGGGCCAGCACCAAGACCCACCAGCCTGCGTTCACCCGGTAGTCCCACAGGTCCCGCCAGGGTGGATACCGTCTGACCGCCGTGGCGTAGGCCGCACGAAGCGCGGCCTGGGTTGGCACGGCCTGCACCGGTTGGAGGGACAGCGATAGCGCTGGTAAGCCAGCCGGGGGCGTGGCGCCATCGGTCAGGCGAAGCAGGCTGGCGCTGCGCTCGACCTGCCGGGAAGTTTTGTCCCAGCTGATCTGAACTTTCCACTGTTCGGGTCGGGCGCCGGGCGCGAGGACCACGTGCGCGCCCGCTCCTGGCGTGTGGACAAGGTGAAACAGTGTGGCGGTGGCTCCCCGGGCATCTTCGGTGGCCACCTTCACCGTGGTCACCTGCCGGGGCTGGCGTTGAACCGTTGTCCAGCCAGCGGCCAGGCCCTGGACAGGAAAGGCGCTGCTGGTGCTCGGATTGGCTGTGGAGTCCAAGGCCATCGTCAGGCTCAGGCCATCCTGGCGCGGCTCGGACGTCCAGGCGTTTGCTGCCGCCGACGGGTGAAGCCTGAGCTCCGGCCCGAAGGTCCAGTAGGTGGCCACACCATCGCTCACGTCCTCATGGAAGTCCAGGACCAGCAATGTGGCGGGGTCGACTTGCACCAAGGTGCGGCGAAGTCTGGCGCCGTCGGCGCGAATGCGCTCCATGTCGGCCGCACGCAAGCCATCTGCGGCGCCTTGGGCCAGCAGCCGAGATTCGCGGGTCGAGGTCGGGCCTTCGCTGCGGCCATGGAGGGCATTGGCGCCCGGCCAGTCATAGGTCTTTCGCACCAGCGGTTCGCCATAGGGCCAGTAACCCACGCCAGTGATCCAGGTCAGGCCGGCGGCCCACCAGGTGAATGCACCTTCATCGGCGTGCTTGTGACCATGCCCCAGGTGGTATGCCCAGGTGAAGACAGTCTGCGAGCCATTCGAGCCCGCCCGATCGGACCACCAGATTCCCCAGCCAGATGCCGGATAGATTCGTTCTGCTGAATTGGCGGTGGTGACCGCCGGACCCGCCACCATGGCGTGAGGCGTGTGTCCGTCGGTGTTGCCGATGGCCGGCAGCGTGCCATCCGGCCGCAGCAGGTCGGCCAGGACGGCAGTTGTTCCGGCGCGAGCCGCTTCGAGCAGTGGGTCCGCGGGCAGGCCATTGAGTTGGCGCAGGCGCTGGGCCCAGGCCAGCAACTGCGTGCCCATGAAGTGGTACCCCGGGGAATGCTCCAGCACCACGCCTTCGGGTGACACGTAGAAACCCAACTGCAGACGCAGGCGCTGGTCGGCCAGTTCGCGCCAGTCCCCGGATTCCGGCAGGAGCGGGAATGCTGCCGCCAGTTGAAGCAGGGCGAGGTTTTGCATCACGCCATGGTTGGTCCTGACCGTGAACTGATCGGCCTTGGCCAACATGCGGCCGGTGCGCTGCACCAAGCCCAGCAGGGCAGGCGCATGTGCGGCCTTCAATTCAGGGTGTTGCTCCAAGGCAAGCCAGGCCAGAATCAGGGGCGAAGCCCGGCCCGCCACGGCGTGGTCGTTCCACAGAAAACCGCGGTCATGGCGCTTCGAAGCTTCATGGGCAGCAAACTGCTCGATGCGGTTCAGTGCGGTGCGGAGCCAGCGCTCCTGGCCAGTGTTGCGCCACGCCACCAGAAGCAGTCGCTCGAGCGACAGGCTGGCCATGAACAAGCGAAAGGTCGGCGGGCCTTGTTGGATGTCGGCCGGGTAGCCGCGCAGGGGCCAAAGTCCCTGCGACAGGCGCGGCACCTGCAGGGTGCCGGACTCGACGGCCAAGGCGGCGTCATTGGGGGTGATGGCGTAGCTGGAGGATTCTGCCAAGTCGATAGCGCCCAGTTCCTCGAGGTTCCGGCGATGTTCCGGCGCAGAGGCCGCCATGACCATCACCGGGTTCCAGTCGGCAGACCGGTCGATGCGGTAGTGAGCCCATTCCGGCCACCAGATGGCGGCCAGCAGCAGAAGCGGTCCGACCAGTTGAAGCGAAGCCGCCAGCGGCACCCGCGTCCAGGTCATGGTGTCGCTGCGTTCGACCGGGATTCGACCACAGTGAGATTGCGCGCCATGCGCAATCCGAACCGAAGTCGCGTCTGGTCCCAAGGCGTGAAACGAGGCATCTCGTAAGCCGAACTTTCGACGCTGGCCGCCCCGGCGGCGGTGGTGAATGCGGCCACAAACCCGACCTCGCGGGCCAATCCGGCATGCAAAGCGGTGTAGTCCTTTCCGGGCACACCGTTCGGGTAGGCCAGCAGGTCGACGGGTTGTTGCAACAGATCTTCAAGGTGCCGTTTGCTGCCGCTGAGTTCAGTGCGCGCAGTCGCAGGGTCGGTACAGGCCAGGATGGGGTGCGATACCGTGTGAGCACCGATTTGCATTCCGGCGTCCCGCATCGCCCTCAACTGCGGCGTGGTCATCATCAGCTTGTCGGGCA
The DNA here is from genome assembly GCA_000244995.1 of Burkholderiales bacterium JOSHI_001. NCBI lineage: Bacteria > Pseudomonadati > Pseudomonadota > Betaproteobacteria > Burkholderiales > Burkholderiales bacterium JOSHI_001. Next base: position 3,533,285 of record CM001438.1, on the reverse strand, counting down.
GCGGTGCCGCTGCTCGACGCGCGATTTCACCTGTCACCTCGCTTCGGCGGGCTGCCGGCAGGTACTTCACCTTGGGCAGCAAGTGCGCCACGGCCTGGCGGCGAGCGGCCATGTCGCCGAGCGGGTGGCATCCGAGGCCCAGGTCGGCCAGGTCCAATTGCGCCGCCGAACAGCAGCGTATCGCCTCGGCGATGCTGTCGTTCCACATGCGGCCACCATCCAGGTAACCCGTGGCAATGAAGAAGGTGCCGGTCACGCCGTGCCGGCGCAGCACCGGTACCGCGTGCAGCAGGTTGTCGGCATAGCCGTCGTCAAAGGTGATGGCGGCAGCGCGTGCCGGCAGGCTCTGGTCGCGCCAGCGCTGCATCGCCTGGTCCAGTGGCAGCACGTTGAACCAGCGGCAGACCCAGCCGATGGTGCGATCGAACTCGGCCACATCCGGCAGGTCGGTGTGCAGCGTGTCCTTCTGCGGCAGCACCCGGTGGAAGATCAGCACGGACAGTCGCTGGCGGCGTCCGGCCGGGGAGAGCAGATGCAGGGCCGCCTTGATCATCACGGCATGCCATGTCGCACGTCGGTCGGCAAGCTCCGCGACGCTGCGGCGACGGCCTTCTTGGCTTCGGCCCGGCTGCCCGCCACGGACACGTCCGCCAGCACCGCAATGGCGACGAAGTAGTACGGCAGGTCGAAGTTCACCAGGTTGACGAACGCGCCGCCCACGGCGAAGCCGGCGATGGAGGCTTGGACCATGCGGCACAACAGCCCGGCCCAGGCTGTCTCCGGCGTATTCGCTTCACGCACCACCCTGCTGCAGCGCCGCCAGGCCGAGATGCCCAGGGCCAGGTACAGCACCAACCCGATGAACCCGTGCTCTGCCAAGGCCTGGAAGTACAGGCTGTGCGGTGAATAGGCCCGGGCCCACTCGGTCACCGCGTACACCTGCCAGGTGGCCGGGTTCTCGGTCACCATGTAGCCACCGCCGGTGATCGGGTGGTGCAGCACCATGTTCCAGATCATCTGCCAGGTGTAGATGCGGCTTTGTGCCGAGTGGTCCTCGTGGGTGGCGATGGTGCCCATCTTCTGGGTCCATTGTTCCGGCATGAAGGCCAGCATGAGCGTGAGCCCGATGATCACCACCAAGACCGTGGAAAGCTTGCGTTTGCTCTTCAGCCCCAGCAAGGCTGCCATGGTCACCGTGGCCAACAGCGCCCCGCGCGAGGCGGTGCCCAGCACCGACAAGGTGGTCAGTCCCATGCTGATCCAAAGCCCGACCCTGATCCAACGGCGCTCGCTGTGCTGAAGCAGGTAGTACATCAGGGGCACGACCATCATCATCGCCAGGGCGATGTGGTTGGTGCCTTCGATGAAACTGCCTGGGGGCCCCATGACCATGGTGGCGCCACCGCGCAGGATGGTGTGGATGCCGCCCTTGACACCATAGAAGCCGATGGAGATCACCAGCACCCAGACCAGGGCGTCGATCTGGCGGCGGCCGCGCAGCATCATCATCGTGATGAACAGCAGCAACTGGATCTTGGTGACCTTCACCCAGCCTTCCCACACCACGGCCATGTCGTTGAAAGATGCCAGCGAGGTGACACAGTTCCAGAGGTAGAAGGCCACCATCAGCCAGGCGGTGGACACCGACGGGAAGCCATGACGGTTCTTCGGCATCAGGAACTGCAGCAGCACCAGGCCCGCCGCGGCCTGCGCCATCGGCAGGCTGTAGGCGAAGCCGAAGGTCAGACGGTGGGGGTTCATCATGCTCAGCCAGGCCCACAGCAGTGGCGAGACCCAGGGCTTGCGCAGGGCGTAGATGAACAAGCCCGCGACGATGATCACAAGGACGATGTCACGCATGGCGTATGGGGCGCGTGCTGGCGTCGAGCGTGGCGCGGTGCCGCCAGCGGGAGGCCAATTGCCAAGCCAGCACGGCGGACAGCAACAGGCCCGCAGCGCCGGCCGCCAACAGCTTGGACTTCAACTGGGCCATGCGCTGCCGCATGGACTCGTTGGTGGGCGTGGGTACCGGCCGCACATGGGGGTGCACACCCCAGGCCACCGCGCCCAGTTGCTCCAATGACCGCGACACCGGCCCCAGCAGTCGGTTGGGCGCCGAGGCGTCATAGGCATAGACCGCATTGCCCCACCACAGGTACCACTGGTCGGTGCCGCGGCGGTAGTAATCCCACAAGGCGCGCTCGTCGCGAAACCCGAAGCGCCCGCTGCCCAGGCGGAGCACTTGCACCGAATCCGGGTCCGACGCCAGCCGGCGCCGGAATTCAGCCACCGACAGGGCCTGGCCGGTGCGTGCATCCAGTGGCGCCCAGTTGTTGAAGACATCCAGCATCCGCCATTGGCTGCTCTGGCGGTCGAACACCTCCACCAAAGCATGGCCGTAGCCGCCGAATCCATCGAAAGAGAAGGCCCACTCACGTGCGAACATGCCAGCCGACCGGGCGATGGCAATGAAAACGGTGGTGAAGTCTGCGCAGTAGCCGTGGCCGGCACGGATCTGTTGGTAGGTACCTGCCAGGTCAGACATGGCGGCGTCGCCCCAGCGGGCGCGCTCTGTCAGGTGCGATGCAATGCGCTGGGCGCGCGACCAGTCGTCGGGCAGCTTTGCCAGGCCCAGCGACTCAACCACCGGCCCGAAGGGCTGGATGGGCACCTGGTCGTCGGTGGCGAAATCGGCCGGGCGCTGCTCGGGTGTCCAGTCGAAGTCCGCCGGCGTTGACGCCTGGAACAGCAAGGCATTGCGAAGCCGCACGGCTTCGGTGGATGGGCGCGCGACGCGCAGCACCGACGCTGTCAACAGCATCAGCGCCAGCAACACCACGCCAATGGCCAAGTTGGAGATTGCAAACCGCTTCATCGAAAGCTTCCGTTGCCGCCATTGGCTTTCAACGGCGCCAGGGCCGGGCAGCCCCTCAAGGCATCCTGGGCCGCCTCGGCGGCCACGCTGTGGCCCAGGGCGTTCCAATGACGATCAACCGGCGAGTGGTCGAACTGGCGTCCATGGTGGCGGTGGTGGGCTTCGAATCGCGGCGCCAAGTCCACCACGCCCATGCCGCGCATTGTTGCACGCTGGATCAAGGCCGAGCGCAGTTCGGGCGCGTCGACGGGCTTGGTGGGTGGGCGGCCGTAGAGCGCAGGCCGGTCGCTGTCCACCAACAACGCCACGCAGCCCGCGGGCACGGCGCTGCGGCGCAGCAGTTCGTCCAGCAGGGTGTCCAGCACGGGCAGCATGGCATCGACGCCTGTGCGAGAAGCCGGCGCAACGGGCTGGGGCGTCGCCCGGTGCAGGCCGGCCGTGAGGCTGTCCCAGGTCGGAGGCGTCCAACCCAGATTGCGGCGCAGGTAGCGGTACAACGACGACCGGAACAACTTGCCCGATGCGGCACCGCCGTCGCCCTGTCGCAGGGGCAGGTAGGTCAAGTCCGGGGTGCCTGCTCCCCGGCTGGGCTCCAGGTGGTGCCAGCCGCGGCGGCGCACCAGGCTTTCGGTGATGTCGGCGTCGATGACCACCACGACCAAGGCCTTCGGTGCCAGTTCCTCATGGGCCTGCCCGGCCAAGGCCACGTAGTCGGCCAGCGACAAGCCGCTGCCGGCCAGGCCAATGGCTGCGTCGCTGCGCCCCAGCCGCGCAGCCAGCTGGGCCTGCAGCGTGTCCTGGTAGGGGTTCATCGCCGACTCGACGTAGCTGTCGCCGATGACGGCCAACAGCGCCCTGCCGGGCGCGAAGTCAAATGGCGCGAGTTGTCCGAAGTTGTTGACACGGCCGGACTGCACGTTGCGCAGGTCCCAGCCGAACGAATAGGTGTAGGGCGTGTGCGGCTCGTAGTTGTGCAACGGCCAGCGGGATTCGTCCTGCGCACGGATGCGGCCAGTCACCACCGGCAGCAATTGCATGGCGAATTCCGCCGCCAACAGCATCAGCAGCATGCCCAGCAGAAGCGCCGCGAGGGCCTTGAGTGCGCTGCGCATCAGAAGTTGAAGTAGATGAACTCGGACACGCCCCGCGACCCGTTGACGATGGCCAGCAGCAGGCAGCCCATCAGCAGCGCACCCAGGCCCATCCATTGCACGCCCGGCCGAGCGGCCAGGGCGGGTGGGGTCGCCGAGTCGTCGCGCGCCTGCAACCAGCGGGCCACGATCTGCTGTGAGTTCGGGCAGGCCAGGGCCACCGCGCCCAGCACCCCGATCCACAGCCACTGGCGTGCGTCGGCGCCGCCCGAGGGCGCCCAACCGGCCAGGCCTGACATGCCGCCCAGCACCCGCAGTGCGTCCTCGACCGTATGGGCGCGGAAGAACACCCAGGCCACCACCACCGCGAGCAGCGTCAGCGTGTGGGACACGACCCGCTCCATGGGACCGGCGTCACCGTCGCCCGCGGTCGAGCGCCAGGCGCTCCAGGCGTGGTTGACCACCAGGTACAGGCCATGCAAGCCGCCCCAGATCACGAAAGTCCAACCGGCGCCGTGCCACAGGCCGCCCAGCAGCATGGTGGTCATCAGATTGACGTGGCGGCGCGTCGGGCCATGTCGGTTGCCGCCCAGGCGGATGTAAAGGTAGTCGCGCAGGAAGCGCGACAGCGTCATGTGCCAGCGACGCCAGAAGTCGCTGATGTTGCGGGCCTTGTAGGGCGAGTCGAAGTTCAGCGGCAGATCCACATTGAACAGTTTGGACAGCCCCACCGCCATGTCGGAGTAGGCCGAGAAATCAAAGTACAGCTGCAGTGTGTAGGCCAGGGCTGCGCCCCAGGCGCTCAAGGCGTCGGGCGCCGGCCCGCCATCGAACACCGGGCCAACCCAGGGCTGGATGCCGTCGGCCAGCACCACCTTCTTGAACAGACCGATCCCGAAAAAAGCGGCGCCGACGAACACGTTGTGCAGGTCCCAGCGGTAGGTGTCCTTGCGCGCGAACTGCGGCATCATCTCCGCGTGGTGCAGCACCGGACCGGCGATCAGGTGTGGAAAATAGGTGACGAACAGCAGGTAGTGAACCGGGTCCGACTCCTGCACCTTGGCTTCGCTGCAATCCACCAGGAAGGCGATCTGGGTGAAGGTGAAGAAGGAAATGCCGATGGGCAGCACCACATCCAAGCCGGGTAACGCGGCGCCGCTCAGGGCGCGGGCGGTATCGATGAAGAAGTTGGCGTACTTGTAGTACGCCAGCAGCGCCAGGTTGGCCGTGACCGCCACGGTCAGCAAGCGGCCCGTTCGCGCCTGGCGGTCCCGCGCGCGACGCGCGATGGCCTGGCCAAACAGGTAGTTCAAGGCGATGGACCCCAGCAGCAGCAACACATAGCGCGGTGACCACCACGCGTAGAACACCACCGACGCCAGACCCAGCCAGGCCGCCGCCGGACGCTGCAGCCCGAAACGCGACAAGAACAGAAAGCCGCCCAGCACCAGGGGCAGGAAGCCGAAGAGGAATTCGTAGGAATTGAACAGCATGGGTCGTTGCGCCAGGCTACCGGGCGGAGCCAGGTTTGACCCGGCTGACCACGTAGCGGAACTTTCCCGAGGCTTCGTTGGGGATCTCGCCCACGCGCTGCACCGTCACCGTGACGCCGGCCCCCAGCCTTGCGGTGAAGTCGCGCTCGATGCGCGCCTCAGCCTGTGCGTCGAAGCCCGGGCCAGGCACCACCAGCACGCGGGTGAGATCCAGCGATTCCTGCTCGATGCGGAATCGCTCGACGCCGGGCAGGTCGCGCAGGGTGTAGATCAATGCCAGGCCGTGCATCACCGTGCCGTCGCGGGCGACGATGAAGTCGGTGGTGCGGCCCTGCACCTCGGCCAGCACCGGCAGGCCGCGACCGCAGGCGCACACTTGGCTGCCCAGCACGCCGACGTCACCGGTGCGGTAGCGCACGAAGGGGAAGTCGCGCGTGGCCAGGTGCGTGGTCACGATCTCGCCCGCCTCGCCCGCCGCGCAGGGGCTGCCGTCGGGGCGCACGGTCTCGACGATGATGTCCTCGGCGCTGAGGTGCAGGCTGCCACTGGGGCATTCGTGCGCAATGAAACCGGCATCGCGCGCACCGTAGCCGTTGGCCACTGGGCAGCCGTAGGCGTTGGCGATGGTCTGGCGCTGCTCGTCGTACAGTCGTTCAGAGGTGACGAAAGCAACCCGAATGCCCAGGTCGTCCACGCGTTTGCCGCGGGAGGCCGCGTGTTGCGCGATCAGCGACAGGCTCGACGGGTAGCCGAACAGCATGGCGGGCCGCACGCGCCGGATTTCGTCGACGAAGCGGTCCAGGTTGGCGGGCGACATCTCGAACGCGGGCAGCAAGTGGCTGCGCAGCAGTTGGTCACGCCACTGCTTGAGGCGGTCCTGCGCGCCCAGTTCGATCGGGCTGCCCCAGACCACCAGTTCCGGGTCGCCGATGTCAACGCCCCACCAGCGCGTGGCGCGCCACTTGGCGCCCACATCGTGGCTCTTGCGGGCCTTGCCCATGTAGAAGATCAGCGGTTCGCCGGACGAGCCCCCGGTGTTGTAGCGCGTCAGCGGCCCATGGTCGTCGGCCTTCAGGGCGTCGGACGCGGCCCGCATCTCGGCCTTGCCGACAAGGGGCAGGCGGCGCAGGTCGTCCAGCCCACGCAGCGTGGCCGGGTCGAAGCCCAGGTCTTGGAACAGGGCCCGGTAGTGGGGCACATGGCGGCCGATGTCGACCAGGAATGCGCGCAGGCGTTGCACGCGGTCGGCTTCCAGCTGGTCGGCGGACCACCACTGGCTGGTTTCCAAGCGTCGGCGCATGGCGACCGAATCGTGGCCTTTCAGGCGTTCGTGCAGAGGGAACAACAAGTGGCTGCACAGGGCGGTGTAGGGTTTCATGCCGCTTGTCCCATGGCCACCGCGCGCTGGTAGGCATTGCGCCATTGCCCGAACACCTGGGGCCAGGCGTAGCGCTGCACCTCGGCCAGGCCTTGCTCACGCAGGTGTGCGGCGATGGCCGGATCGCCCAACACTCGCAGGGCGCCGGCCGCCAGGGCCTTGGCATCACCCACCGGCGACAACCACGCCGTGCGACCGTGCTCCACCAGGTCAGGGATGCCGCCGGCATCGGTGCTGACCACCGGGACGCCGCTGGCCAAGGCCTCCAGGATGGAGATGGGCATGTTGTCGGCGGTGGTCGGGTTCAGCATGCAGTCGGCCGACGCATACAGGTCAGGGATGCGGGCATTGTCGATGCGACCCGGGAACGCCACCGCATCGGCCACACCCAATTGGGCCGCCAACTCGCGCAGTGCCTGCAACTCCGGCCCGCTGCCGGCCACTGTGAGCCGCGCTGCGGGAAAGCGTTCCCGGATGAGCGCGAAGGCGCGCAGCGCGGTCGGGATGTCGTAGATCGGCTCCAGGTTGCGGGTGACCACCAGGTGGGGTGACTGGCCGAACGCGGCGGGGCCGCGGGGAATGAAACGAGCCAGGTCGATGATGTTGGGTACCACCTGGGCGTCCAAACCATGGCGTGCGAACACGCGCTGCAGAAATACGGAGGGCGTGACGCGAAGCTGTGCGCTCTGCAGTTGTCGCACCACGTGCCGCGGTGCCTTGGCCAGGAAGCTGTCGGCCAGCCCACCGCGGTAGTTGACGATGACCGCGCGTCCGCGCCAACGTGCCACCGTGACCGCTGGCGACGCGAACAGGTGCCAGGCCCAGCCGGAATTGGCCAGCACATGCAGCACGTCATTGCGGCCGGCGGCGCGCCAGAGTTGCCACAGGTAGGGCAGCAGCCTGAAAAGCGCGCGCAGCACGGGCAGGCGGCCGGCCCAGGCCGGACGGTAGGGCGCGTTGTTGCGCACCAGTTCAACCGCCACGCCTTCGGCGCGCAGCAGCCGAACCAACTGCTCACATTGATTGGCCATGCCGCCTGAAGGCGGCGGCAGCGGACCGACCACGCACACCCTCGGCGTCGAGGGGAGGGGCCGGGCGGACAGGCTGGCGCCGGGCGGCATGGTTCCAACGCCCCGTGCCGGTCCGGCCACTTACCAGCACAGACCGGTCACCGGCGCGCGGATGGCGCCGCGGTTGGGCAACTGGATCAGGTCCAACACCTGCTGGTCGGGTCGGCAATGCGCCGCCAGGGTCTCGTGCACACGCGCATCGGACAGACCCACCACCAGCAATTCCGACGCAGCGATCACTTCGGCCAGGTCGGCCTTCAGCAACTGGCCGATGTGCGGCAGGTGGGTTTCGACATAGCGGCGGTTGGCACCCAGCAACTGCGCCAGGTGCACTTCGGGGTCGTACACGCTCAGTGCCACGCCCTTGCCGATCAGGCGCTCGGCCAGCGCCACCAGCGGGCTTTCCCGCAGGTCGTCGGTGCCGGTCTTGAAGGACAGGCCGACAAACCCGACGCGCCGGCAGCCGGACGCCATGACGTGGTCGAAGGCCAGATCCAGGTGATCTTCATTCGAATCCAGGATCGCTGAAAGCATCGGCACCTTCACATCCCGGGTCTTGGCCAGGTAGCTGGTGGCGCGCAGGTCCTTGGGCAGGCAGGACCCACCGAACGCGAAGCCGGGCTTGAGGTAGGCGCGCGAGATGTTCAGCTGTGTGTCCTGGCACACCAGGTCCATCACCTCGAAGGGGTCCACGCCCAGCGCGGCGCACAGGCGCGCCGTTTCATTGGCGAAGGTGATCTTCAGCGCGTGAAAGTTGTTGCAGCAGTACTTCATCATCTCGGCCGAACGCACCGAGGTCTGGATGAATTTGCAGGGCAGATGGCCGAACAAGGCGCGCAGTTGCTCCACGGGGTGCGGGTGATTGGCACCGACCACGGTGAACGGCGGCTTGTCGTAGTCGCGGATCGAGGAGCCTTCGCGCAGGAATTCGGGCTGGAAGCACAGGAAGAAGTCGACCCCGTCGCGCTTGCCCGAGTGGCGTTCGATGAGGGGGCGCAGCACATCCTCCACCGTGCCCGGCACCAGGGTGGAGCGAAACACCACCACGTGCGGTGTGCTCTTGGCGGCGATGGCGCGTCCCATGCTTTCGGCCAGCCGCAGCACGGCCGTCTGGTCCTGGCTGCCGTTGGCGGCCGAGGGCGTGCCGACGCAGACCAGGGAGATGTCGGTCTGGGCCACCGCCAGTTCGACGTCGGTGGTCACGCTCACCAAGCCGTTGGTGGCCACTTTCTGCATCAGGTCGACCATGCCCTCCTCGACCACCGGCGTCTTGCCGGCGGCGATCAGGTCAAGCTTGCTGCGGTCGATGTCGACGCCGACGACGCGATGCCCGTCGCGCGACAGGCAGGCCAGGGAGACTGCGCCGACGTAGCCGAGGCCGAAGATGCTGATGTTCATGGGGTGCGGGGTGTGGCTTGGTGCGGGCTGGGCCCGTGGTGCAGGGCCCGGTGGGGCCGTGATCGACCGTCAACGGCCAGGCAGCGCAGCTGCAGCGGTCTGGAATCCGGCGACGGCAGGCCAGCGTAATCAGGGCATGGGCTTCGAACAAGGTAAAACGTCACGTTCACCCTGTGGCGGCCCCCCTCATGCCAGGGGCTGAGGGTCCACTATCATAACTGTCGAGGCCGCGCCCTTCGGCCGGTTGCACCCCTGTGTCAGGCCCCTCCCATGATCACCACCCCCCAGTTGCTCGCGCTGCTCGACCAAACGCTCAACCTCGAGGGCCGCACGGCAGCGTTCAACGACGACACGCCCCTGATGGGCGCATTGCCCGAACTCGATTCGATGGGCGTGGTGGCCCTGCTGACGGCCTTGGAGGACCAGTACGGCCTGGTGGTGGACGACGAGGAAATCGACGGCTCGCTGTTTGCCACCGTGGGCACACTGCGATCCTTCGTGGCGGGCAAGCTGGAGGGCTGAGGTCAGCCCGGGCCGCAACGCTCAGCGAGGCGCATCCGCCAAACGCTTCAGCAGCACCGCCAGTTCGGCGGTGCGGGACCTGCGGGAATGCAACTGGGCCGCAGACGGTGGCGTGCGCGTGGCCGAGCCGTCGCGCAGCGTGCGGATGAACTGCCCCAACCCCCGTTGAATATCGTCCTGCCGGGCCAGGTCGACAATGTTGTCGTGCCCGGCATGGCGAAGCGTGGTTGCGGTGTCCCCGGCCGGGTCGGTGAGGGCCAGGATGGGTTGGCCGGCACGCAGGTACTCGTACAGCTTGGCGGGGATCTGGTGGTTGCACATGGCCGCCTGGAACAGCAGCAGGCCGTCGGCACAGAGCATTTCGCCCAGGGCCGCGCGATAGCCTACCGGCGGGGCCAGTTCGATGATGTCGGCAATGCCATGGTCGCGCAGCACCGGCGCATAGAGGTCGTCACTGCCCGTGGCGCGCAGCACGATGCGCAGTCCCGAACTGTCGATCGTGCCGGCTTGCTTCAGCGCGGCCACCGCCGCGAAGAAGGGACGCGGATCGCGTTCCTGCGGGTACAGCAGTCCGCTGTGGATGAGCGTCAGTTGCCCGGCTGCACCCAGGGGTTGGCGGACAAGGCCGTTTTCGGCCTGGCTGAAGTTCTCTTCGTCGAAGCCGTTTTCCACGATCGCCCAGCGCTCGGCCGCCACGTCAGGGTAGCGCTCGGCGTACATCCGCTTGGCACCCGGTGTGGTGAACAGCGAAATGTCTGCGCGGCGCACCACGGCGCCCTCGAGCCAGCGGTTGAAGTGCCAGGTCCAGGGGTCGCGCGGAAAATCGGCGTCGGTCATGTTGTCGCGGAAGTCGGCAATCCAGGGCCGGCCGGAAAGCCTGGCCAGTGTCAGACCGATCAGGTGCGCGGTGGCAATCGGGAAGGTCGACAGCAGCGCAACCGGCTGGTGCTGGCGGATGAGCTGAAGCCCCCGCCACACGCCGGCCGGCCACCAACTGACCCAACGGTCGGGGATGGCCATGCCGCGAAGGTAGCGGCCACGCCACGACAGGTGACGCCGGGTGTCCAGCGCAAAGGCCCGTGCGACTTTCAGGCCGGGCGGAATGTCCGCCATCTGGCCGTCGTCCACGCGTTCGTAGGCTTTTGGATCCACCGTCAGCACGATGGGCTCCCAGCCATGTTCGCGCAGGTAGGCCGAGAACTTCAGCGTGCGCTGAATGCCGCTGCTGCCCGCCACCGGCGGGTAGTGGTAGGCGACAAGCAGCACGGTGCGGCGGCTGGGCTGTTCAGGCAGGGTGTTCACAGGTCCAGCGCCACCGATTCGGAGTAGAGGTAGTCGATCTGCCCCGGCTGCAGCGTATTGCTGAGGAACAGTTTGGGGTTGAAGCCCGAACGCACCGCCGAGGGCCAGGGCGTTTCACCGAGCAGGCGGAACTCGACATGGGTGCTGACCAGCCCGCGTGCCAGCAGGTGGCCGCCCAGTGCACGCCAACCCTGCCGCAGCATCGCGGGGTCGCTGGCGTAGATCAGGTGTGCGCTGGGCAAGCGCTTGTAGCTGCGGCGCTTGTAGACGACATGGCACCACTGGCCAGGGTGCCCGACCAGCACATGCTGCAGCCAGGCAAAGCCGCGATGGTCTCGGTAGACGCGTTGCTGCGGTGTTCCTGCCAGGGCGGCATCGATGGCATCGGGATCGGCGATGCATCTCGGACCACCCCACGACCGCCAGGGCAGGTTCAAGCCCACCACCTGCCGTTCGTCCAGCGGCTTGAACTTCAGGAACTGCAGGGTACCGGCCACCACCTGGGTGGGCGAAAAGTCAGTGAAGTGCCAGCCCTTCTGGCCGACCACGGTCATGGCCAGCCGCATGCTCTGCTGGCGATGGCTTTCCAGCACGCACCAACTGGTGATGTTGCAGAAGCGCTCTGGCTGGCCGTCTATCAGCCGATCGGCATAGTAGGCACCAATGCCGCCGACGATGCGACCTTCGTCCATCAGTGCGAAGCCGTGGTTGGGCGCGTCGGTGCACCAGTTCGTGCTCAGGCCGGCAGCCCATTCCTGCGGCGAGCGCGACGGCATCAGGTGCTCATGCAGGAAGCGTGCGAAGTCCGGCAAGAGGACGTCGGTGACGGGCTCGATCGTGGGGCGGGCCATGTGGTGTGTTGGCGTTCTTGGCAAGCGCGCGAGCCTACCAGCGGCGCAGCCACTGCAGGCCCCAGTCGATCACCTGGCCCCGCAGCGCGGCGGACGAGAAGGTGTGATCGCCCTCGGGCAGGTCGTGCCGCTCGGTCTGGCGCTCGGCCAGGGCTTGCTGCCAGGCGGGTGACGCTTGAACCAGTTGGTCGAATTCGCGGGCGATGAAGTCCCGGCCGCTCATCACCAACAGCACGCGGCCCCGGAAGCGTTGAAGTCCCAGCAGCAGGCTGTCGGTCAAGGGCAGGGCGCGGGAAATGGCCTCGCCACCGGCACTCGGTCCGCCCGGGGGCGAGGACGACGCACCCGCCTTGCGCGCCTGGCGCACGAGGCCCCAAGCGGAGCGCACCGAGCCAGCCAGGTTGAACTGGCCCGACAGAACCTTCTTCCACAGGCTGGGCTGCAACAGACGCTGCAGGTAATAGTGGCGCAGCACGGTCTGGGCCTGCAGCGCTTCGGTGCGCACCCAGGGATTGAGCAGGACCACGCCCTTGACCCGCGGGTCGCGCGCGGCATACAGCAAGATGGCCGATGCGCCGTCGCATTCGCCCCAGAGCACCACGTCCTGCAGGTCCGGCACCTCGGCGCAGAGCCGATCCACGGCGCAGCGGATGTCGTCGTCCACCGCCAGGTAACCCTGGAAGTCGCCCTGGGCATCACCCATGCCCCGGTAGTCGAAGCGCAGCACCGGGTGGCCCTCCGCGGCCAGCCGGCGCGCCCACAGCGTGAGCTGCCGGTGGCCGCCCACGCGGTACTGCGGCCCACCGCCCACGACGACAAGCACGCCCCGCGGCCGCGGCTGGGCGGGCCGGTGCAGGATGCCCAGCAGCGTTTGGCCGGCGCAATTGAAGGCCAGGGCCTGTTCGGTGGACGTGTTCATGCCGCTGCCCAAGCTTTCAGCCATTGCATGCTTCGGTCTATCGCCTGGGGCGCCAGCACCCGCTCATGCACCTGCCAGAACGCCGGACCGTCAAACACCTGCAACTCGCCCCGGCAAGCTGGCCCGGGCCAGCGCTGCAGCAGTGCCTGGCTGGCCGGGGTGGGCCCCGGCGGGTCGCCGACCGCGTTTTCCAGCCACAGCACGGACGTGCCCGCGGGCAGCGAATGCGCCGTCAGCTTGGCCTCGTCGATGGCCGCGGCCAGGTCCGGGTGGATCTCGTAGCCCGCCACCTCCACCGACTGGCCGGCCTGCCATTGCGCCCGCATCGTGGCGTTGGTTTCCTTGGGCAATTCGGGGCGGTCCATGTTCGCGGCGATGCGCACGCGCAGGAACTGCGTCAGGTGGGTCTTGCCGTCGGCCACGGCCTGCCACAGCAGCAGGGCGGTGTTGGCGTCGTTGCGTTCGGCATGCAGTTGCGCCGCCAGGATGGCGCCCAGCCGGATGCCCCAGATCACACGGCGGGGCCCGGGCTGGGCATCCAGCCAGCGCGACGCGTCGCGCAGGTTGTGCAGCCAGGCCGACCAGCGGGCCTGGCCATGTTCACCTTCGCTGTCGCCGGTGCCCAACAGGTCGACCACCAAGGTGCCGAAGCCCTGCTCGGCCAGCGCACGGGCCTGCAGCGTGACCATGCTGCGGCAACGGTTCATTTCCTCGTTGAACGGCAGCACGCACAGCACCTGCCCGCGCGTGTCGGCAGCGTTTTCGGGCCGGTGGTGCACGGCGAAGCACCGCCCACCGGCGGTGTCCAGGAACAGGGGCGTGGTGATCACGGCGGCGGGCCGGCGTGCGCAGGCGTCAGTTCAGGCCCTTGCGTCGCCGCAGGTAGTTCGCCATGTCGCGCATCGAGCCCAGGTTGTCGATGGTCAGGTCGGCCGGCGGAATGCTGAAGTCGTAGGTGGCCTCGAACCAGGCGATCAGTTCCAGCAGGCCGGCCGAGTCGATCAGGCCGGTGGCGGGGATGATCTCCTCGGGCTGCAGGTCACTGGCGTCGTCGCCCAGTTGCTCGGCGATGGCCATGATGCGGGTCTTGATCTCCGCTTCGATGGCGGCAGCGTCCAGGTTCATGGCTGGTCTCCTTCGGCCGCTGGGCCGAACAACGTCTCAAAAGGGGGGCTCAGGCCGCCGAGGGCGGCGTGGCCAGCTTGCGCAGCAGCACCGCCACTTCGCCCCCGTGCAGCACACGGTGGTCGTAGGTGGCACCCAGCACGCACTGGCCTTCGGGTGTGACGGTGTGGGCCACCATCAGCGCGGTGTGCGGCGACAGGATGGGCACATGGCGGTTGACCTTCCAGCGTGACATGCTGGAAAAGCCGATCGTGGCGCCACTGAGTTCCTGCGGTTCCAACTTGTGCGCCGCGGCGCGCCGCTGCAGGTCCACCAGCCTTTGCACAAAGGCGGTTTCGTCCAGCGCCGCGGCGTCCCGCACCACCGCCAGGTAAAGCACGTCCCCGGCCTGTACCGTGAAGCCCAGGTTGACGCTGTCGTACTCCAGGCGCTGCTCCTGCACGATGGTGGCGTTCAGGCGTGGGCTGGCCGCGGCCAGTTGCACCAGCCGCCAGGCCATCAAGGGCAGCAGCGGGTTCAGCAGCAGTTGCTGGGCGCGCCCGACCTCGGCGGCGTGCCGTTCCCAGGCCGGGTGGTCACAGGCCAGTTCCAGGTAGCCGGGCACCGCCGAATCACGCTGCCAGCAGACGGTGTGCAGCATGCCGCGTTCGTGGCTGAGCAACGGCCGGGCCGTGCCGGCAACTTCCGGTCGGGACGCCGTGGCAGGTGCTGGCGCCGCGGCCGCACCGGCCGCGCGCGGTTGCAGGCCCAGGGCCTGGGCATGGCGCAGGACGTCGTCGGCGCTCAGGCGATCAGCGCTGGCGCGCACCGCCTCGGCCGCCAGGCCGTACTGGCGCAGCAGCGCCATGGCCTTGGCCGTCGGCCGGCCGGCTTGGCCGGCGCCTGCCGATGCCATGCCGGTGGCCGATGCGGCTTGCACCGGCACGGCTTCGTCGGCGGTGGCGCCGAGCCAGACCAGGACGCTGCCCACGCGCAGGCGGGCATCGACCTCGCCCTGGATGGCCAGCACGAAACCGGCCGATGGCGCTTCCACGTCGACCGTGGCCTTGTCGGTCTCGACGGCGGCGACGACCTGGCCTGCCTGCACGGCTTCGCCCACGGCGATGCGCAGTTCGGCGAGGCGGACCTCGTCGTCGTTGTTGTTGATTCGGGGAACGTGGATGGAGACAGGCATCTGGGTGGAGGGCTGGGCCCGTGTTGCGGTCGGTGTTCAGACCAGCGCCAGGGCGGCGGCGACCACGGAATTTTCGTCGGGCAGTTGGGCTGCCTCCAGGCTGCGTGCAGCGGCAATCGGCACCGGCGGCATGCCCACGCGCAGTGTCGAACCAGTGTAGCCCGCCTCGGCCAGGCTGGCGAGCAACTCGGCGCCCACGCCATGCTCGTGGTGCGACTCTTCCACCACCAGGATGCGGGGAACCTGCATCAGCGCGGCCAGCAGGGTCTGGCGCGGCAGCGGCGACAGCAAAGAAGGCGCGATCAACTGCACCGCCAGTTCTTCTTCATCGCGCAAACGCTGCGCCGCCCGCTCCGCCACCGGCAACATGCCGCCGAAACTGACGATCGCCAGGTCGGCATCGGCATCACCGCCGCGCAGGGTGGGAAACAGCGCGGCGCCGAGGTCGTCCGGGTCGGGCGGCAAGGTCACGTAGTCGCCCGGGTCCTGGGCTTCGCCGTAGAGCAGCTTGTGTTCGAGGAACACCGTCGGGTTCGGCCAGCGGGCGCTGGCATCCACCAGCAACTGGCCCACGTTGTGCCGGTGGCTGCCGTACAGCACCGTCAGCCCGGGTACCGACACCAACAGGTTCTCCACGCTCTGGCTGTGGGTGGGGCCATAGCCGCGCCGGCCGCCGCAGGGGGTGCGCAGCACCATCGGCACGGCGCAATCGGGGAACATGCCGGGGAACTTGACCGCGTGGTTGTAGAGCTGGTCCATGCTCAACGACACGAAGTCGGCGAACATGATTTCCACCAGCGGCCGTTGCCCGGCCAGCGCCAGGCCAATGGAAGCGCCGGTGATGCCGGCCTCGCTGATGGGCGTGGAAATGACGCGCCCGCTGAAGGCTTCGGACAAGCCGGCCGTGACCTTGAAGGCGCCGCCGTAGGGTTCGTGCAGGTCCTCGCCCAGCAGCACCGTGGCCGGTGCATGTTCCAGCAGGGACCGCAGGCCCGCGTTGATGGCGGCGCGCACGTTGGCCGCGCTGGCGGGCTGGGCAGGCACGGCCGACCCGGGCTGGGCCGGGCGCAGGCAATGCCAGGGCACTTCGTCGAAGCGCGACTCCGGCGAGGCCATCGCCGCCGCCTCCACCGTGCCGATGAAGGCCTGGTTGCGGGCCTCGATGGCCACGCGTTCGGATTCGGGCAGGCGCCTGCCGAGGGCCGCCAGCGGGTCGCGCGCGGCGATGCGGTCGCGTTCGGCGGCCGGGCGCAGGTCGTCGCCTTTGCTGTGCGGACCCAGGCGGCCGGTGTCGACGATCAGCATGCCGGGACCGTCGCCGTCGCGCATCTGCCGCACGACGTCCTGCACCCGGGCCGCGAACTCGGGATCGGCATCGTCCAGCTGCCAGGTGTTCAGCCCGAAGGCCTGCCCGCGCGCCGCGATGCTGCCGCCCAGCGTGTGACGGGTCTCGGTGGTCTGCGCGATGCCGTTGTTCTCGACCACGAACAGCACGCGCGCCCGCCAGATCGATGCCAGGTTCATGCTCTCGTACAGCAGGCCCTCGCCCAGCGTGCCGTCGCCGATCATGATGGCCACCAGCGCCGGGCTGTGGTCGCGGCGGCGTTGCAGCGCCAGGCCGGTGCCGATGGCGGTCATGCCGGCCTGCACGCCGTTGCTGTGGAAGTGGCGGTAGGCGATGTGCTGGCTGCCGCCGTAGCCGCGGCAGACGCCGGCTTCGCGACCCATGATTTCGGCCACCAGGCCGACGAAATGGCCGCTGTAGGTGAGAAAGTGGCCGTGGTTGCGGTGATTGGACAGCACCACGTCGTCCGCGTGGTCCAGGGCTCGCACCACCGCCAATTGGCACAGTTCCTGACCCAGGCAGGTGTGGGTGGTGCCTGACAGCAGGCCGCGACCGAACAGGTCCAGGATCAGTTGCTCGGTGCTGCGCAGGAGGTGGCCCCAGGCGTACAGGCTGGCATTGTCCAATCCGATGACGGGCTTGCCTTGGCGGTCCCGCGCGAAGCCGGGCACCTCCGGCAAGGAGTGCGGGAAATGGGTGTGGGTCATGGGCGTGCGCAGTATGCCAAAGCGAACCTGCCACGGGCGTGTGTTCACCCCCTGAGCCGGTGGCTCCCGGACAGGGTGGCGGTGGGTCGCGCGCAGTACGTCACGTTCTGGCAGGCCGGTGCCAGGGTGCTTGCGCTACATTCGCCCGCTGGATCCAGCGACCTGGCACGCCACAGCGCAGCCACGTACGCCGCCAAGCCATCATCTCCCCGATCGCGATGCCCGACGCCAGCCTGCTGCACGAACTGATCTACGAAGCCGCCCGTCGCGCCCCCGAGGCCCCGGCCCTGACTTCGGGAGCGGCTCATCTGGCCTATGGCCCGCTGGAAACCGCGGTGCGCTCGGCTGCTGGCGGCCTGGCCGCCTTGGGTCTGCGCCGCGGCGAGCGCGTGGGCATTTACCTGGAAAAGCGTTTCGAGACGGTCATCGCCAGCTTCGCCGCACCCGCCGCGGGCGGGGTCATGGTTCCCATGAACCCGCTGCTCAAGGCCGAGCAGGTGGCCTACATCGCCCGCGACTGCGATGTGCGGGTGCTGGTCACGTCACAGGAGCGCCTGGGGCTGCTGATGCCCGTGCTGGGCCAATGCCCTTCGGTGCGCCATGTGGTGCTGACCGAGCGGCCGGCGCAGCCGCCGCAGTTGCCCGCGGGCATGAGCCTGCTGGATTGGAAGGACCTGCTGGCGACCGAAGCGGCGCCGGTCCACCGGGTGATCGACGACGACCTGGTGGCCATCCTCTACACCAGTGGCTCCACAGGTCGCCCCAAAGGGGTGGTGCTGAGCCACCGCAACATGGTTGCCGGCGCCAAGAGCGTGGCCGGCTACCTGGAAAATCACAGCGCCGACACCTTGCTGGCGGCCCTGCCGCTGAGCTTTGATGCCGGGTTCAGCCAGTTGACCACCGGCTTCCACGCTGGCGCGCGGGTGGTGTTGCTGAACTACCTGTTGCCGCGCGACGTGCTCAAGGCCATGGTGCGCGAGCGGGTCACGGGCCTGACCGCGGTGCCGCCGCTGTACATCCAGCTCACGCAACTGGAATGGCCGGCCGAAATCGGCGCCCACCTGCGCTATTTCGCCAACACCGGTGGGCGCATGCCGCGCGAAACGCTGCAGCAGCTTCGTGCGCGCGTTCCCGCCGCCCGGCCCTTCCTGATGTATGGCCTGACCGAAGCGTTCCGCTCGACCTACCTGCCGCCCGAAGAGGTGGACCGCCGCCCTGACTCCATCGGCAAGGCCATTCCCAATGCCGAGATCCTGGTGCTGCGCGAGGACGGCACCGAATGCGCGCCCGACGAGCCCGGCGAACTGGTGCACCGCGGCGCCCTGGTGGGCCAGGGCTACTGGAACGACGCCGAGAAGACCGCCGAGCGCTACCGGCCCCTGCCGGTGGGCGTGGGCGGGCGCGAGTCCGGGCTGCAGTTGCAGGAAGTGGCCGTGTTCTCGGGCGACACGGTGCGGCGCGATGCCGAGGGCTTTCTTTATTTCATCGGTCGGCGTGACGAGATGATGAAGACCTCCGGCTACCGGGTCAGCCCCACCGAAGTGGAAGAAGTGCTCTACGCCACCCAGCGTGTCGGCGAGTGTGCGGCCTTCGGCGTGGACCACCCGGCGCTGGGGCAGGCCATCCAGGTGGTGGCCACGCCGCCCATCGGGGCCGACACGTTGGACGTGGCGGCGCTGCTGGCCGAATGCAAACAGCGCATGCCCGCCTACATGGTGCCGCAAGGTGTGCAGGTGGTGGCCGGGCCGCTGCCGCGCAACCCGAATGGCAAGATCGACCGCAAGGCCTTGTCGCAACAATGGGCCGAAGGACGCAGCGTATGAGCGAGGGCAGCGCACCAGAACAGACCGCGGCGCCTGCGCTTCGCTTGCCGCCGGTGCATGCGCCGATGTCGCAATTCGAGTGGCGCGACGGTGAACTGACCGTTGGCGCCATGCCGTTGTCGCGCCTGGCCGAGCGCGTCGGCCAGACCCCGTTCTACGCCTACGACCGCAGCCTGCTGCGCCGGCGTGTGGCCGAGTTGCGGGCGCTGTTGCCGGCCGCGGTGAAGTTGCACTATGCGATGAAGGCCAACCCCATGCCAGCCGTGGTGGCCTTGATGGCCGGGCTGGTGGACGGCATCGACGTGGCCTCGGCCGGCGAGTTGAAGGTGGCGCTGGATGCCGGCGCGGATCCGCACGAGGTCAGTTTCGCCGGTCCGGGCAAACGCGAGGCCGAACTTCGCCAGGCCGTGGCGGCCGGCGTGCTGCTGAACCTGGAGTCGGCGCGCGAAGTGCGGCTGCTGGCCGGCATCAGCCAGGCGCTTGGCCTGCCGGCCCGGGTGGCGGTGCGCGTGAACCCGGACTACGAACTCAAAGGCTCCGGCATGAAGATGGGCGGCGGGCCCAAGCAGTTCGGCATCGATGTCGAACAGGTGCCCGCCGTGCTGCAGGCGATGGCCGCCGCCGGGCTGCAATTCGAAGGCTTTCACCTCTTCGCGGGCTCGCAGAACCTGCGCGCCGAGTCCATCTGCGAGGCCCAGTGCAAGGGCTACGAACTGGCGCTTCGCCTGGCCGGGTCGGCGCCCGGACCGGTCCGCTTCCTCAACCTCGGCGGTGGCTTCGGCATCCCTTACTTTCCGGGTGAGCAGCGGCTGGATCCAGCGCCCATCGGCGTCAACCTGCACGCGCTGGCCGAACGAGCCGCCAAGGACATGCCGGGCGCGGAACTGGTGATCGAACTGGGCCGCTACCTGGTGGGCGAGGCGGGCGTGTACGTCACGCGCGTGCTGGACCGCAAGGTCTCACGCGGTCAGGTTTTTCTGGTGACCGACGGCGGGCTGAACCATCACCTCTCGGCATCCGGCAACTTCGGCCAGGTGCTGCGCAAGAACTACCCGGCCGCCGTCAGCCGGCCAGGGGGCGCAGGCGCCGAAGTGGTGTCGGTGGTCGGGCCCTTGTGCACCCCGCTGGACCTGTTGGCCGAGCGCATGGCGTTGGTGCCGGCCGGGGAGGGTGACCTGGTGGTGATCTTCCAGTCGGGGGCCTATGGCGCCAGCGCCAGCCCGCAGGCCTTTCTGGGTCACCCGCCCTGCACTGAAGTGCTGGTCTGACATTGACCCGCCAGGCGCCCAGGCCCATGGTCCGGACGCTGGCCCACGCATGGATGGCGCTGCTGGCGATGGGCCTGGCGCTGGGAGCCGCCTGGTGCCATCCCCTGTGGCCGCGCACCTTGCCGGTCCTGCTGCTGGTCTGGACCTGCGCGGCATGGCGCTGGCCCGGGCTCATCCTTCCTGTGGTGGTGGCCTGCCTGCCCTGGGCCGACCTGTCGCCCTGGACGGGTTGGACCGCGCTGAGCGAGTTCGACCTGGTGGTGCTGTCCGGCGCTGCCGGCGGCCTGTTTCGGCTGGCACGCACGCCGCGCCCCGGTGGGCCGCCATTGTCGCGGTACCTGGCCCTGGCCGCGCTCACGTTCATCGCCGCCAGCGGGGTGGCGCTGGCGCGGGGCATCGCCGACAGCGGGGGCTTCAAGCCGGCCTTTCATACGCAGCACACCGACAGCATGGCCGCGCTGCTGGCGGTCAAGCCCGTTGTGTTGCTGATCTTGCTGTGGCCCATCCTGAGGGCCCAGGTGCAGGCCGACGCACGCCGCAGTGTCAGGCGGTTGGCCCTGGGCATCACGCTGGGAGTGGCTGTGGTGGCGTTGGCCGTGGCGTGGGAACGGCTGGCCATGGTGGGACTGTTCGACTTTTCGCGACCCTATCGGGCTGTCGGCCTGTTCTGGGAAATGCACGTCGGCGGCGCGGCGATCGATGCCTACCTGGCCTTGGCGATGCCCTTCGTGGTGTGGGCCGTGTGGGCCGCCAGGTCGCCCTGGACGTGGATTCCAGCGGCCGCGTTGGCCGTGGCAGCAGGCTATGCCTGCCTCACGACCTTTTCACGTGGCGTCTACGCCGCAGCGCTGGCACCGCTGCCCCTGTTGGCCTGGCTGCTGTGGCCGGGCCCACCTGGCCTGCCGTTCCTGCGCCGCAGCGGGGCGGCCATGGGCGCCACGGCACTGGCGGCCCTCGCGGTGGTGGGGGGCTACGCCGCATGGGCTTGGGCCGGGGCCGGCGTGGCCGGTTTGGTGGCCTTGGCCGCCTTGGCCGCTTGGGCTCGGCGCGGCAGCAGTCCACAAGCCTGGCGTTTGGCCGCTGGTCGCGCGCTGGCCGCGGCCTTGGTGGTGGAAATCTTGGCTGTCCTGGGCTTTGGCACCTTCCTCGTCGACCGCCTGAAGCAGGTTGACCGCGACTTCAGCGACCGGTGGGCCCACTGGACCCAGGGCGTGCAATTGCTGCACGACCCGCTGGATCGGGTGACCGGCATCGGCCTGGGCCGATTGCCGGCCCACCTGACACGCTTCGCGCCGGGCTACGAGTTTTCGGGGGCACTGGCACTCGAGCCGGGGCCCACCCAAGGGCAGGTGGCGGTGCTGTCGGGCCCCAAGACCCGTCGCGCGCTGGCCGGGCAGTTCGCCCTCAGCCAACGGATTGCGCTGCAGGACCGACAGTCTTATCGCGTTGAATTGGACATCGAAGTTCGCCAACGCACGGACCTGGGCCTGTCGGTCTGCGAATTGCATCTGCTGTACGAGCGGCGTTGCCAGCTGCGTTGGTTGCGCCTTCAGCCGGGTGATCGGGCCTGGCAGCATGTGGCGGTGGACCTGAAAGGATCAAAGCTCACCCGTGGTCTGGCGTGGGCGCCACGGCAGGCGGTGTTTCAGGTGACCGTGCTCGACGAGGATCGATCAGTTCGCCTGCACAACCTTCAATTGTTCGGCAGCGAACAAGGTCAGTTGCTGCGCAATGGCAGGTTCGAAAGGGGACCGGATCACTGGATGGCCTTGGCTTCAGGCGTGTTCACGCCCTGGCACATAGACAACCTCTATCTAGAGAGCCTGATTGAGAGGGGCCCGGCCGGCCTGTTCGCGCTGGCCCTCGGCGGCTTGCTGGCGTTCCGTTGCTGCTCCGAATGGGCGCGCCATGGACTGCCTGAGGCGGCCTTCTTGGCCGCGTCCCTGTCCGGTGCGGCGCTGGTGGGCCTGGTGTCCAGTGTGCTTGACACGGGTCGCCCGGCATTCCTGCTGCTGTTGGTGATCGGCCTGGCCCTGGCACTGGGCGACCTGCGGGGACGGGTCCGCGCTGAAGCCCTAGGCTGAGTTGTCTGCCCCTTTGGTACGGGGCCGCCGGGCGGCGCGACCCGGACTCGCGGCACGCCGCTGCGGGCGACTCAGGCGGCGGTTCCGGATGCTGGCGACCGCGACCACGATTCGGCCCAGGATCAACAGGGCCAGCACAACCCAGGTGATCGGGTTGGACCCCAGGTCACGAAGTGCTCGAAAGGTCTCCGCCACCAGGTTCAGGATCGGCACGGTGGCATCGTGTGTCGGCGGCTCACCCGGCCCGAGGGTTTCGGTTCCGCGCAGTTGGGCCGCCAAGCGCGCCGCCGTTGCCTGGTCTTCAGGCTCGTGTGCGATCGGCGGGGCGGCCTGTCGTTCTGCGGCACTGCGCTCTACGGGAGGGCCACTGGGCAATGTGCCGCTGGGCAAGGTGTCATGCACCCAGTCACGCGCCGACTTCAGGGCTTCTTTCATGTCCGGGTCCAGTTCGACAACTGCCGCACTGGCCGCCCGGGCGGGCAGGGCTTGCATGTCGCCCGGCTTGGTCTTCGCCGGGTCGGGCCGGGCTGTCCGCGGTGCCGGGGACGGCTGCGAGATGCCCGCCTGTTCCCGCAGTTCTTCCAGCAACTTGCCCGTGGCGCTGTGCTTCGAGGGGCTGCCTTGCAGCGCATCGACACGGGCCGACTCCTGGCTGACGCCCTGGTCCGGCGCGGACGCGGCAGCCTGGGCCGCGTCAGCACCCGCCTGCGAGGGTTCCCCGAAATTCAAGGGCCCGCCGCGAAGGCCTTTGCTCTCACCCGGGGCGACAGGTCCGGCCAGCGCGGCTGAACCGCAAACCATGGACAGCGCCAGGATGAGGTTCGCCAGCCGAAACGGGCGGTCGCGGTGGAAAGCCGATGAGGCTTCGTTCGACGATGAACAGGCCGCCGGCGCCCTGGGTGGCAGGCCATCTTCCCGGGATTTGGATCGCAGCCACACAGGCAACAGACGGCGCATGCTTGAGATTCTTAAGGTGTACCGCATCGTACAACTGGCACCTGGGCGCTGCCGCTGTTGACGTATGCCTGACGCCCCCTCGAATGGGTGCTGACGCCCCAAGGGGCCTCCCCTACACTGCGTTGGCGATGATTTGCCGATGTGCACCGATCCAGGGCTTCTGGCCTTTCGGGTTGGGCCGCGGTGGTCATGAGCACACTAATATTCTTTGGGGCAGGCTATGCGCAAAATGATGTCAGGGCATGTGGTCAAGTTGGTTGCATCGGCTGCACTTGCCGCACTGGGGTCTTCGGCCATGGCGGCCAGTACCTGGAACTTGGGGGGCGGCTGCAATGGCACCGCGGCCAATCAATTGGCCACCAACAAGGACACCTTCGGCAACACCTGGCGTTGCGCGGCCAGCGTCGGCACAGGTTCGGTTGACGTTTCAGCCTGGGGCGCGTTGACCTCGGCTGGCAGCACCACCTACCAGACCGCCTTCCTGTCCAACCAGGGCGGTTCCGGCTTCGGCATCGCCAGCCGCAACGAGGGCATCGGCGTCACGGCGCCTAACCATGCGGTCGACAATGATCCGGGCACCGCGGGCGTCGTGGACATGGTCCTGCTGAAGTTCAACGCCGACGTGATCCTGGACAAGGTGACGCTCGGCTGGTGGACGTCCGATGCGGACATCACGGTGATGGCCTACAAGGGGGCCAGCACCCCGTCCACCTTCGTTCAGGGCAAGACCGGCGCCAACATGACCTCCGGTGGCGCTGTCGACGGTTGGGCATTGATTGAAAACGCCGGCGATGCCGACGCCGTGGGCGCCGCTGCGGCGGCGGGTGGTACGTCGATCACCTACTCGGTCAACCAGAGCACGAGCGTTGCCTCCAGCTACTGGCTGATCAGCGCCTACAACTCCGGTTTCGGTGGCGGGGCGAAGGATTCGCTGCTCGACTACGTGAAGCTGTACGGTGTCGCCACCCGCGACGCCACGGTCACGAAGGTGCCGGTTCCCGGTACCCTGGCCCTGGCTTCACTGGCGCTGCTGGGCGGCCTGTCGGTTCGCCGCCGTTCGGCGAAGTCGTCCACCTGACACGGCAGCAGCAAGACAAAAGGGCGCCTTGGGCGCCCTTTTTTCTTGGCTGTTTCGGGGCGCCCTGGCCACAACACGTCAGCCAACAGGTCCGGCTTCGCTCAGCGCAGGGCTTTCAACTGGGCCTGGGCTTCCTGCACCACGGCGGACGAGGGCAGACCCACACGAACCACCCCTTCAAACTCCTCGCGCGCCTCGGCCTTGCGGCCGCTGGCGGCCAACACGGTGGCCAGGTGAAGGCGGATCTCCGGGTTGTCGGGCATGCGCAGGCGGGCATCGCGCAGCAAGGCCAGGGCGCGGTCGGTCTTGCCCGCCTTGAACGAGGCCCAGCCCACCGTGTCAATGGCATTGGCATTGCCTGGCATGGCCGCCAGCGCGGATTCAGCCACCTGCAGCGCGCTCGGGTCGTTCATCAGCAGCAGCAGGTTCGCCAGGTTGTTCAGCGCAGCGCCGTCCTTGGGGGTCTGCTTGACCAGTTGTTCGTAATGGCGACGCGCGGCCGGGTAGTTGGCGGCTCGCGCGTAGGCATCGGCCAATGCCGCGCGGGCCTGGCGGTCCTGCGCATGTGACTTCAGCCATTGCTCGCCCAACTGATGGGCGGCAGCCGGCTCCTGGCCTTCCAGCGCCTGGAAAAGGCGCAACAGCGTTCGGCTGGACGATTCGACCTGATGGGCCCTGCGGTAGGACTCGATGGCCGGTGCGACCTGGCCGCGTGCCATGGCCAGGTCGCCCAGCAGGCCAAAACCAGCGGCCGACTTGGGATACCGGGCCAGAACCTCGCGGGCGTGCTGTTCCGCCTTGACCAGGTCGCCTTGGCGCGTCTCCACCTCGGCCAGCAGGGCCAGGGCCTCCAGGTTCGCCGGGTCGCTGGTCAAGCCCTTCTGCAGGCTGTACTGGGCGCCGGCCAGGTCCCTGGCCTGGATCTGCAGCATGGCGATGCGCACCTGGGCCGCGGTGTCGAAATTGGCGATGCGGGTGGCATTGGTCAGCGTGCCCCTGGCCCTCACGACATCATTGTTCAGCAGCAGCACACGGGCGCTGGTGAGCATGGCCGACAGGTCTTCGGGCGCCTTGCCCACCAAACGCTTGCTGGCGTCCAGCGCGGCCTCGGCCCGGCCTGCGCGCAGGTGGTGATCCACCAAGGCCTGCAGCGGCTTCAGGTCGGCGCTGGCACTGACGTCGGCCGCTTTGGCGAAGTACCGTGTCGCGTCGGCATCGCGGCCGCGGCGCTCGGCCAACAAGCCCATCTCGATCAGCGCCTCGACGTTCTTGTCGTCGGCCTGGAGCACCTTTTCCAGTCGCGCCCCGGCTGCGTCGTAGGCGCGCATTGCGCTGTCCAGGCGCGCCAGGTTCAACTGGGGCGAGGGGAAGGCCGGGTCTGCCTTCACCGCCTGTTCAAAGGCGTTGCGTGCGCCGACTGCGTCGCCGGTCTCGGCGCGCGACATGCCCTGCAGGTTCAGGAAGCCGGCCTGGCCAGGCTGCCGCTTGACCAGGCTGTCGGACACGGCCAGCGCCTTTTTCGGCTGGCCCGCCTTCAAGTACAGGCCCACCAGGGCCACGCCGGCGTGCGTTTGGGACGGGTCCTTGCGGAAGGTGGCTTCGAGTTCGGTCAGCGCAGCGTCGGGCCGCCCGCCACCGATCAGGCTGATGCCCAGGATGGTGTGCAGCTCCGGCGTGTCGCGGGTCTTCAACGCCTCCTGCATCAGCGCGGTGGCCCGCGCGTGACGGCCCAGTTGCATGTTGGTGGCGCTCAGCAGCATCATGGCCTGCGCGTCCTGGGGCGACCCCTTGAGGTAGGTGCTCAGCAGGTCGGCGGCCTTGTCGAAGTTTTTCTCGCTGAGGTGAATGCGTGCCAGCAGCTTGGCCACCGAGCTTTGCGGGTGCAGGCGCAGCACCGCATCCAGGTAGGGCTTGGCCTTTTCGTTGTTGGCCAGGCCATGGTGCGCCAGGCCTCCCAGCAGCAGCATCTGCGGCCGGTAGCGCATGAAGTTCATCGGCACCGGGTCCAGCAGGTTGGTGATGTCGGCCAGTGCCGCCTTGGCGGCCGCCTTGTCGCCTTTCTGCTCGGCAATCAGCGCGCGCAGGTAGGCCCCACGCGGCTCGGAGGGCAGCAGCGCCTGCAGCGCGTCCAGGTCACGTGCTGCTTCCTGGGGCCGACCCAGGTCCATCAGCAGGCCGGCGCGTCCCAGAAGGGCTTCGCCGTGCTCGGGTTGCAGTTTCAGCGCCTTGCCGTATTGCTCCAAGGCCGGCTGGATCTGGGACTGGGCATGAAACACCGTGCCCTTCAGGTACAGCGGCTCCGCCTGTCCCGGTCCCAGGGCGATGGCGCGGTCTGCCGCCGCGTGGGCTTCCTTGAACTGCCGCATGCGAATGCGCAGCATGGTTTCGGCCATCCAGGAGTCCGGTGCACCAGGATCGATGGCGCGGGCCTCTTCGATGGTCCGCATCGCTTCGCGCATGTCACCCAGGTCGGTGTGGGCCGACGAGCGCACCAGCAGCAATTGAATTTGGATGCCGCGTGGCAGCCCCTGTGGCAGGAACTTGGGTTGTTCCAGAACCAGTTGCTGCTTGCCCTGCGCCAACATGGTCTGGGCCAGCGGCACCACCACCTCGGCCCGGTCCACGCCCAGGCGCAAGGCCTCGTTGAAGGCCACTTCAGCACCGATCACGTCGTTGTCGGCCAGCAGCGCCTTGCCCATCAGCAACTGCACGGCCAGCTGGTCTTTCTCGATCTGCAGGGCATTCTTCAGCTGGATGACAGCGCCCGCAAAATCCTTCTTCTGGTAGCGCCCCAGCGCGTCTTCGTAAAACTTGGCCGCCTTGGGGTCATTCGCGGCCGCGGCGGGAAGGGGCGACCCCAGCACCAGCGATGCCGCCAAAGCCAACACATGGCGCTTCAAGCTCAGGGGCCTGCGCACTGCAATGCCACTCATCGCCGCGCGGCGTGCATCACGTACCAAGGCATGGCCAGCGCCAGCCCCTGCGGCACGCGGTGGGACGGCTCATAGCCCAGCAGGCGCACGGCCTTGCCGATGTCGGCCTGCGAATGCATGACGTCGCCGGCACGGAAGTCCCGCAGTACCACTTCCGCAGCGCGAACATGCTCGAAACGGGGCGCAAGCTGCTCCTTCAGCAGGCCGTACAACTCGTCCAGCCGGGTGCGGTCGCCCACCGCCACGTTGTAAACCTGGCCAACGGCCGCAGGGTCCTGCACGCAGGCCGCCAGCAGGTTGGCCTGAACGGCGTTGGCCACGAAGCAGAAATCGCGGCTCGTGCTGCCGTCGCCGTTGATGAAGACGGGGCGACCGTCAATGAGCGACGACACCCAGGTGGGAATCACCGCCGCATAGGCGCCGTCCGGGTCCTGGCGCGGTCCGAAGACATTGAAGTAGCGCAGGCCGATGCAAGGCACACCATAGGCGCGGCCGAACACCTCGGCGTACAGCTCGTTCACCAGTTTGGTGACGGCATAGGGGGACAGCGGCTTGCCGATGGTGTCTTCCACTTTCGGCAGGGCGGGGTGGTCGCCGAAGGTGCTGCTGCTGGCGGCGTAGACAAAGCGGCCCACCTTGGCGTCGCGTGCGGCCACCAGCATGTTCAGGAAGCCGTCGATGTTCACGGCGTTGGTGGTGGCCGGGTCGGCCAGCGAACGCGGCACACTGCCCAGCGCCGCCTGGTGCAGCACCAGTTCCGCGCCTTCGCAGGCTTGCGCGCAGGTGGCCGGCGATCGGATGTCGCCTTCGATGAAGCGAAAGCGCGACCAGGCCGCTGGCCCCACGGCCGCTTGAACTTCGTCCAGATTTCGCTGGAAGCCGGTGGCGAAGTTGTCCAGTCCCACCACCCGCTGGCCCAGTCCCAGCAGGCTCTCCAGCAGGTTGGACCCGATGAAGCCGGCCACCCCGGTGACCAGCCAGGTGCGCGGCGCGGCGCGCAGCTGATCCTGCAGCGCGGCGTAAACCATCACAGGCGCCAGAGCTTGAAGCCGGCCTGGGTGATGGCGGCCGGCTCGTAGGCCGACTTCACGTCGGTGAACACGCCACCGGGTTTCAGCTTGGCCAGCACCTGGGGCAGGCCCATGTCCTTGTAGGCCTTGTGCGACACCGCGGCCACGATGGCACTGCCTTGCGGCAGTTGGTCCCACGACGTCAGGCCGATGCCGTATTCATGCCGGCACTCCGCGTCGTCGGCCAGCGGGTCGTGCACATGCACCTTCACGCCGAAGCTCTGCAGTTCGCGGATGACGTCGATGACCTTGCTGTTACGCAGGTCGGGGCAGTCTTCCTTGAAGGTCATGCCCAGAACCACCACGTCCGAGCCCTTCACGGGCAGGTCGGCGGCGATCATGCGCTTGACCGTTTGTTCCGCCACGTACTTGCCCATGCTGTCGTTGATGCGCCGGCCGGCCAGGATGACCTGCGGCTGGTAGCCCAGCATTTCCGCCTTGTGGGTCAGGTAGTACGGGTCCACGCCAATGCAATGGCCGCCCACCAGACCCGGGCGGAAGGGCAGGAAGTTCCACTTGGTGCCCGCGGCCTTCAGCACTTCCAGCGTGTCGATGCCCATCATGTTGAAGATGAGCGACAGCTCGTTCATCAGGGCGATGTTCAGGTCGCGCTGGGTGTTCTCGATCACCTTGGCCGCCTCGGCCACCGCAATGCTGCTGGCCGGGTAGACGCCGGCCTGGATGATGCTGGCGTACAGGTCCTGCACCTTGGCCAGGGTCTCGGGGGTGTCGCCGGAGACGATCTTGGTGATCTTGGTGAGCGTGCGTTCCTTGTCGCCGGGGTTGATGCGCTCGGGGCTGTAGCCGATGTTGAAGTCCTGCTTCCACTTCAGTCCCGACACCTTTTCCAGAACCGGAACGCAGACCTCTTCGGTGGCGCCAGGGTAAACAGTGGATTCGTAGACCACGATGGCGCCGCGCTTCATGTACTTGCCCACCGTGGTGGAACTGCCCACCAGCGGCGAAAAGTCGGGGCGCCGAGCCTCGTCCACCGGCGTGGGCACGGCCACGATGATGATGTCGGCGTCGGCCAGCGCGGCCCCGTCGGTGGTGCAGTTCAGGTGCGTGGCGGCACGCAGGGCTTCCGACGAGACCTCTCCGGTGGGATCCACGAAGCGCTTGTAGGCGGCCACCTTGGGCTCGGACAGGTCCACGCCGATGGTGCGGCGGTGCTTGCCGAATTCCACGGCCAGCGGCAGGCCCACATAACCCAGGCCGACGACGGCCACGACAGGTTGGCGATCATTCATGGTTCAGAACACACAAGGTAGTTGGAAGGGATGACGGCGCGCGCGGCAACGTCCGCCCGAAAGGTTTGCTGGCGCGTGCACGTTCTGCGTGCCTCGACGAGCCTTGAGCGCCCACCATTCGGTTCGAGCATTCTCCCATGGTGGGCTGCCCCTCCGGGTTCCCCGCCACCCGTGACTGCGGGGCGAAGGGTGCGCTGTTGAGCGACACATGGCTTGGCGCGTGAAAAGTGTCACGCCGCTGTATTCAGCTTCCTCTGCCCAGGAGCCGCATCAGGCGTGTCCACCAGCCCATGCGGGCTGGTGCCGCCTGCCCGGCGGGATGAGCCTCCGGGGGGGGCGATGTTTCGTGGCGATCTGGCAGGAAGGCATCCAGGGATTCGTCCCGGCCCACGGCGCGGGGCTGCGGGCCAGGCTGAAAGGTTTCAATTTCAGGCTCCGAGGACGCCGGCCGCCCCTCCATCAATGGGTTGGCCGCACTGCCGGTGGCCACCCGGGTGAGCGTGGAGTTGATCAGGGCGTAGACATCGTCGGAGCGAATGGCGGGGCGATCCACAGGGCCGCGCTTGGGGTCGCTGCGTTCAGGGCCGTGCTGTCTTGTGGTTGCCGGGCCGGGTGTTTCGTTCGAGTGCCCCGGCATTGACGCGGCAGGCGCATCCGGCATGGGCAAGGTGAACGCGTCCCGGCCTGGCGCCGTGGCGCCCCCGGCCTTCAGGCGAAGCGACATGTCTTCCAGGCCGGGCACCAGGCTGCGCATGCCAGCAAGATGAGGTTGCGCCGCTTCCGTCAGGGACAGCAGCACGCTCACAGGCAGGCCGGGTCGGTTGAGCAGGCGCACCAGCTCGTCGGTGACGTGGGCGTGCTCGGGTCCCGGTCGGGCTGCCAGCAGGTGGTCTTCAAAGTGGTGAAGCAGCAAGAGCACATGCACCGGGCGAGCCTGCGTCCAGGCGGCCAGCGCCTCGTCCAAGCGCTTCGGCGCGGCTTCAAGTTCCGCGGTGCCTACACCGAGTTTGGCGGCCAAGGAATGTCGCAGGTGCTGCAGCGGCCCGCCCACCCCAGAGGTCCAGCGGTCGAAGATCACCACGCATTCTTGATTTCGGTCCGTGCGGCGCCGACGTTCTGGCGCGTGTTCAGCAGCCTCCCTGGGGCCGGAATCGGACGCATCGATGCGGTCGGACCATCGCCGCGCCAGCAACGGGGCCAGTTCGTCGTGGATCAAGGCCCTTCTGTCCGACTGCGCCTCGCCCAGCAGCAGCACCACCCGCGCAGCACGCAGCAGTTGGGCCAGCAACCGGGCTTCATGTGAAGGTTCCGACGAGGCAGTGGGCAGAAAAGGGACAGGCTTCGACAACACGAGGACAGGGCAGTGCTCAGTCAAGATGGCGAAGCATAGTCACCCTGTCGAGACACCGACACACCCCGGTTCCGGGGCATCGGTCAACGCCGAGCACAAATGCGCGAACGGCAGCCCACCGAAATCAGGGGTACCAGCGCAGCGACAGGTCCACCACCCGGCGATTCGGTACGCTGCCGAAGACCGAGCCTGCGGACCCGGTGAACCATTGGCATTGCAGGGCCAGGTCCATCTTTTGCAAGCGGTATCGCAGTTCCAGCCACTGGGCTGTGCTGTGGGTCTGGTCTTCGTGCCGCGCAAAGGCCGAGACATCCAGGCGACTGAACACGGCATCCTTCCATTGGGCATGCACGAACCAGGCGCGCCGGGCCGGCAGGTCTTGCAGTGACTGGGCCGCGCCCAGCACCCGCAACTGCCCCAGCGGTGTGCCCCCCAGGACCCGCCATTGGTCGCCCGTGGGCGCCGACCCGTTGTATTCCAGCTCGGCCGTCAGGGCCAGGTTGATGGGCAGGGTGTAAGTCAAGCCCAGCGCCGCCCGCTCTTGCCGCTGCTCGCCTTGTGCCAATGCCAGGGCCCGGGAAATCAGGCTCGGACCCCGGCCGGTTGACCACTCCGCAAACACCGACGTGGCGTCGCCCGCCAGCACCGAAGCATTCAGGCCCCATTGGGTGGACTGGTCCCGTGCACCGTGAACCAGCAACTGGGGATTGAAACCGGCGCCCAGCTTGGCGCTGGCGACCAGCAGCCAGCGGTCGCTGGGGTTGGTGGCCCCCGCATTCAGGGCCCAGGTGTCCGTGGCCACCTCGCTGGACAGTTTGGGCGACAAGGCCAGGGACGCAGACGCGCCCGGCCACACCTTCTGACCCTGGACCACCACCGTGCCCTGGCGGTTTTCCCGCAGCGCCATCGGATCGGGCGTGAAGTTGGCGCGCAGGGCGTTTTCCTTGAACCAGTCGGTGGGGTTGTAGCCCATGGCCACACCCTGCCGAAGGTTCACGCGGCCCAGGTCGAAGCTCAGGTCTGGCGCCGGCGACCAACTGACATAGGCCTCGCGCAGCGTGTTCATGCTCGGGGCGCCGGGCTCGGCCTTGTCGTCCACGCCGTCCAACCGATTGGACACCACCACCCGCCAGGCTTCACCCAGCTTGCGGTCGTAGCGCAGGTCGATGGAAGCGCGAGAGAAATCCACGGAAGAGCCGTCCGTGCGGGACGTGCTGCGCCCGCGCGCGCCCTCCAGGAAAAGGCGCCATGCGCGGGCCGGTTGAACCTTGTTGTCGCCAGCCTGGTCGGCCAGACTCAGCGCATCCAGGTCGGTGGCGTCAGCGGCTTGGCTGGCAGTGGGTACGAGGAGCGAAACGAAAACTGCGCCAAGACTGAGAAGCCGCATGCCTACTCCGGTTTGTAGCGAGGCAGGTAGTCACGCTGCAACCAGGCGTCGGGCACCTCGCGATGGGAATAATCACTGTATCGCATCACCGTCACCCAACCGGGGTCCAGCCCGTCGATGATCACCATCTCGGTGGGCCGCTCGCGGCCCAATTGGTTCTGGTACTTGCGGTAGTAGGCCGTCTTCAGCAACTGGCCGCTTTCGGCGAAGAAGCGCGCTTTCACCGGACGGGAACTGCCGGTGTCCACCCACAGTTCCACGCGGTGGTAGGTGACGTCTGGCGACGCTGCGGCCAAGCCCAGTTTGTAGCAACGCCGGTTGACCTTCTCGCCGTCCACCTGGTCTTCTTCGCCCAGCAATTCGGCCTTGTAGTCCTTGGCCAGGTTCACGGTGACCACATCGCCATTGGACGCCTGGCCCAGCAAACGCTGTTGGGGCGAAAGGCGAATGCTGGCCTGGCTGGCCGGGTCGAAGAACCACAGGTCGTTGCCGTTCTTCAGCATCAGCTTGTTGGCATCACGGGCGGGGGCAACGAAGCGGATGAGGCTGCGGTATTGACCGCTGGCGCCATCGGCTTTTGAAAGGACCGACAAGGTGTTGCTTTCGGTCTGCTTGCCGGCACGGAATTCCAGCAGCGTCACCGTCACCGAGAAGGGCCGCGAAGGGTTGCGCACGGCGTCGCTGGCGGCCAGGATGGACTGGGGGTCGGCGGCCATGGCCTGGCGGAACAGGCCAAGGACCAGCAGGACCAGGGCACATCGAAGCATTTGCATGATCTTCATGGGAAGGGATCCGTTGTCAGACGTGGCGCAGGGCATCCACGATGTTCATCCGCGAAGCGCGAAAGGCAGGGATCAATGCCGACAACCCGGCCACCACCACCAACGCCGCCGCGCTGCCAAACAACATGGCATGTTCTCCGTCCAGCCGCACCGACAGGGGCACAAGGTCGACGCGGCCGGGTGGCACCCAGGTCATGCCCATGTGGTTGACCATCCAGGCAAGGACAAAAGAGCCTGCCGTGCCGAGCGCGGCCGCAAAACACCCGAGCAGCAAACCCTCGGTGACAAACAGGGTCTGAATGCCCTTGCGGCGAAGGCCGATGGCGCGCAAGGTGCCGATTTCGGCGGTGCGTTCCACCACCACCATGGTCATGGTGTTGGTCACCGTGAACAGCACGATCGCGTCGATCAGCACTGAAATGAAACCGAAGATCACGGCGAACATGCCCAGCGTCTGCCCATAGAAGGGGTTCAGGGTCTCGAAGTCCACCACCCCCAGCGGCGAATCCGGAAACTGGGTTGCCAGGACCTCCAGCAATCGCGCGCGGGCCTTGGGCATCTGCGACGTATGTTGAAGTTGCAGCGCGATGGCGGTGACCTGGGGCGGTGCCGAACCGAAGACCAGACGCTGCGCCTGAGCAAGGTGCATCCCAACGTGCACGTCGTCCAGTTCCTTGATGCCCTGGTATTCCGCACTGACCACGTTGACCGCGGCCACATTGGGCGCACCGCGAGCGCTGGTGGCCAGCAGTTCCAGCCGTGAGCCGTGCCGCGGCGAACCGGTCGCGCTGGCGCGGGCATTGGAAGAGGCCAGTGCCGCAATGTCGCTCGGCAGATCCACACCGGCTGGTGCGGCCGACGCCGGCTTTGCGTCGGGTTCGGCCATGCAATCCTGGACATTCAAGGCTGCGCACAGGTGCAGCACACGGGCAACGCCTGTGCCCACCACCACGCTGTCGGGGTTGGTGCCAGTGAGGGCGAGCCCCTTCATCAGGATGCGGTGCTGGTAGTCGTTCCACTCGCGCAGGCGGTTTTGCTCGTCCACCACCACACCCTGGACATACACGGTGCGCGAGGCTCCGGCCGCAAAGTTCCCGGCAATCGCGCCGAAATTCAAGGTGGGTGTGGCCACCAGCAACATGGGCGCCAGGATGGGGTCGCGTCGGATGGCTTCGATCACCTTCTCAGGATGGGTGATGCCGTAGGCCGTCGGGTTGCCGCTACCGAAGCGGAAGTAGTCCTTGTGCTGGATCTGCAGGTGACCCGAACGGCGCACGAAGTCGGTCTGCATGGCATAGGTGATGTCCT
Organism: Burkholderiales bacterium JOSHI_001; assembly: GCA_000244995.1. Lineage (NCBI taxonomy): Bacteria > Pseudomonadati > Pseudomonadota > Betaproteobacteria > Burkholderiales > Burkholderiales bacterium JOSHI_001. The sequence continues at coordinate 3,498,744 of CM001438.1, read as the reverse complement.
TGATGTAGCCACCAAAGAGAAGCACGGACATCAGCCCAAGGGCCATGGCGGTCAGCGTCATCAGCGAGCGACGGCGGTTGCGCAGCAGGTTGCGCCACGCCAAGGCCAGTGATTTCATGCGCCCTCCCTGGCGGGCGCGAGCAGACGTCGTTCGATCGAGGTGATGGTCCCGTCGCGGATATGGACGGCGTCGTCGGCTTCGTCCAGGATCTTCGGGTCGTGCGACGAAAAGATGAAGGAGATGTGCTGTTCCTGTTGCAATTGGCGCATCAGAGCGATGATCTCGGTGCCGGTCTTGCTGTCCAGGTTGGCAGTGGGTTCGTCGGCCAGCACGAGTTGCGGCCGGCGCGCCAGCGCCCGAGCAATCGCGACGCGCTGGCGTTGTCCGCCGGAAAGCTGCCCCGGCCGCTTGTGCCCGTGGGCGCCGAGCCCCACCGATTCCAGCAGAGACTGCGCGCGTTCGGCGCGCACGTCTGTGGGCAGGCCAGCCAACAGCAGTGGGTATTCCACGTTCTCGCGCGCAGTGAGAACAGGCAGCAGGTTGAAGTTCTGGAACACGAATCCCAGATAGTTGGCTCGGAAGTCAGACAGTTCGTCGTCGTTGAGCATCCCCACCCGCTTACCTCCCACCACCAGGGTGCCTTGGTCCGGTCGATCAATGCATCCAATGAGGTTCAACAAAGTGGTCTTGCCGCTTCCCGATGGCCCGGAAATCACGGTAAAGCGGTCAGGCAGGATCACCAGATCAATGCCGGTCAACGCCGGCACATCGACGTCGCCCAGCCTGTAGGACTTGGACACGCCCTGCAGAACCACGGGGTGGAGCAGGGCGCGGCGCGGAGCCGGGTCGCCTGTCGGCTGAAAGGAGTTCGACATGCCTGAACGCTGCACGACGTCAATGACATCGGGTCAATGGGTGGTTGACAGTTCGACGTGCTCTGCGAGCGTCGCGGACCAGCCCGCATCCGATTATTTCGCTTGTCGCAGATCGGGATAGACTGCTTGCGGTTGTTGCGGCGCGACAATTTTTCTGGATCTGGACGGTGTGCATGGGCAAGCCGAAGCTGCGAAGGAAGTTGTACCGTGCGGGCGCTCTGCACAGGAGCGCAGGGCAGCAACGCAGAAGTATTGCCTCATGACCAATTCTGATAGTGTGCACAGTTCGCGAAGTTGCGCCCATTGTCTACCGAAGGCTTGACCTATGTTGCGCTGTGCGCGTTGCCTGCTTCCGGCGGCTGTTCCGGGATCCGATATCGACGCTTCTGGGCGATGTGCGCTTTGTCGTCTACCGCCACCGTCGATGCAGGACCTGGCGTCTCAGGAAGCCCAGCGGCAAGCCCGTGAAAAGGATCTGGAGTCAACGCTGGCCGATGTGCGCGGGCGCGGGCGACCCTATGACGTTCTGGTTTGCTTGAGCGGTGGCAAGGACAGCCTGTACCTTCTGCAGAGGATGAAGGTCGACTATGGCCTGAATCCCCTTGCATTCACCACCGACGTCAACATCCCGGATGTGGCATGGCGCAGCATCCGTAGAACCATCGCCAAGTTGGAAGTGGATCATCTGGTCTACCGTCCGCCCGATGCGTTCTACCGCAAGCTCTTTCGCCACCTGCTCACGCACCAGGAGGAGCGGGGCGCGGTTTACACCGTGTCGTATGTGTACGCCCCGCTCTTTGAAGGCGATGCGCTGCAGGTCGCGGTGGAGAAGGGAATTCCTCTGGTGGTGGCTGGTTATTCGCCAGGCCAACCGGAACCCGAAAGAATGGTCTATGAGTTTTCGCGCCAATTGGTGGAGCACACCGACTGGACGCCGCCCGACCTCAGGCAGGCCAATCTGTTCAGCAAGGCGGAACTCTCCCGTTTCTGGAACCCATCGCGTCTTCCCTCGGGTACGCGCATTCCGCGCTACATCGCACCATTCCACGCCTGGGACTACGATCAGGACAAGGTCATGCGTGAAGTGGTCCGGCTGGGACTTGTTGACAAGGCGTCCCATGCCAGTCCCGTGATGAGCAACTACCCCATCAACTGGTTGTTGATGTATTCGGACCTGATGAACTTCGGCTACAACCCCTACGCGCCAGAGTTTGCAGCGCTGATCCGCAGCGGCAAGGCCAACCTGAACCACTGGCGGCTGATGGGCCCGATTGTTGACACCATGATTCGACGCAAGCTCTTTTTGGGCCGCAACGTCACGACACACCTGAAGTGGCTGGGTCTCACGCCCAATGACCTCAAGATCAATCGACCCAAAGGCGCGTACGACCCGCCCCTGTGAGTTGCGGGCTGGGCCTTGCGCCGGCCGAACCATCTCGTCTTTGCTCAGCTCGCCGGGCCGAGACGGCGGTGAAAGGTTTCAGTGGGTGCTGCGGGGCGCGGGCCACTGGGAGTCGCTTTCGTTGTCGCGCACCCGCTTGCATGCGCAAGCCATCGCCGATGGCCTGCGCAGGCAGGGCCTTTTGCCAGGGCAACGGGTGTGTGTGCTTGCAGCCGGCAACCCGACCTGGGATCAAGTTCATTTGGGTGTTCTCGGCGCACGGGGGGTGGTTGCCGGGCTGGACACGCACGCCACGGCAGAGCAAATGCGCTCAGCCCTGCAATTGGTCCGACCTGCCGGGCTGTTCGTTCAGGACGGCAAGGCGCTGTCGCTGATCGACGCGGAGTCGCTGGCGTCGCTGACGTTCATCGTGGTGGTCGAAGGCACGGGTGTGCCCGCGCTTCCGGCTGGCCCGCCGCCCATTCTCCTGGCGCAATGGCTGGACCGAGCCTCGAACGCCGCAGACGATGCTTCGTGGGACCAGGCCTTGCCAGACGACCCGGCTTGGATCCTTTTCACGTCGGGCACGACGGGTCAACCCAGGGCCTTGATGTATCGGCACCATCAGGTGCGCTTGGCCATCGACGCCATCCTGGACGCCTTCGGTGGTGACGTCGCCAAGGGCGACAGGGTCGTGAGTTGGTTGCCGATGTCCAACCCGTTCCAGCGCGTCATCAACCTGTGCGCATTGGCTCAGGGCGCCGAGGTCTACTATGTCGCCGATCCCAGGGAAGTGATGCGGCACCTGCCCGCCATCCGACCCCAAATTTTCATCGCGGTGCCCCGCTTCTTCGAGAAGTTCCATTCGGCCGTGATGGGCAAGCTGTCCGCAGCGGCATGGCCGGGTTCGACCTTGGCCCGATGGGGCTTGGCGGCCGGGCGACGTTGGGCAACTGCGCGACGCAGTGGCGCAGTGCCCAATTGGACGACGCGGGCTGCGGCTTGGCTGGCCGACCGGCTCGTTCTGGCCCGGATCCGGTCCGCTTTCGGGGGCGAGTTGCGCTACTTTGTCAGTGGGTCTGCGGCCATGCCGGTCTGGTTGCTGGAGAACCTGGATGCCCTGGGCCTGCAGGTTTTCGAGGCCTATGGCCTCAGCGAATGCATCGTGCCGGTGTCCGCCAACCGGCCGGGCCATTGCCGGATGGGTACCGTCGGACAACCAATGCAGGCCATGGAAGTGCGCATGGCACCAGACGGGGAACTGCTGGTGCGCAGCGACGGGCTGTTCGAGGGTTACCTGGGCGCCGACGACGGTGATAGGCGGGTTGATGCTGACGGTTGGCTGGCCACCGGCGATTTCGGCGAGTTCGACGACCTGGGTTACATCCGATTGGTAGGGCGCAAGTCGGAAATCTTCAAGACGTCCACCGGACGCCGCGTGGCACCGGGTGCGGTGGAGGCCGCGCTGCGAGCCCTGCCTTGGGTGGAGCATGCCGCAGTGTTCGGTGCCGGCCGCCAATCCCTGCTGGCGCTGGTTTGCATCAATGAGCAAGTGCCAGGGGCGACGGAAGTTATCCGGCAGGACATTCGGCGGGCATGCCAGGCCCTGCCCGGTTATCTGTTGCCAGCTGGTATGGTGCTGAGTCGGCAGCCCTTTTCCATGGAGTCCGGCGAATTGACGGCCAACCTTAAACTTCGGCGGCACGTCGTCGAGCAGCGGCATGCGCAGGACCTGGACGTGCTCGCTCGCCGTGTGGACGATGCGGCGGGGCCACGTGCCGAAGCGTCGTCCGATCAGGCGGGAACGCCCAAATGGATCGTGCTTTGAGTCACTATTTCGTCACCGGTGGCACCGGCGTGGTGGGCAGCAGCCTTGTGCCGAGTCTGTTGGCTGACCCTGGCACCAAGGTCACGCTGCTGGTTCGGGCCAGCAACACAAGCGAGTTGGCCGTGCGGATGGACAGGTTGTTCGCGCACTGGTCCTTGGGTGATCGTGAGCCCGATGCGCGCGAGCGTGTTCAAGCATGGATCGGTGACACCACCTTGCCGCGCCTGGGGCTGCAGGACCCGCGGTGGCGTGCGTTGGGTGCGCAATGCACGCACATCGTTCACGCTGCTGGGCTGGTTCGCATGAATCTCCCGCTGGAGAAGGCGCGCAGTTCAGCCGTGGGTGCCGCTCACAAGATCGTTGAACTGGCGCGGGAGTGCGGTCGACTGCAGAAACTGGAGTTCGTCAGCACGGTGGGCGTGGGCGGGCGTTCGCGGCAGGCGGTTGTCGAGCAATGGCTCACCGAGCCGCGCGGGTTTCACAACACCTACGAGCAGGCCAAAGCGGAGGCCGAAGACTACCTGCGCGAGCAGATGGATCGGCAGGCATTGCCGCTGACTGTCCATCGGCCCAGCATGGTCGTCGGAGACAGCCGCGACGGACGTGTCATCAGCTTTCAGGTGTTCTATTTTCTCTGCGAGTTCCTGTCCGGCCGTCGAACGGCAGGGCTGTATCCGGCCTTTGGTGATGCTCGACTGGACGTCATCGGCTGCGACATTGTGGCGGCCGCCATCGCCGCGTCCAGCCGCGACGCCAGCACCGGCGGACGGGTTCTCCACCTGTGCAGCGGCCCGAATGAGTCCGTGCGCATCGACGCTTTGAGGCAGCAGGTTCGGCAGGCTTTCGAAGCCCGGGGGTTCCTTGTGCCACGAGAACGGGTACTTCCCTTGCGCCTGTACGCCGCAATGGCGCGGCTGGCATCCATGTTTGTGCGAGGCAATGCCGGTCGCGCCTTGGCAACCTTGCCGGTCTTTCTTGCCTATCTTGCCGACAGCCAGGCCTTTGACGACACGCAATTCCGCAATTGGGCGGCTGAACGGAACTTGCATCGCCCGGCACCATCGGCCTACTTGGGCAAGGTGTTGGATCACTACTTTGCCAAGCGCTACCCCGGTGGCGCCGAACGCCCATGACCGCACCCCGCCCTGATGCGCCGATTGAAGTGGGCCGTGCTGCGCCCGTGGGAGGCCTTGCGCCCGCCGCGTTGGAAGCACTGCGCGCGGCCGTTGGTGCGGCGCATGTGTGTGCCGACCCGGGGGATCTGGACCGCTACTCGCGTTGCACGATTCCATGGCAAAGCCGTTGCGCCGCGGTCGTCTTCCCTGGCAGTACACAGGAGGTGGCCGGCGTCCTGGCGGTGGCGAACGTCCATGGGCTGAAGGTCTGGCCGTTCAGCGGCGGCCGCAACTGGGGCTACAGCACCACGCTGGCGACCGAGGATGGGGCCATCGTGATGTTGCTGCACCGCATGAATCGCGTGCTGGAAGTGAACGAGGAGTTGGCCTACGCCGTCATCGAGCCGGGCGTGACCTACGAACAACTCAACGACCACCTGAAGCGCCATGGCCACCGCTTGTGGGTGGATTGCATCGATGGCACCTCGCAGGGCAGCGTCATCGGCAACGCGCTGGACCGCGGTGTTGGTGAAACGCCCTATGGCGACCACTTCGGCAACTTGTGCGGCATGGAGGTGGTGCTGCCCCAGGGGCAGATCGTGGAGGTGGGCGGCGGCACCAACGGCCCCAAGACCAAGCACCTTCACAAGTGGGGCATCGGCCCTTACCTTGAGGGCATGTTCTCCCAATCCAACTTCGGGGTTGTGACCCGGGCCGGAATCTGGTTAATGCCTGAGCCCGAAGCCTACAACTCCTATGTGTTCGAGGTGGGTGAGGAACGCCACCTGCCGCAGGTCATAGACACCTTTCGCGACCTGGCGCTCCAGGGCATCGTCAACACCAAGTTGCACATGATCAACGACCTCGTGTCGCTGACGGTTGTGATGCAGCGCATTGAACAGGCCGACCCCAAGGGCGCCTACCTTCAACCGGCCGAGGTCGACGCGTTGCGGCGGCGGTTTGGCATTTCGCCGATGACCTGCGCGGGAGGGCTGTATGGCACCCGGGCCCAGGTGCGTCTGCAGCGCGCCATTCTGAAGAAGGCCCTGGGGCGGTACGGGCGCTTGCTGTTCATCTCGGACGCCATGCTGGCCGTCGTCGAACGCGTGCTGAAAACCGCCTGGGAGCGGCCTTTGCTGCGCTGGGTCACAGAAAAGTTGAGCGGGGCCTCCCTGCAGGTGCTGGACTCCTCGCCGCACGTGCACAAAATCTTGCGCGGCGTGCCGACGGACTATTTCGTCAAGCACGCCTACTACCGCAACCGCCGCAAGCGTCCGGACGGGGACATCGACCCCGCCCGCGACAACTGCGGTGTGATCTGGTTCGCGCCCACCTTGCCCTTCACCAGCAAGGACGTGCTGCCTTTCCTTCAACGCGCCCGAACCCATTTCGAGCACGCTGGGCTGGACTTCTGGGTCGCCATCCTGGTGATGAATCCCCGCGCGGTAACCTGCCTGATGAACATCCTTTACGACCGGGACGACGCAGACGAAACGCAGCGAGCCCGGCAGCTGTATGACGCACTTCATGCCGACATGACCGATTCGGGCTACCAGCAGTACCGGGCTTCGATGTTGGCCTGGGACCGGGTGTTCGAAAATGCACCGCAGGCGCTGCATCTGAACAACCGGATCAAATCGGCGCTGGATCCCAATGGGGTGGTGGCGCCCGGCCGTTACGGCATTGGATGATGGGCACTCTGCCCTGTGATCCGACGGTGGTGAAGCTGCTGTCGAAATCCTTTACACCGACGGTCGGCGGCTCGGCCTCAACCCACCAAAATACATCTTAAGTTGTTGTTTTTAAATGGTTTTGCATAACCTGGCACGGGCCGTGCTTTGAAGGAGCTGCGTGACTCAGTTCACACCGTTCTAACTAACCGGAGGTTCCTATGAAGACTTTCAAGAAGGCCCTGATCGCTGTTGCAGCGGTTGCTGCCGCCCAGTTCGCCCAAGCGGGTGTGCTCTTTGGTTTCAACGACACGTCGATTGGTGGCAACAACAACTTCACTGCCGACAAGATCGTTTTGACGTCGCAGGGCTCTGCGAACATCACCATCACCGACAACGGTGACGGCACGCTGTCGAATGGCTTCAACGACGCGTTCGCTGAATTCGGCGGCGTGGCCGGCGTGAACTTCCGCAAGGGCGCTGCCGGTGTTCCGGCGGCCATCAGCGGCTTGGGCACCGACTACGAACTTTTCGCGACTTACACGCTGGGCGGCCCGGTGGGTCTCGTGGGCCCGAACATCCAGGCCATCATGACCACGGGTTCGGCGATCATCTATTACGACACGGTGGTTGATGGCCTGCTGACCGGTGGCTCCACCGTCATCGGCAATCTGCAAAACCCCGTCAGCGGTGACTGCGCCATCACGGCCGCCTCCGCTTTCGCCCAAGGCAGCTGCAAGATCAACTTCGACTTCGCTGCCGTTGCCGGCATCTGGTCGTATGGCGCAGTGGACGCTTCCACCGTGCTGACCGACTTCATGACGATGGACATCAACGTCGACAACCTGACCGTGGCTGGCGGCTTCGTGCTGCCCAACCTGAACCCGGGCGGCAATACGCTGCTGACCGCTGACCATGATGGTTCGGCCGTCATTGAACTGCCGGAGCCGGCCAGCCTGGCGCTGGTGGGCCTGGGCCTGATGGCTGCCGGCGCTGCTCGCCGTCGCAAGGCCTGATCGCCAAGTTCGACCTTCGGTACCGAGCCCCGCCATTGGCGGGGCTTTTTCATTTGTGCGGTCGTTCCCATGGTGTTGGTCGGCCGGTCATCGAGCGAATCCTGGAAAATGCGGACCTGGAACGAAGCAGGCAGGACTTCAAGTCAATCTTGCGGCTGTTTCCAATTCAACCGACTGAAGGTCTCGCATGGGCCAACTGAACATTGCAGGGATTCTGCTGAGCGAACTGACGACCACCGTGCCGCGCAGCAGGGTGACAGAGCCGGAACTGGTGATGGACGACCCATCGCAGGTTGCGGCCTACGCGCAGGCGGGAAGGGAAGGCGGTTCGCTGGCCCCGTTGTACCTCTATCACACTGGCATGCTTGCGGAACTGATCCGTCCCGGCGATTTGGTGGTCGACCTGGCCTGTGGCCCGGCGAACCAGTTGGCCCAGGTCGCGCGTGTGAATCCGGAGGCGCGGTTCCTGGGCATCGACCTTGCGCCAGGCATGCTGGCGCAGGCGCGGGAACTGGTGGCCGGTCAGGCGCTGGACAACGTGGAGTTCAAGCTGTGCGACATCTCGAACCTGGCGTTCCTGCCCGACCACTCGGTCGACGTGATCATGTCGACCTTGTCCATGCACCACCTGCCTGACGCGGCACTGCTGGGACGGGTGTTCGACGAGATTGCGCGTGTGCTCAAACCCGGTGGGGCCATCTACGTGGCCGACCTGGGACAATTGAAGTCGGAACGGTCCATTGCGATGTTTGCTGGTCAATACGCCGATGACCAACCGGCCGTCTTCACCCAGGACTACCTGAACTCAATGCGCGCCGCGTTCAGCGTGGGCGACTTTCGCCGCGCCAGTCTGCCCATCGCCGACATGGCTCGGGTCCAGAGCACATTCATGGTGCCGTACATGGTTGTCGTTCGATCGGCGCCACGCCGTGAATGGAGCGCGTCACTGCACGACACACTCAGGGCCATGAAGGCGGCGTTGCCGGCTCACCAGCGGCGCGACCTGTGGAGCCTGCGTCAGTTCTTCCGCTTGGGTGGGGTGTCCTCGCGCTACTTGGCTTGAAGCGTGGGCGAGGACATCTCCCCGGTTCACCTTAGCGAACTCATCAGCGCGGTCACTTCCTTCTGCAGGGGGTCGTCCTTGTTGTTTGAAGGCTTGATCTTTTCAAGTTCTGCCTTCGCACGGGGTTTGTCCCCCGATGCCGCCAGGATCTTGGCCAGGTTCAGCCGCAGGAAGCCCGAATCAGGTTGCAGTTCGACAGCCCGGGTCTGGGTTTTCAAGGCCTTGTCGAATTCCTTCTGGTCCAGCAGCAGCATGGCCAGCGTATCCAGGAAGGGTGGCTGATCCGGCGCCAGTCGCAGGGCCTTCTCTGCCAGTTCCACGGCATTGGGGCGCTTCAGTTGGCCCGCCACATAGGCCAGGTTGTTCAGCGCCACGGCGTTGTTCGGCTGCAATTGCAGCACTGTCTGAAGGTGCTTTTCTGCCGATGCGAAGTCCTTCTTTCCGATGGCCACCGTGCCCAGGAACTGGGGAAAGTTCGGGTCCTTGGGGTGTTCCTTCATCCAGGCCTGGGCTTGGGTCGTGGCCTCGGCCGACTTGCCAGCGGTCTGCAGGACCATGTTCAACTTGATGGCCAGGTCGGGCGTGGCCGCCTGTTCCAGTGCCTTTCGGTAGGCAGCGATGGCGGGGTCCCAGTTCGACTGCGCGGCAAACACTTCGGCTTCGTACGCGTAGCCGACCTGGGACTTCGGCCGCTGCTGCTGCACGGTCTTGGCCACTTTCAGGGCCTCGGCAAACTTCTTGGCCTTGATCTGCAGCAGGATCAGGGCCCGCTGCGTCTCCAGCAGGTCCGGCTTGATTTCCAGCGCCTTCTGCACACTTTGTTCGGCCGACGCCATGTCCTTGTTGGCTTCATGCGCAGCCGCAAGTCGCAAATGCGGCATCGGCGACAGGGGCAACATGGTTGAGACTTTGGTGAACGTGGCGATGGCTTGGTTCACTTCGCCCGATCGCATCTGTACCGTTCCCAGCGCGTCGAGGATGTCTACGCTGTTGGGAAGCGCCGCTGTAGCGTCTCGGGCGCTCGACATGGCCTGTTTGAGGTCGTTGGAACGCAGGTGTTGATCAATCAACCGCAAACGGGGCCGCTCGTCCGTTGGATTGGCGTCCACCGCCCGTGCCAGCAACGCAATGACCTCCTCCTTCTTGCCCCCACTGCCAGATGCCAGTTGCGCCAGCGCCAGCAAGGCCTGGGCGTGTTTGGGTTCCTTGGCCAGGATGGCCTCGAACCTGGCTCTGGCGTCCTGCGGCTTTTGCTCCGCCAAATCCAGCGCTGCCAGGCTGGACGCGGCTGAGAAGTGGAGGGGGTCGATCTGCAGGGCCTTCTCGAAGCTCTTGCGCGCACCGACCGGGTCGTTCATCGCGCGCATCGTTCGCCCACGAAGCTCGGCGGCCACAGGCTTGTTGGGTTGTTTGGCTTCTAGCTTGTCAATGGCAACGAGGGCCTTGGCGTACTCCTTGCGCGTCAAGTGAGCACTGATCAGGGCCATGTCGGCCGTCACGCCTTGGTCGGACTGCGCAATGTTCTCCAGCGCATCGAAGGCTGCGTTCGCCTGCCCCGTCGCCAACTGCGACAGGGCCAGAGAGGTGCGGCGGCCCAAGTTGTCCGGCTCCAGTTTCAGCGCCTTTGCAAAGAAGGCCTCAGCCTTCTTGGCGTCGCCGTTTTGCAGGTGAACTTCGCCTGCCAGGGACAGCATCGAGGCGTCCATCTCCGCCTTTTCGGGTATGGCCTGAAGCGCCACCAGGGCCTTGTTGGCCTGACCAGAGCGCAGGTAAGTGCCGATCAGCAACCGACGGGTGAGGCCATTGTCAGGCGCGATCTTGAGGGAGGCCTCCAGATAGCTCTCCGCCTGCGGAAGTGAATTCAGCTGAAACTCCGTTGCGCCTGCAAGTTGCAGCACCGCGGCATTCTTGGGCGCTGCAACCACCAGTTGCCGCAGCAAGTCTCGCGCGCGCTTGTAGTCGCGACGCTGGAATTCCACGCGGGCCTCCAGCAACTTGGTGAATGAACTCCTTGGGGCAACACGCTTCAACGCTTCCAAGTCCTTGGCAGCGTCGTCCAGCTTGCCTTCGGCCAGGTTCAATACCAGCAACGCGGCAAATCCGGGGGCGAACTTGGGATCAACCTCCACAGACTTCTGATAAGACGCCTTGGCCTGTCCTCCCTTCGCGCCGGTTGCCACCTCCAGGTCGCCTTTGAGTTTCCAGGCAACAGGATTGGCGGCATCCGCAGCAAGCACCTTTCCCACCGTGGTCAACGCTGCTGCGCGATCACCATCGGCGGCCTGGAACTGCGCCTGCACCAGAAGCGCCTGGGGGTAGTCGGGCACCGCGGCCAGCGCCTTGTCCATTGTCGACTTGGCCAGCTCGCGTTTGCCCATGCCACCATGGGCTTGGGCCAGGCTTGTCAACAGGCTTGCCTGTGCCGCCGGGTCGTCCAGCTTGGTGGCTGAGAACTCATCCACGATCTTCTTGTACTGGCCCATGGCCAACAGGGCTTTCGCGAGTTCGGGCACGACCTTGGTACCCGGGTGTCCGGCTGACAGCGCCTTTCGCAGTTCGACTTCGGCTGCGGTGTTGTTGCCCTCAAGGGCCAGCACCGTGCCCAGCATGAATCTCGCCTCAGCCAGACCAGCATCTCGCTGCAATGCGTTCTTGATCTCGATCGTCGCGGCCTTGTAGTCCCGCTTCTGAATGGCGGCCTGGGCCGCCTGGAGGGATTGTTTGGGGTCCTTCTGGGTGCACGCCACGCCGGCTAACACCGACAGCACCAATGCAGCCTTGGCCGCCGAAGAGAATCTCATAGGGTGTTTTCCAGGGACAGTACAAACCGTATCAGTGGCCCGTGTGACGGGCGATGACAAACCACATCCGGGACGGGCCCAGATTGTCGCCGCCAATCGTGAGGCCTTTCACAACTCCAGTTGCAGAAGCATGGATTGCTGTGCTTGGAACCTGAGCTTGAACCAACCGAGCAGCCGTGGGACGGACGAGACAGGGGCCACCTCGCCGGTGACAAAGCCCCGCTGAATGGTGACGAAATGTTTGGTGTGTAGAAAACAGGCCATTTGCCGCAGGTAGTTCATTGAACGGGATGGCACCATCTGGTCCGTGTACTGAAGGTTCAGCGTCGCTGCTTGTCGGCAAGCCAGACTCTTGGAGTTGCCCTTGAATGGTGAGCGCTTGTAACTTCGCGCCGCCCGGTTTGATTTTTCGCAACGGTGAATTTGGACCAAGCTGGAAATTCAGCGATTTTGCTTCTTGGAATGCGTCTCTTGTCCGATAGACAGGGGTATGTGAACCAGGACTTTCATTCATCCGATGGAGAACCACTTGTTCAACGACGCTTCCGCATTCGCTGATACGCTCAATCTGGATCAAGAGCGACCCATACTGCAGCAGGTGAGTTTCTCCATTCACACGGCGCAGAGCTTGGACGACCGGATGGCCGCTCATGGCTTGGTTGAAGCCATGTACGCCCAGCGGGGCTACAACGTTCCGCCACTTGCGCCGAAGCAGGCCGCCAACGAAAGAACCTTGATTGCTTGGCAGGACGGGCAGGCCATCGGGACCCTGACGGTTGCGCTGAGTGCCAAAGGCCAGAGCCTGAAGGTCGACGAGTGCTTCTCCGAAGCCAACAGTGGCGGCAATTCGGAAGGAGCGCGGTGCGAATTCACGCGCCTTGCGATGGGACGCACCACGTTCTCCACCTTGCTGTTGGCGTCGATGTTCCATGTGGCCCACATCTACGCTCACCTGTGCGCGGGTGTGCGGCAGTTGTACATCGAGGTCAATCCCCGGCATGTCCGCTATTACCGTGCCATGTTGGGGTTCCAAAAGGTGGTTGAGAACGAGCGGCGCAATGACCGCGTGGGCGCTCCGGCCGTGCTGATGTCGCTGGACTTGTCCGTGGCGCAGCAGGAAATCGACGTGCAGCGTGTTCCCTCGGACCTGAGCACGTCCCGCCGCTCGACCTACCCTCATGCATTTGATGTTCCGGACGTGGATTCCATCATTCGCAACCTTCGCGCCGAGGGTCGCAGCCATGTCGTGGATGTCAACGGCGTGGTCGAGCCCATCATTGCCCCGATGACCCTGGTCAGCGCGGCCTCCAATGGGAAAGCACAGTCTGACGGCTTGGGATCGCGCCTTGCCGGCCTGGCCAATCGAGCTCGCCGGTCTGAGCCCAGCATTGCCGCATGACGATGACGGCGTGTCCTGCCTGACTGGACGCGGCGCAAGAGTTCTCATGCCAATCGCAAGGTGGGCAACGGCACGCTGAGTGGTGGAGCGAAACCTGAAGGCTCCGACGAGGACATGGCGCTTCCCCGCAGCAGCGCCATGATCTTTTGAACATACCTCCGCGTTTCCGCGTAGGGTGGAATGCCTCTGTAGCGCGACACCGCGTTCTCCCCAGCGTTGTAGCCCGCCAGCGCCAGCACAAGGTTCCCGTCAAACTGGTCCAGCAGCCACCTCAGGTAGGCCATTCCACCCCGGATGTTCTGCGCGGGGTCTTGAATTCTCCGCACGCCAAACCGAGCCGCCGTCTCCGGGATCAACTGCATCAGCCCCTGGGCGTTTTTCGGCGACACCGCCAGCGGATCAAAGTTGCTCTCCGTGGCCATCACCGCCAGCACCAGCGCCGGCGACAGCTTGTACTCAGGCGCCACCAACCGGACGAACCTCACGATGGGCTCGGGCGCGTTGGGGGGAATGGGGCCGTCCACCGCGATGGCCGCAACTGCTGGGGCGGCCGGGCGATTTGCTGGCTGAGGAGGGCGGACTGGTGCCTGGGCCATGGCATCGGCTTCCGGCGGCCGCAGGCAAGCCGGCGGTTCGCCCCGAGGCGTGCCCAGGGTGCGCGCCATGTTCTGCGCCTGGCTGTGCCCTTGCTCTGCCGCGGCGGCAAACAGGTGCGCCGCCTGGGCATCGTCGCGCTCGATGCCGCGCGCGTTGGTCAGCATCCAGGCCAGGCTGTATTGCGCCTCGGCGTCGCCATTCCGTGCGGCGCGGCAATAAAGCTGCGCGGCCCGGACCGGGTCGCGGTCGTGGTTGGCGTCACCATGCTCCAGCGCTCGCGCCTCCTGGCGCCAGCGAAGCACCTGGGATGGCACCACCGGGCCGAGTTCAGCGGGGGGCGTGGCAGGGCGGGGCAGGCCTTCCAACAGCAGTTCTGGCGCGTTGCCCGATGCGGTTGGCGCAGCCATCGCAGGACCGGCCAGCATGGCCCATGCCCACAGCAGCACGGCAGCACCGTGGCGCAAGCGGGGGCGGGCAGGGCAGAGGGGCATGCGTGCGGGGCGGGTTCGGCGCAAAAAAGCAGTCTACTGGCCGCCCGCCGCCACGGACAGACCTTCATTTGCAGGGGCCTCCCCCCACAGATGGCAGTGACACCCTTGTGCCCTGACTTTGGCCGTTGGCGCAAAACCGGCTACAAACGCCCCCCATCCCCACTTCGCGCAGCAAGGACGTCTTCCATGGCCCGTTTCGACCCCGCCTGGCTGGAACAGCAGTACAACAACCGCGCCCGCATTCCCGAACACCCTGAAATCTTTGGCCGCTGGGTGGCTGCCTCGCAGGCGGCGCGCGCCGGCGGGCCTTGCGAACTGGACATCCGCTACGGCGCCGAACCTGGTGAAACCCTGGACGTCTTCCCGCCCCAGAAGCCCGGCGCCCCGGTGCTGGTGTTCATCCACGGTGGCTATTGGCGCAGCCTGGACAAGGCCGACCTGTCCTTCGTGGCCCCGGCCTTCGTGTCGGCTGGTGCCATGGTCGTGGTGCCCAACTACGACCTGTGCCCGCAGGTGGGCATGGAAACCATTGCGCTGCAGATGACCCGTGCGCTGGCCTGGGTGCACCGCAACGCCTCGCGCTGGGGGGGCGACCCCTCGCGCATCGTCGTGGCCGGACATTCGGCCGGCGGGCACCTGGCCGCCATGCTCCTGGCCTGTCGCTGGAAAGAGGTGGGTGAGGACCTGCCGGCCACGCTGGTGCCGTCAGCGTTGTCGATCTCGGGCCTGTACGACCTGGAGCCGCTGCGCCACGCTGCCTTCTTGCAGGCAGATCTGAAGCTCACGCCCAGTTCCGTCAAGCGCCTGTCGCCAGCCTTCTTTCCGCGTCCGCGCGGCAAGCTGCTGACCGTCGCGGGGGCTGACGAGAGTGAGGAGTTCATCCGCCAGAACCAGCTCATCCGTGATTGCTGGGGTCCCAGCACGGTGCCGGTGTGCGAACTGGTGCCTGGGCGCCACCACCTGGACATCCTGCACGACCTGGTGGACGCCCGCACCCGGCTGCACGCCTTGGCGCTGGACTTGCTGGGCCTGCCGTCGGCGCCCTGATCTCCCGCCGATCGGCAAAGCGGCCCGCATAGGCCCTGCCTATGGGCTGCATAGAGGCTTTGTATTGGCTGCGTCCGCCGTGCTTTGGTACGGTGCGCTCCCGAGCCGCGAGGCCCCGGCGCTTGCGCCGATGCCGTCGGGCCCGAGACCCCATCCACCCGAGATCCACGCATGAGGAGCTTCACATGGGCTTGAAAGGTTCAAAGACCGAGCAAAACCTGAAGGACGCCTTCGCGGGCGAATCGCAGGCCAACCGCCGCTACCTGTACTTCGCGAACAAGGCCGACGTGGAGGGCCAGAACGACGTGGCCGCGCTGTTCCGCAGCACCGCCGAGGGTGAAACCGGCCATGCGCACGGGCACCTGGAATTCCTGGAAGTGGTGGGCGACCCCGCCACCGGCCTGCCCATCGGCCCCACGCGCGACAACCTGAAGGCCGCCGTGGCCGGTGAAACCCACGAGTACACCGACATGTACCCCGGCATGGCCAAGTCCGCGCGCGATGAAGGTTTCGACGAGATCGCCGATTGGTTCGAAACCCTGGCCAAGGCCGAGCGCAGCCACGCCAACCGCTACCAGAAGGCGCTGGACCAGTTGGTGGATTGAACCCGCGCTTGCGCGTCGCTGAACAAGGGGCTCGTCACGGCCCCTTGTTCGTTTCATGCTGTCCCTGGAGGCTTGGGCCATGAGCACCCGCGAAGGCAACCTGGAGGCGCCCACCCGGCATGCGCTGGACTGGAAGAGCCCGCAGTTCAACGACGAAGCCGACTGCTTCAAGGAACTGGAGCGTGTCTTTGACATCTGCCACGGCTGCCGCCGTTGCGTCAGCCTTTGTCAGAGCTTTCCCACGCTGTTCGACCTGGTGGACGCCACCGCCGACGGCGAAGTGCACGGCATCCCCAAGCCCGACTACTGGAAAGTGGTGGACCAGTGCTACCTGTGCGACCTGTGCTACATGACCAAGTGCCCCTACGTGCCGCCGCACGCCTGGAACCTGGACTTCCCGCACCTGATGCTGCGCGCCAAGGCCATCAAGTTCAACAAGGGTGAGGTCAAGGCTGGCGAGAAGTTCCTGGCCAGCACCGATGTGCACGGCAGCTTTGCCGGCATCCCGGTGGTGGTGCAGACGGTCAATGCGATCAACAAGACCCGGTTCGCGCGCCGGCAGATGGACGGCCTGCTGGGCGTTCACCCCGAAGCCTGGATGCCCGAACTGGCCACCCGACGCTTCCGCTGGAGCGCGAAGAAGGCCGGCCCCACCACCGAGGTGAAGGACGGCCAGCGCACGCCCGGCAAGGTGGCGGTCTTCGCCACCTGCTTCATCAACTACAACGAGCCCGGCATCGGACACGACCTGTTGAAGCTGCTGGCGCACAACGACATCCCTTACGTTCTGGTCGAGAAGGAAAAGTGCTGCGGCATGCCCAAGCTGGAACTGGGCGACCTGAAGGCGGTGGAGGTGCACAAGAACGCCAACATCCCGGTGCTGGCGCGGTACGCCAAAGAGGGCTGGGCCATCATCTCGGCCATCCCCAGTTGCACGCTCATGTTCAAGCAGGAACTGCCGCTGATGTTCCCGGATGACGCCGACGTGCAGGCCGTGAAGGCCGCCATGTTCGACCCCTTCGAATACCTGGTGGCGCGCCACAAGGACGGGCTGCTGAAGACCGATTTCCAGCGCGACCTGGGCAAGGTCAGCTACCACATCCCCTGCCATGGCCGGGTGCAGAACATCGGCCGCAAGACCGAGGAGATGTTCAAGCTGGTGGGCCAGACCGTGAAGCTGCAGCTGAACACCGTGGAGCGCTGCTCCGGCCACGCCGGCACCTACGGCGTGAAGACGCCCACCCACCCCATGGCGCTGAAGATCGGCAAGCCGGTGTTCAAGGCCATGGCCAAGGACGAGCCCGATGTCATCAGCAGCGACTGCGCGCTGGCCGGCCACCACATCGCCCAGGGCATGCAGCAGGCCGGCACGCCGGCCAAAGCACTGCAACACCCCTTGAGCCTGCTGAGATTTGCCTACGGACTGGAGTGACGCCGTCATGAGCACCACCATCACCCGCGACAGCCTGATGAGCCTGGAAACCTATGCCAAGGCGCGCAAGGACATCAAGGCCGACGTCATTGCCCACCGGCGGCTGCGCAGCGTTCGCCTGGGCGAACACTTGAACGTGCAGTTCGAGGACGAGAAGACCATCCGCTACCAGATCCAGGAGATGCTGCGCATCGAAAAGATCTTCGAGGAAGAGGGCATCCTGGGCGAGATCGAGGCCTACGCGCCGCTGGTGCCCGATGGCAGCAACTGGAAGGCCACGATGTTGATCGAGTACCCCGACGCCAACGAGCGCCGGCGTGAACTGGCGCGGCTGATCAACGTGGAAGACCGCATGTTCGTGGAAGTGGAAGGCCACGCCCGCATCTATGCCATCGCCGACGAAGACCTGGACCGCGAAACGGCCGACAAGACCTCGTCGGTGCACTTCCTTCGCTTCGAGTTTCCGGCGGCCACGCGCGACGCGGTGCGCGCCGGCGCCCAGGTGAAGCTGGGCTGCGACCATGCCAACTACCCGGCCCACGTCACCGTCACGCCCGAAACCCTGGCCAGCCTGGCGGGCGACCTGCGCGGGCGTTGAAGGCATCGGGCTTGAGATACTCGCGCCCCGGCGCCTTGCATGGCGCCCTGTACGCGACACCATGACCGACACCGCCCTCCCGCCTCCCAGCACCCTGGAATGGCTGCCGGCCGATGCCCACGGCCAGCCACCCGAGCAGCTGATCCTGCTGCTGCATGGCGTGGGCGCCAGCGCCCAGGGCATGGCGCCCTTGGCGCAGTTTTTCCGGCAGAACTTCCCGCGCGCGGCCATCGTCGCTGCCGACGGCTTCGACCCCTTCGACATGGCACCCGTCGGCCGCCAGTGGTTTTCGGTCCAAGGGGTGGACGAGGTGAACCGGGTGGAACGCGTGGCTGCCGTGCTGCCGCGCCTGTCGGCCTGGGTGAAGGCCACGCAGGACCGCCTGCGCGTGGGCCCGGCCGCCACCGCCCTGGTGGGCTTCTCGCAAGGCGCCATCCTGGCGCTGGAACTGGTGTCGCAGCACGACGGCCTTGCCGGCCGCGTGCTGGCCTTCGCCGGCCGCTACGCGCAACTGCCCATGCATGCGCCGCAGGCCACCACGCTGCACCTCTTTCATGGCGAGGCCGACGCTGTCATCCCGGTGCAGCACGCCCGCACCGCCATCGAGCGCCTGGCCGCGCGCCACGGCGACGCCACGCTGGACATCGCCTCCGGGGTGGGCCATGAAATCGCCCCCGCCCTGCTGCGCTGCGCACTGCAACGCCTGACCACCCACATACCGCACCGCACCTGGGCCCAGGCCCTGGGCGCGGTGCCCGGCCTGGCTGGCCGCGATGAACAGGACCCTGCGCGCTGATGCTGGCCCTGCTGTCGCCCGCCAAGCGGCTGGACTATGAAACGCCGGTGGCGCCTGCCCACTCGGCCCTGGCCACCACGCCGGTGTTCATGGCGCGGGCGGCTGAATTGATCAACATCCTGAAGACCCACAGCCCGCGCCAGGTGGCGCAGTTGATGGACCTGTCGGACGAACTGGCGGCGCTGAACGTCGCGCGTAATGGCGCCTGGCGGCCCCGCAACACGGTGCTCAACAGCCGCCCGGCAGTGCTGGCCTTCAACGGCGACGTTTACGAAGGCCTGCAGGCCGCCAGCCTGTCTGCTGAGGACCTGGCCTGGGCCCAGCGGCACCTGGCGCTGCTGTCGGGGCTGTACGGCGTGCTGCGGCCCATGGACCGCTTGCAGCCCTACCGGCTGGAAATGGGCAGCAAGCTGGCCAACCCGGCCGGGCCGGACGTGGTGCGCTACTGGGGCACCAGCATTGCGCTGGAGTTGCGCAAGCGCCTGCGCGGGCACGCGCAGCGCTGCGTGGTGAACCTGGCCTCGCAGGAATACTTCAGCGCGGTGGATGTGCACGCGCTGGGTGTGCCGGTGGTGGACTGCGCGTTCGAAGAGGGCCGGGCCGGCCAGTTCAAGGTGGTCAGCTTCTTCGCCAAGCGGGCTCGCGGCCTGATGGCCCGCTGGATGGTGACGCAGCGCTGCGAAACACCCGATCAACTTCGGGGGTTTTGTGACGAGGGCTATGTGCTGGACCAGGCCGCCAGCACCGCCCGCCGGCTGGTGTTCCGCCGAGCCACTGTTTGACATTGGATAAGGCAAGTCCACCCCCGCTTGCGCAAGAATTCAGGCATGAGCCCCCAGGCCATCACCCCCGAATTGCGGCAGTGGATCGTTGAACAGGCCCGCGCCGGTTGTCGCCCTGAAGACGTTCTGGCGTCCATGCGCGCCAGCGGCTGGGCCGAGGATGTGGCCGTTGACGCGCTGGAACAAACCCTGGAAACCTACCTGGCCGACCAGCGCAGCGCCACCGCACAGCGTGCGGGCGACGCGTTGCCGCCCGCGGTGCCCGTGCCGGAGCCGGTGCTGACGCCTGGACAGACCCGGGTGCAGGCCCACGACCGCGAGGTGCGGGTGCTCCTGTCCATGCGCAACCCGCGTGTCATGGTGTTCGGCGGGCTGCTGTCGGACGAAGAATGCGACGCCATGGTCGACTTGGCTCGGCCACGCCTGGCCCGTTCAGAAACCGTGCACAACGGCAGTGGCGGCAGCGAGGTGAATGCTGCGCGCACCAGCGACGGCATGTTCTTCGACCGCGGTGAATTTCCCCTGTGCCGCACCATTGAACAGCGCATTGCCGCGCTGGTGAAC
The DNA here is from genome assembly GCA_000244995.1 of Burkholderiales bacterium JOSHI_001. Classification (NCBI taxonomy): domain Bacteria; kingdom Pseudomonadati; phylum Pseudomonadota; class Betaproteobacteria; order Burkholderiales; species Burkholderiales bacterium JOSHI_001. The sequence goes on along the minus strand of CM001438.1, from coordinate 3,478,683 downwards.
TGGCCGGTGGAAAACGGTGAAGGCCTGCAGGTGCTGCGCTACCGACCGGGTTCCGAGTACAAGGCCCACCACGACTACTTCGACCCTGCGCAGCCCGGAACGCCCACCATCCTCAAGCGTGGCGGCCAGCGCGTGGGCACCGTGGTGATGTACCTGAACCACCCCATCCGGGGCGGGGGCACGGCATTCCCGGACGTGGGCCTGGAAGTGGCGCCGTTCAAGGGCAATGCGGTCTTCTTCAGTTACGACCGCGCGCACCCCATGACGCGGACCTTGCATGCCGGCACCCCGGTGCTGGAGGGTGAAAAATGGGTGGCCACCAAGTGGGTGCGCGAAGGCGAATTTCGCTGATGCGGCCGTGTCAACCAGCACCATGGACACCGCGTTGAGGCATGCGAGCATGTGCTCGACCCATCTTTCGAAAGATAAATAGTCATGAACAAGCTGTTCGCCGCCCTGATCGCCGCCGCCTTCGCCACCGGCTCCTTCGCTCAAGCCGCCGCCCCGGCCGCCAAGCCCGCCGCCCCGGCCGCTGCTGCCGCTCCGGCTGCTGCCGCTGCCCCGGCCGCCGCCGAAAAGGCTGCCGCTCCGGTTGCCAAGAAGGCTGCCAAGAAGGCCAAGAAGCACGCCAAGCACGCCAAGAAGGCTGCCTAAGCACCCACACAGGCTCTGCCTGTATGAAAAACCCGGCCTCGGCCGGGTTTTTTCTTTGGGCGAAAGGTTGGGGCCGCGCGTTGGCCTCAGCGGCCGGCCCGGGCCTCGTCCAGGTGCACCAGCGGTGCCAGGGCCCGGCTGCGGGCAATGCGCTGCCACTTGCGCTGGTCCCAGGTCTGCGGGCCTTCCAGCGGCCAAGCGTCGATCAAGCCGGCCAGTTGCTCGTGCGCCAGCCGCACATGGCCAGGACGGTCGCGCCGCAGCAGCCAGTGGCCGGGTCGCAATTGTCGTGGCAGCGACACCTTGGACAAGGCCACCCAGTAGATGCAGTTGCGCTCGGTCCAGAAGGCCTGGCGTTCGAAATGCACGCGTCCGCCGATGCCGCTTTGCGCTGGCAGGATGACGGTCTCTTCGGCCAGTTCAAACAGGGCGAAGGCCAGGTCGCCGGGAGAATCGCCGTGGCCACGGTAGGCCAGGATGACACGGCGGATGTCATTGGCGGGGATGCGGTCCACTTCACGGTCCTGGCGCATCACCATCAGGTCGTTGCCGCGCCACGCGGTGTGCAGGCTCATGCTCACGTTGCTCACTCCTAGCTCTTTGGCTTGACCGTAGCGCGCTTCGCGCCGCAACGCTGTGAGCAGCCGCGTCCAAATGCAAGTGCTGTAGCGGGCCGGGAAAGCCTGTGCCAAGGCCTTCGAGGTGCTTGATTTGTGCGTTGGCTTGAACAGGTGTGTCTTTCAGACCTGGACCGTTTGACCGTGCTGGGGCACGCGCACCGCCCAACCCAGTTCGTCCTGGATGCGCCGTCGCAGCGCGTCGCTGGCTTCGGGCTCGCCGTGCACCACGAACGTCTGGCGCGGTGGCTGGCGAAGCGCCCGCAGCCAAGCCATCAATTCGTCGGCGTCGGCGTGCCCGGAGAGGCCTTCCAGGTGGGACACCTCGGCGCGCACCGGCACGAATTCGCCGTGGATCTTCACCTCCCGCGCGCCGGCCACCAGATTCGCGCCGCGGCTGCCGCCAACCTGGAAGCCGGCGAACACGATGTGGTGGCGTTCGTCGGGCAGCAGGGCCTTCAGGTGGTGCAACACCCGCCCGCCGGTGGCCATGCCGCTGGCCGAGATGATGACCGCCGGATAGCGGCTGCGCGCCAGCCGCGCCGACTGCTGCGCGGTGCTGACCAGGCGCACGCCATCGGCCATGCCCCGCGCTTCAGCCGCTGGAATGCGCAGCAGCTTCTGGTGGTGGCGGTACAACTCGGTGGCCTGGATGGCCATGGGGCTGTCCAGGAACACCGGCAGGTCGGCGGGGATGGCGCCGCTGCGCTTCAGGCGCTGCAGCACCACCAGCAGCGCCTGCGCGCGGCCCACCGCAAAGGCGGGCAGCAACACGCTGCCGCCGCGGTGGACGGTGTCGCGGATGGTGCCGGCCAGGCGCTGGGCGCCATCTTCGTGCGGGTGGCGGCGGTTGCCGTAGGTGGATTCGACCAGCAACACATCGGCACGCGGCACGGTTTGCGGCGCGGGCATCAGCAGGTCGTTCTGGCGACCGAGGTCGCCCGAAAACACCAGTTGTTCTTTCCGGTGTGTCAGCGTGACGGCGCTGGCGCCCAGCAGGTGGCCCACCGGGGTGAGCGCCACCGCCACCTCGCCGATGGTGGCCTGTCGGTCGAAGGGCAGGGACTGCAGCTTGGACAGCGCGCGCCGCGCATCGGCGCTGGTGTACAGCGGCAGGGCCTTTTCGTGCCGGCTGTAGCCATAGCGGTTGGCGCGCCGGGCGTCCTCTTCCTGCAGGTGCGCTGAATCGCGAAGCAGCACCTCGGCCAGGTCGCAGGTGGCGGGGGACGCGAAGATGGGCCCGCGGTAACCGCGCGCCACCAGCACCGGCAGCCAGCCGCTGTGGTCCAGGTGGGCGTGGCTCAGCACCACGGCATCGACATCGTCTGGGTGCAGGTCGTGGGTGTCCCAGTTGCGCTCACGCAGGACCTTGAAGCCCTGGAACATGCCGCAGTCCAGCAGGATGCGCTGGCCGCCGATGTGAACCAGGTGGCGTGAACCTGTGACGGTGTCGGCGCCGCCGAGAAATCGGATGTCCATGCGGCGCAGTGTGCGCCTTGAACTCCCTCACCGACAGGGGCCGCGGTCAAACGCGAGCCCTGTCGCGCAGGTCAGCGGCCGCGGCCGCCCCCGCGTCCTTGCGAAGGGCGCGAACCACCGCCGGGGCGGGCCGGCTTGGCCCCGCTCGGCCCGGGGGCGCTGGTGCGCGGGCCGGGGGCGCGTTGGCCACCACCGCCACCGCCGTTGCGCTGGCCACCGCCGCCGCCGCCGTTGCCGCCGCGGGAACCACCACCAGGGCGTCCACCACCACCACCTCCGCCGCCGCCACGGCGCGTGCCGCCGATGCCGATGGTCATGCGGCCCAGCACGATGGGCTCGGCCTTTTCATGGGCCGGCGGCTCGAAGCCGGGGATGGTTTCGCGCGGGATGCTGCGCTTGATCAACTTTTCAATGTCGCGCAGGAAGATCTCTTCGTCCAGGCACACCAGCGAGATGGCCTCGCCGTTGGCCCCGGCGCGGCCGGTGCGGCCGATGCGGTGTACATAGTCTTCGGGCACGTTGGGCAGCTCGAAGTTCACCACGTGGGGCAACTGGTCGATGTCGATGCCACGTGCCGCGATGTCGGTGGCCACCAGCACGGGCAGGTCACCGCTCTTGAACTCGGCCAGGGCCTTGGTGCGCGCGCCCTGGCTCTTGTTGCCATGGATGGCCATGGCGCCAATGCCTTCCTTGTTCAGGTACTCGGCCAGGCGGTTGGCGCCGTGCTTCATGCGCGTGAACACCAGCACCTGGTGCCAGTCGCCTTCGCGGATCAGGTGCGCCAGCAGTTCCTTCTTGCGCTCGCGGCCCACAGGGTGCAGCTTCTGCGCGATGTTCTCGGCGGTGGCGTTGCGGCGCGCCACCTCGATCAGTGCCGGCGCGTTCAGCAGCCGGTCGGCCAGGGCCTTGATCTCGTCGCTGAAGGTGGCCGAAAACAGCAGGCTCTGCTTCTTGGCCGGCAGCACCGCCAGCACCTTCTTGATGTCATGGATGAAGCCCATGTCCAGCATGCGGTCGGCTTCGTCCAGCACGAAGATCTGCACGTGGGAGAGGTCCAGCGTGCCCTGCTGGTGGTGGTCCAGCAGGCGGCCAGGCGTGGCCACCAGGATGTCCACGCCGCGGCGCAGCTTGTCAATTTGCGGCCCCATGCCCACGCCGCCGAACATCACCATGCTGCTGAGCTTGACGTGTTTGCCGTAGGTGCGAACGCTTTCTTCCACCTGCGCGGCCAGTTCCCGCGTGGGCGTGAGGATGAGCGCGCGGATGGCCACCCGGCCCCGCGCGTCGCGCAGCGTGGGGGCGCTGCTCAACCGGTGCAGCATGGGCAGGGTGAAGCCGGCGGTCTTGCCGGTGCCGGTCTGGGCGCCGGCCAGCAGGTCGCCGCCGTTCAGCACGGCCGGAATGGCCTGGGCCTGGATGGGCGTGGGGGTGTCGTAGCCTTGTTCGCGCACAGCGCGCAGGATGGGCTCGGCCAAGCCCAGGTCGGTGAAGTTCATTCAAGGGGCCCGTGTGGGGGCCAGAAGGCAGCCTGCTGTCGCACACGGTGAGTGCACGCACCAGTCGAAGGCGCCGGGGTCGTCGACAGGGTCGGAAGCGACCGCCTTGCGACGACTGGAGTGCGCAAGGCCAGGCCAGTGTACCCGGCCCGGCTGCCGCCCTGGCCACGACCTGCGGGAAATGCACACGGGAATGGCGCCTGCGCGCCAGGGCGCCGGGTTGAAGTTTCGCCCGTGCAGGCCGAAAACGACGGATCCGCCGTCCAGCCGCCTGGCTGTTGGGCACAACGCTGCGCTTGCCCCCCAAAGCTTTCCCGTGTCTCCTTCAGGCTCCACCCCGATGTCGCGTCTGCGGCATGCCGCCCAGCGCGAGTTCGGGGTGTACTTCGCGCCCGACGCCGCGTCGGCCGAGGTGCGCGCTCAGCACCTGCGCTCCATCCTGGGGCTGTCACCCTGGGCCATGCTGGCCACGGCCCTGAATGCGCTGATGCTGTACCTGGCCCTGCGCGCTGACCAGGGCGGGCTGGGCATGGACCTGTGGCTGGGGGCCATGCTGCTGATCGCAGGAGCCGGCCTGCACAGTTGGTGGCGCCATCGGCGCAGCGTGCGCACCATGGCTTCGGTGCGTGCCATGTGGCGCATGACCCGCAACGCCGCGGTGCTGGGCGGTGCCTGGGGCCTGTTCGCGGCACTGTGGTTTCCCGGCGCCACGGCGCATCAGCAACTGCTGGTGGGCTTGGTGGTCACCGGCTCGGCCTGCGCCGGGGCCTACCTGATGTCCTGCGTGCCGATGGCGGCCTTTGCCTATGTCATCACCTTGATGACAGGGGGGGTGTGGGCGCTGGTGGCCGCGCCGCAGCGCGAGATGACGCTGGCCCTGCCCCTGGTGCTGGCCTATGTGGGGCTGCTGGTGCAGATCGTGCGCAGCACGTCACAGACCGCCACGGCGCGGCTGGTGTCCGAGCGCGAAGTGCGGCGCCAGGGCCAACTGGTGGGCTTGCTGCTGCGTGACTTCGAGGAGCATTCCTCCGACCTGCTGTGGGAAATTGACCGCAGCGGGGCGCTGCTGAACGTGTCAGCACGTCTGGCCGCGGCGCTGGACCAGCCCGCGACTCTGCTGGCCAGCCAGCGTCTGGTGGACTGGCTGCAGGCCCATGGCGCCGTGCCCGTCGGGGCGAACTCCAGCCCGGCCCCGGCCGAGGACCCCCTGCGCGCGGTGATGCCCAATGCCGGCGCCACGCTGGCCGGTGCGCTGGCGCTGGACAAGCCTTTCCGCGACCTGGTGCTGGCGGTGCAGGTGCGCGGCGCGGTGCGCTGGTGGTCGCTCACCGCCAAGCCGCTGCTCACCGACGACGGTCGCACCGCCGGCTGGCGTGGCGTGATCTCGGACGTGACCAGCGAACACCAGACCCGCCGCCGGCTGGACCACCTGGCCCACTTCGACGCGCTGACCGGCCTGGCCAACCGCGTGCGCCTGCGGGAACGCCTGCAGCAGGCGCTGCAGACCTGTGGCCGCGATGGCAGCCTGGGTGCGCTGCTGTGCCTGGACGTGGACAACTTCAAGACCATCAACGACTCGCTCGGCCACAGCGTGGGCGACGCCGTGCTGCAGCAGGTGGCCGCGCGCCTGAAGGCGCTGATGCGCCGCAGCGACATGGTGGCGCGCATGGGCGGCGACGAGTTCGCCATCGTGCTGGACGGCCTGGCCCATGCCGACGAGGCCGCGGCGCTGTCCCAGCGCATCCTGCTGGCCATGCAGCCGGCCTGCGACGTGGGCGGGCACAGCGTGGTGGTGGGCCTGTCGATCGGCATCGCCATGATCCCGCAGCACGGCCACACGCTGGACGAGGTGATGGGCAATGCCGACCTGGCGCTGTACGCGGTGAAGCAGGGCGGCCGCGGGCGCTTCGAGTTCTTCGCGCCGCAGCTGGGTGAACGCAGCCGGCGCCGCCTGACCATTGAACAGGAGCTGCGCCGCGCGCTGGCCCAAGGCGACTTCCTGCTGCATTGGCAGCCGCAGATCGGCATTGCCGCCTGGCAGCCGCAGGGCGCCGAAGCCCTGCTGCGCTGGCCGCACCCACGCCTGGGGCAGGTGTCGCCGGCCGAGTTCGTGCCCATTGCCGAAGAATGCGGCCTGATCTGCGACCTGGGCGCCTGGGTGCTGCGCCAGGCCTGCAGCGAGGCGGCGCGCCGCCTGCCGGGGGTGGGCATCTCGGTCAATGTCAGCCCCGCGCAGTTGTCCCAGCCCGGCTTTGTGGCCGAGGTGCAGCAGGCCCTCGCCGCGTCCGGCCTGCCGGCGAGGCGGCTGGAGGTGGAGGTGACCGAGTCCCTCTTCATGGACGCCGACGCCGTGGCCCTGGCCAACCTGCGCGGCCTGAAGGCTTTGGGCGTGCGCATTGCGCTGGACGACTTCGGCACCGGCTACTCGTCCTTGGCCTACCTGCGCCGCTTCCCCTTTGATTCCTTGAAGATCGACCGCGCCTTCGTGCGTGAGCTCACCGACCGCAGCGACGCGCGCGCCATCGTGCGCACCATCATCCAGCTGGCCGACACGCTGGGCATGGGCACCATCGCCGAAGGGGTGGAAGAACCGGCCCAGTTGCAGGTGCTGCACCACGCCGGCTGTGACGCCATGCAGGGCTACCTGGCGGCCCGGCCCATGCCGGTGGACGACCTGGCGAAGCTGCTGGCCCAGTGGCCGAAGGGCCAGCGACCGGCATCGTCCCAGCCGATGCCGGTGACCCAGATGGCGCCGCTGTAGCGGCACGCCTGAAGCCTTGTTCGGGCGGTCCGGCCGCTGTCCGGGATAATGGCGGGTTGCCTGACAAGGCGTCCACCCGCTTCACACACCGCCATGGCCCAGTACGTCTTTACCATGAACCGCGTCGGCAAGATCGTGCCGCCGAAGCGGCAGATCCTGAAGAACATCAACCTCAGCTTCTTCCCCGGCGCCAAGATCGGCGTGCTGGGCCTGAACGGCTCGGGCAAGTCCACGCTGCTGAAGATCATGGCCGGCGTGGACAAGGACATCGAAGGCGAAGCCGTGCCCATGCCCGGCCTGAAGATCGGGTACCTGCCGCAGGAGCCGCTGGTCAACCCCGACCAGACCGTGCGCGAAGCGGTGGAAGAGGGCATCGGCGGCGTGCTGGCCGCCAAGAAGCGGCTGGAAGAGGTGTACGCCGAGTACGCCGAAGAAAACGCCGACTTCGACAAGCTGGCCGCCGAGCAGGCCGAACTGGAAGCCGTCATCGCCGCGGCCGGCAGCGAAAACACCGACCTGCAGCTGGAACTGGCCGCCGACGCGCTGCGCCTGCCGCCCTGGGACGCCACCATCGGCGTGCTGTCCGGCGGCGAAAAGCGCCGCGTGGCGCTGTGCCGCCTGCTGCTGAGCAAGCCCGACATGCTGCTGCTGGACGAGCCCACCAACCACCTGGACGCCGAAAGCGTGGAATGGCTGGAGCATTTCCTGCAGCGCTTCCCCGGCACCGTGGTGGCCATCACCCACGACCGCTACTTCCTGGACAACGCCGCCGAGTGGATCCTGGAACTGGACCGCGGCGCCGGCATCCCGTGGAAGGGCAACTACTCCGACTGGCTGGACCAGAAGGAAAAGCGCCTGGAGCAGGAACAGAAGACCGAAGACGCGCGCATGAAGGCGATGAAGGAGGAACTGAAGTGGGTTCGCTCCAACGCCAAGGGCCGCCAGGCCAAGAGCAAGGCGCGCCTGGCCCGCTTCGAAGAACTGAGCGATGTGGACTACCAGAAGCGCAACGAGACGAACGAGATCTTCATTCCCGTGGCCGAGCGCCTGGGCAATGAGGTGATCGAGTTCAAGGGCGTGTCCAAGAGCTTTGGTGACCGCCTGCTGATGGACAACCTCAGCTTCAAGGTGCCCGCGGGCGCCATCGTCGGCATCATCGGCCCCAACGGCGCGGGCAAGTCCACGCTGTTCCGCATGATCCAGGGCGTGGAAAAGCCCGATTCCGGCGAGGTCGCCATCGGCAAGACCGCGCACCTGGCGTTCGTGGACCAGAGCCGTGCCAGCCTGGCGAATGAAAAGACGGTGTGGGAAGACGTCTCCGGCGGCCTGGACAACATCATCGTCGGCAAGTTCGTCATGCCCAGCCGGGCCTACATCGGCCGCTTCAACTTCAAGGGCAACGACCAACAAAAGCAGGTCGGCAGCCTGTCCGGCGGTGAACGCGGGCGCCTGCACCTGGCCAAGACCCTGGCCCAGGGCGGCAATGTGCTGATGCTGGACGAACCGTCCAACGACCTGGACGTGGAAACCCTGCGCGCGCTGGAAGAGGCCCTGCTGGAATTCGCCGGCTCGGCCATGGTCATCAGCCACGACCGCTGGTTCCTGGACCGCATCTGCACCCACATCCTGGCCTGCGAAGGCGACAGCCAGTGGTTCTTCTACGCCGGCAACTACCGCGAGTACGAGGACGACAAGAAGAAGCGCCTGGGTGAAGAGGGCGCCAAGCCGCACCGCCTGCGCTTCAAGAACATCAAATGAGGCCGGGCGCAGCGCAGCGAAGGACCTTCTGACGAACCCGGCCGGCGTACCCGGCGAGCCTGGATACAAGGTCAAGTTCGAGGACATCGCCTTCCACGGCGTGGCCTCGCTGCGCATCCGCTCGCTGCTGGACCGGCAGCAATACAGCGACGACGACGGCGCGGCCGAAGCCGCCGGCATCTCGTCCGCCGACTGGCCGCTGTTCGGCATGGTGTGGCCATCGTCGCGCATGCTGGCCGGTTCGCTGGCCGGGCGCAACCTGGCCGGCAAGCGCATCCTGGAGATCGGCTGCGGCCTGGCCCTGGCCAGCCTGGTGGCGCACCGTTTGGAAGCCGACGTCACCGCCAGCGACTGCCACCCGCTGGCGGGCGACTTCCTGCGCCAGAACCTGGTGCTGAATGGCCTGCCGCCGATGCGCTATGCCACCGGGCACTGGGAGCGCACCAACACGGGCCTGGGGCGCTTTGACCTCATCGTGGGCAGCGACCTGCTGTACCAGCGCCACCTGCCCGAGGCGCTGGCCGCCTTCATCGGCCGGCATGCGGCCGACGGCGCCGAGGTGGCCATCGTGGACCCGGGGCGCGGCCACCGGGGCCGCTTCAGCCGCCACATGCAGGCCCTGGGCTTTGCCGCACCCGACCCCCTGCAGATGCAGGCGGTGCAGGCCAGTGGCGAGGCCTACCGCGGCCAGATGCTGGGATTTCAGCGCGACTGAAGGCCTTGGGCACCCGATGGGCCCCCGGCCCGAAAGTTCCCCCTGCGCCTGCGGGGGCGCACCCACGAAAGTCCCCACGGCGGCGCGGCGGGCGCTGCTGGACAATCCTGGAGACCGTGCTCCCCTTGCGCGCCTGCGCTACCGACTCCATGCTGCCTGAACCCTTCCGCCGTCTTGTCCTTCGCCGCTTCCTCGCCGCCACCCTGGGGTGGGGCGTGGCCCTGTTGGCTGGTTGCGCCAGCCTGGCGGGGCCCGCCGGGGCCCCTGCAGCGGCCAGCGCCGCGCAGGCCGCGGCCACACCCGCGTCCGGGGCGTCCGCGCCACGGCCGGCAGCCGCTCCGGTGCCCGGGCAGCCGCCAGCTTTTGCCACTGTCATCAAGGACGCCAAGAAGACCGACGGCCTGATCACCCTGTGGCAGAAGGACGAGAAGGTCTGGCTGGAGCTGAAACCCGAGGACTTCGGCAAGCCCTTCTTCCTGTCGCCCAAGATTTCCCAGGGCATTGGCGAAGCGTCCATCTTCGGCGGCCTGATGGCCAACCGCTACGGCCGCTGGGGCCGGCCGCAAATGGTGGAATGGAAGAGGGTCCACAACCTGGTCCAGCTCATGGCCCGCAACACCGCAGCGGTGGCGGCCGACAAGTCGCCCGAGGCGCGTGCCGTGGCCGCGGCCTACTCGCCCAGCCTGGTCGCAGCGGCGCCGGTGGCCAGCCAGCCCCACCCCGAGCGCAAGACCGTGCTGGTGGAGGCCAACGCGCTGTTCATCCAGGACACGCTGGGCCTGGCCATCACACTGCAACGCACCTTCCGCCAGGGTTATGCCTTCGACGGACGCAACTCGTCCTTTGCGCAGGTGCGCAGCAAGGCCGATGAACTGGTGCTGGAGGTGTCGGCGCATTTCGCCACCCAGGGCATTGGCCAGGCCCAGCCCGGCCAGCCCGGGCCCGCGCCCAGCGTGCCCTTGTCTGTCCCCGATGCGCGCAGCCTGTTCCTGGGCGTGGTGTATTCGCTCACGCGCCTGCCCGAAGAACCCATGAAGCCGCGCGCCGCCGATGCGCGTGTGGGCTACTTCACCACCAACACCAACAACTTCGGCGATGACCTGGCGCGCACACCGCGCCAGCGCTTTGTCAACCGCTGGCGGCTGGAGAAGAAGGACCCGGCGGCTGCGCTGTCCGAGCCGGTCAAGCCCATCACATTCTGGCTGGACCGCAGCATCCCGCTGAAGTACCGCGACGCCATCGGCAAGGGCGTGCTGGCCTGGAACGCGGCATTTGAAAAGATCGGCTTCAAGGACGCCGTTGTGGTGAAGGTTCAGCCCGAGGACGCCGACTTCGACACGCTGGACCTGGGCAGTGCGTCCATCCGCTGGATGACCAATGCGCAGCCCAGCTTCGGCGCCATCGGCCCCAGCCACGTGGACCCGCGCAGTGGCGAGATCCTGGACGCCGACATCGGCATGGAAAGCCTGTCCTCGCGCAACGTGCGGGCCGCGCGGGCGCAGATCCTGGGCCGCCCGGTGGCCGACTGGGCGGCGCTGATGCAGATTGGCAGCGAAGAACGCCTGGCCCAGCTGATGGCCCAGCGTGCCAATGCCGATGGCTTCGACGCGCTGGCCAGCTGCCAGCACGGCGACATGGCGGCGGAACAGCTGACCTACGCCATGGACGTGCTGGAAGCGCGCGGCGAGGTGGACCCCGACAGCCCCGAAGCCCAGCAATGGGTGCTGGACTACCTGACCGATGTGACCATGCACGAGGTGGGTCACACCCTGGGCCTGCGGCACAACTTCCGCTCCAGCCGCATCTACACCGACAAGCAGATGTCCGACCTCGCGTTCACCCGTGCCAACGGCCTGGCCGGCTCGGTGATGGAGTACGCCCCGATCAACCTGGCGCGCCCCGGCGAGCCCGCCACCTTTGCGTTCCAGACCAACCTGGGCCCTTATGACTTCTGGGCCATCGAGTACGCCTACAAACCGCTGCCGGCGGGCAGCACGGCACAGGAGGAAGCGGCCGAGTTGCAGCGCATTGCCGCGCGCAGCAGCGAGCCGCAGCTGGCTTACGGCACCGATGAAGACAATGCGCTGGGCCTCGACCCGGAGAGCCTGCAGATGGACCTGGGCGATGACCCCGTGGTGTTTGCGAACAAGCGACTGGACATTGCGCGCGACCTGTTCAAGCGCCAGGAATCGCGCCAGCTCAAGACCACGGCCGACTACGCGGTGCTGCGCCGCTCGCTGACCTATGCCCTGCGCGACGTCGGGCGTGCCGTGGGCGTGGTGGCGCGCCAGGTGGGGGGCCTGCGCACGCTGCGCGACTTCCCCGGCACCGGCCGTGACCCCCTGCAGCCCGTGCCCGGACGTGACCAACGCCGGGCGCTGGACCTGCTGGTGCGCAACGTGCTGGCGACCGATGGCCTGGGCGTGTCGCCCACACTGCAGCGCCGGCTGGCGCCGGATTTCAGTGAGCGCGGTGACGCCCTGTTCGATGGCGACAGCGCCGTCAGCACCGACTATTCGGTGGCCAGCGTCGTGCTGGACATGCAGCGCGCCCTGCTCACCCACCTGATGAGCGACGGCCTGGCCCAGCGCATCCTGGACAACGAGGGCAAGCTCGACCCGCAGGCCGACGCCCTGCACCTGTCCGAGGTCTACAGCCAGGTGGGCAACGCGATCTGGAGCGACCTGGAGGGGCGCGGCGACATCCCCTTGGCCCGGCGCGAACTGCAGCGTGAACACGTCAACCGGCTGGCCAACGTGATGCTGCGCCCCAGCGGCATGAGCCGGGCCGACGCCCGCAGCCTGCTGCGGGTGGGCGCCGTGGAGCTGGCTGACCGTTTGGAAGCCGCAGCGCGCCGCAAGGGCCTGTCGGCCGAAGCCCGCGCGCACCTGCAGGACAGTGCGCTGACACTGAAGCAGGCGCTGGCGGCCCGGCTGGACCGCTCGGGGGTCTAAGCCCGGGCCGCCGCGGCCTGGCGCCCCAGCCAGGCCGCGCCGCGCACGCCGGATGAATCCCCGTGCCGGGCCGGCGCCACGTGTGTCAGCACCAGGTCCTGCGCGCCGCCACAAAACACCCAGCGCGGCAACAGCTCGGGCAAGACCGAGTAGCTGCTGGCGATGCGCGACAGCCCGCCGCCCAGCACGATGACATCCGGGTCCAGCAGGTTGACCACATGGGCCAGCGCGCGCGCCAGGCGGTGGTGCCAGCAGGCGATGGAATCGGCGCAGGCGGTGTCGCTGGGCGCGCGCTCGGCGATGTCCTTGGCCGTCAGTCCCTGGCCGTGGCGCGCCAGGTGGTCGGCGGCGATGGCTGGGCCGCACAGCGCGTTTTCGATGCAGCCGCGCTGGCCGCAGTAGCACGCGGGCAGCGGGTCGTCCGCCAACGCCCAGGGCAGGGGGTTGTGGCCCCATTCACCGGCCAGGCGGTTGGGCCCGTTCAGCACCCGGCCGCCCACGGCAATGCCCGCGCCCACACCGGTGCCCAGGATGGCCGCAAACACCACGCTGGCGCCTGCGCCGGCCCCGTCGGTGGCTTCGCTCAAGGCCAGGCAGTTGGCGTCGTTGGCCAGCGCCACCGGCTGGCCCAGCGCGGTTTCCAGGTCGCGCTGGAAAGGCTGGCCGTTCAGACAGTTGGAGTTGCAGTTCTTCATCACCCCGGCGGCGGTCAGCGCCCCGGGCGTGCCCAGGCCGATGCTCAGGGCGTGCGTGCCGACCGCGGTGCGGCCGGCATCGGCCAGGGCGGCAATCGCCGCCACGGTGGCGGCGTAGTCGCCGGCCGGCGTGGCCACGCGCTGGCGCCAGCGCTCCTGACCGTGGGCGTCCAGCACCAGGGCTTCCAGCTTCGTGCCGCCCACGTCGATGCCCATGGACAGGGCCGACATGCTCAGATCGCCTGGGTGCGGGTGGTCAGCCAGGCCAGCGCCGGGCCTTGAAGGTGAGGCGCCAGGCGCTGGCGCACCATGGCGTGGTAGCCGTTCAGCCAGGCCCTTTCGTCGTCGCGCAGCAGCGTGGGGTCGATGCAGCGGGTGTCGATGGGGCAAAGCGTCAGGGTCTCGAATTCCAGCATCTCGGGCATGCCGGGCTCGGTGGGGTGGCTGGACGGCACGTTCAGCACCAGGTTCTCGATGCGGATGCCCCACAGGCCGCTGCGGTACAGGCCGGGTTCGATGGAGGTGATCATGCCGGGCTCCATCGCCATGTGGACGTCGGGCACGGCCTTGCTGATGCTCTGCGGGCCTTCGTGCACGTTCAGGAAGTAGCCCACGCCGTGGCCGGTGCCGTGGCCGTAGTCCAGGCCCTGTTCCCACAGCGGTGCGCGCGCCAGGGCGTCCAGCATGGGGCTCAGGGTGCCGCGCGGAAAGCGCGCGCGCGACAGGCCCAGCGTGCCCTTCAGCACCAGGGTGTAGTCGCGGCGCTGCGCCGCGTTCACATCGCCGATGGGCCAGACGCGGGTGATGTCGGTGGTGCCGCCCAGGTACTGGCCGCCGGAGTCGATCAGCAGCAGGCCGTTGCCCTTGATCTCCGCATGCGCCTCGGGCAGGGCCCGGTAGTGCGGCAGCGCGCCGTTGGCGTTGAAGCCGGCGATGGTTGAGAAGCTCAGGCCCACGAAGCCCGGCCGCCTGGCGCGTTCGGCCGACAGCTTCTCGTCGATGGTCAGCTCGGTGATGCGCTCCCCGCGGGCCTGTGCCGCTTCGAACCAGGCGTAGAACTCGCACATGGCCAGGCCGTCCTGCAGCATGGCTTCGCGCACGTGCGCGGCGTCGCTGTCGCTCTTGCGGCTTTTGAACAGCGTGCTGGGGTTGATGGCTTCCACCACCTTCGCGCCCGCGCTCACCTGCTGGCGAAAGCCCAACGTCACGCGCTTGGGGTCCAGCAGCAGCACCGCCTGGGCGGGCAGCGCGGCCAGGGCCGGTGCGGCCTGGGCGTAGTCGGCCAGCGTCACACCGTCGGTCGCCAGGCGCGCCGCCAGTTCGGCGTTCACCTTGCCGGCGCCCACGAACAGGGTCGTCGTCTCGGGCGCCAGCAGCAGGTGGGCCAGGAAAACGGGGTTGTACTCGACGTCGGCGCCGCGCAGTGCGGTGATCCAGGCCACGTCGTCCACGGTGGACACGAAGTGGTGCGTGGCGCCATGGCGGGCCATGGCCTCGCGCACGCGCGCCAGGCGCCGCGCACGCGGCTCGCCGGCCTGCGGTGCCCGATGCTCGTACACGGGGGCCTGGGGCAGGGCGGGGCGGGGTGCCCAGGCCTGGCTCAGCAGGTCGGTGTCGGTGCGCAGGGTGATGCCGGCAGCGTCCAGCGCGACCTTCAACTGCTGCGCAGCGGCCAGGCCGAACACGTCACCGTCCACCAGCAGGGTCTGGCCGGCTTTCAGGTTCTGGGTGATCCATTCGATGTGGTGGATGGCCGCGCCGGTGGGAATGCGCACCAGGGCGATGCCGCTGCCGGCCAGTTCACGTTCGGCCTGTTCCCAGTAGCGGCTGTCGGCGAACAGGGCGGCTTCGTTCAGGGTCACCACCAGCAGCCCCATGGACCCGGTGAAGCCCGACAGCCACACCCGGCCCTGCCAGCGCTCGGGCAGGTACTCGCTCAGGTGCGGGTCGGCCGACGGCACCAGCAGCGCCTGCGCCCCTTGGGCATGCAGGCATTCACGCACGCGTTCGATGCGCTGGCGGATGGGGGAGACGGTGGCGTCCATGGCGGCTTCCTGCGTCAATGGCCGCCGTGGGCGGCCAGGAACGCGGATTCTAGGAGCCGGCCCGTTCCCGCGCCGTGCACAGGGGACAGCGCCGTCACATCGCCAGCGGCAACAGTCCATGCCGCGCCCGCGCCCGGGCACAGGCCTCGTCCCCGATGCCGGCGTTGGCGCGCAGCCCGAACTCGCGGCAGGGCGAAGGCCGGTCTTCATGGATGCCGCAGCGCGCCGACCGGCCCACCGTGCCCACCAGCGCAATGCAGCGCGGCGGTGTGCGGTCGGTGCCGCGCAGGCGGGCCAGGCTGGGGTTCAGTTCATCGGCCAGGCCATCAGGCACGCGGCCGCCGCGCGATTGCAGTTCCTCCACCGCGAAGTCCACCCGAAAGCTGGCACAGCAGGCGCCGCAGGCCAGGCAGGGGCTGTCCACGGAAGCCTTCAGGCCGTGGGCGACGTGCCCGGCGCTGGTGCCGGGGCCGGGACTTCGGTCGCACCGGCAGCCGGAGCGCGCACCACGGTGACGGTGCAGTCGCTCTGTGCCACCACGGCCGAGGACACGCTGCCCAGCAGCCTTCGCAAGGCGGAACTGCCACGCGCGCCCATCACAATGTGGTCCACCTGGTTGCGCTGGGCAAAGTCCACGATGGCGTTGGCCGGGTCGGGCGCTTCCAGCACGTGGAAGGTCAGGCGGCCTTCTTCCAGCTTCAGCGCCTTGCTGATCGGCCGCGCCCAGTGCTTCAGCGCCACCAGCTGCTTCACGTGCACGCTGCGGCCTTCGGCGTCCACGCGTTCGTCCATGCCGATGCGGGCGGTCTTCATCACGCTGACACAGGCCAGGCGTGCGCCGGTTTCGGCCTGCACCACCCGGCGCACGGTTTCGCGCATCTGGGTGAGCAGGTCGCGGGTGGCGTTGTCCACGTCCACGGCGGCCATGATGATGGGGCTGCGCTCCACCTGTTCCTCGGCCGACTGGCGCGTCCCGGCGGGTTCGGCCCCCAGTGCAAAGAACCACTGCTTGAAGGTGCGCAGCGCGCTGCTCTTCTGCAGCTTTTCAGCGCGGCGGGTCAGCGCCACCTGCGACGGGTCCTGCAGGTCCAGCGCCAATTGCGCTGCGCTCTGGTAGCGCTTGGCGGGGTTCACCTCCAGGCACTTCAGGATGACCTCCTGCAGCCAGGGCGGGATGTCGGCGCGCAGGGTGCGCGGCGGCACCGGGTCCATGTACAGGCGCCGGCGCAGGCCGCGCACGCTGTCGGGCTGGCCAAAGGGGCGTTCGCCGGTGGCGAAGTGGTAGAGCATGACACCCAAGGCGAACAGGTCGCTGCGGGTGTCGTTTCGGATGTACTGCACCTGCTCGGGCGACATGTAGGGGCCGGTGCCCATGGGCAGGGTGAATTCCTCGTCCAGCAGGTCGGGCAGGTGGTCGTGGCGCGACAGGCCGAAGTCCACCAGCACCGCGGTTCCGTCGGGGCGGAACATGATGTTGCTGGGCTTCACGTCCAGGTGCACCAGGTGCTGGCGGTGCAGGTCGTGCAGGGCGGTGGCCACGCGCGAGCCGATCTCGATGACTTCGTCCAGCGGCAGCGGCGCATCGTCCAGGCGCGGGCGCAGGCTGTGGCCGTCGATGCGCTCCATCACGATGTAGGGCTGGCGGGTGAAGTCGCCCTTGGCCACGAAGTGCGGCACATGGGCGCCGCTGAGCATGGGCATGATCATCTGCTCGACCTCGAAGCCCACGATGGTGGCCGGGTCCTCGCCGCCCTTGATGCGCGGCACCTTCATGATCAGCGGCTGGCTGGTGTCGCCGTGGTGGTTCACCCGCGAGACGCGCCAGATGTTGGCCATGCCGCCTTGGTGCAGGCGTTCTTCCAGCACAAAGCCGTCCACCACCTGGCCGGCGGTCACGCCGCTGGGCACGTGCATGGCGCCGCTGGCGTTGTAGCCCAGCGAGTCGGTCAGCCGGCCCGGTGCACTGTCGGCAAAGCCGCTGTTCAGGCTGCCGGCCGAGGAGTGGGGCTCATTGGCCATCGGACAGCCTCGAAGCCAGGCTTTGTGGCAGGTCGGCCGCGCGGATCTTGGCACCCGCGCTTTCGTGGTCGTAGGGCACGCGGTGGTAGGTCAGCATGCTGGCGTCCTCATCGAACAGCGCGTAGCAGGCCGCCGGGTTGCCGTCGCGCGGCTGGCCGGCCGAGCCGGGGATGACCAGCCACTGCCGGTGCGAAGGCACGGGGATGGGCACGCCCGGCGTGGGGATGAAGTCGCCCGCCTTGCCGGTGCCCGAGACGTGGTACAGCTTGGGTTCGTGCATGTGGCCGCAGAAGATGTAGCGCGCGTCGCTGGCATGCAGGCTGCGTACCGCGTCCATGCGGCCCATCACGTACTCCCAGCCTGTGGGGTTGTGGGCGTTGGCGTGCACATAAAGCTGGTTGCCGCGGCGTTGCATCATGGGCAGGTTGGCCAGAAATTCCAGGTGGTCCGGGTTCAGGTTGGCGCGGGTCCATTCGATGACATAGCGCGCGTCGGCCCGCATGTGGGGGGAAGGGCCCTGCACCACGGCCTGGTCGTGGTTGCCCATCACGGCCAGCGCGCCGGCGGCCACGTACTCGCGCACCGTGTCCACCACCCAGGCGGGGTCGGCGCCATAGCCGACGAAGTCGCCCAGGAACACCCACTGCTCTGCGCCTTGGCGGCGGGCATGTTCCAGCACCGATTCGACGCCTTCACGGTTGGCGTGCAGGTCGGTGACAAGCGCAATTTTCATGGTGGACACAAGCGATGGAGCGATGGTGGCGCGGCAGCCTGACGCCCCGCTGGCACATGCCAGGCGTGGGCGGGTGAACCTTCAATTGTGCGCTGTCACGGACGCCGGAACACCACGCTGCAAACGCTGCAGGTTCACCCGGCCTGCGGCGAATGCGCCCACCAGCGCGGCCACCAATTGTTCGGCGGCGGCACTGTTGTCGCGGCTGAAGTTGCACACATAGGCGTCCAGGGTCACGGCCCGGTGTTCGGGCCAGGTGTGCACGGCCAGGTGGCTCTCGGCCAGCAGCAGCACGCCGGTGACACCGCCGCCGGGCTGGGCGAAGCGATGGAACTGTGCGCCCACGGCGGTGAGGCCTGCACTGCGCGTGGCCTGCTCGCAGGCCTGGCGCAACGCGGCAGGGTTGGTCATCAGCGCGGGCGGCGCCTGGCAGTCGAAGAGATCGGCGGTGAGGTGCAGGCCCTGCATGGCTGCACTGTACAGGGGGCCTGCGGCGTTCGGCCGGCCCGGGTGTCGTCAACTTGACACGAGAGAAACCTATGGTTCACCCACGAGACACCGGGCGGCAAGGGGGCTGCCCGGGTCGCGTGGCCTGCCCATGGGGTGGTGCCCCACCTGTTCCTGATTCCATCTGGAGGACTTCTTCATGCAACGATCCACCATCGCTGTGGCCGCGGCCATGGCCCTGTCGGCGCCCGCCTGGGCGCAGACCCAGTTCAGCAACTTCACGCCGCTGACCGCGTCGGCCGGCACCGCGGCCAACCCGGCGGCGCCGATCACGCTGTCCAGCCCCAACTTCAGCCAGGTCACCCTGGCCGACCGGTTGACCCAGAACACCCTGGTGCCGGGCTCGAACTCGGGCAACTGGGACATGATCACCGCCAACGAAAGCGGCCCGAACGCCGGCCGCTACCTGTTCATGCCCTTCGAAACCGGCACCGGTGGTGTGATGCGCGTGGACCTGCAGGACCCCAACTACAACACCCGCGCCGTCACCATCGTGGCGCCCGGCACCCAGGGCTTTGTGTCCGGCGACGCGTCGCGCTGGACCCCCTGGGGCAGCTACCTCACGGGCGAGGAGTCCTGGGGTGCGGGCAGCACCAAGGGCCGCTTGTTCGAGGTCACCAACGCCACCACCGCCGCGGCCAATGGCGGCAACCTGGTGCAGCGCAGCGTGTTGCCGCGTGTCAGCCACGAGGGCCTGGCGTTTGACAGCGCCAAGTCGCTGTACTTTGTGGACGAACTCAATGGCGGCTCGGTCTACAAGTACGTGTCGGCCAACCCGAACGCCAGCAACGGCAACGACTACTTCGCGGCGGGCCAGACCTTCGCGCTGCGTGTTGGCGCGGGCGGCCAGTTCGAGGGCAACAACGGCCCGGCCATCACCGGCGCGTCCTCCTGGGCGGCCATCACCAACGCCAGTGGCGGCGCGCTGGCCGGGGTGTCCACCGTGCTGGCCGACGGCAGCATCGATGGCCGCGCCACGGCCGACCATGCCAGCGTGCTGGGCACCGGCTACAACCGCCCCGAGGACCTGGAACTGCAGACCGTGGGCGGCACCGAGCGGCTTTACTTCGCCACCACCGACGCCGACACCAACGCCATCGGCGCCGATGGCACCAGCCGGGTGTACAACATCGACCTGGCCACCGGCAACGTGCGCCTGTTCGCGGACGCCAGCACCATCGACCTGGCCACCGGCCTGGCCGTGGGGGGTGGCCTGAACAACGCCGACAACCTGGCCATCGACGCGGCCGGCAACATCTACATCATCGAGGACCGCAATGGCGCCGTGGACGACGACATCTGGTTCGCGCGTGACCTGAACAAGGACGGCGACCTGCTGGACGCCGGCGAAGGCATTGCCCGCTGGGCATCCAACGGCACGCCGGGCTCGGAGTTCACGGGCCTGTACTTCGACAAGTTCGCCCCGAACAAGGCCTACGTGAACATCCAGCACCCCGCGGACGGTGTGGACCGCCTGATCGGGATCAGCGCGGTGCCCGAGCCCGGCAGCTACGCGCTGATGCTGATGGGCCTGGCCGCCGTGGGCACCGCCGCCCGCCGCCGTCGCGCTTGATCCCTACGGCCTGCAAGGCAAAAGGGCCACCGTCGGGTGGCCCTTTTTTTCCCCAGAGCTGCCGCTCAGCCGATGCGCCCGATCAGCAGGTATTCCATCAACGCCTTCTGCACATGCATGCGGTTCTCGGCCTCGTCCCAGACCACGCTTTGCGGACCGTCGATGACGTCGGCGGTGACCTCCTCGCCGCGGTGCGCCGGCAGGCAGTGCATGAACAGCGCGTCGGGACGGGCCGCCGCCATCATGTCGGCGTCCACGCACCAGTCGACGAAGGCCTTCATGCGCGCTTCGTTCTCGGCCTCGTAACCCATGCTGGTCCACACGTCGGTGGTGACCAGGTGGGCGCCCGCGCAGGCTTCCAGCGGGTGGTTGAAGGTCTTCACGCAGCCGGGGTTGTTGACGCCGGCCAGGCGCGGGTCGATTTCATAGCCGCCGGGCGTGCTGACGTGCAAAGTGAAGCCCAGCACGTCGGCCGCCTGCAGCCAGGTGTTGGCCATGTTGTTGCCGTCGCCCACCCAGGCCACCACCTTGCCCTTGATGTCGCCGCGGTGTTCGATGAAGGTGAACACGTCGGCCAGGATCTGGCAGGGGTGGTATTCGTTGGTGAGGCCGTTGATCACCGGCACCCGCGAGTGCGCCGCGAAGGCTTCGATCTTGGCCTGCTCGAAAGTGCGGATCATCACCAGGTCGACCATGCGGCTGATGACACGCGCACTGTCCTCCACCGGTTCGGCACGGCCCAGCTGGCTGTCGCCGGTGGTCAGGTGCACCACCGAGCCACCCAACTGGTACATGCCGGCTTCGAAGCTGACCCGGGTGCGGGTGCTGGCCTTCTCGAAGATCATCGCCAGCGTGCGGTCGGCCAGCGGCAGGTACTTCTCGTAGTTCTTGAAGCGGCTCTTGATGATGCGCGAGCGCTCGAACAGGTAGGCGTATTCCTCGGCGCGCAGGTCCTTGAACTGCAGGTAGTGCTTCATGAGGCTGTTCCCGGGCTTCATGGTGCTTGGGTGCCGGCGAGGAAGTCCTTCACCAGCGGCACCAGGATGCGCACGATCTCGCGCGCTTCGTCGCGGGTCAGGATCAGCGCCGGCAGCAGGCGGATCACGCTGTCGGCGGTGACGGACAGCAGCAGGCCAGCCTCGGCCGCGCGCGTGAGCAGAACACCGCAGGGGCGGTCGAGTTCGATGCCCAGCATCAGGCCCTGGCCGCGAATTTCCTTGAAGCCAGGCAGGCCGCCCAACTCGCGCTGCAGGTCGGCCTTCAGTTGCGCACCGACCTCGGCCGCGTTTTCCATCAATCGGTCCTCCTGCATGATGCGCAGGGTCTCGACGCCGGCACGCATGGCCAATTGGTTGCCACCGAAGGTGGTGCCGTGGTCGCCGGGCCCGAACAGGTTGGCGGCCCGGGGGCCGGCCACGATGGCACCCACCGGTACGCCCGAGCCCAGGCCCTTGGCCAAGGGCATCACGTCGGGGCGGATGTCGGCCCATTGGTGGGCAAACCACTTGCCGGTGCGGCCCATGCCGCACTGCACCTCGTCCAGCATCAGCAGCCAGTCCTGCTGGTCGCAGATCTCGCGCAGGCCTTGCAGGATGTCCACGCGGGTGGGGTTGATGCCGCCTTCGCCCTGGATCACTTCCAGGAACACGGCCACCACGTTCGGGTTGCTGCGCGCCACGTCCTTCACCGCCGACAGGTCGTTCAAGGGCACGCGCACGAAGCCATCCACCAAGGGCCCGAAGCCCTGCTGGATCTTGGTGTTGGCGGTGGCCGACAGGGTGGCGATGCTGCGGCCGTGGAAGGCCTTCTCGTAGACGATGATCTCGGGCCGGGTGATGCCCTTGCTGTGGCCGAACTTGCGCGCCAGCTTCAGCGCGCCTTCGTTGGCTTCCAGCCCGGTGGAGCAGAAGAACACCTTGCTCAGGCCCGACAGCCGGCACAGTTCAGCCGCCAGTTGCTCCTGGTAGGGCATCTGGTAGTAGTTGCAGCTGTGCATCATCTTCGCCACCTGGTCCTGCAGCGCAGGCACCAGCTTGGGGTGGCCGTGGCCGAGGGTGTTCACGGCGATGCCGGCCAGGGCGTCCAGGTATTCGCGACCCGCCGTGTCCCACACGCGGCAGCCTCGGCCATGCGACAGCGCAAAAGGCAGCCGGCCGTAGGTGCTCATGACGTGGGATTGGGGGGCGGTCATCATGCATCTCCATGCAAGGGTTGGACAAACACCAAGGGCCGGCAGCGCGTCGTCGTGGACACCTGTGCCGACCCTGGGGCTGATTCTAAGGTCCGGCCTCAAGCCGCCTTACGGGCGGCCGACAACCACCGAATCCGGTTGGAGGCACAGATCATGCATGCTGCAGCGCAACACTTCCAGGGCACAATGCGAGGCTCGCCCGCAACTGCCTGCGCGGTGGCGCCCAGGCCCTCGTCGATCTGCCTTTTTCCTGCCCCGAATCCTGCGCCCATGACCGTTTCCAAGCCGCGCGAATTCTTCATCCAGGGTCTGACCAAGGATGGCCGCGCGTTCCGGCCCAGCGACTGGTCCGAGCGGCTGGCCGGGGCGATGAGTTCCTTCCGCCCGGGCGGCGCGGTGGCCCGGCTGGGTGCGCACATCGGCTATTCGCCCTACTGCGTGCCGAGGGTGATCGACGGCGTGAAGTGCGTGATCGTGAACGAGCGCCTGCGCGACATCGAGCCCATGGCCTGGGACTTCGTGATGAACTTCGCCCGCGACAACGAACTGCAGGTGGTGGAAGCCTGCCTGCTGCCCGACCGGCCTTCGCCCGCGGCCTGAGGCGCCGGGCGACGCAAAGAAAAAGGGCCTGCTGTTGCAGGCCCTTCGTCTTGCACCGGCAGGCAAGCGGTATCAGGCGGCGGCGCTTGCCAGGGCCTTGACCTTGGCAGCCAGGCGGCTCTTGTGGCGAGCGGCCTTGTTCTTGTGGAAGATGCCCTTGTCGGCGACCGAATCGATCACGCTCTGGGCGGTCTTGAACAGCTCGGTGGCCTTGCTCTTGTCGCCCGTGGCGACGGCCTTCTGAACGTTCTTGACGACCGTGCGGAACTTCGAGCGCAGCGAGGTGTTCGCGGCGTTGAGTTTCACGTCCTGGCGGGCGCGCTTGCGGCCCGATGCCAGGCGGACGGTTTTCTTCTTGGCTTTGGAGGCGGTTGCCATGGGTGTTGCTTGATGCCTTGGGTGCGAAGCTTTCGAGTATAGCAGTCTGGCGGCGCTTTTCACCCCGGCCGGGGGCGTCGGGGTGGGCAGGGCGGGCCGCTTCCTATAATCCGGCCCCTTTTCCCCGCGGTCTCCCGGCCCATGAACCTGCTCAAGACCGCCTCCATCGTGTCGCTGTTCACACTGGCGTCACGTGTCACGGGGCTGGTGCGCGAGCAACTCATCGCCGCGGCCTTCGGCGCGTCGGCCGCCACCGATGCCTTCAACGTGGCCTGGCGGCTGCCGAACTTCCTGCGCCGGCTGTTTGCCGAAGGTGCGTTTTCGCAGGCCTTCGTGCCCATCCTGGCCGCCACCCGCAACACCGAGGGCGACGAGGTCACCCGCACCCTGATCGACGCCGTGGGCACCGTGCTGGCCTGGGCCCTGGTGGCCACGGCGGCCTTGGGCGTGCTGGCCTCGCCGGTGCTGGTGTGGATGATCGCCTCGGGACTGAAGGAATTCGACCTGGCGGTGCTTCTGACCCGCTTCATGTTCCCCTACATCGCCTTCATCTCCATGGTGGCGCTGTCGGCCGGGGTGTTGAACACCTGGAAGCGCTTCGCCGTGCCTGCGGCCACGCCGGTGGTGCTGAACCTGTGTGTCATCGCCGCCGCCTGGTTGGGTTCGCCCTGGCTGGCGGCGCACGGCCACAACCCCATCTTCGCGTTGGCTGCCGGCACCATGCTGGGCGGCGTGATGCAGTTGCTGATGCAACTGCCGGCGCTGCGCGCCATCGGCTGCCTGCCCCACATTGGCGCCACGCCGGCACGGCTGGTTGCGGCCTGGCGGCACCCCGGCGTGAAGCGGGTCATGCGGCAGATGGCGCCGGCGCTGCTGGGGGTGTCGGTGGCGCAGATCTCGCTGCTGGTGAACACCCAGATCGCGTCGCGCCTGGGCGTGGGCGCGGTGTCCTGGCTGACCTACGCCGACCGGCTGATGGAATTTCCCACCGCGCTGCTGGGCGTGGCGCTGGGCGTGGTGCTGTTGCCGCAGTTGTCGGCCGCGCAGGCCAAGGGCGACGCAGCGGGATATTCCGGCCTGCTGGACTGGGGCCTGCGCGTGGTGCTGCTGATGGCGCTGCCCTGCGCGGTGGCGCTGCTGCTGTTCCCGACGCCACTGCTGGCGGTGCTGTTCCACTACGGCGCCTTCACCGCCGCCGACCTGGCCCAGACCGCCCGGGCGCTGATGGGTTACGGCGCCGGGTTGATGGGCCTGGTGGGCGTGAAGGTGCTGGCGCCGGGCTTCTTCGCCCGCCAGGACACCCGCACGCCGGTGAAGATCGCGGTGGTGGTGCTGGTGGTGACCCAAATCCTGAACGGCCTGTTCGTGGGCCTGCTGGGCATGGGCCACGCCGGGTTGGCGCTGTCCATCGGCCTGGGCGCGCTGGTCAATGCCGGCTGGTTGTTGGCTGGCCTGCGTCAGCGCGGGGTCTACACCCCGGCGCCGGGCTGGGGCGCCTTCGGCCTGAAGGTGGGACTGGCCAGCGCCGCGCTGGGTGCTCTGCTGTGGTGGGCCAACCAGGGCTTCGATTGGCCGGCCTTGCGCGCCCAGCCGGGCCTGCGGGTGGCCTTGCTGTCGGCGGTGTTGGCGGGGGCCGCGCTGCTGTACTTCGGCCTGCTGGCGGCCATGGGGCTGCATCCGCGCCAGTTCATGCGCCGGGCCTGAAAACCAC
Source organism: Burkholderiales bacterium JOSHI_001 (assembly GCA_000244995.1). Lineage (NCBI taxonomy): Bacteria > Pseudomonadati > Pseudomonadota > Betaproteobacteria > Burkholderiales > Burkholderiales bacterium JOSHI_001. The sequence continues at coordinate 3,453,797 of CM001438.1, read as the reverse complement.
GCCTCCCGGGCTGGCCCTACACTGGAGGCGTGAGCCGCCAATCGGACCCCGATGATCCCCCCGGCCCCGCCAGGGGGCTGCAGTTCGCGCGCCTGAGCCCCCTGGAATACTTTGAATCGCTGGTGGCCGAGGACGAAGGCCTGCCGCTGCTGGAAGCGGCGGTGTCGGTGGCCCAGGACGAGTACCCCTCGCTGGATGTGCAGGCCGTGCTGGCCGAGGTGGACGGCCTGGCCGCCAAGCTGAAGTCCCGCCTGCCCGCCGACGCGCCGGCCGTGCAGCGCCTGCGCGCGTTGAACCAGTTCTTCTACCGCGACCTGGGCTTTGCCGGCAACGTCAACGACTACTACGCCCGGCGCAACAGCTACCTGAACGACGTGCTCAGCAGCCGGCGCGGCATCCCCATCACGCTGTCGCTGCTGTACGTGGAACTGGCCACGCAACTGGGCCTGATCGCCCGCGGCGTGGCCTTCCCGGGGCATTTCCTGGTGAAGCTGCGCATGCCGGCGGGCGAAGTCATCATCGACCCCTTCGACGGCCAGTCGCTGTCACGCGAACAACTGGACGAGCGCCTGGCCCCCTACCGCCGCCGCCAGGGCCTGGTGGGCGACTTCGACGCCCCGCTGGGCCTGTTCCTGCAGGCCGCCACCTCACGCGACGTGCTGGCGCGCATGCTGCGCAACCTGAAGGAAGTGCACCGCAGCGCCGAAGACTGGCCGCGCCTGATGGCGGTGCAGCGCCGCCTGGTGCTGCTGCTGCCCCAGGCCTGGGAGGAACACCGCGACCTGGGCCTGGTGCAGGCCGAACTGGGCCAGACGCCGGCGGCCGTGCAGTCGCTGGAAACCTACCTGAAGCGTTGCCCCCACGCCGAAGACGCGCAGGCCTTGCGCGCGCGGGTGGCGCAATTGCGTGGGCAGGGCGCGCCACGGCTGCATTGACCGCCGCGGCCCGGTTTGGGGCGGCCACTACAATCCGCCCGCCCTTGCGGCACCGTGGGCACCTTCGCAGTGCGCCATGGCGCCGGCCACGAACCCCCTTCCCCGGGACTGGCTCCGCGCCGCGGCAAGCCTTGAGGCCGCGCCCCGGGCGAGCTACCCGTTGTTGATGACCCTGTCCCCCACCCAACGTCAAACCCTCGCCTGGCTCGCGCTGGGCGGGCTGGCCTGCCTGCTGCTGTGGCTGTTGGCGCCGGTGCTCACCCCCTTTGTCATTGCCGCGGTGCTGGCCTATGCCCTGCACCCGCTGGTGGAGCGACTGGCCGCACGCGGCCTGCCCCATGTGGTGGCGGTCATGCTGGTGCAGGTGGCGCTGGCGGTGGCGCTGCTGGCCCTGGTGCTGCTGGTGGTGCCGGTGCTCACGAAAGAACTGCCGCTGATCAAGGCCCAACTGCCCGCGCTGCTGGACCGCCTGAACGCCAGCCTGTCGCCCTGGCTGGCGCAGTTCGGCCTGAAAGTGAATCTGGACCTGGCCAGCCTGAAGGCCTGGCTGGTGCAGGCCATGGACGCCAACCTGGAGGACTGGCTGGCCCGGGCGCTCAGTTCGGCGCGCATCGGCGGCAGCGTGCTGCTGTCCCTGGTGGGCAACCTGGTGCTGGTGCCGGTGGTGCTGTTCTACCTGCTGTCGGACTGGACCGCGCTGGTGCAGCGCGTGCACGACCTGGTGCCGCCGCGCCTGCGCGACAGCGCCAAGGGCTTTCTGGACGAATGCGACGCCATCCTGGGCCAGTACCTGCGCGGCCAGTTGCTGGTGATGGGGGCGCTGGCCGTGTACTACGGCCTGGGCCTGGCACTCACCGGCCTGGACCTGGCGCTGCCGGTGGGCGTCTTCACCGGCCTGGCGATCGCCATTCCTTACCTCGGGTTCGGCCTGGGCCTGTTGCTGGCCCTGCTGGCCGCAGCCCTGCAGTTCGCCAGCGCAGGCGGTGTGCTGGCGGTGCTGGCGGTGTACTTGGTGGGGCAGGGGCTGGAGAGCTTCGTGCTCACGCCGCGCCTGGTGGGTGAACGCATCGGCCTGAACCCGCTGGCGGTGATCTTCGCGCTGCTGGCCTTTGGCCAGTTGTTCGGCTTTGTCGGCGTGCTGGTGGCGCTGCCGGCCAGCGCGGTGGCGCTGGTGGCGCTGCGCCGAGCGCTGGCGGCCTATCGACACAGCCGGTTGTTCCTGGGATGAAGCAGTTGCCCCTGGCCATCGTGCCGCCCACCGCGCCCGGGTTCGACAACTTCGTGCCCGGCGACAACCAGGCTGCGCTGTACCACCTGCAGCACCTGGCGATGCCTTCGGTGCCGCTGTACCTGTGGGGCCCGGCCGGCAGCGGCAAGACCCACCTGCTGGCCGCGCTGGCCGCGCGCTGCCAGGACCAGGGCGCGCGCGTGGGCTGGTTCGACGCAGGCGATGCCTTGCCCTGGACCCTGCAAGCCGATTGGGCCCTGGTGGTTGTGGACCGCTGCGACCAATTGGACAACGACCACCAGCAGGCCGCCTTCGCCCTGTTCGTCGAGGCCGGCACGCATGGCGTGCAATGGGTCGCCGCCGGCCGCCTGCCGCCGGTGGACCTGCCCTTGCGCGACGACCTGCGCAGCCGCTTGGGCTGGGGCCCGGTGTTCGCACTGCAACCCCTGGATGAAGCCCACACGCGGGCCGCGCTGCGCCGCGAGGCCGACCGCCGCGGCATCTGGCTGTCCGACGAGGTGATGGGCTTTCTGCTGACCCGGTTCGAGCGCGACATGGGCAACCTGATGAAGCTGCTGGACCGGCTGGACGATTTCGCACTGGCCGAGGGCCGCGCGGTGACCGTGCCGCTGCTGAAGAAAATGCTTGCCGAACGAGAGGCCGCATGAAATTGACGCTGTTCGACCTGGACGGCACGCTCATCGAGCGCGACTCCGACCACGCCTTCGGCGAGTTCATGGTGCGCATCGGCTGGGCCGATGGCGCTGCCTTCGCCCGCGGCAACGATGCCTTCTACCAAGCCTACCTGGCCGGCACGCTGGACATAGCCGCCTACGTGGAATTCGCCACCTCCCCCTGGCGCGCGCGGCCCCTGGCCGAGCAGGCCGAGGCCAGCGCACGCTTCATGCGCGAGGTGATGCAGCCGATGTTGAAGCCTGCGGCTTTTGACCTGGTGCGCCAGCACCAGGCCGCGGGCGACCGGGTGGCCATCGTCACCGCCACCAACGACTTCGTCACCCGCCCGGTGGCGCAGGCACTGGGGGTGGACACGCTGATCGCCACCGACCTGGAGCGCAGTGCCCAGGGTTTTGTCACCGGCCGCATCCGCGGCACGCCGTCATTCCGCGAAGGCAAGATCGCGCGCGTGGCGCAATGGCTGGCCGCCGACGGCCTGACGCTGGACAGCTTCACGTCCAGCACCTTCTACAGTGATTCCACCAACGACCTGCCGCTGCTGGAGCGCGTCAGTCACCCGGTGGCCACCAATCCCGGCCCTGCGCTGGAAGCCATCGCGCTGGAGCGCGGCTGGCGCATCCTGAAGCTGTTCACATGATCAAGAAATTCATCGACCGCCTGCTGGGCAAGGCCCCGGCACCGGACAAGGGCCCCCGCATCCCGCTGGGCAAGCGGGTGGAAGTGCCCGTGGCCGAGCACAACATCAACCCCGAACTGGTGGACGAACGTGCCACCCGGGTGGTGGCCACGCTGAAGGAGGGTGGCTTCGAGGCCTACATCGTGGGCGGCGCGGTGCGCGACCTGCTGGTGGGCCACCGCCCGAAAGACTTCGACGTGGCCACCAACGCCACGCCGGAGCAGGTGAAGGGGCTGTTCCGCCGCGCCTTCATCATCGGGCGGCGCTTTCGCATCGTGCACGTCATCCATGGCCGCGGGCGCGACCACGAGGTCATCGAGGTCAGCACCTTCCGTGCCTTCCTGGACGCCGAGCAGGCCGACACCGTGGCCGGCAACGAAAAGACATCGCGCGCCGACCTGGTGGGCAAGAGCCATGTGGTGGACGCCTCCGGCCGCGTGCTGCGCGACAACGTCTGGGGCCCGCAGATCGAAGACGCGGCGCGGCGCGACTTCACGGTCAACGCCATGTACTACGACCCGCAGACGCAGGTGGTGGTGGACTACCACGGCGGCATCAAGGACGCCAAGAAGCGCGTCCTGCGCATGATCGGTGACCCGGCCACGCGCTACCGCGAGGACCCGGTGCGCATCATCCGCGCGGTGCGCTTCGCGGCCAAGCTGGGCTTCGAACTGGAACCGAAGTCGGCTGCCCCGATTGCCGAAGCCACCAAGCTGCTGGCCAACGTGCCTGTCTCGCGCATGTTCGACGAGATGATCAAGCTGCTGCAGACCGGCCACGCGCTGTCCAGCGTGCAGGCGCTGCGCAAGTACGGCCTGCACCGCGGCGTGTTCCCCATCCTGGACGCCATCTACGACGAAGAACGTTCCAGCGTCGAGCGCCAGGCCTTCATCAACCAGGCCCTGGCCGACACCGACCGCCGCGTGGAAGAAGGCCGCGCCGTGGCGCCCAGCTTCATGCTGGCCTGCCTGCTGTGGCACGACGTGCTGCAGCGTTGGCAGCAACTGCAGCAACGTGGCGAGCACCTGGTACCGGCGCTGCAGCAGGCCATCGACGCGGTGTTCGACGCCCGCATCGGCGACGTGTCCGGCCGTGGCAAGCTGGCCGGGGACATGCGCGAGATCTGGATGATGCAGCCACGCTTCGAACGCCGCATGGCCAACACCGCGTTCTCGCTCATCGACCAGCCGCGTTTCCGGGCTGGCTACGACTTCCTGCGCCTGCGCGCCGACGCGGGCGAAGCGCCGGTGGAACTGGCCGACTGGTGGGAAGATTTTTCGCTGGGCGATGCCGACGAGCGCGAGGCCCTGCTGCAGGCCGCGCGCGAGGCCGCCCGCCAAGGCGGCAAGGCGGGACCGCGGCGCGTGCCCGGGCCGCAAAGCCAGAAACGGGCGGCTGCGCCCGCGGGTGACGCCCCGGTTACCGAACCCGGTGGGGACAGCGAACCCGACGCGCCGGACGACGGCGCCGAGGGCGAAACCAGCAGCGCGCCGCGCAAGCGCCGCCGCCGGCGCCGTCGCCCGGGTGGTGGGGGCGAAGGCGCAGGCCCGGCGCCGGCTTCAGGGCCTGGCGGGGCTTGAGCTTGGGCGCACCTGTGGTGCGCGCCCACGTGGGCCTGGGCGCCAACCTGGGTGAGGCCCGCGCCGCGGTGTGCACGGCGGCGGTGGCCCTGGGCCGCATCCAAGGCACCCGGGTCGTGGCGCTGTCCTCGCTGTACCGCAGCGCGCCGGTGGACGCGGGCGGCTCGGACTTCATCAACGCCGTGGCCGCGCTGGACACCACGCTGGACGCCCATGCGCTGCTGGACGCCTTGCAAGCCATCGAGCAGGACCACGGGCGCGAGAGGCCCTATCGCAACGCGCCACGCACGCTGGACCTGGACCTGCTGCTGTACGGCCAACAGGCCATCGCCACGCCGCGCCTGAAGGTGCCGCACCCGCGTCTGCACCAACGCGCCTTCGCGCTGCTGCCGCTGCTGGAGCTGGCGCCCATGCTGGCGGCACCGGGCCTGGGCCCGCTGGCTGCATTCAGTGGCGCGGTGGCCGACCAGCGCATCGTTCGCGACGGGGTCTGCGGGGCATGAGCGCGTGGCCGGTCAGCCTGCAGACCACGCTGCTGCTGGTGGCCAGCAATGTGTTCATGACCTTCGCGTGGTACGGCCACCTGAAAAACCTGGGCCACCGCCATTGGCTGGTGGCGGCGCTGCTGAGCTGGGGCATCGCCCTGTTCGAGTACCTGCTGCAGGTGCCGGCCAACCGCATCGGGTTTGCCGGTGGCATCACCTTGGCGCAGTTGAAGATCCTGCAGGAAGTGATCACTCTTTCGGTCTTCGTGCCGTTCGCGGTGTTCTACATGGGCCAGCCGCTGAAGCTGGACTACCTGTGGGCCGGGCTGTGCCTGGTGGGCGCGGTGTATTTCATTTTTCGCGGCTGACGGGGCCGGGCCGGCGGCGCCCCTACAATCCGCCCGCGACAAAATGATGACAAATTTCGCGGAAGTGGGGTCCGAAAGGACCGCGCGCCGCGTGAGATTCCTCCCCAGGAGAAGCCCCCCATGTTTTTCGGCAAGCTGCTGCCGCGAGAAGGCAACTTCTTCGAGATGTTCAACGACCATGGCAACCGCATTGCCGAAGGCGCGCGCGCCTTCATGTCGATGATCAGCTACTACAACGACACCAACCTGCGCGAAAAGTACGCCTCCGAGGTGGACGCCGCCGAAAAGGCGGCCGACCGCATCACCGCCGAAGTGAACCGTCTGCTGCACAAGACCTTCATCACCCCCATCGACCGCGAGCAGATCCACGGCCTGATCAACGCCATGGACGACATCCTGGACCTGCTGCAGGACTGCACCGAAGTGCTGTCGCTGTACAACGTGAAGGGTGTCTCCGAGGACGTGCTGCGCCTGGGCGAGATCTCGGTGAAGTGCTGTGAACGTGTGCAGCACGCGGTGAGCCTGCTGCCCAAGATCAGCGAACCCAGCGTGGCCGAGGCGGCGCTGAAGATGTGTGAAGAGATCGACCGCCTGGAAAGCGACGCCGACCGCGTGATGCGCTCGGCCATGAGCAAGCTGTTCCGCGACGACGTGGACGTGCGCGAACTCATCAAGCTGAAGGCGATCTACGAGCACCTGGAGTCCATCTCCGACCGCTGTGAGGACGTGGCCAACCTGATCGAGGGCATCGTCCTCGAGAACTCCTGACCCGCGGGCACCGGCATGGAACACATGCAGACGGCCTTCTGGGTCGTGGCGATGCTGGTCGCCCTGGCCTTGCTGTTCGACTTCATGAACGGCTTCCACGACGCGGCAAACTCCATCGCCACGGTGGTGTCCACCGGGGTGCTCAAGCCCCAGCAGGCTGTGCTGTTCGCAGCCTTCTTCAACGTGGTGGCCATCTTCCTGTTCCAGTTGAAGGTGGCGGCCACGGTGGGCAAGGGCATCGTCGAGCCCGGCGTGGTGGACACCCACATCGTGTTCGGCGCCCTGGTGGGTGCCATCGCCTGGAACGTGCTCACCTGGTGGTGGGGCATTCCGTCGAGTTCGTCGCACGCGCTCATTGGCGGCATCGTCGGGGCGGTCATTGCCAAGGGCGGCGCCGCCAAGCTGGTGGGCGCGGGCATCTTCAAGACCGTGGCCTTCATCCTGGTGTCACCCGCACTGGGCTTCCTGCTGGGCGCCCTGATGATGGTGCTGGTGGCCTGGGTGTTTCGAAGATCGTCGCCGTTGCGGGTGGACAACTGGTTCCGGCGCATGCAGTTGGTGTCGGCCGGGCTGTATTCGCTGGGCCACGGCGGCAACGACGCGCAGAAGACGATCGGCATCATCTGGATGCTGCTCATCGCCACCGGCTATGCAGCGGCCGGGGACAAGATGCCGCCGTACTGGGTGATCTGGTGCTGCTACATCGCCATTGGCCTGGGCACCATGTTCGGCGGCTGGCGCATCGTGAAGACCATGGGCCAGCGCATCACCAAGTTGAAGCCCGTGGGCGGCTTCTGCGCCGAAACCGGCGGGGCGATGACCCTGTTCCTGGCCACCGCGCTGGGCGTGCCGGTGTCCACCACCCACACCATCACCGGCGCCATTGTTGGCGTGGGCTCGGTGCGCAACCCCTCGGCGGTTCGCTGGGGTGTGGCCGGCACCATCGTCTGGGCCTGGATCTTCACCATCCCGGCGTCGGCCTTCATGGCTGGCGTGGCCTACTGGGTGAGCCTGCAGGTCTTCTGATCCGCGGCGGGCGGGCCGTCCCCGCCACCCGTCCTAGGGCTTTTCGGCGCGCTGGCCGGCCAATTGCCATTCCACCAGGTGCTGGCCGCCAAAGGCCAGGGTGCCCATCAGCACCGCGCCGCCCACCAGCAGGGCGGCAATCACCCCCAGCACCGGTGCCCAGCCGGTGGGGTGATCGCCCAGGCCCGGGTTGTGGCGGGCGTCCCATTTGTCGTCGGGCGTCAGGCCGATGACGATGGCCGACAGCATGCCGATGGTCAGCATCAGGCCCAGCACCGGGATCAGCGCCCAGGCCACCATGTCGTCCTGGCCCAGGTTGCGCATGCGCACCGCGCCGGCCAGGCCGGCCAGGGTGGGCAGCGGGTGGGCCCAGCCCAGGGCGTCCTTCGCGCCATACAGGTAGAAGCGGTGGGCGCCCAGGGCGCCGGCGGCGAAGGCCAGCCAGGTGGCCAGGGTCTTGGAGCGGTAACGTGGCGCGGCGGGGACGACAGGGCTGGTGTGGGTCATGGTGCGCGAGTCTATAATGCTCGGTTTTCGGCGCCGGTCCGGGGTTCAGTCCACCGGGCGTATCTACGGCCAGTCGGGAAGCAACGAGCGAACGGCCAGGTGGCGTGAACCGCCCCAACCGACGCAACAGACCGGCCCGCTGGGAAGTGTCCCCTGGCGGCGCGGGTCGCAACCGAATCTCAGGAATACCGAACATGGTCGTCATTCGACTGTCTCGTGGCGGCGCCAAGAAGCGCCCTTTCTTCAACATCGTGGTGGCCGATTCGCGCGAGCGTCGGGATGGCCGCTTCATCGAGCGCGTGGGCTTCTACAACCCCATGGCGTCGGCCAAGGACGAAGCCCTGCGCGTGGCGCTGGATCGCGTCACCCACTGGGCCGGCGTGGGCGCCCAGCTGTCGCCCACGGTGAAGCGCCTGGTCGAACAGGCCAAGTCCAGCACCGTGCCGGCGGCCGTCGCCGCCTGATGCCCGCGTGACGCTGCGGTGCCCGGCCTGCAGCCGGCGCGGCGGAAGACCTTCAGCCGATGAACGCACCGCAGACTGACGACGCCTGGCCGACCGACGCGGTGGAAGTCGGGCGCATCGTCGACGCCTGGGGTCTGAAAGGGGGGTTCAAGGTGCAAACCTACTCCTCCGACCCTCAGGCCCTTTTCGGTACCAAGCGCTGGTACCTGCGTCCAGCCGACGTGCCGCTTCGGCCGACGGCGCTTGCCGCAGCTGCCTCCCCCCGCGTTCCCTTGCCCTCTTTGCTGCGCATCCAGCAGGCCAAGGAACAAGGCGCCGTGGTGGTGGCCACCGCGCATGAGATCACCGACCGCAATGCCGCCGAAGGCCTGAAAGGTGCGCGCGTGTTCGTCTCGCGCACCGCTTTCCCCACGCCCGACGAGGGCGAGTTCTACTGGATCGACCTGATCGGCCTGGACGTGGTCAACCGCGACGGCGCGGCCCTGGGCCGCGTGGTGGGCCTGATCGAAACCGGCGCCAGCTGCGTGCTGCGAATCCAGCCCGAAGGCGAAGGCGAAGAACGCCTGGTGCCTTTCGTGACCGCCTTCGTGGACACGGTGAGCCTGGCGGACCGGCGCATCACGGTCGACTGGGGCCTGGACTACTGAAGCCCTGGCGGCATGCGCTTCGACGTCGTCACGCTGTTCCCCGAGTTGTACCCGCCGCACCTGGCGCAGGGCATCACGCGCCGCGCCTTTGAGTCGGGCCAGGTGCAGGTGTGCCTGTGGCCGCTGCGCGACTTCGCCGAAGACAATTACCGCCGTGTGGACGACCGCCCCTACGGCGGCGGCCCCGGCATGGTGATGCTGGCCGAGCCGCTGGAACGTGCCCTGCAGGCCGTGGCGGCCGAGCGACAGCAACCGGGCGCCACCGTGGTGAATTTCACGCCGGCCGGCCAACCACTGACCCAGGCCGTGGTGCAGCAACTGGCCCAGGGCCCAGGCGCGGTGCTGCTGTGCGGTCGCTATGAAGGCATCGACCAGCGCCTGCTGGACCGCCATGTCACGCTGGAGCTGAGCCTGGGTGACTTCGTGCTGTCCAACGGGGACCTGGCCGCGCTGGTGCTGCTGGACGCGGTGGCGCGCCTGCAGCCGGGGGTGCTGAGCGCGCCGTCGCACGAGCAGGACAGCTTTTCCGACGGCCTGCTGGAAGGCCCCAGCTACAGCCGGCCTGAAGTTTGGCAATTGCCGGACGGAGCGCAGCCGGTGCCGCCGGTGCTGCTGTCCGGCCACCACGCCGACATCGCGCGATGGAAGCGCGAGCAGTCGCTGGTGCGCACCGCACGGCAGCGGCCGGACCTGATCGCCACGGCACGCGCCGCGGGGCGGCTGACAGCCGACGATGAAAAGACCCTGAAGCGACTTGGCCTATAATCAAAGGCTTTTCGATCCTCTGCCGCGCACCCAAATTTTTCAACCCGCGCGGGCATGATCACTTGGAGAAAACCTTGGACCTGATCCAAACCCTCGAGCAGGAAGAGATTGCCCGCCTGGGCAAGACGATTCCCAGCTTCGCCCCCGGCGACACCGTGATCGTCAGCGTCAACGTGGTGGAAGGCACGCGCAAGCGCCTGCAAGCCTACGAAGGCGTGGTCATTGCCAAGCGCAACCGCGGCCTGAACTCCAGCTTCATCGTGCGCAAGATCTCCAGCGGCGAAGGCGTGGAGCGCACGTTCCAGCTGTACAGCCCGCTGATCGCCAGCATCGAAGTCAAGCGCCGCGGCGACGTGCGCCGCGCCAAGCTGTACTACCTGCGCCAGCGCTCGGGCAAGTCGGCCCGGATCAAGGAAAAGCTGGCCTGAACGAAGTTCAGGCGGGTGCGAAGCGCCCAGGGCTGCGCAGCAGGCCGGCAGCGGACGCGCGAAGCGCAAAAGCTGGCCTGACCTGCAGCTCCGGAGACAAAGCCGCCCCCGGGCGGCTTTTTTCATGCCCGCGCTATGCTGAAAGCCATGTCCGACGCCCCACGCCGCCTGCCGCGCATCACCAACCCCTTGTCCATTCCCGTGGAGGGCGTGGATGACCACCTGCCGCCGGTGTCGCCGGCCTTGCTGGCACCCTCCGGCCTGCGCGCGCGCTTCGCCGCGCCGCCCGCCTGGCAGCCCGAAACCGAAGGCGACGGCAAGGCCTTCCTGGACCGCGAACCAGCGCACGCGTCGGTGCTGGTGCCGCTGGTCATGCGCGAGGGCGGCCTGACCGTGCTGTTGACCCGCCGCACCGAGCACCTGCGGGACCACGCCGGGCAGATCAGCTTTCCCGGGGGCCGTGCCGAAGCCCATGACGACGACGCCGTGGCCACCGCGCTGCGCGAGGCCGAGGAAGAGGTGGGCCTGTCGCACAGCTTCGTGGAAGTGATCGGTCGGTTGCCGCACTACACCACGGTGACGCGCTTCGTGGTGACGCCGGTGGTGGCCTTGGTGCGGCCTGGGTTTTCGCTCCGGCCCGACCCGTCCGAGGTGGCCGAAGCCTTCGAGGTGCCGCTGTCCTTCCTGATGACCCCGGCCCATCACCGGCGCCACAGCGTGGTGGTGGACGGCCACCTGCGGCGCTTCCTGTCCATGCCCTGGACCGGCCCAGATGCCGCCGGCCAGCCGCGGGACTATTTCATCTGGGGCGCCACAGCGGCGATGCTGCGCAACTTCTATCGCTTCCTGTCGGCCTGAATGGGCCCTGGCGCTGGCTATCATCCGCAACGATGAGCTTCTTTGCCGTGCTGTTCGCCCTGGTGATCGAACAGATCAAACCGCTGCCGCGCAGCAACCTGGTGCACGAAGGCCTGATCGCCTGGGTGAGTTGGACCGGGCGCAACTTCGACGCGGGCCGTCGCCACCACGCCTGGGTGGTGTGGGGCGTGTCGCTGTTCGTGCCCGTGGTGGTGGTGGCGGCGGTGTTCCTGGCCATTTCGCACTACAGCAATGTGCTGGGAACGCTGTTCGACGTGGCGGTGCTCTACCTCACGCTGGGTTTTCGGCAGTTCAGCCACTACTTCACCGACATCCGGGACGCGCTGGAGCGGGGCAACGAGGACGAGGCGCGCCGCCTGCTGACCGAATGGCGCCACCTGGACACCAGTGAACTGCCGCGCACCGAACTGCTGCGCCATGTGATCGAGCACTCGCTGCTGGCCGCGCACCGCCATGTGTTCGGCGTGTTTTTCTGGTTCGTGCTGCTGTCCAGCCTGGGCCTGGGGCCGGCCGGGGCGGTGCTGTACCGCCTGGCCGAGTTCCTGGCTCGCTACTGGGCCTTCCGCAGCCGGGCGCTGGACGCCCCGGCAAACGACGGGTTGCTGGCCGTTTCGCAGCAGATGTACGCGTTGGTGGACCATGTGCCGGTGCGCCTGACCGCCTTCGGTTTTGCGGTGGTGGGCAACTTCGAAGAAGCCATCAACGGCTGGCGCCGCGACGCAGGCCTGTGGAAGCACAACAACGAGGGCGTGCTGCTGGCCGCGGCGGCCGGCGCCCTGGGCCTGCAACTGGGCGGCGGTGCGGCCCCGGGCGTCAGCCCCGACCGCAGCAAGACCTTCGATGCCGGGGCAGCCGCCGAAGCCGCCGCGGCCGAGGGCTCCACCCTGGGCGCTTTGCCCGCCACCGGCCACCTGCAAAGCGTGGTGGCCCTGGTGTGGCGCTCGGTGGTGCTGTGGATGCTGCTGCTGGCGCTGCTGACGCTGGCCAACATCCTCGGGTGAACCGGCGCGCGCTGGCCTACCAGCGCGTGCGGCTGGCTTCTTCCATCAGCTGTTCGTAGATGCGGTAGCGCTGCGCACTGATCTCGCCGCGTTCCTGCGCCGCGCGCACCGCGCAGCCAGGCTCGTGCAGGTGGCTGCAGTTGTAGAAGCGGCATTGCCCGATGTGGGCCGCGAAGTCGGGCATGTGCTTGGACAGGTCGGCCGCCGCCACCTGGCGGATGCCGAATTCCTGGAAGCCGGGCGAATCGATCAGCGCCGCGCTGCGCGCCGGGTTCAGCCAGTACCAGGTGGTGGTGGTGGTGGTGTGGCGGCCGGTGTTCAGGGCCAGTGAAATTTCACCCACCTGGGCCGCGGCGTCGGGCAGCATCAGGTTGATGAGCGTGCTCTTGCCCATGCCGCTGGGGCCCAGCACCAGGGTGGTGTGGCCGGCCAGCAAGGGCTCCAGCAGGGCGCGCGCTGCGTCGGGTTCCTTCTTCAGCGAGAGTTCGTGCAGCGGTATGCCCATCGCGCGGTAGGGCGCCAGGCGCTCGCGGGCGGCGTCGGCACCTTCCAGATCCACCTTGTTCAGCACGATCTGCACGTCGATGCCCGCGAAGTGCGCGGCGATCAGGGCCCGGGCCAACTGGCTCTCGCTGAACATGGGCTGCACCGCCACCAGCACCAGCAGCCGGTCCAGGTTGGCGGCAAAGCTCTTGGTCTTCCACTCGTCCTGGCGGTGCAGCAGGTTGCGGCGCTCGTCGATGCGCTCCACCACGCCTTCGTCGCCGCTGGTGCGCCACTGCACCCGGTCGCCCACCACCAGATCGCTTTTCTTGCCGCGGCCGTGGCAGTGGTGGCGCTGGCCTTGCGGGTCTTCCACCACGCAGTGGCGGCCGTGGGCACCGACCACCAGGCCCGACTGCAGCACAGCCGTCATGCGGGTTTCATCGCGGCCAGGCGCTCCGACGCCGGTGGATGCGAGTAATAGAAGCGCACATACAGCGGGTCGGGCGTCAGCGTGGCGGCGTTGTCCTCGTGCAGCTTCAGCAGCGCACTGGCCAGTTCGGCCCCGTTGGCCTGGGCGCAGGCGTAGGCGTCGGCTTCGAATTCGTGCTTGCGTGACAGCCGCGCCATCAGCGGCGCGATGAAAAAGCCGAACACCGGCACCACCATCATGAACAACAGCAGCGCCAGCGCGTCGTTGGGCGCGGCCAGGTTGGGCTGCACGCCCAGGGCCAGGTAGAAGCCCGGCTGCGACGCCAGCCAGCCCAGCAGTGCCAGCGCGGCCAGGCTGAAGGCGAACATCGCCACGATGCGCTTGGGCACGTGTTTCAAGCGGAAGTGGCCCAGTTCATGCGCCAGCACCGCTTCCACCTCGCCGGGGGTCAGCTTGGCCAGCAGGGTGTCGAAGAACACCACGCGCTTGGCCGCCCCCAGGCCGGTGAAGTAGGCGTTGGCATGGGCCGAGCGGCGGCTGCCATCCATCACGAACAGGCCCTTGGCGGCGAAGCCGCAGCGCTGCATCAGGGCCTGCACGCGGGCCTTCAGTGCTTCATCGGCCAGGGGTTGGAACTTGTTGAACAGCGGGGCGATGACGGTGGGGTACAGCACCATCACCGCCAGGTTGAACACCACCCACACGCCCCAGGCCCACAGCCACCACAGGCCGCCGGTGGCCTGCATGATCCACAGCACCAGCGCGGCCAGCGGCGCGCCGATCAGCAGGCCCAGCAAGGCACCCTTCACCATGTCCCCCAGCCACAGGCCCAGGGTCATGCGGTTGAAGCCGAAGCGCTGTTCCAGCCGGAAGGTGCTGTACCAGTCCAGCGGCAACTCGATGACGCCGCCGATGAGGCTGAAGGCACCCAGCAGCGCCAACTGGTAGGCCAGGTCACCCCAGCGGGGCTGGATGGCATCGCGCACCACGCCGTTCAGCACGTCCAGCCCGCCCAGCAGGGTCCAGACCAGCAGCAGGGCACTGCCAAAGGCGGTGGCCAACAGGCCGAAGCGGCCCTTGGCCAAGGTGTAGTCGGCGGCCTTCTGGTGCGCCGCCAGGCTCACCGTGCCTTCGAAGGCGGCCGGCACCGCGGCGCGGTGCTGGGCCACGTGGCGCATCTGGCGCGTGGCCAGCCAGAACTTCAACAACAGTGAAAGCACCAGGGCGGCGGCAAAGGCCACGGTCAGGACGGAAGCGAGCATGGCCGCAAGTGTAGGGCTGCGACAATGCCGGCATGAACACCGTTGCCTCTCCCACCACCGTCCCCGTGCTGGCCGCCAGCGAAAACAACCTGATCTGGGTTGACATGGAAATGACCGGCCTGTCGCCCGACACCGACCGCATCATCGAGGTGGCCGTGGTGGTGACCGACCCGCTGCTGACCGTGCGCGTGGAGGGCCCGGTGCTGGCCATCCACCAGAGTGACGCGGTGCTGGACGGCATGGACGCCTGGAACAAGGGCACCCACGGCCGCAGCGGCCTGATCGACCGGGTGAAGGCCAGCACGGTGGACGAAGCCGCCGCGGAAGGCCTGATCATCGACTGGCTGAAGGCCTATGTGCCCAGCGGCAAGAGCCCGATGTGCGGCAACACCATCTGCCAGGACCGCCGCTTCATGGTTCGCACCATGCCCAGGCTGGAGGCCTTCTTCCACTACCGCAACCTGGACGTCAGCACCCTGAAGGAACTGGCGCGGCGTTGGAAGCCGGCCATCCTGGACGGCTTCAAGAAGGCACAGTCGCACACCGCGCTGGCCGACATCCAGGAAAGCATCGACGAGCTGGTGTACTACCGCACCCACTTCCTCAACGTGTAGCGGTGGCGGCGGGGTAAAGGTTCACCCCGCGGCGAGGCACCAGGGTGCGCCAGGCCGTCATCAGCGCGCGCGCCTCGGCGTCCGGGCGCGCCGGCAGCTTGCGGTAGACCGACCCGTCGGGCTTGCGCGTGAGCAGCTTGTCGTTGATGAGCTCGCGCCGCAGCGTGACATGGTCGCCCCAGGTGTGCCAGGCCTTGATGACCTCGTTCACTTCGCGTTCGGTGTAGCTGCGCCGGCCGTCGAACTGCATCCACAGCACCCACATCGCCAGGCGCTGCACGCTGAACTTGTTCGGCCAGCGCACCAGGCGGCCGCGGGTGTCGAACTGTTGCAAGGCCTTGCGGGCGGTGGGGCTCAAGGCGGGTGGCGGGGCACGGTCTTCGGCCGGCGTGGCCAGGCGCGGCAGGCCCGCTGGGCCGCTGCCGCGGCTGTGGGCCAGCAAGGCCTGCAGGTTGCGGTGCCCGGCAGCGCGGGCGATGTGGTTCAACATGGCCTGGTGCGAGGGCCCGGCACCGTGCTGGGCCTGGTGCTCGGCCAGCGCCTTGTTCAAGGCACGGGCGAAGGCCGAGAGGTCGGCCACGGAAAAAGCGGTGGTCTGGCGTGTCATCGGAAGTCTCCAACACGCATGCGCCCTGGGAACCCGCCGCGCCGAAAGCTGTGGCGGCGGTGCCGGTGGTTGCCGTCTTCCGGCCGGGCGCACGCGGTGTGCGGAACTCCGGCGGGTCTTGACTTTCAGGGGCAGGTTCAGCTCGCAGCGGGGCTGCGCGGCAACGCCTGGGTGTACTGCCGACCGACGCTCAGTGTAGCGTCGGCCGGCCCGGTCTGCGGGCTCAGACGGCCAGCAGCTCCACTTCGAACACCAGCGTCGCGTTGGGCGGGATCACGCCGCCGGCGCCGCGGGCGCCGTAGCCCAAGTCTGGCGGGATGGTCAGCACGCGGGTGCCGCCCACCTTCATGCCCTGCACGCCTTCGTCCCAGCCGCCGATCACCATGCCGGCGTCCAGCACGAACTTGAAGGGGTCGCCGCGGTCCTTGCTGCTGTCGAACTTGGCGCCCCGGCTGTCGGGTGCTGCGCTGTCGTGCAGCCAGCCGGTGTAGTGAACGGTGACGCGTTGGCCGGCGGTGGCGGTGTCGCCGTGACCGGGCACGGTGTCAACGTATTGCAGGCCGGAAGGGGTGGTGGTCATGCGAGGTCTTTCATCTCGATGGAAGGACGGGTTTTCTGGCCCGGCGCGGGACCGGGGCCGCGCATCATGCCATCGGCGGCGCCAGGGCGCTGCGGCCAGCGTTGCGACCAGGCGCCAATGGCCTTGGCCAGCCATTCGGCCAGCGTGGGGGCCTGCAGCTCGGGCAGGCCCAGCACCGCCGCGGCCTGGCGCAGGGCGGGCAGGGGTTCGCGGGTTGCCAGGGCCAGGGCGCCGGTCTGCTTGGACAGCTTCTGGCCGTCGGCCGCCAGCACCAGGGGGGTGTGCAGGTAGCGCGGCGTGGGCAGGCCCAGCAGGCGCTGCAGGTGGATCTGGCGCGCGGTGTTGTCGGCCATGTCCTCGCCGCGCACCACGTCGGTGACGCCCTGGTGGGCATCGTCCACCACCACCGCCAGCTGGTAGGCCCACAGGCCATCGGCGCGCTTCAGGACAAAGTCGCCGACCTCGCGGGTCAGGTTCTGCTGCTGGAAGCCCAGGCGGCGGTCGCGCCACAGCACGTCGATTTCGCGCTCGCCACCGGGCTGGGCTGCGGCCTGCGCGGGCGGACGCTCGGTCCACACCCGCCAGGCCCGGCCCGGCTTGCCGTGCAGGCCGCCGCGGCAGGTGCCGGGGTAGACGCGCTCTTCGTGCCGCTGCGGCAGCATGCCCAGGGCCACCAGGGTGTCTTCCACCTCGCGGCGGCTGCAGCCGCAGGGGTAGGCCCAGCCGTCGCCCACCAGGCGGTCCAGTGCGGCCTGGTAGGCGCTGCCGCGGCCGCTCTGGCGCAGCGGCGGCTCGTCGGTGATCAGGCCGCAGTCCAGCAGTTGGCGCAGGATGGTTTCTTCGGCCGCCTGGCTGCAGCGCGGGCCGTCAACGTCCTCGATGCGCACCACCCAGCGCCCGCTCTGGGCCCGTGCGTCCAGCCAACTGGCCAGCGCGGCCACCAGCGAACCCGCATGCAGCGGCCCGGTGGGGCTGGGGGCAAATCGGCCGAATGGACGGGCGGATGCCGTGCTGACCATCAGCCCACCATGCCCGGCAGGCCGATGTGGCGTTCCAGCAGCGCGCGGCGGGTGGCCGGACTTTCCAACTGCTGCAGCCACCACTGCAGGGCCAGACCCTGGGGCGCCTTGCGCGGCTGGCTCACCGCGGCGCTGCGCCAGGCGTAGCTGGTGACGGCCGGGTGGGCCGGGCGTTGCACGGCCTTCACCACCAGGCGGCCGGCGCGGATGTGTTCGCGCGCCATGGGCTCGGGCACAAAGCCGCAGCCCAGGCACCGCACCTGCGCTTCCAGCTTGGCCTGCAGCGACGCCACGGTCAGCACGTCCTGCCCGGGCAGCAGGTTCACCGTCATGGGTGACATGCGCTGGGCGCTGTCGGCCACGGCCACGGCGCGGTGGCGCAGCAACTCGGTGTCGCTGATCGGTGATTCGCTGGCAGCCAGCGGGTGGTGCGGCGCCACCGCGAAGATGAAGTCCACCTCGCCCAGTGGCCGCAACTCGATGCCCGGGGCGGGCGGCATGCCGGCGGGAAGGCCGATGGCCAGGTCGGCCTGGCCCGACACCAGCGCTTCCCACAGCCCGGCCAGCACCTCGGTGCGAATGCGCAGGCGCGTGCCCGGGGGCTGGCCGTCGTCGGTGCGCAGGGCGTAGAACGACTCCACCAGCTCGAACATGGTCAGGCGCGACACCACGTCGTCCATGGCCACGGTGAGGTGGGTTTCCCAGCCGGTGGACACGCGCTTCACGCGGTTGGCCACGGCGTCCATCTCGGCCAGCAGTCGGCGGCCCTCGTCCAGCAATTCCTGGCCGGCGGCAGTGAGTTGGGCCTGGCGCGAGCGGCGGTCGAACAGCAGCACGTCCAGCGCGTCTTCCAGCTGGCGCACGCTGTAGGTCAGGGCCGAGGGCACCTTGCCCAGTTCGCGCGCGGCGGCGGCAAAACTGCCGGTGCGGGCGATGGTGTCCATCATCGCCAGCGCTTCGGGCGTGAGGGCGTTGCGGCTGTCGTGGGCCATTGAAAGCGCGGTTGTTCGAAGGGCTTCATCTTATTTGAACGCGTGCTTCAAACCGCACCGGCACGATGGCGGGCGCCGCTGCCTACATTGAAGCCTTGCCAAGGAGACACACACCATGATCACCCTGCGCCGCAGCGCCGACCGCGGATTTGCCGACCACGGCTGGCTGAAGAGCTTCCACAGCTTCTCCTTCGCCGACTACGTGGACCCGGCCCACATGGGCTTCGGCAACCTGCGGGTCATCAACGAAGACCGGGTGGCCCCGGGCACCGGCTTCGGCACCCATGGCCACCGCGACATGGAAATCGTGAGCTACGTGCTCGAGGGTGCGTTGGCCCACAAGGACAGCATGGGCAACAGCAGCGCCATCCGTCCCGGCGAGGTGCAGCGCATGAGCGCGGGCACCGGCGTGATGCACAGCGAGTTCAATCACGCCCAGGACGCCACCACGCATTTTCTGCAGATCTGGCTCCTGCCCGATGCGCGCGGTATTCCGCCTGGCTACGAGCAGAAGATGTTCGCCGACGCCGACAAGCGCGGCCGGCTGAAGCTGGTGGCGTCGCCCGACGGACGCGAAGGCTCGGTGCGACTGCATGCCGACGCGGGGCTGTACGCCGGGCTGTTCGACGGCAGCGAAACCGGCGAGCTGAGCCTGCCGGCCGGGCGCCTGGGCTATGTGTACCTGGCGCGCGGCACGCTCACGGTGAATGGCCAGGCGCTGGGCGCGGGTGACGCGCTGCTGCTGCGCGACGAACGCCAGGTGCGGCTCGAAGCCGGTACCGGCGCCGAGGTGCTGGTGTTCGACCTGGCGCCCTGACGCAGGGCGGCGCGGCTGGCTACAGTCGCGCCATGAACCTGCTTCTGACCGCCCTGCAGTTGCTGCCGGCCATCGACTGGCTGGCGCTGGTCGTTTTCTTTGGTGGCTGGTGGGGTTACGCTGTTTTCGCCAGCCGCCG
Organism: Burkholderiales bacterium JOSHI_001; assembly: GCA_000244995.1. Classification (NCBI taxonomy): domain Bacteria; kingdom Pseudomonadati; phylum Pseudomonadota; class Betaproteobacteria; order Burkholderiales; species Burkholderiales bacterium JOSHI_001. Next base: position 3,434,398 of record CM001438.1, on the reverse strand, counting down.
TGCCGATGTGCAGCCGTCCATCCTGGCCAGCACCAACCGCTGGCGGCGGCAGTGGATGCTGCAGAGCACCTGGCGGGAGAACCGCATCGTCGATTCGGCGGTGGTGCAAAGCCTGTCGGCCAGCCCGTCCTTCTTCGCGTCCACCACCATCCTGATCATCGGTGGCCTGCTGGCGGTGCTGGGCACGACGGAAAAGGCCAGCGAGCTGGTGCGCGAGATCCCGTTCGCGGCGCGCACCAGCACCCTGGTGTTCGACTTGAAGCTGGTGCTGCTGGCGGGCGTGTTCGTCTATGCCTTCTTCCGCTTCACCTGGAGCCTGCGGCAATACACCTTCGGCGCCATCCTGGTGGCGGCAGCGCCGGACAAGGCGCGCTTCGACACCGATGCCCAGCGCGAGGCCTTCGCCGACCAGGCCGGCCGGGTGATGGGCCTGGCGGCCGAAACCTTCAACGACGGCCTGCGCGCCTACTACCTGGCCTTCGCGGTGGTGGCCTGGTTCTTTTCGCCCTACACCTACATGGCCGGCACCGCCACGGTGGTGTGGATCCTGTACCGCCGCGAATTCCACTCCGAGGTCCTGGCCGTCCTGAACCAGGACCGCCAATGAAAGAAGTCCGCAGCAGCCGATTGGCCGCTGCGGACTTGGCAGTCGTCGGTCTATCCAAGCAGCCGCCGCGGATCCGGCTCCGCCGGTCCGCCAGCGGCGCCCCCCTGGGGGGTGAGTCCGGACGTCTGCCGGCACCTGCGTGCCGGCAGATGCCTGACGAACCGCCCTGGCCTGCAGGCCAGGGCGTGGACAGGCGCCGAAGGCGCTACGGGGGGGTTACACGACTTGGTACCAGCGCATCATGTCGTGGTCCTCGTGCGACAGGATGTGGCAGTGGTACACGTACTTGCCGCGGCGGGTGAACTTCACCAGGATGCGCGTCACGTAGTCGGGCGGGCATTGCACCGTGTCCTTCCAGCCGCCCTCATGGGCCGGTGCCGGTTCGGCCACGCCCTTGGTCACCGGGCCTTCCAGCTTCACGCCCTGCCAGCCATTGGCCATGGTGGTGGTGGTGGGCGGGTTGTAGGTGATGGGCGTGCGGTCGATGACCTGGAACTGCACCAGGTGCATGTGCAGCGGGTGCACGTCGGCGGAGATGTTGTAGATCTCCCAGACTTCGGTCGCGTTCAGCGGCGGGGTCTCGGTGGGCGGGTCGTTGAAGCTGAGCGTGCCCCGGTTCAACGCGGCGTTGGTGGGGTGGTAGGTGCCCAGCATCGGCAGGATGCGGCCGTACTGGTCGGTGCCTTCGCCCAGGATGAGGCGGCGCACCGTCGGGTTCACCAGCCCGGCCAGGCGCGTGGCCGCCGGCACCATCGCCGGGGTGGTGGTGGTGCGGCGCAGGTTGGTGGTAGGCAGCAGGCTGGCCACCGGCATCGGGTTGGCCGTGTTGCGCGGCAGGTTCACCTGCACCTGCATCACCAGGGTTGCGCCTCCGGTGGGCGGGGTGCCGCCAGGGCCGAAGGGGGCCACGGCGCTGTTGGTCACCACCACGGTCTTGCCGGCCATGGCGGTGAAGTCCAGCACCAGGTCCATGCGCTCACCCGGGGCGATGGTGATGCTGCTCATCGCCACGCCCTTGTTCAGCAGGCCCAGGTCGGTGCCGATCTGGTAGACCGGCGTGGTGCCGAAGCTCAGGGTGTAGAAGCGCGAGTCCGACCCGTTGAGCATGCGCACCCGGTAGGGGCGCGGCTCGGTGCGCAGGTTGGGCCAGGCCTTGCCGTTCACCAGGATGATGTCGCCGAAGTTCTCCGGCATGGCCGTGGGCAGGTTGGCCGGCAGGGTGGCGGCCACGGCGGGATCGGGGTAGTCGGCCGGGTTGGCCGAGTAGGTGAAATTGCCCACCGCGTCGAAGGTGCGGTCCTGGATCACCATGCCCAGTTCGTAGGGCGCTTTCGGGATGATGTTGGCCGCCATCAGCGCGGCTTCGTTGGGGTCGCGCACCACGTACAGGCCGGCCAGGCCGGCGGTCACGTTCAGCCGGGTGATGCTTTCCGCATGGTCGTGGTACCAGTGCAACGAGGCTTCCTGCGCGTTGGTGTACTGGTAGCGCACACCGGGGCCGGTGGGGTCCAGGTTGGCCGCGGTGACGCCCGGGCCCACCTGCACGCGCAGCGGCGTGGTCCACTGGTCGGGCAGGCCGTCGAATTCCACCGCGCTGTCGCTGCCATGGTGGTGGGTGGCGATGGGCACGCCCGAGGTGGGCGTCTGGATGGCCGTGGTCTGGTCCACCGGCAGCAGGTGCGGCAGCGGGCCGGCGGAGCCGGCCAGCGAGTTGCGCCATTTCGCCGTGATGGCCGCGCCGCGCTGCACTTCGAAGGTGCGGCCGGGGAAGGTGGGGCGCACGGTTTCGAAATTCTTGTAGCCCCACACCGTGGTGCTCTTGCCGAAGACGCCCAGCACATTGGCCTGCGTCTGCTGGGCGAGGAGGGTGAACTGGTTGGTCGTGCCCACATCGGGCTTGTAGACGCCATTGACCACGGTGCCGAAGGTGGTGGACGTTTCGGTCAGTGCCAGCGAGCCCACGCCGCCGACCGTGGACGTTCCGGCACCCAGCGGGTTGACGAAGGCGTTCATGAAGCGCACGCCAAAGGCCTGTGCGTAGGTGGTGGGGTCTGAATTGATCGCCCAGGACGCCACGTTGTTGTTGCCGGTGATGGCGGCCAGGGCCTTCATCGGCGCGGCCATCGGCACGCCGGCCGCGGCCAGGCCTTGCACCAGGCGGCGTCGGCTGGGGTTGAAGCGAGTTGTCTTGCTGTTCTTCATCGGGGTCTCTCCTGCTCAGGGGTTTTGCAATCCACGGCGGCCTTCATTGAGGCCGCCGCATCTGCGGGGGGCCATGCAGCGGCTCCACCCGATGACTGGTGCGGGTGTGGTCTGTGCATGCAAAGGGGTGCGCGGGTGGCGGTTCCGGTTGGCGGTCAGAGCCCCTGCGCAATCAGGTTCTTGTATTCAGCAACCAGTTGGGTCGGGGTGACCAGACCCTCCAGTCGCAGCCATTTCCTGTCGGCTCGGGTGTTCAACAGGAAGACGGGTTGGTGGTTCATCTTGTCGCCACGCCAGGCCTCGAAGGCGCGCTGCACGGCCTCGGAGGTGGCGGGGTCGCTGGTGAAGAAACTGCCCTTGGCGCCGGTGTCCTTGGCGTAGCGGGCCAGGCGTCCCACGGTGTCGTGGTCGGGGTCGATGGAGATGGACACCACGTTCACCTTGCGCGCGTCGGCACCCAGCATCGACTCGAACGCCACCAGGGTCTGGTTGGTGATGGGGCACACCGTGCTGCAGGAACTGAACATGAAGCTCAGAACGACCGGACGACCGTCGAACAGCGCGTCCTTCAGCGCCAGGGTGACACCGTCGGCGCGTTGCACGCGCAGCGCCGGCAGGCTGTAGTGGCGTTCCAGCCTGGGCAGCGGGTTGGCGGCGGCCGGCGCCGCCGGGCGGGCGGAGGCCGCGCCGTGCTCGTGGCCGCCGCTGTGGGGCAGCGCTGGTAATGTCATCATTCCGGCCAGTAAACCAATGGCGACGTGCAGGCAGGAGGTACCTATACTCTTGCGGCAAACCGCCGCACCCGAGATTCTTAAGGTCGCTTCAGAATTGACTTGTGGGTGTCTTGACATGGCAGAAACCATGTTTCCAGAAGTTGGGAAAATTAAGAAGGGACCGACCCCCCTTGTTCTCGGGGGGTCAGGTGCGGTTGAATGACGCACAGGGAATTCCGTCCCCCTTGTGAACGTAGCGCTGCCCTTGCTGATGCCGCTTTTTCGTGGTCACATCCGCGCTGTCCCAAGCCTGACCAGGGGTTGCAAGAGGTTTACAACTTGCTGTTACATTCTTAACTTTGAGAAAAGTGACCGCTGAAGCCTTGTCCCGTGGCTGCTTCTGGCCCCATATTGGGTTTGCATTGGCCTGGATCAAAGAGTTATTGATGAGCATTGGCGGCAAATCAAAGTTGATTTCAATGGGCAATATATTTGCACTTTGGAAGTGTTCCAGATAATGAGTTCAGTTCATCCGTTTCAGAAGTCGTGAAAAATACCATCGTCCTTGATTCGAGATTCCACATGTCCCGGCCCTTCTGGTTATGGGCCCTGCTGCTGGGCTTGGCGGGTCTGGCATGGTGGGTGTCGGCGGGAGATGCGCCCGAGGCCAAACCTGCCCCTCTAAATTCGGGAAGCTTTCCCTGGTCGCGCACCCCGGAGGTGCTTCAATACCCAACGATGCAGGAATCGAAGCCAAGCGCTGCGGGGCCGGCCGCAGCCGACGGCATGGCGCCTGCAAACCCCGCCACAGCGGATGCGGGTATTGCGCGTGATGTCGCGGCCCTGAACCCGCCGGTGCGTGACCGCAACGACCCCACGGAGGCCCTGGTCGGTGTGGTCCCCCAGCCCGTGCCCATGGACAGGCGCACCCGCGACCGCAACCGCGCCGCTGCCGCCACTGGTGCAGGTGCCGCCGCAGCACCGGACTGGGTGGACTTGCAGGTGGACGGCGGCCAGGTGCAGTACCGCGACCGCCAGGGCCGCGTGGGCCGCGCGCAACTGGGCGAAGGGGCCGTGAGCGAAGCCGACTTGGGGCTGGCCTTCTACCCCGGCGGCCAGTTGCAGGCGGCCGAAAGCCGCCGCATCCAGGACCCCTTGGCCGGCGAGTCGGCCACGGTCACGCTCGTGAGCGCGGACCCGCTGGCGAACGTGGCCGCGTTCTACCGCAGCCGCTGGTCGACCTTGGGCTCCGGGGTCGTGCTGCAGGAAGACGGCGGCGTTGAAGCGTCGGCCTGGACCTTGACCGCGACCTGGCCCGACGGGCGCGGGCAGTCGGTCACGCTGCTGAAGGACGAAGGCACCACGCGCGTGGTGCTGTTGCGCACGCGTCCGGCGGTGGCCGGCCGGCCATGAGTCGACGCACCGGGTCATGGCGCCTGGGCGCCGGATTGCGGCTTGTGGCGCTGCTGCTGGCCACCTGGGCCGGGCAGGCCACCGCGGGCGATGCCGTGGCCCCCGCGGCGGTGTCGGCCGAACGGGGCCGCGTGCTGTATGAAACCGGGGTGCTGGCCGATGGTTCCGCGGTGTCGGCGTGGCGCGAAGGCACGGGCGCGCTGCCGGCACGCGCGGCCGCCTGTGTGTTCTGCCACCGCTCCAGCACCCGCGGCGGCACCGAGGGTGGCGTGCGCGTGCCCAGCATCGCTGGCGACAAGCTGTTTGCCGCCGGGCAATTGCCATCCGCCGCCAAGCGCTTGCGGCGTCAGTGGCAGCGCCACCAGACGCGCAGCGCCTACGACAGCGCCTCGTTGGCGCGGGCCCTGGCCGAAGGCCTGGACCCCGACGGCCAGCCGCTGGCCAGCGCCATGCCGCGCTACCGCCTGGACGCCGGCGCCCTGGCCGACCTGGAGGCCTACCTGCGCCTGCGCGGCCAGGACCCCACACCCGGGTTGGGCCAGGGTGAGATGCACCTGGCCAGCGTGATCACGCCCCAGGCCTCGCCCGAGCGCCGCCGCAGCGTGGTGCAGGCGCTGCAGGCCTGGGCCGCCACCATGGGCTTCAAGGCATTCCAGGTGAAGTGGCAGTTGTGGGAGCTGACAGGCCCCAGCAGCACCTGGGCCACGCAACTGCACGCGCGCTGGCAGGCCCAGCCGGTCTATGCGCTGGTCTCGGGGGCCGGCGGGCATGAATGGGAGCCGGTGCAGGACTTCTGCGAAGCGCAGCGGCTGCCCTGCCTGTTCCCGGTGCTGGACCGCATTCCGGCCACCGGAGCCAGCCACTGGTCGATGTATCTGGGCGGCGGGGTGGAGGCCGAAGCGCGCATGCTGGCGCAGTGGCTGAACCGCCCGGCCCAAAGCGACAAGGGCGCCAAGGCGGCCCCGCCGCGGGTGTTCCAGGTGCACGACACCCCGGCCGGTGCGGCGGCGGCCCGGCAGTTGGCCCAAACGCTGGCCGCAAGCGGTTCCGTGCCCCCGGTGCTGGACGCCGACGCCGCCGCGGGCGTGCCCGCGCCCCAGGAGCGCGACACCCTGGTGCTGTGGCTGGGCCCCGCGGCAGCGCAGGCCTGGCTGAAGAACCACACGCCGGAGCGGGCGCCGCGCGTTGTGCTGTCGGCCCAGTTGGCGCCTCCCCAGGCGGTGGAGGTGCCCATGCCCTGGCGGTCAAGGGTGGTGTGGGTGTCGCAGCGGTCCGACCCGGTGCGCCATGCCGCCGGTGCCGCCCTGAGCCTGCGGCCCTGGATGGCGCAGTTGGGACTGGACATGCCCGCGCACCCCAACGACCTGGCCGATGTGCACGCGGCCACCTTCTTTTTCGGCGATGCGTTCTCGCAGACGCTGGGCCAGTTCCAGCCGGACCATTTGCTGGAACGTCTGGAAGTGGCACTGGACCGCCGCCCGGCCGGTGCCGGCTTCTACCGCCTGTCGCTCGGGCCGGCGCAGCGCACCGCGGCGCAGGGAGGGCACATCCTGGCCTTCAAGCCGCCCGAGAGGGCCTACCTGGCCCCACTGGCCGGCTACCTGCGCGCCGAGGACTGAGAAGGTGTGAACGAACCCAACATGCCCGCTCATCCCGCCAGAACAGGCCCACTCGTCGTTGCAAATGCTCGCCGTAGCCCGAGCTACGGCTGTGCTTTGCGCCTAGATTGGCCCTGTTCTGGCGGCCTGCTCGGGCACGCCGGGTTCATTCACACCTTCTGAGGCGAGGGAACCGCAACGCCCCAAGAACAAAGGGGCGCCCAGCGGGCGCCCCTTGTGCATTCGGCCGGCTTATTTCGCCGCGAAGCAGTACAGCAGGCCGTCGCCGCCGGTGCCCTTCAGCGCGGTCTGGCTGCAGCCGCCGCGCGACTGGTGCGACGAGTTCCAGGACACCGACCAGGGGTCGGGCGTCAGGCCGGTGCGGTCGTGGTGGCCCACCACGGCCACGCCCTCGGCCCCGCTGCGGGTCCAGTTGCCGCAGGTCATGTCGGGGTCGCCGCCGCCGAAGGCCGTGCCGTCGGTGCGGCTGCCGGTCAGGATGTCGTGGCGGTTGGGCGTGTCGCCGCGGCCGTTGATCACCTCGCCCTTTTCGCTCAGCGCGGTGGCCTTGGTGATGTTGTTCTTGGCGCCGTGCAGTTCTTCCACGTTGCCGGCGATCAGCACCCCCTTGGCGTTGTGCCAGGGGCCGCTGCCGATGCGGTCGCGCGCGTTCACCAGCTGGGCGCCGTCCTTGGCCTGGGTGCTGAGGTAGGCGCGCCAGGTCTTGCCGCCTGCGCCCGCCGCGGCCGCCAGGCTTTGACAGTGGGCGTCGGCACCGGCCAAGCCGCCATAGTCCGCGCCATTGCCCTTGCCGTTGCTGGTGACGAAGAAGCTCATGCTGCCACCACCGCCCATGCCCACACCGGCGCAACCGGCGGCCATCAACGTTGCGGCGGCCGCGGCCACCGTGAGCTGCCATCGAGCTGAAAACTTCATGTGCTGACTCCTAGCCATTCGTTGGGATGCGCTGCGGTCCGCGCCGTGCAGCACCTGCCACGGCCATGAACCTGCTTCAGCTTAACGGAAGGGCGTACGCCGCGTGGCCCGGGAATATTCCGGGGTGTCAGGCCGCCCGTTCCCGCCGCTGGCGCACCGCCTGCGCCAATTGCGCCAGCACCGGCGCGGTCTGGGCCAGGCTGATGCAGGCGTCGGTGACCGAAACGCCGCGTTTCAGCGGCTGCCCGGGCACGATGTCCTGGCGGCCTTCTTCCAGGTGGCTTTCGATCATCACGCCCATGATGCGGGCGTCGCCCCCCGCGATCTGCGCGGCCAGGTCGCCCGCCACCTCGATCTGCTTGCGGTGCTGCTTGCTGCTGTTGGCGTGCGACAGGTCCACCATCACCTGCTGGCGCAAGCCGGCCTGGGCCAGGGTCTCGCAGGCGGACTGGATGTCGGCGGCGTGGTAGTTGGGCTTCTTGCCGCCGCGCAGGATGATGTGGCAGTCGGCGTTGCCGCGGGTGTGGAAGATGGCGCTGGCGCCCATCTTGGTCATGCCGATGAAGGCGTGCGGCGCCTGCGCGGCCAGCACCGCGTCGGCTGCCACTTTCACGCTGCCGTCGGTGCCGTTCTTGAAACCCACCGGGCAGCTCAGGCCGCTGGCCAGTTGGCGGTGGCTCTGGCTTTCGGTGGTGCGCGCGCCGATGGCGCCCCAACTCACCAGGTCGCTGATGAACTGCGGCGACAGCAGGTCCAGGAATTCGGTGCCCACCGGCAGGCCCAGGTCCAGCACGTCCAGCAGCAGGCGGCGCGCCATGCGCAGGCCTTCGTTGATGGCGAAGCTGCCGTCCAGGTGCGGGTCGTTGATGTAGCCCTTCCAACCCACGGTGGTGCGGGGCTTCTCGAAATACACCCGCATCACCAGCAGCAGGTCGGCCACATGGTGGTCGGCCAGCCGCTTGAGCTGGCGTGCGTAGTCCAGGGCCTGGTCGTGGTCGTGAATGGAGCAGGGACCCACGATGGCCAGCAGCCGGTCGTCGCCGCCTTGCAGCACGCGGGCGATGGCCCCGCGGCTGGTTTCCACCAGGCCTTCAGCGGCGGCCGGCGCGGGCAGGTCTTCCTGCAGCAGCGCGGGGGTGATCAGTGGGCGCACCGCGTCAATGCGGGTGTCGTCGGTGCGCGTGGTGTCGTGGGTGCCGTGGCGGCTCATGGGCAGGGTTCCTCGGGTTGGATGCTTGTCAGCGCGCTCGCAGCGATGTCCTGGCCTGCCGCTAACATAGCTTGCATTGTCGGTCCCACCGCCGTGGCGGGGCCCGGAAGCCAAGGAAGCACATGCCGCGCTATGCACTGAGGAAACGCGTTCTGGTCACGGGCGGCGCGGGCTTCCTGGGCTCGCACCTGTGCGAACGCCTGGCCGACGCCGGCCACGACGTGCTGTGCGTGGACAACTTCTTCACTGGCACCCAGGACAACATCGCGGGCCTGCGCGGCCACCCGCGCTTTGAACTGCTGCGGCACGACGTCACCGTGCCCATGCAACTGGAGGTGGACGAGATCTACAACCTGGCCTGTCCCGCGTCACCGGTGCACTACCAGTTCGACCCCGTGCAAACCACCAAGGTCAGCGTGCACGGTGCCATCAACGTGCTGGACCTGGCCAAGCGGGTGAAGGCGCGCGTGCTGCAAGCCTCCACCAGCGAGGTCTACGGCGACCCCACCGAACACCCGCAGCGCGAAAGCTACTGGGGCAACGTCAACCCCATCGGGCCGCGTTCCTGCTACGACGAGGGCAAGCGCTGTGCGGAGACCTTGTTCTTCGACTACTGGCGCCAGTACCAGGTGCCGATCAAGGTGGCGCGCATCTTCAACACCTACGGCCCGCGCATGCACCCGAACGACGGCCGCGTGGTGTCCAACTTCATCGTGCAGGCGCTGCGCGGCGAGCCCATCACCATCTATGGCGACGGCTCTCAGACCCGGTCCTTCTGCTATGTGGACGACCTGATCGACGGCCTGATGCGGCTGATGGCGTCGGCCGAAGACTTCACCGGGCCGGTGAACCTGGGCAATCCGGTGGAAATTCCGGTGCTGGAACTGGCGCGGCGCGTGGTGGCCATGACCGGCTCGGCCTCCCGCATCGAATTGCGCCCGCTGCCGCAGGACGACCCCCGCCAACGCCAGCCCGACATCACGCTGGCGCGCGAACGGCTGGAATGGGTGCCGCAGGTGGCGCTGGAGCAGGGCCTGGCCCGCACCATCGTCTTTTTTGAACAGATGCTCAGCGACGGCGCGCTGCCGGCGCGGCCCTGACCCCATCCCTTTCAGGGCCGCCACGCGGCTGCCCGCAACGCCCATCGCCATGACCGACTTCGACCGCGCCATTGCGCTGGCGCCCCAGGCGGACGGATCCATCCTGGGCCACACCAGCCCGGCCTACGCCAACATGGTGGGGCCCTTCGGCGGCGTCACCGCCGCCCAGGCGATGAACGCCGTGCTGCTGCACCCACAGCGCCTGGGCGACCCGGTGGCCTTCACGGTGAACTTCTGCGCCGCCATGGCCGACGGACCCTTCACCGCGCTGGCGCGGCCGGTTCGCACCAACCGCAGCACCCAGCACTGGGTGGTGGAACTGCAGCAGGACGGCGCCACCGCGCTCAGCGCCACCGCGGTCACCGCGCTGCGGCGCGATACCTGGGGCGTGGACGAGCACCCCCGGCCCGACGCGCCGGCGCCGGACCAGGTGCCGCAGGCGAAAAGCGGCATGGTGGAATGGATCCAGCGCTACGAGATGCGCTTCCTGGAAGGCGGCATGCCACCCGATTGGGACGGCAGCGACCAGGGCAGCAGCCGAACGCTGCTGTGGGTGCGCGACGCGCCGCCGCGGGCGCTGGACTTCGCGTCGCTGACTGCGCTGTGCGACGTGTTCTTCCCCCGTGTGTGGCGGCGGCGGCGCAGCCGTGTGCCCATCGGCACGGTGTCGATGACGGTGTACTTCCATGCCGACGCCCAGGCGCTGGCACAAACCGGCAGCGGCCACCTGCTCAGCCAGGCCCACGCCCACACCTTTCGCCGTGGCTTCTTCGACCAGACCGCGCTGCTGTGGAACGAAGCCGGGCTGCTGCTGGCCAGCGCGCACCAGGTGGTTTACTACAAGGAATGAGCAGGGCACGCCACTTGCGGCGCTGTGTGCCATGACTGGTTTTTTCCGCTGGTGGCTGGGGCTGGGCCTGTTCTGGGCCTTGGCAGGCTGCGCCGCCCTGGGCCCGGGAGGTGACACTGTGTCGCCCCGCCGGGTGGCCCCGGGCGTCTACATCCTGCCCGGATTGCCGGGTGAACCCGAGGTGGACAACGGCGGGCGCATCGGCAACGTGGGCTTCATCGTCGGCCCGCGCGGCGTGGTGGTGGTGAATTCGGGCACGTCCTACGCCCACGGCCAGGCGGTGCTGAAGGCCATCGCGCGCGTGACCGACCAGCCGGTGAAACTGCTGCTGCTGACCCACGTGCACCAGGAATTCGTCTTTGGCGCGGCGGCCTTCCAGGCCCGGGGCATCCCGGTGGCCCTGCACGAGGACGCGGCGCGGCTGATGGCGTCGCGCTGCGAGAACTGCCTGCGCAGCCTGAAGCGGCTGCTGGGCGAGCCCGCCATGGCCGGCACCCGGGTGGTGAAGGCCGAGCGTCGGGTGGTGAACGGCCAGGTGCTGGACGACATCGGCCGGGCTGTGCGCGTGCTGCACTTCGGCCATTCCAGCGGCCCCGGCGACATCGCCGTGCTGGACGAAAGCACCGGCACCCTGTTCGCCGGGGGCCTGGCGGATGTGGGCCAGGTGCCCGACATCCAGGACAGCCGCCTGCCCGCCTGGCGCCAGGCGCTGGCCGCGCTGGGGCTGATGGGCCTGCGCACCGTGGTGCCCGGCCACGGGCCGGCCGCGGAGGCGGGGGCCGCGCTGGCCGCCACCGGCCGCTACCTGGACGCCCTGGAATCCACCGTTCGGCGCCTGCTGGCGGCCGACACCGCCCTGTCCGATGTGTCCGACGCGGCGGAATTGCCCGCATTTGCAGATTGGGACCGCTATGCCACAGTGCACCGGCGCAACGCGTCGGTGCTGTTCGTGCGTTTCGAGGCCGAAGCCTTGATGGCCGCACCAGCCCAGAAACCTTCTCCGTGAGGACCCTGCAGTGACCCTCTCCCACCTGCTCCGCCGTCGCACCTGGCTGCTGGCCGCTGCCGCGGTTGCCGCTGGCGCCGGCGCCCGCGCCGCACCTGGCGGCCTGCCCACCAACGTGGCCCACGACGCCGGCTCGCCGGAATGGGACACGCTGCGCCAGCGCCTGTTCGGCGGCCAGGCCATCACCGCCGGGCAAAGCGTGGTGCAGTTGGTGGTGCCGCTGCGCGCAGCCTATGGCGCGTCGGTGCCTGTGAAGGTGGTGCACAAGTTCGCCCAAAGCCCGGCGCTGTACGTCAAGCGCCTACACCTGCTGGTGGACAAGAACCCCTCGCCGGTGGCGGCGGTGATGGACCTCACGCCGCGCCTGGGCCAGGCCGATTTCGAAACCCGGCTGCGGGTGGACGAGTACAGCCACATCCGCGTGGTCAGCGAGTTGTCGAACGGCCAGTTGCACACCGATTCGCGCTACGTGAAGGTGTCCGGCGGCTGCAGCGCGCCGCCCAACCGCGACCAGTTGCACAACATCGGCAAGACGGTGCTGAAGCTGCCCGCCGGCGTGCAGCCCGGCCAGCCCACCGCGGCCGAGGTGGCGGTGGTGCACCCCAACGACACCGGCTTCGAGCTGAACCAGCAGACGCTGATCTACTTCCCGCCGCACTTCGTGCGCTCCATCAAGCTCAGCTACGGCGGCCAGCCGCTGTTCAACGCCGACCTGGATTTTTCCATCGCCGAGAACCCGACGCTGCGCTTCAACTTCGTGCCCGAGGCCGGTGAACGCGAACTGCGGGCCGAGGTGGAAGACTCCAAGGACGGCCGCTTCAGCGGCAGCCTGGCGGTGCGCTGAGCCATGTCCATCGTGCGGCGCGGCTGGGGCGGCTTGCTGGCGCTGATGGTCGGTCTGGCGCTGTCGATACCGGCAGCGCATGCCGATGGGTTTCCGGCCGCCTACGCGCCCATGAGCCTGCCGGTGGCCAATGCGCCGGGCCGCACCGAATTCGACCTGACGCCGGCCCTGGAGCGCGCTCGCCGCGAGGGCCGCTGGCTGTACCTGTACCTGGGCGCCGGCGACTGCCCCTACTGCCGTCGCTACGAGAAATTCCTGGGCGACAACGCCGGTGCGCTGGTGCCGCACTTCCGCCCGAAATACCTGGTGGTGGAAATGAAGGTGCCCACGCTGCAACTGCCGGCGCGCGAACTTCACTTCCGCATCGCTGAAAAGCGCTGGGCCTATGCCGACTTCATGCGTTTCCTGGGCGACGAGCGCGCCCGCATGCTGGTCTACCCCAGCGTGTGGCTGCTGGATGCCACGCCCAAGCCCTTGATGCAGATGCCCGCCGGCACGGGCACCTTCGAGACCGTGGACGAGCAGTTGGAGATCCTGCGGCTTGAGAACTGACCGCCCCTCGGCCCGGCGCTTCTTCCTCGCGCTGCCCCTGCTGGGTCTGGGCGGGGCGCTGCCGCCGCCAGCCCCGGCGGCCGGCCCGCGCAGCCTGGTGGTGGCCGGCTTCGAACTGCTGGAAGACCATCCGCAGCCAGAGCTGGCGGCCGAGCACGCCCGGCGCCTGGCGGCGGTGGAAGCCCAGTTGCGCCAAGGCTTGGCCGGGGCCGGTCTTTACCGGCTGGTGGACACCGACGCGTCGCGCGCGGCCATCGACAAGTTGCGCGGCGAGCATGCGCACCTGTTCGATTGCGCGGGCTGCGCGCAGGAAATCGGTCAGGCCGCCGGCGCGGACATCGTGCTGCTGGGCTGGGTGCAGAAGGTCAGCCAGCTGATCCTGAACCTGAACGTGGAACTGCGCGACACCGCCAGCGATCGCGTGCTGCTCAACAAGTCGGTGGACATGCGTGGCAACAACGACCTGTCCTGGCAGCGCGCCACGAACTTCATGCTGCGCGACTGGGTGGAAAAGCGCGCGGCCAACCCGGCCTACGGCCAGTAGCTCAGGCGCCGTCTGGGCTGAACGCCAGCGCGTGCGTGAACTGCAGGTCCTTGGAGTCCACCACCACCACCTTCAGTTCTCCGGCGCCGCGCGGCACGAAGAAAAAGCGCAGGTTGGGGTTCTCGCTGACCGAAAAGTCGACCTCGGCGCTGAACACCGGTTGGCCGGCGTACTGCACCTCGATGCGGCGCACGAAGTGCGGCGGCGTGAACTGGCGCGTGAGCTGGTCCATCGCGAAGCCGGAATCGTTGGGGTGGCTGATGGCCAGTTGCGCCAGCGCGGGCTGCCCCGGCGCAGGGTGGTCGGTCAGCACCCGCAGCTGCATGCGGCCCAGCATGGCCTGCGCGGCGGCCGCGTCGTTGCCCGGTGGGGCTGAGCAGCCGCCCGAGGCCTTCACGAAGCGCGTGCTGGCGTGCAGCCGGCCGTCGCTGGTTTCGCTGATGGCGCGCACATGGCTGTATTCGTCCACCCGCACGCGCGTCTCGATCTCGGCCCTGCCGCTGTCGCGCGTGAAGCTGAACACCGCGCCCACCGGCGAAGGGTTGTTGTCGATGACCAGCCACACGCGCTGAATGCGCCGCGCGTCGCTCTGGTCGAACTGGGCGCGCAGGGCCAGCGGCATCTGGCCGGCGTCGGCAGCGCGTTTGGGCACATCCAGCCGCACCACGTTGTCGCCATCGTTTGCGATGTCGCGACCGGCGAACAGCGTGTTGCGCACCTGCAGCCAGCGCGGGCTGGCGTCGGGGTTCTCACCGGTTTTCAGCTGCGCCCAGGCTGGCGCAGCCAACCCGCCGGCCAGCAGGGCCAGGCCTTGACGGCGGTTGATCGGGCGCGTGGGGTGGTGAGCCATGGTCTTATTTTGCATCCAGGTTGATGAAGCAACCTGACTTGGCGGCAGCCTGCGCCTTGCGGTAGTTGCGGATCATCAGTTGCAGCGATTCGGTGTCGCGGATGTAGGAGCCACGCTCGCCGCCGATGGTGGTGGCGTTGGAGACGGTGTTCATGTCCACAAACTGTTCGTAGCTGAACTGCTCGGCCAGCTTGTCCAGCGCACAGGCGCACTTGTTCAGCATCTCGTAGTGCGGGCCGGGGTGGTCGCGCATGCAGGCTTGAACGAACACCACGCGGTCGGCAGTGGGGTAGTCGTGGGCCTGGGCGGCCAGGGGGGCAAGGGCCAGCACCGTCAAGGGCAGCAGGCGGGGCAGGGTGGGCAACAAAGACATGGCGGGCATCACTTGCGATCGGAGGGGGGTTGCAGGGTCAGGCTTTGGCGCGTGGCGTCGTCGCTGGGGCCTGAGCGGGCGCTGAGCTCGACGACGCCGCCAGGCACGGCACTGGACAGCACGAAGCGGTACTGCGCCTGGGCCTGCTTTTCAAAGCGCTGGCGCTGCGGGTCGTCCACGAAGGGCGAGATGGTGATGCGTTGCGCCGGCACCTCCTTGCCGCCCCAGTTGATGCGGGTGCTTTCCACCGCCACGTTCTCGGACAGCACCAGGCGGATGCGGCGGCGGAAATGCGCGGCCTGCCCGCCGGTGGCCTGCTGCATCTGGCGCACCTGCTGTTCCAGGAAGTACAGCAGCACCGGGTTGGACTTGGCCTCGGGCACCGGCGGCACGCGCTGGGCCCGCGCGCCGGTGAGGTAGCTGCCGGTCACGTCGCAGCACTTGCCGTCGGCGCCGCGGGCCAGCTTCAGTGCCACTTCGTCGCTCACTTCGGCGGCGCTGCCGGCCTGCTCGCTGTAGCGGTAACGCAGCGTGGTCGGCGGCTTCAGGCCCGCCAGGTGGTCGTCCATGAACAGCAGTTTTTCGGCCGGGGTGATGGGGTCGTCGGCGGCCAGCGCGGGCAGGGCCGGGCCCAGGTTCAGGCCGGCAGCCAGGAAGAACGCGGCCAGGCCGCGCAGCAAGGGGGAAACGGTCATCGCTTGTCCAGGAGTCGGGCCAGGTCGTCGGCCCATTCAGTGGCATGGGGAGCGGCGGCTGCCGCCAAGGCGCGCAGCCGCAGCAGGGCCTGGCCGGCATCGGCCAGCCGGCCCATGCGGGCCCGCAACTGGCCCAGTTGCAGCCAGCCGCGGGGTTCGTCGGGTTCCAGCAGCGCACTGCGGGTCAGCGCACCTTCGGCGCCTTCCAGGTCGCCCAGGTGTTCCAGCGCATCGGCCAGGTGGTGGAAGGCGTCGCCGTCCTTCGGGTCTTCGTGGGCCCAGCGCCGCGACAGCCCGGCCAGGGATTGCCACTGTTGCTGCGCCTTCAGCGTGGCAGCCTGCAGGAAAGGCGGCTGGGCGGCGTCGGTGGCTTCCCAGAAGGCCAGGCCTTCCAGCGGCCCCACCGGGCCGAAGGCCGAAGGCGCGTGCAGTGCCGGGGCGATCCAGTCCGACGGCACCGAGAAGTACTGGCCTTCGGCGCCGCGCATGCGGAAGGTCAGGATGCCCAGCAGTCGTCCCTGGGTGTCGAACAGGCCGCCGCCGCTGGCGCCGGAGTTGAAGGACGTGCTGCTGCGGATGACCTGGCCTTCGCTGTGGCGGTGCTTGGCGATCACCTTGCCCGCGCTGGCGTAGGGTGCCAGGCCGCCGGTGTAGCCCACGGCAATGACCGCGTCGCCGGCCTTCAGCGATTGCGTCGGCGCGGTGGCCACCACCTGGCCCAGCACGCCGGGCACGCGCAGCACGCACAGGTCACGCCGCATCTGGGCCGACTGGCCGGTGGCCGCCAGGCGTAGCCCGCCCTGCAGCACGTGGATGCGCTGGGCGTTGCGGGTGACGTGGCAGCTGGTGACCACCTCGTCGCGGTCGATCAGCACGCCCGAGCCCAGGGAATAGCCGCCGCCACGGTTCAGCACCTCGATCTTCAGCACGCTGGAGGCCAGGCGGATGTGGGTTTCGCGGTCCACTTCAGCGTCCACGGCCTGCGCGGCTGCACAGGCGCCCAGCAGGGCCGCTGCGCTCAGCGTGCGCTGGAGGTGGCGGGTGCCGATTCCAGCTCCAGCATCGGCACGCCGAAGTCGCGCAGAATGGCCTGGATCTCGGGCCGGCGCTTTTCGATCAGGGCTTCGATCTGTTGCTTCCATTGCGGTTCACCGTAGCGTACGCCCATGGCCATCGGGAAGTCGAATTTGACGCCCTTTTCAGAAACCATGGGCACCACCACCAGTTCGCGGCTTTTCACCCGCTTGGCGAACCAGCCGGCGATGGGGCCCCAGACGATGGCGGCGTCCACCCGGTTGTCGGCCAGTTCGCGTTCGATGAGCTGGCCGGGGTAGTGTTCGGGGTCGGGGCTGAGCATGGGAAAGGGCACGCCCTGGTCCACCAGGTCGTGGTGGGCCAGCCATTCGGTGGCGGGGGAACGATCGCCCACGCCGATGCGCAACTTCTTCAAGGTGGCCGCGGGCAGGGCCAGCAGGTCGGCGGTGCTTTTCACGCCGTCGAGCGCACCCCCCTTGGGGAACACCAGCGCGTAGGTGCTGCGGTAGTAGGGCTTGGTCACCGACACCTGGTCGAAGCCCGAGGGCACGCCCATGATGATGTCGCAACGAAAGTCTTCACCCGGCAGCTTGTAGCGCAGGGTGTTGCGCACGAAGGCCATGCGCTGCGGGAAGGAGTAGTAGCTGACCGGCAGGCCCAGGTCCTTGGCGAACAGTTCGGCAATGCGGTTCTCGATGCCTTCCCCCTTGGGGTTGGAGAAGGGCATGTTGTTCGGGTCCTGGCACACCTTGAACTCGGTGCGCCCGACCTGCGGCGTGGTTTGCGCCTGGGCGACTGCGCTGGCCAGCGCCAGCGCGCCGGCCAGCAGGGGAGCCAGCCTCATTGGGGGATCTCTTCGACCTTGGATCGGGTGATGGCGCCGTCGCTGCGGCCCTTCAGGTAGGCGTAGAGGTGGTCGATGTTGTCCATCACCTGCTGGCTGGTGCCGAAGCTTTGCATGCCCTTTTCCAGCCGCCCATCGCGTACCGTCTTGATGAACTCTTCCTTGGTCAGCACCTTCAGGCTGGCCACCAGTGACGGACCGACCATGCCTTCCTGATTGGCGCCGTGGCAGCGGTCGCAGGCGGCGGCGCGCCAGGTGCGGAAGCCCTTCATCGTGTTGGCGTCCACCTTGTAGCCGTCTTTCACGGTGTAGAGATCGGTCTTCGCATCGGACTGGGCGAAGGCGCCGGAGCACATGCCGGCGAGCAGGGCGGACAGCAGAACGATTTGTCTCATGGCTGGAATAGGTGTTGTGTTGATGGTGGAGCGCACCGCGGCGACAAGCGACCGGCCGCACCCCACGGGCTGGAAGCAATCGGTGCGCCAGCGCGGAAGCGCCAGTGTGACTCCCAAAACGCACAAAGGCCGTCGTGAGACGACGGCCTTTGCTTGGAAGTTCCCCCAGGTTTACCCGCCTGGGGGCCGGGTTTTCACCCTCAGTTCGGCAGTGCGAAGACGGTCAGCGAGCCACCCAGTTCGGTGTACTGGTTCAGCTCCTTGTAGCCGCCCACGGCGCCCAGGCCGTCAGTGTCCTTTTCCAGGCCCGCTGCCATGCCGATGCCGGCCCAGCCGCCAATGCCCGAGAACACGCCGATGTACTGCTTGCCCTTGTGTTCGTAGGTGAACACATTGCCGATGATGCCGGACGGGGTCTTGAACTTGAACAGTTCCTTGCTGATGTCCTTGGCATCCACGCACTTCAGGTAGCCTTCCAGCGTGCCGTAGCAGGACAGGCCGCCCGCGGTGTTGAGCGAGCCGCTCCACACCGAGAACTTCTCGGCCTTGCTCTGCACGATCTTGCCGGTGCCGGCGTCCCAGGTGATGTAGTTGCCCATGCCGCCATGGCTGCCCGGGGCCGGGAACATCGACAGGGTGGCGCCCACGTACGGCTGGCCGGCCACATAGTCCACCTTGAACGGCTCGTAGTCCATGCACACGTGGTTGGTGGGCACGTAGAACAGGCCGGTGTTCGGGTCGAACGAGGCGGGCTGCTGGTCCTTGGAACCCAGCGCCGCCGGGCAGATGCCCTTGGTGTTCACGTCAGGACCGTTCTGCGCGGTGGAGTACTTCGCCACCACTTGCGGGCGGCCGGTGCGCATGTCCACGTGCGTGGCCCAGTTCACCTTCGGGTCGTACTTCTCGGCCACCAGCAGGGCGCCGCTGACGCGGTCCAGGGTGTAGGCGAAGCCGTTGCGGTCGAAGTGCACCAGGGCCTTGGTCATCTTGCCCTTGACCGGAATGTCGGCCAGGATCATTTCATTGATGCCGTCGAAGTCCCACTCGTCGTACGGCGTCATCTGGTAGACCCAGTTGACCTTGCCAGTGTCGACGTCACGCGACCAGATGGTCATGGACCACTTGTTGTCGCCCGGGCGCTGCTTGGGGTTCCAGGTGGACGGGTTGCCGGTGCCGTAATAGACGGCATTGGTCGCCTTGTCGTAGCTGTACCAGCCCCAGGTGGTGCCGCCGCCGATCTTCCACTGGTCGCCCTGCCAGGTCTTCAGCGAACTGTCCTTGCCCACCGGCGCCATCTTGCCGTCGGTCCAGGTCATGGTCTTTTCGGGGTCCATCAGCATTTCGCTGTCGGGGCCCACGCTGTAGCCCTTCCAGGCGGGCTTGCCGTCGGACAGGTTGTAGGCGGCCAGGAAGCCGCGCACGCCCCATTCGCCGCCGGAGATGCCGGTGATGACCTTGTCCTTGAAGACGTGCGGGGCGTTGGTGTTCACCGCACCCAGCTTCGGGTCGCCGTTCTTGGTGGACCACACCACCTTGCCGGTCTTGGCGTTCAGAGCCACCAGCATGGAGTCGGCCTGCTGCAGGATGACCTTGCCTTCGGCATAGGCCAGACCGCGGTTCACCGTGTCGCAGCACATCTGCGGGATCACGGCCGGGTCCTGCTTGGGCTCGTACTTCCACAGGATCTTGTTGGTATCCAGGTCGATCGCGAACACCTTGTTCGGGAACGGCGAGTGCAGGTACATCGTGCCGTCCACCACCAGGGGCGAACCTTCGTGGCCGCGCAGCACGCCGGTGGAGAAGGTCCACGCGACCTGCATCTTGCCGACGTTGCCCTTGTTGATCTGGTTCAGCTTGCTGTAGCGCTGGTTGAACATGTCGCCAGCTTGCATTGCCCAATTCTTGGAGTTCGCGATGTTCTTTTCGACATCGGCGTTGGCCATCACCAGGCCAGGCAGGACAAGGGCAGCCGCACACACACTACGCAGGATCCCGTGGATCTTCTGCCTTGGAAAGTTCATGGTCGTCGTCTCCGTCGTTGGTAGGAATGAGTGCCCTTTTGAAAGGCACCGCTCACTCGGTGCAGGGCGCTGTGCCAGCCCCGGGTGCCGCGGCATGCTGATCGGGTTTCCCCTGCATCCTTTGGCGCCCGGACATGTGTGTCACGCCCCCGGTGCGCATCTGCAATCCGCGTGCCGACGAAAAACAGCGGCCGGGACGGGCTCCCGACTGACACTGTGTCCGAACCCGGCACAGTGTGTGAACCCGGTCACGGTGTCACTTCCAGCCTGGCTTGACAAACAGCCTGCTGCGGGCCTCGGGCTTACCCCTATCGCGAGTGGCCGCGCCGGGGCATGGACCCGGGCAAACCCCAGGTGTGCTTTGTCGCGGGCCGCTGGCATCGGGCATTGCACTTGCCTGTGTGGCGGCCTGCCCGCGAAGCACGTCCCCCATGCACCCCACGCACAATGTCCTGATGTCCGCCCCCGGTGTTCACAGCCTGTCCGCCCAACGTTGCGGCATCCGCGTGGCGGCGCCGGGCCGCCTGCACCTGGGCTTCGTGGACCCGGCGGGCACGCTGGGGCGGCGCTTCGGCAGCCTGGGCCTGGTGATCGACGGCTTCGAGACCGAAGTGGAACTGCACCCGGCCGAGGTGGAGGGCGCCACGGCCTTCGACGCGGCCTGTGCGGCCGAGATGCACCGCGCGTTGCAGCACCTGGACGCCCTGCGGCGTGAAAGCGGGCTGCACGGCGCGCTGCAACTGCACATCAAGCGCGTGCTGCCGGCCCATGCGGGCCTGGGCTCGGGCACGCAGCTGGCGCTGGCCGTGGGCACGGCCTTCGCGCGCCTGCATGGCCTGGCCTGGTCCACGCCCGACATCGCGCGCATCACCGGCCGCGGCCTGCGCAGCGGCGTGGGCATCGCGGGCTTCGACCAGGGTGGCTTGCTGCTGGACGGTGGCCCCGGGCCACAGGGCCAGCCCGCGCCCCTGCTGGCGCGCGGCCACCTGCCTTCGGCCTGGCGCGTGCTGCTGGTCACCGACCCGCGCCTGCGCGGCCTGTCCGGGGCCGATGAACGTGCGGCCCTGGCGCGCCTGGCGCCGCTGCCTCGTGAGGCCGCAGCGCAGATCAGCCACGAACTGCTGATGCGGGTGCTGCCCGGCGCGGCCTTGAACGATTTCGACAACTTCGCCGCCGGCCTGGGCCAGGTGCAGCACCTGCTGGGCGAACATTTTGCGCCCGCCCAGGCCGCCGGCGCCTACGCCAGCCCGGCGGTGGCGCGCGTGATGCAGCGCTTGCAGGCGCAGGGCCATCGCGCGGTGGGCCAAAGTTCCTGGGGCCCCACGGCCTTTGCTTTCGTGCCCGATGCGCAGGCGGCCGAACTGGCGCTGGCGGATCTGCGCGCCAGCGGCGACCTGGACCCGGCCCTGGGCCTGCACACCGTGCGCGCCCGCGAGCGTGGCGCGGCCGTCGCCCAGGTGGCCACGCCGGGCGCGCGCACCTGACGCGCAGCGGCCGAAACCCTCTCACCTTTCCTCAACCCTTCGACAAGAGCCCCAAGCCCCATGGAACGGCCCTACATCCTTCACCTCTTCACGCCCACGCCGCAGGCCAGCCCCTTCGATGTGAACATGGCCGCCGACGCCGGCTACCAACTCATCATGCCCTACACCGGCGTGAGCCTGGATGCCATCAGCGGCCTGACGCAGGACGCCATCTTCAGCCGCGGCCCCAAGGGTGTGGCGCGCACCGGCATCTTCATCGGCGGGCGCGACGTGGCGCTGGCCGCCGACATGGCGCAGCGCGCGGTGGCGGCCATGGTGCCGCCCTTTGTGGTGTCGGTCATGGCCGACCCCAGCGGCGCCTTCACCACCGCCGCCGGCCTGGTGGGCTGCGTGGAAGCGGCGCTGAAAAAGCACCACGGCACCGACCTGGCCGGCAAGCGCGTGCTGTTGCTGGGCGGCACCGGCACCGTGGGCCGGGTGGCGGCGGTGCTGTGCGCCCAAAGCGGTGCCACCGCGCTCATCTCCAGCCGCCATGGCCTGGGCGCTGCCCAGGCCTGTGCCGACGACACCGGCAAGCGCTTCGGCGCGACGCTTCACGGCGTGGCCGCGGGTGACAGCGCCGGGCTGCGCGCCACGCTGGCTGACGTGGACGTGGTGCTGGGCGTGGCCGCTGCGGGCGTGCAGGTGCTCAGCGCCGAAGACCGCGGCTTCGCGCCCAAGCTGCTGGTGGCCGCCGATGTGAACGCGGTGCCGCCGGCCGGCATTGCCGGTGTGGGCGTGATGGACAACGGCGTGCCCATCGCCGGCACGAAGGCCGTGGGCATCGGCGCGCTGGCGGTGGGCAATGTGAAGTACCAGGTGCAGCACCGCCTGTTGCTGCGCATGCGCGAAGGCGGCAAGGCCGTGAACCTGGGCTTCGAGGACGCCTTCGCGATGGCGCGCGAGGTGCTGGCCGAAGCCAAGGCCTGAGTGAGCGGGCACCGCGACGCCGGGCCCACCGTGGCCGTGGCGGGCCTGAGCGCGCGTTGGCTGGCCACGTCCGCCGCGCGGGCCGGTTGGGGCGTGGTGGCGTTGGACGCCTTCGGTGACGCCGACACCCGGGCCGCCAGCCGGGCCTGGCTGCCCATCGCCCAGGGCCTGGAACTGGACGAGGCGCAGTTCCTGTCGGCCCTGGACCAGGCACATCAGCGCCATGGGGCGGTGGCGTGGCTCTATGGCAGCGGTTTCGAGAACCGGCCAGAATGGGTGGCGCGGGCGGCGGCCCGGTGGCCGCTGTGGGGCCAGGACGCCGACGTGCTGCGCCGCGTGCGCGATCCGGAACACTTCTTTGCCACGCTGCGGCGCCTGGGCCTGCCACACCCGGCCACGCGCTTCACGCCGCCGGACGATCCGCAAGGCTGGATCGCCAAGTCGGCCACCGGCAGTGGCGGCTGGCACATCCGAGAGGCAGCGGCCACCGATTTTCCCGACGACGCCTACTGGCAGCGCCTGCAGCCTGGCACGCCCGGGTCGGCGCTGTACCTGGCGGACGGACGGCGGGCGCAGGTGGTGGCGCTGAACCGCCTGCTGGTGGAGCCCTTGGGCGACTGGCCCTTTGTCTATCGCGGCGCCATCGGTCCCCTGCACGACGGCGCGCTGGAAGCGGCCATTCAACAGGCCCTGGACGCGCTGGTGCCGGCCTTTGGCCTGGCCGGACTGGGCAGCCTGGACTTCATCGCCACGGACCCCGGGTTCAGCCTGCTGGAAATCAACCCGCGGCCTTCGGCGTCGATGGCCCTGCATGACGGCTGGGCCGGTGGGCTGCTGGGCGCCCATGTGCAGGCCTTGCAAGGGCAAATCATGCCGCTGCCGCCGCGCCCGAAAGGTCTGCAGGGCGAGCGTGTCGTCTGGACCGGCAGCGCCTTGACGCTCACCGCGGCGCAGGCCGAGGGGCTGGCGGCCCGCGGCCACCTGCACGACCGGCCCAGCGCCGGCATGCACTTTGAACCCGGCCAGCCGCTGTGCAGCGTCAGCGCCAGCGGCGACACGGTCGATGAGGTGCTTCAGTCGCTGCGCAGGCGCGAAGCCGAGGTGCTGGCGGCCTGCGGCGCCATCACAATGCACAACACCCACGAGGAGACGCTATGAACATGACCCTGGCACAGCCTGGCGCAGGGGTGAACGAGCGCGGCATGGCCCTGCTGCGCGAACTGCTGGCCGACGCGGCGGCCTACGGTGTGCAGGTGCAGCGCACCGACGTTGGCGTCACCCTGGTGGACGCCGGCATCGCCGCGCCCGGCAGCGTGGCTGCGGGCCTGCAGGTGGCGCGCATCTGCCTGGGCGGCCTGGGCGAGGTGCGGCTTTCCAGCGGCGTGCGCGAGGGCTGGCCCACCTGGGTGGAAGTGGCCAGCGCCAACCCGGTGCTGGCCTGCCTGGGCAGCCAGTACGCGGGCTGGAGCCTGGCCGCCAGCAAGGAAGAAACCGGCGGCAAGAAGTTCTTTGCGCTGGGCTCGGGCCCGGCGCGCGCCCTGGCCGCCAAGGAAGCGCTGTTCGCCGAACTGGGCTACCGCGAGCAGCATGCGCAGGGCGTGCTGGTGATGGAGGTGGACAAGCTGCCGCCGCAGGTGGTCATCGACAAGGTCCTGCGCGACTGCGCCCTGCAGCCCGACGGCCTGTTCATCGTGCTCACGCCCACCAGCAGCCCCGCCGGCACCACGCAGGTGGTGGCGCGGGTGCTGGAAGTGGCGCTGCACCGCGCGCACGAGTTGGGTTTCAACCTGACCGACGTCGCCTCGGGCAGCGCCAGCGCGCCGCTGCCGTCGCCTGCGGCCGACACCGTGGTGGCCATGGGTCGCACCAACGACGCCATCCTGTACGGTGGCCAGGTGTACCTGAGTGTGCGCGGCTCGGTGGACGCCGCGCGCGACCTGGCCCAGCGCCTGCCCAGCACCAACTCGCGCGACCACGGTAAGCCCTTCGCCAAGCTGTTCGCCGACGCGGGCTACGACTTCTACAAACTGGACGGCGCGCTGTTCGCGCCGGCCCAGGTGTGGGTCAGCCACCTCGAGTCCGGCCGCACCTTCGGCGCCGGCGCGCTGGCCATGGACCTGCTGCGCAGCCAGTGGCTGGAACCGGCTTCGGGGGTGGTGTGAGCGTCGAAGAACTCCCGCTGCGCGCTGGGCGCGGCCCGCGCGTTGCCATCATGACCGACGAGGTAGGCTGGCACACGCGCCAGTTGCAGCGTGCACTGCGCGAACGCGGCGCCCAGGGCCTGTGTGCCGACCTGGCCGACTGCCGCATCGACACCAGCGCGGCCTGGCATGGCCTGGTGCTGCCCGGCTGGGGCCGCACGCTGCCCGACGCGGTGCTGGTGCGCGGCATCGCCGGCGGCAGCTTCGAGCAGGTGACCAAGCGCCTGGGGGTGCTGCACGCACTGCGCGAACTGGGCGTGCCGGTCTACAACGACGCCCGTGCCATCGAACGCAGCGTGGACAAGGGCATGACCAGCCTGCTGCTGCACGCCGCCGGCCTGCCCACGCCGGCGACCTGGGCGCTGGAGGATGTGGACGCCGCCCAGCGCCTGGTGCAGCGCGAAGCCGACGCGCGGCGTACCCTGGTGCTCAAGCCCCTGTTCGGCTCGCAGGGCCAGGGCTTGCAGAAGGTGGGCTGGGTGGATGGCATGGCGGTGCCGCTGCCCGAACTGAAATCGCCCTACAACCGCCTGGCCTACCTGCAGCGCTTCGTGCCGCCGGTGGTGGCTGCGGGTGAACCCGGCTTCGACTGGCGTGTGCTGGTGGTGGGCGGCCGGGCGGTGGCGGCCATGCGGCGCGTCAGCGCGCATTGGGTGCACAACATGGCGCAGGGGGCCAAGGGCCAGCCGCAGTCGCTCACCGAGGGCGACGGGCCGGCGCTGGCGCAACTGGCCGTGGCGGCGGCCACCGCGCTGCGCATGGACTACGCCGGCGTGGACATCATCCCCGGCCCGCAGGGCGCGCACCAGATCCTGGAGGTGAACGGCGTGGCCGCCTGGCAGGGCCTGCAGCGCGCCACCAAGGTGGACGTTGCCGCGCTGCTGGTGGCCGATCTGCTGCAGCGCAAGCTGGCCGTGGCCATGCAGGGCAGGGCGCGCCAGCCGCGCCGCGCCTGAAGCGGCGCCAGCCATGGCGGACGTGGCCGAAGCCTTCGTCTGGGCCTGCAGCCTGGACGTGGCGGCGCGCAAGCCCGGCAACGTCAGCCTGGCTTCGGCCGGGCACCGCATGCAGGCGCAGCAGTTCATCGCCAGCGCGCGGGCGGCGGCACCGGCCATCGCCGCCGCCGGCCAGCCCGTGGGCGCGCGCATTGAATTGGCCATGCGTGCCACGCTGGCGGCGGTGGGCTGCAACACCAACCTGGGCATCGTGCTGCTGTGCGCCCCGCTGGCGGTGGCCGCCGAGTCCGCAGTGCCACCAGGGGCCAAGGGCCTGCGCCGGGCGCTGCAGCAGGTGCTGGACACGCTGGACCTGGCCGATGCCCAGGCGGCGTTTCGTGCCATTGCGCTGACCCAACCCGCCGGCCTGGGCCAGGTGGCGCAACAGGATGTTCACGCGCCGCCCTCGGTCACGCTGCGTGCCGCCATGGCCCTGGCGGCCGGGCGGGACAGCGTGGCGCGCCAGTACGACGAGGGTTATGCCGATCTGTTCGACCGCGCTCTGGGCTGGTTCGGCGGCGTGGTCGGCCCGCCCGAGCAGGCCTTGCAGCGGGTTTTTCTGGAAGCCCTGGTGCGCTGGCCCGATTCACACATTGTGCGAAAGCACGGCGAGGCGGCGGCGCACACTGTCATGCAGGAAGCGCTGCCTTGGTGCGATCGGGCCCGCGCCGGCCTGTCGATGGATGCCGACCCGACCTGGGCCGCCTGGGATGAATCGCTGAAGGCGCGTGGCCTGAACCCGGGCACCAGCGCCGACCTGTGCGTGGCCACCGCCTTCCTGCATGGTTTGCTGCACATGCACATGTGCCGCTAGTCACATTTCCTGGCATGGCAAGTGCAGGTAGTGCCGCCGCGCCGGGCACCTGGGCCGGGCGCGGGTTCATTAGAAACGAATCCGCCTACACCTGAACGGAGACTCCTCAATGGCAAAGATCGATCGCATGCTGGTCGGCGAATCCCTCGTCGGCGACGGTAACGAAGTCGCTCACATCGACCTGCTCATCGGGCCGCGCGGCTCGCCGGTCGAAAGCGCATTCGCCAACGCCTTGACCAACAACAAGGACGGTTTCACCTCGTTGCTGGCGGTGGTGGCCCCCAACCTGCTGACCAAGCCCGCCACGGTGATGTTCAACAAGGTCACCATCAAGGGTGCCAAGCAGGCCGTGCAGATGTTCGGCCCGGCGCAGCGCGCGGTGGCCATGGCGGTGGCCGATTGCGTGGAAGACGGCACCATCCCCGCCGACGAAGCCGACAACCTGTTCATCTGCGTGGGTGTTTTCATCCACTGGCTGGCCGAGGACGACGCCAAGATCCAGAAGTACAACTACGAAGCCACCAAGGAATCCATCAAGCGCGCCGTGCGCGGCGAGCCCCGTGCCGCCGACGTGGTGGCCAAGAAGGGTTCCGTGGCCCACCCGTTCCAGGCCAAGTAAACCGGCCCCCGGAATGAAACAGCCCGGCTTCAAGCCGGGCTGTTTGCTTTGGGAAATGAGAAGAAGCGGCTAGCGCCGGTCGCCGGGCACCATGCCCGCGCCGATGAGTTGCAGCACCGTGGCCGCCGGGCGCCGCGGCTGGGCCGCCCGGGTGCGCTCGATCTGCACGCCCACGGCCTGCACGTCGTCGAACTTGCGCGGCTTGGCCACCCGCACGCGCACCCACTGCGCGCCGAACTCGTCCAGCACGATGGCAGCCACCAATTCGGCAAAGGCCTCCAGCAATTGAACCCGGTGTTCGGCCAGCAGGCGGTGCAGGCGTTCGCGCAGCACGCTGTAGTCCAGCGTGTCGGCGATGTGGTCGCTGTCACAGGCCGGCGAGCGCGGCGTGCCGGCGCAGATGTCAATGACCAGGGGCTGGGTCTGGTGCAGTTCGCTGTCGTGGATGCCGATCACCGTGTGGCCGACGAAGCCTTCGATGAACACCAGGTCCAGCGGCTCGGCGGCGCTGGCTTCGGTGCGGGCGGCAGGGGCAGTGACAAAGCTCAAGGAGGGCTCCGGCGGAATGGGCGCTGCGGGGTTGACAGGGGATTTCCAGGCACCTGAAGCGGTAGCTTCCCTGATGCGCCGGGCCCCAAGCGACAGCAACATACGCGCCACCGCAAGGTGGCACAGTCTGCCATGGTCCGGGCAAGCGCCGGCCGGGTCTTGTGCCAAGATGCGCCGGCTTTCAGGGTCCAAAGTCGCCAGCGTGTCAGGATGAACCACGAGCGGCACAAAGTGTTGTGGGGCGCCGGCTGTGCCGGGGCCCAACAGGAGACAGAACGAATGACGCCCAGCCTGCATGACCCCGCCGAACATGTGCACCGCATCCTGGACGTGGTGCGGCGCGGGGCGCGCGACCTCACCAGCGACGTGGTGGCGCATTCCTGGGCCCGCTGCATCAACCAGCACCGGCTGGACCCCAACCAGGCCCGGCGCCCCCCGGTGCTGGGCAGCACCGAACTGCTGGCCCGCCACACCCGGCTGGCCGACGTGATCGACTCGGCGCGCTACGAAATGACCACGCTGTTCCAGCAACTGGGCGACAGCGAAAGCGCGGTGGTGCTGACCGACACCGACGGCGTCATCCTGCACATGGTCACCTCGCCCGATTTCGGCCGCGAGGTGCAGCCCCTGGGCCTGGAGGTGGGCGCGGTGTGGTCCGAGCAGGAAGCCGGCACCAACGGCATGGGCACCTGCCTGGCCGCCGCGCGGCCCATCGCGGTGCGGCTGGACGACCACTTCTTCACCCAGTACACCTCGCTCACCTGTTCCGCCGTGCCGGTGTACGACCCCGCCGGCGAGATGACCGCCGTGCTGGACGTCACCAGCCGCAGCCCGGTGCCGCAGCAGCACCTGCTGGTGCTGCTGGGCATGAGCGCGCGCATGATCGAAAACCGCCTCATCGACCAGCGTTTCCGCGACGCCCACACCCTGCAGTTCCACAGCCGCCCCGAATTCGTCTACACCCTGCACGAAGGCAAGCTGCTGGTGGACAACCAGGGCCATGTGCTGGCCGCCAACCGCAGCGCGCTGATGCAACTGGGCATGAATTCCATGCCCGAAGCCTGCTGCCTGAACCTGGCCGACATCTTCCAGACCACGCTGCCCGAACTCCTGGACCGCAGCCTGCGTGCCAGTTACCACCCGGTGGTGACTTACCGCGCCAACGCGGCGCACCGCTTCTTCGCCGTGGCGCGCCCGCCGGCGCAGGACTGCGAGCCCGCGGCCCGCCCGGCCCGTTCGCTGTCCCTGCCCACCGTGCCGGCTGCCGCGTCCATCGCGTCGGCCGCTGCGGCTTCGTCCAGCGTGGCCGCCGGCGTGGTCACCCCAGCGCCCACGCGCCCGGTTGCGGCGCCGGAAGGCCCGCCCGCCGCCCCCGGCGCCGCCAGCTTCAACGACACCCGCCTGCAGGCCCACCTGGCCACCGCCCGGCGCGTGCTGGTGCGCGGCACGCCGCTGCTGCTGCACGGCGAAACCGGCTCGGGCAAGGAGGTGTTTGCGCGCACGGTGCACACACTGGGGCCTCGCGCGCGCGGGCCGTTTGTCGCCATCAATTGCGCCAGCCTGCCGGAAAACCTGATCGAAGCCGAACTCTTCGGCTACCGCGCTGGCGCCTTCACCGGCGCCGAGCGCCGCGGGCGTCGCGGCAAGATCGCCCAGGCCGATGGCGGCACCCTGTTCCTGGACGAAATCGGCGACATGCCGCTGGCCCTGCAGGCGCGGCTGCTGCGTGTGCTGGACGAACGCGTTGTCTGCCCCCTGGGCAGCGACGAAACCCAGGCGGTGGATTTCCTGCTGGTCAGCGCCAGCCACCGGCGGCTGACCCAACTGGTGGCCGAAGGCCTGTTCCGCGAAGATCTGTACTACCGCATCGCCGGCATCGAACTGGACCTGCCGGCCCTGCGCGAGCGCAGCGACCGCATGGAACTCATCCGCCACGTGTTGGCCCAGGAAGGCGCCAGCGACGCCACCCTCAGCCCCGCGGCCTGGGACTTGCTGATGGCCTACCGCTGGCCGGGCAACCTGCGCCAGTTGCATCATGTGCTGCGCAGTGCGGTGGCCATGGCCGATGGGGGCCTGCTGACCCCCGAACATTTCCCCGCGCTGCAGGGCACGCCGCTGCCCGCGGCGGTGGCCGCCTTGCCCGACCAGCCGCCGGTGGCCGAAGTGGCCCTGCCGCTGGAACTGGCGCAGGAGCGGCAGCGCCTGCTGGAGACCCTGAACGCATGCCGTTGGAACGTGAGCCTGGTGGCCAAGGAACTGGACGTCAGCCGCAACACGCTGTACCGCCGCCTGCACAAGCTGCAGATCCCGGTGACCCAGGTCAAGTGACGGGGGCCTCGCCAGGGGCCGCCCGCGCCACGGGGTCGAACGCACGCTTCGCCTGGGCCGTCACCGGCTCGGGCCACATGCTGGAGGAAAGCCTGGCCCTGGCCGCGCGCCTGCCCGACGTGGACCTGCTGCTGTCCGCTGCTGCGCAGGAGGTGCTGCCGATGTACGGCCATTCCATGGACAAGCTGCGCCAGCGCTTCCGCCTGGTGCTGGACAAGACCGCCAGCGCGGTGCCGGTGGGGCAGCTGTATTCGGACGTGTGGCACACCGTCATCGTGGCGCCGGCCACCAGCAACACGGTGGCCAAGTGCGCCTGCGGCATCAGCGACACCCTGCCCACCAACATGTTCGCCCAGGCCGGCAAGCTGGGCATCCCCAGCCTGGTCTTCGCCTGCGACACCGAACCCGTGGTCATCACCCGCGCGCCGCACGACTGGGTGACCTTGAAGCCGCGCGGCATCGAGTTCGAGAACGTCGAACGCCTGCGCCGCATCGACCACTGCCGCGTGGCCGCCACGCTGGCCGAACTGGAAGCGGCCATCACCGAGCGGCTGGCGCAGCTGAGCCTGGCATGGAACACATCCTCTTCCTGACCGGGCGTCTGGCCGAGCCGGCCCTGAGGCGGGTGCTGGAAGGCCTGGACAGCACGCAAGGCGACGCTCCTTTCACCTGGGAGGTGAAGGAACTGGGCCTGCAGGTGGCCGCGCTGATGACCACCGACATGGTGCGCCGCCGCCTGCCTACCCCGGTGGCTGCGAATCGCGTGGTGCTGCCCGGGCGCTGCGCTGGCGACGTGGACGGTCTGGCCCAGGCCTTGGGTGTGCCGGTGGAGCGGGGCCCGCAGGAGCTGAAAGACCTGCCGATGCACTTCAAACGCCGCGCCACCCCGGTGAACCTGGACGCTTTCGAGGTGCAGATCTTTGCCGAGATCGTGGACGCCACCGCGCTGACGGTGGACCAGACCCTGGCCCGCGCGCGCAGCCTGGCGGCCGACGGCGCCGACGTCATCGACCTGGGCTGCCTGCCGGCCACGCCTTACCCCCATCTCGAAGACACGGTGCGCGCCCTGCGCGAAGCCGGGTTTCGGGTCAGCGTCGATTCGCAAACCCCGGATGAACTGCTGCGCGGCGGCCGCGCCGGCGCCGACTTCCTGCTCAGCCTGCGCGAAGACACCCTGTGGGTCGCCGACGAGGTGGCGTCCACGCCCGTGCTGGTGCCGCGCGAGCCGCAGGACGAAGCCTCGCTGTGGCGCTGTGTCGAGGCCTTCCAGAAGAAGGGCCGTGCCTTCCTGGCCGATCCCATCCTGGACCCGCTGCCCTTCGGCTTTCTCTCGTCCCTGGTGCGCTACCACGCGCTGCGCCAGCGCTTCCCCGACGCGCCCATCCTGCTGGGCGTGGGCAACCTGACCGAACTGACCGAGGCCGACACCAGCGGCATCAACGCCCTGCTGCTGGGCGTGGCGGCGGAGTTGCGCGCGTCGGCCATCCTCACCACCCAGGTCAGCCCGCACGCACGGCGCGCGGTGCGCGAGGCCGACTGGGCCCGGCGCATCATGCACAACGCACGCGAAAACCGCTGCCTGCCCAAGGGCCTGAGCGACGCGCTGATGACCGCCCACGACAAGGCGCCGTTCCCCGACAGCGCCGAAGAAATCGCCGCCACGGCAGGTCAGGTGCGCGACCCCAACTTCCGCGTGCAGGTGGCCGAGGACGGCCTGCATGTCTACAACCGCGACGGCATCCGCCGCGGCACCGACCCCTTCGCGCTGTGGCCGCAACTGGGCCTGCAGGACGACGCCGGCCACGCCTTCTACATGGGGGTGGAACTGGCCCGGGCGCAGACCGCCTGGGAACTGGGCAAACGTTATGTGCAGGACCGCCCGTTGAACTGGGGCGCGGCGGTGGAGCGCGGGCCGGACGACCTGGGCTGGTGCGCCCCCGGCCCCACCCGCGGCGACAATGGCCGCAAGCCTTGACGCAGCGATGAACAGCCCCGCACGCAGCGGCGACGATGCCGCGCCCATCTATGAAACCGTCATCACCACCTGCTCGGCGGCGGGCGTGGTGCATGTGGCGCCGATGGGCCTGCGTTACCTGGGCAACGAGGTGCTGATCCAGCCCTTCCGGCCGTCCACCACGCTGGACAACATCCTGGCCACGGGCAAGGCGGTGTTGAACACCTTGACCGATGTGCGCGTGTTCGCCGGCTGCGTCACCGGCCGGCAGCGGCAGTGGCCCACGGTGGCCGCGGGAGCGGGCTGGTGGCGGCTGGCCAACGCGCTGGGCCATGAAACCCTGGCCCTGGCCCGACAGGACAAGGACCCCCAGCGCCCGCGCCTGTGGCTCGCCCGCGGCAAGGCCGAGCAGCACGCGCCTTTCCCGGGCATGAACCGCGCCCAGGCTGCGGTGCTGGAAGGCGCGGTGCTGGTGAGCCGGCTGCCCATGCTGCCGGCCGACAAGGTGGACGCCGAGATGCATTACCTGCAGATCGCCATCGACAAGACCGCAGCCGACCCGGAGCGCGAAGCCTGGGCCTGGCTGCAAGAGGCGGTGCTGGCGCACCGCACCAAGCCTCAATAGGAGACGGGCTGATGCGCCTGCTGGTCAGTGTGCGAAACGTGACCGAGGCGCGCGAGGTGGCGGCGACCGGCGTGGACTTCATCGACTTGAAGGACCCCGCCGATGGCGCCTTGGGCGGTCTGCCGGTGGCCACCATTTCGGAGGTGGTGCTTGCGCTGCGTGCCCAACCCGGCAGCGGACGCATCAGCGCGACCATCGGTGATCACGCCAGTGATGCGCTGGATGCCATCCTGCAGCGTGTGGCCGCGGTGGCCGCCACGGGGGTGAATTACGTGAAGGTGGGCATCTCGCCCGGTCCCGGCGTGACAGCGCTGCTGGAGGCGCTGGCGCGTTGTGGTGCCACCGTGGTGCCGGTGTTCATCGCCGATGCCGGCGTGCCCATGGCAGCGGTGCGGGCTGCGTTGGCCGTGGCCGGAGATGACTTCCATGTGTTTCCGGCACTGATGCTGGACACCCAGGCCAAGCTGGGCGGCAGCCTGCTGCAGCGGGTGCCGGTCTCGGCCTTGGCGGAATTCATCGAAGCGGTTCAGGCCTCGGGCCGCCTGGCCGGCCTGGCCGGCGCATTGCGGTTGATCGAGTTGGAAACCCTGCGCCGACTGGCGCCGGATTTCGCCGGCTTTCGCAGCGCCGTGTGCGACGGCGACCGTGCCGGGAACCTGGTGCCGCAGCGCGTGCGTGCCTTGTGCGAGGCCTGTGCCGCGCCGGCCGAACGCGCAGCCGCGCACTGACGCTATTGGTAGGTGCCGGGCGGGTTGCCCAGCACCAGCGCGTCGCGCAGCTCGCTCACCTGCTGGCGTTCCACCAGTTCGATGGGGAAGGGTGCGTCGTGCGCCCACTGCGCAAAGCGCGCGTCCAGCACGCCGGCGGCGGTCAGTTCTTCAAAGCTTTGCTGGCGGTCGATGGGGCAGGACTTCACCACCACCAGGCGTTCAGCGTGCAGGGTGCGCGCCAGCCACAGCGACAGGCTGTCGGCGCTGACCTCCCAACTGGTCAGCATGTCGGGGGCGTCGCGCATCATCGGCAAGGGCATCCACAGCGCCACCCGGCCGGCCCGCAACGCGGGCATGATTTGCGACTCCTGCGTCACCAGCGCCAGGCGGGGCTCCAGCGCGTGCATCATCAAGGCCATCTGGCCCATGGCCAGCACCGCCATGTTGTGCGCGGCCAGGTCGTTGAAGTCCCAGGTCTGCTGGGCCTGCCGCACCGTGTCGGCAAACACCGACCCGCCCGGCACCACCGCCACCCGTCCGCCGCCGAAGGCCGCCAGCATGCGCAGCCAGGGCAACAGGTCGCCGGCCTTGGCCAGGCTGCCTCCGAGCTTGACGATCCACATGCGGCGTCAGCCCTCTGGACCCGGGGCCAGCAGCGCGGCGGCCACCGCGGGGGCGCACACCCCGGCCCAGGCGCGGTCGGCCGCGGTCAACTCGTCCAAGGGCAGCATGGCGACCAGCGATGCCTGCGGGCGGCCCACCGTGGCCGCCAGTTCAGGCACCAGGAAGGCGCCGCAGCCTGCGGCCACCAACGGGGCGGCGGCAGGCAGGTCCGCGCCGGCCAGCACCCGCTGCAGGTTGCGGTGGATCTCGGCCACCTGGCGCTGGCGGAAGGTGTGCGCCAGTGCCAGCCACTGCGCGTCCGAGGCGTCGCGCGCGTCGCGGCCGATCAAGCGCGCCAGGCGCTGCTGCGTGGCCAGCTTGTCCTTGGCTGCGCCGTCGGCGGCGGGGTGTTGGTCGTGGGCGGGGTCCAGGTCGCCGGTCAGCCGGTAGACGTCGGCACTGGTGGCGAACAACTCGTTCATCAGGTTCACGTCGTCACCATCGAAACGGACTTGCGGGCCCAGCGCGCACAGCGGGGTGCGCGCCACGCCCTGGTAGACCAATTCGCCATGGGCCAGGCGCTGCGCGTCGTCTTCACAGCGGCTGGCCACCTGGCCGCCGTGCAGCGGCACCAGG
Source organism: Burkholderiales bacterium JOSHI_001 (assembly GCA_000244995.1). Classification (NCBI taxonomy): domain Bacteria; kingdom Pseudomonadati; phylum Pseudomonadota; class Betaproteobacteria; order Burkholderiales; species Burkholderiales bacterium JOSHI_001. Next base: position 3,400,123 of record CM001438.1, on the reverse strand, counting down.
TCGGTGGTGGTGCTGCCGATGTCCACCAGCACCGCGTCGCCCAGCTGCCGGGCCAGCCATTCGGCGGTCAGCCGCCAGTTGGCCGATGCCACGCCGCGCCAGTGGCGCGCGGCGCGCCCGGCGGGCAACCAGCCCGCAGCACCGGCGTAGATCACCAGCGACGGCCCCAGGTGCTGGGCCAGGCGCGCGGCCAACGCGGCCACACCGGCTTCGCGGTCGGGGAACAGGTCGGCCATCTCGCCGGTCATGGTCAGCCCGTGGTGGGCGTCGGCCAGCGGCCACAGCGCTTGCGCCTGGGCGATGGCCGCGTCCAGGTGCTGCAGCCCCTGCCACAGCGGGCAGGGCCACTGCGCCACCGCATGCACGCGGCCCTGTTGCACCCAACACGCCTTGACGTGGGCACCGCCCACGTCCCAGCCGATGACGCTGCGGTGAGACGGTTTCATGGGCGGCGGTGCGGGCAGCAGCGAGAATGCGCGGCCCGTCTCCGGCAGGACCTGCGCGCCCACACGCCCTGTGGGGCGCGCCCCCCAACATGAAGCCCATCGTTCCCGAAGTCATCCCGGTGCTGGACCTGCTGCACGGCCAGGTGGTGCGCGCGGTGCGTGGCCAGCGCAGCAGCTACAGGCCCATCGTCACGCCGCTGGTGGCTGGCAGCGCACCGGTGGACGTGGCCGCGGCCCTGCGGCATTGCACGGGCAGCAACACGCTGTATGTCGCCGACCTGGATGCCATTGTGGAGGGCCGGGCCCAGGTGGAGGTCTTGCGCCAGTTGCTGGCGGCCGACCCGCAGCGCAGCCTCTGGTTGGACGCCGGCTTCAAGACGGAAGCGGACCTGGCCGCCCTGCGTGCAGGGCTGGGCGAACTTGCCACGCGCATGCGGCCCGTCCTGGGGAGTGAATCCCTGGCCAGCCTGCGGGCCCTGCAGATGATGACCGCCGACCCGCGGGCCATCCTGTCGCTGGACTGCCGCCAGCAGCAGCCCATGGACCCGGCCGGCGTGTGGCAGCAGCCTGCGCTGTGGCCCGACACGGTGATCGTGATGACCCTGGACCGTGTGGGTGCCGCCAGCGGCCCCGACCTGCAGCGCTTTGCCGAACTGCAGGCCCTGAAACCGCATGCCACCTGGGTGGGCGCGGGCGGCATTCGCCATGCCAGCGACCTGGCCCAGGCCGGTGACGCCGGTGCCGCCGCCTGGCTGGTGGCCAGCGCCTTGCACGATGGCACGCTGGCGCCTGCAAAGGCCACGGCATGAGCGGCAGGACAGCAGGACGGCACGGACCATGGCCCGGTCGGTTTCAGGATTCGTGCCATGGGCTGGGCACGGCCGAGGGCAGCCGTTTGACCGGCCAAACCCCTGGAATCGGCACACAGTGTGTCGCCGGCCTGCGGCGGAACAGCACAGACTGGCCGCCCGCGGTCCGTTTCCTCCCTGTGGCGGGTGGTGGCATATGGCTTGCGACTGCCGCCGCTGCACCATGAGCGCCACCCTCGAGTCCCCCACCCAGGCCCCGACCTGGACCTGCCCGTTCTGCGCCCTGTTGTGCGACGGCTTCGACCTGGCCGCCAACGCCGCCGGCAGCGCCCCCAGCCTGAACGGCAGCACCTGCCCCCGCGCCCGCCAGGCCCTGGCCGGCCTGCATGCGGCCGGCAGCGGGCCCTGGGTGGACGGCCAAGCCGCCACGCACGACGCCGCCATCACCGCTGCCGTGCAGCGCCTGGGCGCCTGGCGCGCGCCGCTGTTCGGCGGCGGAGGCACCGACATCGCCGGCGCGCGCGCGCTGTACCGCCTGGCTGCGCGCTGCGAGGCCATCACCGACCACGCGGACGGTGACGGCCTGTTCCGCGCGCTGCGCGCCTTGCAGGACCGCGGGCAGTACACCGTCACCCTGGGTGATGCGCGGGCCCAGGCCGAGTTGGTGGTCTGCGTGGGCACGCCCGCCAGCGCCTATCCCGAACTGTTCCGGCGCCTGGGCCTGGCCCAAGCCGGCAGCCCTTGCCGCGAACTGGTGTTCCTGGGCGTGCCGCCGCCCGCCCATGCACCGCATGCGATGCCGGTCACCGCGGTGGCCGGCTGCGGCGACATTGCCACCGATCTTCAGGCGCTGGCCGCCGCGGTGGACGGGCGCAGCTTCCACGACCTGCTGCACACCGACGTGGCCGGCCTGGCCGCGCGGTTGAAGGCCAGCCCCTACAGCGTGCTGGTCATCGAGCCCGGCACACTGGGGCCGCAAGGTGCGCTGCTGATGGAAATGGCCAACCGCATCGTCGGCCAGTTGAACCGCAAGACCCGCAGCGCATTGCTGCCGCTGGGGGGCAACGACGGCGCCGCGGCGCTGAACCAGACCCTCACCTGGCTGTCCGGCCTGCCGCTGCGCACCCGCGTGGGCGCGCAAGGCCTGCGCCATGAACCGCTGCTGTATGGCAGCTCAAAGCTGCTGGCCGACGGCGCGGTGGACGGCCTGCTGTGGGTGATGAGCTTCAACGCCGAGCGCCTGCCACCTGCCAACAAGCTGCCGTGCATCGTGCTCGGCCCGCCGGCCATGGGGCCGAGGCTGCAGGCCGCATCGGCCGCGAACACCGTGTTCATCCCCGTGGCCACGCCGGGCCTGAACGCCGCAGGGCACCTGTTCCGCACCGATGGTCCGGTGGTGTTGCCGCTGCAGGCCCACCGCGACGACGGCCTGCCCGGTGTGGCCGCCGTGGCCGAGGCGATGCTGAAGGCCTTGGGAGCCGCGGCATGAGCGCCAGCCTGCGCATCACCGGCGGCAAGGTGGTCGACCCGGCCAACGGCGTGGACGGCCAGGTGCGCGACCTCTTCGTGCGCGACGGTCGCATCGTGGCGGCCGATCCGCGTGAGCCGGCCACCCAAACCATCAACGCCAGCGGCGCCATCGTCATGGCCGGCGGCATTGACCTGCACAGCCACATCGGTGGCGGCAAGGTGAACCTGGCGCGCCTGCTGCTGCCCGAAGCGCACCGGCGCGGCCTGCAGCCCGAGCCCTTGCCCAGCAACCCGCTGCTGCTGCCCAGCTGCGGCGGCTGCACACCGGGCACCCTGGCCACCGGCTACCGCTATGCCGAGATGGGCTACACCGCCGCGTTCGAGCCTGCGCTGGTGCCGGCCAACGCGCGCCATGCGCACCTGGAGATGGGTGACGTGCCCATCATCGACCATGGCGCCTACGCCATGATCGGCAGCGACGAGGTCTTCCTGAACCTGCTGGCCAAGGGCGCCGGGCGCGAGCGCCTGCGCGACTACGTGGGCTACATCGTGCACGCCACCAAGGCCATGGGCATCAAGGTGGTGAACCCGGCCGGCATCTCGGCCTTCAAGTTCAACCAGCGCAAGCTGGACGTGGACGAAGCGCATGTGCACTGGGCCATCACGCCGCGCCAGGTGGTCACAGCGCTGTCGCGTGCGGTGCATGAACTGGGCCTGGCGCACCCGCTGCACATCCACGCCAGCAACCTGGGGGTGGCGGGCAACATCGCGTCCACGCTGGCCACCATCGAAGCGCTGGAAGGCCGGCCTGGTCACCTCACGCATGTGCAGTTCCATGCCTACGGCACCGAAGGGCCCAAGAAGTTTTCGTCCGCCGCGCTGCAACTGGCCGAAGCCGTGAACGCCCACCCCAACGTCAGCATCGACGTGGGCCAGATCATCTTCGGCCAGACCGTCACCGCGTCCGGCGACACCATGCGCCAGCACGCCAACGCCGACCTGGCCAACCCGCGCAAGTGGATCGGCGCCGACATCGAACAGGACGCCGGCTGCGGCGTGGTGCCCTTCAAGTACCGCGAGCAGAGCTATGTGAACGCGCTGCAATGGGTGATCGGCCTGGAGATCTTCCTGCAGGTGAAGGACCCCTGGCGCATCGTGCTCACCACCGACCACCCCAATGGCGGCCCTTTCACCAGCTACCCGCACCTGATCCGCCTGCTGATGGACAAGCCCTTCCGGGACGAGCAGATCGCCAGGCTGCACCCCGAGGTGGCCGCCAGCTGCGCGTTGCGCGAAATGAAGCGTGAACTCAGCCTGAGCGAAATTGCCATCCTCACCCGCGCCGGCCCGGCGCGCCTGTTGGGCCTGAAGGACCGCGGCCACCTGGGCGAGGGTGCCGCGGCCGACATCGCCATCTATCCCGAATCGGCCGATGCCGAGGCGCTGTTCAGCAAGCCAAGTTGGGTGTTGAAGGACGGTGCGGTGGTGGTGAAGGACGGCCAGGTCACGGCCACGCCGGCCGGCGGCGTGCACTTCGCCACCACGAAGTTCGACGACAGCATCGAACGTGTGATCGACGAGCACACCGCGCCCCACCTGCGCGGCCACAAGCGCTACCAGGTGATCGGCCACGATGAGCTGTGCGCCTGCTGCAACGGCGCCAGGCTGCTGCCGCAGGACTGCGAATGGCTGGAGACCTGATGAGCGCGCCCGAACTGCGCATCAATGGCGTGCTGATCGACGAGGGCTTTGCCGAGGCCTTCCCGATGAAGGCCACGCGCATCCTCATCACCGCGCACAACCGCACCTGGGCGATGCACGCCGGCATGGCTGCCACCGGCTTCGCCACATCGGTGATTGCCTGCGGCTGCGAGGCGGGGATCGAGCGCGAACTGGACCCCGACGAAACGCCGGACGGCCGGCCAGGTGTTTCAGTGCTGATCTTTTCCATGAGCGGCAAGGAACTGGCCAAGCAGATCGAACGCCGCGTGGGCCAGTGTGTTCTCACCTGTCCCACCACGGCCGTGTATGCGGGCCTGGACGAAGGCGAGGCCGTGCCCCTGGGCAAGAACCTGCGCTTTTTCGGCGACGGCTGGCAGATCGCCAAGATGATCAAAGGCAAGCGCTACTGGCGCATCCCGGTGATGGACGGTGAATTCGTGGCGCAGGAAACCACCGCGGTGGTCAAGGGTGTGGGCGGCGGCAACCTGCTGCTGCTGGCCACCGGCACCGACGAAGCGCTGGCCGGATCGGAAGCCGCGGTGGCGGCGATGCGCCGTGTGCCCAACGTCATCATGCCCTTCCCGGGGGGCGTGGTGCGCTCGGGCTCGAAAGTGGGCAGCAAGTACGCCAGCCTGCCGGCGTCCACCAACGACGCCTTCTGCCCGGCGCTGACCCACCTGGCCAGGAAGACCGAACTCAGCGACGACATCCGCTGCGTGATGGAGATCGTGATCGATGGCCTGACCGACACCGACGTGGCCAACGCCATGCGCGCGGGCATCGCGGCCATCACCGAACGCGGCGCCGCGGCGGGTGTCCTGCGCATCGCGGCCGGCAACTACGGCGGCAAGCTGGGGCCTTTCCACTTTCACCTGCGCAAGCTGCTGCCGGAGGGGGTGGCATGAGCGGCTGGCGACTCACCTTGATGGCGCCACCGGCCCTGCGTGTGGATGCTGCCGCGCTGCAACCGGCCGCGCTGGCTGCCCTGAGCCAGGCTGAAATGAGCCGCTTCACCCTGTCCATGGGCCGAGACGCGCTGCCCCTGGCCGAACTGTTCGCCATCGAAGCGCTGGACGGCGAGGGCGCGCGCCTGGAACTGGAAGGCGACTTCAGCCGCTTCGACCGCCTGGGCGCCGGCCTGGCCGAGGGCGTGGTCGACGTGAAGGGCGATGTGGGGCACCTGGCCGGTGTCGGCATGAGCGGCGGCCGCCTGCAGGTCTTCGGCAACGCCGGCGACCTGCTGGCCTGTGCGATGGCCGGCGGTCGCATCGACCTGGCTGGCGACGCGGGCGACTTCGTGGCCAGCACCTTGCCCGGCGACATGGACGGCATGCGCGGTGGCACCGTGGTGATCGGCGGCGACGCTGGCGCCCGCCTGGCCGACCGCATGCGCCGCGGCACCGTGGTGGTCCATGGCCGCGCGGGGGACTTCGCCGCGTCGCGCATGGTGGCCGGCACCTTGGCCATCGGGGGCGGCGTTGGTGGTCACCTGGGCTACGGCATGCGGCGCGGCAGCGTGCTGCTGGCGGGCCCCAAACCGCCCGCGCCGTCCATCGGTTTCGTGCCGGTGCGCGCCAACGCCGACGTGTTCTGGCAACTGCTGGCGCGCGACCTGGCGGCCTTCGGCGGCCACTTCGCCAGCCTGCCACAGCGCCGCTTCAGCCGCTTTGCGGGTGACGTGTCGGTGCAGGGCAAGGGCGAATTGCTGATCCCGGAATAATCCCCCTCCTGGCGCCGCGGCCGTGTGGGCCGTGGCCGCAACGCATTCCCATCACCAACGAGACTTCACACCATGAGCCGTGATTTCCTATTTCATGCCGGCGAAGCCACCGTGCTGGCCGCCGAGGGCCAGTTCACCGACGCCATGCCCGAAATCCTGATCGGGCGCACCGATGGCCCCGTGGGCCAGGCCTTTGCCAACATGATGGCGCAGACCAAGGGCCACACCGCCATGTTCGCCATCCGCGCCTGCAACCAGCTGGTGCGCCCGGCCACGATCATGGTGCCCAAGGTCACGCTGAAGGACCTGGTCAACATCGATCTGTTCGGCGGCGTGGTGCAGTCGGCCACCGCCGACGCGGTGGTGGACTGCCTGATCGACGGCACCATCCCCAAGGACCGTGCGAACGAGCTGTGCATCATCAGCCTGGTGTGGATCGACCCGCGCTGCGCCAAGGACCCGAACCTGGACAAGAAAGACATGTACCGCACCAACCACGAAGCCACCAAGCTGGCCTTGAAGCGGGCGCTGAGCAACGAACCCAGCGTGGACGAGCTGATCGCCAACCGCCACAAGATCAAGCACGACATGGACGACTGGAGCTGAAGCGCTGGCCACCTCCGAACCTTCCTGCGGCGCGCCCGGCGACGCGCCCTTCGCCCTGCTGGACGACGCCGGCGCCGGCCCGGCCGCGCCCACCAGCCGCCTGTACAGCGGCTACCTGCACGAACACCGCTGCACCGACCCCGCCACGCTGGAAGCCACCTGCGCGGCTGTGCGGGCCGACCTGGACCGTGGCCTGCATGCGCTGATGCTGGCCGACTACGAGTGGGGCGCCAAGCTGCTGAAGGCCGGAACAGCCCGGCTGGCCGAAGACGACCGCAGCGCGCTGCGCGTGCTGGTGTTTGCGCAAATGCAGCACCTGGACGCGGACGCCGTGGCCGCCTGGCTGCAACAGACCGAAGGCCGGGCCGATCCCGCGCCGGCCGGCGTGCTGAACCTGCAGGCCAGCGTCAGCCGTGCGGAATATGAAGCCGCCATCGCGCAGGTGCACGAGGCCATCCGCGCCGGCGAAACCTACCAGGTGAACTACACCTACCGCCTGAACGGGCGCGCCTGGGGCGAGCCGCTGGCGCTGTACCGGCGCTTGCGTGCGCGCCAGCGGGTGGGCTTCGGCGCGCTGATCCATCTGCCCGGCGGCGAAGGCTGGGTGCTGTCGCGTTCGCCCGAGCTCTTCATCCGCCATGAGGCCGGCCGCCTGACCGCCAGGCCGATGAAGGGCACGGCCCAGCGCAGCCTGGCGCCCGAAGGCGACAGCGAAACCGCGCGCCTGCTGCACGACGACACCAAGAACCGGGCCGAAAACCTGATGATCGTGGACCTGCTGCGCAACGACTTGGGCGCCATCGCCGAGGTGGGGTCGGTGAAGGTGCCGCAGCTGTTTGACATCGAGCCCTATGCCACGGTGTTCCAGATGACCAGCACGGTGCAGGCCACCAAGCGTGGCGATGTGAATTTGGCCGGGCTGTTGCGCGCCAGCTTCCCCTGTGGGTCCATCACCGGGGCGCCCAAGCACCGCACCATGCACTGGATCTCTCAGTTGGAAAGCACCCCGCGTGGCCTGTACACCGGGGCCATCGGCTGGCTGGACGCGGGCGCCGACGCCAGCTGCCCCGACCTGTGCCTGGCCGTGGCCATCCGCACCTTGACCTTGGGACCGGCGGCGCAGGGCAGCCGGGCGCTGTCGCTCGGCGTGGGCGGCGGCATCGTGCTGGACAGCGTGGCCGCCGACGAGTGGGAAGAAACCCAATGGAAGGCCCGCTTCGTCACCCGGCTGGACCCCGGCCTGTCGCTGTTCGAGACCCTGCGCGCCACCCGCAGCGACGGGGTGCCCTTGCGCAAGCGCCACCGCGCCCGGCTGGCGGCCAGCGCCCAGGCCTTGGGTTTTGTCTGGCGTGCTGAAGCGTTTGATGCCGCGCTGGACACCGCCCTGGGCGCCGCATGGGCCCAGGTCGCGGGTGGGCCGTTGGATGAAATGCGCGTGCGCCTGCAACTGGACTTCGACGGCCGCATCACGGTGACCCACGCTGGTTTGGACCCCCTGCCTGTCGGCCTGGCCAGGCTGGTGCTGGCCGACACGCCGCTGGCGGGCCCGCGCCCCCTGGCGCGCCACAAGACCACCGACCGTGCAGCCTACGACGCGGGCGTGAAGCGCGCCATCGCGCGCGGCGCCTTCGACACCCTGTTCTTCGACGAAGAGGGTTGGCTGCTGGAAGGCGGGCGCAGCAATGTCTTCGTGCGTCAGAACGGCCGCTGGTACACCCCGCCGCTGGACGCCGGCGTGCTGCCCGGCGTGATGCGCGCCGAGCTGCTCAACAGCCCCGCCTGGGCCGCCAGCGAGCGGCGCATCCACCGCAGCGAGCTGCCGGCCGCACAGGGGCTGATGGTGTGCAATGCGCTGCGCGGTGCCTTGCCCGCCGAGCTGATGGATTCGCCCTGAATGTCGCCCATGAAAGTTGCCCTGTTCGACCTGGACCACACGCTGATCGGCTTTGACAGCGGCAACGCCTTCGCCCGCTTCCTGATGGACCGCGGCGCGCTCTCGCCCGATTTCGAGCCGCCGTATTTGGAGTTCTGCCGCCAGTACGCGGCCGGCACGCTGGACATCACGGTGATGCACCGCTACACCGTCAGCGCGCTGGCAGTGCACGCACCGCCGGTGCTGGCGCAGTACCTGGCAGGCTTCGAGCAGGCCATGGCGCCGCGGATCGAGCCCGCCGCGAAGGCGCTGGTGCGCCAGCACCTGCAGGCTGGCCACGCCTGCGCGCTGGTGACCGCCACCACACGCTTCGTGGCCGAGCCCTTCGCCCGTCTGCTGGGCCTGCCGGCGGTGCTGGCCACCGAGCCCGAACGCGGTGCCGACGGCCGCTACAGCGGCGAAACCGTGGGACCGCCTTGTTTTCGCGGCCACAAGCTGACCCATGTGAACGCCTGGCTGGCCGGGCAGGGGCGCAGGCTGGCGGACCTGGACGACAGCTGGTTCTACAGCGATTCCATCAACGACCTGCCGCTGCTGCAGGCGGTGACCCAGCCGGTGGCGGTGAACGCCGACGCAGGCCTGGCCGCGCTGGCGGCGCAGCGCGGCTGGCGCACCCTGGCGCTGCGCTGAGTCAGCGCGCCGAATCTCTCAGCAGGGGCAGCAGTTCGCGTTCGGGCAGCGGCCGGCTGAACAGGAAGCCCTGGTACATGTCGCAGTCCAGGCCATGCAGGGCCAGCATCTGCTCGGCGGTTTCCACGCCTTCGGCCACCACGCTCATGCCCAGGTTGTGGCCCAGCGAAACGATGGCCCGGGTGATGGCGGTGTCCGAACTGCCGCCGGGCAGGTCGGCCACAAAGCTGCGGTCGATCTTCAGCTCGCTCACCGGGAACATCTTGATGTAGCTCAGCGACGAGTAGCCGGTGCCGAAGTCGTCGATCGACAGGCTCACGCCCAGCGCGCGGATGTCGTGCAGCGTGGCCATCGCGGCCTGCACGTCGTTCATCAGCATGCTTTCGGTCACTTCCACCATCAGGTGGCTGGCGGCCATGCCGGTGGATTTCAGGGCATGCGCAATCACCTTGGCCAGCCGCCCGCCCTGGAACTGCGTGGTGGACACGTTCACCGCCATCTTGCCCAGCGGCACCCCGGCCCCCAGCCACCGTGCGCCGTCGTAGCAGGCCTTGTGGATGACCCAGTCGCCCAGGTCGTTCATCAGGCCCAGCTCTTCGGCCATGCCGATGAAGCGGCTGGGCGGCAGCAGCCCCAGCGTGGGGTGCTGCCAGCGCACCAGGGCTTCCACGCCGGCGATGTCGCCCGAGGCCATGTCCACCTTGGGCTGGTAGTGCAGCTGGAATTCGTTGCGCTCCACCGCCTGGCGCAGCTGGGTGGCCTGGGACAGGCGCTCCAACGAACGGCGGTTCAGTTCGGACGAGAAAAATTCATAACGTGCGCCGCTGCGTCGCTGGGCCTGGCTGCGGGCCAGCTCGGCGCCTTTGATCAGGTCGTTCTCGGCATGGCCGTCGGTGCCCGACACCGCGATGCCCAGCACCGCATCGGGCACCACTTTCTGCGCCCCCAGGTCCACCGGCAGGGCCAGGGTGCTCAGCACTTGGCGTGCAATGCGCTCCAGCGCGTCCACCGTGCGCACGCCGTTCAGCATCAGGCCGAACTCTTCCTGGCGCAACCGCGCCACCGGCGACACCCGGTCGGGCCGCAGCGAATGCTGGCGGGCCAGTTCCTCCAGCCTCAGGGCCAGCGTGCGCGCCAGCTGGTCGGCGGTGTCCTGGCCCATGGTTTCGCTGATGGTGCGGCACTGCGGCACCGTGATGTTGAACAGCACCACGCTGCCGTCCACGCCGTTGGCGTCCACCAGCGCGTCGCGCAGCTGGCGCTCCAGCAGGCGACGCGTGGGCAGGCCCGTCACCTCGTCGTAGCTCAGGCTGCGCTCGTGGTACTGGCGGAAGGCCAGCGTGTTGCGCACCCGCAGCACCAGCTCGCTGGCGTCCACCGGCTTGCTCAGGAAGTCGGTGGCGCCCAGTTGCAGGGCCTGCAGCTTGGCGTCGGCGCCAGTCGCGGCTGTGAGCACGATGACGGGCAGGAAGCGGAAGGCCTCCTGCGCGCGCAACTGCTGCAGCACCTCGAAGCCGGACATCTGCGGCATCATCAGGTCCAGCAGCAGCACCGCGGGCTGCTTCTGCTGGGCCAGCGCCAGGGTTTCACGCGGGTCGTTGGTGACCACGAAGTTGCGGTAGCCCGCGTCTTCCAGGTGTCCTTGCACCAGCTCGGTCATCAGCATGTCATCGTCCACCAGCATCACGGTGGCGTCCAGCAGCGGCGAGCGCTCGTTCTGGCTGAGCGAGTCGCTCCAGGTGTTGGCGGCGGTGGCCGGTCGGGTGAGCCACTGGTCGTTCATCAAGATGCCATCTCCTTCGTCGCACGCTCTGCCAACGGGCGCGCGGGTTCATGCGGGGCCGCGTTCAGCGGCGCAATGCGTGCGGCCACAGCGCGCAGCTGGGCCAGGTGCCGTGAGGCGCTGGTGGCGTCGCCGGCCTTGGCCGTGTCGTCCAGGGCCTTGGCCGGTTCGAACAGCTCGTCGTAGCCCATGCTGCCGCCGGCGCCCTTGATCCAGTGCGCCAGGCCGGCCAGGGCCGCCATGTCGCCTTGCTGCAGCGACTGGGTCATTTCGTCCAGTTTCCCGGGCAGGCTTTCGTTGAAGCGCTGCACCACCTTGCCCAGGCGCGGGTGTGCGGCCAGGCGCGACACCAGCGGCGTGTTGTCCGCGGGCTCGGACAGGGGCTGCGCCAGCAGGGACGCTTCGGCCTGGGCGGTGGGCTGCGCAGCCGCGGCGGCATCGGCGGCCGCGGCGGCTTCCAGCACCTTGTCCATGGTCTCGCCGCGCTGGCCGCCCAGGCGCTGGGCCAGATCGGCCAGCAGGGTGTCGATGTCGATCGGCTTGGTGTGGAAGCCGCTGAAGCCGGCGGCTTCGACCTCGCGCTCGATGCCCTTCATCGCGTTGGCGGTCAGCGCCAGGATGGGCAGGGTGCAGCCGCGGTCGCGCAGGGTGCGGGTGGCGGTCAGGCCGTCCATCACCGGCATCTGCATGTCCATCAGCACGATGTCCGGGGCGCTGTCGGCCACGCGGTCCAGGGCCAGTGCGCCGTCTTCGGCCAACAGCACGGTCAGGCCCACGTCCTGCAGCAGCACCTGCATCAGCTGGCGGTTCTCGGCCGCGTCGTCCACCACCAGCACGCGCTTGGGTGGGAAGTGCCAGGCCGTGGCCTGCAAGGCCACCGGGGCGTCGCCGGCGCGTTGCAGTTCGTCGGGGTTCAGCAGCGCCAGCGAAGCGGTCGAGGCGTTGCCGACCGGCAGGCTGACCACGAAGGTGGTGCCCTGGCCCGGTGTGGAGCGGGCCACGATGTCGCCGCCCATGGCGCGGGCGAAACCGCGGCTGATGGTCAGCCCCAGGCCGGTACCGCCGAAGCGCCGCGCGGTGGACGCTTCGGCCTGCACGAAGGGCTCGAACACGGCTTCCAGCCGGTCGGCGGCAATGCCCACGCCGGTGTCGGCCACCTCGATGATGTAGTTCGCCGCCGTGCCCGCGCCATCCAGCCGCGCCGTGACGGTCACACCGCCCTGGTCGGTGAACTTCAGCGCGTTGCCAATCAGGTTGGTCAGGATCTGGCGCAGCCGCGCCGCGTCGCCCACCAGGGTGGCGGGCAGGGCCTGCGGGAACTGCAGCTTCAGCGACAGGCCCTTGTCGTCGGCCCGCTCGGCCAGGGTGCGCTGCACGTCGTGCATCACCTGGTGCGGGGCGTAGGGCAGGCGCTCGCACTCCAGCCGGCCGGCTTCCACCTTGGACAGGTCCAGGATGTCGTTGATCAGCGTGAGCAGGTGGCGCCCGCTGCTGTGGATGATGTCCAGGTGGCGCTGCGAATCGGGGCCGCGCTTGAGGCCGCCACGCCGCAGCACGTCGGTGAAGCCCAGGATGGCGTTCATGGGCGTGCGGATCTCGTGGCTCATGTTGGCCAGGAACTGGCTCTTGGCCTGGTTGGCGTGGTCGGCCTCTTCCTTGGCGGCTTGCAGCGCCAGTTCCTTTTCTTCCAGTGCGGTCACGTCCTGCAGGCTGACCAGCACGCCCTGCAGGGCGCCGTTGGGCCCCAGGATGGGCGAGCAGTTGCTGCGCAGCGAATAGCGCTGGCCTTGCGAATTGGTCAGGTAGATCAGTGCGTCGCGCTGCACCTGGGCGTCGCGCAGCGCCACCGACCAGGGTTGGGCGGCGGCAGCGATGGGCGCGCCGTCACGTTCGCCCCAGCCCAGCGCATGGGCCTGCTGGCCCACCAGCGCGTCGGGCTCGCGGCCCAGCACCTGGGCCAGCGACTGGTTGGCCAGCACGATGCGCCCGCGGCCGTCGATGACCAGCAGGCCTTCGGTCAAGGCGTCCAGCGCGTTGCGAACCCGCGTGGGCACCGAGTTCGAAGGGTCCAGCGCCTGCAGCATGCGGCGCAGGTAAAAATAAAACAGGATGGCACCCAGCGCAAAGCCGAAGCCAGTCAGGCGCAGCATGGGGTCTTGCAGTGCACCCGTCCAGCCCGAACTGCGCAGGGCGGTGAACTGCAGTTCCACCGCGCCCCAGCGCTGGTTGTCGCGCATCAGCGGCACCAGCAGTGCGCTGCCGTCGGACACATCACCCGCCGCGCCGCGCCAGTTGGCCGCGTGGTCGTGCACGTCCACCAGCAGGCTGCCGTTGGTGCGGCGCAGGCCCACGCTGAGCAGTTCAGGGTTGCGCTGCTGGATGAAGCCCAGCACGTCCTGCAGGGCCTGCGGTTCGTCCTCGTTCAGCAGCGCCGACGCAGTGATGCTGATGCTTTCGGCCAGGGCCGCGCGGTGCTGGCGCGCCAGCACCTCGGGGTCGGCCACCAGGCCCAGCCAGCCGGCGGCCAGCAGCACCGTCACCAGGATGGACGCCAGGCCCAGCGCCAGGTAGGTGCGCACGGGCACGCGTTGCAGGACATTGCGCCACAGCTTCATGCCGCCGGCTCCTCGTTGGGTTGGGGCGCGGGCGCTGGCACCGGCGCACCGTGGCCCTTGGCGAACAGGCTCTCTACCTGGTCGCGTTCGGCTTCTTCATCGTCGTCGGGGTTGCCCAGGCGACCCAGCATGGGCAGCGGGTCCAGCAGCTGCCAGCTGGGCAGCGCGGCCAGCATGGAGCTGGCCAGGATGCCGCCGCGCACCAGCCACACCACATAGCCCACGCTCAGCGACAGGCCCATGGCGGTGCCGCCGGCCAGTTCACCCGCGCGGGCTTCGGTGGGTTCGGCCAGGCTGTGGCGCAGGGCGTCCAGCCGGTTGATCAGGGCGTTCACGTCGGCGCTCGGGTTGCTGCTGCCGGACACCAGCGAGGCCATTTCCAGCGGGGCCAGGGTGGGCAGGGTCAGGTCGGCCAAGGGCGCGGTGCCCAGCAGCGCCGGCCGGTTGGCCAGGTCCAGCCGCGATTCGGTCAGGCTGGCCGGCACGGCCAGGGTCAAAGGGGTCGCGCGGGTGTCAAGCACGGCGGCGTTGGTGGTGCCGGCGGCCTGCAACAGGGCGTCGCCCAGGGCCGCGGCGGCCGGGGCCAGGCGTGTGGCCGCGGTGTCGCCGCCGGCTGTGGCGGACGCTTCGGCGCCGTCGCCGTTCACGGTGTTGGCGCTGCTGGTGGCCTTGGCCGCGCCAACGCTGGCCGCGGCGCTGCCACTGGTCGCGCTGGTGGCCGACGGATCGTTCGAGGTGGCCGCCGTGCTGGCCTGCTGCGCGGCGTCGATGCCCTGCAGGTTCAGCTCCGCGTGGCGTATGCTGCCCACGCTGGCCACGGGCGTCGCGCTGCCGCTGCTGGCGTCGGCCACGGCCAACTGGTAGCCCGGTTCGCCCTGCGCCAGGTTGCGTTCGAAGCGCACCTGCCCGGCCAGCACCTGGGCCAGGGTGAAGCTGTCCGCCGCCGCACTGGAGCCCGCCAGCACGAACTGGCCGCCGCTGACCGCGCCGACGCTGATCTGGATCTGTTCGGGCGGCGTGTCGGGGTCGGTGATCACGATCACCGGCGCCGCGCTCAGGCCGCCGGCCAGGTCCAGTTCGTTGCGAACCACCACCGGGGCGTCGTTCACCGCATTCACGTTCAGCACCAGCGTGCGCACCTGCGGGTCGGTGTCCCGGCCGCCGAAGTCGGTGCCGCCGCTGTCGCGCACCTGGAAGCCGATGCGGGCCAGGCCGGCGCCGCTGGCGTCGGCCGGCGGCAGGTACAGCAGTTGGCCCATGGACAGGTCCTGCACACTCAGCTCGGTGGGGCTGGTGAGCGCCACGCCCTTGAACTGCAACTGGCCGGCCTGCGGCAGGTTGACGATGCGCACGGCGGCCAATTCGTGCGCGGGGCTGTCCACCACGTCGCTGAAGCCAAAGTCCGCAGCGCTCAGCACCAGCAGGCTGTCCTCGTCCAGGGTCAGCACGGCGTCGCGACCCTGCGGCGCGTCGTTGAGGTCCTGCACGGTGAGGGTGAACGCGCCGACGGCCTGGAGCTGGCCGCCGTCGGTGGCCACCAGGCGCAGGTCCAGGCGGCCCACGTCGGCCTGGCCAGGGGTGCCGGACAGGGTGCGCGAAGCCGGGTCGAAGCGCAGCCAGGCCGGCAGGCTGGCGCCTGGGGTGGAGGGCGCCAGGGCCCAGCTGAGGGCGTCGCCGCTGTCGGGGTCGCTGAAGGCGCCGGCCGGCAGCGCCAGGCTGAAGGCCTGGTCCTGCAGCACGGTGAGCTTGTTGATGCCGCCCTGGTAGACCGGGGCCTCGTTCAGGTCGGCAAGGCGCACCGTGACGGTGGCCGGGTCGCTGGTGAGCGTGCCGTCGGACACGGTGACAGCCAGGGTGAACGTGGCGTTGGACTCGAAGTCCAGCGCTGCGGGGTTGGCCACGCGCAGCACGCCGGTGGCCGCGTCCAGCGCGAAGGCGCCATCGAGGTTGCCGCTGGCGATTCGGAAGTCGTGCAGCACGGTGCCGGGGTCGGTGTCGGTGCCGGACAGGCTGAGCACCGGGGTGCCGGCCGCCGCGTTTTCGGCCAGCACGGCCTGGTTGTTGGCCAGCACCGGCCGGTTGGCCACGTCCTGGACGGTGAGGGTGAACGCGGCCTCGGCCTGCAGCTGGCCGCCGTCGGTGGCCACCAGGCGCAGGTCCAGGGGGCCCACGTCGGCCTGGCCGGGGGTGCCGGACAGGGTGCGCGAAGCCGGGTCGAAGCGCAGCCAGGCCGGCAGGCTGGCGCCCGGGGTGGCGGGCGCCAGGGCCCAGGTGAGTGCGTCGCCGCTGTCGGGGTCGCTGAAGGCGCTGGCCGGCAGCGTCAGGCTGAAGGCCTGGTCCTGCAGCACGGTGAGGTTGTTGACGCCGCCCTGGTAGGCCGGGGCCTCGTTCAGGTCGGCCAGGCGCAGCGTGACGGTGGCCGGTTCGCTGGTGAGCGTGCCGTCGGAGACGGTGACGGCCAGGGTGAACGTGGCGTTGGACTCGAAGTCCAGCGCTGCGGGGTTGGCCACCCGCAGCACCCCGGTGGCCGCGTCCAGCGCGAAGGCGCCATCGACGTTGCCGCTGACGATGCGGAAGTCGCGCAGCACGGTGCCGGCGTCGGCATCGCCGGCCACCAGCGTCAGCACGGCCGTGTCGGAGGTCGCGTTCTCGTCCAGCGTCAGGTCGCGGTCGGCCACCAGCGGGGCATCGTTCAGCGGGTTCACATCGAAGTGAAGCGTGTTGGCGCTGGCGGCCAGGTCGGTGCCGTTGCCACGCGTGTCGCCACTGTCACGCACCAGGAAGTCCACGCGGGTCAGGCCCAGGCCATTGGCATCCGACGGCGGGGTGTAGCTCAGCAGCCCGGCGTCCAGGTCGGCGCGCAGGACCTCCTGGCCGGCGGTCACCGCCACGCCGCGCAAGGCCAACAGGCCCGGGCCGGAGATGGCGGTGATGCGCACCGCGGCCAGGGTGTCCGCGCCCTGGTCCAGCGGGTCGCTGAAACCGAAGTCCGCGACGCTGAGAACGCGGGTGCTGTCTTCGTCCAGCCCGATGCGGCCGTCCTGGCCCTGTGGGGCGTCGTTGCGGTCGGCCACCTGCAGCTCGAAGTCGCTGCTGGCGACGAGGTTGCCGCCGTCGCTGACGCGGGCCTGCAGCCGCAGCGTGCCCACGTCGGCGGCGCCCGGGGTGCCGCTGAGCGTCAGGTCGGCCGGGTTGAAGCTCAACCAGGCGGGCCAGGCACCGTCGCTGCGGCTGAGGGTCCAGGTCAGGGTGTCGCCCAGGTCGGGGTCGCTGAAGGCGCCGGCCAGGGACCAGCGACCCGCCACATCCTGCAGCGCCGACAGCGGACCGATGGCACCCTGGGCCACCGGCGCCTGGTTCACGTTGGTGACGTCCACCACCACGGTCTGGGCCAGGCTGGTGTTCAGGCCGTCGCCCACCGTCACGCTGAGGGTGAAGCGCGTGCCGCTGGCCGAGGCCAGCGCGGCCGTGCTGTTCACCGACAGCTGGCCGGTGCTGGCGTCCAGCGCGAAGGCATTGCCGGTGTTGCCGGCGGTCAGCGTCCAGGCGCCGAGGGTGGTGTTCAGGTCGGCGTCGCTGGCCAGCAGGCGGCCCACCAGGGTGCCCGCGGGTGCGGTTTCCGACAGCGTGAACTGCTGGGCCGCGGTCACGATGGGTGCGTTGTCGTTCAGGTCGGTCACGCGCAGGTCCAGCGCCAGCGTGTCGCTGCCGCCCGCGCCGTCCGAGACCGACACAAGCACCTCGTACACCCCGTCGCCGTTGGCATCGCCGGGGTTCTCGAAGTCGGGGGCGGTGTTGAAGCTCAGCTGGCCCGAACCCGCATCGACGGTGAAGCGCGCCGCGTCGGCACCGCCGGCGATGGCGTAGCCCAGGGCCTGGCCGTCCGGGTCCGTTGCGCTGAGGGTCAGCACGGTGCTCTGGCCCTCCGGCGTGGCCAGGGCCGCGCGGTCCGCGCCCGCGCCGGGCTGGGTGAAGGCGGGCGGCAGGTTCCGGGTGGCCACCTGCACCGCCTTGCTGAATTCCGAGGTGCGCAGCGGGCTGCCGCCGGCGCCGCTGAGCTGGGTGACCGTGGCGCTGATCCACTGGCCGGCCGCCACCGGCACGGCCAGGGTTTCGTCCAGGCTCAGCGTGCCATTGGCAGGCACCGTGCGGTCCAGCGTGGCCAGCAGGCGCTGGCCCTCGCCGTGGCCCTGCGCGCCGGCCGCGTCGTTGGCAAAGAACTCGATGCGCACCGTGCGCCCGGCCGTCGTGTCGAGCTGCCCGGTCAGGCGCAGGCCGCTGCTGCTGGTCTCGGCGCTGGCCAGCACCAGCATGTTCTGGCGCAGGTCGGCTTCGTTGTCGTTGGGCTGGATCTGGCCGTTCCAGCCCTGGTCGATGGCCTGGGCGCCGTTGTCGACGAAGCGGTTGCCCAGCACCGCGCCATAGCTGTTCGCGCTGAGCGTGACCACGCCCCCTGAGCCATTGTGGGCGATGAGGTTGCCTTCGGCCGCGCTGCCGCCCACCACCGTGCCCAGGACATCGTTGGCCAGCAGCACGCCGACGGCGTTGGACAGCGCGGTGACGCCGTCGGCGCCCACGCCGATGTGGTTGCCCATCACCCGGGCGCCCTGGGTGCCGTTGATGGCGATGCCGCCCAGGCTGTGGTGGCCGCCGATGAGGTTGCGCTCGACCGCGCTGCCGCCGCCAATGACCAGGCCGAAGCCTGCACCGGTGGCGTCCACGCCCCATTTGCCGTTGCCGGGCGCGTTCAGGCCGCTGAGGTCCACGCCCAGGTAGTTGCCGGCGATCAGCACCGAGGCCACGTCGGCCGTGACTTCGATGGCGCTGCGGCTGAAACCATAGATGGACAAGCCCCGCAGCACCGAGCCGCTGGCCGCACTGGACGGCAGCGTGGACAGCACCAGGCCGCTGGCATCCAGACCCGGCTTGGAGCCGTCCAGGGCCACCAGGGGCGCGCCGGCGTAGCCGCTCTGGCTGCTGCCGTCGATGGTGACGGTGTCGGTGATGGTGGGCAGGGCGCTTTCCAGGGCGATGATGCGCTGGCCCGCGCCCAGGTTGAAGCGGACCAGGTCGGCGCCGGCGCTGGCGTTGGACGCCAGCAGGGCCTCGCGCAGCGAAATGCCGTCCGCACCGGCATTGGCCAGCAGCGCTTCCACCGACGAGACGTCGCCGTCCACGGTGTCGTGGTTCGTGGTCACCACCAGGGGCCCGCCCACGTCGGTGACCGTCACGTTCAGGGTCTGGAGGTCCACGTTCACGCCGTCGCTGGCGGAGACGGTCAGGGTGTAGACGTTGTCGCGGTTGCCGTCCTGCGGGGCCTCGAAGTCCGGTGCCACGCGGAAGTGCAGCGCCCCGCTCACCGGGTCGATGCTGAACAAGGCGGCATCGCCACTGTTCAACAGGCCGTAGGTGATGGCCGCGCCCTCGGGGTCGGTGGCGGTGATGGTGGCCACCGCCGTGGTGTTCTCGGCCACGCTGCGCGCGAGGGTGGCGGCGCCGCCCCCGCTGGTGATGAACGGTGCCGCGCCGCTGTTGGCCGCCACGTTCACCGTCACCTGCGCCTGGGCCAGGTTGCCCGCGTACAGCGCCGCGGCGTCCACCGTGCGGTTGTAGAACTGCAGGGTGTCCAGGTCGCCCGTGAACTGGCGTGCCGCGTCACCCGCGGTGTTGGTGCCCAAAAACACCTGCCCACTGGGGTTGATGGCGTCGCCGCCGTTGGCGATGGCCGCACGCAGGCTGCCGTCGATGTACACCCGACTGCCCACGCCCGCCTGGGTGCTCAGGGTGTACTGGTGCCACTGGTTGTCCGCCAGGCCGGTCGCCGCCACGTCCAGGCCGCTGACGTTGTCGGCATCGTTGCCGTCCAGGATGCGCGTGCGCAGCACGTTGTTGATGCCGGTGCCGGTGTTGGTGTCCTTCTCGATGAAGAACACGTTCAGGCTGTTGGACGCGGCCACGGTGCCGTGCGCGTACATGTAGCGGTAACCCGTGCCGTTGTTGTCCGCCATGCGGAACCAGAACGACAGCGTGAATTCGTTGCTGTAGGCGAAGTCGGGTATCAGTGCCAGGTCGTTGGCGCCGTCGAAGTGCAGCGCCTGGCCGAACTGGCCCGTGCTGGTGGTGGCCACGCCGTTGTACAGCTGGCCCTGGGCGCTGCCCACGGTGTCGCTGGCCTGGCCCGACAGGTTCCAGTAGTGCACCAGGCCTTCGCTGCCGTCGGTGGCGCGGTAGCTGAAGCTGTCGGTGCCGCTGAAGGCGGCCTGCGAGGTGTAGAGCACCTGCGACGCACTGATGAACATGCTGGACGCCTGTGCGCCTGGCGTGGCGTCCACCAGGGCCATCTGCGTGCCTTCGCCCAGGCTGTCATTGGCCAGCACGGCAATGGACTGCTGCACGCCGGCCGTGGCGTTCACGCTGTCGTCGCGCGCTGTCATGGTGAGGTTGCTCACCGTCACCAGCAGGGTCTGGGTGTCGCTGGCCAGGCCGTCGCTGGCCTGCACGCGCACCTGGTAGGTGTTGTCGCGTCCGGTGTCGGTGGGCAGGTCGAAGTCCGGTGCGGTGATAAAGCTGAGCACGCCGCTGGCCGCGTCGATGCTGAAAAGTGCCGCGTCGTCACCCCCCACGATGCCGTACTGCACCGTATCGCCATCTGTGTCGTCGGCAACCACCTTGGTGACGACCGTGGTGTGCTCCACCACGCTCAGGCTGGCCGTCGCGTCGCCCCCGTTGCTGGTGATGGTGGGGGCCGTGTTGGCCAGGTTCACGTATTCGTAGGCGCCCACGTCCGCCGCACCGACGCGGGCCTGACCGCGTTGGTCGGTGGCCGGTGCCGCGGCGCTGTTGCCGGCATTGATGCCGGCACTGCCGGCCAGCAGGGCATGGGTGCGGGTGACGCCACCGTTGTCCGCCAGCGCGCCCAGGATCACGTTCGCGCCGCTGCGGTCGCTGGCCTGGTTGAGCGCAGCCACGGTGTCGGTGCTGATGTTGTTGCCCAGTGACCTCACAGCCGAGTTGGCCTGGATCAGGTTGCCACCACCATTGTTGGACAGCAGCACGTTCGTCAGGCTCACGGACGAAGCGTTCTTGCTGACGTAGAGGCCTCCACCGCTGGCGGCGTTGTTGTTGGCCAGGGTCACGTTCACAAGCTGCGCGTTGGAGTCCAGAGACAGGCCCGCACCGTTGGCGGCGGTCTGGTTGCCGCTGAAGGTCACGTTGCTCAAGGTCTGCGTGCCGCTGCCGGCCAGGTAGGCACCGGCACCTCCGCTGTTGGCCTGGTTGCCAGCAACTGTCACGCGCGTCATCGTGAGTGCGGTGCCGGCGTGGTACAGGCCGCCGCCGAAGCTGCCGGCCTGGTTGTCGCGCAGTTCCACGTCGACCAGGTTCAGTGCGCCGTTGTTGAGGATGGCGGCGCCCGCGCCGTACGGCGCCTGGTTGTTGCGGACGATGGCCTGGCTGAGGGTGAGGCTGGCGCCACTGAGCACGTCGATCGCGGCGCCATTGGACAGCGTGTAGCCGTCGCGCAGCGTCAGTGCGGAGATGTTGCTGTCGCCGGCACGCACATGCAGCAGCGCCGATGCGCCCAAGCCGGTGATGCTGGTGTTCAGCGCGCCGGCGCCGGTGATGGTGACGCCGTCCAGGATGTCCAGGTCGCCGGTGCGGCTCTGGTTCTCTCCGATGCCCGGGATGGTCAGTTCGTAGGTGCCCGCCTGCAACGCGATCAGGTCCTTGCCCGCGGTGTTGTTGGCGGCGATCACGGCTTCGCGCAGCGAGACCTTGCCGTCGGCGCCCGCGCTGGCGTTCAAGGCTTCCACTGAGCTCAGGTCGCCCGCATCCAGCACATCGGCGAATGTGTTGACATTGAGCACAGCGCTCACGTCAGTGACGGTGACGTTCAGGGTTTGCACGTCCGTGCGCGCACCGTCGCTGGCCTGCACCTGCACGGTATAGATGTTGTCGCGGTTGGCGTCGGCCGGGGCTTCGAAATCCGGGGCGTTGACGAAGGTGAGCGCCCCGGTGCCGGCGTTGATGGCAAAGCGCGCCGCGTCGACGCCGCCCGCGATGCTGAAGCTCAGGGTGTCGGCGTTGGCGTCGATGGCGGCCACCGTGGTCACGTCGCGGCGGGTCTCGGCCACGGTGAAGTCGGCCGTGGTGCCGCCGCCATTGCTGGTGATGACCGGCGCGGTGGCCACGCTGGTGGGCGCCACGTCCAGGAAACTGGTGCCCACGCGGATTTCGTCCAGCACCGCAGCATTCATGCCGAAGCCATTGCCGGCCGAGACGCCAATGCGGGTGAAGCTGCCAAAGTCCAGGTTGGACACGCTCACGCTGCGCAGGCTGTTCGGGTCGGCCAGGCCCGGGGTGGGGTTCACATACAGCGTGGCGGTGTCGTTGCCGGCCACGCTTTGCAGCTTCAGCACCAGCAGCGTGGTCTGGCCGGCCTGGGCGTTGACGCCGCTGACCGTGGCAGCGCTGAGCGCGCCGGCACGGCCCAGGATGAAGCCGCTGCCGTTGTAGCCCACGAAGCCGGTGGTGGCCGAGGTGTTGCCGAACTGCAGGCCCATGAAATCGGCCGTGCCGGTGCGGTTGGGGCGCACCAGGAAGCTGACCCAGGTGGTGGTGCCTTCGGCGCCCACCGCTGCGGCCAGGTTGCGCGTGGCCTCCGCCGTGGACAGGGTCGATGAGATGCTGGCCGTGACGGCGCCGCCGCCGGTGGGCAAGCGGCCGCCAGGGTCGGCCAGGCCGCCGCCGCCGGCCGTCAGGCCGTTGCCGCTGCTGGCCCAGCTGTCCGCCCAGCCGCTGCCGGTGGTGTCGCCGCTGAGGTTGCCGGACGTGGTGGAAAAGCCGTCGTAGGCCAGGCGGCTGAGCACGCCGCCAAAGTCGGCCTGCAGGCCGCCGCTGAACACCAGGGCGCCCTCCACCTGCCCGATGCGGGCTTCCAGCAACCAGTCACCGCCCAGGGCCGTGGCGCCGGTGGGGTCGTCGCTGGCGGCCACGTCGGCACCGGTCAGGGTGGCCAGGTCCTGCAGCAGGGCGCGGCCGGTGTCGGTGGCGGCAACGTCGCAGCCGTACAGCAGCAGGTCGGCACCTTCGGCCAGCGCGGCGGACCAGCCGGCCACCTCGCCAGCGCGGGCCATCAGCGTGGCGGCGTCCAGCCGCGTGCTGCCCAGGGCCAGTACGCCATCGCTGCCATGGCTGACGATGTGCACCGCCGCCACGTCGTGCTGGCCTTGCAGGGCCTGGCCCAGCAGGGCCAGCGCGTCGTCCTGCGCGCCGAAGGTGACGATGCTCAGCGCCCGGCCAGCCTGTTGTTGCCGGGCCAGGTCGGCCAGCAACTGGTCGGCCCCGGTGATGCCGGTGTCCAGCAGCACCAGTTCCTGGCGCGTGCCCTGTTGCGTGTTGGCCGGGCTGCTGTGCACGTGGAGCGACTGCAACTGCGGCTGCAGCAGGCTGTCGGCCGAGGCCAGCGCGGCCGTGCCACCCAGCAGGTCGGCCGAATGCAGCAGGCGCGGCTCCATGGCCTCCACCACCAGACGCGCTGCGTGCTGGACGGCGGTTCGGGCGATGGTGCTGTGCATGGGGGCCGACGCGGTGGTTTGCGGGTGGGGAGGGGTGCCGAGTGAAGGGGAATCAGTCCAGCGCCAGCGCCATGCGCAGGCTGGCGCGCGGAGCCGGGGTGTTGCTTTGCGCCGAGGCGCGGTTGAACAGGCTGAAGCCGCTGCGCGCGCCCGAGGTGCTGGAAGTGCCGGTGCGCGGCGCGGCGGCGTCCTGCGCGGTGCCGGGCACGGCCTTGGGCGTGGGGCGCAGTTCGGCGGCGCTGGCCTGGGTCATGCCTGGCAGGTCCACCTTGCAGCGCAGGCCGGCGGGCATGCGGTTGTTTGGGTTGGGCAGGGACAGGCGCACACGGAAGGTGTTGCTGGCCGCGTCCATCACCTTGTCCACCTGGCGCACGGTGGCGGTGACCGGGGCCTGGCCGGGCAACTCGGGGCGGATGGTGAGCTGGCCGCCGCGCTGGATGCTGCCGTACAGGGCCGTGGGCACCATCAGTTCCACGCGCAGCGGGTCGATCACGGCCACGCGCAGCAGCGGGCGCTCTTCCACGCGTTCGCCCACATTCACATACCGTTCCACCACCACGCCGGACAGCGGGCTTTTCACCGAACGCAGGCCCAGCTGCGCGTCGGCCACGCGGCGTTCCTGTTGGTAGATCTGTTGCTGGCCGCGGGCCTGGGCCAGGCGCTGGGCCGCCAGTTCGCGTTCCGAGCGGGCCTGCTCCAGCGCCTGGTCAGAAACGAAGCTCTCCTTCACCAGGGCCTGGGCGCGTTTGAACTTCTGCTGCGCCAGGTCCAGGCTGGCGGCGGCGGCGCGCACGTCGGCGTCGATGCCGGCGCGGGTGTCGGCCACGTGGGCATTGGCGCGTTCCACATCGGCGCGCAGGCTCACCAGGGCCTGGCCGGCGCGCACGCTTTCGCCGCGCTCCACATGCAGGCGCTCCACCAGGCCCACCACCTGCGATCCCACTTCGGCCACGCTGTCGGGCTCGATCAGGCACACCGCGGGCTTGGGCGCCGTCGCCACCGGGGCGGCGGCCAAGGTGGCCAGCGGCAGGGCCCACAGGGCCGACAGGGCGCCCAGCAGCGCCAGGCTGTGAACTAGTTCTCGCGGCCGGCGAAGGCCAGTCGCCGCTGCCACTGCAGGTCGGACTGCAGCAGGGCGGCACGTTGCCCGGCGCGCTGATGTTCCTCGCCCCATTGCGGCGCGAACTTCATCAATCGCAGCACCCATTGCGGACGCACCCATGGTGTCTCCTCGATCCGAACATGTCGATGGCATGCAGCGAGGATAGGGGCGAGCACCCCCACTTGTGACATTGGGTTTCGTGCCATCCACCACGCTTGCGCGCTGCCCGGATCGCCCTGTCGCGCACAGCGTCCAACGAGCTGGCGGTCGAGCCTTCGCGAGGGGTTGTGCTGGCAGTTCAGAACGTGAAGTCCTCCCGCCGCACGGGCGGCGGCGTCCAGTTCGATGTCGGTGCCGCGGCCGGCCATGCGTGTGGAAATCGTCACGCGCGCAGCGTGTCCGGCTTGCGCCACGATGGCGGCTTCGTCGGCGTCGTTCAGGGCATTGAGCACCTGGTGCTCGATGCCGTGGGCGCGCAAGACGGCCGACAGCGCCTGCGAGTCGGCCACGCTGTCGGTGCCGATGAGCACCGGCCGCCCGGCCGCGCAAAGTTCACGCGTGCGCAAGGCCACTGCGGCCCACAGCCGGGGCGCGTCGGCAAACACCGCGTCGCTGTCGCGACGGCGCTGCGAGGGCTGTTGCAGCGGCACGCGCACCACGCTGGCAGCGAACACACGCTGCAACTCGCCGCGCGCTTCCCACAGCGTGCCGCTGGTGCCGGCCAGGCGCCAGTAGCGCTGGAAGAAGCGCTGGAAGGTGGTGCGCGCCAGGGTTTCGGTGTCGGCGCCGGGGGGCAGGCCCTCCTTCATCTCCACCACCGCCTGCAGGCCGCGCGACCACACCCGGCCCTCGGCCACGCGGCCGGTCACCTCGTCCAGCAGTTCGATGCTGCGCTCGCGCCCCTGGCCGGCGCGCATGATGTAGTGGTGGTCGCGCCGCAGCAGGTGCAGGCCGGTCAGCGCCACCGTGATGGCCTCGCGGCGGTAACGCGCACGTTGCCAGGGCCCGCCCAGCGGCGCGGCCAGGCCACCGACGCGAGCTTCGCCCGCGGGCGTCAGTTCGGCGCGGCGGTCGGCTTCGTGCAGCTTGAAATCGGTGTCGGCCACCAGCTGGCGGGCCAGCGCCAGGGCTTGCCACAGGAAGGCTCGGCGGGCGGCGTGCGGCACCGAACGCGACAGGATCAGCGGCACATCGGCTTCGTCCAGCAGGATGCTGTCGGCCTCGTCCAGCAGCGCCATGCACAGCCCGCGCATCACCGGCAGCGGTGCCGGGCTGTCGCCGGCCAGTGCGGCGGCGTGGCGCTGCAGGTCCTTGGACGGGCCGCCGGCCAGCGCCAGCTGGTCGCGCAGGTGGTCGAAGGCCAGCTCCTTGGCGGTGGCGTACACCACGCTGGCCGCGTAGGTGGCCTGTTTGGCCTGCGGCCCGTCGCCTGGGCGAAGGAAAGCCACCTGCAGGCCCAGGGCCTGGTACAGCGGGGCCAGGCGCAGCGCGTCGCGCTCGGCCAGGTAGTCGTTGGCGGTGACCACGTGAACCGGCACGCCGGCCAGTGCGGCGGTGGCGGCGGCCAGCGCCGTGGCCAGGGTCTTGCCTTCGCCGGTGGCCATCTCGGCCAGGCGGTTGTGCAGCAGTGCGGCCGCGCAAAACAGCTGGGTGGCAAAGGGCGGCTGGCCCAGCAGGTCGGCCGCGGTAGCCGCTGCCAGGCCCAGGGCGGGGGCCAGTGCCGCGTCGCAGAAGCCTTGGCGTCGCAAGGCGGTGCCCAGTTGGGCCGCCAGCGCCCGCCGCTGCTCGGCCACCAGACCTTGGGCCTTGAACTGGTGGGCCAGGCCTTCGGCGGCGCCGGCCAGGGACCGGCATTGCTGGCTTGCGCTGTGCCACGCCCAGGCACGGCGGGGTGGGGGCTGTGGCGTGTCGGGCCGGCGCGGGAACAGGCCCCACAAGGGGCCGGGCACTGGCACGGTGTGGACGAGGTCGATCCGGGGCATCAGTGCTGCGGGTTCATGCGGCGCAGCCACTGCCGCTGCAGCGCCTTGAACGCCTGCCAGGCCAGGGGCGACCAGCCTTCGTCAAAGCGCACCCAGGCGCGCTGGCCCAGGCCGGCGCCGGGCAGCGGCGCGTCCAGCACCACGTCCATCAGCACCACCGGGCGCAGGGTGCGCAGGTGGTCCTTGTCCTGCGGGTCGGTGAGCAGTTCGCCACCGCTGGCCTGGGACAGCGCGGCGCTGGGCAGGCGGGTCACCGCCGCCAGGCTGTCGCGCTGCAGCCGGCCGCTGCGGCGGGTGGCGTCGGCGTCGCGCAGCCGCACGCTCACCGGGCGTGTTTGCGCCTGGGCGCTGGGGGCTTCATCTTCCGGCACTGCCAGCTTCACCACGGGCGCGGCGCCGGTGAGCACCTGGCCCAGCAGGCGGCCCTGCGGCACCCACTGCGCGCCCAGGTCGTCGGCCCCGGGCAGGGCCAGGGTGCCGGCCGCCTGGGCACGCAGCAGCAAGCCGGCCAGGCGTTCGTCGGTGCGGGCCAGCTCGGCCTGGGCGGCGGCCAGGTCGGCCTGGGCGTTGCCACGGCGTTCACCGGCGGGCGCGGCACTGCCGCTGGCCTGGATCAGGTCGCTTTCGATCGCGGCCACGCGCGCGGCCTGCTGCGCGCGCTGGGCCTGCAGGCGGGGGTTGGCCAGTTCCAGCACCAGGTCGCCGGCGGCCACGGGCTGGCCATCGGCAATGTGCAGTTCGTGGACAAAGCCTTCGGTGTCGGCCCGAAGTTGCGCCTGTTCGGGCGGCCATACCAAGCCTTGGGCGCTGCGGTGCTGCGGCAGCGGCAGCAGCAAGCTGGCCGCCAGCACCCCGCCCGTCAGGGCCACGGCACGCTGCAGGCGCTGGCGCGGCTGGCGCTGGCCGGCGGCTTGCTGGCCCAGTTGGCGCAACAGCCGCACGGCGGGCAGCAGGGCCAGCTGGACGAAGAGAACCAGGCCCGCCGCGGCCCCCAGCGGTGCTGAAATGGCCGCCAGCCAGGCCACGCCCAATGCCGCCAGGCCCAGGCCCCAGGCCCAGGACAGGGGCGCATAGGCCAGCAGCCACGGCGCTTCGCCGGGCGCCACGGGAAAGGGGTCGTGTTCGGGCAGGCGCAGCACCCGCTGGCGCAGCAGGTCCAGCCAGTACTCGCGGCTGCGCGGCGCCAGGTTGGGCAGCTGCAGTGCGTCGGTGGCCAGGTGGTAGCCGTCCAGGCGCTGCAGCGGGTTGGCATTGAACAGCAAGGTGGACAGGCCGGCCACGCTGAAGACCACAAAGGCCATCTCGCGCGCCAGGCCGTCGGGCAGCGCCAGCCAGGCGGCCAGGGCCAGGGCGGCCAGCAGCAGTTCCGCGGCAATGCCCGCGGCGCTGACCACCATGCGTTGCCGCGTGCTGGGCAGGGCCGCCGCGGCGCTGGCGTCCACATAGGGCATGGGCATGAACAGCATCAGCGTGACGCCGGCTTCGCGCACCGTCGCGCCGAACTGGCGCAGCGCCAGGCCATGGGCGGTTTCGTGCACCAGCTTGATGGGCAGCCAGGCCAGCAGGGCCAGCAGGGCAAAGCGCGGGGTGGCCGCCCAGCGCCCGCCGTAGGCCCACAGCTCGCTGGCGTGCAGCGCGGCGGTGGCCGCCAGCCACAGCGTGGCCAGCGCCCACAGCCAGGCCGCCGGGCGGGAAAACAGCAGCGGCTGCACGCGTTGGAACAGCCGCAGCCATGCCGTGGGGTTGCCCATCGGAAAGCGCCAGGCCAGCAGGTTGCCGCGTGACCGGGCTTGTGCACCCTGGCGCAGGTGCGGCAGCAGGGTGTGGAAATCGGTGTTGGCCTGCCCGTCCACCAGGCCTTGTTCACGCAGGCGCGCCAGCAGTTCCACCACCTCGTCCTGCGTGGGCGGCTCTTGCGGTCGGGACTGGGCCTGGTCCCACAGGGCCTGCACGGTGGTGGCGCCGTCCAGGCGCGCGGCCAGTTCGTAGGCGCTGCGGTTCAGGCGCGCGCTGCGGCCGGTCAGTTCGTCGTGCAGCAGCCACCAGGTCTGGCCGCGGTGGCGCTGGCGCGTCACGCGCACTTGCGGCGCCAGCCGGGGGGCCAGGGCCGCCACGCGGTGCCAGTGCGGGCTGTGCAGGGCCATGGTGGGCCAGGCCTCCTTCAGGCACCCAGGGACCACAGCGCCAGCCGCGCGCGGTCTAACCAGGGGCGGGCCCAGGCCCACAGCAGCGGCAGGCGGCCCACCGCCAGGCGCGCGCGGCCCTGCAGGCCAGGGCGCAGGTCGGGGTCGGCTTCGACGCCGGCCTCGGTCAGGCGGGCCTGCACCTCGAACACATTGCGCCCGTCCACCGCCTTGGCCAGCGGGGTGATGCGTTCCACCAGCACGTCGTGCCCGCCCCAGGGCAGGGCCGACAGCAACAGCGTGCCGGTTTGCCCGGGCTGAACGCGGGCGATGTCGATCTCGTCCACCTCCACCATCACCCGGTAACCCTGGCTGGCGGCCAGGGTGACCAGGGTGTCGCCCTGTCGCACCGGGGCGCCGATCTGCTGGCTCCAGTCGCCCTGGATCACCACTCCGGCAAAGGGCGCCAGCAAGCGGCTGCGCAGCAGCTGTTCGTCCACCAGAGAGAGCTGGGCCTGGGCTTCGTCCACCTTGGCGGAACTGACCGCGGCCTGGGTGCGGTCGTTGCGCGCCATGGCGGCGGCAAAGGCGTTTTCGTGCTGCGCCAGCTGGCTGGCCCAGCGTTCGCGTTCCAGTTGCAGGTCGCGCTCGGTCAACTCCAGCAGCACCGCGCCCGCGGCCACGCGGTCGCCCGGGCGCACCGGGGCGGCCTTGATGAAGCCGTCGGTGGGCGCCGCCAGCACGCGCTGCTCGGCCCCTTCCAGGCGCGCGGTGCCGCCCACTTCGTGGGTCAGCGGGACCAGCGCCAGGAAGGCCAACAGCGCGCCGCCCAGTTGCCACAGCCGGCGCCGATGGTGCTGGCCAGGTTCCTGAAGCCGATGCCAGGCGGCCTGCGCGCTGCGCATCAGGCGCTGGTGTGCCGGTGCTTCGGCGCGTTGCAGCAGCGCCAGGGCAGGGGCGGCCAGGGCCAGGGCATGGGCCAGCCATTCAAGTTCCGCCCCGCTGAAGGGCTGGCCGGCCTGGCGTTCCAGCGCCAGCGCGCCTAGCGCCTGCCCGGGCTGCGCGGCGTCGGCCAGCGGCAGCACCGCCACCGCCCCGCCGACGCGTTGTTGCAGGGCCTGCAGCTCCAGGCGAATGTGCAGGGCGTCGGTTCCGTCCCGTGTCGGCTCGGTCAGCGCCACGCCCTGTTCGACGGCCTCGCTCAGCGCGCCCAGGGTCAGCCGGGACAGGTCGGATTGCGGGTCCACGCTGTCCAGGCCGCTCACCGCCAGCAGGTGCAAGGCCTGGCCTTGCCACAGGGCCAGGCTCACGCGCGTGGAGCCTGTCGCACTGGCCAGGCGTGCCACCAGGCTGTGCGCGGCCATGGCCAATTCGGGCGCGCTCAGCACCTCGGCCAGCAAGGCCAGGGCGTCGGCCGGCGCGGGGGCGCTGGTCGCTTCCTGGTGGGCGGTCGGGGCGGTGGTCAAAAGGGGTGGGGCCGTGGGGGCGCGCCATGGTACGCGGTGGCACCGTGAGGCAGCGGCTCTCCAAGCGGCCAGGCCACAGGCACGCCGCGCGAGCGTGAAACCTGTCATGGCCCGCGCCATGGCAGCCCTGGCCGGCGCTGCGGACACCCCCTGTGGCAAACTCGCGCGCTTTCGCGTGGACGGGCCCCCCGCGGCGGCCCAGGGACCCTGATGTTGGACAAGATTGTTTTGCAGATGGCGGCCGAATTGAAGGTCGCGCCGCGGCAGGTGAAAACCGCCGTGGAATTGCTGGACGGCGGGGCCACCGTGCCCTTCATCGCCCGTTACCGCAAGGAAGCCACCGAAGGACTGGACGACATCCAGCTGCGCGAACTGGAAGCGCGCCTGGCCTACCTGCGCGAGCTGGAAGACCGCCGCGAGGCGGTGCTGAAGAGCATTGACGAACAGGGCAAGCTCACGCCCGAGTTGCGGGCCGCCATCGAGACCGTGCCCACCAAGCAGGAACTGGAAGACCTGTACCTGCCCTATAAGCCCAAGCGTCGCACCAAGGGCATGATCGCCCGCGAAGCCGGCCTGGAGCCCTTGGCCGACAGGCTGTTCGCCGACCCCACGCTGGACCCGGCCGCCGAGGCCGCGGCGTTCATCAACGCCGAGGCCGGCTTTGCCGACGCCTTCGCCGTGCTGGACGGCGTGCGCGACCTGCTGTCCGAGCGCTGGGCCGAAGACCCGGCGCTGGTGAAGACCCTGCGCGAATGGTTGTGGGCCGAAGGCCTGCTGCAAAGCAGGCTGGCCGCCGGCAAGGACGAGAACCATCCGGATGTGTCCAAGTTCCGCGACTACTTTGACTACGCCGAGCCCATCCACAAGGTGCCCTCGCACCGTGCGCTGGCGGTCTTCCGCGGCCGCACGCTGGAGATCCTGGACGCGAAGCTGGCGCTGGACGAAGAACTCCTTCCAGGACAACCCAGCCTGGCCGAAGGCCGCATCGCCCACCACCTGGGCTGGGCCCACGGCAAGCGGCCCGGGGACGAACTGATCCGCAAGACCGTGGCCTGGACCTGGAAGGTGAAGCTTTCGCTCAGCCTGGAGCGCGACCTGTTCACCCGCCTGCGTGAAGCCGCCGAGGCCACCGCCATCAAGGTGTTCGCCGAGAACCTGCGCGACCTGCTGCTGGCCGCGCCCGCCGGCAAGCGCGTGGTGATGGGGCTGGACCCCGGCATCCGCACCGGCGTGAAGGTGGCCGTGGTCAGCGACACCGGCAAGGTGCTGGCCACGCACACGGTCTACCCGCACGAGCCGCGCAAGGACTGGGAAGGCAGCCTTCACGCCCTGGGCAAGCTGGTGGCCTCCCATGGCGTGAACCTGATCGCCATCGGCAATGGCACCGCCAGCCGCGAAACCGACCAGCTGGCGGGCGACCTGATCAAGCGCGTTCAATCCGTCGCGCCGGACCTGAAGATCGACAAGGTGGTGGTCAGCGAAGCCGGCGCATCGGTCTATTCGGCCAGCGAATTCGCCAGCAAGGAACTGCCCGACCTGGACGTCAGCCTGCGCGGCGCGGTGTCCATCGCGCGCCGTTTGCAGGACCCGCTGGCCGAACTGGTGAAGATCGACCCCAAGAGCATCGGTGTGGGCCAGTACCAGCACGACGTGAACCAGAGCGAACTGGCCCGCACCCTGGGCACGGTGGTGGAAGACTGCGTGAACCGCGTCGGCGTGGACCTGAACACCGCGTCGGCGCCCTTGCTGTCGCGGGTGTCGGGCCTGTCGGCCGCGGTGGCTTCGTCAATCGTGCGCTGGCGCGACGCCCACGGTGCCTTCCGCAGCCGCCAGCAACTGCTGGACGTGCAGGGCCTGGGCCCCAAGACCTTCGAGCAGGCGGCGGGCTTCCTGCGCATCCGCGACGGCGACAACCCGCTGGACGCCAGCGGCGTGCACCCCGAAACCTACCCGGTGGTGCAGCGCGTGCTGTCGCACTTGGGCCGTGGCATTGGCGATCTGATGGGCAAGAGCGACGTCATCCGGGCGCTCAAGCCCGAGGCCTTCGCCGACGAGAAGTTCGGCGCCATCACCGTGAAGGACATCTTCGGTGAACTGGAAAAGCCCGGCCGCGACCCGCGCCCGGACTTCCAGGTGGCACGCTTCAATGACGACGTCAACGACATCAAGGACCTGCAGCCGGGCATGACACTGCAAGGCACGGTCAGCAACGTGGCAGCCTTCGGTGCCTTCGTCGATCTGGGCGTGCACCAGGACGGGTTGGTGCACGTGAGCCAGCTGTCTAGCAAGTTCGTCAACGACGCGCGCGAGGTGGTGAAGACCGGCGCCATCGTCAAGGTGAAGGTGCTGGAAGTGGACCTGGCGCGCGGGCGCATCTCGCTCACGATGAAGCTGGACGCGCCGGTGGGCAAGCCCGGCGGTGAGAAAGCGGACAACAACTTCCGTCCCGCGGGCCGCGACCAGCGCGCGCCGCAGCGCCGCACGCCGGAACCGGCCGCCGCCGGCAGCGCGATGGCCGCCGCCTTCGCCAAGCTGCAGGGCGGCAAGCGCTAGACGCTGCTGCGATGCAGGCCCTGCAGGTCTTTGCCGGACCGCGCGCGCGCCAGCGCCTGGCCGAACGGGGCTTGCAACCGGATGACATTCGTGTCATCCCGGCCGCGGCGGGCGGCCCCAAGGGCCTGGTGCTGAACCCGCTGGACCGCTTCATCTTCAGTCGCTGGCTGCCCGGCAGCACGCAGACCGTGCACCTGCTGGGCGCCAGCATCGGTGCCTGGCGCCTGGCCAGCGCCTGCCTGGACGACGCCGACGCCGCCCTGGCGCGCCTGGCGCAGGACTACATCCACCAGCATTACGACGTGCCCGCAGGGCAGCGGCCCGGCGCGGCGTTGGTCAGTCGCGTCTTCGGCGAAGGCCTGGCGGCGCACTTCGGCGGTCGTGAGGCCGAGGTGTTGAAGCACCCACGCTTTCGCCTGCATGTCTTCACCAGCCATGGCCGGCAGGTGCTGCGGCGCGAAGGGCGCTGGCGCACGCCGGTGGGCTATGCCGGTGCCTTCTTCACCAACCTGGCCAGCCGCCGCGCCCTGGGTGCATGGCTGGAACGGGTGGTGTTCTCCGACCCGCGGGATGCGCTGCCGCTGCCCCTGCACGGCTACCGCACACGGCAGGTGGGCCTGAGTGCTGCCAACCTGGCACCGTCCATCCTGGCCAGTTGTTCCATCCCCTTCTGGCTGCAGGCGGTGCATGACATTCCCGGTGCGCCGCCCGGCGCCTACTGGGACGGCGGCATCACCGATTACCACCTGCACCTGCCCTACGCCCACATGAGCGAGGGCCTGGTGCTGTACCCGCACTTCCAGCCACAGCTGGTGCCCGGCTGGCTGGACAAGGCGCTGAAACACCGCCACCGCGCCAGCGCGTGGCTGGACAACCTGGTGCTGCTGTCACCCCACCCGGACTGGGTGCGCAGCCTGCCGGGCGCCAAGCTGCCCGACCGGCAAGACTTCAAGACTTTCGCGGACGACCTGCCGCAACGCGTGGCGCGCTGGCAACGCGCAGTGGACGAAAGCGCCCGGCTGGCCGACGAGTTCGAGGCACTCACCCTGGTGGGCAGCGTTCAAGCCCTTCCTTTGCCCTGACGCGCACGTAAAGAAAGATTGCAAGTCGGCAAAAGCCGGCAATGCTTGCGCACGCCCATCAACGCCTGCGTATGCTGTTGCGTTAGGAGGCCGCGCGGCCCGATGCGCCGGCTTCGAAACAAGGAGAACACCATGTCCACCACCGTCCAACGTCTTGCCATCGTTTCCGCCGCCCTGTTGCTGGGCGCTTGCGCGCACCACAACCGCCCGGTGGTGCAGGACAACGCCCCGGTGTACTCGGAATCGCGGTCCGACCCGGGTTCCCGCCGCGACCACCGCGGCTACCGCGAAGACCGCCGCAGCCAGCGCAACGACCCCTACGTGGAGTTCGGCGTGGTCAGTTCCCTGGACGCGGTGCACGCGTCGCAGACCACCTCGGGCGGCGGCGCCTTGATCGGCGGCGTGGCCGGTGCCGTGGTGGGCCGCCAGTTCGGCGAAAAGGGCGGTGGCCGCGACCTGGGCACGGTGCTGGGCGCCTTCGTCGGGGTGATCCTGGGCAACGAGATCGAGCGCCAGAACAGCAAGGCCCAGGGCTACACCCGGGTGCGGGTGCAACTGGAGCAGGGTGGCGAACGCCAGTTCAACCTGTCGCAATCCGGCGACCTGCGTGTGGGCGACCGGGTGCGCATCGAGAACAACCAGGTCTTCCGCATGTGAGGAATGCGCCCGCTTCGGCAGGCATGGGCGGGCCCAGGCGGCGCTACAATGGGACGCTTCAACACCCAACAAGGACCGGGAAAGGCATCATGGTTATGACACCGCGAACTCGCACTGTGGTCACCACCGTGTAATTCGGCTGCGCTGTCACGCCCTTTCTTCCCTTCCTTCCACATCAAAGCGCGGCTGACCCCGCGCTTTTTTGTTGCCTGCCTGAATCCTGATTCGCCGGAGTGCCCCATGGTCACGATCACATTGCCCGACGGCTCGCGCCGTGAATTCCAGCAACCCGTCACGGTGGCCGAAGTGGCTGCGTCCATCGGCACCGGCCTGGCCAAGGCCGCGCTGGGCGGCCGCGTGCGGCAGGGCACCGAGGCACGCCTGGTGGACACGAGCCACCGCATCGACGCCGACGCGCACCTGGCCATCGTCACCGACAAGGACGCCGACGGGCTGGAACTCATCCGTCACTCCACCGCCCACCTGCTGGCCTACGCGGTGAAGGAGTTGTTCCCCGAGGCCCAGGTCACCATCGGCCCGGTCATCGAGAACGGCTTCTTCTACGACTTCTCCTACAAGCGCCCCTTCACGCCCGAGGACCTGGCGGCGATGGAAAAGCGCATGGGCGAGCTGGCCAAGAAGGACGAACCCGTCACCCGCCGCGTGCTGCCGCGCGACGAGGCGGTGGCCTATTTCAAGGGCTTGGGCGAACACTACAAGGCCGAGATCATCGCCAGCATCCCGCCCGACCAGGACGTGAGCCTGTACCGCGAAGGCAGCTTCGAAGACCTGTGCCGCGGCCCGCACGTGCCCAGCACCGGCAAGCTGAAGCACTTCAAGCTGATGAAGCTGGCCGGCGCCTACTGGCGCGGCGACCACCGCAATGAAATGTTGCAGCGGGTGTACGGCACGGCCTGGGCCAGCAAGGACGACCTGCAGAAGTACCTGACCATGCTGGAGGAAGCCGAGAAGCGCGATCACCGCAAGCTGGGTCGCGAACTGGACCTGTTCCACCTGGACGAGCACAGCCCCGGCACCGTGTTCTGGCACCCCAAGGGCTGGACGGTCTGGCAGCAGGTGGAGCAGTACATGCGCCGCGTCTACCAGGACAACGGCTACCTGGAGGTGAAGGGCCCGCAGATCCTGGACCAGAGCCTGTGGGAGAAGACCGGGCACTGGGGCAAGTACCGCGAAAACATGTTCACCACCGAATCGGAGAAGCGCGAATACGCGTTGAAGCCGATGAACTGCCCCGGCCACATCCTCATCTTCAAGCAGGGCATCAAGAGCTACCGCGACCTGCCGCTGCGCTTCGGTGAATTCGGCCAGTGCCACCGCAACGAACCCACCGGCGGCCTGCACGGCATCATGCGGGTGCGCGGCTTCACGCAGGACGATGGCCACATCTTCTGCACCGAGGACATGATCCTGGACGAATGCGTGGCCTACACCGTGCTGCTGCAGCAGGTCTACAAGGACTTCGGCTTCACCGACATCCTCTACAAGGTGGCCACGCGCCCCGAAGCCCGCATCGGCAGCGACGAAGCCTGGGACAAGGCCGAGCACGCGCTGATGGAAAGCTTGCGCCGCTCGGGCGTGAACTTCGTGGTGTCACCGGGTGATGGCGCCTTCTACGGCCCCAAGATCGAATACACCCTGAAGGATGCGCTGGGCCGGCAGTGGCAGTGCGGCACCATGCAGGTGGATTTCTTCATGGCCGAGCGCCTGGGCGCCGAGTACGTGACCGAGAGCGGCGAGCGCAAGAACCCGGTCATGCTGCACCGCGCCATCGTCGGCAGCCTGGAGCGTTTCATCGGCATCCTGATCGAGCAGCATGCCGGCGCTTTGCCGGTCTGGCTGGCCCCGACCCAGGTGGTGGTGACGTCCATTACCGATTCCCAGTCCGATTACGTCAAGGAAGTGGTGAAAACGCTTCAAAAACAAGGGCTTAGGGCCAGTTTCGATTTGCGCAACGAAAAAATCACCTATAAAATCCGGGAGCATTCTTTGCAAAAGGTCCCCTACATCCTGGTCATCGGTGACAAGGAAAAGGCAAGCGGGGCCGTTGCGGTGCGCGCCCGGGGCAATGCAGACCTTGGTGTGATGCCGCTGGAAGCCTTCCTCCAGAAGATCCAGCAGGACATCGCGGCCAAGGCCTAGTTGACGCTGGCGCGCATTTCGTTTTGTTTGGTCCCGCTGCTTGCCTGGGGGCCGCCAAGGGGTTGGAACCATCGCTACTTTTCTTGACCGTCGTACTCCCAACGCAGAGCGCAAGCACAAGCTCAACCGAGAGATCACCGCGCTGCAGGTCCGCCTGAACGGGCCTGAGAACGAACCGCTGGGCATCGTCACCATCCAGGAGGCCTTGCGCTTGTCGGCCGAGCACGATGTGGATCTGGTTGAGATTGCCGCCACGGCAGATCCGCCGGTGTGCCGCCTGATGGACTACGGCAAGTTCAAGTACCAGGAGCAGAAGAAGGCCGCGGAAGCCAAGAGCAAGCAAAAGGTCATTGAGGTCAAGGAAGTGAAGTTCCGGCCCGGTACCGACGACGGCGACTACAACATCAAGATGCGCAACCTGCGCCGTTTCATCGCCGAAGACGGCGACAAGGGCAAGGTCACGCTGCGGTTCAGGGGCCGTGAAATCACCCACCAGGACATCGGCATGCGCATGCTGGAACGCATCCGCGACGAACTGGCCGATGTGGCGGTGGTTGAGCACATGCCGAAGTTGGAAGGCCGCCAGATGATCATGGTGCTGGCGCCGAAGAAGAAGTAAGGCAGCAAGGAACACAAGCATTCCCCGCTTCGGTCTGGTCACCGGGGCGACGGAAGAGAAGCTTCTTCAGGCCAAACAAGTGGTGTGGACCTTTCGCACCCGCCTGAAGAGCAACTAAGAAGGAGCAGTCAAATGCCCAAGATGAAGACCAAGAAGAGCGCGGCCAAGCGGTTCCGCGTGCGTCCGGGTGGCACCGTCAAGCGCGGTCAGGCGTTCAAGCGCCACATCCTCACCAAGAAGTCCACGACCCGTAAGCGCCACCTGCGTGGCTCTGCGAACGTGCATGAGACCAACATGGGCCACATCGCCGCGATGATGCCCTTCGCTGGTCTCTGACCTCTGGTTAAGGAAAGGAGCTACATATGCCTCGCGTCAAACGTGGTGTAACCGCACGCGCTCGTCACAAGAAAATTCTCGCGCTCGCCAAGGGTTTCCGCGGCCGCCGCAAGAACGTCTACCGCGTCGCCAAAGAAGCGGTGATGAAGGCGGGCCAATACGCCTACCGTGACCGCCGTACCAAGAAGCGCGTGTTCCGTCAGTTGTGGATCGCGCGCATCAACGCTGCTTCGCGTGAACTGGGTCTGACCTACAGCAAGTTCATGGCCGGCCTGAAGAAGGCTTCCATCGACATCGACCGCAAGGTCCTTGCCGACATGGCCGTGAACGACCCGGCTGCCTTTGGCAGCATCGTGGCGAAGGTGAAGGCCCAGCTCGCTTGATTCCATGGGCACCGGCGTCGCAAGCCGCCGTTGCCCATTGCCCCAAGCATTCGAAGGCCGTCACCTTGTGGCGGCCTTTTTTCTTGCAATTTGCACTCGTTCATGAACGATCTGGATCAACTGGTGCGCAGCGCCGAAACCGAGTTCGCTGCCGCTCCCACCGCGGCCGAACTGGAGAACGCCAAGGCGCGGTTCCTCGGCAAGGCCGGCCGGGTGACCGAACTGCTGAAGGGCCTGGGGGCCCTGCCGGTGGAAGAGAAGAAGACGCGCGGCGCCGAGATCAACCAGGCCAAACAGGCGATAGAAACCGCGCTGACCGCGCGCCGCCAGGCCCTGGCCGACGCCGAACTGAATGCGCAACTGGCCGCCGAGGCGCTGGACGTCACACTGCCGGGCCGCCAACGCGGCATGGGCGGGCTGCACCCCGTCAGCCGCACCATCGAGCGCATGGAGGCCATCTTCGGCAGCATGGGCTTCGACGTGGCCGAAGGCCCCGAGATCGAGGACGACTGGTACAACTTCACCGCGCTGAACACGCCCGAAGACCACCCGGCGCGGTCCATGCACGACACCTTCTACGTCGACACCAAGGGCGAGCGCGGCGGCCACCTGCTGCGCACCCACACCAGCCCGATGCAGGTGCGCTATGCCGTGCAGCATGTGAAGCGCCATGCCGGCGCGGCGGTCATGCCCGAGATCCGCGTCATCGCCCCGGGCCGCACTTATCGCGTTGACAGCGACGCCACGCACTCGCCCATGTTCCACCAGTGCGAAGGCCTGTGGATCGGCGCGAACGTGAGCTTCAAGGACCTGAAGGCGGTGTTCGCCGACTTCTTCCGCCAGTTCTTCGAGACGGACGATCTGGACATCCGTTTCCGCCCCAGCTTCTTCCCCTTCACCGAACCCTCGGCCGAGGTGGACATCGCCTTCGGCCAGGGTCCGCTGAAGGGCCAGTGGCTGGAAGTGGCCGGTTCAGGCCAGGTGCACCCGAACGTGGTGCGCAACTTCGGGCTGGACCCTGAACACCACATCGGCTTTGCCTTCGGCATGGGCCCGGACCGGCTGACCATGCTGCGCTACGGCGTGAACGACCTGCGCCTTTTCTACGAGAACGACCTGCGCTTCCTGTCGCAGTTCCAGTGACCGCGCGAGCTTTCGACCATGCAATTCCCTGAATCCTGGCTGCGCGAGTTCTGCGATCCGCCGATTTCCACCCAGCAACTGGCCGAGCTGCTGACCATGGCCGGCCTGGAAGTGGAAGAACTGCGCCCGGTGGCGCCACCCTTCACCGGCGTGGTGGTGGGCGAGATCGTGGAAGCCGAGCAGCACCCCAACGCCGACCGCCTGCGCGTGTGCCGCGTGGACGCCGGCCCGCACAGCAAGGACGGCCCGCTGCAGATCGTGTGTGGTGCGCCGAACGCCCGCGTGGGCATCCGCGTGCCGCTGGCCACCGTGGGCGCGCAACTGCAGCCCAGCGAAGAGGGCGGTGCGCCGTTCAGCATCCAGCTGGGCAAGCTGCGCGGCGTGGAAAGCCAGGGCATGCTGTGCTCGGCGCGCGAACTGAAGCTCAGTGACGACCACGGCGGCCTGCTGGAGCTGCCGCTGGACACACCGCTGGGCATGAACGTGCGCGACGTGCTGCGCCTGGACGACACCTTGTTCACGCTGAAGCTCACGCCCAACCTGGCACATTGCCTCAGCGTGTATGGCATTGCGCGCGAGGTGTCGGCGCTGACCGGCGCGCCGCTGAAGAGCCCGAGCTTCCCGCCGGTGAAGGTGACCCACGACGCGAAGCTGCCAGTGGACATCCAGGCGCCGGACCTGTGCGGGCGCTTCTCGGGCCGCATCGTGCGCGGCGTGAACACGCAGGCCAAGACGCCGCAATGGATGGTCGACCGCCTGGCCCGATGCGGCCAGCGCTCGGTCTCCGCGCTGGTGGACATCTCCAACTACGTGATGTTCGAGTACGGCCGGCCTTCGCACATCTTCGACCTGGACAAGATCCATGACAAGCTGGTGGTGCGTTGGGGGCGCAAGGGCGAACAGCTGAAGCTGCTGAATGGCAACACCATCGAGGTGGATGAAGCCGTGGGGGTGATTGCCGACGCGAAAGAGGTGGAATCGCTGGCCGGCATCATGGGTGGCGACGCCACCGCGGTGAGCGACGCCACCCGCAACATCTACATCGAGGCTGCCTTCTGGTGGCCCAAGGCGGTGGCAGGGCGCTCGCGCCGCTTCAACTTCTCGACCGATGCCGGCCACCGCTTCGAACGCGGCGTGGACCCGGCGCAGACGGTGGAGCACATCGAACGCATCACCGCGCTGGTGCTGGACATCTGCGGCGGCGAAGCCGGCCCCATGGACGACCAGACCCTGAAGCTGCCGGAAAGCAAGCCGGTGGCGCTGCGCGTGGCGCGTGCGGCGCAGGTCATCGGCATGCCGCTCACGCAGGCGCAGTGCGCCGATGTGTTCAAGCGGCTGGGCCTGGAATTCACCGAAGAAGCAGGTGTGATCCGCGTCATCCCGCCCAGTTGGCGGTTTGACCTGCAGATCGAGGAAGACCTGATCGAGGAGGTCATCCGCGTCATCGGCTACAGCCAGCTGCCGGCCACGCCGCCCATCGCACCGGTCACGGCGCGCGTGCTGCCCGAAGCCCGCCGCAGCGCGAACGCACTGCGCCATGCAGCGGCCGCGCTGGGCTACCAGGAAGCCATCAGCTTCAGCTTCGTGGAAGCGCGCTGGGAAACCGAGCTGGCTGGCAACACCGACCCCATCAAGGTGCTGAACCCGATTGCCGCGCCGCTGGCGGTGATGCGCTCTTCGCTGTTCGGCAGCCTGGTCGAGGCGCTGCGGCACAACCTGGCGCGCAAGGCCACGCGAGTGCGGCTGTTCGAAATCGGCCGCGTGTTCCGTCGCGACGCTTCGGTGCAGGCCGGTGACACCGCCGTGGCTGGCGTGGCCCAGCCCGTCCGCCTGGGCGGCTTGGCCTTCGGCCCAGTGGACACGCTGCAGTGGGGCCGTCCCGAACGCGCGGTGGACTTCTATGATGTGAAGGGCGACCTGGAGGCCTTGCTGGCGCCGCGCGTACCCAGCTTCAGGCCGGTGAACCACCCAGCATTGCACCCGGGCCGCAGCGCCGAAGTGCTGCTGGACGGGATGCCCGTGGGCGTGGTGGGTGAACTGCACCCGCGCTGGCGCCAGGGCTACGAACTGCCGTCCGCGCCCATCCTGTTCGAACTGGACCTGGCCGCGCTGCAGCAGCGCCCGGTGCCTGCCTTCGCCGGCATGGCCAAGCACCAGAGCGCCTGGCGCGACCTGGCCTTGGTGGTGGGCGACAGGGTGGCGCACGACGCGCTGATCGCTGCGCTGACCGACGACAGCACCGGCCTGGTGCGCCAGGCGCGGCTGTTCGACATCTACAAGCCCAAGCAGCCGGGAGCCGGCATCGCCGAGGGGGAACGCAGCCTGGCGGTGCGCCTTGAACTGGCCGACCCGGACACCACGCTCACGGATGAACGCATCGACGCCGCGCTGGCTGCGGCGGCCGAACGCGCTGCCCAACGCCTGGGCGCCCGTCTGCGCGCTTGACCGCGCATGAGCATCAAGAACGACGAGGGAGACCCGAGGATGAGCACGGACGACAAGGCCGATGGTGGCGCCAAGCGGGTGATCCTGCCGACATTGGAGACGCCCACGCTCACCAAGGCCGAACTGGCCGAGCTGCTGTTCGAGCGCCTGGGGCTGAACAAGCGCGAGTCGAAGGACATGGTCGAGGCCTTCTTCGAACTGGTGCACCACACCCTGGTGGAAGGCCAGGACGTGAAGCTGTCGGGCTTCGGCAACTTCAACATCCGGCGCAAGGCGCCGCGCCCGGGGCGCAACCCGCGCACCGGCGAAACCATACCCATCAAGGCGCGGCACGTGGTCACCTTCCACGCCAGCCACAAGCTCAAGTCAATCGTGCAAGGCGACACGCCGGCCGAAGGGGAGTTCGAGTAGAGTCTAGGTTTTCCCTTCCACACCATTGATTTCAATGGAGAAATCGCTTCCGGCGATTCCGGCCAAACGTTACTTCACGATCGGCGAGGTCTCCGACCTCTGCGGGGTGAAGCCGTACGTGTTGCGCTATTGGGAACAGGAATTCACCCAGCTCAAGCCGATGAAGCGCCGGGGCAACCGGCGCTACTACCAGCACCATGAAGTGCTGCTGATCCGGCGCATCCGTGACCTGCTGTACGACCAGGGCTTCACGATCAGCGGGGCGCGGAACCGCCTGGCCGAAGGCGCGGCGGCGCAGCGGGGGCCCGTGGCCGACGATCCGACGCCGGACGACGGTCTGGACCCGGTGGGCGGCCTGGATGCCTTTGAAGGTGCGGCGCCCATGGCGGGCGATTCGCCGGCGACCAACGGTGCCGACATGCCGGCGCTGCGTTCACACGAAGTGCTGCCAGGCCTGCAGGTGCTGGAGGTGGACCTGCGTGGCCTGCGCGCCGAGTTGTTGTCCATCCGCGCCATGCTGGTGGAGGCGGTCTGAAGTGCCTGTAGTTCCGGCTATAATGCGAGGCTCCGTCGGGGTGTAGCGCAGCCTGGTAGCGCACTTGCATGGGGTGCAAGGGGTAGCGAGTTCGAATCCCGCCACCCCGACCATTGAAAACGGCAACGGGTCAGTTCCCACAAGGGACTGACCCGTTTTCCATTTCAGGCCGCCGTTTCGACCTGCTGGGCTGGGGTCGGCGCAGGTCGCTGCTTCACCCAGTTCAGCACGGCCTTGAACTGTGGCGCCGTGCAGCTTTGCAGCCATTCAAAGGCAACCATCTCGCCGTTCACCAGCACCGCGCCCTGTTGCTGCAGGCGCTGCAGCGCCAGGGCCTTGTCCTCGGGGCGTCGGCTGCCGCAGGCTTGCGGCACAACGAACACTTGCAAGCCTGCGCGCAGCAGGCCCAGTGCAGTCTGCAGCAGGCACACATGCGCCTCGCAACCGGCCAGCACCACCTGGGACAGGCCGGGACGCGCGGCGCGCAATTTGTCCAGCAGGCCGTCTTTCGTGGCGTCGAAGTGCATCTTGGTCAGCGTGTGACTGCACAGCGCGCGCACCGAATCCAGGTTGGGCCCCAGGCCGGCCGGGTTCTGCTCGGTGCCCAGGACCGGGATGTCCAGTTCATTCGCCACGTGGCCCAGGAACAGGGCTTCCTGCACCATGGCCTCATGCCCGGCCACGGCCGGCATCAGGCGGCCCTGGTAGTCCACCAGCACCAGGGCGCTGCTTTCGCGGTTCATTGTCATGGGGCGGCCTCGGATCGCGGCAGCCCTGCTGCCAACTGCGCATTCTGAACCCTGTATATGCTGCCGACCAGGCGTCTGGAGACCAATGTGAATGCACCCGAAAACCCGGCCCATCCCGCGCTGAGCGGTGCCCGCCAGATGACGGCGGCCGATTACCGCGAATCCCTGCGGGCCTTGAAGCCGGTGGTCTACGTGGATGGCCGACGCGTGGACAGCGTGGCCGACGAGCCCGCGCTGAACCCCGGCGTGCAGGCCCTGGGCGTCAGCTACGACATGGCGCACGACCCGGCCTTGACGCCGCTGATGCTGGCCAGCCGCAGCACCCCGGACGGACCTCGGCA
This sequence comes from Burkholderiales bacterium JOSHI_001, assembly GCA_000244995.1. Classification (NCBI taxonomy): domain Bacteria; kingdom Pseudomonadati; phylum Pseudomonadota; class Betaproteobacteria; order Burkholderiales; species Burkholderiales bacterium JOSHI_001. The sequence goes on along the minus strand of CM001438.1, from coordinate 3,356,727 downwards.
GGTGCCGCGCATGCTGCACATCAACGAATCGGCCGGCGACCTGCTGAACAAGCTGGAAGCCGTGCGCGTGCTGTGCCAGGAGACCGGGTGCGCGCAGCGTTACCTGGCCCACGACGCGCTGAACGCGCTGGCCCAGGTCAGCGCTCGCATCGACGACGCCCGCGGCAGCACCGAGCACCGCGCGCGTTTCGCTGCCTACCTGGACCATGTGCAACGCCAGGACCTGGCCCTGGGCATCGCGATGACCGACGCCAAGGGCGACCGCTCGCGCAAGCCGCACCAGCAGGCCCACCCCGACACCTATGTGCACATCGTGGAGCGCAACGCGCGCGGCGTGCTGATCTCGGGCACCAAGGCCATCGTCACCGGTGCGCCCTACATGCATGAATTCCTGGTGATGCCAGGCCGCGCGATGGGGCCCGAAGACGCCGACTTCGCCATCTGCTGCGCGGTGCCAGTGGATGCGAGCGGGATCACCATCGTGGCGCGCCCGGCCGGCCGCCCGGGCGACAAGGTGGAACATGGCGCGCCGCTGTTTTCGCGCCGCTATGGCCAGTCCACCGCCGTCGTGCTGTTCGACCGCGTGTTCGTGCCCTGGGAGCGGGTGTTCTACGCGGGCGAGTGGGAACATTCGGCTGGCCTCACCTACGACTACGCCACCCATCACCGGCACAGTTGCATCGGCGCGCGCGCGGGTTTTGGCGACCTGCTGATCGGCGCGGGTGCCTTGATGTGCGAAGCCAACGGCTTTGACCCCGCCGAGAAAGCCAGCCTGCGCGAACCCATGGTGGAACTGATCAAGATCACCGAGGGCTTCTTCGCCTGCGGCGTGGCGGCCAGCGTGTACGGCGCGGCCGACCCGCACGCCGGCAACTTCATGCCCGAGCCGGTGTTTGCCAACATCGGCAAGCTGCTGCTGGCCACGCAGATCTACGACATGCACCGCCTGGCCCATGAAGTGAGCGGTGGCCTGATCGTGGCCCTGCCCGGGCCGGACGAAGACCACAACCCGGCCACTGCCGCCAAGCTGTCGGAGGTGCTGCGCGCCAACCCGGCGGTGCCCTACGACAAGCGCATCGAGGTGGCGCGCTTCATCGAAGACCTGACCGCCAGCTACCAGGGCGGCTGGTACTCGGTGATCAGCCTGCACGGCGGCGGCTCGCCCGCGGCGATGAAGCAGGAGATCTACCGCCACTATCCCGTGGGCAACAAGGTGGAACTGGTCGAGCGCCTGCTGGAGCGCGGCGCGCTGGCGGCCAACGGTGAACGCGCCATCACCCAAAACACCCAGCCCGGGCGCTGCTGCGACATGGGCTGCAGCGCACCGGGCCAGCCGGTGATGGTGCCCTTGCCTTCGCCCGGGCGGCGCACCTGATCCGGCGGGCGACAATGCCGGCCCCGTCGAGGTGAACCCATGAAATTCTCGCAGCGCGCGCAGGCCATCACACCCTTCCTGGCCATGGAGTTCGGCAAGCGCGCGGCCGCACTCGAAGCGGCCGGCCTGCACGTGGTGAAGCTGAGCATCGGCGAGCCCGATTTCGGCGCGCCACCCGCGGTGCTGGCCGCGCTGCGCGAAGCCGCCGGTGGCATGCCGCTGCCCTACACCGCGGCCCTGGGCCTGCCCGCACTGCGCGAGGCGATTGCCGGCTTCTACCAGACCGCGCATGGCATCCGCCTGGACCCGGCCCGCGTGGTGGTCACCGCCGGGGCGTCGGCGGCGCTGCTGCTGGTGACCGCAGCACTGGTGGACACGGGCGACGAATGGATCGTGGGCGACCCGTCCTACCCCTGCAACCGGCAGTTCCTCAGCGGCTTCGGCGCGAAGGTGCTGCTGGTGCCGACCGACGCGCACAGCCGCTACCAGCTGGACCTGGCCGCGCTGCAGCGCCACGCCACGCCGAACACACGCGGCCTGATGATCGCCACGCCGTCCAACCCCACCGGCACTTCGGTGCCGCGCAGCGAACTGGCGGCCATGTGCGTCTGGGCGCGTGAACGCGGCATGGCCCGCGTGGTGGACGAGATCTACCTGAACCTGGCCGATGCCGATGCGCAGGGCCGGCCCGCGGCCAGCGTGCTGGCCCTGGACGACGGTGCCATCGTCATCAACAGTTTCTCGAAATACTTCGGCATGACCGGCTGGCGCCTGGGCTGGTGCGTGGTGCCGCCGGGCATGGTGCCGGTGATGGAGCGGCTGGCGCAGAACCTCTACATCTGCGCGTCCACGCCGGCCCAGCACGCGGCGCTGGCCTGCTTCACGCCGGCGTCCATCGCGGAATGTGAAGCGCGCCGGGCCGAACTGCGGGCTCGCCGTTCGCTGGTGCTGGAAGGGCTGCAACGCATCGGCCTGGACGTGCCGGTGGCGCCGGACGGTGCGTTCTATGTCTACTTCGATGTGCGCGGCACCGGCCTCACGTCGATGCAGTTCTGTGAGCGCGCGCTGGAAGATGTGCAGGTGGCACTGACCCCCGGCCACGACTTCGGCGCCTGCGGGGCCGACGCGCATGTGCGGCTGTCCTACGCCGCGTCGCGGGAAGAACTGGCCGAGGGCCTGCTGCGGCTGGGTCGCCTCATGCAAGGCCTGCGGGCGGCCTGAAGCGGGCTCCGGAAGCTGGGATGAAAAAAAGGCCGGCATATGCCGGCCTTCTGGTTGGCGCGGGGCGCTTACTGCAGCGCCACTTCCACGCGACGGGCTTGGGCGGCATCGCCACCGCCCGTCATTTCCTCGGGCTTCTTCAGCTCGATTTTGTCTTCGGCCACGCCCAGGCCCTTCAACGCGTCGCGCACCGCGAAGGCGCGCTGCTTGGCAATCTCGGCGTTCTTGGCCGGGTCACCCGCGGCGTCGTGGAAGCCACTGATCACGGCCTTCTTGCCGGCTGCCACGCCAGCGGCCACGTCCTTCAGCGCATCGGCAGCGCCCGAGGCCAGTTCGGTCTTGCCGCTGCCGAAGAAGAACTTCACCGTGCCGCCGTCCACCTGGATGGAGGCGTTCGCGCCGGCATCGGCCGCGCCACCGCCAGCGGCCGGGGCGGCGGCATTGCCAGTGGCTGCGGCGTCACCCGCCGGGGCGGTGGCCGCGGCCGTGGCCGCAGCGGCGCCATGCCCAGCCGCATGCGTGCCGCCCGTGGTCATGGGCAGCAGCGGCACGATCAGCAAGGCCACGATGTTGATGATCTTGATCAGCGGGTTCACGGCCGGGCCGGCGGTGTCCTTGTAGGGGTCGCCCACGGTGTCGCCGGTCACGGCCGACTTGTGCGCTTCGCCACCCTTCTTGTGCAGGGTGCCGTTGCTGTCGGTGAAGCCTTCTTCGATCAGCTTCTTGGCGTTGTCCCAGGCACCGCCGCCGGTGCACATGGAAATGCCCACGAAAAGGCCGGTGACGATGGTGCCCATCAGCAGACCGCCCAGCGCAGCCGGGCCCAGCAGCATGCCCACCAGGATGGGGGCGGCCACCGGCAGCAGCGAGGGCACGATCATTTCCTTGATGGCCGCGGTGGTCAGCATGTCCACCGCCGCGCTGTAGTCGGGCTTGCGCTTGTTGGCCATGATCTGGCCGTCGGCGAACTGCTTGCGCACTTCCACCACCACCGCACCGGCGGCTCGGCCCACGGCTTCCATGGCCATGGCGCCAAACAGGTAGGGGATCAGGCCGCCGATGAACAGGCCCACGATCACCTTGTGGTCGCTCAGGTCGAAGGCCAGCGTCATGCCGCGCGCTTCCAGCGCGTGGGTGTAGTCGGCAAACAGCACCAGCGCGGCCAGGCCGGCCGAGCCGATGGCATAGCCCTTGGTCACCGCCTTGGTGGTGTTGCCCACGGCGTCCAGCGGGTCGGTGATGTCGCGCACGCTGCTGGGCAGTTCGGCCATTTCGGCAATGCCGCCGGCGTTGTCGGTGATGGGGCCGTAGGCGTCCAGGGCCACCACGATGCCGGCCATGCTGAGCATGGACGTGGCCGCGATGGCAATGCCGTACAGGCCGGCCATGGCGAAGGCGGCGTAGATGGCCGCGCAGATGAAGATCACCGGGTAGGCGGTGGACTTCATGCTCACGCCCAGGCCGGCGATGATGTTGGTGCCGTGGCCGGTGGTGGAGGCCTGCGCGATGTGCTGCACCGGGCTGTACTGGGTGCCGGTGTAGAACTCGGTGATCCACACCATGGCGGCGGTGAGCACCAGGCCCACGATGCAGGAACCGAACAGGCTCATCGCGCTGGCGCTGCCGCCGCCCACCAGGGCCAGCGGCTGCGGGAACATGGTGGCGGTGACGAAGTAGAAGGCCACCAGCGAGATGCCGCCGGCCACGATCAGGCCCTTGTACAGCGCCGGCATCACGTTCTTCATGCCCGGGCTGGCCTTGACGAAGCCGCAGCCGATGATGGACGCGATGATCGACACACCCGCCAGCAGCATCGGGTACACCACGGCGGTGACCACCGCGGTGCCCGTCACCACCAACGCGCCCAGCGCCATGGCGGCGATCAGGGTCACGGCGTAGGTTTCAAACAGGTCGGCGGCCATGCCGGCGCAGTCGCCCACGTTGTCGCCCACGTTGTCGGCGATCACGGCCGGGTTGCGCGGGTCGTCTTCCGGGATGCCGGCTTCGACCTTGCCCACCAGGTCGGCGCCCACGTCGGCGCCCTTGGTGAAGATGCCGCCGCCCAGGCGCGCGAAGATGGAGATCAGGCTGGAGCCGAAGGCCAGGCCCAGCAGGGGCTTCAGCGTGGCCGCGTCCACCTTGGTGCCACCGGTCAGCACCAGGAAGAACAGGCCCACGCCCAACAGGCCCAGGCCCACCACCAGCATGCCGGTGATGGCGCCGCCCTTGAAGGCCACGTCCAGCGCCGGGCCGATGCCCTTGGTGGCGGCTTGCGCGGTGCGCACATTGGCGCGCACAGAGACGTTCATGCCGATGAAGCCGCAGGCGCCCGAAAGCACCGCACCCAGCACGAAGCCGATGGCCGTCATGGCGCCCAGGCCGGGTGCCAGGAAGATGGCCAGCGCCAGCACCACGCCGACGATGGCGATGGTCTTGTACTGGCGTGCCAGGTAGGCTGCCGCACCCTGCTGGATGGCGCCCGAGATTTCCTGCATGCGGGCATTGCCCGCGTCCTGGGCCAGGATCCAGCTGCGCTGGACAAAGCCATAAACCACTGCGGCCAAGCCGCAGGCCAGCGCCACATACAGCGCCATCTGTGTCGTCATCTGGTTTCTCCTACCTCGTTGGACCCTGGAATGCGTCGAAGTGCGCCGGTTCTTCATCGGGTGGTGCGCGGGGGCAGCCACCGGGATCGGTCGCGCGGGCGCATGCTACGGGATGAATGGGGTTGCTCCGCTGGTGTTTTCCTGCGTTGCATCAAGGACCGCCTGCGTCAGCCGGTGGCAAGCGCCACCGCCTAGAATGCGGGTTTCCCCTGGGTCCCAAGACCCATGCCAAATTCTTCTTCAGCGAGACACCCGCATGAGCCTGCACAACGTGACGCCCGGCCCCAAGGCCCCCGAGGAATTCAACGTCATCATCGAGATCCCGATGAACGCCGACCCGATCAAGTACGAGGTCGATGAAGAATCCGGCGCCTTGTTCGTGGACCGTTTCATGGCCACGTCCATGCACTATCCCACCAACTACGGCTACATCCCGCAGACCCTGGCCGACGACGGCGACCCGGTGGACGTGCTGGTCATCACCCCGGTGCCGCTGATCCCCGGCGTGGTGGTCACCTGCCGCCCCGTGGGTGTGCTGAAGATGGACGACGAGGCCGGCGGCGACAACAAGCTGCTGGCGGTGCCGGTGGACAAAATCCTGTCGCTGTACAGCCAGTGGAAGAAGCCGGAAGACATGAACCCGCTGCGCCTGAAGACCATCCAGCACTTCTTCGAGCACTACAAGGACCTGGAACCCGGCAAGTGGGTGAAGGTGAAAGGCTGGGAAGACGCCGAAAGCGCCCGCAAGGAAGTGGTGACCGGCATGGCCACCTGGAAGGCCAAGCACGGCTGATCGCCACACCTGCGACCTGCAGAAACGGGGCCCGCATCGCGGGCCCTTTTCTTTTTTGACCCGGCCGGTGGAACCTGAGCCCCGCCGGGCGGCTCACACTGCCCTTCGCGGCCCGTCCGGGGCTGCTGACTACACTGGACCGATGCCCCACGGAGCGCTGTCACCCATGAGATTGTTCTGCCTGATCCTGGCCTGGATGTTCATGCCGTTGGTGGCCCAGGCCGCCGCCCCGGCGAAACCGGTGATGGTGGGGGCGGTGGAAGGCATCACCGAATACCGCCTGGCCAACGGCCTGCAGCTGCTGCTGGTGCCCGACGACGGCAAGCCCACCACCACCGTGAACCTCACCTTCCGGGTCGGCTCGCGGCACGAAAACTACGGCGAAAGCGGCATGGCGCACCTGCTGGAGCACCTGATGTTCAAGGGCTCGCCCAAGTACCCCTTGCCCTGGGGTGAACTGAACCGGCGCGGCTTCCAGTTCAACGGCACCACGTCCTGGGACCGCACCAACTATTTCGCCAGCTTCGCGGTCAATGACGACAACCAGCGCTGGTACCTGGGCTGGCTGGCCGACGCCATGGTGAACAGCTTCATCGCCAAGAAGGACCTGGACACCGAGATGACCGTGGTGCGCAACGAGATGGAGCGTGGCGAGAACAGCCCGGGCCGCATCCTGCTGGAAAAAACCATGGCCACCATGTACCAGTGGCACAACTACGGCAAGTCCACCATCGGCGCGCGCAGCGATGTGGAGAACGTGGACATCGCCCGGCTGCAGGCCTTCTACCGCAGCTTCTACCGGCCGGACAACGCCACCTTGATCGTCAGCGGCAAGTTCAATGCGGACCAGACGTTGCGTTGGGTGCAGGACGCCTTCGGCAAGCTGGCGCGGCCCGCCACGGCGCTGCGCCGCACCTACACACTGGATGCGGTGCAGGACGGTGAACGCAGCGTCACGCTGCGTCGCGTGGGCGGCACGCCCATGGTGCTGGCCGGCTACCACGTGCCGCCGGCCGCGCACCCCGACTACCCGGCGGTGGACCTGCTGACCACCGTGTTGGCCGACGCCCCGGCGGGCCGCCTGCACAAGGCCCTGGTGGACAAGGGGCGTGCTGCCGCGGTGTTCGGCTATGCCGTGGACCTGGCCGAGCCGGGCGCGGTGTTCCTGGGTGCGCAGTTCGGCCCCGGCCAGGACGTGGACGCGGCCAGCCAGGAAGCCTTGGCGGTGATCGAAGGCCTGGCCGCGTCGGGCATCACCGAAGAAGAATTCCGCCGCGCCCAGGGCAAGTGGCTGAAGGCCTGGGAGCAGCAGTTCACCGACCCCGAGGCCGTGGGCGTGGCGCTGTCGGACAACATCGCCCAGGGCGACTGGCGCCTGTTCTTCCTGATCCGCGATCGCGTCAAGGCACTGACCCTGGCCGACCTGCAGCGCGTGGCCGCCGAGCGCTTCGTGCCCAGCAACCGGACCCTCGGCACCTACCTGCCCAGCGACAAGCCGCTGCGCGCGCCTGCGCCGGCCGCGGTGGACCTGGCGGCGCAACTTCGCGGCTTCAAGCCCCAGGCTGCGGCCGAGCGGGTGCCGGCCTTCGACACTTCACCGGCCAACCTGGACAGCCGCACCCAGCGCGCCACGCTGCGCGGCGGGCTGAAGGCCGCGCTGCTGTCCAAGCCCACGCGGGGCCAGGCGGTGCAGGCCGAGTTGCGCCTGCACTTCGGCGAAGAGAAGAGCCTGCAAGGCCGGCAGGCCGAAGCGGTGATGGTGGCAGCCTTGCTGGACAAGGGCAGCAAGAACCTGAGCCGCCAGCAGATCCAGGACCGCCTGGACGCGCTGAAGACCGAGATGGCCATCCATGGTGATGCCGAGGGCGTGTCGGTGTCGCTGACCACGCGCCGCGAGCACATCGTGGACGCGGTGAAGCTGGTGAGCCAGTTGCTGCGCGAACCCAGCTTCCCCCAGCCCGCGTTCGAAGAAGTGCAGCGCCAGCAGCGCGCCCGCTGGGCCGACCGCCGCACCGACCCGCAAGGCCTGGTGGCGGTGGCACTGGCGCGCGCCGGCAACCCTTATGCCAAGGGCGACCCGCGCCATGAGCGCGACTTTGCCGAACTGGAAGCCGACGCCGCGGCCTTGTCGCCGGAGCGCGTGCGCGCCTTCCATGCCGATTTCTTTGGCGCTGCGAACGCTGAGTTCGCCGCGGTGGGCGACTTCGACGCCGCCGCGCTGCGACAGACCCTGGAAGCCGAATTCGGCAACTGGGCCGCACGGGCGCCCTACCAGCGCGTGCCGCGCCCGCTGTACGAACGCGCACGCGACCGGGCCGTGATCACCACGCCCGACAAGCAGAACGCCGTGCTGGGCGTGGTGCAAAGCGTGCCGCTGTCGGACCGGGACAGCGACTACGCGTCTTTCATGCTGGCCAACTTCCTGCTGGGCGGCAGTTCCGATTCGCGGCTGTGGAACCGCATCCGCGAGCGCGAAGGCCTGTCCTATGGCGTGTGGAGCTCGGTCGGCTGGAGCGCCCGCGAGTCGCACTCGGTGTGGCAGCTCAGCGCCATCTTCGCGCCGGCCAACCGCGACAAGGTGGAGCGGGCCTTCAAGGAAGAGGTGGACCGCGCGCTGAAGGACGGCTTCTCCGCCGCCGAGGTGAACGCCGGCAAGCAGGCCCTGCTGAGCCAGCGCCGCCTGTCGCGCGCGCAGGACGACAACCTGGCCTCGGCGCTGGCATCCCAGATGGAGCTGGGCCGCAGTTTCGCGGTGACGCAAAAGGTGGACGACGAGATCGCCGCACTCAGTGTCGAGCAGGTGAACGCCGCCTTGCGCAAGTACCTGAAACCGGCGGCCTTTGCCACCGTGCTGGGCGGCGACTTCAAGCCTTGAACGGCACCCGCTCGCGCAACTCGTCCACGTAGGCCGCCACGCCTTCGCCCTCGCGCTTCAGGAAGTCATCCACCGCGTCGGCGAAGGCGGGGTGCGCCAGCCAGTGCGCCGAGCGTGTGGCCTCGGGCAGCAGGCCGCGCGCCATCTTGTGTTCGCCCTGCGCGCCGCCTTCGAAGGCGGCGTAGCCCTGGGCGATGCACCACTGCAGCGGCTGGTAGTAGCAGGCCTCGAAGTGCAGGCAGGGGATATGGCGCGTGGCGCCCCAGTAGCGGCCGAAGGCGCGCCGGCGCTCGGGGTCCAGCGCCACCAGCGACGCGGCCACCGCTTCGCCGCCTTGCTGGGCGACGAACAGCAGCCAGTTCGCCGGCATGGTCTCCGCCATCCGGGCGAAGAATTCGCGCGTGAGGTAGGGCGTGCTCTGGTGCGCCTCGTAGGTGAGGGTGTAGCAGTGGTGAAAGAAGTCCCAGTGCGCTGAGGTGATGGCCGGGCCCTGCAACACGTCGAACACCACGCCGGCGTCGGCCACGCGGCGGCGTTCCTGCTGGATCTTCTTGCGCTTCTCGCGCTGCAGTGCAGCCAGGAAGTCGGCGAAGTTGGTGTAGGGGGCGCCCTCGCGCTGGGTCCAGTGGAACTGCACATTGTGGCGGGCCATCCAGCCCAACCCTTGTGCGGCCAGCGCATCGGCTTCGTCATGAAACAGCAGGTGCACCGAAGACAGGCCCTGTTCCTGCGCCAGGCCCTGCAGCGCGGCCAAGAGCGCCTGCCGCGCGGGGGCGCTGTCGGCCAGCAGGCGTGAACCGGGCACCGGCGTGAAGGGCACCGCCACCAGCAGCTTGGGGTAGTAGCGCAGGCCATGCTGGCGGTAGGCGCTGGCCCAGGCCCAGTCGAACACGTACTCGCCGTAGGAATGGCTTTTCACGTAGGCCGGTGCGGCGGCGGCCAGCTGACCCTGGAGGCGCAGCGTGACGAAGCGCGGCTTCCAGCCGGAGGCCGCCACCGCGCTGTCGGACGCGTGCATCGCCGCCAGGTACTCCAGTTGCATGAAGGGCGTGGGTTGGGCCTGGCGCTCGAGCAGGGCGTTCCACTCGGCCACATCGAGCGAAGCGGGTTCCTCATGCACCCCGATGACATAATCTTTTGGGTCCACCCAGCGATTGCTCATGTCAGACCCACAAGCCCTTCGAATCGCCCTGGTGCAGATGAACGCCACCGTGGGGGGCCTGGCCGGCAACGCGCGCCGCATCGCCGACGCAGCCCGCAGCGCCCACGCGCAGGGCGCGCGCCTGGTGCTGGCGCCCGAACTGGCGCTCACCGGCTACCCACCGGAAGACCTGCTGCTGCGCCCGGCCTTCATGAAGGCCTGCGCCAACACCCTGGCCGCGCTGGCGGCCGAGCTGGCCCCGCTGGAAGGTTTGCACGTGGTGGTGGGGCATCCGCATCAGTTTGGTGAACGGGGTGATGTTAGGAGCAAGTCGCACGCCGTGCAGCAGCGCTTCAATGCGGCCTCGGTGCTGGCGGGGGGGCTCATCACCCAGACCTATTGCAAGCGCGAACTGCCCAACTACCAGGTCTTCGACGAACGGCGCTACTTCGCCAGCGGCCGTGATGCGGGGCAGGGCGCCGTGGTGCTGGATGTTGGCGGGTTACGCTGCGGCCTGCTGATCTGCGAAGACGCCTGGTACGACGAACCCGCTGCGGCCGCCATCGCACAAGGCGCCCAGGTGCTGTGCGTGCTGAACGCGTCACCCTTCCACCTGGGCAAGGCCAGCGAGCGCGAGGAGCGCATGGCCGAGCGCGTGCACGCCACCGGCCGGCCGCTGCTGTATGCGCACCTGGTGGGCGGGCAGGACGAGGTGGTGTTCGACGGTGCGTCCTTCGCGCTGGACGCGCAAGGCCGCGTGGCCGCACGCGCCAGGACCTTCGATGACGACCTGCTGCTGGTGGACGTGTCGGCCAATGGCGCCGTGACCGGCCGCCTGGAAGCCACCCCGTCGCTGGAAGCCCAAGCCTGGGCCGCGCTGGTGACCGGCGTGCGCGATTACATCGGCAAGAACGGCTTCCCGGGCGCCATCATCGGCCTGTCCGGTGGGGTGGATTCGGCCCTGGTGCTGGCGATTGCGGTGGACGCACTCGGCGCCGACAAGGTGCGCACCGTGATGATGCCCAGCCCCTACACCGCCAGCATCTCGTGGATCGACGCCCGCGACATGGCCCAGCGCCTGGGCGTGCGCTACGACGAAATCTCCATCGTGCCCATGTTCGATGCCTTCCGCACCAGCCTGAGCCAGGAGTTCGCCGGCCTGCCCGAGGACACCACCGAAGAAAACATCCAGGCCCGCATCCGCGGCACGCTGCTGATGGCGCTGTCCAACAAGCACGGCGCCATCGTGCTGACCACCGGCAACAAAAGCGAGATGGCCACCGGCTACTGCACGCTGTACGGCGACATGGCGGGCGGCTTCGCGGTCATCAAGGACGTGGCCAAGACCCTGGTCTACCGCCTGTGCGAGTGGAAGAACCAGCAGCCCACGCTGCGCGCCGACGGCAGCGTGGGGCCGGTGATTCCTGAGCGCATCATCACCCGGCCACCTTCGGCCGAACTGCGGCCCGACCAGAAGGACCAGGACAGCCTGCCGCCCTACGACGTGCTGGACGCGATTCTTTCGCGCTACATGGAAGACGACCAGGGCCTGGCCGAGATCGTGGCCGCCGGCTTCAACCCGGCCGACGTGGAACGGGTGACGCGGCTCATCAAGGTCAACGAGTACAAGCGCCGCCAGGCGCCCGTGGGCATTCGAATCACCCACCGCGCTTTCGGGCGCGATTGGCGCTACCCCATCACCTCGAAGTTCCGTGCTTAAATTCGGTCAACCTTTTCCCGCCCCGGAGCCCCCGCCATGAAGCAGATCACCGCCGTCATCAAGCCGTTCAAGCTGGAAGAGGTGCGCGAGGCGCTGGCCGAAGTGGGCGTGTCCGGCCTCACCGTCACGGAAGTCAAGGGCTTCGGGCGCCAGAAGGGCCACACCGAGCTGTACCGCGGTGCCGAGTACGTGGTGGACTTCCTGCCCAAGGTGAAGATCGAGATCGTCATCAAGGACAGCGACGTGGACCGCTGCATCGACGCCATCGTCAAGGCCGCCAAAACCGGCAAGATCGGTGACGGCAAGATCTTTGTCTCGCCGGTGGAGCAGGTGGTGCGCATTCGCACCGGCGAAACCGACGAAGCGGCGGTCTGACGCCTGCTGGCGCGGCCGCCTAGATGCGCCGGTAGTTGGCCGGCCCGCCCGGGCTGGCTGCGGCCAGCTTGTCCAGCAGGGCGGCAGGCTCGGTGTGAACTGTCAGCATGGCCTGCTGTTCGGCACTGACAAAACCTTCGGCCTGGGTGTGCTGCAGAAAGCCCAGCAGCGGCTGGTAGAAGCCCTCCACGTCCAGCAGCGCCAGCGGCTTGCCGTGGTAGCCCAGGTGGCGCCAGGACCACACCTCGAACAGTTCTTCCAGCGTGCCGATGCCGCCGGGCAGGGCGACGAAGGCGTCGGCATGCTCGGCCATCAGCTGCTTGCGCTGGTGCATGGTCTGCACCACGTGCAGTTCGGTCAGGGCGGGATGACCCACTTCGCGCCGCATCAGGCTGTCGGGGATGACGCCCAGCACCTGGCCGCCGGCGGCCAGGGTGGCGTCGGCCACCGTGCCCATCAACCCCACGTTGCCGCCGCCGTACACCAGGCGCCAGCCGCGCGCGCCGATGGCTGTGCCCAGCGCCTGAGCCATCTGGCTGTAGGCAGGGCGTTCGCCGAAGCGTGAGCCGCAGTACACGCACACCGAGAAGGGACGGGGCGCATTCATGCAGCACCCCAGCGCTGCCACACGGCGGCAGCCCAGATGCCGGCGCACAGAAGCAAGGCCAGCATCACCGCGGCGCTGCCAATGTCCTTGGCGCGCTTGGACAGCTCATGCAGATCCAGCGACACCCTGTCCACCACCGCTTCCACGGCCGAGTTCATCAGCTCGACGATCAGCACCAGCACCACGCTGCCGGCCAACAGCGCCACTTCGACCCAACCACGACCGACCCAGAAGGCGGCTGGCAACATCACCATGGCCAGGGCGGCTTCCTGGCGGAAGGCGCTTTCGTGGCGCAGCGCGGCGGCCAGGCCCTGCAGGGAGTAGCCGGCGGCCCGGACGATGCGGTCCAGCCCGGTGCGGCCCTTGTGCGGATTGTTCATCCGACTATTTTGCCGGCGCTGCAGGCAGGGCCGGCCTGCAGTCGATGAGGCGGGTGCCGCACAGGGCATCGTGGAAGAACTGGCGGTCAGGCCGCAGCAGCGTCAGCGCGGCATAGACAGCCACACCGGACAGCAGCAGCAGCGCGATGGTGCCGCCACCCTTCAGGCCCGCGAAATGCAGCGAAGCCAGCGCGGGCAGGAACCACAACCAGGCCAGGGCGTAGCGCAGCACGGCCCGGCCTTGGCCCACCGGCCGGCCTTGGGCGTCCACCACGCGCAGGTGCCAGGCCTTCATGGCCACGGTCTGCCCACCACGGCTCCAGAACCAGCCAAAGTAAATGCCCAGGACCAGGAAGATGAAGACCTGAAGCCCGGTGGTGCCCTGCAAGGCATGGCGCTGCTGGGTGAGGCTGGAATACAGGTAGCCGAAGATCATGACCACGCCGAACAGCACCACGCCCTCGTACAGCATGCAGGCCAGGCGTCGCCACAGGGCGGGGGCCTGCAGCCCGGCGCTGGCCGGGGGTTTGGCGTCAAGGGTGCCGGCCGGGCCGGCGGTCATGGGGTGTTGCGCGTGCCCGCGGGCGCGGAGGCGGCACTGGCCACCCCGCGGGACTCAGCCCCTTGGGGGCCGCGCTTGGGCAGCAACGTGGTGCGGTCCACGAAGTTGGATGTGGCCGCGATCTTGGGCATGCCCGGTTGCTGGTGCACCGGTGGCGAGGCCAGCTTGTTCACCAAGGACGTGGTGGCACCGTTCTGAGCCTGGACCACGGTGGGGGCCACCACCTTGCCGGGGCCGGCTTCCCGGCCCGGCGGGTTGATGACCACCTTCTTCTCGCGCCCGCGCTGGGCGTCGCGGGCGTCGGCCGCCGACGGGCCGGTGGTGTGAAGGCGTTGTTCCAGGGCGGCACGCCGTTCGGGCGGCAGGTTCTGGTAGGCCTCCCAGCGTTCCTGGCGTTCCTGCGGTGCCAACTGGCGTGACTCCTGGAACGTGAGCCGGGCCCGGCCGCGCTGTTGCGGCGACATGGCCACCCAGGCGCGCATGCGCTCCTGGATCCGCTGCTGCTCGGGCTTCGGCAGGCTGTAGAAGCGCGCCGCCACTTCCAGCCACTTGGCCTTGCGGGTTGCGTCAATGCCGGCCCAGTCGCGTTCCATGGGCGCCAGCGCCGTGCGTTGCGCCAGGCTGAGGGACTGCCAGGAAGGACCCTCTGCCTTGCTGAGGACGGCTGTCGCAGTGTCCTGCGCCCGTGCCGTGAAGGCGCTGCCGGCCAGGCCGGCCATCAGAGCGACGCCGGCCAGCACGCCGAGCAAGCCGTGCAGGCAAGGCCGGCCACCGAACCGCGACGTCCTGAGGTGGATCATGGCCCGTCCGGCGACTTCAGGAATTCCGAGAAGCCCGGGTCCAGGTAGGCCGCGGGCGGCAGGTCGTCGGCCAGCAAGGCGGCGTCGATTTCAGCCGCGGCGTTGATCTCGTCACGCACATTCACATGGTTGATCAGCACCATGCCGGCGGCCAGCACCACCAGGGGCAGGAAGGAGGCCAGGCGTAACCACAGCGAGGGTGGGCCGGACAGCACGGCCGTGCCGGAGGCCTGCACCTGGACGGCGGGGACGGCGGCCAGCCGGCGCGATTGACGCGCGCGTTCCACGGCTTGTTCGCGGGCCACGCGCAGGCGTTCGGAAATGTCGTGGGGCAGGTGGTCGGCCTGCTCGGACAGGCGGGCGGTCAGGTTCAGGGCCAGGCGGGCCTGCAGGTCATCCGACGAGGGATGGGGGCGTTGAGGGGTGACGTAGTTCACAGCGAGATTCCCTTTGCCCGAAGGGCCTTGGCCAAAGTGTGAACCGCCCGGGAGCAGTGCGTCTTCACGCTGCCCTCGGAACAGCCCATGACAGCGGCGGTTTCGGCGACATCGAGTTCCTCCCAGTAACGCAGCAGGAAGGCTTCGCGTTGACGGCCGGGCAACTGGGCCACTTCACCTTCGATCACCAGCAGGATCTGGGCCCGACTGACCGAGTCGGCCGCGCTCTCGGCGCCCAGGCTGCCCTCGCCGGTGGCCAGGGTTTCCAGCAGGTCGAAGTCGCCATCATCGCCGTCGGATTCGAAATCCGACAGGTTCTGCATCACCGCATTGCGGACTTTTTGGCGCCGGAACCAGTCCATCGTGGCGTTGGACAGGATGCGCTGGAACAGCAGTGGCAGTTCCGCTGCGGGGCGGTCGGCATACCTCTCGGCCAGGCGGATCATGGCGTCCTGCACCACATCGAGCGCAGCATCTTCATCTCGCACGGTGTAGGCCGTGCGTTTGAAGGCGCGCTTCTCGACGCTCTTGAGGAAATCCGTCAGTTCTTTGTCTGTGGCCAAGGCAGCGGCGCCGGCATGAAAAGGCGGCGGGATTATGTCTCACCCACCCTGAACGAAGCCTTGCTGTTGGCGAACGTGTCGGGGCGCCCGAAACCGGTGCGATAATGCTGCTTCGCACAAAGCGACACTGGTCTTAAGCTGGCCGCTCGACCCTCAGGCGGCCATGTTTTTTTGATCGCGCAGGCTCCACAGCCACCCCACGAGGGTGCGTGAAGGAGCACCAATGGTTTTTCGTCAGAGAAATTCACAAAGGTTCGAAATGGACATGTCTGCCGCGGAAGTCAAGCGCGCCGCATCGGCGCAACCGAATTCCCCCTCCCCCCAAGCCGACCCGAACGGGTCCGAAATCCTGGTCCGCTGCCTGCAGGCCGAGGGTGTGAAGTACATCTGGGGCTACCCCGGTGGCTCTGTGCTTTACATCTACGACGCCCTGTACCGCCAGGACACCATGCAGCACGTGCTGGTGCGCCACGAGCAGGCCGCCGTGCATGCCGCCGACGGCTATGCCCGCGCCACCGGCGATGTGGGCGTGGCCCTGGTCACCAGCGGCCCGGGCGTGACCAATGCCGTCACCGGCATTGCCACCGCCTACATGGACAGCATCCCCATGGTGATCATCACCGGCCAGGTGCCCACCGCCGCCATCGGCCTGGACGCCTTCCAGGAATGCGACACCGTGGGCATCACGCGCCCGGTGGTCAAGCACAACTTCCTGGTGAAGGATGTGCGCGACCTGGCCGTCACGCTGAAGAAAGCCTTCCACATCGCCCGCACCGGCCGCCCCGGCCCGGTGGTGGTGGACATCCCCAAGGACGTGTCGCTGAAGACCTGCCCCTATGTCTACCCGGACAAGGTGGAGATGCGCTCGTACAACCCGGTGAAAAAGGGCCACGGCGGGCAGATCCGCAAGGCCATGCAGTTGCTGATGTCGGCCAAGCGGCCCTACATCTACAGCGGCGGCGGCGTGATCCTGGGCAATGCCACGGCCGAACTGCGAGAACTGAGCGACCTGCTGGGCTTTCCTTGCACCAACACCCTGATGGGCCTGGGCGCAACGCCGGCGTCCGACCCCAAGTTCCTCGGCATGCTGGGCATGCACGGCACCTACGAAGCGAACATGACCATGCAGCACTGCGACGTGCTGCTGGCCATCGGCGCGCGCTTTGACGACCGCGTGATCGGCAACCCCAAGCACTTCGCCTCGGTGGAGCGCAAGATCATCCACATCGACATCGACCCCTCGTCGATTTCCAAGCGGGTGAAGGTGGACATCCCCATCGTCGGCGACGTGAAGGATGTGCTGCAGGAAATGATCGGCCACCTGCGCGAGAACCCCTCACGCCCCGAGAAGGCCGCCATCGCATCGTGGTGGAGCCAGGTGAACGACTGGCGCAAGCGCGATTGTCTGGTCTACAAGAACAGCGACGAGGTCATCAAGCCGCAGTTCGTGGTGGAAACGCTGGCCCGCCTGACCCAGAACATCGACACCTACATCACCAGCGACGTCGGCCAGCACCAGATGTGGGCCGCACAGTACTACCCCTTCCAGGAGCCGCGCCGCTGGATCAACTCCGGCGGCCTGGGCACCATGGGCGTGGGCCTGCCCTACGCCATGGGCATCAAGCTGGCCAAACCCGATTCGGAAGTGTTCTGCATCACCGGCGAGGGCAGCATCCAGATGTGCATCCAGGAACTGTCCACCTGCCAGCAGTACAAGACGCCGGTGAAGGTGGTGGCGCTGAACAACCGCTACCTGGGCATGGTGCGGCAGTGGCAGGAACTGGACTACCAGGGCCGGTACTCGCACAGCTACATGGATGCCCTGCCCGATTTCGTGAAGCTGGCCGAGGCCTACGGCCACATCGGCCTGAAGATCGAGCGGCCCAGCGAGGTGGAGCCGGCGCTGAAGGAAATGCTCAGGCACAAGGACCGCACCTTCTTCCTGGACGTGCGCACCGACCCCACCGAAAACGTGTGGCCGATGGTCAAGGCGGGCAAGGGCATCACCGAGATGCTGCTGGGGGCCGAGGAACTGTGAGGGCCTGAAGGCGCCAGCGGGCGAGGGCGGTCACCGCTGCCCTCGTCGTGCGGTGCCGGACGGCCCGAAGCACTCGGCCGCACAAACAACCTTCGAAGGGCGAGGCCAAGGCCCGGCGGTTACCGCCACCGGTGCTGAAGAACCCCGCCAGGAGAGACGATCATGAAACACATCATTGCCGTGCTGCTCGAGAACGAGCCGGGCGCCCTGTCCCGTGTGGTGGCGCTGTTTTCCGCCCGCGGCTACAACATCGAAAGCCTGACCGTGGCGCCGACCGAAGATGCGTCGCTGTCGCGCATGACCATTGTCACCACCGGCTCGGACGAAGTGATCGAGCAGATCACCAAGCACCTGAACCGCCTGATCGAGGTGGTGAAGGTGGTCGACCTGACCGAAGGCAGCTTCACCGAGCGCGAACTCATGCTGATCAAGGTGCGCGCGGTGGGCAAGGAGCGCGAGGAGATGAAGCGCATGGCCGACATCTTCCGCGGCCGCATCATCGACGTCACCGAAAAAAGCTACACGCTGGAACTGACCGGCGACGCGGGCAAGTTGGACGCTTTCATCGAAGCGATCGACCGCACCGCCATTCTTGAAACCGTGCGCACCGGCACCAGCGGGATCGGTCGCGGCGAGCGGATCCTCAGGGTCTGACACACATCCCTTCCCGCCAGAACATCCTACGGAGATCATCCATGAAGGTTTACTACGACAAAGACGCCGACCTGTCCCTCATCAAGGGCAAGAATGTCACCATCATTGGTTACGGCTCGCAGGGCCATGCGCACGCGCAGAACCTGAACGATTCCGGCGTGAAGGTCACGGTCGGCCTGCGCAAGGGCGGTGCCAGCTGGTCCAAGGCCGAGAAGGCCGGCCTGAAGGTGGCCGAGATCGCCGACGCGGTGAAGACCGCCGACGTGGTGATGATCCTGCTGCCCGACGAGCAGATCGCGGCCGTGTACAACGCCGATGTGGCGCCCAACATGAAGGCAGGCGCCAGCCTGGCTTTTGCGCACGGCTTCAACGTGCACTACGGCCAGGTGGTGCCGCGCGAGGACATCGACGTCTGGATGGTGGCGCCCAAGGCCCCCGGCCACACCGTGCGCAACACCTACACCCAGGGCGGCGGCGTGCCGCACCTGATCGCCGTGCACGCCGACAAGACCGGCAAGGCGCGCGACCTGGCCCTGAGCTACGCCGCTGCCAATGGCGGTGGCAAGGCCGGCATCATCGAGACCAACTTCCGCGAAGAGACTGAAACCGACCTGTTCGGAGAGCAGGCCGTGCTGTGCGGTGGCACCGTCGAGTTGATCAAGGCGGGCTTCGAAACCCTGGTGGAAGCCGGCTACGCGCCCGAGATGGCCTACTTCGAATGCCTGCACGAGCTGAAGCTGATCGTGGACCTGATCTACGAAGGCGGCATCGCGAACATGAACTACTCGATCAGCAACAACGCTGAATATGGCGAGTACGTCACCGGCCCCAAGATCGTGACCGAGGACACCAAGAACGCGATGCGCCAGTGCCTGAAGGACATCCAGACCGGCGAATACGCCAAGAGCTTCATCCTGGAAAACCGCGCCGGCGCGCCCACGCTGCTGAGCCGCCGCCGCCTGACCGCCGACCACAACATCGAAGTGGTGGGCGAGAAGCTGCGCGCCATGATGCCCTGGATCAAGGCCAACAAGCTGGTGGACAAGAGCCGCAACTGATTGGTTCTGCGCCGGTTTCGAAAGGCCGCCCTCGGGCGGCTTTTTTCATGCCTTGCTGCGGTATCCTCGCGCCCCATGAACGAACCCGTCGATCCGGCCGACGACCTGGACGTCGCGGAACCCGCCGAAGCGCCCCGCCCGCGCCGCAAGGGCATCTACGCACTGCCCAATGCCATCACGCTGAGCGCGCTGTTTGCCAGCTTCTACGCCATCGTGATGGCGGGCAATGGCCGCTTCGAAACCGCCTGCATCGCCATTTTCGCCGCCGCGGTGCTGGACAGCCTGGACGGCCGCGTGGCGCGCATGACCAACACGCAGAGCGCCTTCGGCGAACAGATGGACAGTCTGGCCGACATGGTCAGCTTCGGCGCCGCGCCGGCCCTCATCGTCTACCAGTGGGCCTTGAAGGACATGGGCAAGCTGGGCTGGATCCCGGCTTTCGTCTACATCGCCGGTGCCGCGCTGCGGCTGGCGCGGTTCAACGTGAACATTGGTGTGGTGGACAAGCGCTACTTCCAGGGCCTGCCCAGTCCGGCCGCCGCCGCCCTGGTGATGGGCCTGATCTGGGTGGTGGACGACGCCGGCCTGCGCGGCGTGAGCAAGATCGACTGGGTGGCCTGGTCGGCCTTCGCGGTGACGCTGTTCGCCGGCCTGACGATGGTGACCAACGCGCCCTTCTACAGCTTCAAGGTCTTCGGCGGGCGGCGCACCGTGCCCTTCATCGTGCTGGTGGCCATCATGCTGGGCATCGCGCTGATCAGCCTGGACCCGCCGCGGGTGCTGTTCGGCCTGTTCTGCCTTTACGGCCTGTCGGGCTATGTCATCTATGGGTGGCGCCGCTACAAGGGCATGCGCACCAGCGTCATTGCCACCTCCACCGACGAGCCCGAAGAGATCGGCCTGCACCGCTGACCCCTGGTTCACCCGCCCTCTGGGCTGGGGATGCCCGTGCTATATTGTTTCCATGTCGTACCAGATCGCTTCTTCGCTGCTGCTAGGCGTGCCCCGGGCCCGCTGATCTGACTCGACCTGTCAAAATTCCCCCGATCAACGGCCCGCTTGTGAAAACACAGCGGGCCGTTGTCATTTGTCCCACCGACCTCTGGAGTGCCTGATGGCCGACAAGCTCATCATCTTCGACACCACCTTGCGTGACGGCGAACAATCGCCCGGCGCCAGCATGACGCGCGACGAAAAGCTGCGCATCGCGCGCCAGCTGGAGCGACTGCGGGTCGACGTGATCGAAGCCGGCTTCGCGGCCAGCAGCAACGGTGACTTCGAGGCGGTGAAGGCGATTGCCAGCCACATCAAGGACAGCACGGTGTGCTCGCTGGCACGCGCCAACGACCGCGACATCTCGCGCGCCGCGGAAGCGCTGGCACCGGCGGCGCGTTCGCGCATCCACACCTTCATCGCCACCAGTGCGCTGCACATGGAAAAGAAGCTGCGGATGACACCCGACCAGGTGTTTGAACAAGCCAAGCTGGCGGTGCGCTTCGCGCGCAACCTGTGTGCCGACGTGGAGTTCTCGCCCGAGGACGGCTACCGCAGCGACCCTGACTTCCTGTGCCGGGTCTTGGAAGCGGTGATCAGCGAAGGCGCCACCACGCTGAACATCCCCGACACCGTGGGCTACGCGATCCCCGAGCTCTATGGCAACTTCATCAAGAACCTGCGTGAGCGCATCCCGAACTCCGACAAGGCGATCTGGAGCGTGCACTGCCACAACGACCTGGGCATGGCGGTGGCCAACTCGCTGTCCGGGGTGCAGATTGGCGGTGCGCGGCAGGTGGAATGCACCATCAACGGCCTGGGCGAGCGCGCTGGCAACTGCAGCCTGGAAGAGGTGGTGATGGCGGTGAAGACGCGCCGCGACTACTTCGGGCTGGACCTGGGCATCGACACCACGCAGATCGTGCCGGCCTCGCGCATGGTGAGCCAGACCACCGGCTTCGTGGTGCAGCCCAACAAGGCGGTGGTGGGGGCCAACGCCTTCGCGCATGCCAGCGGCATCCACCAGGACGGCGTGCTCAAGGCGCGCGACACCTACGAAATCATGCGGGCCGAAGACGTGGGCTGGAGCGCCAACAAGATCGTGCTGGGCAAGTTGAGCGGGCGCAACGCCTTCAAGCAGCGGCTGCAGGAACTGGGCATCGAGACCGAATCCGAGGCCGAGGTCAACGCGGCGTTCGCACGCTTCAAGGACCTGGCCGACCGCAAGAGCGAGATCTTCGACGAGGACATCATCGCGTTGATGGGCGACGAGAGCGTCACCAGCGAGCGGGAACACTACCGCCTGCTGTCCATGAGCCAGAAAAGCGAGATGGGTGAACGTCCGCACGCCCGCGTCAGCTTTGCCGCCGGCGGCACCGAGCACAACGTCGAAAGCGAGGGCAATGGGCCGGTGGATGCCAGCCTGAAGGCCATCGAGTCCAAAGTGCAAAGTGGCGCCGAGATGCTGCTGTATTCGGTCAATGCCATCACCAGCGGCAGCACAGAATCACAGGGCGAAGTGACGGTGCGGCTGCAACTGGGCGGGCGCGTGGTCAACGGCGTGGGGTCCGACCCGGACATCGTGGTCGCCTCCGCCAAGGCCTACCTGTCGGCCCTGAACAAGCTGCACAGCAACACCGAGCGCGTGGCGGCCCAGGGCTGAAGGCCTCGAAACCTTCGGGTTCCAACCTGGGGAACGCGGGTTCCGGGGGTAAACACCCCCCGGAACTTGAGGAATCTTGCGCAAGTTCATGATCTTGCGCGTGTTTTTGCTGTGCCCTAAACTCCGGCCTTGCCGCGGCCCTCGGGTCGGAAGTGACAACTCGATGAAAAAACTGTTCGCCAATTTGTCGTTGGGGGCCCTTCTGGTGGCTTTCTCCATGGTTTTCACCCCGGTGGATGCCATGGCGCGCAAGGCCAAGCCGGTGGCCGCCAAGGCCAAGCCCGTCGCCCATGGCGCCGCCAAGCATGGCGTGCGCAACAAAGCGGGTGGGCGCCATGTGGCCGCTGCCCGAGGCGCGCGGGCTGGCAAGACCATGGTGGTGGTCAACCGCAAGGGCCGCCGCGTGCTGGTGGCCGTGCCGCAGCGCGCCAGCATCATCCGCGTGGCCCACGTGCCGGCCGAGCCGCCCAAGCTGTCCTACGGCCAGGTGCTGGGCCTGCATGGCATGGAAGACCCGCTGGAGCTGAAGTCCAGCGTCGCCCTGGTGGTGGACCAGGACACCAACGAGGTGCTGTTCAGCAAGAACCCGCAGGCGGTGCTGCCGATCGCATCCATCACCAAGCTGATGACCGCGCTGGTGGTGGCCGAATTGCACCAGCCCCTGGACGAGGTGCTGACCATCACCGAAGAGGACCGCGACACCGAAAAGAACAGCCGCTCGCGCCTGCGTCCCGGCACCCAACTCACCCGTGGCGAGATGCTGCATCTGGCGCTGATGGCGTCGGAAAACCGCGCCGCCAATGCGCTGGGCCGGCACTACCCCGGCGGGCTGCCTGCATTCGTCGGGGCCATGAACCGCAAGGCCCAGGTGCTGGGCATGCGCGAGACGCGTTATGTGGAGCCCACGGGGCTGTCCAGCGACAACCAGAGCAGTGCGCGCGACCTGGCCACGCTGGTGCGTGCGGCCTACCAGCAGCCCATGATCCGCGACCTGTCCACCTCGCCCGAAGCCAGCGTGGCCGTCGGCTCGCGGGTGATGAGCTTTCGCAACACCAACCGCCTGGTGACCAACCCCGAATGGGAGATCGGTCTGCAGAAGACCGGCTACATCGCCGAGGCCGGCCGCTGCCTGGTGATGCAGGCCAAACTGGCCGGGCGCAAGCTGATCATGGTGTTCCTGGATTCGGCCGGCAAGTACAGCCGCCTGGGCGACGCCGAACGGGTGCGCCGCTGGCTCACCGACACCCACACCCAGGCCCCGCTGGCGCAGGTGCGACCCATCTCCTGAAGGACGGGCCGCCGCCCAGACCGAACATCGGCCCCGAGGGGCCGATGCTTTTTTCAGCCGAGCGGGGTCAACCGCGGTAGCCCAGTGCCAGCGAGATTTGCGCCGCAGTGCTCTTCACGCGGTCCAGCCAGCTTTCTTCCAAGCGGTCGGCCGGCGCCGAGATGGACAGCCCGGCCACCAGTTTGCCCTGGTCGTCGAAGATGCCAGCGGCCAGGCAGCGAACGCCCAGTTCCAGTTCTTCGTCGTCGCGCGCGGTGGCGGTGGCGCGCACCTGGCTGAGTTCCCGCTCCAGCCGGGTGACCTCGGTGATGCTGTTGCGGGTGTGGCCGGCCAGGCCGGTGCGGGTGGCATAGGCGCGCACGCGCGAGGGGTCGTCCTGGGCCAGGAACAGCTTGCCCACGGAGGTGAGGTGCAGCGGCGCCCGGCCGCCCACTGCGCGCACCACCTGCATGCCCGATCGTTCGCTGTAGGTGCGCTCGATGTAGACGATCTCGTCGCCCTGGCGCACCGACAGGTTCACCGGCTGGTGGGTCAGCTTGTGCAGTTCGCGCATCGGGCCCAGGGCGGCGTCGCGCACGTCCAGCCGCGCCTTCACCAGGTTGCCCAGTTCCAGCAAGCGCATGCCCAGGCGGTAGCTGCCGGCTTCCGGCCGGTCGACGAAACGGCCAATGGCCAGGTCGTTCAGAATGCGGTGCGCCGTGCTGGGGTGCAGGCCGGTGCGCTCGCTGATTTCCTTCAGCGACACCGGGTCCTGGTGCGCGGCCAGCAGGTCCAGCAGCGAAAACATGCGCTCCATGACCTGGATGGTCGGGGTGGTGTGTTCCTTCTTGGTCGACATGGGGTGTTCCCTCTGGGGCGTATTTTGCATGACGAAAAGCCAGGGCGCATGGTGGATGGCTGGGGCTGTTGCATTTTTGCTGGTCTGCCTGTCGATGGCGTCGGCCCTCGCCCAGGCCCGGGCGGCGTCCGCCCCGGGCCAGGAGGACCTGCTGGAATCCCTGCCGCCGCCGGCCTCCGGCACGCCCCACAGCCCCAGCGCTGCGGTGCCGGTGCCGTCGCGGGTGAACGTGCCGCGCTTGAGCGGTCGTCTGCAGGCCTCGCAGTTGGGGCTGGTGATCAACACCGCCGATCCGTACTCGGTGGCCGTGGGCCAGCACTACCTGAAGCAGCGCGGCCTGGCGCCCGAGCAGGTGCTGCGGCTGAAGCTGCCGCTGGGCGCGCGCCTGAGCCTGGCGGAGTTCGAGGCCCTGCGCGACGCCATCGACCGCCATTTCGGCCCGCCGTCCAAGTCCGCCATCCAGGCCCTGGCGCTGGCCTGGGTGCAGCCCTTCGGGGTGGGGTGCAATTCCTTGTCCGGCGCGCTGGCCCTGGGATACGACGCTGAACTGTGCAACCACAGCTGCGGCCGCAGCCGGACTTCGCCTTACTTCAATGTCGCCACGGCCCGGCCAGCCACCGACCTGTCGTTTCGCCCCAGCATGCAGTTGGCCGCGTTGAATGTGGCCCAGGCGCGGGAGATGATCGACCGCGGCCTGGCCTCGGACGCCACCTTGGGTCAGCGCGGTGCGCCGCCCGCGCTGGCCTTGCTGCTGACCACCGGGGACGCGGCGCGCAATGTGCGCGCCGCCCTCTACCCGCCGGCGGCCACGCCGTCGCCTTTCGCGGCCCTGGGCCTGAAGCCGCTGGTGATGCCGGCGGCGCAGGCCGCCGCCGCCCTGCACGACAGCCCGGGGCCGGTGGCCGTGCTGCAGGTGGGGCTGATGAACATGGCGGGGCTGGATCTGCCGCCGCTGGCCCCTGGGGCCTTGGCCGACCACCTGACGTCCTTGGGGGGCGTGCTGGACCGGGCGCACGACCAATCCACCGCACTGGACTGGATCGCCGCCGGAGCCACGGCCAGCCACGGTGCGGCCAGCGAGCCCTGCAACCACCTGCAGAAGTTTCCGCACCCGCTGGTGTTGATGGCGCATTACGCCCAGGGCGCCACCGCCATCGAGGCCTATTGGAAGAGCGTGGCCTGGCCGCAGCAATCGGTGTTCGTGGGCGAGCCGCTGGCGGCGCCCTTCGCGAGACGTGGCGCGCGTTGAACGCTCAGCCCCCGGCCGCCGCCCGCGCGATGGCCGCCCCCGCTGACAGGCCTGAGCGCACCGCACCTTCCAGCGTGGCGGGGTAGGGGCCGGCCACGTAGTCGCCCGCGGCCAGCAGGCCCGGTGCCACCTGGGGGTCGGGCCGGCGCAGGTCGGGCGTGCAGGCGAAGGTGGCGCGGCGCTCGGTCACCACCTGGGCGCAGCGCAGCGCCTTGCCCAGCAGCATGGGCAACTGGTCCTTGGCCTGCGCCATCACCGCGGTGGTGATGGTGTCGGCGCCTTGGTCCAGCCAGGAACCCGCCCCGCTGATCACAAAGCACAACATGCCTTCGGCCGCGTCCTTGTCGCGCCGCAGCTGGCCCAGGTCGAACACGAACTGCGCCGGCGCGTAGCGGTTGGTGCGCAGGGCCAGCATGGGATGGGGCAGGCGCGCGTCCGGCGCATGCAGCAGCACGCTGACGATGGGCTCGTGCTGCAGCGCGCGCGCCTGGGACGCCCAGGCCGGCGCATGCGGCGCGGCCAAGCGGGCCGCTTCCACCGCGCTGGTGGCCAGCACCACGGCGTCGAAGGCCTGGCCGTCCACCTGCCAGCCACGGCCGGCCGGCACCAGGGCCTGGGCACGGGTGCGCAGTTGCAGCTGCGCACCCTGGCGCCGCAGCCAGGTGTTGGCGGCTTCGGGCAGCAACTGGCTCAGGTCCACCCGCGGCAGCATCAGGTCGCTGGCGCCGGGGGCCGAAAACAGCGCGTCGCGCAGCACGCGCAGGAAGACCGCCGCGCTGGCCTGGGCCATGGGCGTGTTCAGCGCCGCCACGCACAGCGGCTCGATCAGCTCGTTGACCAGTTCGTCAGGCCAGTGTGCGGTCAGGCGCGCCACGTTCCAGTGCGCCGGGCAGCTGAAGCCGTTGAAGGCCCAGCCCGCGCAGCCCTGCAGCAGTTGCCAGCGCAGTCCCAGCGGCCAGTGTTTGGCGTGCCACAGGGCCCGCAGCAGCGCGGGCACCGGTCGGCCCGGCGGCAGGGCCAGGCCGCGGCCCTGGGCGTCCACCAGGGTGAGCGGCTGGCGCAGCAGCAGCGCGTCGGGGTCCAGGCCCACACGGCGCATCAGGGCCAGGGTCTGGGCATAGGCGCCGATCAGGATGTGCTGGCCATTGTCAAAGGCCAGGCCGCTGGCCAGCACGCCACCCCGGCGCGCGCGGCCGCCGGTCTGTGCCGCCATTTCCAGCACGGTGACCTCGTGGCCGTCAGCGCTGGCCTGCACGGCGGCGGCCAGGCCGGCCCAGCCGGCCCCCAGCACGGCCACCCGCAGGGGCTTGCTGGCAGCGCTGCTCACCGACCGCGCAAGTGGGTCTTGGCCGCGATCCACAGCTTGCGCAGCGGTGTGAGCGAGGTGCGCTGGTGCAGCACCTGGAAGCCGTCGGCTTCAATTTCGCGCAGCAGGGTGCGGTAGATGTTGGCCATCATCAGCCCGGGCTTTTGCGCCACGCGGTCGGCTTCGGGCAGCAGGGCCAGGGCCTCGTCGTAGCTGCGGTGCGCGCGTTCGGCCTGGAATTTCATCAGCGCGGTGAAGCGCTCGCTGTAGCCCCAGGGGGCCTGGCGCTTGAGGATTTCGTGGCCCTTCACGTCAAAGCGCTGCAGTTCCGACAGCGGCAGGTAGATGCGCCCGCGACGGGCGTCGTCGCCCACGTCGCGGATGATGTTGGTGAGCTGCAGCGCCAGGCCCAGCTTGTGGGCGTACTGCAGGGTGGCGTCCTGGGTGCGGCCGAAGATGTTGGCCGCCACCTCGCCCACCACGCCGGCCACCAGGTGGCAGTAGTGCTGCAGGCCTTCCCAGTCCAGGTGGCGCGACTGTTCCAGGTCGATCTGGCAACCGTCGATGATGGCCAGCAGGTGCCGGGCCTCGATGCCGAAGGTGGACGTGTGCGGCATCAGCGCCTGCATCACCGGGTGGGTGGGCAGCGCGGCGTAGGACTGCGCCACCTCCTTGCGCCACCAGGCCAGCTTGGTGGCGGCCACGCCGGTGTCGGCCACTTCGTCCACCACGTCGTCCACCTCGCGGCAGAAGGCGTAGAAGGCGGTGATGGCGGCGCGGCGCGGTGCGGGCAGGAACAGGAAGGCGTAGTAGAACGAAGACCCGCTGCCGGCGGCCTTGTCCTGCACATATTGTTGGGGCGTCATCGGCAGGGCGGCGTGGTGCGGTTCGTCAGGGAGCAGGGGCGTCGTGTTTCAGGTGCCGCGGCAGCGTCAGCGCCTGCCACAGCACCCGGGCCAGGTCCAAGGCGTGCAGGCGCGGGCGTTGGCGCACGGTGCGGTACTGTAGCGTTGCAATTTGCTGCGTGATGCGCAATCCCCCGCACACCACCAAGCGCAGTTCCCAGCCCACGCGGCCGGGCAGGCGCAGTGCCAGCGGGGCGCCCTGCAGCATCAGGCTGCGGGCCCATTGCACCAACTCCTTCACCAGGGCCTGGCTGGCCGGCGTGTCGCCTTCGGCGTGCAGGCGCAGCGGGTCCACGCCATGGTGCCGCGCGTCGGCCGCCGGCAGGTAGCAGCGCCCGCGCGGCAGGTCCACGCTCAGGTCCTGCCAAAAGTTGATGAGTTGCAGCGCGCCGCAGATGGCGTCGCTTTGCGCCAGCGAGCGGGCATCGTCTATGCCGTACAGGTGCAGCAGCAGCCGGCCCACCGGGTGTGCCGAGCGGCTGCAGTAGTCCAGCAGTTGGTCGCGGCTGTCGTAGCGGGGGTTGGGCACGTCCTGCTCGAAGGCATCCAGCAGTGCGTGCAGCAGGTGGCCGGGCAGGGCGTGCAAGTTCATCTGCCGGGCCAGCGGCTCGAAGACCTGCGGCCAGGAGCAGGCGCGGCCATCGCTGCCTTGCTCTACGGCCTGCAAGGCAGCACGGTAGCGGGCCAGTTCGGCCAGGCGTTCCGCGGGGGGGGCATCGCCTTCGTCGGCCAGGTCGTCCGCGGTGCGAGCGAAGGCGTAGATGGCCTGGATGGGCGGCCGCAGCGCCGGGGGGCACAGCAGCGACGCAACGGGAAAGTTTTCGTAATGGCCCACGCTCACGGGGGCGCATTGTCCATGCCCAAAGCAATTGGCCCGGGTGCCCGTGGCATGTTTGACAAGGATCATGGCCACATCTACATTACTGACCAGTCAGTCATTAATTTTGGGCGCAGTGGGCCGATCGATGGTCCGTGCCCCGGCCTTCGGACACCTCAACCGCCCGCCGCCCCATGCCCCATAGCCTGCCCCTGCGCGCCGCCGTCATGGCCCTGACTTTGGCGGCGCTGGCCGCCTGCACCCAGCCACCGCCTCCGACCGAGCCCATCCGTGCGGTGCGCACGCGCGTGGTCCAGCTGGAAAGCGCTGGCGGTGCCCTGGAATTTGCCGCGGAGGTGCGGGCGCGCACCGAGTCGCGCCTGGGTTTCCGGGTGGGCGGCAAGCTGGCCAAGCGCCTGGTGAACGTTGGCGACACCGTGCGGGCCGGCCAGGTGCTGGCGCTGCTGGACCCGCAGGACCTGCGCCTGGCGCAGCAGGCGGCGCAGGCCGCGCTGCGCAGCACGCAGTCGGCTTT
The DNA here is from genome assembly GCA_000244995.1 of Burkholderiales bacterium JOSHI_001. Classification (NCBI taxonomy): domain Bacteria; kingdom Pseudomonadati; phylum Pseudomonadota; class Betaproteobacteria; order Burkholderiales; species Burkholderiales bacterium JOSHI_001. The sequence goes on along the minus strand of CM001438.1, from coordinate 3,327,928 downwards.
TGACCTGAGCCAGGCCGAGTTCAGCCGCTACAAGGAGCTGCGCGAGCAGAACTTCATCGGCAGCCTGGAACTGGAACGCCGTGAGGCCGCGCTGAAGGCCGCGCGCGCCCAACTGGAACAGGCCAAGTCGCAGGTGGACCTGCAGGGCAACCAGGCCAGCTACAGCACCCTGGTGGCCGATGTGGCGGGCGTGGTGACCGCGGTGGACGCCGAACCCGGCGCCGTGCTGGCCGCCGGCACGCCCGTGCTGCGCCTGGCCCAGGCCGGCGCGCGCGACGTGCAATTTGCCGTGGCGGAAAACCAGGTGGGGGCCCTTCGCGCCCTGGCCGGCCAGGCCGGCGCCTTGCAGGTCAGGCTGTGGGGCCAGCCGCAGGAGTCCCGCGCCACGGTGCGCGAGGTGGCCGCCGCGGCCGACGCCACCACCCGCACCTTCGCCATCAAGGCCGAACTGGCCGACCCCAACGCCCGGCTGGGCCAGACGGCCACGGTGCACTGGCAGGCGCCTCAGCGCGAAGGCGTGATCAAGCTGCCGTTGCCGGCGGTGGCGCAGGTGCAGGGCGCCACCGTGGTGTGGTTGCTGGACAAGGCCAGCCTGACCGTGAAGCCGCAGACCGTGAAGGTGGGCGCGGCCGATGCCAACCAGTTGGAAATCACCAGCGGGCTGAAGGCCGGCGACACCGTGGTGACCGCCGGTGTGCACACCCTCACGCCGGGCCAGAAGGTGAAGCTGTACATCGAGCCGGGCGCGTCGGCCCCCACTGTGGCGCAACGCTGAAGCGGTCGGGGCCGGCATGCAGACCTCCACCCACGCGGCTGGCGACGGCAGCCGCTTCAACATTTCACGCTGGGCGCTGGAACACCCGGCCCTGACGCGCTACCTGATGGTGGTGCTGCTGGTGCTGGGTGTGGCGGCCTACTTCCAGCTGGGCCAGGACGAGGACCCGCCCTTCACCTTCCGCGGCATGGTGGTGCAGGCCTTCTGGCCCGGCGCCACCGCGCAGCAGATGGCCGAGCAGGTCACCGACAAGATCGAACGCGCGCTGCAGGAGGCCCCGTACTCCGACATCATCCGCAGCTACACCAAGCCGGGCGAGTCGGTCACCATCTTCCAGTTGAAGGACAGCTCGCCGCCCAAGGACGTGGCCAACACCTGGTACCAGGTGCGCAAGCGCATCGGCGACATGCGTTCCACGCTGCCCGCCGGCGTGATCGGTCCGGTGTTCAACGATGACTTCGGTGACGTGTACGGCAGCCTGTACGCGCTGTCGGCCGACGGCTTTTCAGACGAGGAACTGCGCGTCTTCGCCGAGACCCTGCGTTCTCAGTTGCTGCGCGTGCCCGACGTGGCCAAGGTGGAGCTGTTCGGCGCCCAGCCGGAAAAGCTGTTCATCGAGGTGTCTCAGAAGCGCCTGGCCCAACTGGGCATGGACATGGGCCAGGTGCTGGCGCAACTGGCGGCGCAGAACGCGGTGGAAGGTGCCGGGGTGCTGAACGCCGGCATGCAGAACCTGCAATTGCGGGTGGCCGGCGCTTTCAATTCGGTGGATGAGTTGGCGCGCCTGCCGCTGCGCGCCACCAACCCGGCCACGGGCCAGGCGGCCACGCTGCGGCTTTCCGACATCGCGCAAATCCGGCGGGGCTACGCCGACCCGCCGCAGGTGCTGGTGCGCCACCAGGGCCAGCCGGTGCTGATGCTGGGCGTTTCCATGGCCCGGGGTGGCGACATCATCGCGCTGGGCCAGGCCTTGAACGAGCGTGTGGCCCAGGCCCGGGCTGAACTGCCCATCGGCGTGGAGCTGACCCAGGTGCAGGACCAGCCGCGCGCGGTGTCGCGCTCGGTCAACGAATTCGTCAAGGTGCTGCTGGAGGCCATCGTGGTGGTGCTGGCGGTCAGCTTCATCAGCCTGGGCCTGCACTTCAAGCCGCTGCGCATCGACATCTGGCCCGGCCTGGTGGTGGGCATCACCATCCCGCTGGTGCTGGCCATCACCTTCATCAGCATGTACTACTGGGGCGTGGGCCTGCACAAGATTTCATTGGGCTCGCTGATCATCGCCCTGGGCCTGCTGGTGGACGACGCCATCATTGCCGTGGAGATGATGGTGCGCAAGCTGGAGGAGGGCTTCGACAAGAAAAGCGCCGCCAGCTTCGCCTACGAAGCCACCAGCATGCCCATGCTCACCGGCACCCTGATCACCGCGGCCGGCTTCCTGCCCATCGGCCTGGCCAAGAGCGTGACGGGGGAGTACACCTTCGCCATCTTTGCGGTCACCTCGGCGGCGCTGGTCATCAGCTGGGTGGTGAGCGTGTATTTCGTTCCCTACCTGGGCGCCTGGCTGCTGCGCACCCGGCAGGAAGTGCAGGGCGAAGCGCACGAGGCCGAACTGTTCAACACCCCGTTCTACGCGCGCTTTCGCCGCATGGTGGACGCCTGCGTTCGCCACCGCTGGATCACCATCGCGCTGACCCTGGCCACCTTCGCCGCGGGCATCGCCGGCATGGGCCGGGTGCAGCAGCAGTTCTTCCCCGATTCCAGCCGGCCCGAACTGCTGGTGGACCTGTGGCTGCCCGAAGGCAGCACCATCGGCGAAACCGAGGCCCTGGCAAAACGCTTCGAGGCCCGGATGATGAAGGAGCCCGGCCTGCAGACCGTCACCACCTGGGTGGGCAGCGGCGTGCCGCGCTTTTACCTGCCGCTGGACCAGATCTTCCCGCAGACCAACGTCACCCAGACCATCCTGCTGCCCAAGGACCTGGCCGCACGCGAGGCCCTGCGCCGGCGCCTTCCCACGCTGCTGGCGGAGGAATTTCCAGAAGCGCGCGGCCGGGTGAAGCTGTTGCCCAACGGTCCGCCGGTGCCCTACCCGGTGCAGTTCCGGGTGGTGGGCCCGGAAGCCGCCACGGTGCGCCACTGGGCCGACCAGGCCAAGGCCCTGCTGCGGGCCGACCCGGCCATGCGCGGCGTGAACGACAACTGGAACGAAGCCATCAAGGTGCTGCGCCTGGCCGTGGACCAGGACAAGGCGCGGGCCCTGGGCGTCACCAGCCAGTCCATCGCCCAGGCATCGCGCACCCTGTTGTCGGGCACCACGGTGGGCCAGTACCGGGAAGGTGACAAGCTGGTGGACATCGTGTTGCGCCAGCCGCTGCAGGAGCGCCAGGACGTTGCCGACCTGAACCAGGCCTACCTGCCCACCACCAGTGGGCGGGCCATTCCGCTGGCGCAGATCGCCCAGGCCGAACTGGCCTGGGAACCCGGCGTGCTATGGCGCGAACGCCGCGCCTATGCGGCCACCGTCCAGGGCGATGTGGTGGACGGCGTGCAGGGCGCCACCGTCACCGCCCGGGTGTGGCCGCGCATGCAGGAACTGATGGCGCAGATGCCGCCGGGCTACGCCATCCAGATCGCCGGCGCGGTGGAAGAAAGCGGCAAGGGCCAGGCCAGCATCGTGGCCGGGGTGCCCATCATGCTGTTCCTGATCTTCACGCTGCTGATGTTGCAGTTGCACAGCTTCACGCGCGCGCTGCTGGTGTTCCTGACCGGCCCGCTGGGCCTGGCCGGGGTGGCGGCGGCCCTGCTGCTGCTGAACCGGCCCTTCGGCTTCGTGGCGCTGCTGGGGGTGATTGCGCTGTCCGGGATGATCATGCGCAATTCCGTCATCCTGATCGACCAGATCGAGCAGGACCGCCGGCGCGGCGTTTCCACCTGGGACGCCATCGTGGAAGCGGCGGTGCGGCGGCTGCGCCCCATCGTGCTGACGGCGGCGGCGGCGGTGCTGGCCATGATCCCGCTGTCACGCAGCGTGTTCTGGGGCCCGATGGCCGTGGCCATCATGGGCGGGCTGATCGTGGCCACGGTGCTGACCTTGCTGGCCTTGCCAGCCATGTATGCCGCGTGGTTTCGCGTGAAGCGGGACAACCCGGCGCCCACCTCAGCCTGAACCCGGGGTTCCGGGCGCCCCCGGCAAGGCTAAAATGGCCGGTTTTCCGGATTCGCCCGGGGGGAGCCCTCAACGGCTCCCCCTGCCATTTCAGGCACCCACCGCGCGGGTGGCGAAATTGGTAGACGCACCAGGTTTAGGTCCTGACGCCCTCACCGGCGTGCCGGTTCGAGTCCGGCCCCGCGCACCACGAACATCTTTCACCGCAAACAGAGCCCCCCATGGCAGTCACCGTCGAAACCCTTGAAAAGCTGGAGCGCCGCATCACCCTGACGCTGGCGGCGCAGGACATCACCGCTGAAGTGCAGCAGCGCCTGAAGAAGCTGGCCCGCACCGTCAAGGCCTCGGGCTTCCGGCCCGGCAAGGTGCCGATGTCGGTGGTGGAGCAGCGCTACGGCTACAGCGTGCAGTACGAGGTGATGAACGACAAGCTGGGCGAAGCCTTCGCCAGCGCCGCCAACGAAGCCAAGCTGCGCGTGGCCGGCACCCCGAAAATTTCCCAGAAGGACGATTCGCCCGAAGGCAGCCTGGCCTTCGACGCCACCTTCGAGGTCTACCCCGACGTGAAACTGGGCGACCTGTCCGCCGTGGAGGTGGAACGCATCTCCAGCGAGGTGAGCGAGCCTGCCATCGACCGCACCGTGGACATCCTGCGCAAGCAGCGCCGCACCTTCGCCCAGCGTCCGGCGGCTGAAGGCGCGGCCGAGACCGACCGCGTCACCATCGACTTCGAAGGCAAGATCGACGGCGAGCCCTTCTCCGGCGGCAAGGCCGAGGCCTTCCAGTTCATCATCGGCGAAGGCCAGATGCTGGAGCAGTTCGACAAGGCCGTGCGCGGCATGAAGGTGGGCGACAACAAGACCTTCCCGCTCACCTTTCCGGCCGACTACCACGGCAAGGACGTGGCCGGCAAGGAAGCCGACTTCCTGGTGACGGTGAAGAAGGTGGAAGCCCAGCACCTGCCCGAGATCGATGAAGCCTTCATCAAGAGCCTGGGCATCGGCGCCGGCACGGTGGACGGCCTGCGCGCCGACGTGAAGAAGAACCTGGAGCGCGAGGTCAAGTTCCGCGTGCTGGGCCGCAACAAGGCCGCGGTGATGGACGCGCTGATCAAGGTGGCCGAACTGGACGTGCCCAAGGCCCTGGTGGACACCGAACTGGAGCGCCTGGTTGCTTCCGCCCGTGAAGACCTGAAGCAGCGGGGCGTGAAGGACGCCGACAAGGCCGAGATCCCCAACGAGATCTTCGCCCCGCAGGCCGAGCGCCGCGTGCGCCTGGGCCTGGTGGTGGGCGAGCTGGTGCGCGCCCAGAACCTGCAGGCCAAGCCCGAGCAGTTGCAGGCCCACATCGAAGAACTGGCGCAAAGCTACGAAAAGCCCAGCGACGTGGTGCGCTGGTACCTCAGCGACCGCCAGCGCATGGCCGAGGTGGAAGCGCTGGTGATCGAGAACAATGTCACACAACACGTGCTGGCGAATGCCAAGGTCAGCGACAAGGCGGTGCCCTTCGACGAGCTGATGAATACCTGAGCGGAACGCTGAGGCGATCCATGCCCCTGAAGCAAGGCGTCGAACCGGCCGGTTCGACGCCTTTTTTCATGCCCTGCGGCGGTTCCGCGCTCGCGACATAATGACCCGCAACACCCCTTTCATCAGGAACTGTTCCCCATGAGCGCAAGCGACATCCAAGGCCTGGGCATGGTGCCCATCGTCATCGAACAATCCGGCCGCGGCGAGCGTGCCTACGACATCTACAGCCGCCTGCTGCGCGAGCGCATCATCTTCCTGGTGGGCCCGGTCAACGATGCCACGGCCAACCTGGTGGTGGCGCAACTGCTGTTCCTGGAAAGCGAGAACCCGGACAAGGAGATTTCGCTGTACATCAACAGCCCCGGCGGCAGCGTCAGCGCCGGCATGTCCATCTTCGACACCATGCAGTTCATCAAACCCGAGGTGTCCACCCTGTGCATGGGCATGGCGGCCAGCATGGGCAGCTTCCTGCTGATGGCCGGCGCCAAGGGCAAGCGCTTCGCGTTGCCCAACAGCAAGATCATGATCCACCAGCCCAGCGGCGGCGCCCAGGGCCAGGCCACCGACATCGAAATCCACGCGCGCGAGATCCTGAAGACCCGCGAGCAACTGAACAAGATCTACGCCGAGCGCACCGGCCAGACCCTGGAGAAGATCCAGGCCGACATGGAGCGCGACTTCTACATGAACCCGGTCGAGGCCCTGGAATACGGCCTGATCGACAAGGTGCTGGAAAAGCGCGCCTGAATTCGGCAATCCGGCACTCGGGCGCGTCACTTGCAGGGTGGAAGCCACCCTTCTCTGCGCTCACCCCCTGGCCGGCTATCGACTATCATCCGTTTCACCCCCTGCGGGACCCACCAGCCCACTGCACCACCCATGGCCGACAAGAAGGGCGCCTCCGGCGAGAAAGTCCTGTACTGCAGCTTCTGCGGCAAGAGCCAGCACGAGGTGAAGAAGCTCATTGCCGGCCCATCGGTTTTCATCTGCGACGAGTGCATCGAGCTGTGCAACGACATCATCCGCGACGAGGCCCCGGCCGATGGCCCGGCGGCCAAGGTGGCGAAGAGCGAACTGCCCACGCCGAGTGAAATCAAGCTCAGCCTGGACCAGTACGTCATCGGCCAGGAAGCGGCCAAGCGCACCCTCAGCGTGGCGGTCTACAACCACTACAAGCGGCTGAAGCACCTGGGTGGCAAGGACGATGTCGAGCTGACCAAGAGCAACATCCTGCTCATCGGCCCCACCGGCAGCGGCAAGACCCTGCTCGCGCAGACCCTGGCGCGGCTGCTGAACGTGCCCTTCGTCATCGCCGACGCCACCACGCTGACCGAAGCCGGCTACGTGGGCGAGGATGTCGAGAACATCATCCAGAAGCTGCTGCAGAACTGCAACTACGACGTCGATCGTGCGCAGCGCGGCATCGTCTACATCGACGAAATCGACAAGATCAGCCGCAAGGCCGACAACCCCAGCATCACCCGCGACGTGTCGGGCGAAGGCGTGCAGCAGGCGCTGCTGAAGCTGGTGGAAGGCACCATGGCCAGCGTGCCGCCGCAGGGCGGGCGCAAGCACCCGAACCAGGACTTTCTGCAGATCGACACGACCAACATCCTGTTCATCTGCGGCGGCGCTTTCGACGGCCTGGAAAAGGTCATCCAGAACCGCACCGAAAAATCCGGCATCGGCTTCGGCGCGTCGGTGCACAGCAAGACCGAAAAGCGCGCGGCCGATGTGTTCCGCGACGCCGAGCCCGAAGACATGATCAAGTTCGGCCTCATCCCCGAACTGGTGGGCCGCCTGCCGGTGGTGGCCACCCTGGGTGAGCTGACCGAAGAGGCCATGATCCAGATCCTCACCGAGCCGAAGAACGCGCTGGTCAAGCAGTACCAGAAGCTGTTCAGCATGGACGGGGTGGAACTGGAGGTGCGCACCTCGGCGCTGTCGGCCATTGCGCGCAAGGCGCTGGCGCGCAAGACCGGCGCGCGCGGCCTGCGATCCATCCTGGAGCATGTGCTCATCGACACCATGTTCGACCTGCCGTCCATGGACGGCGTGGCCAAGGTGGTGATCGACGAGCACATCGTCGAAGAGGGCGCCAAGCCCCTGCTGGTCTATCGGGAACAGGCCAAGGCCAGCGCCTGAGCTGAAGTTCAGCGCCGTCCGGCCGATATCCCTTGCATTTGCCCGCTCGGGCCTCAACTGGGCCCGAGAAAGAGAGGTTCCCCAATGTCCGGACACACCATCCTCCCACCCGAACCCATCACGCTGCCGCTGTTGCCGCTGCGCGATGTGGTGGTGTTCCCCCACATGGTCATCCCGCTGTTCGTGGGCCGGCCCAAGTCCATCAAGGCGCTGGAAACGGCCATGGAGGCCGGCCGCCAGATCATGCTGGTGGCCCAGAAGGCCGCCGGCAAGGACGAGCCCAAGCCCGAGGACATGTTCGGCGTGGGCTGTGTCTCCAGCATCCTGCAGATGCTGAAACTGCCCGACGGCACCGTGAAGGTGCTGGTCGAAGGCATACAGCGCGCTGAAACCCAGCACATCTCCGACAACGGCGAGTACTTCGTCGCTGAAGCCATTCCGGTGCAGCCGGGTGCCGCGCCGGCGTCCGAGGTGGAGGCCCTGCGCCGTGCGGTGACGCAGCAGTTCGACCAGTACGTCAAGCTGAACAAGAAGATCCCGCCGGAAATCCTGACCAGCATCGCCGGCATCGACGACGCCGGCCGCCTGGCCGACACCATCGCCGCGCACCTGCCGCTGAAGCTGGAGTCCAAGCAGAGCGTGCTGGACCTGTTCGACGTGGCCAAGCGCCTGGAAAAGCTGCTGGAGCTGCTGGAACACGAAGTTGACATCCTGCAGGTGGAAAAGCGCATCCGTGGCCGCGTGAAGCGCCAGATGGAGAAGAGCCAGCGCGAGTACTACCTGAACGAGCAGGTCAAGGCCATCCAGAAGGAACTGGGCGACGGCGAAGAAGGTGCCGACCTGGAAGACCTGGAAAAGAAGATCAAGGCCGCGCGCATGCCCAAGGAAGCGCGCAAGAAGGCCGATGCCGAACTGAAGAAGCTCAAGCTCATGTCGCCCATGTCGGCCGAAGCCACCGTGGTGCGCAACTACATCGACACGCTCGTCAACCTGCCCTGGGCCAAGAAGACCAAGATCAAGCACGACCTGCCGCATGCGGAAGACGTGCTGAACGAAGACCACGCCGGCCTGGAAAAGGTGAAGGAACGCATCCTCGAGTACCTCGCGGTGCAGCAGCGCGTGGACAAGGTGAAGGCGCCCATCCTGTGCCTGGTGGGGCCCCCGGGCGTGGGCAAGACTTCGCTCGGCCAGAGCGTGGCGCGTGCCACCGGCCGCAAGTTCGTTCGCATGGCCTTGGGTGGCGTGCGCGACGAGGCCGAGATCCGCGGCCACCGGCGCACCTACATCGGCAGCATGCCCGGCAAGGTGCTGCAGAGCCTGTCCAAGGTGGGCACGAGGAACCCCTTGTTCCTGCTGGACGAGATCGACAAGCTGGGCATGGACTTCCGCGGCGACCCGTCTTCGGCGCTGCTGGAGGTGCTGGACCCGGAGCAGAACCACACCTTCAGCGACCACTATGTCGAGGTCGACTTCGACCTGAGCGACGTGATGTTCATCGCCACGTCCAACAGCATGAACATCCCGCCGGCCCTGCTGGACCGGATGGAGGTCATTCGCCTGTCGGGTTACACCGAAGACGAGAAGGTGGACATCGCCCGCCGCTACCTGCTTCCCAAGCAGCGCACCAACAACGGCATCAAGGACGAAGAGCTGGAAGTCACCGAGAGCGCGGTGCGCGGCATCATCCGCTACTACACCCGTGAAGCGGGCGTGCGGTCGCTGGAACGCGAAATCTCCAAGATCTGCCGCAAGACCGTCAAGAGCATCCAACTCAAGAAGGTGGACGGCAAGGTGGTGGTCACCGACGAGAACCTGAACGACTACCTCGGTGTGCGCAAGTTCGACTATGGCCGCGCCGAGAAGAAGAACCAGGTCGGCCAGGTGGTGGGTCTGGCGTGGACCGAAGTGGGCGGCGACCTGCTCACCATCGAAGCGGCGGTGATGCCGGGCAAGGGCAACATCATCCGCACCGGCTCGCTCGGCGACGTGATGAAGGAATCGGTTGAAGCCGCGCGCAGCGTGGTGCGCAGCCGCGCCGCGCGCCTGGGCATCAAGGACGAGATGTTCGAGAAGCGCGACGTGCACATCCACGTGCCCGACGGCGCCACGCCCAAGGACGGCCCCAGCGCGGGTGCGGCCATGACCACCGCTTTCGTGTCGGCGCTGACCGGCATCCCGGTGAAGGCCGATGTGGCGATGACCGGCGAGATCACACTGCGCGGCGAGGTCACCGCCATCGGCGGCCTGAAGGAAAAGCTGCTGGCCGCGCACCGGGGCGGCATCAAGACCGTGATGATTCCGGAAGAGAACGTCAAGGACCTGCAGGACATTCCGGAGAACGTGAAGAACAACCTCGAGATCGTGCCAGTGCGCTGGATCGATCGCGTGCTGGAAGTGGCGCTGGAAACCGTGCCGCAGCCCCTGCCCGAGGAAGAGGTGGCTGCCGCGGCCAAGGACGGCGCGGCCAAGACCGAGGTGGCGCCCGCTGCCCCGGGGCAGGACGCCCTGCCGCATTGAGGCCCGAGGCCCGGTATTCAAAAAATGCGGGGCCCTTCTCAAGCAGCCCGTTTCCTGTCTATAATGCAGGGCTTCGGTGGTCGCGAAAGTGAACGCCGAAGGCCATGCGGGAATAGCTCAGTTGGTAGAGCGCAACCTTGCCAAGGTTGAGGTCGCGAGTTCGAATCTCGTTTCCCGCTCCAGTTTTTCCAGAAAGGGAAGCCCAGGCTTCCCTTTTTCGTCGGTGGGTCCGCGCGTGACCACGGACGCGTCTTCGGCAAGGCCTCGAGGCCATGTCAGAATCGCGGCCGGTGGGGCAGATCGATTTCCACCACCCTGGCGCGATAGCAAAGCGGTTATGCAACGGATTGCAAATCCGTCCAGCCCGGTTCGACTCCGGGTCGCGCCTCCAGATCCTGAAAGACCGCAAGGCCCCGTGCTCGCCATGAGACCGGGGCCTTCGTCCATGAAGTGCTCGCCGCCCGGATGGCGAAACAGGCAGACGCAGCGGACTTAAAATCCGCCGATCCTGAAAAGGGTCATGCGGGTTCGATCCCCGCTCCGGGCACCACAGTGGCCCGCTGTCCGGTGCAGTGGCGGAATGAGGGCTCCCGATGGCGCTGTTCGCGCAGGACTCGCTGAACCCGGGTGTCGCCCGGCGCGAGGTGTTCGGCTGGGCGATGTACGACTTCGCCAACTCCGGCTTCACCACGGTGGTGCTCACCGCGGTGTTCAACAGCTACTTCGTGGGCGTGGTCGCAGGCAATGCCCCCTGGGCCACGCTGGCCTGGACCTTGGCGCTGGCGGTGTCCAGCGCACTGGTGATGGTCACCATGCCGGCGCTGGGCGCCTGGGCCGACCTGCGCGGGGCCAAGAAGCGCCTGCTGGTGCTGGCGACCAGTGGCTGCGTGCTGGGCACGCTGGCGCTCACCCTGGCCGGGCCGGGCGATGTGGCGCTGGCGGTGGTGGCCGTGGTGCTGGCCAACCTGTTCTACAGCTGGGGCGACAGCCTGATCGCTGCCTTCCTGCCCGAACTGGCGCGGCCACAGGCCATGGGACGCGTGTCGGGCTGGGGCTGGAGCTTCGGCTACTTCGGCGGCATGCTCACCCTGGGCCTGAGCCTGGCCTGGGTGCTGGCCGCGCAAGCGCGGGGCGAAAAGGCGGCGCAGTTCGTGCCGGTCACGCTGGCCATCACGGCCGGTGTGTACGCGCTGGCCTCGCTGGCCACCTTTGTGCTGTTGAAGGAGCGCGCCCAGCCGCAGCCGGGTGCGTCGGCCGGCGGGCTCCTGGCGTCGCTGCAGCGCCTGCACCACACCTGGCACCAGGCACGCGGCCTGGTGGACTTCGCCTGGCTGCTGGCCTGTGCCGTGGCCTACCAGGCCGGCATTTCGGTGGTCATTGCCCTGGCTGCGGTGTATGCCGAGCAGGTGCTGGGCTTCAAGCAGGCACAGACCATGGTGCTGGTGTTCCTGGTGAACATCGCCGCCGCCGCGGGTGCGTTCGCCTTCGGCTACTTCCAGGACCGCATTGGCCACCGCCGCGCGCTGGGCTTCACGCTGGTGGGCTGGATGGTGATGACCGGCCTGGCCGTGGCCGCCACATCACCCGGCCTGTTCTGGGTGGCAGCGGTGGTGGCCGGCTTGTGCATGGGGTCCAGCCAGTCGGCCGGGCGGGCCATGGCGGCGCTGCTGTCGCCGCCCGACAGGTTGGGTGAGTTCATGGGCCTGTGGACCTTCGCCACCCGGCTGGCGGCCATCGTCGGGCCGGTGACCTATGGGCTGGTGAACTGGCTCACCGCGGGCAACCACCGGCTGGCCATCCTGTCCACCGGGGTCTTCTTCGCCCTGGGCCTGGTGTTGCTGCAGCGGGTGGACATCGAACGCGGCCGGCGCGTGGCCCAAGACGGGGTTGCCGTGGCCTGACCGGCTCAGGGTTCGGCTTGGAGCGCCGGCTGGGTGTGGCCCAGCCAGCGCTGCGCCAGGCGTTCCAGGGTGTGTGGCTCACCGGTGGTGAACAACTGCAGCGATCCCGATTCGGCGGGCAGGCGGCGTGCTTGTGGCAGCAGGTGCAGCACGCGGCGCGCCACGGCGTCGGCGGTGTCGACCAGTTGCACCTGCGGGCCCAGGCGCTGCCGCAGGCCGTCGGCCACAAAGGGGTAGTGGGTGCAGCCCAGCACCACCTGGTCGGCGCCGGTGGCCTGCACCCGCCGGCCGATGTCGTCCAGCAGTGTGTCCAGGCCCAAGGCCTGTGGGTTGCCACTTTCGATGGCTGCGGCCAGGCCCGGGCAGGGCAGGGCATGCACCCGGGCCGTGCCGGCCTGATTACGCAACAGGCGCGCGAAGCGTTCGCTGGCCAGGGTGCCGGGCGTGGCCAGCACCGCCACATGGCCGCAGGCGCTGGCGGCCAGCGCCGGCTTCACGCCGGGCTCCACGCCCACGATGGGCCAGTGGGCATGAAGGTGGCGCAGAGGCTCGATCGCCAGCGCGGTGGCGGTGTTGCAGGCCACCACCAGCAATTGCGCACCCGCGTCGTGCAGCCAGCGTGCCACCGCCAGGGAACGCGCCTGCACCTGGCTTTCGGACTTTTCACCGTAGGGCGCGTGGGCACTGTCGGCCAGGTAGCTGAACCGCGCGCCAGGCATCGCGACGCGCAACGCGCGCAAGACCGACAAGCCGCCCACGCCGGAATCGAAAACACCGATATGGCAGGGCGCGGGCGCTGGCGTGGCGGACATGGGCGCGCAGTCTAAGCGCGCCGCGCCGCGCTTCAGGCGATTGGGGAAGTGGCTCCAACTGGCGCCCGGGCGACAGACAAGCGCAAGCTGCCGCGCCTAAAATAGAACGGTCGTGCTTTTTCTTTGTGTCGCCTCCGAAATCGCCCCCAGGGCGTGCCGGGTCGGCACCTAGAATGTGCGCCGCTTTGCAGCACAGCCAATCAGCCCCACAGGAGCTACGCGCATGAAGGTATTGGTCCCGGTGAAACGTGTCGTTGACTACAACGTCAAGGTCCGCGTGAAGTCAGACGGCACGGGCGTGGACATCGCCAACGTGAAGATGAGCATGAACCCCTTCGACGAGATCGCGGTCGAAGAGGCGGTGCGCCTGAAGGAGAAGGGCGTCGTCACCGAGGTCATCGCCGTGTCCTGCGGCGTCACCCAGTGCCAGGAAACCCTGCGCACGGCCATGGCCATCGGCGCCGACCGCGCCATCCTGGTGGAAACCGACGCGGAACTGCAGCCCCTGGCCGTGGCCAAGCTGCTGAAGGCCCTGGTGGACAAGGAACAGCCCGGCCTGGTCATCCTGGGCAAGCAGGCCATCGACGACGACTGCAACCAGACAGGCCAGATGCTGGCCGCGCTGGCCGACCTGCCGCAGGGCACCTTCGCCAGCAAGGTGGAAGTGGTGGATGGCAAGGTCAACGTCACCCGTGAAGTGGACGGGGGCCTGGAAACCGTGAAGCTGTCCTTGCCGGCGGTGATCACCACCGACCTGCGCCTGAACGAGCCGCGCTACGTCACGCTGCCCAACATCATGAAGGCGAAGAAGAAGACGCTTGAAGTCATCAAGCCGGATGCCCTGGGCGTGGACGTGACGCCGCACCTGAAGACGCTGAAGGTGGCCGAGCCCGCCAAGCGCGGCGCTGGCGTGAAGGTGGCGGACGTGGCCGCCCTGGTGGCGAAGCTGAAGAACGAAGCAAAGGTGATCTGACATGTCCGTCCTCGTCATTGCCGAACACGACCACGGCGCCCTGAAGGGCGCCACCTTCAACACCGTTTCCGCGGCGCTGGCCTGCGGCGGCGATGTGCATGTGCTGGTGGCCGGCCACAACGCTGGCGGCGCGGCCCAGGCCGCGGCGCAAATTGCCGGCGTGGCCAAGGTGCTGCTGGCCGACAGCGCGGCGCTGGCCGAACAACTGGCCGAAAACGTTGGCGCGCAGGTCCTTGCCGTGGCCGGCAACTACAGCCACCTGCTGTTCCCCACCACCGCCCATGGCAAGAACGTGGCCCCGCGCGTCGCCGCCAAGCTGGACGTGGCGCAGATCAGCGACATCACCAAGGTGATCGCCGCCGACACCTTCGAGCGCCCCATCTACGCCGGCAACGCCATCGCCACCGTGCAGAGCGCGGACAAGGTGAAGGTGGTCACGGTTCGCACCACCGGTTTCGACCCGGCCGCCGCCACGGGCGGCAGCGCCGCGGTGGAAAACCTGGCGGCGGTGGCCGACAGCGGCAAAAGCAGCTTCGTGGGCAGCGAGATCGCCAAGAGCGACCGTCCCGAACTGACCGCGGCCAAGATCATCGTCAGCGGTGGTCGCGCCATGGGCAGCAGCGAGAAGTTCAATGAAGTGCTCACGCCCCTGGCTGACAAGCTGGGCGCCGCCTTGGGCGCCAGCCGCGCCGCCGTGGACGCCGGCTACGCGCCCAACGACTGGCAGGTGGGGCAGACCGGCAAGATCGTGGCGCCCCAGTTGTACGTGGCCTGCGGCATTTCAGGTGCCATCCAGCACCTGGCCGGCATGAAGGACAGCAAGGTCATCGTGGCCATCAACAAGGACCCTGAGGCGCCCATCTTCAGCGTGGCCGACTACGGGTTGGAGGCCGACCTGTTCGTTGCTGTGCCTGAGTTGGTGAAGTCGCTGTAAGGCGACCGCTTCCAGGGCGTCCAGTGGACGCCCTTTTCCTTGGTGCGCCCTGCAGGGGCGCACCCGTGCGACCTGGAGACAAAGACCATGACTTACCGCGCCCCCGTCAAGGACATGCTGTTCGTGATGAAGGAACTGGCCAACATCGCCGCCGTGGCCCAGCTGCCCGGCCACGAAGAAGCCGGCCTGGACACCGCCGCCGCGGTGCTGGAGGAATGCGCCAAGTTCAACGAGAACGTGGTGGCGCCGCTGAATTGGGAAGGCGACAAATACCCCAGCAGCTTCCATGACGGCAAGGTCACCACCACGCCCGGCTTCAAGGAAGCGTTCAGCCAGTTTGCGGCCGGCGGCTGGCAGGGCCTGCAGCACCCGGGCGACTTCGGTGGCCAGGGCCTGCCCAAGCTGATCAATGCGGCCTGCATTGAAATGCTCAACAGCGCCAACATGAGCTTCGCGCTGTGTCCGTTGCTGACCGACGGTGCCATCGAAGCCTTGCTCACGGCCGGCACCGACGAACAGAAGGCCACCTACATCCAGCCCATGATCGAAGGCCGCTGGACCGGCACCATGAACCTGACCGAGCCGCAGGCCGGCAGCGACCTGGCGGCGGTGCGCTCCCGTGCCGAGCCGCAGCCCGACGGCAGTTACAAGCTTTTCGGCACCAAGATCTTCATCACCTACGGTGAGCACGACATGGCCGAGAACATCGTCCACCTGGTGCTGGCCCGCGTAACCGGCGCCCCGGCGGGTGTGAAGGGCATCAGCCTGTTCATCTGCCCGAAATTCATGGTGAACCCCGACGGCAGCCTGGGTGCTCGCAACGACGTGCATTGCGTGAGCATCGAGCACAAGCTGGGCATCAAGGCCAGCCCCACGGCCGTGCTGCAGTACGGCGACAACGGTGGCGCCGTGGGCTACCTGATCGGCCAGGAGAACCGCGGCCTGGAGTACATGTTCATCATGATGAACGCCGCACGCTACGCGGTGGGCATGCAGGGCATTGCGGTGGCCGAGCGGGCCTACCAGAAGGCCGTGGCCTACGCGCGCGACCGGGTGCAAAGCCGCCCGGTGGACGGCTCGCTGCCCGCGGCTGGCGCCATCATCCACCACCCCGACATCCGCCGCATGCTGATGACCATGCGCGCACTGACCGAAGGCTGCCGCGCCATGGCCCTGGTGGGCGCCGCGGCCTACGACGCCGCCCACTCGCACCCGGACGCCGGCGCGCGGGCGCAGAACCAGGCCTTCTACGAATACCTGGTGCCGTTGATCAAGGGCTATTCCACCGAGATGAGCCTGGACGTGGCCAGCCTGGGTGTGCAGGTGCACGGCGGCATGGGCTTCATCGAAGAAACCGGCGCGGCGCAGTACCTGCGCGACGCCAAGATCCTGACCATCTACGAAGGCACCACCGCCATCCAGGCCAACGACCTGGTGGGCCGCAAGACCGCGCGCGACGGCGGCGCCACGCCCAAGGCCATTGCCGCGCAGATGGAAGTGACCCTCGGCGAACTGAAGGCCGGCAGTCCCGCCGCCCAGGCCTATGCCACGCGCCTGGACGCGGCCCGCCGCGCCTTCCTGGACGTGGTGGACTTCGTGTCCGGCGGCGCCAAGGCCAGCCCGAACGCGGTGTTCGCCGGCTCGGTGCCCTACCTGATGCTGGCCGGCAACGTGGTGGCCGGCTGGCAGATGGGCCGCGCCTTGCTGGCGGCCGAAAAGGCCCTGGCCGCGGGTGAGGATGTCGAATTCATGAAGGCCAAGATCGCGACCGCGCGTTTCTACGCCGACCACATCCTCACCAAGGTGCCGGGGCTGCGCGACAGCATCGTCGAAGGCGCAGAGTCCGTCACCGAACTGTCCCTGGAGGCTTTCTGATGCCCTTGCCCCCCGTTCTGGCGAAGCTGCCGCTGCCCATCATCGGCTCGCCGCTGTTCATCATCAGCAACCCCAAGCTGGTCATCGCACAATGCTGTGCCGGCGTGGTGGGCTCCATGCCCGCGCTGAACGCCCGCCCGGCTGAACAACTGGACGAATGGCTGGCCGAGATCACCGAAGGCCTGGCGGCCTGGAACAAGGCCCACCCGGACAAGCCCGCCGCGCCCTACGCCATCAACCAGATCGTGCACAAGACGAATGACCGCCTGGAGCACGACATGCAGGTGTGCGCCAAGTACAAGGTGCCCATCGTCATCACCAGCCTGGGCGCGCGCACCGACATCAACGAGGCCGTGCATGGCTGGGGCGGCGTGGTGCTGCACGACATCATCAACAACGCCTTCGCGAAGAAGGCCATCGAGAAGGGCGCCGATGGCCTGGTGGCGGTGGCCGCGGGCGCGGGTGGGCATGCGGGCGTGAAGAGCCCCTTTGCGCTGGTCCAGGAAATCCGCCAGTGGTTCGACGGCCCGGTGGCCCTGTCGGGCAGCATCGCCACCGGCGGCGCGGTGCTGGCGGCCCAGGCCATGGGCGCGGACTTCGCCTACATCGGCAGCGCCTTCATCGCCACCGACGAAGCGCGGGCCAGCGACGCCTACAAGCAATGCATCGTGGACAGCAACAGCGACGACATCGTCTACAGCAACCTGTTCACCGGCGTGCACGGCAACTACCTCAAGCCCAGCATCCGCAACGCCGGCATGGACCCGGAAAACCTGCCCGAAAGCGACCCCAGCAAGATGAGCTTCGGCGGCGACGCCAAGAAAGCCTGGAAGGACATCTGGGGCTGCGGCCAGGGCATTGGCGTGGTGGACAAGGTGCAGCCGGCAGCCGATTTCGTGGCGCGCCTGGCGCGCGAGTACCGCGAGGCCAAGGCGCGCTTGTGCGGCGCTTGATCTGACGGCAATGCCATGACAAAGGGCCCCTCGCGGGGCCCTTGTCGTTTTGGCTTGGCAAGGCCGGCCTACTTCACCGATGTGAAGCGCGCCTCGGGGCGATCATCGGAGCGGTGCATGGTGCTCACCCCCTGCTTCATCGCCCACGGCCGCATCTGGTGGTGGATGGGGATGTAAAGGTATTCGTCCCGCACGCGCAGCAGCGCTTCGCGGATGAGGCCGTTGCGCTTGGGAACGTCGGTTTCGGTTTTCATCGCGTCCACCAACTGGTCGACCTTGGCGTCCGACAACTTCACGAAATTGAAGTTGCCGTCCGGCCCGCTGGCACGGGTGCGGATCAGCGCCTGCAGCGTGTACTGCGCATCGAAGGTGGCCACGCCCCAGCCCAGCATGAACATGGAGGTGTCGAAGTTCTGGAACTTCTGGCTGAAGGTGGACATGGGCTCGGCCACCAGCTTCACCTTCAGGCCGATGCGCGCCCACATGGCCACCGCGTTCTGGCAGATTTCCTCGTCGTTCACATAGCGGTTGTTCGGGCAGTTCAGCTGGAACTCGAAACCCTCGGGGTAGCCGGCCTCGGCCAACAGCTTCTTGGCGCGGTCCGGGTCGGCCTTGGGCGCCACATCGATATCAGGCGTGTTGCCGTTCACCCCCGGCGCCACCATGATGCCGGCCGGGATGGAACTGCCGCGCATGGTGTTGCGCTTGATGGCTTCGCGGTCCAGGGCCAGCGACAGGGCTTCGCGCACGCGCTTGTCCTTGAAGGGGTTCTTGCCCTTCACGCTGCTGTACTTCAGTTCGTCGCTGCCCTGGTCCAGGCTGAAGAAGATGGTGCGCACCTCGGGGCCGTCCACCACCTTCAGCTTGCTGTCGCCGCGCAGCCGCGCCACGTCCTGCGGTGGCAGGTCGGTGAGCAGGTCCACGTCGCCGGCGATCAGTGCGGCCACGCGGGTGGGGTCGCTCTTGATCGGGGTGTAGATCACCTCATCGACGTTGTTGCCATGCTTGTCCCACCAGTCCTTGTTGATCGACATGGTGACGCGCTGGTCGGGCACCCAGGCGGTGATCTTGTAGGGCCCGGTGCCCATCACGTTGCGCGAGGCGAAGTTCTCTTCCTTGGCCTTGTAGTCCTGCACGTTGGTGGTGCGGTTCTTCTCGGACCACAGTTTGCTCATGATGCGGAAGTCGGTCAGGCTGCGCAGGAGCACCGGGTTGGGGCCGGCCAGGACGAAGTCCACGGTGTGGTCGTCCACCTTCTTGATGTCGGCCACGCCGGCCACGTAGGTCTGCAGCGTGCCCTGCGGCTGCTTGATGCGGCCAAAGGAGAACAGCACGTCGTCGGCGGTGAAAGGCGTGCCGTCGTGGAATTTCACGCCCTTGCGCAGGTCGAAGCGCACCTGGGTGGGCGTGAGGTAGGTCCACTTCGTGGCCAGCGCCGGCTCCACCACGTGGTTGGGGCCGTAACGGGTGAGGCCCTCGTAGGCGTGCATCAGGATGGCCAGCGTGGTGGCATGGTTCTGAGAATGCGGGTCCATCGTCAGGATGTCGTTCTGCGCCGCCCAGCGCAGGGTGGCGGCCTGGGCCGGCAGCAGCACGGCCGAACCGGCCAGGGTGAGGGCGGCCAACAACGCCTTCGACTTCATCAGGAGCTCCTTTTGGGGAATCTTGGGGTGGGCAGATGCTAAGGCGTGCGCGGGGGGACGGTGGGAGCGGGGGTTCCCGGGGTTGGTGTCTCGGCCCAGGGCTTCCAGCAATGGCCCAGCAGGTAGATGCCGATGATGGTGCCCAGGGGGAACGCCGCCAGCATCAGGCAGGCCACCACGATGGACGCGATGCGGCCCCAGCGTTTGCCTGCCAGGCAGGCTTTGGCGATGGCCATGTGGCCGGCGGCCAGCAGGCCGAAGACCAGCAGAACAGCGACTGCGCCGGATGGGTCCAGCTTTCCGCTGCTGATCGCGGCAAATGCGATAACACCTGAACCGATGATGCCATAGAGCCAGGCGAGGACTCGGTGGGTGCGGAAGACTTTGGTTTTGGGTTCCATTTGTATTGGCGGCAGGAGTGGAACTTCGAAGTCGCTCGGTTGAATTTGCCAGCTTGAAGATTCGAGTTGCTAGGCACCTCCACGACTACCGAGGCGGATGGCCAACTCACTGAAGTCGACGCGCTGCTCTCCGTGCGCCCCAGGCCGGAGAACATCTTCAATCAGCGCTTGGCGACTCTCAAAGTCAAGAGTCACTTCGAACCGGTTGAACTCAAACCTTCGTAGGCGGTCGCTGGTTCTGAATTGGTTCTCTTCGAGTGCTTTGCCAATCATGTCTCGGACGTAAGGTGTCGCTTCCTCAGCAAAGAATTGGTCGAGTAGAGATTCCATCTTTGTTCCGTGTTTCAGATCGGAAATGCGGTTTGAATGATTCCATCTCGAACATGCACACGGATGCTGGATGCCGCGCTTCCCGAGATGTCAGTGCCAATTGATCTGCCAAGGTTGTATTCGACCGTATATGCATTCGCCCCTGTCCTCGTGACGCTTCCATATCGAAGTGCCGAATCGACATACTCACTTATGTCGGAGATTCGCGTACCTTGAGCGTAACGTCCTACGTTCGCAAAGCCGGAGTTTGGCCCGTGCCGATACATGATGTGCTCGATGCCCGTCATCAAGCCACCGTGACGATATTCACTTGCTCCCCAGGCGGCTTCAATCTGGCGCGGCGCTGGAAGCAACAAAGGCGATTCCCCAGCAGTTCCAATGCCTTCGCCACATGCTGTCAGTCCTAGTGGATCCACCCACCCCACCGGATTCGCCGCATACCGGTACAGGTTCTCCCCGCCCGCCAGCCCGATCGGGTCCTGGTGGATGAAGCTGCCGCACTCGGGATCGTAGTAGCGGTGCAGGTTGTAGTGAAGACCGGTCTCGACGTCGTGGTACTGGCCCTGGAAGCGCAGCGGGTTGTCCACCAGGGTCACGTCGGCCAGGGCCAGCGCGCCATAGGCACGGTAGCGGGCTGACCAGACCACGCGGCCCTGCGCATCGGTCATCTCCCGCGGGGTGCCCAGGTGGTCCAGGTGGTAGTACAGCAGTTGCTTCACGCCGGCTTGGCGGTCGCAGCGCGCCAGCGGGCGGAAGCCTTCGGGTTCATACAGGTACACGCTGTCGCGCTGCGGGCCGGTTTCGCACAACAGGCGCGCCCCGTCGTAAAGGAAGCGCGTTTCGCCCTCGGGCGTGAGCTTGGCGATGCGCCGCCCCAGCGGGTCGTAGCGGTAGTGGCTGCTGCCCTGCGGCGTGTCCACCTGCACCAGGCGATTTGATCCGTCATAGTGGTAGCGCGTGACCTGCTGCCCGCCGGTGCCGCGGCGCTGCTGCACGCGGTTGCCGGCGCCGTCGTAGTCGTAGTGGCGGTCGCCCAGCAGGCGCAGGCGGTTGGCTTCCACGCGGCCGGGCTGCCCACCGCGGCTGTCGGCCAGGCCCACCAGGTTGTTCGCCGGGTCGTGCACGAAGCGCTCGGGCACCGCGCCGTCCACCTGCAGCAGGCGGTCGGCCGGGTCGTAGTGGTAGTCGGTGCGGCCGGCGCGGAAGTCTTCCACCGCGGCCAGCCGGCCGGCGGTGTCATGTCCGTAGGCGCGGGCCAGCACCAGGCCCGGAGCGTCATCGCGCCGCGTCAGCTGGCGCTGCAGGCGGCCCAGCGGGTCGTACTCGAACTGGCTGGCCAGCGCACCCTGCTGACGCCGGGTTTCTTCGCCGAAGTCGTTGTACTGGTGGCGCGTCACCGGCTGCTTGTTCAGAAGCAGTTGCGCCAGATGGCCGCGCTCGTTGTAGCGGTAGCGGATGACATCGCCCTGCGGCGTGGTGGTGGCCACGCGGCGGCCCGCGGCGTCGTGCTCGTGGCGCAGTTCCTGGCCGTTCTGCCATTCGCTGGCCACCTGGCCCAACGGGCTGTGGCTGCGCACCAGGCTGCAATGGGCGTTGCTGGCCATGGCCAGGCGGCCTGCGGCGTCGTGGCTGAACTCGGTGACGGCGCCATCGGGGGCGGTCTGGCGCTGCACCTGGCCCAAGGCATCGCGCTCGAAACGAGTGATGTGCCAGGCGGCGTCGCTCGGGTCTTGCGGCCCGCGTTCGGCGTGGCCCAGCAGGTGGCCGGCCGGGCTGAATTGGTAGCGCTGCTGCCGGCCGTCCACACCGGTCTGCGCCACCAGTCGCTCGTCCTTGTCCCACACGAAGCGGTGGGTTTCACCCTTGCCGTTCACCAGGGCCACCAGGTTGCGCTGGCTGTCGTACCGGTAGCGCAGGGTGTGGCCGGCCGGGTCCACACGTTCCGTCACCTGGCCCAGGCCGTCGGCGTAGCGGTATTCGGTGATCCGTCCATCGGGCTGGGTGACCTGGGTCACCTGGCCGGCCGCGTCGTAGCGCAGCTTCAGCGTGGCGCCATCGGCGGTGGTGACCGCCACCACGCGGCCCAGCGGGTCGTGTTCGTAGCGGGTGCTGCGCTGGTCCTGGGTGACGACAGCGATGATGCGGTCTTCGTCGTCGTACTGGAAGCGGCGGCGCAGGCCGTCGAAGCCCACCTCGCCCACCAGGCGGGCCTGTTCGTCCCACAGCAGGCGGCGGGTCTGGCCGACCGGGTTCTGCACCTCGGCCAGCAGGCCTTGTTCGTTGTAGGCGAATTGGGTGCTGCCGCCGGCCGGGTTCTTCACCAGCGCCAGCCGGCCCTGTTCGTCGTACTGGCGCTGCCAGGTCTGGCCCAGCGCGTCGCTCAGTCGCGTGGGTCGGCTGGCCTCGTCCCAGGCCAGGCGCTGGGTGTGGCCCAGGGCGTCGGTCACGGCCAGCAGCCGGCCCAGGGCGTCGTGTTCGTAGCGGGTGATGCCGCCTTGCGGGTCGGTCACCGCGGCCAGCAGGCCGTTGGCGCCGTGGTCGTAGCGGGTGACATGGCCTTCGGGGCTGGTTTCGCGCAGCAACTGGCCGCCGGGGCTGTGGTGGAACTCGGTGACACCCCCGCGTGAATCGATGGCCCGGCTGACACCGCCGGCCAGCCATTCGAAGTGGTAGTCGTAGACGCCGCCGTCGCCCCAATTGCGCCTGCATTGGGCCCGGGGCCCGGGCCGGTCCCATTCGAAATGGAAGTTGAAGCCCGAGGCCAGCGTGCGCTGGACGATCAGGTGCTGGTCGTAGGCGTAGCGCTCGCCCTCGTCCAGGCGGTTGAGCGCGGCGCGCAGGTCGCCGTTCTCGTCAAATTCATGGCGCACCAGCGGCGCGGCCACGGGCTGCAGGCGGCCGTTCACCGGCTTGGCCGGCACCAGGGCCTGGATGCGCCGGCCCACACGCTGCACCAGCAGGGCCCGGCCCCAGCTGGCCTGCAGGGCCAGCACCTGGCCGCGGCCATCCCGCACCAGGTCGATGCGGTGGCCGCCATCGTTGCGCCAGCCGGCCAGGTTCAAACGGCCGTGTTGGCCTTGGAAGAAGCGCTGGGGGCCTTGTGCCGGGTGCAACAGGAAGCCGTCGGTCACCTGCTGCAGCCGCAGTTGTTCGGGCAGGTTGAAGCTGCTCTCGCCCGGTGTGGGCAGCGGCAGGCTGATGCGCCGGCCTTCGCTGTCATGGTAGGTGGCTTCGTCGGCGCCCAGCTCCAGCCATTCGTCCAGCGGCGTCAGCCAGCCGTGGCCGAGCTGAACGTCCACGCCGGAGCCGCTGCTGCGGTAGGTTCGGGTCCAGGTCAGCGGCAGCGGGCCGGGCCAGGTGAAGTCGTCCCGCGTGAGCACCTCTTCGCCGGTGATCATGCTGATGGGGCAGCCACGCGTGCACAGCTCGCTGGCCTTGGGCGTGGGGCGGCCGAAGATGTCCTTGCCCAGGGCGGCCTTGGCTTTGGCTGCCAGCGCGGCGGCCTTCTGCGCCAGCGGGCATTCGGTGATGGCCTTCACCGCCTGCTGCGGCAGGCTGGAACTGCGGTTCACCACTTGCGCAGCGGCGCTCAGCGCGGGTTTGACCGCGGTGGCGGCGCTTTTGATGGCGCCTACGCCCATCTTGGCCACCTGGCCACCGGCGAATGGCAGGCCCAGCAGGCGCAATGCGTCCTGGCCCAGGCCGGCCAGGCCGCGTTCGGCCACGGCGGTGCCCACGCGCAAGGTGTCCACCATGCCGCTGCCCAGTTCCATGCTGGTGTGCATCAGGGTGGCGAACAGCACGGTGCCGGTGTTCGGGTGGTCCTGCACCAGTTGGTTCAGGATCTGTTCGCTCTGGGCGCGGCTGCGGTCCCAGGTGTTGGCCGCGTTCGCCGGGGGCCAGAGGGAAGACGGGGTGTTGTCGCTCATGCCGCTGCCCCTTCAGACCCACAGGCCGTGTTCCGCACCCAGGCGCAGCTTCAAGCGGATGTGCTGCTGGTGCGGCTGCCAGTTTGGCTTGAAGACATCGGCCAGCCAGGGGTGGCGTTGGGAGTCCTGGCTGAAGCCCGGGCCCCAGGCCATCACGGCCGCGGCGTAGCTGAATTGGGTGTCTTCGCTGGTCCAGCCATGGGCGAGTGCCGCCTGGCAGGCGGCCTCGGCCTGCGTTTCGTCCAGGGGCCGCATGTAGCGCGTGGATTGCGCCGCCACCTGGGGCAGGGCGGCGGCGATGCGAGCGGCCCGGGAGGCACCGAAGGTGTCGCTCGCCAGGTGCCAGCCGATGTGACCCGCCTGTGCCGCGACGTCCTCCCACTGCTCGGCGCTGACCCGCTGCAGCAGTTGTTCGGGCCGTTGGTCGGGGGGCAGGCCGGGATGCGTCAAGCCATCGTGCACGGCGGGGTGCAGGTCGAAGTTGGGTGCCACGCCGGCCATCATCATCACGAAGGTGCCCAGCGACCGCTGCTGGCCCAGGCCATAGGTGGCGGCGCGGCGCAGCCCGGTGTTCACCACGCGGGCCAGCACGTCGGCCGGCATCAGCGCGGGCACCGCGTGGTCGCTGCGCAGCATCTGCACCAAGGTCTGTTCAAAGCCCTGCTGTTGGGCCGTGTCCAGGCTCGCCATCTGCGTGGCGGCAAGGGTCAACATGGTTCTCCTCCTCCCTGCACAACAGAGCGAGCCCGCGGCTAACGCTCCAGATTGGCGGGCGATTCTAGGCAGGCCATGCGGCCTGCCCATCGTTCCAAGCGGGGATCACCCGGCGGGGGGAAAAGGGGGTGGCTCTTGCGGGGGAGGGGGCGCGACAGCGCTTGTTTGCAGGCTGCAGTCACAGCCAGCGCCGGCGGCGATCCAGCGCCGCAACAGGCGGTGGGGCCAGCCGCCCGGCCGTGTCGCGGCCAGGGCCCCGCAGCGGTAGCGGCGGCTGGCAGCGTTCCATGCCAGCAGGCGGCAGCGCCCCTGCCAGCGCAGCGAGGCCACTGCGCCCAGCGGGCAGGGCTCGGCCGCGCAGCACAGGCCGCAGCCGTTGCAAGGCTGGCCTTCAGGCGGCTTGGGCGGGGCGTCGGCGTGCAGCCAGACGGTGGTGGTGCGGGGCGGTGGGGCCATCGGCGAGGCGCAGTTTCTTGTGCAGGCGGGGCCAAATGTCAGGAAAACAGAAGGGTAGTAGGCGTCCAATACCCCTCGGGCGCAAAGCCACGGCGGTGATACAGTGGCGCTCGATTTGAAATACCCAGGTCCTTCCCGTCCCCTTGCTGATCGACGCGAGACAACAGCAAGGCGGGTCGCAATCCGCCAACCGGTCAAGCCGGGTCGCGGAAGGTTGTCAAACCCATCAGAGTTCCGGAAACCGGGGCGAAAGGTGAGCGAAAGATGATGCAGCAACACAGGTCCAACTCGTACCTGTTCGGGGGCAATGCTCCTTATGTCGAAGAGTTGTACGAGGCCTACCTCGACAACCCCGGCAGCGTGCCCGACAACTGGCGCACCTACTTCGACAACCTCCAGAACGTACCTGCCACCGATGGCAGCGAAGCCCGTGACGTGGCCCATGCGCCCGTGATCGAGAGTTTCGCCCAGCGCGCCAAGTCCAACGCCTTCGCGCTGAAGGCCAGCAGCGCCGACCTGGCGGTGGCGCGCAAGCAGGTGCATGTGCAGAGCCTGATCGCGGCCTACCGCAACCTGGGCAGCCGCTGGGCCGACCTGGACCCGTTGAAGCGCACCGAGCGCCCCAAGATCCCTGAACTGGAGCCGGCGTTCTACGACCTGACCGAAAGTGACATGGACATCACTTTCTCGGCCGCGAACACCTACTTCAGCAAGAACGAGAACATGAGCCTGCGGGAAATCCTGCAGGCGCTGCGCGAAACCTACTGTGGCACCGTCGGCCCGGAATTCATGCACTGCATGGACCCCACCGAAAAGCGCTGGTGGCAGGAGCGCCTGGAATCCATCCGCAGCAAGCCGCACTTCACGGCCGAAGAAAAGAAGCACATCCTGGACCGGCTCACCGCGGCCGAAGGCCTGGAGCGCTTCCTGCACACCAAGTACGTGGGCCAGAAGCGCTTCAGCCTGGAAGGCGGCGAAAGCTTCATCGCCAGCATGGACGAAGTGGTGCAGCGTGCCGGTGAACGCGGCGTGCAGGAAATCGTCATCGGCATGGCCCACCGCGGCCGCCTGAACGTGCTGGTGAACACGCTGGGCAAGATGCCCGCGGACCTGTTCGCCGAGTTCGACCACACCGCGCCGGAGCACCTGCCCGCCGGTGACGTGAAGTACCACCAGGGCTTTTCCAGCGACATCACCACCCCCGGCGGGCCGGTGCACTTGAGCCTGGCCTTCAACCCCAGCCACCTGGAAATTGTGAACCCGGTGGTCGAAGGCTCGGTCAAGGCGCGCATGGAGCGCCGTGGCGACAAGGACGGCCACCAGGTGCTGCCCGTGCTGGTGCACGGCGACGCCGCGTTTGCCGGCCAGGGCGTGGTGATGGAAACCCTGGCGCTGGCGCAGACGCGCGGCTACTACACCGGCGGCACCGTGCACCTGGTGGTGAACAACCAGATCGGCTTCACCACCAGCGACCCGCGCGACAGCCGCTCCACGCTGTATTGCTCCGACGTCGTCAAGATGATCGAAGCCCCGGTGCTGCACGTGAACGGCGACGACCCCGAAGCCGTGGTGCTGTGCACCCAACTGGCCATGGACTACCGCCAGCAGTTCAAGAAGGACGTGGTGGTCGACATCATCTGCTTCCGCAAGCTGGGCCACAACGAGCAGGACACGCCCTCGCTGACCCAGCCGCTGATGTACAAGAAGATCGCCGCCCACCCCGGCACGCGCAAGCTGTACGGCGAAAAGCTGGTGGCCCAGGGCGTGCTGCCCGAGACCGGCCCGGACCAGATGGTGAAGGACTTCCGCGCCGCCATGGACGCGGGCAAGCACACGGTGGACCCGGTGCTGACCAACTTCAAGAGCAAGTACGCGGTGGACTGGGCGCCCTTCCTTGGCAAGAAGTGGACCGACGCGGCCGACACCGCGTTGCCGCTGGCCGAGGTGAAGCGCCTGGCCGAGCGCCTGACCACCATCCCCAGCACTTTCAAGGCCCACCCGCTGGTGGAGAAGGTGTTGGCCGACCGCGCCGCCATGGGCCGTGGCGAGATCAACGTCGACTGGGGCATGGGCGAGACCCTGGCCTATGCGTCACTCGTGGCCAGCGGCTACGCGGTGCGCCTGTCGGGTGAAGACTGCGGTCGCGGCACCTTCGTGCACCGCCATGCCGTGCTGCACGACCAGAACCGCGAGAAGTGGGACGAAGGCACCTACGTGCCGCTGGAACACGTGGCCGACAACCAGGCCCCGTTCGTGGTCATTGACTCCATCCTGTCCGAAGAAGCGGTGCTGGGCTTCGAGTACGGCTATGCCAGCGCCGAACCCAACACCCTGACCATCTGGGAAGGCCAGTTCGGCGACTTCGTCAACGGTGCGCAGGTGGTCATCGACCAGTTCATCGCCAGCGGCGAAGTGAAGTGGGGCCGTGTCAACGGCCTGACGCTGATGCTGCCGCACGGCTACGAAGGCCAGGGCCCCGAGCACAGCTCGGCCCGCCTGGAGCGCTTCATGCAGCTGGCCGCCGACAACAACATGCAGATCGTGCAGCCCACCTCGGCCAGCCAGATCTTCCACCTGCTGCGCCGGCAGATGGTGCGCCAGTTCCGCAAGCCCCTGGTCATCTTCACGCCCAAGAGCCTGCTGCGCAACAAGGACGCCACCTCGCCCTTGCAGGAGTTCACCAAGGGTGAGTTCCGCACCGTCATCGGCCCGAACCGCGACGACATCGACGGCGACAAGGTCAAGCGCATCATCGCCTGCTCGGGCAAGGTGGCCTACGACCTGATCAAGAAGCGCGAGGAGAAGAAGGGTTCCGACGTGGCCATCGTGCGCGTCGAGCAGCTCTACCCCTTCCCGCACAAGGCCTTCGCGGCCGAGATGAAGCGCTTCCCCAACGCCACGGAAGTGGTGTGGTGCCAGGACGAGCCGCAGAACCAGGGCGCCTGGTTCTTCGTGCAGCACTACATCCACGAGAACATGCTCGACGGCCAGAAGCTGGGTTACGCCGGCCGCCCGGCGTCGGCTTCGCCGGCCGTGGGCTATGCCCACCTGCACCAGGAGCAGCAGAAGGCGCTGCTGGAGCAGGCCTTCGGCAAGCTGAAGGGCTTTGTCCTCTCGAAATAGGCCCACCCCCGTAGCGCCTGCGGCGCCTCCCCCTCCAGGGGGCGCCGCTGGCGGACCGGCGAAGCCGGATCCGCGGCGGCCGCTTGGCGCACCCGTGCACTTCCCAGAATTTAGAGACACATCATGGCAATCGTAGAAGTCAAGGTTCCGCAGCTTTCCGAATCGGTGGCCGAAGCCACCCTGCTGCAGTGGAAGAAGAAGCCCGGCGACGCCGTGGCAATGGATGAAATCCTGATCGAGGTCGAAACCGACAAGGTGGTGCTGGAAGTGCCCGCACCCGCCGCCGGCGTTCTGGCCGAACTGGTGGTGGCCGACGGCACCACCGTGGTGGCCGAGCAGCTGATCGCCCGCATCGACACCGAAGGCAAGGCAGGCGCCGCCGCCCCGGCCGCCGCGCCCGCTGCCGCGGCTCCTGCGGCCGCCCCGGCTGCTGCCAGCGCCGACAAGAGCGGCGTGGCCATGCCCGCTGCAGCCAAGCTGATGGCCGACAACCAGCTGGCCGCCGGCTCGGTGCCTGGCACCGGCAAGGACGGCCGCGTCACCAAGGGCGATGTGCTGGCCGCCGTGGCGGGTGGTGCTGCCGCGCCCAAGGCCGCCGCGCCGGCCGCGGCGCCCAAGGCCGCGCTGCCCCAGGTGGCCGCACCGGTGGCCCAGAACCTGGGCGAGCGCCCCGAGCAGCGCGTGCCCATGAGCCGCCTGCGCGCCCGGGTGGCCGAGCGCCTGGTGCAGAGCCAGTCCACCAACGCCATCCTGACCACGTTCAACGAAGTGAACATGGCCCCGGTGATGGACATGCGCAAGAAGTTCCAGGAGAAGTTCGAGAAGGAGCACGGCGTGAAGCTGGGCTTCATGAGCTTCTTCGTCAAGGCGGCCGTGGCGGCGCTGAAGAAGTACCCGGTCATCAACGCCAGCGTGGACGGCAACGACATCGTCTACCACGGCTACTTCGACATCGGCATCGCGGTGGGCTCGCCCCGCGGCCTGGTGGTGCCCATCCTGCGCAATGCCGACCAGATGAGCTTTGCCGACATTGAAAAGAAGATCGCCGAATTCGGCCAGAAGGCCAAGGACGGCAAGCTGGGCATCGAAGAGCTGACCGGCGGCACCTTCTCCATCAGCAACGGCGGCACCTTCGGCAGCATGCTGTCCACGCCCATCATCAACCCGCCGCAGAGCGCCATCCTGGGCGTTCACGCCACCAAGGACCGCGCGGTGGTGGAAAACGGCCAGGTGGTCGTTCGCCCGATGAACTACCTGGCGATGAGCTACGACCACCGCATCATCGACGGCCGCGAAGCGGTGCTGGGCCTGGTGACCATGAAGGAAGCGCTGGAAGACCCGGCCCGCCTGCTGTTCGACATCTGATCGGGGACGACCATGAGCAAAGCATTTGATGTGGTCGTCATCGGTGGCGGCCCCGGCGGCTACATCGCGGCCATCCGCGCGGCGCAGCTGGGTTTCAACGTCGCCTGCGTCGACGAGTGGAAGAACGACAAGGGCGGCCCGGCCCCGGGCGGCACCTGCACCAACGTGGGCTGCATCCCCAGCAAGGCGCTGCTGCAGTCGTCCGAGCACTTCGAGCAGGCCGCCCACCACTTCGGCGACCACGGCATCAGCCTGTCCAACCTGAAGATGGACGTGGCCAAGATGGTGGCCCGCAAGGACGGCGTCGTGAAGCAGAACAACGACGGCATCCTGTACCTGTTCAAGAAGAACAAGGTCACGTTCTTCCACGGCCGTGGCAGCTTCGTGGCGGCCAAGGACGGTGGTTATGAACTGAAGGTGGCCGGCGCCGCCGAAGAAGCCCTGCAGGCCAAGCACGTGATCGTGGCCACCGGGTCCACCGCGCGTGCGTTGCCGGGCGCGGCCTTTGACGAAGACCGCATCCTGTCCAACGACGGCGCGCTGCGCATGGCCGACGTGCCCAAGAAGCTGGGCGTGGTGGGCTCGGGCGTCATCGGCCTGGAGATGGGCTCGGTCTGGCGCCGCCTGGGCGCGGAAGTCACCATCCTGGAAGCCCTGCCGGGTTTCCTGGGCGCGGCCGACGAAGGCATTGCCAAGGAAGCGCTGAAGGCCTTCACCAAGCAGGGCCTGAAGTTCGAGTTCGGCGTCAACATCAAGGACGTGAAGGCCAGCAAGAAGGGCGTCACGGTGGGTTACGCCAACGCCAAGGGTGAAGCCGTTTCGCTGGAGGTGGACCGCCTGATCGTTTCCATCGGCCGCGTGCCCAACACCGCCGGCCTGCACCCCGAACTGGTGGGCCTGAAGCTGGACAACCGCGGCGCCATCGAAGTGGACGGCGACTGCCGCACCAACCTGCCCAATGTGTGGGCGGTGGGCGACGTGGTGCGCGGCCCGATGCTGGCGCACAAGGCCGAAGAAGAGGGCGTGGCGGTGGCCGAGCGCATTGCCGGCCAGCATGGCCATGTGAACTTCGACACCGTGCCCTGGGTGATCTACACCAGCCCGGAAATCGCCTGGGTGGGCCAGACCGAGCAGCAACTCAAGGCCAGCGGCCGCGCCTACAAGGCCGGCCAGTTCCCCTTCCTGGCCAACGGCCGGGCGCGGGCGCTGGGCGACACCACCGGCTTCGTCAAGTTCCTGGCCGACGCCAAGACCGACGAGATCCTGGGCGTGCACATCGTCGGGCCGTTCGCCAGCGAACTGATCAGCGAAGCCGTGGTGGCCATGGAGTTCAAGGCCAGCGCCGAGGACATCGCGCGCATCTGCCATGCGCACCCCTCGCTGTCCGAAGCCACGAAGGAAGCCGCGCTGGCGGTCGACAAGCGCACGCTGAACTTCTGATCCCGACGGGGCGCCCGTCGTGCCAGTCCGCGCGCTGTACCAGCAAACGCTCGTCGAGCGGGGTTACACCAGTGACCCCGCTCAGCAGCGCGCCGTGGCCGCGCTGGAGCGCTGCGAAAACGAATGGGCCGACTACAAGGCCCGCCGCAGCAACGCGGTGACCAAGCTGCTGGTGCGCCCGCCCATCCCGCGCGGCGTGTACATGCATGGCGGCGTGGGGCGGGGCAAGAGCTTCCTGATGGACTGCTTCTTCCAGGCCGTGCCGCTGACGCGCAAGACCCGGCTGCACTTCCACGAGTTCATGCGCGAGGTGCACCGCGAGCTGCAGGAATTGAAGGGCACGCCCGACCCGCTGGACGAACTGGGCAAGCGCATCGCGCGGCGCTACCGCCTGATCTGTTTCGACGAGTTCCACGTCGCCGACGTCACCGACGCGATGATCCTGCACCGGCTGCTGGTGGCCCTGTTCGCCAACCGGGTGTCCATCGTCACCACCAGCAACTTCCACCCCGACGAGCTCTACCCCAACGGCCTGCACCGCGACCGCATCCTGCCGGCCATGGCGCTGCTGAAGGAGAAGCTGGAGGTCATCAACGTGGACAACGGTACCGACTACCGCCAGCGCACCCTGGCCCAGGTGCAGATGTTCCACACCCCGCTGGGCCCGGCCGCCGAGGCGGCCATGGGCAAGGCCTTCGACGAACTGGCCGAGGCGCGCGACGAAAGCCCGCTGCTGCACATTGAACATCGCGAACTGACTGCCCTGCGCCGCGCCGGCGGCGTGGTGTGGTTCGACTTCCGCACCCTGTGCGGCGGCCCGCGTTCGCAGAACGATTACCTGGAACTGGCCCAGCAGTTCCACACCCTGCTGCTTTCCAACGTGCCGCAGATGCCGCCGCGACTGGCCAGCGAGGCGCGCCGCTTCACCCTGCTGGTGGACGTGCTCTACGACCGGCGGGTGAAGCTGATCCTGTCGGCGGAAACACCGGCAGAGCAGCTCTACACCGAAGGCCCGCTGGCGCACGAATTCCCGCGCACGGTGTCGCGCCTGGCCGAGATGCAGTCGGCCGAATACCTGGCGCTGGAGCGGCGCGAGGTGGACACCCGGCTGACCTGAAGCGCGGCCTCGGGCCACAATGGCGCCCATGCTGCAACCGATTCGGACAGGGGTTGGCTGGCTGGCCCTGTGGCTGCTGGCCGGCCTGGCGCACGCGCAGTCCAGCCCCGGCGATGCGGCCGAGCGCGAGCGCATCGCGCGGGAACGGGCGGCGGTCGAGGCCCGCTTCCAGGCCGCGCGCAGCGACTGCGAGGCGCGCTTCGCCGCCACCGCCTGCCTGAACGCCGCCCGCGCCGAACGCCGCGGCGCCCTGGAGGGCCTGAAGCGCGAGGAAGTGGTGCTGGACACCGCGCAGCGCCGCCAGCGCGCGGCCGATCGCATGCGCCGCATCCAGGACAAGGCGCGTGAAGCCGATGCCCGCCCGCCGGCTTCGGCCCTGCCGGCCACACCGGGGCGCGGACCGATCGAAAAAAAGGTGAGGGCCGCGCCGAGAGCCCCGCGTGCGGCGCCCGCCGCGGCGCCGTCAGCGGCGGCCCCAGGTGCGGCTTCGGCGCCAGCGGGGCGGCCCTCCGACCAGGCCGATCACAAGGCGGGGCAACTGGCGGGACACAAGGCCACGCCGCGCCACCCTGCCGACGACGCGGCGCGGCGCGCGGCCCGGCAGGCCGCTTATGAGCGCCGCCAGGCCGAAGCGCAGGCGCGGCGCGACGCCGTGGCCCAGCGCAATGCCGCCCGTGCGGCCAAGGCGAAACCGGCGGCGCCGCTGCCGCCGCGGCCGGGCGTGCCGGCGAACTGAGCCTGGCCGGGCCTCAGCCCAGGGCTTCCATGCGCAGCAGGGCCAGCGACATGTTGTCGCCGGTGCCGCGGGCGCGCTGGCGCGCCTTGCTCACCAGCATCTCGCTGGCTTCGCGCGGGGGCAGGGCGTGCACGATGGCGCCAATTTCCTTGGGCGTGAAGTAGTGCCACACACCGTCGCTGCAGGCGAGCAGGGTGTCGCCGGTTTCCAGGCGCGGGATGTGGGTGGTGGCCTGCGGCGGGTCGTTCTGGGTGCCCAGGCAGCCGGTCAGCAGGTTGCTTTGCGGGTGGGTGTTGGCCTGCTCTTCGGTGATCTTGCCTTCGTCCATCAGCCGCTGCACATAGCTGTGGTCGGTGGTGCGAAACAGCATGTCGGCACCGCGGAAGTGGTACACGCGTGAATCGCCCGCGTGCACGACCTCGCACTCGCGCGTGGGCTGGATCATGAAGCCGGCCACGGTGCTGTGGGGTTCTTCCTCGGCGGTGATGGCGGTCAGCTTGATCATCAGGTGCGCCTCCATCACCATCTGCTTGAGCAGGCTGGCGGCGTCCTCCTTGCCCGGGATGAAGCGCTCGAACACCTGCTTGGCGGTCATGATCACCTGGTCGGCCGCCTTGCGCCCGCCGCTCTTGCCGCCCATGCCGTCGGCCACCACGGCCAGCAGGCAGCCTGGCACGCGCGCATGCTGCAGGATTTCCACCTGGTCTTGCTGGTAGGCGCGGTCGCCCCGGTGAATGCCGGTGGCGGCCTGCAGGCGAAAAGGGGACCCGTTTGCACTCATGGTGGGGACTATAAACTCACCGGTTACCCTGAAACGCCCATGGAAGACAACCTGCATTCGCCGCAACGCCGCCTGATCGAGCTGCGCATGGAGCACGCCGACCTGGACGGGATGATCGACCGCATGGCGATGGTGGTGCCGCTTGACGAGCTGACCATGCGCCGGCTGAAGAAGCGCCGGCTCCTGCTGCGCGACGAGATCGCCCGCGTGGAAGGCGAGCTGGACCCGCCGCAACCCGCGTGAACGGCGCCTTGTGCTGAGCGAAGCCGCCACCGAGCGGTC
Organism: Burkholderiales bacterium JOSHI_001; assembly: GCA_000244995.1. Taxonomy (NCBI): domain Bacteria; kingdom Pseudomonadati; phylum Pseudomonadota; class Betaproteobacteria; order Burkholderiales; species Burkholderiales bacterium JOSHI_001. Next base: position 3,294,031 of record CM001438.1, on the reverse strand, counting down.
CGCACCGGCGGACCCGGCCGCGCTGGCCCTGGCCGATGCGGTGCGCACCGCGCTGGCCCCCGGCGGGCCGCTGGCGCTGGCCGAGCCGGGTTTTGTCGAGCGCGACGTGCAGCAGCAACTGGCCCGCGAGGTGGCCCTGGCCATCGCCCAGCGCGCCACGCTGGTGGCCGAAGCCGGCACCGGCGTGGGCAAGACCTTCGCCTACCTGGTGCCGCTGCTGCTGTCGGGCTGCCGCGCGCTGGTGTCCACCGCCACCAAGAGCCTGCAGGACCAGCTCTTCATGCGCGACCTGCCACGTCTGCTCGAAGCCCTGCACCTGCCGCTGCGCGTGGCCTTGCTGAAAGGGCGAGGCAGCTACCTGTGCCTGCTGCGGCTGCAACTGGCACGCGAAACCGCCACGCTGCCCGACCGCTGGGCCGTGCGCGCGCTGGCCAAGGTGGAGCAGTGGGCCCCCGGCACCAGCACCGGCGACCTGGCCGAGGTGCAGGGCCTGGACGAACGCAGCCCGGTCATCCCGCTGGTCACGTCCACGCGCGACAACTGCCTGGGCACCGACTGCGCCCACCACCGCCAGTGCCATGTGATGAAGGCCCGCCGCGAGGCCATGGGGGCCGACATCGTGGTGGTGAACCACCACCTGTTTTTCGCCGACCTGGCACTGCGCGACAGCGGGGTGGCGGAACTGCTGCCCACGGTGGACGCCGCCATCTTCGACGAAGCCCACCAGCTGGTGGAAACCGGCGTGCAGTTTCTCGGCACCCAGCTCACCAGCGGGCAGCTCATCGACCTGGCGCGTGACAGCCTGGCGGCCGGCCTGGCGCACGCCCGCGGCCTGCAGGACTGGGCCGCGCTGGCCGGCGCGCTGGAGCAGGCCGCGCGCGAGCTGCGCCTGGTCTGCGCCGGCCCGCTGCGCGACCTGCGCGGCGTGATCAAGCTGCGCTGGGAAGAACGTGCGCTGCAGACCCGCCATGCCGAGGGCTTCGCGCAGGCCCTGCTGAACGTCAGCGAAGCCTGTGACGCCTTGCGCGCCGCGCTGGTGGCGGTGGAGGCCAGCGCACCGGACTTCAGCCGCCTGGCCCAGCGCGCGGACGAACTGGTGCAGCGCGTCGCCGTGTTCACCCAAGGCACCCCGGCCGGCCGGGTGCGCTGGATCGACATCGGCCCGCGCGAGGCGCGCCTGATTGAAAGCCCGCTGGACATCCGCGACATGCTCACCCAGCAGCGCGCCGCCGGGGCCAGGGCTTGGATCTTCACGTCCGCCACGCTGGGCGACGACGACGCGCTGTCCTGGTTCAGCGAGGCCGCGGCGCTGGAGGACGCGCGCCACCTGCGCGTGGGCAGCCCCTTCGACTACGAGGTCCACGCCCGCCTGTGGGTGCCGGCCAGGTTCCCCAAGCCCGCGGAGCCCGGCCACCCGGCGGCCGTGGGCGCGCTGGCCGCGCGCCTGGCCCAGCGCCTGAACGGCCGCACTTTCGTGCTGACCACCACCCTGCGCGCGCTGGAACCCATCGCCGACGCACTGCGTGCCGAGGCGGCGTGCCTGGGCGCTGAACTGGAACTGCTGGTGCAGGGCACCGAGCCGCGGCGCACGCTGCTGCAGCGTTTCCTGTCCGGGCCGGGGCGGGTGCTGCTGGGCTCACAAAGCTTCTGGGAAGGCATCGACGTGCCGGGCGATGCGCTGCAGTGCGTGCTGATCGACAAGCTGCCCTTCCCGCCGCCCAACGACCCGCTGGTTCAGGCCCGCGGCAAGCAGTTGGAAGCCCAAGGGCGCAGCCCCTTTGACGCCTACTTCGTGGCCGAGGCCGCGGTGTCGTTGAAGCAGGGCGCGGGCCGGCTGATCCGCAGCGAAACCGACCACGGCCTGCTGGTGGTGTGCGACCCCCGCATGCGCCAGATGGGCTACGGCAAGCGCCTGCAGCGGGCGCTGCCGCCCTTCACCGTGTTGAACGACGAGGCCGACGCGCTGGCCTGGCTGGACGAACTGGCCGCCAGCCACTAACGGTCACCAGAACTGCCACCAGGCCTTGTCGGGGCGGCGGATGCCGTCCTTCAGGTAGCGGCTTTGCGGGTAGTTCTTCTTCAGCACCCGGTCGGCGTCGTCGCGCAGTTGGGTCAGCCCCAGGCGGTCGTAGCTCTGCGCCAGGATGTACAGCGCCTCTTCCACCGCAGGGGTCTGCTGAAAATCCTTCACCGCCTGTTGCGCCCGGTTGGCCGCGGCCACATAGGCGCCCCGGCGGTAGTAGTAGCGCGCCACATGCAGCTCATAGTTGGCCAGCGAATTGACGATGTAGTCCATGCGCGTCGCCGCGTCGGGCGCATAGCGCGAGCCGGGGAACTGGTCCACCAGCTGCTTGAAGGCCTGGTAGGCGTCGCGCGAGGCCTGCTGGTCGCGTTCGGACAGGTCCTGGCGCGACACCGAACTGAGCAGGCCCATGTTGTCGTTGAAGTTGATCAGGCCCTTCAGGTACAGCGCGTAGTCCAGGGCCGGGCTGCTGGGGTGCAGTTTGATGAACCGTTCCAGCGTGGCCAGGGCCTGCGCACGGTCGGCCGACTTCCAGTGGGCATAGGCCAGGTCCAGCGAGGCCTGCTGGGCCAGCAGCGTGCCGGCGGCCCGGCCTTCCAGGCGCTCCAGCGTCTTGATGGCACGTTCGTAGCTGCCGGCGCTGAGGTCTTCCTTGGCGTCTGCATACAATTTGTCAACGCTGCCGCGCGGATCGTCGTCCTGCGACGGGCTCGAACCGCAAGCGCCCAGCAGCAGGGCCAGGGCCGTTGCGGCCATGAATGCGGTCAGGCGGTTGCCGCTGGGGCGCTTGAATGTGAATCGCATGGGTCTTTCGCGTGCGGCGCCCCGTTCACGTGCGCAGTGCACGCCGGCTACACCACTTCGGATACAAGCGAATCATTCTAATGGCCGGCCCTTCAGGCACTTCCCCCCCCTCGACCCCGCCCGTGGACTTGTCCAGCGGGGTGGACCCCGAAGACGCCGAGCAGGACCCCGCCGAGACCGGCACCGAACAGCGCGAGACGCGGGTGGACACCCGCGGGCACGGCCAGCGCCTGGACAAGGCCCTGGTGGCGCTGGCGCCGGAGTTTTCCCGCAGCCACCTGCAAGGCCTGATCGAGCGCGGCCATGTGCGGCTGGACGGTGTGGTGGCCGACGCCGCGTCGCGCCGCCTGCGCGTGGGCCAGCACTTGATGGTGGATCTGGTGCCCACGGCGCAAAGCCTGGCCTTCCGGCCCGAGTCCATGGCGCTGGCCATCGTGTTTGAAGACGAACACCTGCTGGTGCTGGACAAGCCCGCCGGCCTGGTGGTGCACCCGGCGGCTGGCAACTGGTCGGGCACCCTGCTCAACGGCCTGCTGGCCCACCACGCCGATGCGGCCCGCCTGCCGCGTGCCGGCATCGTGCACCGACTGGACAAGGACACCTCGGGCCTGATGGTGGTGGCCAAGACCTTGCCGGCCATGACGGCGCTGGTGCGCGCCATCGCCGCGCGCGAGGTGAACCGGGTGTACCTGGCGCTGGCCCGGGGCGCCGTGGGCTGGTCCGACAAGACCTTTGACGCCCCCATCGGCCGCGACCCGGTGTCGCGCGTGAAGATGGCCGTGCTGGGCTCGGGCAAGCCCGCGCGCACCGATGTGCACTGCCTGGGCGTGGCGCAGGGGGTGTCCGCGCTGCGCTGCACCCTGCACACCGGGCGCACCCACCAGATCCGCGTGCACCTGGCCCATGGCGGCCATCCCTTGGTGGCCGATACCACCTACGGCGGCCGCCCTGCGCTGGGTCTGGCACGACAGGCCCTGCACGCCGCCCGGCTGGCCTTTGCGCACCCCCTGCACGGCCAGGCGCTGGCTTTTGAGCGGGCACTGCCGCCGGACCTGGCGCAGGCCTGGGCCACCCTGGGCCTGCCCCTGGCCTGATCGAGCCCACGCGATCGGCTGCGGCGCGCTACAATGCGTTCCGTTGTGAGGCAGTGCAGGCACCCAAGTCGGGTCCCACCACCCACGAGCCGGGCGCCAAGCCGCTGTCGGCCCCTTCGATGCCAGGCATCCCCGGGCCCCGGTTCCCCCCAAAGCTGAACCCGAAGCAAGAAATCAGCGCATCGCACCGATGCACGGCCTGCAGCCAGGCCTTGAAGGTGCCGCGCCCCCTGACCACAGGTCCATCCTGAACCGGCTGCCATGCCTGCACGGCGGCCCAAGCGAAGCGGAACCGTTCGTAGATGAACACTGCCGATGCGAAGCGCGTCCTTGAGACCGCGCTCATCTGTGCGCAGCAGCCCCTGCCCATGCGCGACCTGCGCACCCTGTTTGCCGACCAGGTGGGCCCCGACACGCTGAAAAGCCTGCTGGAAGACCTGGCGAGCGACTGGCATGGCCGCGGGGTCGAGCTGGTCACCCTGGCCAGCGGCTGGCGCTTTCAAAGCCGGCCCGAAATGCGCGACTACCTGGACCGGCTGCACCCCGAGAAGCCGCCCAAGTACTCGCGTGCCGCGATGGAAACCCTGGCCATCATTGCCTACCGCCAGCCGGTCACGCGCGGCGACATCGAAGACATCCGCGGTGTCACGGTCAGCAGCCAGATCGTCAAGCAACTGGAAGACCGCGGCTGGATCGAAGCCATCGGCTACCGCGAAGCGCCCGGCCGGCCGGCCCTGTACGCCACCACGCGCCATTTCCTGGACGACCTGGGCCTGGCCAGCCTGGACCAGCTGCCCGAGCTGCAAGGGCCGGCCACCGGCGCCAGCTTTGATGCTGCCTTGTCGGGCCATGCCCCGGCACTGGAAGACGGCCAGGGCCACCTGGCGCTGGACACCGAGCTGGACGCCCCAACCGAAGCGGGCACCAATGCACCGGTCGAAACAGGCACCGGAGCCGTCCCCGAGACCGTCCTCGAAACCGCCACTGATGCCGGCGCCGAAGCCCCCGAGGCTGCCGCCCCCATCCCCACCCCCGACCCCGAAGACGCCGCACCCGCCGGCGATGAGCCCCAACCCTCGCCCACAGCATGAACCAGCCTGATTCCGACCCCAGCCCCGACGCGCCCGAAGCCCTGCCCGAGGGCGACGCGCCGCCCAAGCGTCGGCGCGCGCCGCGCAAGAAGGCCGACGCTGCAGCACCCCAGGCTGAGGGCGACAGCGCCCCCAGCGCCGAGCAGATCGTTGCCCGCGTCACTGCGCCCAGCGCGGCCGAGGTGTTTGGCTCATCGGCGCAGCCGCAGGCCGACGCCCCGGTGCCCATGGCTGCACCCGACACCCGGGCCGCCGGTGCCGCGGACGACGGATCGGATGCGGGCGACGACGCCCAGCCCGGCGGGGGCGCCCCCGGTGCCGCGTCGGCTGAGGCTGGCGAGGGCGGCGAGGGCGGCGAGGGTGGTGAAGGCCGCCGCCGCCGCAACCGCAACCGCCGCCGCAACAAGCGGGGCGACGGGGAAGTGCGTGCGGGCGAGGAGGGTGCACCCCTGGCCGAGGGCCAGGCACCGCCGCCCGTGGCCCGTCTGCCCTTGCCGCCCATGCCGGTGGCCGAAGCGGGTGAGCGCTTTGCCGACGTGCTGTCGGGCGCGTATGACGAGTTGCCGGTGGCCGACCCCGAAGAAACCGCGCGTCAGGCCGAACAGGCCGAGGCCGCTCGCGCCGCGGCGCAGCAGGCCGGGGACACCGACAGCGACACCGACGACGACGATGAGGACGCCGAAGCCGATGCGCAGGACGGCGCGTCCGACGACGGCAAGCGTGTGCTGGCCCCGGACCGCGAAGCGCCCAAGCTGCACAAGGTGCTGGCCCAGGCCGGCATCGGCTCGCGCCGCGACATGGAAGAGCTGATCCTCAGCGGCCAGATCATGGTCAATGGCCAGCCCGCGCACATCGGCCAGCGCATCTCCTTTGGCGACCAGATCAAGGTGGCAGGGCGTCCGGTGCGCGTGCGCATCCTGCCCACGCTGCCGCGTGTGCTGGCCTACCACAAGCCAGTGGGCGAGGTGGTCACCCATTACGACCCCGAAGGCCGGCCCACGGTGTTCCGCCGCCTGCCCAAGCTGCAGAACGGCAAGTGGCAGTCGGTGGGGCGCTTGGACATCAACACCGAAGGCCTGCTGCTGTTCACCAACTCGGGTGAACTGGCCAATCAGCTGATGCACCCGCGCTTCGGCGTGGAACGTGAATACGCGGTGCGGGTGTTGGGCAGCCTGGCCGAAGAACAGCGCGAGAAGCTGCTGTCGGGCGTGGACATCGAAGGCCACCGCGCTTTCTTCCGCAGCATCGAAGACGGCGGCGGCGAGGGCGTGAACCACTGGTACCGCGTGGTCATCACCGAAGGCCGCAACCGCGAGGTGCGGCGCCTGTTCGACGCGGTGGGCCTGGGCGTCAGCCGCCTCATCCGCATCCGCTATGGCTGCGTGGTGCTGCCGCGCGGGCTGAAGCGCGGCATCTGGATCGACCTGGAAGGTCGCGACGTGCAGGCCCTGCGCCAGCTCACCGGCGTCAGCGCCGAGCCGCGGCGCGAAAACGGCCCGCACGGCGGTCCCCATGCCGGCAACGCGGGCGGCAAGCACCCCAACAAGCACAACAACAAGAACAACCGGCACAAGAACAAGGTCCGCCCCGACGGTCCGCCGCCCCCTCAGGGGCAGGCGCCGCGTCCGCCCCTGGACCGGGCCGACCGCCCTGATCGTCCCGACCGGCAAGACCGCCCGCCGCGCATCGATCGCCAGGAGCAGCGCCGCGACCGGCCCCCGCGTGAACCCGGCGAGGGCGGCCCCATCCCGAACCCGCTGCAGCAGACCTATGACCGCCGCGCCATCCGCGAGGCGCGTGCGCCCAAGCGCGAGATCAACGAGGACGGCCCCATCCCCAACCCGTTGGAGCAGACCTACGACAAGCGCTTTGTGCAAAAGCAGCGCGGCTTCGGCGTGGGCCCGCGCAAGGGTGGTGGTGGCGGTGGTGGCGGCGACGGCCCGCGCAACCCCGACCCGATGCAGACCTCACTCGGCTACATCGGCGCCGACACCTTCCACAAGAAGATGGTGGGCGGCGGCGGCGGCGGCGGTGGTGGCGGCGGACGGGGTGGCCGCAACCGTGGCCCGCGGCGCTGACGTCCGCTGTGGTTTCGACGGCGCGCACAAGGCCTTGAAACGCGGGCGCGCTAGAATCTCAGGTTTGTTCGTTAAGTCATTGATTCAGGAGAACTTTTATGGCCATTGAACGCACGCTCTCGATCATCAAGCCCGACGCGGTGGCGAAGAACGTGATCGGCCAGATTTATGCCCGATTCGAAGGTGCCGGCCTGAAGGTCGTCGCCGCCAAGATGGCCCACCTGTCGCGCCAGGAGGCTGAAGCCTTCTACGCCGTGCACAAGGCCCGCCCCTTCTTCAACGACCTGGTCAGCTTCATGATCAGCGGCCCGGTGATGATCCAGGCCCTGGAAGGCGAAAACGCCATCGCCAAGAACCGCGAACTGATGGGCGCCACCGACCCCAAGAAGGCCGACAAGGGCACCATCCGCGCCGACTTTGCCGACAGCATCGACGCCAACGCGGTGCACGGCTCTGACGCCCCGGAAACCGCGGCGGTGGAAGTGGCGTTCTTCTTCCCCGGCATGAACGTCTACAGCCGCTGAACGCCGCGGCAACAGCGGCCACCGCCGTGGACAAGGTCAACCTGCTCGACTTCGACCTCGACGGCCTGGCCGCCTTTTGCGCGCAGCGTGGCGAGAAGCGTTTTCGCGCCACGCAGCTCTTCCGCTGGATCCACCAGAAGGGCGCGCGCGACTTCAGCCAGATGACCGACCTGGCCAAGGGCCTGCGGGAAGGCCTGGCCGACCTGGCCGAAGTGCGGCCGCTGGCCATCGTCAGCGAGCACACATCGGCCGATGGCACCGTGAAGTGGCTGTTCGACGTGGGCGGCGGCAACGCGGTGGAAACCGTGTTCATCCCCGAGGACGACCGCGGCACGCTGTGCATCAGCAGCCAGGCCGGTTGCGCGGTGGGCTGCCGTTTCTGTTCCACCGGCCACCAGGGATTTTCCCGCAACCTCAGCACCGGCGAAATCATCGCCCAGCTGTGGCATGCGGAACATGCGCTGCGTGAACGCTTCGGCAGCACGGAGCGCGTGATCAGCAATGTGGTGATGATGGGCATGGGCGAGCCGCTGCAGAACTACGCGGCCGTGATCCCCGCGCTGCGCACCATGCTGGACGACCACGGCTACGGCCTGTCGCGGCGGCGCGTCACGGTGTCCACCTCGGGCATGGTGGCCAAGATCGACACCTTGCGCGACGAATGCCCGGTGGCGCTGGCGGTGTCGCTGCACGCGCCCACCGACGAACTGCGCAACGAGCTGGTGCCCTTGAACAAGAAGGACGGCATCGTGGCGCTGATGCAGGCCTGCGAGCGCTACCTCTCAGCGGCGCCGCGCGACTTCATCACCTTCGAGTACTGCATGCTCGACGGCGTGAACGACACGCCTGCGCAGGCCCGGCAACTGCTGGACCTGGTGCAGGGCCGTGCTGGCGCGCCGCGCGTGCCCTGCAAGTTCAACCTCATTCCCTTCAACCCCTTCCCGGCCTCGGGCCTGACGCGCTCGTCGCCGGAGCGTGTGGCGGCCTTTGCCAAAGTGCTGCAGGACGGCGGGGTGGTCACCACCATCCGCAAGACGCGCGGCGACGACATCGCGGCCGCCTGCGGCCAACTGGCCGGGCAGGTGCAGGACCGCACCGCCGCGGCCACCCGCATGACCCGCGCGCCCATCCGGGTGGTGGCCGCTTCGGCAGGCGGATGAAGACCGTGCCCAAGACCGTGCCCCTGAACCCCGTCCTGAAGCGTGCCCTGCGCCGTGCCACCTGGCTGTTGCTGGGCGCCGTGCTGGCCGCCTGTGCCGGCGGGCCGCCTTCCGCCCCGGCCGCGCCGGCCGCCACGGACACCTCCCGCGACCGCGTCACCGCGTCCGACCAGACCGATGCCGACCGGCGTGCGCGGGTGCGCATGGAACTGGCGTCAGGCTACTTCACGCGCGGCCAGACCGAGACCGCGTTGGACGAGGTGAAACTGGCCCTGCTGGCCAAGCCCGACCTGGCCGAGGCCTACAACCTGCGCGGCCTGATCTACGCCAACCTGGGTGACGACCGCCTGGCCGAAGACAGCTTTCGGCGCGCGCTGCAACTGAACCCGCGCGACGCCGACTCCATGCACAACTACGGCTGGTTCCTGTGCCAGCGACGCCGCTACGCCGAGGCCGACCTGATGTTCCTGCAGGCCGCCGCGCAGCCCCAGTACACCGGCGTGTCGCGCAGCCTGATGACCCAGGGCATCTGCCAGGCCCGGAACAACAAGTGGACCGAAGCCGAGAAGTCCTTGTCGCGTGCCTACGAACTGGACCCGTCCAGCCCGGTGACCGCCGTGAACCTGGCCGAGGTGCTGGTGCAGCGCAATGAACTGGAGCGCGCACGCTTTTACATCCGCCGCGTGAACGCCCAGCCCGAGGTCAGCAATGCGCAGACCCTGTGGCTGGCGATGCGCATCGAGAACCGCATCGGCAATGCCGCCGGTGTGCGCGAGCTGGGCGATCAGCTGCGCAACCGTTTCCCCCAATCGCCCGAGGCGCTGTCCTACGACCGCGGACGTTTCGATGACTGAGTCCACCGACTCCACCGCCAGCGCCGGCGCCATGCTGCGCGCGGCCCGCGAAAAGCAAGGCCTGCACATCGCCGCGCTGGCCGCGGCCATCAAGGTGGCGCCGTCCAAGCTGGAGGCCCTCGAAGCCGGCCGCCTGGACCAATTGCCCGACCTGACCTTTGCCCGTGCGCTGGCGCAAAGCGTGTGCCGCGTGCTGAAGGTGGATGCCAAGCCGGTGCTGGACCTGCTGCCCGCGTCGGCCACCGTGTCCAAGCGGCTGGAAAGCGTGGACGCGGGCCTGGGCACGCCCTTCCGCGACCGGCCCTCCCGCATCGATCCCACCGAATGGGCGCTGTGGCGCCAGCCGGTGTTCTGGGGCGTGGTGCTGCTGCTGGGGGCCGCTGCAGCCTTCCTGTATGCGCCGGCGGGCATCTCGCTGCCCAAGGTGGAGCTGCCGGGCACCGCGGCCATCACCGGCACGACGACGTCGCCAGGCCCGGCGGTGGCACCCAGCGCGGCCCCGGGGCTGGACGCTTCGCCGGGCGCTGCACCGGAGGCGGCGGCCTCGGCCGCGGTGGTGGACACCGTGCATTCGGCCCCACTGCCCACCCAGGACCCCGCGGCCTCGGCCGTGGCCAGCGACCTGCCGGCGTCCATGCTGGTGCTGCGGGCCAGCGAGTCGTCATGGGTCGATGTGCAGGATGCGCGCGGCCAGCCCTTGCTGTCGCGCACCCTGCAGCCCGGTGAGGCCGTGGGCCTAGAGGGGGCATTGCCCCTGAAGGTGAAAATCGGTAACGCGGCGGGCACCCAGGTGGTGTTTCGCGGCCAAGCGGTGGACATCGCCGCGTCCACGCGCGACAACGTCGCCCGCCTTGAACTGAAGTAAAGCGCCGCCCATGAACGCCCCCGAACCCAAGGACCTGTTGCAGCAGCCCATCGCCGGCGCGGTGCCGCCCGCGCGCCGCACCCGCCAGGCCCAGGTGCGCTGGGGCAGCAACCTGGTCACGGTGGGCGGTGACGCGCCGGTGCGTGTGCAGTCCATGACCAACACCGACACGGTGGAGGTGATTGAAACCGCCATCCAAGTGAAGGAACTGGCCCAGGCCGGCAGCGAACTGGTGCGCATCACGGTGAACACGCCCGAAGCCGCCCAGGCCGTGCCGCACATCCGCGAGCAGCTGGACCGCATGGGCATCAGCGTGCCGCTGATCGGCGACTTCCACTACAACGGCCACCGCCTGCTGACCGATTTTCCCGACTGCGCCGCGGCCCTGTCCAAGTACCGCATCAACCCCGGCAACGTGGGCAAGGGCGACAAGAAGGACCGCCAGTTCGCGCAGATGATCGAAGCCGCGCTCAAGCACGACAAGCCGGTGCGCATCGGCGTGAACTGGGGCAGCCTGGACCAGGAACTGTTGGCGCAAATGATGGACGACAACGCCCGCCGCAGCCTGCCCTGGGACCTGAAGCAGGTGATGTACGCGGCGCTGACGCACAGCGCCCTGAGCTCGGCCGCCTTCGCGCAGGAACTCGGCATGGCGCCGGGGCAGATCATCATCAGTTGCAAGGTCAGCGGCGTGCAGGACCTGGTGGCTGTCTACCGGGGCCTGGCGGCGCGCTGTGATTACCCGCTGCACCTGGGCCTGACCGAAGCCGGCATGGGCACCAAGGGCACGGTGGCCTCGGCCGCCGCCCTGGGCGTGCTGCTGGCCGAAGGCATCGGCGACACCATCCGGGTGAGCCTCACGCCTCAGCCTGGCGAGGCGCGAACGCAAGAGGTGGTGGTGGCGCTGGAAATCCTGCAGTCCCTGGGGTTGCGCAACTTCAACCCCAGCGTCACCGCCTGCCCCGGCTGTGGCCGCACCACCAGCACCACCTTCCAGGAACTGGCCAAGCAGATCGACGACCACCTGCGGGCCATGATGCCGGTGTGGAAGGCCCAGTACCCGGGGGTGGAAAACCTGAAGGTCGCCGTGATGGGTTGCATCGTCAACGGGCCCGGCGAGAGCAAGCACGCCGACATCGGCATCAGCCTGCCCGGCACCGGTGAAGCCCCGGCCGCACCGGTGTTCATCGACGGCGAAAAAGCGCTCACGCTGCGCGGCGAAGGCATCGCCCAGGAATTCCACAAGCTGGTGGAAAGCTACATCGAGCGGCGTTTCGGCGCGTCCGCCCCGTCGCATTGACTTGTCCGCATTGACCTCGCGGCGGCCCCGCGGCCCGCTGCCCACATTCCATGGCTGAAACCCTCGTTGCCGTCAAAGGCATGAACGACATCCTGCCGGCCAGCGTGCCGCGCAAGGACAAGCTGCCCGATTCCGCCCTGTGGCAGTGGTTCGAGACCACGGTGCGCAGCGTGCTGGCGCGCTACGGCTACCAGTACATCCTCACGCCCATCGTCGAGCCCACGGCGCTGTTCGTGCGCGGCCTGGGCGAGGTGACCGACATCGTCGAAAAGGAGATGTACTCCTGGAAAGACGAGATGAACGGCGACCTGCTCACGCTGCGCCCCGAAGCCACCGCCGGCATCGTGCGCGCCATGGTGGAGCACAACGCGCTGTACAACGGCCCGCTGCGGCTGTGGACCGTGGGCGCCATGTTCCGGCACGAGCGGCCTCAGAAGGGCCGCTACCGCCAGTTCCACCAACTGGACGTGGAAGCCCTGGGCTTTGCCGGCCCCGACGTGGACGCCGAGCAGATCCTGTTGGCGCGCCGCCTGTGGCAGGAGCTGGGCCTGCAGGAAGGCACCCATGTGCGGCTGGAACTGAACAGCCTGGGCCAGCCCGCCGAGCGTGCCGCCCACCGCGCGGCCCTGGTGGCGCACTTCGAGGCCCATGTCGACCAGCTGGACGAGGACGCGAAGCGCCGCCTGCACAGCAACCCGCTGCGCATCCTGGACACCAAGAACCCGGCCATGCAGCCTTTGGTGGAAGCCGCACCGCAGCTGATGCAGTTCCTGGGGCCCGAGTCGCTGGCGCACTTCCACGCCGTGCGCGCCGCGCTGGACGCCGCCGGCCTGGCCTACCGCGTGAACCCGCGCCTGGTGCGGGGCATGGACTATTACAACCTCACCGTCTTCGAGTGGGTGACCGACGCGCTGGGCTCGCAGGGCACGGTGTGCGGCGGCGGGCGCTACGACGGGCTGATTGAACAGCTGGGCGGCAAGAGCGCACCAGCGGTGGGTTTTGGCTTGGGCATCGAGCGCTTGCTGCTGCTGATCCAGGAACTGGGCCTGCCGGTGCCGGGTGCCGCGCCCCTGGCCTACGCTGTGATCCCCGACGCGGCGGCCCTGCCGCAGGTGCTGCCGGTGCTGGAAGCGCTGCGCGGCGCGGGGCTGTCGGTTCAGATGAACGCCGCCGGCAAGGACGGCGTGGGCAGCATGAAAAGCCAGTTCAAGAAGGCCGATGCCAGCGGCGCACGCTATGCACTGGTGTTCGGCGCCGATGAATTGGCGCAGGGCATGGTGACGGTCAAGCCCCTGCGTGAGGGCGCTGCAACGCAGGTGCTGCGACCCCTGGCCGCAGCCGCTGACTGGGCGCACGGGTTGCGCAACGCATAATCCCCAATTCGGCCCGCCGCGGCCACCCGCACCGACCTTTGCACCGACTTTCCTGAAGACCCCACACCATGGCAACCCAACTCGACCTGCAGGAGCAGGAACAACTCGACGAGATCAAGGCCTTCTGGAACCAGTACGGCAACCTGGTCACCTGGACCCTCACGATCGCGCTGCTGGCCTACGCCGGTTGGGCCGGCTGGAACTGGTGGCAGCGTGACCAGGCCGTCAAGGCCGGCGCCATGTTCGAAGAACTGGACCGCGCCGCCACCGCCGGCGACGCCGACAAGACCGCCCGGGTGTTCAACGACCTGAAGGACCGCTACGCCCGCACGGCCTATGCCCAGCAAGGCGGCATGCTGGCGGCCAAGCTGCAGTTCGACAAGGGCCAGGTGGACCCCGCCCGTGCTTCGCTCACCTGGGTGGCCGACAACGCGGTGGAAGACGAATACCGCCAGCTGGCCCAGTTGCGCCTGGCCGGCATCGACCTGGAAGCCAAGAAGTACGACGAAGCGCTCAAGCGCCTGGGCGCGGTGACGCTGCCCGCCTTTGCCCACCTGGCTGCCGACCGCCGTGGCGACGTGCTGGCCGCGCAGGGCAAGCGCGACGAGGCCAAGGCCGCCTACCAGCAGGCCTGGAAGGCCATGGACGACCGCAACGACTATCGCCACCTGGTGGAGGCCAAGCTCACCGCGCTGGGGGCTTCGCCCACGCTGGCGGCAGCGGTGGCGGCGGCGGCTTCGGCCGCGTCGGGGGCCGGCAAGTGATGTGCCGCGCGCTGGTGAGCGCGCTGCTGGCGGTGACGGCGCTGCTGCTGGGCGCCTGTTCCGCCGACAAACCCAAGCCCACGCCGCTGGAGCCCGTGGCGCCCAAGATCGCCGGGCGCCAGGTCTGGTCGTCGCGGCTGGATTCGGTGCAGTTTCCGCTGCAGGTGGCGGTGCGCAACAGCCAGTTCATCGTGGCCGGCACCGACGGCACCGTGCTGGCGCTGGACGCTGCCACCGGTCGCGAAGCCTGGCGCGGCCAGGCCGGCGCGCGCCTGAGCGCTGGCGTGGGCAGCGACGGCCGCTACGCCGCCGTGGTGACGCGCGACAACGACCTGGTTGTGCTGGACACCGGCAAGCTGCTGTGGAAGGCGCCGCTGGCGTCGCGCACCACGGCCGCGCCGCTGGTGGCCGGTGAGCGGGTGTTCGTGATGGGCGTGGACCGCGTGGTGCACGCCTTCGACGTGCTGGATGGCAAACGCATCTGGACCCTGCAACGCCCGGGCGAAGCCCTCACCCTGTCGCAGCCTGGAGTGGTGACGTCCTTCAAGGACACGCTGGTGGTGGGGCAGGGCGCCGTGCTGACCGGGGTGGACCCGCTGTCGGGCCGTGTGCGCTGGGAGGCCACGCTGGCCAACCCACGCGGCACCAACGAAGTGGAACGCCTGGCCGACCTGGTGGCCCCGGTGCTGCGCGCAGGCGACACCGTCTGCGCGCGCGCCTTCCAGTCGGCGGTGGCCTGTGCCAACGCCCAGACCGGCCGCACGCTGTGGACCCGCAACGTCGGCGGCACACAGGGCGTGGGTGGCGACGCCCAATGGGTGTTTGGGGCCGACGGCAGCGACCGCATCACCGCCTGGCGCGCTGGTGGCGGCGAGGTGGCCTGGACCTATGAAAAGCTGCTGAACCGGGGCCTGAGCGCCCCGCTGGCCACGGGCAAGTCGGTGGTCTTTGGTGATTTCGAAGGCCAACTGCACTTCCTGGCTGCCGACACCGGAGCGCCCGTGCTGCGCCTGCCCACCGACGGGTCGCCCATCGTGGCCGCGCCGGTGGTGGCAGGCACCACCATGCTGGCGGTCACCCGCAACGGCGGCCTGTTCGCCTTCCGACCCGAATAGCGGCCGAAATGGTGCCCCCACGCTCACTTCGTTCGCTGCCCCCCAAGGGGGCGCAGGCCTGCCTTGGGACGGCCCGGCGGCAGGCCTAGCATGAAACCCGTGCTTGCCCTGGTTGGCCGGCCCAACGTGGGCAAGTCCACGCTGTTCAACCGCCTGACCAAGAGCCGCGACGCCATCGTGGCCGACTTCGCTGGCCTGACGCGCGACCGCCACTACGGCGACGCCAAGCTGGGCGGGCACGAGTTCATCGTCATCGACACCGGTGGTTTCGAGCCCGAGAACCCCACCGGCATCGTCAAGGAAATGGCGCGCCAGACGCGCCAGGCCGTGGCCGAGGCCGACGTGGTGGTGTTCGTGGTGGACGCCCGCGCCGGCCTGTCGGCCCAGGACCACGACATTGCGCGCTACCTGCGCAGCGTGAACAAGCGCGTGCTGCTGGCGGTGAACAAGGCCGAGGGCATGCTCGAATCACCCCAGGTGGCCGAATTCCATGAACTGGGCATCGGCGATCCCAACCCGGTGTCGGCCGCCCATGGCCAGGGCATCCGCAGCCTGGCCGATGCAGCGCTGGAACTGCTGAACCTGCCCGACGAGCCTGAGGAAGAGGTCGAGGAAGCCGCCGACAAGCCCATCCGCCTGGCGGTGGCCGGCCGGCCCAATGTGGGCAAGAGCACGCTCATCAACGCCTGGCTGGGCGAAGAAAGGCTGATCGCCTTCGACATGCCCGGCACCACGCGCGACGCCATCCACGTGCCGTTCGAACGCAACGGCAAGCGCTTCGAACTGATCGACACCGCCGGCCTGCGCCGCAAGGGCAAGGTCTTCGAGGCGATCGAGAAGTTCTCGGTGGTGAAGACCTTGCAGGCCATCGCCGACGCCAACGTGGTGGTGTTGATGGTGGACGCCACCCAGGGCGTGAGCGAGCAGGACGCGCACATCGCCGGCTACATCCTGGAAAGCGGCCGTGCGGTGGTGATCGCAGTGAACAAGTGGGACGCGGTGGACGCCTACCAGCGCGAGATGTTCAACCGATCGCTGGAGCAGCGCATGGCCTTCCTGCGCTTTGCCGATGTGTTGCACATCAGCGCCATCAAGCGCGCCGGGCTGGCGCCGCTCTGGAAGGCCATCAGCGCGGCGCACGCCTCGGCCACCTGCAAGATGCCCACCCCGGTGCTCACGCGCCTGGTGCAGGAGGCGGTGGAACACCAGGCGCCGCGGCGCGCGGGCATGTTCCGTCCCAAACTGCGCTATGCCCACCAGGGCGGCATGAACCCGCCCATCGTGGTGGTGCATGGCAATGCGCTGGAACACATCACCGACACCTACAAGCGCTTCCTGGAAGGCCGCATCCGCGACCACTTCAAGCTGGTGGGCACCCCGCTGCGGGTGGAAATGAAACTGGGCCACAACCCCTTCGACAAGGCCGCTGGCTGAAGCCCCTGCGCCCGGCCTGCGCGGCCGGGTGTTTCACGCCGGGTGTCAATCCCGGGGTATTTGCACCAATTGACGCCCGCGGTCGAAGGCCTGTGATAACGTGGGGCGTCTTCCAACTTTCATCACGGAGCATATCGTGAGCAACAAAGGGCAACTCCTACAAGACCCCTTCCTGAACCTGCTGCGCAAGGAACATGTGCCGGTGTCCATTTACCTGGTCAACGGCATCAAACTGCAGGGCCACATCGAGTCTTTCGACCAGTACGTGGTGCTGCTGCGCAATACCGTCACCCAGATGGTCTACAAGCACGCCATTTCCACCGTGGTGCCGGGCCGTCCCGTGAACTTCCACGCCAACGAGCCGGGCGAGGCCTCCAACTGACCCCGCGTCGGGCTCGCAACCTGTACTCCCCCACTTGAGCCGCAAGCCGGACGAAGCGGCGGACGACGCCGACGCCACCGCCGGCGCGCCGCCGCGTGCCGTGCTGGTGGGGGTGGACTTCGGTCCGGGTTCGCCCTTCGACCCCACGCTGGACGAACTGGCGCTGCTGGCCGAATCGGCCGGCGACGTGCCAGTGGCCCGGGTCATCGCTCGCCGCAAGGCGCCCGACCCGGCGCTGTTCGTCGGCAGTGGCAAGGCCGATGAGATCAAGGAACTGGTGCTGGTGCACCAGGCCCATGGCGTGGTGTTCGACCAGGCCCTGAGCCCCGCCCAGCAGCGCAACCTGGAAAGGCACCTGGGCGTGCCGGTGGCCGACCGAACGGCCCTCATCCTGGAAATCTTCGCCCGCCGCGCGCAGAGCCACGAAGGCAAGCTGCAGGTGGAGTTGGCGCGGCTGCAGTACCTGTCCACCCGGCTGGTGCGGCGCTGGAGCCACCTGGAACGCCAGCGTGGCGGTGTGGGCCACCGCGGCGGCCCGGGTGAGGCCCAGATCGAACTGGACCGCCGAATGATCGGCGAACGCATCAAGTCCCTGAAGGCCCGGCTGGTGAAGGTTCAGCGCCAGCGCGGCACCCAGCGCAAGGCCCGGGAACGCAGCGGCACCTTCCGGGTGTCGCTGGTGGGCTACACCAACGCCGGCAAGAGCACCTTGTTCAACGCGTTGGTGAAGGCCCGCGCCTATGCCGCAGACCAGCTGTTTGCCACGCTGGACACCACCACCCGCTCCTTGTACCTGGAGGAACTGGGCGGCAGCGTGTCCCTGTCCGACACCGTGGGTTTCATCCGCGATCTGCCGCACCGCCTGGTGGAAGCTTTCAAGGCCACCCTGCAGGAAGCGGTGGATGCCGACCTGTTGCTGCATGTGGTGGACGCGTCCAGCCCGCTGCTGCACGAACAGCGCGACGAGGTGGAGCGCGTGCTGTTCGAAATTGGCGCCCAGGACATTCCGCAGTTGCTGGTGTTCAACAAGCTGGACCAGATCGACCCGCCGCCACGCGACAGCCTGGACTGGGTGGAACGCGGTCCGGGCCAGCCGGTGCCGCGGGTGTACGTCAGCGCGCTGCGCGGCCAGGGCCTGGACACCCTGCGGGCCGTGATCGCACGTGCTGCGCGCGGCGAGCCCTTGATTCCTGGCAAGCCGGTGCCAATTGATGCCCAGCCGACCGACGTGCATGCCCTTGAAGTGCCAGGGCCCTGAAGCCCGCGCGTTACCATCCCGAATTGGACTTTCGCTCCATCGCTCTCATGCCCCTGACAAGCACAACACCTGTTGCCCCGCCTCGCTGGTCCGCCCTTTGGCGGGCGGTTCGCGCGTTGGGCGTCGGCCTGCTCGGCAGCCTGACCCGGCGCCTGCGGCTTGGCGTGGTCATGGCCAACGGCCGCAACGACGGCCCGCCGGACCTGGACGAACTCTGGCGGGACTTCAACCGCAAGCTCAGCGGCCTGTTCGCCGGCAAGGGCGGCAAGGGCGATGCCGGCCGGGGTGACGACGTGCCGCCCCCGGGCGAGCCCGACATGCGCAGCGCCGGTCTGGGCGCCGGGCTGATCGCCTTCGTGGTGGCGGTGGTGTGGGCCGGCAGCGGCTTTTTCATCGTGCAGGAAGGCCACGAGGCCGTGGTTACCACCTTCGGGAAGTATTCCTACACCGCGGGTGCAGGCTTCCAGTGGCGCTTCCCCTACCCGGTGCAGGCCCACGAAACCGTGCCCGTCACGCAACTGCGCTCCAAGGAAATCGGCCGCAACAGCGTGGTGCAGGCCACCGGCCTGCGGGACTCGTCCATGCTGACGCAGGACGAGAACATCGTGGACATCCGGTTCACGGTGCAGTACCGGCTGAAGGATGCCCGCGCATTCCTGTTTGAAAACCGCGACGCCGACGCCGCGGTGGAGCAGGCGGCTGAAAGTGCCGTGCGCGAAATCGTCGGCAAGAGCCGGGTGGACCAGGTGCTTTACGAACAGCGAGATGCCATCTCGGTGGAACTGGCCAAGTCGGTACAAGCCCAGATGGACCGCCTTCACGCCGGCATCGTGGTGGTGAACGTGAACGTTCAGAACGTGCAGGTGCCCGAACAGGTGCAGGCGGCGTTCAACGACGCGGTGAAAGCCGGTGCCGACCGCGACCGCCTGAAGAACGAAGGCCAGGCCTACGCCAGCGACGTCATCCCCAAGGCCCGCGGCACCGCGGCACGGCTGCGCGAGGAGTCCGAGGGCTACCGCCAGCGCGTCATCGCCCAGGCCGAAGGCGATGCCGAGCGCTTCCGCTCGGTGCTGACCGAATACCAGAAAGCGCCGGGCGTCACGCGCGACCGCCTCTACCTGGAAACCATGCAGCAGGTCTACAGCAATGTCAGCAAGGTGATGGTGGACAGCCGCAGCGGCAGCAACCTGCTGTACCTGCCGCTGGACAAGCTGATGCAGGCCGGCGGCGGTGCCAACGCGCCGGTACAGGCTGCGCCGGCAGTGGCCCCGCCGGTGACCGAGCCGCCTGCCGCTGCCGCCGCCACCTCGGGCGACGTGCGATCGCGCGACAACGCGCGCACCCGCGACCGCGAGGGCCGCTGAAGGCCCCGCCGCAACGGAAAGAACAACAATGAACCGCATCGGATTCGTCGTCGCCAGTTTCCTGCTGGTGCTGATGCTGCTGGCGTCCACCCTGTTCGTGGTGGACCAGCGCCAGGTGGCTGTGATCTACGCGCTGGGCGAGATCAAGGAAGTGATCACCGAGCCGGGGCTGAAGATGAAGCTGCCGCCGCCCTTCCAGAACGTGGTGTTCCTGGACAAGCGCGTGCAGACCATGGACAGCCCCGAGACCCGCCCCATCTTCACCGCTGAAAAGAAGAGCCTGGTGATCGACTGGCTGGTGAAGTGGCGCATCGTCGAGCCCAAGCAGTTCATCCGCAACAACGGCGTGGACATGCGCAACCTGGAACCCAAGCTCAGCCCCATCGTGCAGGCGGCCTTCAACGAAGAAGTGACCAAGCGCACCGTGCGCGGCGTGCTGGCCGACGAGCGCGAAAAGGTGATGCAGGACGTGCGCACGCGGCTCACCGACGAGGCCAAGGCCTTTGGCATCGAGATCGTGGACGTGCGCATCAAGCGCGTGGATTTCGTGGCCGAGATTTCCGACGCGGTGTACCGCCGCATGCAGTCCGAACGCCAGCAAGTGGCCAACGAACTGCGCTCGCAAGGTGGTGCCGAAGGCGAAAAGATCCGCGCTGACGCCGACAAGCAGCGCGAGGTCATCATCGCCGAGGCCTACCGCGACGCGCAGAAGCTCAAGGGCGACGGCGACGCGCAGGCCTCGGCCAAGTACGCCGACGCCTTCGGGCGCGACCCGCAGTTTGCCCAGTTCTACCGCAGCCTGGAGGCCTATCGGGCCAGCTTTCGCAGCAAGAACGACGTGATGGTGGTGGATCCGTCCAGCGAGTTCTTCAAGGCCATGCGCGGTTCTGGCGCTGCCGCCGGCAAGTAAGCGGATGAGCGATTGGGTGCTCGGCGCCATGGCGCTGATGCTGGTCTTCGAGGGCCTGCTTCCCTTCCTGAGCCCCACCACCTGGCGCCAGGTGTTCGAGCGTGCCATGCGCTTGAGCGACGGACAATTGCGCTTCCTGGGTCTGTCCAGCATGCTGCTGGGCTTGCTGGTGCTGGCGCTGCTGGGTTGAACGGGTTCACCAAGCCATTCGGCGCGACGATCGGCCGCCGTGTCGGTGCCATGCCGCCGGTACAATGCCGTTTTTAACCCCCGGACGTTTTGCATGAGCTCTGCCTGGCTGCTGCCTGAGCATGTGGCGGACGTGCTGCCCGCCGAGGCCCGGCGCATCGAAGAACTCAGGCGCACGCTGCTGGACATCGCCGGTGGCTACGGCTTCGAACTGGTGATGCCGCCGCTGCTGGAGCACCTGGAGTCCTTGCTGTCGGGCACTGGCCGCGAGTTGGACCTGCACACCTTCAAGCTGGTGGACCAGCTGTCCGGCCGCACCTTGGGCGTGCGCGCCGATGCCACGCCGCAGGTGGCCCGCATCGACGCCCACCTGCTGAACCGCCAGGGCGTGGTGCGCCTGGCCTACTGCGGCCCCGTGTTGCACACCCGCCCCCAGGCCGCGCACGCCACCCGCGAGCCCTTGCAATTGGGCGCTGAAATCTACGGCCACGCCGGCCTGGAGGCCGACCTGGAAGTGCTGGAACTGGCGCTGGACGGTCTGCGGGCCGCCGGGCTGGGTGGCCTGGTGGTGGACATGGCGCACGCCGGCGTGTTGCGCGCCTTGTTGGCGGGCGCACCGGCCGACGCCTCGGCACGGGCCGAGTTGTCCACCGCGCTGGCGGCCAAGGACCAGGAGCGCATTGCCCGCCTGGCGGTCGACTTGCCCGCGGCCACCCGCGATGCCCTGCTGAAGCTGCCCCGGCTGTACGGCAGCGACGAGGTGCTGGCGGCAGCGCGCGAATTGCTGCCGCGCCAGGCGCGCATCGACACCGCACTGGACGATCTGGCCTGGCTGGCTAGCCACGTTCGCGCGGCCCACCCGGATGTCTCGCTGGGCTTCGACCTGGCGGACATGGGCAGCTACGCCTACTACAGCGGCGCGCGCTTTGCGGTCTATGCCCGTTCGGCGGGTTCCGCCGTGGCGCGCGGCGGGCGCTATGACGAGGTGGGCGCGGTGTTCGGGCGCAACCGCCCGGCGGTGGGTTTCAGCATGGACCTGAAGGCACTGGCCGCGGCCGTTCCCGCGCAAGGCCGCCGCGCCGCCGTGCGTGCGCCCTGGGGCGAAGCCGCGGGCCTTCGCGCGGCCGTTCGCAGCCTGCGCGGGCAGGGCGAAACCGTGGTGTGCACGCTGCCCGGCCACGAGCACGAAGCCCAGGAATACGACTGCGACCGCGAACTGGTGGCCGCTGCCGACGGGCAATGGGTGCTGCGCACGCTGTGAGCGCGACGCAGCCGCCAACAAATCACAGACCGATTCAAAGCAAGCAGATGCAAGCAGCAAAGACAAGCGCGCGCGGCCGCAACGTGGTGGTGGTGGGGACGCAATGGGGCGACGAAGGCAAAGGCAAGGTCGTGGACTGGCTGACCGACCATGCCCAGGGCGTGGTGCGCTTCCAGGGCGGCCACAACGCGGGCCACACGCTGGTGATCAAGGGCGTGAAGACGGCGCTGCAGCTCATCCCCAGCGGCATCATGCGCGACGGCGTGGCCTGCTACATCGGCAATGGCGTGGTGGTGGACCCGGCGCACCTGCTGTCGGAGATCCAGCGCCTGGAAGCCATCGGCCTGGACGTGCGCTCGCGCCTGTTCCTGAGCGAGAGCTGCCCGCTGATCCTGCCCTTCCACGTGGAAGTGGACAAGGCGCGCGAGGCGCTGCGGGAAAGCAGCGGCGCCGGCAAGATTGGTACCACCGGCAAGGGCATTGGCCCGGCCTATGAAGACAAGGTGGCACGGCGCGCCCTGCGGGTGCAGGACCTGAAGCACCCCGAACGCTTCGCGGCGCGCCTGCGCGGCCTGCTGGAGTTGCACAACTTCGCGCTGGCCGGTTTCCTGCACGCCAAGCCGCTGGACTACCAGCCCATCTTCGACGCGGCCATGGCGGCGGCCGAACAGCTGAAGCCCCTGATGGCCGACGTGGGCTACCGCATCCACAGCGCCAACGCCCAGGGCGCCAAGCTGCTGTTCGAAGGCGCGCAGGGCACGCTGCTGGACATCGACCACGGCACCTACCCCTATGTCACGTCCAGCAACTGCGTGGCGGGCAACGCCGCGGCGGGCTCGGGCGTGGGGCCGGACCAGCTGGACTACATCCTGGGCATCACCAAGGCCTACACCACGCGCGTGGGCTCGGGTCCGTTCCCCACCGAACTGGACATCAACACCGCCGGCACCGTGGGCCACCACCTGTCCAGCGTGGGCCAGGAGCGCGGCACGGTCACCGGCCGCGCACGGCGCTGCGGCTGGCTGGACGCGGCGGCGCTCAAGCGCAGCGTCATCATCAATGGCATTTCCGGCCTGTGCATCACCAAGCTGGACGTGCTGGACGGCTTGAAGGAAATCAAGGTCTGCGTGGGCTATGAGCTTCGCGGCCAGCGCGTGGACATCCTGCCGCTGGACGCCGACGACATCGTGGAATGCCAGCCCATCTACGAATCCTTCCCGGGCTGGGAAGGCACCACGGCGGGCCTGACCCAGTGGGACCAACTGCCGCTGAACGCGCGCCGCTACCTGGAACGCGTGCAGGCCCACATCGGCGCGCCCATCGACATGGTGTCCACCGGCCCCGACCGCGACCACACCATCCTGCTGCGCCACCCCTTCCGCGACTGAGGTCGCGCCGCCCCACCAAACCCACTGCAAAGGACCCACGCGCATGCTCACCGACGACGGCAAGCACCTGTACGTCTCCTGGGACGAATACCACATGCTGATCGAGCGCCTGGCGCTCAAGGTGGCCAACTCAGGCTGGGCCTTCGACCAGATCCTGTGCCTGGCACGCGGCGGCATGCGCCCGGGCGATGTGCTGTCGCGCGTGTTCGACAAGCCGTTGGCCATCATGAGCACCAGCAGCTACCGCGCCGAGGCCGGCACCATCCAGGGCCGGCTGGACATGGCCAAGTACATCACCATGCCCAAGGGCGAACTGGCGGGCCGCGTGCTGCTGGTGGACGACCTGGCCGACTCGGGCCACACGCTCAAGGCGGTGGTGGAGCGCCTGCGCGGCATCCCTTCGATCGCCGAACTGCGTTCGGCGGTGATCTGGGTGAAGGGCGTGTCGGGCTATGTGCCGGACTACCACGTCGAAATGCTGCCCACGTCACCGTGGATCCACCAGCCTTTCGAGGAATACGACAACCTGCGGCCCGACGGCCTGGCCAAGAAATTTGCCGTCTGACTGCATGCCTTTCGGCGGGCCCCGACACAAATCCATGCCGGGCCGCCGACATCTCAACAAACCCATTCCCGAAGCGGCGAGGCCAAAGAAAAAGGCCGGCACTTGTGGTGCCGGCCTTCTATCATTTGGTGCCCAGGAGAGGACTCGAACCTCCACGCCGTTAAGCGCTAGTACCTGAAACTAGTGCGTCTACCAATTCCGCCACCTGGGCAGGTACCGAAGCCAGAGATCATATCATCAAAACGAATAGCAATTCAAGCGTCTCCGCACCGCCCGGTGCGGCCCTCATGAGCGAGGTCGACGGCACCGTCCTCGGCCACCGCGACGGCCACGGCTTCGTGCGCCGCGACGACAACGAAGGCGACATCTACCTGTCGCCGCAGGAAATGCGCGCCGTGCTGCACCGGGACAGGGTGCGCGTGCGCATCGTGCGTTACGACCGCAAGGGCCGGCCCGAAGGCCGCGTGCTGGAAATCCTGGAACGCCGCAAGTCGCCCATCATCGGCCGGCTGCTGCTGGAAAACGGCGCCTGGCTGGTGGCCCCGGAAGATCGGCGCTACGGCCAGGACATCCTCATCCCCAAGAACGCCACGGCCAACGCCACATCGGGCCAGGTGGTGGCGGTGGAGTTGACCGAGCCGCCGTCCATGCACTCGCAGCCGGTGGGGCGCATCACCGAAGTGCTGGGCGAGATCGACGACCCCGGCATGGAAATCGAAATTGCCGTGCGCAAGTTCGAGGTGCCGCACCGCTTCTCGCCCGAGACCCTGGCCCAGGCCGGCGCGCTGCCCGACAAGGTGCGGCCGGTGGACAAGCGCGGCCGGGTCGATCTGACCGACGTGCCGCTGGTCACCATCGACGGTGAAGACGCACGTGACTTCGACGACGCGGTCTACTGCGAACCCTTCAAGCGCGGCCGTGGCAAGACCGCCTTCGACGGCTGGCGCCTCATTGTTGCCATCGCCGACGTCAGCCACTACGTGAAGCCCGGCGAGGCCTTGGACGAAGACGCGTACGAACGCGCCACGTCGGTGTACTTCCCGCGCCGGGTCATCCCCATGCTGCCGGAGAAGTTGTCCAACGGGCTGTGCTCGCTGAACCCCGATGTGGAGCGGCTGTGCATGGTGTGCGACATGCTGGTGTCGGCCACCGGCGCGATCGACGCCTACCAGTTCTTCCCGGCGGTGATGCGCTCGCACGCGCGCATGACCTACAACGAGGTGGCCGCCATCCTGACCAACACCCGCGGCCCGGAAGCCGCCAAGCGCGCGCCGCTGGTGCCGCACCTGGTGCACCTGCACGAGGTGTTCCGCGCGCTGCTCAAGCACCGCGGCACGCGTGGCGCGGTGGACTTCGACACCACCGAAACCCAGATCATCTGCGACGAGAACGGCCGCATCGAGAAGATCGTGCCGCGCACCCGCAACGACGCGCATCGCCTGATCGAAGAATGCATGCTGGCCGCCAATGTGTGCGCGGCCGAGTTCATTGCCGAGAACTCGCACCCGGCGCTGTACCGAGTGCACGAAGGCCCCACGCCGGAAAAGCGCGTCACGCTGCAGAACTACCTGCGTTCGCTGGGCATCGGCATCTCGGTGGGCGACGACCCCAAGCCGGCCGAGTTCCAGGCCATCGCCCAGGCCACCAAGGACAGGGTGGACGCCCAGCAGATCCACACCATGCTGCTGCGGTCCATGCAGCAGGCCATCTACACCGCGGTGAACGCCGGCCACTTCGGCCTGGCCTACGAGGCCTACACGCACTTCACCAGCCCGATCCGTCGCTACCCGGACCTGCTGGTGCACCGTGTGATCAAGGCCATCCTGCAGGGCAAGCGCTACCGCCTGGACACCGGCAAGCTGGAAGCCGCGCCCAGCGCGAAGAAGGGCGCCAAGTTGCAGGCCAGCCCGGCCGAGATGGAGCCCTGGGAAGGTGCCGGCGCGCACTGCAGCACCAACGAGCGCCGCGCCGACGAAGCCAGCCGCGATGTGGAAGCCTGGCTGAAGTGCAAGTACATGCGCGAGCACCTGGGCGAAGAATTCGCCGGCACGGTGAGCGCGGCCACCAGCTTCGGCCTGTTCGTCACGCTGGACGAGTTGTACGTGGAAGGCCTGGTGCACATCACCGAGCTCGGCGGCGAGTACTACCGCTTCGACGAAGTGCGCCAGGAACTGCGCGGCGAACGCACCGGCGTTCGCTACAGCGTGGGCACGCGCGTGCGGGTGCAGGTGAGCCGGGTGGACCTGGACGGTCGCAAGATCGACTTCCGCATGGTGCGTGAAGGCGATGAAGAACGCCTGCTGCTCAAGGGCCGCAAGCCGGGGTCCGTCGAGCCCACCAGCCCGGTGGACAAGTTGAAGGACGTGCAGGTGCGCGACCGCGAGGCCAAGGCGGCGCGTGGCAAGGCGGTGGAATCGCGTTCGCGCCCGGCCGGCAAGCCAGCCCGGGCTTCGGCCAAGAGCTCGCGCGGGCGCGCCCGGCGTTAGGCGGGCCAGCTCGGCAACGCGCCGCGCATCGCGTCGGCCAGGTCGGCGGCGCGCAATGGCAGCCGCGTGTCTGCGCCTTCTGCGGCCCGGCCGTGCAACCACGCGCAGGCGCACGCCACGTCGTGGGGCGACGTGGCGTGTCGGCTGCTCCAGTGCCCCCCCAGCCAGCCGGCCAGCACGTCGCCGCTGCCGGCGGTGGCCAGGCGCGCGTTGCCGGTCGGGTTGATGGCCGGCACCTGGCCGGGGCTGGCGATCACGCTGCCTGAGCCCTTCAACACCACCGTGGCCTGCAGCGATTCGGCCAAGGCCTGGGCCTGCCCCAACCGGTCGGCCTGCACGGCCGCCGCGTCGCAGCCCAGCAGCCGCGCGGCTTCCAGCGGGTGCGGGGTGACCACGCTGGCACGGCCGCTGCCGGCGCGTGCGTGCAGCAGGCGGCGCAGGTGGTCGTCGGCCGCCACGGCGTTCAGCGCGTCGGCGTCCAGCACCAGGCGCGCGGCGTGGTGCAGCACGGCCGGCAGCACCGCGCGCACGGCCTGGCCACCACCGCAGCCGCACACCACGGTGCTGCTGCTCAGGATGCTGACTTGCAGCAGCGACGCCACCGTGCGTGGCATCAACTCGGGGCCTTGGGTGTCCACCAGGCCTTGCAGTGTGGGGTCCAGCGCGCCAAGCAGCACGCGGCCCGCGCCAGCGGCCAACGCGGCGCGCCCCGCCAGCAGGGCCGCACCACCCATGCCCGGGGCGCCCCCGAGAACCACCACGTCACCGAAGCTGCCCTTGTGCTGCTGGTGTTCGCGCAGCGGCCAGGTCTGGGCGGTGGGCGACCACAGCCATGCGCTGGGCGTTTGCAGGTTCAGGTCCTGGCCCAGGCTGTCCAGCCAGATGTGGCCCGCGTGATCCCGGCCGCGGCCGGTGAACAGGCCCGGCTTCAGGCCCAGCAGCGCCAGCGTGTGCGTGGCGCGCACGGCTTCGCCGCCCAGCGGCTGGCCGCGCTCGGCGTGCAGGCCGGATGGCAGGTCCACCGCCAGCACCGGGGCGCTCAAGGCATTCAAGGCGGCGATGGCCAGCGCCATGTCGCCCTGCGGCGCGCGTGCCGCGCCCAGGCCCAGCAGGGCATCGATGGCCAGGTCGGCGTCGGGCGGCGAGGCAAGCGTGCTGGTGATGGGCACCTGCGCCGCCTGGGCCTGCTGCAAAGCGTTGGCCGCGTCGGCGGGCAGGCGCGTGGCGTCGCCCAGCAGGGTCACGTTCACGCGTCGGCCGGCGCGATGGAGCTGGGTGGCGGCCACCAGACCGTCACCGCCGTTGTTGCCCGGCCCGCAGGCCACCCACACGCGCTGCGCGTGCGGTGCCACGGCCAGCGCCAGGCGCGCGACGGCCTGGCCCGCGGCCTGCATCAACGCATGGGGGGCGCTGTCGGCCAGGCCCCGCGCCTCCATGTCGCGCGACGCCGCCACGCCGTGCAGCGGCCAGGCCCTCAGGACTTGCGCAGGCAGAACGGGAGTGATGCCGGACATGGTTGGGCGGGGCGACCGGGTGACGCGGGCTGCGCCGGGGGCTTTCCTGAAGCGGGCTTCGCCGAATGGAAGCTGCGCATGCATTGTGCTTTACTGGATTCGCACCGCCCTTGACGGGCCTTCACACCCAGGAGTTGCTTGATGAAGCGTTTGATCGTGGTCGCCGTGGCGTCATGGGCCCTGGCCGGAGCCGCCCAGGCCCAGCAGTTCTTCCGCATCGGCACCGGCGGCACGGCCGGCACCTACTACCCAGTGGGCGGCATGATCGCCAACGCGGTCAGCCAGCCCGGGAAGATCGTGGTCACGGCGCAGGCCAGCAATGGCTCGGTGGCCAATGTGAACGGCATTGCCGGCGGGTCCATCGAAAGCGGCTTCTCGCAAAGCGACGTGGCCACCTGGGCCCAGAAGGGCACCGGCATGTACGAGGGCAAGCCCAACATTCCCGGCCTGCGCCTCATCGCCAACCTGTACCCCGAAAGCGTGCACATCGTGGTGCGCAAGGGGCAAGGCATCAAGAGCCCGGCCGACCTGAAGGGCAAGCGCGTGGCGCTGGACGAGCCCGGCTCGGGCACGCTGATCAACGCGCGCGTCATCCTGGCCGCCTATGGCGTGCAGGAGTCCGACATCAAGCCCGAGTACATCAAGCCCAACCAGGCCGGCGACAAGTTGAAGGACGGATCGCTGGACGCCTTCTTCTTCACCGGCGGGGCGCCCGCGGGCGCGATCGCCGAACTGGCCTCGGGCGGCACCGGCATCGAGCTGGTGCCCATCGACGGCCCGCAGAGCGAAGGCCTGCGCATGGCCAGCCCCTTCTTCGCGGTGGACAACATCCCGGCCGGCACCTACAAGGACGTGGGCGCGGTGAAGACCCTGGCCGTGGGCGCGCAGTGGGTCACCAGCGACAAGGCCGATGCCAACACGGTGTACGAGATCACCAAGGCCTTGTTCAGCGACGCGGCGCAGAAGACCCTGGCCGCCGGCCATGCAAAGGGCAAGTTCATCAACAAGGACAACGCGGTCAAGGGCGCCGGCATTCCCTTCCACCCGGGCGCGGAGAAGTTCTACCGCGAAGCCGGGCTGATCAAGTAGCACCGTTTCGCCTGCACTTCACAGGGCGGCGCTGCATCCCAGCCCGCCCTGTTTTCACGTCTTTGGGCACCCACCGATGAGCATCACGGCAGTGGACGACAAGCACCTGCAGGACCTGGAGCAGAAGTTCGACCCCGAGATGCGCTTTCGGCCCACGCTGCCGCCGGCGTCCACGGTGCTGAAGGCGCTGCTGATCGCGCTGTCCTGCTTCCACTACTACACCGCCGGTTTCGGCCTGTTGCGCGAAACCACACACCGCGGCGTGCACCTGGCCTTTGTGCTGGGCTTGATCTTCATCGTCTTCGCCTTCAACAAGAAATTCCAGGACAGCCCGCGCCCGGCCAGTACCTGGGCGCCGGGCGGTGTGCCGCTGGTCGACTGGCTGCTGGCCGGGGCCGTGGCGGTGTCGGTGCTGTACATCCCCTATGTGTTCGACGACCTGGCCTTCCGGGTCGGCAACCCCGCCCCGCTGGACGTGGCGATGGGCTCGGTGCTGCTGCTGCTGCTGCTGGAAGCCACGCGCCGCAGCATGGGCTGGCCGCTGCCGGTGATTGCGCTGCTGTTCATGGGCTACGCGCTGGCCGGGCCGGTGTTCCCCGGGCTGCTGCAGCACGCCGGGGCCAGCTGGTCGCAGCTGGTCAACCACCAGTACCTCACCAGCCAGGGTGTCTACGGCGTGGCGGTGGGTGTGGTGGCCACCTATGTCTTCCACTTCGTGCTGTTCGGCGTGCTGGCCACGCGCATCGGCCTGGGGCAGTTGTTCCTGGACATTGCCTCCAGCATCGCCGGGCGCTATGCCGGCGGGCCGGCGAAGGTCAGCGTGTTCGGCTCGGCGCTGTTCGGCATGCTGTCGGGCAGCTCGGTGGCCAATGCGGTGACGGTGGGCTCGCTCACCATTCCCGCCATGATCCGCGTGGGCTACAAGCGCGAATTCGCCGGCGCGGTGGAAGCGGCCTCATCCACCGGCGGGCAGATCACACCGCCGGTGCTGGGCGCGGCGGCTTTCCTGATGATCGAGTTCCTGGCCGTGCCCTACCAAACCATCATCACGGCGGCGGTGGTGCCGGCCTTCATGCACTTCTTCGGTGTGTTCATGCAGGTGCACTTCGAAGCCAAGCGCCACGGCCTGCGCGGCCTGACCGAAGCGGAAATGCCGCAGCTGCGCCGGTCGCTGGCCGAACGCTGGCCCACGCTGATCCCGCTGGCGTTGCTGATCAGCATCCTGGTGTCGGGCCGCACGCCCTACCTGGCGGCGTTTGCCGGCATCAGCAGCTGCGCCATCGTGGGTCTTACCACGCGGGCGCGTGGCAACCGGGCGGCGAACTGGGGCCTGCTGCTGGCGCTGCACATGGTGCTGCTGGTGCTGTGCTTCGGCGGCATGCGCCAGGAAAGCCTGAAGACGGGGATCTTCCTGGCCGCGCTGGTGGCCACGCCGCTGCTGCTGCGCGGCCTGAAGGTGCAGGGCCGCATCGGCTCGGCCGTGCTGGTGGAAGCCTTCGAAACCGGCGCCAAGTACGCGCTGGCCGTGGGCGCCGCCGCCGCGGCGGTGGGCATCGTCATCGGCGTGGTCACGCTCACTGGCGTGGGTTTCAAGCTGTCCACCATCATCACCGGTGCGGCCCAGGGCCTGGCCGGCAACGTGGGCGCGCTGCTGCCCGCAGGCTGTGTGGACGCGCGCACGCTCACGCTGCTGGCCGCCCTGGTGATGACCGGGCTGGTGTGCATCCTGCTGGGCTGCGGCATTCCCACCACGGCCAACTACATCATCATGGTGACGGTGGCCGCGCCCACGCTGGTGCTGCTGGGCGTGGAGCCGCTGGTGGCGCACTTTTTCGTCTTTTATTACGGGGTGCTGGCCGACATCACCCCGCCGGTGGCGCTGGCGGCCTATGCCGCGGCGGGCATGGCCGGCAGCGACCCCTTCAAGACCGGCAACATGGCCTTCCGCCTGGGCATGGCCAAGGCCCTGGTGCCTTTTGTGTTCGTGCTGTCGCCGTCGCTTCTGATCGTGGCCAAAGGCTTCACGCTGCAGGATTTCGCCATCACCTTCGTGGGCTGCGTGCTGGGCATCAGTCTCCTGGCGGCCGCGCTGTCGAAGTACCTGCTGGTGGAGATGAACCGCTGGGAGCAGGCCGTGTGCTTCGCCGCGGCACTTCTGATGGTTTTTCCCGGTTTGGCCAGCACGCTGGCCGGGGTGGCGCTGGCGCTGCCGGTGTTGTTGCGACAATGGACCGCGAGCCGAGCCGTCGGCGGTGCATTGACAAGGGGATAGTGTGAACAAGCGTGTGTGGATCGGGGCCCTGGCCTGCCTGGCATGGGTGGGCGCCGTCCGGGCCGAACAGGCTCTTCGCATCGGCACCGGCATGCCGGGCGCGGCCGATCACCCGGTGGGTGGCGCCATGGCCGAGGTGATCAGCAAGTCGGGCAAGCTGACCGCCAAGGCGCTGGCCAGCCTGGGTTCGGTGACCAATGTGAAGGGCCTGGTGAACAACCACCTCGACAGCGCCCTGGTGCACGCCGACGTGGCGACCTGGGCCCAGCAGGGCACGCAGCTGTTCGAAGGCAAGGCCGTTCCGGGCCTGCGCCTGGTGGCCAATTTGTACCCGGTGAACGTGACCCTGGTGGCGCGCAAGGGCCTGGGGCTGCGCACGCCGGCCGACCTGAAGGGCAAGCGTGTGGGCCTGGGCGGACCCGGCAGTGCCACGCTGACCGACGCGCGCCTGATCCTGGGTGCCTATGGCCTGAAGGAGTCGGACCTGCAGGCCGAATTGGCACCGGCCAGCAAGACCATCGACAAGCTTGGGGATGGCAGCCTGGACGCGTTGTTCGTGGTCGGCGACCTGCCGGCGGCCGACATCTCCAGCCTGGTGCTCAAGGGGGTGGCGCTGGAACTGGTGCCCATTGCCGGCGCCAAAGCCGATGCGCTGCGCAAGACCCATCCGTATTTCGTGCCCAACACGGTGGCCGCCGGGACCTTCAAGGGTGTGGGCAGCGCCAAGACCCTGGCCGTGAACATGCAATGGGTGGCGCTGGAGACGCTGGACGCCAACACCGCCTACGAGGCCACGCGGGCCGTTTTCAGTCCCGCGGGCCTGAAGGCGGTGGCGGCCTCGGCCGGCGGTGGCCCCATCAGCGGCAAGAACGCGGTGACGGGCGCCACCGTGGCCTTCCACCCGGGTGCGCAGAAGTTCTACCGCGAGGCCGGGCTGCTGAAGTAGCCCACCCTGCCCGCGCCTGGGGCCTCAGCCCAGCAGGCGTTCGGTGCCCAGCCCGTCCAGGCTGATGCCGGCGTCGCGGCCGGCGATGCGGTCGGCCAGCACCCGCGCGCTGCCGCAGGCCAGGGCCCAGCCGCTGCTGCCATGGCCCAGGTTCAGCCACACGCCGGCCGCGCCGCTGGCGCCCAGCACGGGCGGGCCGTCCGGCAGCATGGGGCGCGCGCCCTTCCAGGCCTGTGCCTTGGCCACCTGGGCGCAGCCCGGGAACCAGTCGTCCAGCACCTTGTACAGCGTGGCCAGTGCGGCCTGGTTCATGCGGTCGGGCGGGCCGCCGATCTCGGCGCTGCCGGCCACGCGCACGCGCTGGCCCAGGCGGCTGATGGCCACCTTGTAGCGTTCGTCCATCAGCGCTGACAGCGGCCCGGTGTGGGCATAGCCCTCGCGCAGCCGCACCGGCATGGTGACGGAGTAGCCGTGCACCGGGGCCAGCGGCAGCGCGCGACCCAGCGGGCGCAGCAGGGCGTTGGCGCCCATCGCGGCACACACCACCACCGCGTCGAAGTCCTCGGTGCGCGGGGCCAGGTCCTGCTGGGCGGGGTTGGCAGGTTCGTCGTCGTCGGCTGCCGGGCCGGCCTGGGCCGCCAGGCCGTGGTGGGTCAACTGCGGTCGGGTGCCCGGCACGATGGCATCCACTTGGCGCCGGAAATGAAAGTGCACGCCGCGCTTCTCGGCTTCATGGCGCAGCAACTGCGCGAACTGGCGGCAGTTGCCCACCTCGTCGCCCGGCAGGTGCACGGCGGCCTTCAGCGCCATGTCGGGGTTCAGTTCGGGCTCGATGGCCCGGGCCCTTTCGGCGTCCACCAGCTTGAAGCTCACGCCCAGTTCGGCCAGGGCCTTCAGGCTGGGGCGCGCCAGGGCCACGTCGGCCGGCGTGCGCAGCAGCACCAGGTAGCCTTGTGAGCGCTCGTGCTGCAGGTTCAGGCGCTGGCTGAGGCCGCGCATGCGCTCCTGGCTGTACACCGCCAGCCGGTGCAGGCGCTCGCGGTTGGCCATGAAACTGGTGCCCGAGCAGGCGCGCCACCAGCGCCACAGCCAGCCTGCCATGCCCGGCCCCAGTGGCCAGCCCAGGCGCACCGGGGCGTGGGCTTCCATCAGGTGCTGGAACACCTTGCGCGGCATGCCCGGCGACGCCCAGGGTGTGACATAGCCCGGCGCCACCACGCCGGCGTTGGCGAAGCTGGTCTCGGCGGCCACGCCGGCGTGGCGTTCAAACACCTGCACCTGGTGGCCGTCGGCCGCCAGTTCGAACGCGGTGGTCACGCCGACGATGCCGGCGCCAATGACAGCCACGCGCATGTTCAGGCGCCCTCGGCCAGCGCGGCCTCGATGGCCAAGGCTGCGTCCAGCACGCGGTCGTCGGTGAGCGCCGGGCCCCAGACCATCAGGCCCACCGGCAGTTCATCCGGTGCCTGGCAGGGCAGGCTCAGGGCGCAGCCGTCCAGCAGGTTCACCAGCGTGGGGTTGCGCAGCAGCGCGGCGTTGACGGCGAAGAAGGCGTCGTCGCTGGCCGGGCCTTGGTGCAGCAGCGGCGCCAGGGGCGGGGCGACGAGGGGCACGGTGGGGCAGAGCAGGGCGTCGAAGGGCGCCAGGGCGGCTTGCATGCGAAGAATCCAGTCGGCGCGCAGGCGCTGCAGTTCCAGGTAGTCGGCCGCGCTCATGGCCTGGCCGCGGCGGATGCGCAGCGCCACGCGCGGGTCGTAGCTTTTTTCGCGCTGTGCCAGGCGCTCGCGGTGCCAGTGCCAGCTTTCGGCGGCCGCGAAGCTGCCCAGGGGCAGCCAGCCGGCCGGCTCGGCCAGTTCGGGCAGGGCAACCTCCTGCACCCGCGCGCCCGCGGCGCGCAGGCGATGCAGCGTGCGCTCGAAGGCCTGGGCCACGGTGCTGTCCAGCCCTTCCAGCACCACCGCCTGGGGCACCGCGAAGTGGCTGGCGTACAGCGGCCGGCCGGCCAGGCGCGGCCTGCGGGCGGCCAGCACGGCATGCACGGCCACGGCGTCGGCCACATTGCGGGTGATGGCGCAGGCGGTATCCAGCGTGGGCGACAGCGGGATGCAGCCGGCCAGCGGCGTGAGGCGCTGGGTGTTCTTGAAGCCCACCAGGCCTTGCAGCGCGGCCGGGATGCGGATGGAGCCACCGGTGTCCGAACCCAGCGCAGCGCGCGCCACGCCCGCGGCGACCGAGGTGGCACCGCCGCTGGTGCTGCCGCCGGGGGCGCGTGGCGTGGGGTCCAGCTGCATCGTGCCGGCGTTCACCGGCGTGCCGTGGTGGGGGTTGATGCCCACGCCCGAGAAGGCGAATTCGCTCAGGTTGGTGTGGCCCAGCAGCAGCGCGCCCGCGGCGCGCAGGCGGGCCACGGCAGGGCAGTCGGCGCTGGCCGGGGCGGCGTCGGCCAGCGCAGCAGACGCCGCCGTGCTGGGCTGGCCGGCCACATCGAACAGGTCCTTGACCGACAGCAGCCAGCCCGCCAGCGGCCCGCCGGCCAGGCCGGCTGCCTGGGCCGCGTCCAGCGCGCCGGCGGCGGCTTCGGCGGGGGCGCCGAAGAAGCGCAGGAAGGCCTGGCCGCAGGCGGGCGCATCGGCCAGGCCGCGTGCGGCCTGCCAGGCCGCCAGGTGGGAAGGCCGCGCACCCGCGCCTGCTATAATCTTTGGGTTTTGCTTTTGGCTCATGCCGAGCGGGCGGTCTGATGTGAATCAGCGGCCTTGTTCTTGGTTTGTCGGCCTGAGGCGGAACACCACTCGCGAACCGGCCATTCCAGGTGTCGCTGCGGCAGGGAAAACTGCCCAAGCGATTCGCGCCGGATTCTAGACTCAACCTTTGGAGCACACATGCCCGTCTCTATGCGCGAAATGCTGGAAGCCGGTGTCCATTTCGGACACCAGACCCGCTTCTGGAACCCCAAGATGGCCCCGTACATCTACGGCCATCGCAACAAGATCCACATCATCAACCTCGAGAAGACGCTGCCGGCGTTCGAGGACGCGATGAAGTTCGTCCGCCAGCTCGCCAGCAAGCGCGGCAGCATCCTGATGGTGGGCACCAAGCGCCAAGCGCGCGAAGTCATCGCCATGGAAGCCCTGCGCTCCGGCATGCCTTATGTGGACCAGCGCTGGCTGGGCGGCATGCTCACCAACTTCAAGACGGTGAAGGGCTCGCTGAAGAAGCTGAAGGACATGCAGGTCACCAAGGAAGCTGGCCTCGACCAGCTGACCAAGAAGGAAGGCCTGATGTTCGAGCGTGAACTGGCCAAGCTGGAAAAGGACATCGGCGGCATTCAGGACATGAATGCGCTGCCCGACGCCATGTTCGTCATCGACGTGGGTTACCACAAGATTGCGGTGGCCGAAGCCAAGAAGCTGGGCATCCCGGTCATTGGCGTGGTGGACACCAACCACTCGCCCGAAGGCATCGACTACGTCATCCCCGGCAACGACGACTCGGCCAAGGCCGTGGCACTGTACGCCAAGGCGGTGGCCGAGGCCGTGCTGGAAGGCAAGGCCAATTCGGTGAACGAGATCGTGCAGGCCGTGGCCGGCAACGACGAGTTCGTGGAAGTCAGCGAAGACGCCTGACGCCCCGCAGGCGGGCCTGTCCCGGCCCGCATCTTTCGACAAAGGGGCTGCTGTGGCCCCTTTTTCACAGCGACTTTTTTGCGCGGCGGCCAGCCCCCAGGCGGCCCCGCGAAGACCCTGACGGAGAACATTGATGGCTGCAATCACCGCAAGCATGGTGGCCGAGCTGCGCGCCCGCACCGACGCCCCGATGATGGAATGCAAGAAGGCGCTGACCGAGGCCGAGGGCGACATGAGCCGGGCCGAAGAAATCCTGCGCGTGAAGCTGGGCAACAAGGCCGGCAAGGCCGCTTCACGCATCACCGCCGAAGGCGTGGTCAGCGCGGCCGTGAACGGCAACACCGGCGCCCTGCTGGAAATCAACTGCGAAACCGACTTCGTCACCAAGAACGACTCCTTCCTGGCCATGGCCAAGGCGGCGGCCGAACTGGTGGCCCAGCACAACCCGGCCGATGTGGCGGCGCTGGGCGCCCTGGCCTACGCCCAGGACGGCTTCGGCCCCACGCTGGAAGACGTGCGCAAGGGCCTGGTGGGCAAGATCGGTGAAAACATGAGCTTTCGCCGCTTCAAGCGCTATGCCGGCGGCGGCAGCCTGACCCACTACCTGCACGGCACCCGCATCGGCGTGGTGGTGGAATTCACCGGCGACGCCGTGGCCGCCAAGGACGTGGCCATGCATGTGGCCGCGATGAAGCCGGCCGCGCTGTCGTCGGCCGACGTGCCCAGCGAACTGGTGGACAAGGAACGCAAGATCGCCACCGAGAAGGCGGCTGAGAGCGGCAAGCCCGCCGACATCGTGGCCAAGATGGTGGAAGGCTCGGTGCAGAAGTTCCTGAAGGAGGTGAGCCTGCTGAACCAGGTGTTCGTCAAGGCCAGCGACGGCAAGCAGACCGTGGAGCAGATGCTCAAGGCCACCAACACGCGGGTGTTGGGCTTCACCCTGTACGTGGTGGGCGAGGGCATCGAGAAAAAGGTGGACGACTTCGCCGCCGAAGTGGCTGCCCAGGTGGCCGCTGCCAAGGGCGGCTGACGGCCCCCCGGCCCGGGTGCCCGAGAGGGGCGCCCAGGGCAACAAGCCAGCAAAGTCCCGCCGCGTAAACTGCTCAACCCGTCTGTCACCCGAGAAAGGCCGCCCCGCATGCCCGCCTACAAGCGCATCCTGCTCAAGCTGTCCGGCGAAGCCCTGATGGGCGACGACGCCTATGGCATCAACCGCGCCACCATCGTTCGCATGGTGCAGGAAGTGCAGGAAGTGACGCGGCTGGGCTGCGAGGTGGCGGTGGTCATCGGCGGGGGCAACATCTTCCGCGGCGTGGCTGGCGGTTCGGTGGGCATGGACCGCGCCACTGCCGACTACATGGGCATGCTGGCCACCGTGATGAACTCGCTGGCGCTGGCCGACACCATGCGCCAGGAAGGCATGACCGCGCGCGTCATGTCGGCCATCAACATCGAGCAGGTGGTCGAGCCCTACGTGCGGCCCAAGGCGCTGCAGTACCTGGAAGAGGGCAAGGTGGTCATCTTCGCCGCCGGCACCGGCAACCCCTTCTTCACCACCGACACCGCCGCTGCCTTGCGCGGCGCCGAGATCGGGGCCGAGGTGGTGCTGAAGGCCACCAAGGTGGACGGCGTCTATACCGCCGACCCCAAGAAAGACCCGACGGCCACGCGCTACGCCACCATCAGCTTCGACGAAGCCATTGCCAAGAACCTGCAGGTGCTGGACGCCACCGCGTTTGCGCTGTGCCGCGACCAGAAGCTGCCCATCAAGGTGTTCTCCATCTTCAAGCCCGGCGCCTTGAAGCGCGTGGTGCAGGGCGAGGACGAAGGCACCCTGGTGCACGTCTAAGGAGCATCCGCCATGACCATTGCCGACATCAAGTCAACCGCCGAAGGCAAGATGGCCAAGTCCATCGAGGCCCTCAAGGGCGAACTGCAGAAGATCCGCACCGGCCGCCCCCACCCCGGCATCCTGGACCAGGTGCATGTGGACTACTACGGCTCCATGGTGCCCATCAGCCAGGTGGCCAACGTGTCGCTGCTGGATGCGCGCACCATCGGCGTCCAGCCCTGGGAAAAGGGCATGGGCCCGAAGATCGAGAAGGCCATCCGCGAGAGCGACCTGGGCCTGAACCCGGCTTCGCAGGGCGACCTGCTGCGCGTGCCCATGCCGGCGCTGACCGAAGAACGCCGCAAGGAACTGACCAAGGTGGTGCGCCACGCCGGTGAGGACGCCAAGATCGCGGTGCGCAACCTGCGCCGCGACGCCAATGAACACCTGAAGAAGCTGCTCAAGGACAAGGCCGTGACCGAGGACGACGAGCGGCGCGCGCAGGACGATGTGCAGAAGCTCACCGACCGCACCGTCACCGAGATCGACAAGCTGGTGCACGCCAAAGAAGCCGACATCATGGCGGTGTGACGGTCGCCGTCCGCCCCGAGGTCCGACCGAAAGCCCTGTGACCGACGCGTCCAACATCCCGCGCCACGTTGCCATCGTCATGGATGGCAACGGCCGTTGGGCCAAGAAGCGCTACCTGCCGCGCTTTTTCGGACACAAGTCGGGCGTGGATGCGCTGGTGCGGGTGGTGCAGGCCTGTGCCGACCGCGGCATCGACTACCTGACCGTTTTCGCCTTCTCATCGGAAAACTGGAAGCGCCCGGAAGAAGAGGTCAGCGGCCTGCTGGGCCTGGTGCTGGTGGCGGTGTCCAAGTACCTGACCAAGCTGGCTGAAAAGGGCGTGCGCATCGTCATCGTCGGTGACCGCGCGGCGGTGAGCGACAAGGTGCGTGCGGCCTGGGACCAGGCCGAGAACACCACGCGCCACAACACCCGCATCACCCTGAGCGTGGCCTTCAACTACGGCGGGCGCTGGGACATCGTTCAGGCCTGCCGCCAGGCCGTGGCGCAGGGGCTGAAGCCCGAGGACATCACCGAGCAGCGCCTGTCGCGCCTGATGGCCATGGACCATGCCCCCGACCCCGACCTGTTCATCCGCACCGGCGGCGAGGTGCGCATCAGCAACTTCCTGCTCTGGCAGGTGGCCTATTCCGAACTGGTGTTCACCGACTGCCTGTGGCCGGATTTCGACGAGGCCCAGCTGGACGCCGCGCTGCGCGACTACGCCGGCCGCCAGCGCCGCTTTGGTGGTGTGCTGCCGGACGCGCAGGCTTCGGCCGCGCCGGGCGGCTGAGGGCACCGCATGCTGCGCCAGCGTGTCATCACTGCCCTGGTGCTGCTGGCGCTGTTGCTGCCGTCGCTGGCCATCGCCAGCCCCACGCCCTTCATCCTGCTCACGCTGGTGCTGATCGCCGCCGCCGGTTGGGAATGGGCGCGCCTGAATGGCGTGGCCTCGACCCCCGCCATCGCCAGCGGCGCCCTGCTGGGCGCGGCCTGCGTGGCCGTGGTGCTGGGCGGCTGGCGCCTGGGCGAGGCCCACGCGCTGTGGTGGCTGGCCGCGGCGCTGTGGGTACTTGGCGGCGGCCTGGCCCTGCGCGCCGGGCCTGCAGGCTGGCCCGGCCTGCCGCTGGCCTTGCGCTGGCCGCTGGGCCTGCTGCTGCTGTGGCTGGCCTGGAACGCCCTGGCGCATGCGCGCATCGTCGGCGTGAACTTCCTGCTGTCGGTGCTGTGCATCGTGTGGGCGGCCGACATCGCGGCGTACTTCGGTGGCCGCGCCTTCGGCAAGCGCAAGCTGGCGCCCAGCATCAGCCCCGGCAAGAGCTGGGAAGGTGTGTGGTCCGGCGTGCTCGGGGTCATCGTGCTGTCGCTGTTGTGGGGCCTGGTGGAAGGCCTTTTCGCCCGGGTGGATTCGCCCAGCGTGTTCACGCTGCTGCGCCAGCGCTTGGGGCTGGGCGGCATGGCCGTGGCCCTGCTGGTGCTGACCAGCATGAGCGTGGTGGGCGACCTGTTCGAGAGCCTGGTCAAGCGCGCCGCCGGGGCCAAGGACAGCTCCAGGCTGCTGCCCGGACATGGTGGCGTGCTGGACCGTGTGGACGCGCTGTTGCCGGTGCTGCCCATGGCGCTGGCCATGATCAGTTTGTAGGGCCAGGCCCATGACACCCCAGAGAATCTGCATCCTCGGCGCCACGGGTTCGGTGGGCACCAGCACGCTGGACGTGATGGCGCTGCACCCACAGCGCTTCGAGGCCTTTGCGTTGACCAGCTGGCACCGGGTGGACGAACTCGCCGTCCAGTGCCTGCGCTGGAAGCCGCGCTTCGCGGCGGTGGCCAACGACACCCAGGCCGCGCGCCTGCGGGAGGCGTTGGCCGCGGCGCAGGTGCGCACCGAAGTGCTGGTGGGGCCGCGCGCGCTGTGCGAACTGGCCGCGCACCCGGACGCCGACGCGGTGATGGCTGCCATCGTGGGGGCGGCCGGGCTGGAGTCATGCCTGGCCGCGGCACGCACCGGCAAGCGCCTGCTGCTGGCCAACAAGGAAGCGCTGGTGGTGGGCGCGTCGCTGTTCATGCAGGCGGTGAAGCAGGGCGGGGCCACGCTGCTGCCCATCGACAGCGAACACTCGGCCATCTTCCAATGCCTGCCCGAAGACCGCAGCACCTGG
This sequence comes from Burkholderiales bacterium JOSHI_001, assembly GCA_000244995.1. Classification (NCBI taxonomy): domain Bacteria; kingdom Pseudomonadati; phylum Pseudomonadota; class Betaproteobacteria; order Burkholderiales; species Burkholderiales bacterium JOSHI_001. The sequence goes on along the minus strand of CM001438.1, from coordinate 3,253,745 downwards.
CGCGAGCGCATCGACCACATCCTGCTCACCGCGTCGGGCGGGCCTTTCCGCGCCCGCGACCCGGCCACGCTGCACAGCGTCACGCCCGAGCAGGCGGTGGCGCACCCGAACTGGGTGATGGGCCGCAAGATCTCGGTGGACTCGGCCACCATGATGAACAAGGCGCTGGAAGTGATCGAAGCGCGTTGGCTGTTCGACCTGCCGCCCGAGGACGTGCGCGTGGTCATCCACCCGCAGAGCATCGTGCATTCGATGGTGGTGTGCCGGGACGCGTCGGTGCTGGCGCAACTGGGCACGCCGGACATGAAGGGGCCCATCAGCGTGGGCCTGGCCTACCCGCAGCGCATTGAATGCGGCGCGCCCCGGCTGGACTTTACAAAGTTGGCCGCGCTGACCTTCGAGCCGGCCGACTTTGCGCGCTACCCTGGCCTGGCGCTGGCCTACGACGCACTGCGCGCGCCGCTGGGCAGCACGGCGGTGCTGAATGCCGCCAACGAAGAGGCGGTGTCGGCCTTCCTGGCCGGAACCATCGCCTTCACCGCGATTCACAGCGTGAACGCGGCCACGGTGGAAGGGGTGGCGCCACAACTGGGCCCCAGCTTCGCGCTGGCCGACCTGCTGGAACTGGACGCCCGTGCACGGCGCCATGCGCAGCAACTGATCAAGGAGCGTGCGTTGTGACCACCGTGCTGGCTTTCCTGTTGACGCTGGGCGTGCTGATCGTGGTGCACGAATACGGGCACTACCGCGTGGCGGTGGCCTGCGGGGTGAAGGTGCTGCGTTTTTCCATTGGCTTCGGCCGCGTGGTGTGGCAACGCCAGCGGGGCGAGACCGAGTTCGCCCTGTCCCTGCTGCCGCTGGGCGGCTACGTGCGCATGCTGGACGAGCGCGAAGGTCCGGTGGCACCGAACGAGTTGCACCGCGCCTTCAACCGCAAGCCCTTGCTGCAGCGAACGGCCATCGTGCTGGCGGGCCCGCTGGCCAACCTGGCCTTGGCGGTGCTGCTGTACGCGTGCACCCACTGGATGGGTGTGGAGGAACCCAAGGCCGTGCTGTCCACCCCGGTGGCCGGCAGCGTGGCCGAGGCCGCCGGCATGCGCTCGGGCGACTGGGTGCGCAACTGGCAGGACGACGACGGGCAGTGGGTGGCGGTGCAGTCGGCCACCGACCTGCGCTGGCAGGTGACCCACCACGCCCTGGAACACCAGGCGCTGGCGCTGCAGGTCAGCGACCGGGCCGGCCGGGGCCTGCGGGAAGTGCGGCTGAACCTGGCTGCGCTGGACGCACCCTCGGTGGACGCCGCGCTGATGAAACGCATCGGCCTGGGTGCGGCCTACACCGAGGCGGTGATGGGCGAGGTCAAGGCCGACGGGCCGGCGGAAAAGGCCGGGCTGAAGAAGGGCGACCGCGTGCTGCAGGTGGACGGCGTGGCCATGGCCGATGGCGCCATGCTGCTGGAGCGCATCCGCAGCGCCCACCGCGACGGCCAGGCGCTGGCCATGCGGTGGCGGGTGGAGCGCCAGGGTCAGACCCTGGACCTGAGCGTGCAGCCGCGCCTGGTGCGCGATGGTGAACGCCAGATCGCGCGCATCGACGCCTACGTGGCCGGCGCGCCCGAAATGGTGACGGTGCGCCACGGCGCGGTGGACGGTCTGCTGCTGGGCTTCAAGCGCACGGCGGAAGTGGCCAGCCTGTCTCTGAAGATGCTGGGCCGCATGCTCATCGGCGAGGCCTCGCTGCGCAACCTGTCCGGGCCGCTGACCATTGCCGATTACGCCGGGCAGTCCGCGCAATTGGGCTTGAGCTACTACCTGGGCTTCCTGGCCGTGGTGAGCGTGAGCCTGGGCGTGCTGAACCTGCTGCCGCTGCCCATGCTCGATGGTGGGCACCTGATGTATTATCTTTTCGAGGGTTTGACCGGGCGTCCGGTCTCTGAAGCCTGGCTCGAAAAACTGCAACGTGGCGGCGTCGCCGTCCTGCTGCTGATGATGTCGGTGGCCCTCTTCAACGATGTGGCCCGCCTCCTGGGCCAACACTGAATCCTCCTCCATGGTCTTTCTGCCTTCGTCGCGCCTCGCGCGTCCTGCGTACGTCGTCACGGTGCTGGCGGCCGCCGTGGCGGCCTTGCCCGCTGCGCAAGCGGCGGAGCCGTTTGTCATCAAGGACATCCGCATCGAGGGCCTGCAACGCACCGACCCCGGCACGGTGTTCGCGGCGCTGCCCTTTCGCGTGGGCGACACCTACAGCGACGACAAGAGCGCCGCGGCGCTGCGTTCGCTGTTTGCTACCGGCCTGTTCAAGGACGTGCGCCTGGAGATCGACGGCGCCGTGGTGGTGGTGGTCATCGACGAGCGCCCGGTCATCCAGACCGTCACCTTCGTCGGCCTGAAAGAATTTGACAAGGACACGCTGCTGAAGTCCCTGAAGGACGCCGGCATCGGTGAAGGCCTGTCCTTCGACCGCGCCCTGGTGGACCGGGCCGAGCAGGAAATCAAGCGCCAGTACCTGTCGCGCAGCCTCTACGGCGCCGAGGTGGTGACCACCATTTCGCCGGCCGAGCGCAACCGCGTGAACGTCACCTTCACCATGAACGAAGGCGACGCGGCGCGCATCCGCGAGGTGCGCATCGTCGGTGCCAAGGTCTTCTCCGAATCCACGCTGAGGGGCCTGATGGAGATGTCGGCTTCGGGCTGGCTGTCGTGGTACAGCAAGAACGACCGCTACTCGCGCAGCAAGCTCAACGCCGACCTGGAAGCCATCCGCTCCCACTACCTGAACCGCGGCTACCTGGAATTCGCGATCACCTCCACCCAGGTGACCATCAGCCCGGACAAGCAGGAGATCACCATCACCATCACCGTGACGGAAGGCCAGCCCTTCGTCGTCACCGGTGTGAAGCTGCAGGGCGAATTCCTGGGCAAGGAAGACGAGTTCCGCCAACTGGTCACCATCCGCCCCGGTCAGCCCTACCGCGCCGAGGACGTGGCCGAGACCACCAAGCGCATCGGCGACCGTTTCGGGGTCTACGGCTATGCCTTCGCCCGCATCGAGCCCGTGCCCGAGGTGGACCGTGCCAGCGGCCAGGTGGTGCTGACACTGCGCGCCGAACCGCAGCGCCGCGTGTACGTGCGCCGCATCGACGTGGCGGGCAACACCCGCACCCGCGACGAAGTGGTGCGGCGTGAATTCCGCCAACTGGAAAGTGCCTGGTACGACGGCCAGCGCATCAAGCTGTCGCGCGACCGCGTGGACCGCCTGGGTTACTTCAAGGACGTGGCGGTGGAAACCACCGAGGTGCCCGATTCGCCCGACCAGGTGGACCTGACCATCAACGTCACCGAAAAGCCCACCGGCAACATCTCGCTGGGCATGACCTTCTCCAGCACCGAGAAGCTGGCGCTGTCGGCCGCCATCCGGCAGGACAACGTCTTCGGCTCGGGCAACTACCTGGGGCTGGAGGTCAACACCAGCAAGACCTCGCGCAACCTGGTGTTCAGCACCGTGGACCCGTACTTCACGAACGATGGCATCTCGCGTGCCATCGACCTGTTCTACCGCACCACGCGGCCGCTGAACAGCGTGGGTGAAACCTACCGCGTGGCCACCCCGGGCGGATCGATCCGCTTTGGCGTGCCCTTCTCGGAAATCGACACCGTGTATTTCGGCGTGGGGCTGGAGCGCACCGAGTTCAAGGCCGGCCGTTCGCTGCCCAGTGCCTACGCCTTCTACCGCAACGAGTTCGGCCAGACCAGCACCTCGGTGCCGCTCACCCTGGGCTGGTCGCGCGACGAGCGCGACAGCCTGCTGACCCCCACGACCGGTCGCTACCAGCGCGTGAACCTGGAGTGGAGCGCCGCCGGCGACGTGCGCTACCTGCGCACCAACCTGCAGTTCCAGCAGTACCTGCCGCTGTTTTCCAGCCTCACGTTGGGCTTGAACGCCGAACTCGGCTGGGGCAAGGGGCTCAATGGCAAGAGCTACCCGGTGTTCAAGAACTTCTACGGCGGCGGCCTGGGCTCGGTGCGGGTGTTCGAACAGGGCTCACTCGGCTGGATCGACCCGGCCGGCGCCTACCTGGGCGGCACCAAGCGGCTGAACCTGAACGCCGAGCTGTACTTCCCGGTGCCCGGCACCGGCAACGACAAGTCGCTGCGCATCTTCGCCTTCGCCGACGCCGGCAACGTCTGGCGCGACGAGGTCACGCCCACGCTGGACAGCCTGCGTGCGTCGGCCGGCCTGGGCCTGTCCTGGCTGTCGCCGGTGGGGCCGCTCAAGTTGAGCTGGGGCCAGCCTTTGCGCAGCCAGCGCAACGATAGAATCCAGAAATTCCAATTCCAGATCGGGACCGCCTTCTGATGAAAGACCTCAAGTTCGCAGCCGTCGTGACGTCTGCCGCGCTGTGGCTCGCGGCTGCACCCGTTGCAGCGCAGGAGCTGAAGATCGGCTATGTCAACAGCGAACGCGTGTTGCGTGAGGCCGCCCCTGCGAAGGCCGCACAAACCCGCCTGGAGGCCGAGTTCAGCAAGCGCGAGAAGGAACTGACCGACCAGGCCAACCGACTGAAGGCCACCGCGGACAAGCTGGAAAAGGACATGCCCACGCTGTCCGAGGCCGAACGCGGCCGTCGCCAGCGCGACCTGGTGGAATCCGACCGCGACCTGCAGCGCAAGCGCCGCGAGCTGCAGGAAGACCTGAACCAGCGCAAGAACGAAGAACTGGCCTCCATCGTTGAGCGGGCCAACAAGGTCATCAAGCAGATCTTCGACACCGAGAAGTACGACGTGATCCTGCAGGAAGTCATCTTCGCAGGCCCGCGCGTGGACATCACCGACAAGGTGATCAAGTCGCTCAACGCCGCCCCGGCGGGCAAGTAAGGCCGCGCGCCGCCGCAGGCCCTCGCACGTGAGCGCGCCGCCGCGGCTGGCCGAAATCGTTGCCGCGCTGGGCGGTGAACTGGCGGGCGACGGCAGCCTGTGCATCGACCGCATCGCGCCGCTGGAAAGCGCCGATGCCGCCAGCATCGCCTTTGTCTCCCACCCGCGCTACGCCGCGCAGTTGCAAAGCACCGCAGCGGGCGCGCTGATCGTGGCCCCCGCGCTGAGGGACGCCGCAGCGGCCCGCGGCGCGGCCATCGTCACGCCCGACCCTTACCTGTACTTTGCCCGCCTCACCCAGTGGTGGGCGGTGCGCTCGCGCCCGGCCCGGCTGCCGGAGGTGCACGCCAGCGCGGTGGTGGACCCGACGGCGCAGGTGCATGCCAGTGCCAGCATCGGCCCGCTGGCGGTGGTGGAAGCCGGCGCCGTGATCGGCCCCGGCGCCCTGGTGGGTGCGCAGTGTTTCATCGGTGCCGGGGCGCAGGTGGGCGAGGGCACCCGGCTGGCGCCCCGTGTCACGCTCGGCGAGCGCTGCCGCATCGGCGCGCGTGGCATCGTGCATTCGGGGGTGGTCATCGGCGCCGATGGCTTCGGCTTCGCGCCGGTGAAGGACGAGGGCGGACGCTGGGAAAAGATCGAGCAGTTGGGCGCGGTGCGCATCGCCGACGATGTCGAGATTGGCGCCAACACCTGCATCGACCGCGGCGCGCTGGACGACACCGTGATCGAAGACGGCGTCAAGCTGGACAACCTGATTCAGGTGGGCCACAACGTGCGCATCGGTGCCCACAGCGCCATGGCCGGTTGCGTGGGCATTGCCGGCTCGGCGCGCATTGGGCGGCACTGCACCGTGGGCGGCGGCGCCATCATCCTGGGCCACCTGGAACTGGTGGACCATGTGCATGTCACCGCGGCCACGGTCATCACCCGCAGCATCCACAAGCCGGGTCAGTACAGCGGGCTGTTTCCCTTCGATGACAATGCGTCTTGGGAGAAGAACGCCGCCACGCTGCGGCAACTGCATGCCCTGCGCGACCGCCTGCGGGCCCTGGAGAAAAAATCGTGATCACCGTGCTGGACATCCACCAGATCCTGAAGAAGCTGCCGCACCGCTATCCCATCCTGCTGGTGGACCGCGTGCTGGAGCTGGAAAAGGACAAGCGCATCCTGGCGCTGAAGAACGTCACCATCAACGAGCCCTTCTTCATGGGCCACTTCCCGCACCGCCCGGTGATGCCCGGCGTGATGATCCTGGAGGCGCTGGCGCAGGCCGCGGCGCTGCTGTCGTTCGAATCCACCGGCAAGCAGGTGGACGACAACACGGTGGTGTACTTCGTGGGCATTGACGGCGCGCGCTTCAAGCGGCCGGTGGAGCCGGGCGACCAGCTCATGCTGGAAGCCAGCATCGAACGCGCCAAGGCCGGCATCTACAAGTACAAGGCGCGCGCCAGCGTGGGCGGTGAAACCGCCGCCGAGGCCGAGCTGATGTGCACCGTGCGATCGGTGGGCTGAGCCGGAAATGGCCATCGTCCACGCCACCGCCCTGGTGGACCCCAGCGCCGAGCTGGCCGACACGGTGACCGTGGGCCCCTATGCGGTCATCGGGCCGCAGGTGCGCGTGGGCGAAGGCACTCGCATCGGCGCGCATTGCGTCATCGAAGGCCGCACCACCATCGGCCGCGACAACCACTTCTACCAGTTCAGCTCCATCGGCGCGATGCCGCAGGACATCAGCCACGACGGCAGCATCACGGCGTTGGAAATCGGCGACCGCAACACCGTGCGCGAGTTCTGCACCCTGAACACCGGCACCTTCAAGGAGCAGGGGGTCACCCGCATCGGCAGCGACAACTGGATCATGGCCTACGTGCACATCGCGCACGACGTGCGCCTGGGCAACCACACCATCCTGGCCAACGGCGTCACCATGGCCGGCCATGTGCATGTGGACGACTGGGCCGTCGTCGGCGGCCTGTCGGGCCTGCACCAGTTCACCCATGTCGGCGCGCACGCGATGGTGGGCTTCCAGGCCCATGTGGCACAGGACGTGGCGCCCTACATGACCGTGGACGGCCAGCCGCTGGCCACGCGCGCGGTGAACCTGGTGGGGCTGAAGCGCCGCCACTTCTCGGACGAGCGCCTGAAGGTCATCCGCCAGATGCACAAGCTGATCTTCCGCGAGAGCCTCACGCTGGAGCAGGCCAAGACCCGCATCGCTGAGTTGCGCGGCCAGGGTGGCGACGACGATGTCCAGGTGATGCTGGACTTCCTGGCCGACGCCAAGCGCGGCCTGGTGCGCTGAACCCCCCATGGATGCCGCGGCCCCGCGCCTGGCGATGGTGGCCGGCGAGGCCTCCGGCGACCTGCTGGCCGGGCTGCTGCTGCGGGGCCTGAAAGCCCGTTGGCCCGGGCTGCAGGCCCTTGGCATTGGCGGGCCGCGCATGGCCGAGCAGGGCTTCGAGGCCTGGTGGCCGCATGAGCGGCTGTCGGTGTTCGGTTATGTGGATGCGCTGAAGCGCCTGCCCGAGCTGCTGCGCATCCGCCGGCAACTGGGCGACCGGCTCCTGGCCGCGCCGCCCGCGGTGTTCATCGGCGTGGACGCACCGGACTTCAACTTCGGCCTGGAAACCCGATTGCGCGAAGGCGGCGTGAAGACGGTGCACTTCGTTTGCCCGTCGATCTGGGCCTGGCGCGGCGAGCGGGTGCACAAGCTCGCCAGGGCGGCCAACCACGTGCTGTGCCTGTTCCCCTTCGAGCCCGAACTGCTGGCCCGCCATGGTGTGCCGGCCACCTTCGTCGGCCACCCATTGGCCGACGCCATTCCGATGCAGCCACCGCGTGCGGCGGCGCGTGCCGCGCTAGGCCTGGGCGAGGACGAAACCGTGGTCGCGCTGCTGCCCGGCAGCCGCCGCAGCGAGATCAACCACATCGCGCCGCGCCTGCTGGCCGCGGCTGCGCTGCTGCAGCGCCAGCGACCGTCCTTGCGTTTTGTCATGCCGGTGGTGCCGGGCCTGCAGGCGCTGGTGGAACCGCTGGTGAAGCAGCATGCCGTCGGCGTGAACCTGCAGTCACTGGCCGGGAAATCTCATGAAGCCCTGGCAGCCTGTGACCTGAGCCTGGTGGCCAGCGGCACCGCCACGCTGGAAGCGGCGCTGTTCAAGCGGCCCATGGTCATTGCCTACCACCTGGCCTGGCTGAACTGGCGGCGCATGCAGCGCATGGCCTACCAGCCCTGGTTCGGCCTGCCCAACATCCTGAGTGGCGAGTTCGTGGTGCCCGAACTCATCCAGGACGCCTGCACGCCCGAGGCCCTGGCACGCGAAGCGCTGGCCTGGCTGGATGACCCGGCCCGCGTGCTGCGCGTGCAACAGCGTTTTGTCGACCTGCACCACCAACTGCGGCAGGACACTGCCCGCAAGGCCAGCGATGCCATCGCGCAAGTCCTCGCCGCCTGAACAACTGGGCCTGGGCCTGGACCCCCTGGCGGCAGTGCCCGGGCGCGGCCGGCGACGCGGAAAAGACCCTTCGCTGCACCCGACGATGGTGGGCCTGGTGGCCGGCGTGGACGAAGCCGGCCGCGGCCCGCTGGCCGGCCCGGTGGTGGCCGCGGCGGTGATCCTGGACGAGCAACAGCCCATCGCCGGCCTAGCCGATTCCAAAGCCCTGACTGCACGCAAACGCGAGAAGCTGTTCGACGAGATCCGCGCCAAGGCCTTGGCCTGCTGCATCGCCGAATCCAGCGTGGAAGAAATCGACCGCCTGAACATCCTGCAGGCCACGCTGCTGGCCATGCGCCGCGCGGTACTGGGCCTGCGCCTGCCGCCGGTGATGGTGCTGGTGGACGGCAACCGCCTGCCGGTGCTGCCCATGGCGGCGCAGGCCATCGTGAAGGGCGACGCCACGGTGCAGGCCATCTCGGCCGCGTCCATCCTGGCCAAGGTGCACCGCGACCGGCTGTGCCTGGCGCTGCACGAAGCCCACCCTCAGTACGGCTTTGCGGTGCACAAGGGCTACCCCACGCCCGAGCACCTGGCCGCCTTGCGCGCCCATGGCGCTTGTCCGCAGCATCGCACCAGCTTTGCGCCGGTGCGCCAGGTGCTGGGCCGATGACCGCCCCGCGCCAGCCCATCGTGTCGGCCGACAACCCGGCCTTGGTGGCCGTCCGCAAGCTGCTGGCGCAGCCCACCGCCTACCGCAAGGCGGGGCAGCTGTGGCTGGAGGGCGACCACCTGCTGCGCGCGGCCTTGCAGCGCGGATGGACCTTGGGCCACCTGCTGGTGGATGCTGCGCAGGAACACCATGGCCCGCTGCAGCCACTGCTGCACGCGGCGCAGCGTGTGTCGGTGGTGGACAGCCGCATCTGGAAGGCGCTGAGCACGCTGGACAGCCCGCCGCCGTTGGGCGCCTTGGTGGCCTTGCCTTCCGCCACGGCCGTACAAGCTGGCCTGCCCAGTGTGGTGCTGGACCGCCTGCAGGATGCCGGCAACGTGGGCAGCATCCTGCGCAGTGCGGCCGCGCTGGGCGTGGCCCAGGTGGTGGCGCTGAAGGGCACGGCCGCGCTGTGGTCGCCCAAGGTGCTGCGTGCCGGCATGGGTGCGCACTTCGCGCTGCACCTGGTGGAGGCGGCTGGCCTGGACGACCTGGAAGTGCTGAAACTGCCGCTGGTGGCCACCAGTTCCCACGGCGGCGTGCTGCTGCCGAAAGCCGACCTGCCATTGCCTTGCGCCTGGGTCTTCGGCCACGAAGGGCAGGGCGTGTGCGATGGCTTGCTGGCGCGCTGCCAGGTCCGCGTGATGATCCCGCAGCCCGGCGGCGAGGAATCGCTGAACGTGGCCGCCGCGGCGGCCATCTGCCTGTACGAGTCGGCGCGCCGACAGGGTCAGTAGATCAAGCGGTCCGGCCGGATGTCCCGCAGGATGGTGGTGGCAATCTCTTCGATGGACTTGTGCGTGGAACTCAGCCACGCAATGCCCTCGCGCCGCATCATGCTTTCGGCTTCGCGCACTTCCATGCGGCAGTTGTCCAGCGCGGCGTAGCGGCTGTCCGGGCGGCGCTCATGGCGGATCTGCGCCAGGCGCTCGGGGTCGATGGTCAGGCCGAAGCACTTCTTCTTGTGCGGCGCCAGCGGCGTGGGCATGCGGTTGCGGTCGAAGTCTTCCGGAATCAGCGGGTAGTTGGCCGCCTTGATGCCGTGCTGCATGGCCAGATACAGCGAGGTGGGCGTCTTGCCGCAGCGCGACACCCCCACCAGGATGACGTCGGCGCTTTCCAGGTTGCGCGAGCTCTGTCCGTCGTCGTGCGCCAGGCTGAAGTTGATGGCCTCGATGCGTTCGTTGTATTCGCTGCTCTTGGCGGCGTCGGAAAAGCGGCCCACGCGGTGGTTGCTCTTGACGCCGAATTCAATCTCCAGCGGTTCGACGAAGGCCTTGAACATGTCCATCACCATGCCGCGGCAGGCGCTGTCGGTCAGGATGTCGCGGATTTCGTCGCTGACCAGGGTGATGAAGACGATGGGCCGCTTGCCCTCGGCGTCGGCGGTGGCGTTGATTTCCTGCACCACCTTGTGCGCCTTGTCCTGGCTGTCGATGAAGGGCCGGCGCACGTGGCGCGACTTGGCCGGGAACTGCGCCAGGATGGAATTGCCGAAGGTCTCGGCGGTGATGCCGGTGCCGTCGGAGACGAAGAACACGGTGCGGTGGGGCATGGTCGGACCTGGGTTCGGGGGGTGCGGGCGCCGGGTGCTTCGGCCGGATTTGGCGCTGATCATAGGCATTTCGTCCGTAGAATCCCGAGCAAGCCTCACATCAGCCGATGACCTTCACCATGTGTTCCCGCTGCCACGAACAAGAATGCACAAAGGCAGTGCGCGGAACCGGCGTTGGTTCGCGGACGGCACCGGTTTTTCACCCTTACGGAGCTTTCCCATGTCATCAGCGCCTCTGGCGACCGCCCTGGTCGTCCCGTTCGAACAGCTAAGAATGACCGATGTCGAGATCGTTGGCGGAAAAAACGCCAGCCTCGGCGAAATGATCAGCCAACTGGCCGCCACCGGGGTGCGTGTGCCCGGGGGCTTTGCCACCACGGCCCACGCTTTTCGCGAATTCCTGACCTTTGGCGGTCTGACCGACAAGATCAACGCCCGCCTGGCCACGCTGGACGTGGACGACGTGAACGCCCTGGCCGTGGCCGGGGCCGAAATCCGCAGTTGGATTGAAGCGGCGCCGCTGCCCCCGGCACTGGATGCGGCCGTGCGCGCTGAATTCGCGAAGTTGTCCGCGGGCAGCCCAGAGGCCAGCTTCGCCGTGCGCTCCAGCGCCACCGCCGAAGACCTGCCCGACGCCAGCTTTGCCGGCCAGCAGGAGACCTTCCTGAACGTGCAGGGCATTGACGACGTGCTGCACAAGATGCGCGAAGTGTTCGCGTCGCTGTACAACGACCGCGCCATCAGCTACCGCGTGCACAAGGGCTTTGCCCACCACGACGTGGCGCTGTCGGCCGGCGTGCAGCGCATGGTGCGCTCTGACCTGGGTGCGTCTGGCGTGCTGTTCACGATCGACACCGAAAGCGGCTTCAAGGACGTGGTCTTTGTCACTGCCAGCTACGGCCTGGGCGAAACCGTGGTGCAGGGTGCCGTGAACCCGGACGAGTTCTACGTGCACAAGCCCAGCCTGGAAGCGGGCAAGCTGGCGGTCATCCGCCGCAACCTGGGCAGCAAGCTCATCCGCATGGAGTTCGCTTCGGCCGAAGAAAAGGCCGCCAGCGGCAAGCTGGTGCGCACCGTGGACAACCCCCCGGAAATGCGCAACCGCTACTGCCTGGCCGATTCTGACGTGACCGAACTGGCCAAGTACGCCCTCATCATCGAACGCCATTACGGCCGGCCGATGGACATCGAGTGGGGCAAGGACGGTGTGGACGGCAAGCTCTACATCCTGCAGGCCCGTCCCGAGACGGTGAAGAGCCAGGCCACGGTGGAGCACCGCTACAAGCTCAAGGGCGGCAGCGCCAAGGACCGCGTGCTGCTGGCCGAAGGCCGCGCCATCGGCCAGAAGATCGGCACCGGCACCGTGCGCCTGGTGCGCAGCACCACCGAGATGGACCGTGTGCAGCCGGGCGACGTGCTGGTCACCGACATGACCGACCCGAACTGGGAACCGATCATGAAGCGGGCCTCGGCCATCGTCACCAACCGTGGCGGGCGCACCTGCCACGCGGCCATCATCGCGCGTGAACTGGGCATCCCGGCGGTGGTGGGCTGTGGCGATGCGACCGACAAGATCGCCGACGGCTCGCTGGTGACGGTGAGCTGCGCCGAGGGCGACACCGGCTTCATCTACGACGGCCTGCTGGAGACCGAGGTCACCGAGGTCAAGCGCGGTGAGATGCCGTACTGCCCGATCAAGATCATGATGAACGTGGGCAACCCGCAGCTGGCCTTTGACTTCGCCCAGATCCCCAACGCCGGCGTGGGCCTGGCGCGGCTGGAATTCATCATCAACACCTACATCGGGGTGCACCCCAAGGCCATTCTCGACTATCCGAACATCGACCCCGACCTGAAGAAGGCCGTGGAATCGGTGGCCCGCGGCCACGCCAGCCCACGTGCCTTCTACGTGGACAAGCTGGCCGAGGGCATTGCCACCATCGCCGCGGCCTTCTGGCCCAAGCCGGTGATCGTGCGCCTGTCCGATTTCAAGAGCAACGAGTACAAGAAGCTGATCGGCGGCTCGCGCTACGAGCCCGATGAAGAAAACCCCATGCTGGGTTTCCGTGGCGCTTCGCGCTACATCAGCAGCGAGTTTGGCGACGCCTTCGCGATGGAATGCGAAGCCTTGAAGCGCGTGCGCATGGACATGGGCCTGTCCAACGTGGAAATCATGGTGCCCTTCGTGCGCACCGTGAAGCAGGCCGAAAGTGTGGTGCGCATGCTGGGCGAGCGCGGCCTGGAGCGTGGCAAGAACGGGCTGAAGGTCATCATGATGTGCGAGGTGCCCAGCAACGCCATCCTGGCCGAGCAGTTCCTGCAGCACTTCGACGGCATGTCCATCGGCAGCAACGACCTGACGCAGCTGACGCTGGGCCTGGACCGCGACTCCGGGCTGGAACTGCTGGCGGCCGACTTCGACGAGCGCGACCCGGCGGTGAAGGCCTTGATCTCGCGCGCCATCGCCGCCTGCCGAGCCACCGGCAAGTACGTGGGCATCTGCGGCCAGGGCCCCAGCGACCACCCCGACTTCGCCGATTGGCTGGCGGCCGAGGGCATTGCCTCCATGTCGCTGAACCCCGATTCGGTGGTGGAAACCTGGCAGCGCCTGGCGGCCCGGCGCTGAGCGCCGCCGTTGGCGGCGTCCCGCGCTGTGGCATAATCGCGGGCTTTCCCTCGCCGTACCGGGCCTTTCTTGGCCCGGGCGGCCCTTGCCGCACCGGGGTGGTTGACGCTTCCCGGGCGGCTTCCTCGGCTGGAATGTCCCGGCCGGAATCCACAAGGAGTGTTCATGCGTCACTATGAAATCATCCTCTTGATCCACCCGGATCAGAGCGAGCAGGTTCCAGGCATGCTGGAACGGTTCAAGGGCACCGTCACCGCCGCCGGCGGCAAGGTGCACCGGGCCGAGGACTGGGGCCGTCGCCAACTGGCCTACATGATCCAGAAGCTGGCCAAGGCCCACTATGTGTGCCTGAACATCGAGTGCGGCAAGGACACCCTGGCCGAGCTGGAAACGGGCTTCCGCTACAACGACGCCGTGCTGCGCCACCTCACCGTGGCCAAGAGCAAGGCCGAGACCACGCCGTCCATCATGATGAAGGCCGTGGAAAAGGAAGAAGCCCGCAAGGCCGCCGCCCAGCAGGAGGTGAGCGCCTGATTCAACAGGCCGTGCCCAGCCGGGCTGGCTGCCTGCCATGAACCGCCTGGTTCTGGCTGCGCAACTGGCCCAGCGCGGGGCGGTGCGGTACACGCCGGCCGGTCTGCCGGCCCTGGACCTGGTGCTCACGCACCGCTCCGAGGTCAGCGAGAACGGCGCGCCACGCCAGGTTTCACTTGAAATCAAGGCGTTGGCCATCGGCAGCATCGCGCAGCCCCTGGGTGCCCTGGCCCTGGGAAGCAATGGCAGCTTTGCCGGTTTCCTGGCCAGTGCGCGCAACGGACGCGGCCTGCTGTTCCACATCACGGCGTTCGACCCCGAGCCGAATTCGACTTCAACAGTTTCCTGAATACGAGGTATCAACATGCCCCCGCCCCGTGGTAAAGGCCGGTTCTCCAAGGACCGCAAACCCAAGCGCAACCAGCAAAGCCTGCTGTTCAAGCGCAAGCGCTTCTGCCGCTTCACCGTCGCTGGTGTCGAAGAGATCGACTACAAGGACGTGGACGTGCTGCGCGACTTCATCGGCGAAAACGGCAAAATCACGCCGGCCCGCCTGACCGGCACCCGCGCCATCTACCAGCGTCAGCTGACCACGGCCATCAAGCGCGCCCGTTTCCTGGCGCTGCTGCCGTACAGCGACCAGCACCGCGTTTAAGGAGCACAAGCCATGCAAGTGATCCTTTTGGAAAAAGTGTCCAACCTGGGCAACCTGGGCGACGTGGTCAAGGTGAAGGATGGCTTCGCCCGCAACTTCCTGATCCCGACCAAGCGCGCCCGCCGTGCGACGGAAGTGGCCATCAAGGAATTCGAGGCCCGCCGCGCCGAACTGGAAAAAGCCGCTGCCGACAAGCTGGGCGCCGCCCAGGCCCTGGGCGAGAAGCTCTCGGGCAAGACCGTCACCATCAGCCAGAAGGCTGGCGTGGACGGCCGCCTGTTCGGCTCCGTCACCAACCACGACATCGCCGACGGCCTGAAGAAGCTGGGCTTTGACGTGGCCAAGGCGCAGGTGCGCATGCCCAACGGCCCGCTGAAGGTGGTGGGCGAGCACAGCGTGCAGGTCGCCGCCCACACCGACGTGGTGGTGGAAGTGACCGTGCAGGTGGTGCCCGAGGCCGAATAAGCCTTCGCTTCACCGGTGCGCTTCACGCGCACGCTCCAAGGGCCGGCACATGCCGGCCCTTGTTCATTTCCGGCCGGCCTTGTCCACAGGCAAGCCTTGCCAAGCCACCGGAAGTCCACAGCCCTGTCCACAGCCGCCGCCGCCCTGGCGCTTTAAGATTCAACGATGTCTGCTGTCTTCCGTTCTTCCGGTGCCCCCGTCGACGATGAAGTGGCGCGCCTGCGGGTGCCGCCGCACTCCATCGAAGCCGAACAAAGCGTGCTGGGGGGCCTGCTGCTGGACAACGGCGCCTGGGACCGCGCGGCCGACCTGCTGACCGACAGCGACTTCTACCGCTTCGAGCACCGCGCCATCTTCAGCGTGGTGGGCAACCTGATCAACGCCAACAAGCCGGCCGACGTGATCACGGTGTTCGAGCAGTTGCAGGGCCTGGGCAAGGCCGAAGAGTGCGGTGGCCTGAAGTACCTGAACGACCTGGCGCAAAGCGTGCCCAGCGCCGCCAACCTGCGCCGCTACGCTGAGATCGTGCGTGAGCGCGCGGTGCTGCGCAAGCTGATCGCCGCCAGCGACGAGATCGCCACCAACGCCTTCAACACCCAGGGCCGGCCTGTGTCGCAGATCCTGGACGAGGCCGAGGGCAAGATCTTCAAGATCGGCGAAGAGGGCTCGCGCAGCAAGCAGGGCTTTGTCGGCATGGACAAGCTGGTGGTCGAGTTGATAGACCGCGTCAGCGAGCTGGCCGAAAACGGCGCAGAGGACGTGACCGGCGTGCGCACCGGCTTTTTCGACATGGACCGCATGACCGCGGGCCTGCAGAAGGGCGACCTCATCATCCTGGCCGCGCGCCCGTCCATGGGCAAGACCGCCTTCGCGCTGAACATCGCCGAGAACGTGGCGGTGGCCGAAGGCCTGCCGGTGCTGGTGTTCAGCATGGAAATGGGGGCATCGCAGCTGGCGCTGCGCATGGTGGGCTCGCTCGGCCGCATCGACCAGAGCGGCCTGCGCACCGGGCGCCTGCGCGACGACGAATGGGGGCGGCTCACCGAAGCGGTGGACAAGCTGGGCAAGGCCAGCATCTTCATCGACGAGACCCCGGCGCTGAACCCGTCGGAACTGCGCGCCCGCGCCCGCCGCATGGCGCGCCAGATGGGCACCCTGGGCCTGATCGTCATCGACTACCTGCAGCTGATGAGCGGCAGCAGCAAGAGCGACGGCGAGAACCGCGCCACCGAGATCAGCGAAATCAGCCGCGGCCTGAAGGCCCTGGCCAAGGAACTGCAGTGCCCGGTGATCGCACTGTCGCAGTTGAACCGAAGCGTGGAAACGCGCACCGACAAGCGCCCGATGATGAGCGACCTGCGCGAATCGGGCGCCATCGAGCAGGACGCCGACGTCATCATGTTCATCTACCGCGACGAGTACTACACCAAGGAAGCCTGCAAGGAACCGGGCATTGCCGAGATCATCATCGGCAAGCAGCGCAATGGCCCGGTGGGTACGGTGAAGCTCACCTTCCTGAAACCGCTGACCAAGTTCGACAACCTGGCCCCGGGCAGCAGCGGCGGCGGCGACGAGTACTGAGGGGCCCGCCCCGCAGCAGGGCGCTTGACCCGCTGTCGCGTACTGTATAAATTAACAGTATGCGAAGCATTCCCATCGTCCCCGCCGTGCCGGAATTGCCCGTGGCTGTGCACAAGGGCCGTGGCACGGCATGGAGCCTGCCGCACCGCTTCCAAACGCTGCAGCGCGAAGCGCATGACGACGGCTGGGGCACGCTGGACCAGCAGGTGGCTGAAGAGCCCTTGGCGCCCGCCACCCACATCATCGAAGAAAACGTCAAGACCATCCTGGCGGGCAACGATTCGCCTGACATCGGTTTCGACCTGTCGATCAACCCCTATCGTGGCTGCGAGCATGGCTGCGTCTATTGCTACGCGCGGCCCACCCACAGCTACCTGAACCTGTCGCCCGGGGTGGATTTCGAAACCCGCATCGTGGCCAAGCTGAACGCCGCCCAGCGGCTGCGCGAGGCCTTTGCCGCCAAGGGTTACGAGCCGCTGCTGCTGAACATCGGCTCGGCCACCGACGCCTACCAGCCGGCCGAGCGCCGCTTGCGCATCACCCGCTCGGTCATCGAGGTGCTGGCCGAGCACCATCACCCGTTTTCGCTGATCACCAAGTCGGCCGGCGTGGAACGCGAACTGGACCTCATCGCCCCCATGGCGGCGCAGAAGCTGGCCGCGGTCTACCTGTCCATCACCACCCTGGACCCGGCCCTGGCGCGCATCCTGGAGCCGCGCGCGGCGTCGCCACAGCGCCGGCTGCGCACCCTGCGCACCCTGGCCGATGCCGGCGTGCCGGTGGGTGTGAGCGTGTCGCCGGTCATCCCCTTCATCAACGAACCCGAGCTGGAACGCGTCCTGGAAGCCGCCGCCGAGGCGGGCGCCACCCGCGCGTTTTCCATCGTGCTGCGTCTGCCCTGGGAGGTGAACCCGCTGTTCCAGCAGTGGTTGCAGCAACATTTTCCGCAGCGCGCCGCGCGCGTGATGGCCCGGGTGCGCGACATGCGCGACGGCAAGGACAACGAAACCCGCTTCCACCAGCGCATGACCGGGCAGGGCGTGTGGGCGCAACTGCTGCGCCAGCGCTTCCACAAGGCCTGCCAGCGCCTGGGCCTGAACCGCGAACGCTTTGAACTGGACCTGACCCAGTTCCGCCGGCCGACGGCCCCATCGGCGCCCGCCGAAGCGCCTGCCCAGGCCAGCCTGTTCTGAGCGGCCTTGCCCGGTGCCCCGGCACCGTGCGGGGTTAAGGCCGGGTCAAGCGCCAGGACCGACAATCACGCCATGAGCATTGCCATGACTTTGAATTGAGCGCCGCCGGCGGGTGGGCACGCCTGGGCGCCTGGATGGGCGCCAGCCGCATGCGTGCATTGTGGGCCTTGCTGGCGGGTTTCCTGCTGCTGAACGCCGCGGTGCGGCTTGGCCTGGCGGTCTTCAACGGCGACGCCAGCCTGCTGCTGCCCTGGCGGCTGCTGCCGGCCATGGGCATCGGCGCGCTGTTCGACCTGGGTGCGGCCAGCTTCATGCTGGCGCCGCTGGCCCTGCTGCTGGCGCTGTGGCCAGCCGTCCGAGCGGGGCATGCAGGCGGGTCACACTCGCTGCGCTGGCTGCTCGCGCTGCTGCTGGTGCCGCTGTCGCTGGGCCTGGTGTTCGTGGCGGCATCCGAATTCACCTTCTGGAACGAGTTCGCATCGCGCTTCAACTTCATCGCGGTGGACTACCTGATCTACACCAACGAGGTGGTGGGCAACATCCGCGAGAGCTACAACCTGCCGCTGCTGCTGTCGGCCGTGGGCGTGGTGTCACTGCTGCTGGGCTGGGGCCTGTGGCGCAGCATGCGTCCCGCGCTGGCGGCGCCGGCCGGGCCGCTGAAGCGCCGCCTGGCGGTGGCCGCGCTGTGGCTGACCGCGCCGCTGCTGGCCTATGGCGTGCTGGACGCGCGCTACAAGGAGTTCTCGGCCAACGCGCAATTGAATGAACTGGCCGGCAACGGCTACTTCGACTTCTGGCACGCCTTCTGGGCCAACGAGATCGACTACCCGCGTTTCTACAAGACCCTGCCACGCGAGCAGGCCCTGGCCACGCTGGCGGCCGAGCTGAAGTCGGTGGGTGCCGACAAGGACAAGCCCTTCGACCGTGAGGTGCGCGCCGCCGGCCCCGAGCAACGGCGCAACGTGGTGCTGGTGTCGATTGAAAGCTTCTCGGCGTCCTTCATGGGTGCCTTCGGCAACACCCAGGGCATCACGCCGCAGATGGACAGGCTGGCCACCGAGGGCCTGCTGTTCACCCGCCTGTACGCCACCGGCACCCGCACCGTGCGCGGTCTGGAGGCGCTGGCCATGTCGGTGCCGCCCACGCCGGGGCACTCCATCGTGAAGCGGCCCGACAACGCCAACCTGTTCACGCTGGGCGAGGTGTTCAACAGCAAGGGCTATGAATCGCTGTACCTGTACGGCGGCTACGGCTATTTCGACAACATGAGCACCTTCTTCGGCGGCAATGGCTACACCGTCATCGACCGCACCGCGCTCAAGAAGGACGAGATCCACTTCGAGAACATCTGGGGCGTGGCCGACGAGGACCTGTTCACCCTGACCCTGCGCGAACTGGATGCCCGCCACGCCGCCGGCAAGCCCTTCTTCGCGCATGTGATGACCACGTCCAACCACCGGCCCTACACCTACCCCGAAGGCCGCATCGACATCCCCAGCAAGAGCGGGCGCGAAGGCGGCGTGAAGTACACCGACTGGGCCATCGGCCGCTTCGCCGAGCAGGCCCGCGCCAAGCCCTGGTTCAACAACACCGTGTTCGTGTTCGTGGCCGACCACACCCACAACGGTCGCGGCAAGCAGGAACTGCCGCCGCCGGGCTACCACATCCCCATGGTGATCTGGGCGCCGGGCATCGTGGCCCCGGGCCGGGTCGACAGCATCGCCTCGCAGATTGACGTGGCGCCCACGCTGCTGTCGCTGCTGAACTTCAGCTACCGCTCGCGCTTCTTCGGCCAGGACATCCTGAACGAAGGCCGCACCCACCAGCGTGCGCTGATGGCCAATTACCAGACCGTGGGCTACTACGAGGCCGGCCGCATCGTGGAGCTGAAGCCCAATGCCCGGGTTCGGGTGGTCGACGCGGTGACCGGCCAGCCCGTGGCCATGGACGAACAGGCCCGGCGCCTTGAATCCGAAGCCATCAGCTACTACCAGGTGGCGTCCGAGGCCTACCGCAGCGGCCAGCTGCGTGTGGCCCCCCGCGGGGCGCCGGCGGCGGCCCGGCCGGCAACTGCGCCCTGAACCCGGCCCAGTTTGGCCGATGGCACCGGGGCGGCCACGGGCCTGGACGCTCAAGTCAGCCTCCTTTTGGCCGAAACCCGATGGGTGGCGCCTTGGGCGCCTGCCGCGCGCCTGGCGCACGGCCTCAGTTCGCGAGGACGCCCCATGGCCATCGAGACCCCGTATTCCAAGCTCAACGCCCTGATCATCGACGACATGGCCGTGCAGCAGACCACGCTGCGCGGCCAGCTGACGATGCTGGGCATCGCCAAGGTGGACCAGGCCACCAGCCCGGACGACGCCATCCGGCTGGCGCGGCGCACCAAGTACGCGCTGTTCCTGTGCGACTACAACCTGAACTGCAAGTCCGACGGCCAGCAGCTGTTCGAGCACCTGCGCGACCAGAACCTGCTGGCGCCCGATGCCTTGTTCTTCATGATCACGGCCGAAAACAGCTACGCCTCGGTGGCGTCCGCCTCCGAACACAAGCCCGACGCTTACCTTTTGAAGCCCACCACCGCGTCCGACATCGAGGACCGGCTCAAGGCCCAGCTGGAAAAGCGCCGCGCGCTGCAGCCCATCACCGACCGCCTGGCCAAGCAGGACGGCGCCGGCGCGGTGGCCGCGTGTGACGCCATCCTGGCCCGCAAGGACCGCTGGTTCATGCAGGCGCTGCAGCACAAGGGCCAGGCCCTGCTGAACCTGGGCCGCCACGAAGACGCCAAGGCGGTGTACCTGGCGGCGCTGGAAGCCCGGCCGCAGCTGGTGTGGGCCCAGCTGGGCCTGGCGCGCGCCCACAAGGCGGCCGGCCGCTTCGACGAAGCACGGGTGCTGGCGCAGGACATCCTGCAGTCGCCCGACGGCGAACGCAACCTGGCCGCCTACGACCTGATGGCCGAAGCCCTGGAAGCCCAGGGCGACCCGCAGGCCGCGCAATGGGTGCTGCGCGACGCCGCCACCGTGGTGCCGTCTGCCAAACGCATGCGCCTGGTGGCCGACAGCGCCTTTCGCAACGGCGACCTGGAACTGGCCCGCGACACCCTGCAGCAGGTGGCCAAGGCAACGGCCGGTGCGGTCACCGCCCAGGCGCAGGACAACCTGACCCTGGCCCAGACCCTGGTGGACCTGGGGCAGGCCAGCGACGCGCTGCCGCTGCTGCAGAACCTGAACGCCCAGCGCCTGGACCCCTCGCTGGGCTCGGTGACCCTGGCCATCCAGGCCCAGGCCCTGGCCCTGACCGGCGACGCCGCCGGCGCTGCCCAGGCCGTGGCGCGGGCGCGCGAGAACCTGCGCCAGGCCAAGGCCGACTTCGCCACCGTGGCGCTGGCCAAGGCCGAGCTGGTCACCGGCCACCCCGAAGCCGGCCTGAAACTGCTGGAACGTGCGGTCAGCTCCGACCACGAGAACCCGCGCGTGAAGCAACTGGTGCGCAATGCCCTGCGCCAGACCGGCCACGAGGACAAGATGGACCGCCTGGTCGAGGCCGCCGCCGAAGGCCTGCAGCGCCGCGTCACCGACGCCAAGGCGATGTTCCGCGACAGCCGCATCGACGACGCCCTGGTGGCCATCGAGGCCGCGCTGAAGGACTACCCGGAAAACACCGGTGTGCTGCTGCAGGCCGCGCAGATGAACTGCCTGTCGCTGCGGCTGAAGAAGCAGCTGAACGCCAGCGTGGTGGAACGGGTGCGCCTGTACCTGATGCGCCTGGACAAGCTGATGCCCGGCAACGACCGCGTCACGCAGATGCAGCGCTACTACCGCGAAACCGTGGCGGCGCTGTCCGAGCGGGTGCCGGCGTAAGCGCCGTGGCGACCGAGGCCCCGACCGGCCTGCCGCCAGAGCTGGCGGCGCTGCTGGCGCACGACCTGAAGAACGAGCTGGGCGCGCTGGAAGCCACGCTGGAACTGCTGGCCAGCGAGGTGCCGGCCGCGCGTGCGCGCAGTGGCCACCAGCAATGCCGCGCGCTGCGCCAGCGCTTCGTGATGTTCCTCACCCTCTACGGGGCCCAGGGCCACCTGGCGGCTTGCTGCGAAGACGAGTCACCTGCCAACCTGCTGCTGGCCCTGCATGCGCGGCACCTGCAGCCCGACGACGCGCAGGCCGTGCCGGTGCAATTGGACCCGCGGTCCGACCCGCCGCCCTTTGCCTATTTCGACCCGCGCCTGGTGAGCCTGGCGCTGGAAGCGGCGCTGCACAACGCGCAACGCTTTGCCGCCACCCAGGTGCTGCTGGGCGTGCGCCATGAGCAGCGCCACCTGGTGTTCTGGGTGGCCGATGACGGGCCCGGGCTGGGCGCGGCAGCCGCCCACCAGGGTGCCAAGCCGCTGAACACCGGCCTGGGCACCGAGCTGTGCCGCGCGGTGGCGCGGGCCCATCGGCATGGCCTGCGGGCCGGCGAGGTGAAACTGTTCAACCGTCCCGAGGGCGGCGCGCAGTTCGAACTGTGGCTGCCCTGAAAGGCGCAGCGCCTACTTGAACAGGTCCTTGACCTTGTCGGTCCAGGTCTTGGCGTTGGGCGAGTGCTTGTCGCCGCCCTTTTTCAGCGACTCGTCCAGTTCCTTCAGCAGCTTGCGCTGGTGCTCGGTCAGCTTCACCGGCGTTTCCACGGTGACGTGGGCGTACAGGTCGCCGGGGTAGCTGGAGCGGATGCCCTTGATGCCCTTGCCGCGCAGGCGGAAGGTCTTGCCGTGCTGGGTGCCTTCGGGCAGTTCGATCTCGGCCGTGCCGGCCAGGGTGGGCACCTCGATGCTGCCGCCCAGCGCCGCGATGGTGAAGCCCACGGGCACGGTGCAGTGCAGGTCGTCGCCGTCGCGCTCGAAGATCTCGTGCTGCTTGATGCGGATCTCGATGTAGAGGTCGCCCGCCGGGCCGCCGTTGGTGCCCGGCTCGCCGTTGCCGGCCGAGCGGATGCGCATGCCTTCGTTGATGCCGGCGGGGATCTTCACCTCCAGCGTCTTCTGCTTCTTCAGCTTGCCCGCGCCATTGCAGGTGGTGCAGGGCTCGGGAATGATCTTGCCAGTGCCGTGGCAGTGAGGGCAGGTCTGCTGGATGCTGAAGAAGCCCTGGCGCATGTGCACCGCACCGCTGCCGTTGCAGGTGGTGCAGACCTTGGGGCTGGTGCCGGGCTTGGCGCCGGTGCCATGGCAGTTGTCGCAGGTGTCCCAGCTGGGAATGCGGATCTGGGTTTCCTTGCCGTTGGCTGCTTCTTCGAGCGAGATCTCCATCGCATAGGACAGGTCCGCGCCGCGGTAGACCTGCTGACCGCCGGCGCCTCGTCGCCCGCCGCCGCCCTGGTTGCCGAAGATGTCGCCGAAGATGTCGCCAAAGGCTTCGGCAAAGCCGCCGAAGCCTTCAGCGCCCGGGCCGCCCCGGAAGCCCCCACCGCCCGCGTTCGGGTCCACGCCGGCATGGCCGTACTGGTCGTAGGCGGCGCGTTTCTGGGCGTCGGTGAGCATCTCGTAGGCCTCTTTGGCCTCCTTGAATTTCTCCTCGGCCTTCTTGGCATCGTCACCCTGGTTGCGGTCAGGGTGGTGCTTCATGGCCAGCTTGCGGTAGGCCTTCTTGATTTCGTCCTCGGAGGCGTTCTTCGCCACGCCGAGCACTTCGTAGTAGTCGCGTTTTGCCATGAAATTTCTCAGGGGTGTGAAAGCGAAACCGCCGCGTTGAGGTGCAAGCCCGGCTTGTCACCTCGAACGCGGCGAGATATTCGCGCGGCCCCGTGAGGGGCCGTCGCCAATATCACTTCTTGACCTCTTTGAATTCGGCATCCACCACGTTGTCGTCGGCCGGCTTGGCGTCCGCCTTCGGCGCCTCGCCACCTGCGCCGCCCGCCGCGCCACCACCGGCTGCGCCTGCGGCCGCCGCCTGTTCGGCATAGACCTTTTCGCCCAGCTTCTGGCTGGCGGTCATCAGCGCTTCGGTCTTGGCGTCGATCACGGCCTTGTCTTCGGCCTTCAGGGCTTCTTCCACGTCCTTGATCGCGGCTTCGATCTTTTCCTTCTCGTCCGCGTCCAGCTTGTCGCCGTGCTCGGTGAGGCTCTTCTTCACCGAGTGCACCATCGCGTCGCCCTGGTTGCGGGCCTGGGCCAGCTCGAACTTCTTGTGGTCCTCGGCCGCGTTCAGCTCGGCGTCCTTCACCATCTTCTCGATCTCGGCTTCCGACAGGCCCGAGTTCGCCTTGATGGTGATCTTGTTTTCCTTGCCGGTGGCCTTGTCCTTGGCGCCCACGTGCAGGATGCCGTTGGCGTCGATGTCGAAGGACACCTCAATCTGCGGCAGGCCGCGCGGCGCCGGTGCAATGCCTTCCAGGTTGAACTCGCCCAGCATCTTGTTGCCGGTGGCCATTTCACGTTCGCCCTGGAAGACCTTGATGGTCACGGCCGGCTGGTTGTCGTCGGCGGTGGAGAAGGTCTGCGCGAACTTGGTCGGGATGGTGGTGTTCTTCTTGATCATCTTGGTCATCACGCCGCCGAGGGTTTCAATGCCCAGGCTCAGCGGGGTGACGTCCAGCAGCAGCACGTCCTTGCGTTCGCCGCCCAGTACCTGGCCCTGGATGGCGGCGCCCACCGCCACCGCCTCGTCCGGGTTCACGTCCTTGCGCGGCTCCTTGCCGAAGAACTCCTTCACCTTCTCCTGCACCTTGGGCATGCGGCTCATGCCGCCGACCAGGATGACGTCGTCGATCTCGCTGAGCTTCACGCCCGCGTCCTTCACCGCGATGCGGCAGGGCTCGATGGTGCGCGCCACCAGTTCGTCCACCAGGCTTTCCAGCTTGGCGCGGGTGAGCTTGATGTTCAGGTGCTTCGGCCCCGTGGCGTCGGCGGTGATGTAGGGCAGGTTGACGTCGGTCTGCGTGCTGTTGGAGAGTTCGATCTTGGCCTTCTCGGCCGCTTCCTTCAGGCGCTGCAGGGCCAGCACGTCCTTGGTGAGATCGACGCCTTGTTCCTTCTTGAACTCGGCCACGATGTAGTCAATGATGCGCTGGTCGAAGTCTTCGCCGCCCAGGAAGGTGTCGCCGTTGGTGGACAGCACCTCGAACTGCTTTTCGCCGTCCACATCCGCAATCTCGATGATGCTGATGTCGAAGGTGCCGCCGCCCAGGTCGTACACGGCGATCTTGCGGTCGCCCTTGCCATGCTTGTCCAGGCCGAAGGCCAGGGCCGCGGCGGTGGGCTCGTTGATGATGCGCTTGACGTCCAGGCCGGCGATGCGGCCGGCGTCCTTGGTGGCTTGGCGCTGGCTGTCGTTGAAGTAGGCCGGCACCGTGATCACAGCTTCGGTGACCTCTTCGCCCAGGTAGTCCTCGGCGGTCTTCTTCATCTTGCGCAGCACTTCGGCCGACACCTGCGGCGGCGCCAGCTTCTTGCCGCGCACTTCCACCCAGGCGTCGCCGTTGTCGGCCGCCTTGATGGTGTAGGGCATCAGGTCGATGTCCTTCTGCACTTCCTTCTCGGTGAACTTGCGCCCGATCAGGCGCTTCACCGCGTACAGCGTGTTGCGCGGGTTGGTGACCGCCTGGCGCTTGGCGGAAGCGCCGACCAACACTTCACCGTCTTCCTGGTAGGCGATGATCGACGGCGTGGTGCGGGCACCTTCGCTGTTCTCGATCACCTTGGTGGTGTTGCCTTCCATGATGGCCACGCACGAATTCGTGGTGCCCAGGTCGATGCCGATGATCTTGCCCATGATTGTTTGCTCCTGAAGCCTGAAAACTGGATGTCTACTCAGTTGTGGATAACTCGGCCGCTTTCAAGCCCGTGCCATGCGGCGGGGCAGGGCGGCCGTGATGTGGATCACTTCGGCGCGGCCACCGTCACCAGGGCCGGGCGCAGCACGCGTTCGGCGATGAGGTAGCCCTTCTGCAGCACGGCGACCACGGTGTTGGCGTCTTGTTCCGCCGGCACCACGCTGATGGCCTGGTGCTGGTGGGGGTCGAACTTGGTGCCCGCGGGCGGGTTGATTTCCACCACCTTGTTGCGCTCCAGCGCGGCGGCCAGCTGGCGCAGCGTGGCATGCACGCCTTCCAGGATCTTGGCCGGGGCCGCGTCGGGCAGGGCGATGGCGGCTTCCATGCTGTCCTTCACCGGCAGCAGGCTCTCGGCGAAGGACTCCACGGCGAACTTGCGCGCCTTGGCGCTTTCTTCCTCGGCGCGGCGGCGGGTGTTTTCGACCTCGGCCTTGGCGCGAAGGAAGGCGTCGGCCATTTCGGCGTGCTTGGCCTCCAGTTCGGCCAGGCGCTGTTCGGCGCTGGGCGGGGTGTCGGGGGTGGAGTTGTTTGCGGCGGCGGCGCCGGGCTGGGCTTCGGTGGCCTGGGGGTTCTGGGGTTCGGTGCTCACGGTGTGGTGCCGGGGTTTTCAATGACAGCCGTGCACCTGGGGGCGATTGGCCCCACTTTCAAGCCGGGAAAGCGAACAAAAGGGAACTTTTTTCTAGCTGTCGTCATCCAGGCTGGCGCTCCAGCGCTGCCAATCGGCGAGCTGACGCCGGTCGCGCTTGGTGGGGCGGCCCTCTTCCAGCGCCGCGGCGGGCTCCACGCCCTGGCGACGGCGCTCGGCCGCGGCTTCGCGGGCGAGGATGCTTTCCGGGGTTTCGGCGTAAAGCGCCTGGGCCACCGGGGCCGGGCCGCGCAGGTTGCTCAAGCCCAGCACGTCCACGGTGCGCACCACGCCGCCGGCCTGGCGGATTTCCACCCGGTCGCCGGGTTTCAGGTCGCGCGAGGCCTTGGCCTCGTGGCCATTCACCCGCAGCCGGCCCTTGGCGATGTCCTCCACGGCCAGGGCGCGGGTCTTGAAAAAGCG
The DNA here is from genome assembly GCA_000244995.1 of Burkholderiales bacterium JOSHI_001. Lineage (NCBI taxonomy): Bacteria > Pseudomonadati > Pseudomonadota > Betaproteobacteria > Burkholderiales > Burkholderiales bacterium JOSHI_001. The sequence continues at coordinate 3,227,256 of CM001438.1, read as the reverse complement.
CGCCGCCCACAGCCACTTGTCCAGCCGCATCTCGGCCAGGGTTGCCTTGGTGTTCATGCGCCTGGATTGTCCACCGCCAGCGCCAGGCGCACCGTGGCGCTGAGGCCGGCCACCCGGCCGCCGGCCTCGTGGTTGTCCAGGCTGATCTGCCCGCCCAGCGAGGCCACGATCTCGTGGCAGATGGCCAGGCCCAGGCCGGAGCCCGAACGTGCGTCGCCCGCTGAGAAGGGCTGGAACAGGCGTTCGCGCAGGGCGGCGTCCAGGCCCGGGCCGCTGTCGCGCACGCTGAAAGCGGCGTGGCGGCCATCGCTGACCAGGCGCACTTCCAGGGCAGCCCCGGACGGGGTGTGTTTGATGGCGTTGTGCAGCAGGTTGCGCGCCAGTTCGCGCAGCGCCCATTCGTGGGCCCGCACCGGGGCGGCCTGCGTGTGGATGTCGAACTCGATGCCGCCCTGGGCCATCAGAGGGGCCAGTTCCAGCGCCACCTCGCGCACCGGGGCCTGCCAGTCCACCACCGTGGCGCCGCCTTGCTGGCGCAGCTGCTCCACCTTGGCCAGGGCCAGCATCTGGTTGGCCAGCCGGGTGGCGCCTTCCACCGTGCTGCCGATTTCGGCCAGTGCAGTGGGTGCGTCCACGTCGCCGCGTTGGGCCGATTGCACCTGGGCCTTCAGCACCGCCAGCGGTGTTCGCAACTGGTGGGACGCGTCGCGGATGAAGCGTTTCTGGTGCGCCAGCAGGTGCGCCAGGCGCGCCATCACCTGGTTGGTGGCGTCCAGCAGCGGGGCCAGTTCGCGCGGCGCGCTGGCGCTGGCCAGCGGGCTCAGGTCGGCTTCGTCGCGTGCGGCCAGCTGGCGGCTCAGGTCACGCACCGGGCGCGTGGCGCGCTGCACCACCCACACCACCACGCCGGCGATCACCAGCAGCAGCGCGGCCTGGCGCCACAGGGTGTCCAGCAGCAGTTGACGCGCCAGGGCCTGGCGCAGTTCCAGGGTCTCGGCCACCTGGATCGTGGCCATGCCGCTGCCCTCGGTGCCGGCCACCGGTTGCAGCAGCACGGCCAGGCGAACCGGCTGGCCGCGTACCTGGCCATCGTAGAAGTGCACCAGCGCAGCGTAGGCGTTGCGCTCGGGCGGCAGCGGTCCGCGCCAGGCGGGCAGGTCGTCGAAGCCGGAGACCATCTCCCCGGCAAAGCCCGAGACGCGGAAATACAGCCTGCTGCGGTTGTCGGCCTCAAACGGCTCCAGCGCCGAGTACAGCAGCGTGGCCTTCACCTGCGCGCTGCCGTCGGGGCCGCGCACCACCTCCAACGGCTCACCCAGGGCCTTGGCGGTGGCCAGCAGGGTGCGGTCATAGGCGGTGTCGGCGGCGCGCAGGGCCTGGCGGTACAGGCTCACGCTGTTGGCCAGCACCAGCGCCAGCACCGGCACCAGGATGCCCAGCAGCAGTTGCAGCCGCAGGGTCGCCGGGCGCCATGTCATGCGCCGGCCTTCAGCAGGTAACCCAACCCGCGCAGTGTGACCAGTTGGGTGCCGGTGGCAGCCAGCTTCTTGCGCAGGCGGTAGGCCACCACCTCCACCGCTTCCATCTGCACCTCGGCCAGGCCCGGAAACACGGCTTCAAACAGGCGTTCCTTGGCGACCGCCTGGCCGGGGCGGGCCAGCAGGGCGCGCAGCAGCGCCGCTTCACGTGTGGTGAGGTCCATCACGGCGCCACGGTGGTAGACCGCGCCGCTGTCGGCATCCACCCGCAGGCCGCCGAATTCAGGCCCGCTGGCCAGGGGAGCGTTCATGGGGGACGAGGCCTGGCCGCCCGAGCGCCGCACCAGCGCGCGGATGCGGGCTTCCAATTCGTCCAGGTCGAAGGGCTTGGCCAGGTAGTCGTCGGCGCCGGTGTTCAGGCCCAGGATGCGGTCGCCCACGGTGCTGCGCGCGGTGAGGATGAGCACCGGCGTGGCCAGGCCCGCGGCCCGCGCGTCGGCCAGCACCTGCAGGCCGTCGCGCCCGGGCAGGCTCAGGTCCAGCACCACCGCGTCGGGCAGGCTGGCCTGCCAGCGGTCCAGGGCGCGGGCGCCATCGTCGCAGCACACCACCTGCATGCCCTGGCGCTCGAAGGCCCGGCGCAGCGTGGCCTGCATCGCGGGGTTGTCTTCCACCAGCAGCAGCTTCATTGGGCGGGCAGCCTAGCACTTACCCCAGGCCCTTCGACAGCGCTTTGACAGCCTGGCTTTCGAGCATAGGGTTCTTCCCTTCCAGGAGACTCCTCCATGCGCCGTGACGCTTTCCTCAAGAGCCTGGCCGCGCTGGCCGCCACGGGCGCCCTGCCGCTGGCCGCCCAGGCCAATACCAACCTGAAGATGATGATCCCCGCCAACCCGGGCGGCGGCTGGGACACCACCGGCCGCGCGCTGGGCAAGGCGCTGCAGGACGCCGGCGCCGCCAGCGCCGTGACCTTTGAAAACAAGGGCGGTGCCGCGGGCGCGATCGGCCTGGCGCAGTTCGTCAATTCGGCCAAGGGTGACGGCAACGCCATGATGGTGATGGGCGCGGTGATGCTGGGCGGCATCATCACCGGCAAGCCGCCGGTGAGCGTGACCGCGGCCACCCCGCTGGCGCGCCTGACCAGCGAATACAACGTGTTCGTGCTGCCGGCCGATTCGCCCTTCAAGACCATGGCCGACGTGGTGGCGCAGCTGAAGAAGGACCCCGGCAGCGTGAAGTGGGGCGGCGGCTCGCGCGGGTCCACCGAGCACATCGCCGCGGCCATGATCGCGCGCGAAGTGGGCGTGGACGCGGCCAAGATCAACTACGTGGCCTTCCGCGGGGGTGGCGAGGCCACCGCGGCCATCCTGGGCGGCAACGTCACGGTGGGCGGCAGCGGCTACAGCGAATTCCAGCAGTACATCGACAGCGGCAAGATGCGCGCGATCGCGGTCACCTCGGCGCAGCGCCTGAAGGGCATCAACGTGCCCACGCTGAAGGAGCAGGGCATCAATGTCGAGATCGGCAACTGGCGCGGTGTGTATGGCGCGCCGGGCATCACGCCGGAGCAGCGCAAGGCGCTGATCGACATGATCGTCAAGGCCACCAAGAGCAAGGCCTGGGCCGAAGCCATGGACAAGAACGGCTGGACCCCGGCCCTGCTGACCGGCAAGGAATTCGAAGAGTTCGTGGACCGCGAATTCGCCGGCCTGCGCGCCACCATGGTCAAGGCCGGGATGGTGTGAGGTGAGCGAAGCCACCTCGCCCGAGGCCAAGCGCCAGCAGGCCGCCATCGGCGCGGCCGTGCTGGTGCTGGCGGCCCTGTTGGCCTTCGGCGCCAGCGGCATCTCCTCCGACGCTGGCTATGGCGGCGTGGGCCCGAACTTCCTGCCCTGGATGGTGGCGGGGGCCCTGGCCGTCTGCGGCGCGCTGCTGCTGTGGCAGGGCTTGAGCACCGGCTTCCTGGTGATGGAAAAGCCCTCGGGCGCCGAGCGGGGCGACTGGCCCGCGCTGGCCTGGGTGGCGGCCGGGGTGCTGGCCAATGCGGCGCTGATCACCCGCATCGGCTTCATCCTGGCCTGCGCGCTGTGCTTTGCGCTGGCGGTGCGCGGCCTGCGGTCCAGCGAAGGCAAGCCGTCCGGCGGCGCGCGGCAGTCGGCCATCGACCTGGGTGTGGGGCTGTGCATCGCGGCGCCCACGTTCTGGATGTTCACCAAGGTGCTGAACATCAACCTGCCTGGATTGACCTCCACCGGCTGGATCTGATTTCCCCTCGGGAGCGCACATGGACATCTGGAACGCCCTGCTGGGCGGATTTGCCACGGCCGGCACGCCGGTCAACCTGCTGTGGGCCTTCGTCGGCTGTGCGGTGGGCACCGCCATCGGCGTGCTGCCCGGCCTGGGCCCGGCGGTCACGGTGGCCATGCTGCTGCCCATCACCGCGCAGGTGGAACCCACGGCCAGCATGATCTTCTTCGCCGGCATCTACTACGGCGCCATGTACGGCGGCAGCACCACGTCCATCCTGCTGAACACGCCGGGCGAAACCGGCTCCATGGTCACGGCGCTGGAAGGCTTCAAGATGGCCAAGAGCGGCCGTGCCGGCGCGGCGCTGGCCACCAGTGCCATCGGCAGCTTCGTGGCCGGCACCATCGCCACCGTGCTGGTGACCCTGTTCGCGCCCTTCGTGGCCGAGCGCGCCGTGAAGCTGGGTCCGCCCGAGTACTTCTGCCTGATGCTGCTGGCCTTCACCACCGTGAGCGCGGTGCTGGGGCAGAGCACCTTGCGCGGGCTGACGGCGCTGTTCATCGGCCTGGCCATCGGCCTGATCGGGCAGGACCAGATCAGCGGCGCGGTGCGCTTCACGCTCGGCGTGCCCGAACTGCTGGACGGCATCGAAGTGGTGCTGCTGGCGGTGGGCCTGTTCGCGGTGGGCGAGACCCTGTACACCGCGCTGTACGAAGGCCGCAGCAGCGCCACCATGAACACCATGGGCAAGGTGCACATGACCGGTGCCGAATGGCGGCGCTCCTGGCCGGCGTGGCTGCGCGGCACGGCGCTGGGCTTTCCCTTCGGCACCATTCCGGCCGGCGGCACCGAGATCCCTACCTTCCTGAGCTATGGCGTGGAGCGCAAGCTGTCCAAGCACAAGGAAGAGTTCGGCACCACCGGCGCCATCGAAGGCGTGGCCGGGCCGGAGGCGGCCAACAACGCGGCGGTCACCGCCACGCTGGTGCCGCTGCTGACCCTGGGCATTCCCACCTCGGTGACCGCGGCCATCCTGCTGTCGGCGTTCCAGAACTACGGCATCCAGGCCGGGCCGCAGCTGTTCCAGACCTCGTCCGGCCTGGTGTGGGCGCTGATCGCCAGCCTGTACATCGGCAACGTGATGCTGCTGGTGCTGAACCTGCCGCTGGTGGGCTTCTGGGTGAAGCTGCTGCAGATTCCGCGGGCGCAGCTCTACGCCGGCATCCTGATCTTCGCCACCGTGGGCGTGTACGGCATGCGCCAGAGCGCTTACGACCTGGTGCTGATGCTGGTGATCGGCGTGCTGGGCGTGCTGATGCGGCGCTTCGACTTCCCGGTGGCGCCGGTGATCGTGGGCGCCATCCTGGGTCCGCTGGCCGAGGCGCAGTTGCGCAACGCCATCAGCATCGGTGATGGCCACTGGAGCGTGTTCATCCAGCGCCCGATGTCGGCCACGCTGCTGGCGGTGGTGGTGGCCCTGCTGGTGCTGCCGCGGCTGATGAAGCTGGTGAAGCGCCAGCGCGCCTGAGGCCCGGCCCCGGCGCCGTGCTCAGTCGCCCGCGCCCAAGGCCAGCGCGCGATGGCGCTGGGCCGCCAGCAGCGCAATCTGCTCGTCGCTGGTGGCGGCCGTGGGCCAGCCCTGCAGGTGGCGGATGGCCAGCTCGGTGATGGCCTTCATGCCCTGCGGCTGGTCGTTCAGGCAGGGGATGTAGTGGAATTCCTGGCCGCCTGACTCCAGGAAGGCGTCGCGGCCTTCCTGGGCAATTTCTTCCAGCGTTTCCAGGCAATCGGCCGAAAAGCCGGGGCAGATGACGTCCACCCGCGTGTGGCCCCCGCCGGGCAGGGTGCGCAGCGTGGGTTCGGTGTAGGGCTCCAGCCACTTGGCCTTCCCGAAGCGGCTTTGGAAGGTGACCTTGTACTCGTCGTCCGCCAGGCCCAGCGCCTGGGCCAGCAGGCGGCCGGTCTTCAGGCATTCACAGTGGTAGGGGTCGCCCAGGTGCAGGGTGCGCTCGGGCATGCCGTGGAAGCTCATCACCAGCATGCGGCCACGCCCGTCGCGCTGCCAGTGGTGGCGCACGCTGGCGGCCAGCGCGGCGATGTGGGCGGGGTCGTCGTGGTAGCGGTTGACGAAGCGCAGTTCGGGCACGTGGCGGGTGCGCTGCGCCCAGGCCGTGACCGCATCCACCGTGCTGCCGGTGGTGGCGCCGCTGTACTGGGGGTACAGCGGCAGCACCAGCACCCGGGTGGCACCGTCGGCCTTCAGTGCGTCCAACTGCGACGCAATGGATGGGTTGCCGTAGCGCATGGCCGGCAGCACCTGCACGGCATGGCCGCGTTCGCCCAGGTAGCCCTGCAGCAGCTTGGCCTGCTTCACGGTCCAGGACAGCAGCGGCGAGCCTTCGTCGGTCCAGACCGTGGCGTACTTGGCCGCGCTCTTGGCCGGCCGGGTGCGCAGGATGATGCCGTGCAGGATGGGCCACCAGGCCAGTTTCGGAATCTCGACCACCCGCGGGTCGGACAGGAATTCGCCCAGGTAGCGGCGCAGCGCGGCGGCCGTGGGGGCGTCGGGCGTGCCCAGGTTGGTCAGCAGGACGGCGGTGCGGGCGGCGCGGCCGTGGGTGTACGGCGGCTCGGGGGCGAAGGGCATCGGCAGGGCGCAGGTGATCGGCCGCAAGGCGGCCGCGGTTCAGGGCAGATGCGGCACAGTGTCGTTGAAAGACAGCACCTCGAAGTGCAGCGTGGGCGACGTGGGGTCGGAGGGCGACCCGCCCAGGCCGATGGCACCACTGCCGTGCAGGGTGCAGGTGCCGCGGCGCAGGCTCACCACCTCGCCGGTGCTGCCGAAGCGCACGTAGGTGCCGTTGTAGGACAGGTCGGTGAGTTGGAAGGCGCCGGCGTGCCAGTCGATGCGGGCGTGCGAGCGCGACACGCGCGAGTCGTCCACCCTCAGCGTGGCCTGGGGCGAGCGGCCCAGGATGATGGGCAGGTGGTCGGCGCCGTAGACGTCGTCCATGTCCAGCCAGGACAGGCGGATGCCGTCGGGGTCGGCGCTGGATTCCACCGCGCCGAACTGGGTGACCACCGGGTCGTAGCCGGTGTCGCTGCTGGGGCGGCGGCTGCCCAGCACGAACACCTGCACCGGCTCGGCCCGGCCGCGCAGGTGCATCCAGTCCAGGTTGCGAAAGCGCGCCTGGTCTTCGCGCGACAGGCGCGCGTGCACCGTTCCGGTGATCAGGGTTTCGTTGTCGCCGGCGTGGTCCAGCAGCCGGGCGGACACGTTCACGGCGTCGCCGAAGCAGTCGCCGTTCATCTCCACCACCTCACCGCAGGCCATGGCCACCTGCAGGCGCAGCCCGCGCAGGCCGGCCGAGGCACCACGCTCGCCGCCGCGGCTGACCAGGCGGTCCAGCACCTCGTGCATCTGGGCGCTGGCCAGCAGGGCCGCCGGCGGGGTGTCGAACACCGCCATCAGGCCATCACCCAGGGTCTTGATGACCGTGCCACCGTGCCCCGGCACCTTCTGCGACACCGCGTTCACCGTGTGCGTCACCACCGAGGTCGCCTCGGCATTGCCGAGCGTCTCGAACAAGGAGGTGCTGCCGCGCAGGTCGGCAAACAGCACCGTGCGCTCGGATATCCGCGTCATGGGCGGGCAGTTTAGCGGCGCCTCAGGGAAAGAATGGCGCCCGGGTCGGTTACAGGTTGTCGAGGTAGGTGCGCAACTTGTCCGAGCGGCTGGGGTGCTTGAGCTTGCGGATGGCCTTGGCCTCGATCTGGCGGATGCGCTCGCGGGTGACGTCGAACTGCTTGCCCACTTCTTCCAGCGTGTGGTCGGTGGACATTTCGATGCCGAAGCGCATGCGCAGCACCTTGGCTTCGCGCGGGGTGAGGCTGTCCAGGATGTCCTTCACCACGTCGCGCAGGCCGGCCTGCATGGCGGCTTCGATCGGCGCGGTGTTGTTGGTGTCCTCGATGAAGTCGCCCAGGTGCGAATCGTCGTCGTCGCCGATCGGCGTTTCCATGGAGATCGGCTCCTTGGCGATCTTCATGATCTTGCGGATCTTGTCCTCGGGGATCTCCATCTTCTCGGCCAGCGTGGGGGCGTCGGGCTCGAAGCCGAACTCCTGCAGGTGCTGGCGCGAGAGGCGGTTCATCTTGTTGATCGTCTCGATCATGTGAACCGGGATGCGGATGGTGCGCGCCTGGTCGGCGATGCTGCGCGTGATGGCCTGGCGGATCCACCAGGTCGCATACGTCGAGAACTTGTAGCCGCGGCGGTATTCGAACTTGTCCACCGCCTTCATCAGGCCGATGTTGCCCTCTTGGATGAGGTCCAGGAACTGCAGGCCGCGGTTGGTGTACTTCTTGGCGATGGAAATCACCAGGCGCAGGTTGGCCTCGATCATTTCCTTCTTGGCGTCGCGGCTGGCCTTTTCACCCGCGTTCATCTTGCGGTTGATTTCCTTCAGGTCTTCCAGCGGCACCACGGCGCGGCTTTGCAGGTCGATCAGCTTTTGCTGCAGTTCCTGGATGGCCGGCAGGTTGCGGCTCATGATGGCGCTGTAGGCCTTGGCCGCGGCAATTTCCTTCTCGGCCCACTTCAGGTTCAGCACATTGGGCGGGAAGGTCTTGATGAAGTGTTCCTGCGGCATGCCGCAGCGGTCCACCACGATCTTGCGGATCTCGCGCTCGAAGCGGCGCACGTCGTCCACCTGGCTGCGCAGGATGTCGCACAGCCGCTCGATGGTCTTCACGGTGAAGCGGATGGTCATCAGCTCGTCGCTGATGGCGTGCTGCGCCTTGTCGTAGGCGGGCGAGCGGTAGCCCTCCTTGGCGTAGGCCTTGCTCATCTTCTCGAAGTGCAGGGCCAGCGCGGCGAACTTCACCAGCGCGTGGCTCTTCAGCTCTTCCAGCTTCTTGGTCAGGGCCTTGCTGCCGCCCTGGCCGTCGTCGTCGTCTTCCTCGTCGAATTCGTCGAAGTCTTCCTCGGCCACGTAGTCGTCGGCCTCGTCGTCGCTGACGAAGCCGTCCACGGCCTCGGAAATCTGCATCTGGCCGCCGGCGATCTTCTGCGCCATCGACAGGATTTCATTGATGGTGGTGGGCGACGCCGAGATGGCCAGCATCATGGCCTGCAGGCCGCCTTCGATGCGCTTGGCGATCTCGATTTCACCCTCGCGGGTGAGCAGTTCCACCGAGCCCATTTCGCGCATGTACATGCGCACCGGGTCGGTGGTGCGGCCGAACTCGCTGTCCACGGTGGACAGCGCGGCTTCGGCGGCTTCTTCGGCCTCTTCCTCGGTGGCCGTGGTGGTGGTGCCGCCGGCGATCAGCAGCGTGGCGGCGTCGGGCGCCTGCTCGTACACCGCGATGCCCATGTCGTTGAGCATGGACACGATGGCTTCGAGGATTTCGTTGTCCACCAGCTTTTCGGGCAGGTGGTCGTTGATTTCCTGGTGCGTGAGGAAGCCACGCGTCTTGCCCATCTTGATGAGGGTCTTCAGCTCCAGCCGGCGCTTGGCCACTTCCTCTTCGGTGAGGGTGTTCTCGTCCAGGCCGAATTCACGCATCAGCGCGCGTTCCTTCGCGCGGCTGACCTTCATGCGCAGCGGCTTGACCTTCTCTTCCTTGGCCTCTTCCACCACCTCCGGTTCGGCGTCGGCGAACTCGGCCTCGATGTCCACCAGGTCGACGTCGTCCTCGGCCTTGGGGGCTTCCTTGCCCTTCTTGCCCTTCTTGTCGTCGGCCTTGGCCGCGGGCTTGGCGCCCTTGGCGGCGGGCTTGGCAGCGGGAGCCGCCGGCTTGGCCGCCGGTGCCGCCGCCTTGGCCTTTTCAACCTTGGGGGCCGGCTTGGCCTTCGCGTCGGCCTTCTTCTCGGTCTTGGCCGGAGCGGCCTTGGCAGCGGTGTCCTTGGCCGGGGTCTTGGCGGCGGTCTTGGCAGGCGCGGCAGCCTTGGCGGGCGCGTCGGTCTTCTTCGCGGTCATGCGGTTCCTCGATGGATGGAAGGGGCGGCGGCCCGGAAAGCAGCACCCGCCGGCCGAAAACGGACGGACTCAAGCGCCGGGGCAGCCATGCCGCGGCGCGGGGGTGGTTTCAGGGCGGGCAAGTTCGCGTGAACCTTCAATATGCAGTCCTTGGCGGGTGAGGGTGGCCTGATGTTCCCGTGTCGCGGGTGGCCGGGGCCCGGAAGGTGCTGCTGTCACTCTTGCCGCTGCAAACCAATCCAGGATTATCGTCGATAGACGGGCGGGCGTCAAAAACTGCCTGGCCCGGCGGTTCAGGCGCCGCTGCGCGCTGCGCGGGCCAGCGCCTGCTGCTGGGCCAGCAACTCGTTGCGACGGGCCACGGCGGCATCGGACAACTCGCCCGATTCGATGATCAGGTTCAGCTCGTCCTTGACCTGCTGCACATGCAGGCGCTGCAGCACGGCCTGCAACTCGGGCATGGGCTGGACTTCGGCGTCCAGGTCGTGCAGTTGCGACACGCGCTGCACCAAGGCGTTCAGCCCCGGGTCGACCTCGGCGTGTTCCTCGCCGTCGTGCAGGTGCTCCAGCAAGCCATTGCGCGACAGCGGCCCGTGTTCATGCAGGCAGCGCTCTATCCAGGCGAAGAAGCCGCCATAGGGCGCGGGCTGGCCGGCCAGGCGTTCGTGCTGCTCGGGGCCCAGTTCGTCCCACAGCGCCACGTGCTGCAACAGCAGCCAGGCGGCGCGGTCCAGCAGGTTGGTGGTGGCGCCGGGCATGCGGCGCGGGGCGAAGCGTTGGGCGTGGCGGCTGGATGGGCGCGCTCCCCGATCGTCGTCGGCGGGCGGCGCATCGTCGGCCGGTGGGGCCTGGCGGGCGGCACCCGGGCGGCGCGCGGCGGCTTCGCCCCACAGGCGGGACAACTGCTCCGCGCCCAGGCCGCCGGCCTGGGCCAGTTCGGCCAGGATCTGCTCGCGCAGCAGCCCGGCCGGCAGCAGCGCGAACAGCGGCCCGGCCTGGGCCAGCAGGCGCGCGCGGCCTTCGGGCGTGGCCAGGTCGGCGCCTTCGCCCGCGGTCTGCAACAGCATGCGCGACAACGGCAGCGCGCCGGCCACGGCCTGATCGAAGGCTTCGGGGCCGTTCTCGCGCACGAAGGAATCCGGGTCGTGTTCGGGTGGCAGGAACAGGAAGCGGATGCTGCGGGTGTCGCCCGCGTGCGGCAGCGAGGCTTCCAGCGCGCGGCCGGCGGCGCGGCGGCCGGCGGCGTCGCCGTCGAAGCTGAAGACGACTGCGTCGGTGAAACGGAACAGCTTGGCCACGTGGTCGGCGGTGCAGGCGGTGCCCAGCGTGGCCACCGCGTTGGCGAAACCGCTTTGCGCCAGCGCCACCACGTCCATGTAGCCTTCCACCACCAGCGCGTAGCCCTTGGTGCGCAGGGCCTGGCGGGCTTCGTACAGGCCGTAGAGCTCGCGGCCTTTCACGAACACCGGGGTCTCGGGCGAATTCAGGTACTTGGGTTCGCCCGCGTCCAGCACCCGGCCGCCGAAGCCGATGACATCGCCCTTGACCGAGCGGATCGGGAACATGATGCGGTCGCGGAAGCGGTCGTAGCGCTTCTGCTCGGCGCCCTCGTCGCCTTCTTCGTCCTTCACGATCACCAGGCCGGCCTCGGCCAGCAGCGGGTCGTCGTACTTGGGGAAGACGCTCGCCAGGCCGCGCCAGCCTTCGGGCGCATAGCCCATGCCGAAGCGCGCGGCGATCTCGCCGGTGAGGCCACGCTTCTTGAGGTAGGCCACCGCGCGCGGTGTGGCCTTCAACTGCGCGCGCCAGTGATCGCCGGCCTTGGCCAGCACGTCGGACAGCGTCACCTGGTGCTGCCGCTCCTGCGCCGCGCGCTCGCGGTCCTCGGGCTTGCGCTCGTCTTCGGGCACGGTCACGCCCACCTGCTGGGCCAGGTCGCGCACCGCGTCCATGAAGTGCAGGCCGCCTTGTTCCACCAGGAAGCGGATGGCGTCGCCGTGGGCCCCGCAGCCGAAGCAGTGGTAGGTCTGGCGCGTGGGGCTGACGATGAAGCTGGGCGTCTTCTCGCCATGGAAGGGGCACAGGCCCTTGTGGTTGATGCCGGCCTTCTTCAGCTCGACCTGGCGGCCCACCACGTCCACGATGTCCACGCGGGCGAGCAGGTCCTGGATGAAGCCTTGGGGCAGCATGCGGGCAGTCTAGCGAAGGGCCGCCACGGCGGCCGGCGACACCGTCACTCGATGCCGCTGGCGTCGCGCTCGGCCTGGGCTTGGGCGGTGCGCAGCGGCAGCACCGCCACGCCGGCGCCCGGCGCGGCGGCCAGCGCGAACAGGCCGCGCCATTCGCGCACGAAACGCCCCGCGTCGGCCGCCGGCATGGCCGGGGCGATGCCCGAGCCCTGGCCGATGTCGCAGCCCAGGTCCAGCAGGGCGCGCGCCTGGGCCGGGGTCTCCACGCCTTCGGCCACCGCCACGCAGCCGAAGGTGCGCGCCAGGCTGAGCACGCCCTCGACGATGGCGCGGTCCTGCGGATCGTCCAGCATGTTGTGCACGAAGCTGCGGTCGATCTTGAGCACCTGCACCGGCAACCGCTTCAGGTAGGTGAGGGTGGAGTAGCCGGTGCCGAAGTCGTCCAGCGCGAAGCGCACACCCAGCACCGCACATCGCTCCAGCAGGGCCGAGGTGAAGCCGATGTCGGCCAGCGCCGCGGTTTCCAGCACTTCCAGCTCCAGGAAACCGCCCAGCGGCGCGCTGTGGCGCGCCAGCAGTTCACCCAGGCGCTGCGCGAAATCGGGTTCCTGCAGGTGGCGCGCCGAGACGTTCACGCTGACCGACACGTCCAGCCCTTCGGTGCGCCAGCGGTCCAGCTGTTCCAGCGCCTGCGCCATCACCCAGTCGCCCACGCGGGCGGACAGGCCAGTGTGTTCGATCAGCGGCAGGAAGTGGGCTGGCGCCAGCATGCCGCGCTCGGGGTGGTTCCAGCGCAGCAGGGCTTCGAAGCCCAGCACCTGGCCGCGCCGCAGGTCCACCTTGGGCTGGTAGTGCAGCACCAACTCGTCGCGGTCCAGGGCTTCCTGGAAGCGGCCCAGCGCCATCACCCGTTCTTCGTTGCGGCGGTTGTGTTCCAGGTCGAAGAACACATGGCCGTCGCGGCCGGACTGCTTGGCGGTGTACATCGCGTGGTCGGCATGGCGCAGCAGGGTGTCGGCGTCGCTGCGGTCCATGGGATAGACGGTGGCGCCCACGCTGGCACTCAGCGTGATGGGCGCGGCCCCCGGGGCCAGGGCCATGGGCTCGCCCACCACCCGCATGACGCGTTCCACCGCCATGCGCGCTTCCTCCAGCGTGTTGGCGCGCAGCAGCAGCACGAATTCGTCGCCGCCCAGGCGGGCCACCACGTCGGACCAGGACGCGCGCGAGCGCAGCGCGCCACGCAGGCGCTGGGCCAGTTGCACCAGCACCTGGTCGCCCACGTCGTGGCCGAACACGTCGTTGAGCGACTTGAAGTGGTCCAGGTCCAGGTAGCACACCGTCAGCATCTGGCCTTCGCGGTCGGTGGCGGCCATGGCTTCGGTCAGCAGCTTGGCCAGGCGCGCGCGGTTGGGCAGCTGGGTCAGTTCGTCGAAGTGGGCCTGGCGTTCCAGGCGTTCGCGCTGCTGGCGCTGCAAGGTGACGTCGGACACCATCAGCACGTGGTAGCGCGGGGCGCCCTGGGCGTCGGGCACGGTGAAGACGGTGGTGCGCAGCACGACGGGGTCGCCGCTGGGCCGGCGGTCGGTGATTTCGCCGGTCCAGCTGCCGGCCACCCGCAGTGAGGCCCACATGGCGGCCTGGCGCTGGCGCGTGGCGGGGTCGGCCGAGGCGCTGCGCAGCAGCGTGGGCACGCTGCCCAGGAGCGCTTCGCGGGGGGTGTCCAGCAGGGCGCAGAAGGTGGGGTTGGCGTCCAGGGTGCGCAGGTCGGCGTCCACCACCAGCAGGCCTTCGTGCAGGTTCTGGAACAGGCTGCTGGACAGGCGCTGGCGCTCGTCGGCGCTGCGCCGGGCCTGCACGTCCGACACCGTGGCCACCAGGCGCGCCGGCGCCTGGGCGCTGTCGCGCTCGGCCACCACCAGGCGCAGTTCCATCCACTGCCATTGCTCGCCCACGCGCAACTGCAACTGCTGGGACAGGCTGTCGTGGCCGGCCTGCTGCAGGGCGTCGATTTCTAGCTGAAGCGCCGCGCGCTGGTCGGGGTGCACGCGCGTCAACCAGGCGGCCAGGGTGGCGGTCTGGGTGCCGCCGGGGTCGGCGTGCAGCGTGCGCCAGCGCTGCGAGCTGTAGCCCGCGCCGCGGTGCAGCGGCCACTCCGCCACGCCCAGGCCGGCGCCGCCCAGCGCCAGTTGCCAGCGCGCTTCGGTGCGGGCCAGGTCGCCGTTCAGCGCGTGCAGCAGGATCACGATGGCCAGCAGCGAAGCCAGGTAGGCCCAGGGCGGCTGCAGGGCAGCGTCCGGCAGTCCAGGCAGCAGGGCCAGGGCCACGCTGCCCGCCAGCAGCGCCAGCACGGCGCTGGCGGCCAGGGCCAGGCCGCCGCGCAGTGCCAGCCAGCACAGCAGCACGTGGGGCAGGAAAACAATGGGGCTCAGCAGCAGGCCGCTGCGGTCGATCAGCAGCGCCATGGCCGCCGCGCCGGACGCCAGGGCGGCGGCCATCAGCGGCAGGTTGCTCAGCCAGCGGTGGTCGCCCAGGCTCTGGGCCAGTGAACGGCGGTCCAGTGTCAGCAACGGCACGCCCAGGGCGAACAGTCCCAGGGTTTCACCGGCCCAGCGCACCACCCAGGCCTGCGGCAGGTTCACCGGGTCGAGTGAACCGGACAACACCAGGGCCGCCACCGCCCAGGCCGACGACAGCACCGCCGCAGCGCCGGCCGCGGCACCGGTGAACCGCCACAGGTCGCGGGTCTGCTCCAGCCGCGGGTTGAAGCCGTTGCGCAGCAGCCAACGGGCGGCCAGCACCAGGCCCAGCGTGTCGCCGGCGGCGATGGCTGCGGCCAGCCCCGGCGCGGCCGGCATGGTCAACAGGCCCAGTGCGGACCCCAGCCAGACACCCGGCCAGATGCCGGGCCCCACCCGCAGCAGCAGCGCCATGGCCACCCCAGCCAGGGGCCAGAACGGCGACACCGGCCCCGGCGCCTGGTTGAAGGCCCCGCCCAAGCGCACCGCGCCGAAGCAGACCGCAGCCACCAGCAGCACCATGCCCAGCCAGGCCAATGGCTGGCGGCGCAGGGCGGGCAGGGCTGCGGGAAATGAAGTCAAAGGGGGGCGCCGGCGCGGTGGCGGGCGGTCAAGGGAAATGTCGTCTCGATGCTAGTGCGTAATTCACGCGGACCCAGGGCGCCGCAGCTCATGGGGGGCCCTTGATCGTGGGGTCCGGCGAAGCGGCGCAGGCGCCAGGGCGACGCTCAGACGGCGAAGTCGCTCAGCTTGCGGCCGGTGGCCAGCGCCGCCTTCAACCACTTGGGCTGCAAACCACGGCCGGTCCAGGTGTCGCCAGTGGCGGCATTGCGGTATTTCACCGCCACCTTGCCGCGCGGGCCGCTCTTGGATTTGGCCGGGCCGGCTTTGCCGGCCAGGTCCAGCGCGGTCAGGCCATATTCGGCCATCAATTCGCGCACCTTGGCGATGGCAGCGCTGCGTTCTTCACGCTGCACTTCGGTGATTTTCTTGTCGAGTGCGGCTTTCTGGGCCAGCAGGTCTTGCAGGGATGCCATGAATCCTCCGTGGGAGTTGATACCGCGGCGAATATAGCACCCGGATATTGGCTGCCGTCCGCGGATTTACTTGAATCCCACCCGGTCGAGCATCTGCTGCACCTTCACCTGGTTCATGCCCACCACGCCCACCGGCAGGGTTTCCGTCTTGAAAGCCCCCAAGGATTCCAGCGCCGGGTTCGAAACTTTCAGGCCAGCCACCACCGGCCATTCGTTGTTACCGTTTGCAAAATAGTTCTGGGCACTGTCACTGGCCAGGTATTCCAGAAACTTCACGGCTGCCTCGCGATTCTTCGCATACTTGGCCACGGCGCCACCGGCGATATTGACGTGGGTGCCCCAACTTTGCTGGTTGGGCGTGACCACGCCCACCTTTTCCATCACCGCGCGGTCCTCGGCTTTGGTGGAGCGCATCAGCCGCGCGAGGTAATAGCTGTTGGTCAGCGCCACCGCACATTCACCGCTGGCCACGGCCTTGATCTGGTCGGTGTCACCGCCCACGGGCGGCCGGGCCATGTTGGCCACCAGGCCTTTCAGCCAGGTTTCGGCCGCGGCCGCGCCCAGGTGCTCGGTCACGGCACCGAACAGCGACAGGTTGTAGGGGTGCGAACCCGAGCGGGTGCAGACCTTGCCCTTGTTCTTCGGGTCGGCCAGCTTTTCGTAGGTGTCCACGTCGGCCTTGTTCACGCTGGCCTTGCTGTAGACGATGAGCCGCGCCCGGGTGGAAAAGCCGAACCACTGCGAACCCTGGCCATCGTCCTTGCTGCGCAGGGTGGCCGGGATGCGTTTGTCCAAGGTGGCGCTTTTCACCGGCTGGAACAGGCCGTCCACTTCGGCGCGCCACAGGCGCGAGGCGTCCACCAGCAGGATCACATCGGCCGGGCTGGCGCTGCCTTCGGTCTTCAGCCGCGCCAGGATGCCGGCGTCGTCGGCGTCCACACGGTTGATCTTGATGCCCGTGGCTTTGGTGAAATCCTCGTACAGCGCTTCGTCGGTCTGATAGTGGCGGGCAGAGTACAGGTTCAGCACCTTGTTGTCCTGGGCCAGGGTGGCGGAGGATGCGGCGAAGGCGGCAAGGGCGCAGAGAAGGGGCTGGGCCAGGCGGCGCGAGAGGCTCATGGAAGGGCTCCGGGCAGGGTCAGATGACGGTGCGAGGAGCTTAACACGAAATGAGAATGATTCGCGTTAATTGTGTTTGACGCAGATCAGGCCCGCATGGCGCGCCGGGCCGACCCCGAACGCGCCTGGCCGGGTTCAGGCCGAAGGGGGCACGTAGCCGGCAGGCTTTTCGGCCCCGTCGCCGAAGAAGTAGCTTTCCATCTGCCGCGCCAGGTACTGGCGGGCGCGCGCATCGGCCAGGTTCAGGCGGTTCTCGTTCACCAGCATGGTCTGGTGCTTCAGCCACAGTGCCCAGGCTTCCTTGCTGACGTTGTCGTAGATGCGCTTGCCCAGGTCACCGGGGTAGGTGGGGAAGTCCAGGCCATCGGCTTCCTTCTTCAAGTAGACGCAATTCACGGTGCGGGCCATGGTGTGTTCTCCGGGTTCAGTGGCATGTTTGTTGGAAGCGGCCGGCATTCAGGCCAGCTTCTTGACCAGCACCTGCGAGCGCCGGTCCCAGTTGTACTTGCGCTTGCGCGCCTCGGGCAGCCAGTCGGGTTCCACGGTCTTGAAGCCGCGCTTGATGAACCAGTGCATGGTGCGGGTGGTCAGCACGAAGAGGCTCTCCAGGCCCGCGGCCTTGGCGCGCTGCTCCATGTGCTTGAGGATGCGCTCGCCGTCGCCCTGGCCCTGCACCTGCTGCGACACGGTCAAGGCCGCCATCTCGCCGGTCTTGCTTTCCGGGTAGGCGTACAGCGCGGCGCAGCCGAAGATGATGCCGTCGTGCTCGATGACGCTGTAGTTGTTGATGTCGCGCTCGATCTCGTTGCGGTCGCGCTTGACCATGGTGCCGTCGCGCTCGAACGGTTCGATCAGCGCCAGGATGCCGCCCACGTCGTCGGCCTGGGCCACGCGCAGGCTTTCCAGCTTTTCGTCCACCACCATGGTGCCGATGCCGTCGTGGGTGAACACCTCCTGCAGGATGGCGCCGTCCACCGCGAAGGGCAGGATGTGGCTGCGTTCCACGCCGGCCTCGCAGGCCTTCACGCAGTGCTGCAGGTAGAAGGCCACGTCCGAGGGCTGGGTGGGCAAGGGCAGGGCGGCCAGCATGCGCCTGGCCTCGGCCAGGGCCAGTTCGGTGTCGATCGGGCTTTCGGGGTCGTCCTGCTGCTCGCGCACGCCGGGCAGTTCGGTCATGAACAGCAGCTTGTCGGCCTGCAGCGCGATGGCGGTGGACGTGGCCACGTCTTCCATCGTCAGGTTGAAGGCTTCGCCCGTGGGCGAAAAGCCAAAGGGCGACAGCAGCACCAGCGCACCGATGTCGATGGCCTTGCGGATGGCCGCGCCGTCCACCCGGCGCACCACGCCGCTGTGGATGAAGTCGATGCCGTCCACGATGCCCACCGGCCGCGCGGTGAGGAAGTTGCCCGACACCACCCGCACCGTGGCATTGGCCATGGGCGTGTTGGGCAGGCCCTGGGAGAAGGCGGCCTCGATCTCGAAGCGCAGCTGGCCGGCGGCTTCCTGGGCGCAGTCCAGCGCCACCGCGTCGGTGATGCGTTTGCCATGCGAAAAGCGCGATTGGTGGCCTTTGGCGGCCAGTTGTTCGTTCACCTGGGGGCGAAAGCCATGCACCAGCACCAGCTTGATGCCCATGGCGTGCAGGATGGCCAGGTCCTGCACAAAGGCGTTCAGCTTGCCTGCGGCCACCAGTTCACCTGCCATGGCCACGACGAAGGTCTTGCCGCGGTAGGCGTGGATGTAGGGCGCCACCGAGCGGAACAGGGGCACGAACAGATGCGGGAAGACCAGGTTCATGGTGCTGGCGATTGTGCCGCAGCCCCCTATCGCCTTGGATTGACGCCGCCGCGGCCCTGCGCGCAGGATGCCGCTTCCCACCCTCACGACGCAAGGAGCGCAACATGGATGTGTTCAAGACCCCCGGCGCCTTCAGTTGGTGCGAACTGAACGTGGCCGACCCCGCCAAGGCGGCCGAGTTCTACGGTGGCCTGTTCGGCTGGACCTTCGACACCATGGACATGGGCCAGGGCCCGTACCGGGTGATCAAGATGGGCGACGAAGCACTCGGCGGCATCATGGCCATGGCGCCTGATGGGCCGCCGGTGCCGATGTGGGGCTGCTACATCACCGTGGCCGATTGCGACAAGACCGCGGCGGCGGCCACGGCAGCAGGCGGCACGGTGTGCGCGCCACCGTTTGACATCCCCGGCGTCGGCCGCATGGCGGTGCTGCAGGACCCGCAAGGTGCGGTGTTCAACGTCATCGCTTATTCCATGCCCGGCTGAACTTGCTGGGGCGCGCGCGGCAGCGCGGATAATCCGCAGCCCGTGAACGCCCCTGCCCCCCCGCGCGGGCCTCGTCCCCCGAGGCCTGCGCCCCGGTCGCCCGCGCCCCCGCGCGCCGCGAACCCGGTTCCCCCCATCAGTTACCCCGAATCGCTGCCGGTGTCCGCCCGGCGCGAGGAAATTTCGCGTGCGCTGGCCGACAACCAGGTGGTCATCGTCTGCGGCGAAACCGGCTCGGGCAAAACCACACAGTTGCCCAAGATCGCACTCGACCTGGGTCGCGGCCTGGGGCGTGGCGGCAGCGGCCTGATCGGCCACACCCAGCCGCGCCGCATCGCCGCCACCAGCGTGGCCAAGCGCATTGCCGAGGAACTGAAGTCCCCCATGGGCGAGGTGGTGGGCTACCAGGTGCGCTTCCAGGACCGCATGCAGCCCGGCGCCAGCGTGAAGCTGATGACCGACGGCATCCTGCTGGCCGAGACCCAGGGCGACCCGGACCTGCGCAAGTACGACACCCTCATCATCGACGAGGCCCACGAGCGCAGCCTGAACATCGACTTCCTGCTGGGCTACCTGCGCCAATTGCTGCCGCGCCGGCCCGACCTGAAGATCGTGGTCACCTCGGCCACCATCGACGCCGAGCGCTTCGCCAACCATTTCGCCAGCCGCCGCGGCCCGGCGCCGGTGATCCAGGTGTCAGGCCGCCTGTTCCCAGTGGAACAGCGCTGGCGGCCCTTCCAGGAAAGCCGTGAATACGGGCTGGACCACGCGATTGCCGACGCGGTGGACGAACTTTGGCGCGACGGCCCCGGCGACGTGCTGGTGTTCCTGCCCGGCGAGCGCGAGATCCGCGACGCCAGCGAGCACCTGCGCAAGCACCACCCGCCGGGGGTGCAGATACTGCCGCTGTTCGCGCGCCTGTCGCAGGCCGAGCAGGACCGGGTTTTTGAAGCCCATGGCGCGCCACGCATCGTGCTGGCCACCAACGTGGCCGAGACTTCGCTCACCGTGCCGGGCATCCGCTACGTCATCGACGCCGGCCTGGCGCGGGTGAAGCGATACAGCTACCGCACCAAGGTGGAACAGCTGCTGGTGGAAGACATCGCCCAGGCCGCGGCCAACCAGCGCGCCGGCCGCTGCGGGCGGGTGGCCAACGGCATCTGCATCCGCCTGTACGACGAGAAGGAGTTCGCAGCCCGGCCGCGCTTCACCGACCCGGAGATCCTGCGCAGTTCACTCGCCGGCGTGATCCTGCGCATGAAGAGCCTGCACCTGGGACAGGTGGAGGACTTCCCCTTCATCGAGCCGCCGCGCCCCAAGGCGATTGCCGACGGCTACGCGCTGCTGGCCGAACTGGGCGCGGTGGACGATGACAACGAACTCACCCCCATCGGGCATGAGCTGGCCCGGCTGCCGCTGGACCCGCGCGTGGGCCGCATGATCCTGGAAGCGCGCAAGCGCGGGGCGCTGAGTGAGGTGCTGATCATCGCCAGCGCGCTGTCCGTGCAGGACGTGCGCGACCGGCCGCTGGAACAGGCACCAGCGGCCGACGAGAAGCACAAGAAGTTCGACGACGAAAAGTCGGAGTTCATGGGCTACCTGAAGCTGTGGGCCTGGATCAACGAGGGCAAAGGTGGCGAAGGCCAGCACAAGCTGTCCAATCGCCAGCAGGAACAACGCCTGCGCGACAGCTTCGTCAGCCCGCGCCGGGTGCGCGAATGGCGCGACATCTACAGCCAGCTGCACACCGTGGTGGCCGAACACGGCTGGCGCCTGAACACCAGCCCGGCCACCTACGACCAATTGCACATGGCCATGCTGGCCGGCCTGCTGGGCAATGTGGGCTGCAAGTCGGACGAAGATGAGTGGTATCTCGGTGCGCGTGGCATCAAGTTCTGGCGCCACCCGGGCGCGCACCTGAGCAAGAAGCCCGGCCGCTGGCTGATGGCCGCCGAACTGGTGGAAACGCAAAGGCTGTACGGCCGCGGCCTGGCCGCGCTGGACCCGCAGTGGATTCCGCCCATCGCCGGCCACCTGCTGAAGGTGCAGCTGCTGGAGCCGCACTGGGAGAAGAAAGCGGCCGAAGTGGTGGCGCTGGAACGCGCCACGCTCTACGGCATCGTCATCTACAGCAACCGCAAGGTGAATTTCGGCCGCGTGGACACGCCCGCCGCGCGCGAGATCTTCATCCGCCAGGCCCTGGTGGAAGGCGAGTGGGACTCACCCCTGCCCTTCCTGGCGCACAACCGCAAGCTCATCCATCAGGTGCAGGAACTGGAGCACAAGGCGCGGCGCCAGGACGTGCTGGTGGATGACGAGTTGATCCACGCCTTCTACGACAAGCTGTTGCCGGCCGAGGTGTGCAGCGGCGCCACGCTGGAGAAGTGGTTTCGCGAAGAAGTGAAGCGCCAACCGCGCTTGCTGCAGCTGACCCGCGACGAGCTGATGCGCCACGAGGCCGCTGGCATCACCACCGCGGCCTTCCCCAAGACCGTGCGCCTGGGCGGCATCGACTGCGCGGCCAGCTACCTGCACGAACCCGGCGATGCGCGCGACGGCCTGACCGTCACCGTGCCCATCTACGCGCTGAACCAGGTGAACGAAGAGCGCTGCGACTGGCTGGTGCCCGGGCTGCTGAAGGACAAGGTGCTGGCCCTGATCAAGAGCCTGCACCAGAAACCGCGTGCGCGCCTGCTGCCGCTGCCCGATTGGGCGCAAGGCTTCGTGGAGCGCACCGCGTTTGCCGATGGCGCCTTGATGGACGTTCTGCTGGCCGCCGTGCGCGCCCACACCCAGCTGGACGTGAAGCGCAACGACTTCAAGCTGGACATGGTGCCAGCGCACCTGTTCATGAACCTGCGCCTGGTGGACGAACACGGCCGCCAACTGGCCATGGGCCGCCACCTGGCCACGCTGAAGGCCGAGTGGGGCGCCCAGGCGCGCGGTGCCTTCCAGGCCCTGGCGGCGCTGAAGGTTCGGTCGGTGGAGCAGGCGGTGCCGGAGGCCGCGCACGCGCCGGCAGCCACCCCCTCACGCGCGGGCGGGGCAGCCGCTGCGCCGGCCCCTGCCGCCTCGGCCACCGTGGCATCGGGCCGTCACACGCGCTGGGATTTCGGCGAGCTGCCCGAGTTGATGGAACTGAAGAAGGGCGGCCAGGCGCTGATCGGCTTCCCGGCCCTGGTGGACATGGGCTCGCACGTGGAAATCGAGGTCTTTGACGAGCCTGACGCTGCCGCCACCAGGCACCGCGCCGGCCTGCGCCGCCTGGTGGCCCTGGCCATCAAGGAGCCACTGAAGTACCTGGAGAAGAACATCCCCGACCTGCAGAAGATGGCCGTGGCCTACATGCCCTTGGGCAGCATGGAGGAACTGCGCGACCAGATCATCGACGTGGCCCTGGACCGCGCCTTCCTGGCCGACCCGCTGCCCACCGACAGCGCGGCCTTCGAGCGCCGGGTCAACGAAGGCCGCGCGCGCCTGAACCTGATCGCGCAGGAAGTGGCGCGCCTGGCCGGCACGGTGCTGATCGAGTTTGCCGCCGCCACGCGCAAGCTGAAGGACGCCCGCCCGCCCAAGGACGTGGCCGAGGACATGGCTGCGCAACTGCAGCGCCTGTGCGGCAAGCGCTTCGTGCTGCACACACCCTGGGCCCAGTTGCAGCACCTGCCGCGGTATCTCAAGGCCATGGTGCTGCGCCTGGACAAGCAGCGCGGCGATCCGGCGCGCGACGCCCAGCGCCTGGCCGAGTTGCGTCCGCTGGAGCAGCGCTACCTGCGTCGCCTGGCCGAGCTGAAGGGCACGCGCGATGCGCGCATGGACGACTACCGCTGGCTGTTGGAGGAACTGCGGGTGAGCCTGTTCGCGCAGGAGCTGCGCACGCCCCAGCCCGTCAGTGCCAAGCGTCTGGACAAGGCCTGGGCCCAGCTCACGAGCTGAGCCCGGTCTTCGCGGTGACATGGCGGCAGCGGTGACCTGTCGCCAGATCGGCTAGAGCCAATAGTTCAGCGCGTCAGACTGCGACAGCAAGGCGGCAGAGAGCGTCACCAGGGTCACAAGGGGGTTCGGACCCGAAAGGCCGTCGCTGTCCACCTGAACGACCGTGTTCCCGCCGCCGGTGGCGAAGTTCAACCACCCTGCACTGAAGGCATTGCTGTCATGGGGTGCGCCGATGGACGTCAGCAGGTCGCGCAGGTCCAGCACATCGCCGCCATCGCCCGCCTCAAAGCCATGGATGTGGTCGCCGACGGCACCTCGGTCGCTGACCAACACGTACGCAAAAACGTCGCTGGCCGCGCCACCCTCCAGTTCGTCGCTGCCGCCCCCGCCAGCAAGCCAGTCTTGGCCTTCGCCGCCAACAAGATGGTCGTTCCCGTCGCCACCGACGAGCGTGTCGTTCCCGCTTCCGCTCAACAGGCCATGCCCCCAGACTTCGGGCGGGCCAAACCCGGTACCGGTCGACAGGCCAACACGGCCAACCCCGTCGTCGCCCAGGTGCAGGACGTCGGCCAGGCCGTCGTGGTTGAAGTCCGCCATCTGGTCCTTCGATCCCACGCCGCGTCCCCAGACGGTGTAGGGTTCAAAGCCATGCCCGTTGGACAGCCAGACGTACGCGTTCTGGTTGTCATGAAGCTGAACGACGTCGGACCGGCCGTCGCCATTCACGTCGGCGATTCGGTCGGTGGGCAGGAAGTTGGCACCCCACACCTGGGCCGGGTCGTAGCCGTTGCCGTTTGACAGCGCCACCGAACCCTTCTGTTCCGGCCCATACGGGCTGACATCGAAGTGGATGAGATCGTCCTGGCCGTCGCCGTTGAAATCCCCAAAGCGGCTGGCGATCGGCATGCCCGAGGGTGATGTCGAGATCGGATCGAAACCCGACCCGTTGGACAAGCGCACACTGACCACGCCACCCGACGACAGCCCCACCGCATCCGCCATGCCGTCGCCGTTCACGTCGGCAAGTCGGTCGCTGGGCCGAAAGGTCCCGTCACCCCAACTGGCATACGGATCGAAACCCGCCCCGTTCGAAAGCCACACATAGGCGCGGCCATTGATGTGGAATTGGACGAGATCGCTTCGACCATCACCATTGAGATCGCCCACCTGGTCGGTGGGAAGGATGTTCTGACCCCACTGCGAAAACCCGTCGAACGCTGTTCCCGTGGACAGCGCGACCAGGGCCTTCTGGTCGGGTCCCCAGTCGGCGCCGACCAGCCGGATCAGATCGGCCTTGCCGTCGCCGTCGAAGTCACCGAACTTGTCCGTCGGCGCCATGCCGCTGCCCGCCCAAGTGCGCGGCGCACTGAACGATGTGCCGGTCGACAGCCAGGCATGGACCGCACCGGCGCTGCCGAACTGCAGCAGGTCGGCCTGCCCGTCGCCGTCAACATCCTCGATCGGGTCGGCCCCTCGCTGGCCCGCCCACTGGGGCAGCGACGCCAGCAGCACGTCATGGCCCGGACCACCGGTGAGCCTGTTGTCCAGGTCGTTGCCGGCCAGCACGAGCCCTTGGGTGGCCATCACGACCCCGTTCTCGACCGCCACTGGCAGTTGGTAGCCGTCCAATGTGACGTTGACGGTGTCGTTGCCGCCTTCGTCCTCGATCAGCAGGTCGCCGAAACTGTCCACGTCGTAGGTGTCGTCACCCCGCCCGCCCAGCATGTAGTCGTCGCCTGTGCCACCGATGAGTCGGTCGCTTCCCGCCATGCCCACCAGCACGTCGTCGCCACCGGAGCCGTCGAGCAGGTCGTCACTGTCCCCGCCAAAGAGCCTGTCTGAACCCGCGGCGCCGGTGATCTGGTTGCCTCCGGTGCCACCGCGAAACTCGAGTTGCTCCACATTGATCAAGGTGGTGCCGTCGGCCAAGGTGACCAGGACCGTTGGGTCCACCATGTTGAGCGTCAACAAACCTGCAAACGACTCCCGCCGGATCTCGACCATGTCCTCGCCCGCGCCGCCATCGAGGTGGTCAGGCCCGTGGCCGTCGGCGCTGAAGAGGATGTCGTCGCCGTCTTCACCGTATATCAGATCGGCGCCGGGCGACGAGTAGAAAAAGTCGTCGCCAGCCCCCCCGTAGAAAGTTTCATTGCCCGTCCCGCCGAAGAACTCGTCGTGGCCGCCCAGGCCAAAGAAGGTGTCGTCAGCGGACGTACCGCTGAAGAAGTCGAAGCCCGGTGTGCCATAGAAGACTGTCATGAAATGCCCCCTACACGATGAACCCCGCGGCGCATGGGATCTGCCGTTCCGACCGGCCCATTTTTGCGGGAATGGCAGCGTCCGACATTGCGCCAAGCCCAGGGTGCGTGAGTGCGCCAGCGCGCCGGCTGAAACGCGGGTTGGCGGGAGTCATCCGCTTCATGGCAACATCCGACCCCATCAAAACAGGAGGTCTCGCATGAGTTACGTTTGGATGGCGTTGGTGGGTTTCGTGGTGGGGCTGGTGGCGCGCGCCGTGCTGCCGGGCACACAGAACGTGGGGCTCATCCTCACCGCGGTGCTGGGCATCGCCGGTTCGTTCGTCGCCGGGTTCCTGGGCCAGGCCGTGGGTTGGTACAGCGCCGGCCAGGGCCCGGGCTTCATCGGTTCGGTGGTGGGGGCCGTGCTCTTGCTTCTCATTTACAGCAAGGTGGCTGGCCCCAAGGGCGGTGACAGCAGCACAGGCTGAGCCGATTTTCACGGCGGACGAAACAAGACAAAGGGGCCGCGAGGCCCCTTTGCCGTTGGCGCCGCCTTGACCTCAGGCCGGCACCGACGGCAGCCCCGACAGTGCCATGGCCAGTTCGGCCTCGCTGTAGCTCTGGTCGGTCAGCTTGCCGGCGAAGTAGTTCTGGTAGGCCATCATGTCGAAGTGGCCGTGGCCGCACAGGTTGAACAGGATGACCTCGCTCTTGCCCTCGCGCTTGCAACGAAGCGCTTCTTCGATGGCGCCCTTCACCGCGTGGTTGGCCTCGGGCGCCGGCACGATGCCTTCGGCCCGGGCGAAGGTGACGCCGGCTTCGAAGCAGGCCACCTGGTGGTAGGCGGTGGCTTCGATCAGGCCCAACTCCTTCAGGTGGCTGACCAGCGGCGCCATGCCGTGGTAGCGCAGGCCCCCGGCGTGGAATCCCGGCGGCGTGAAGGTGCTGCCGAGGGTGTGCATCTTGGTCAGCGGGGTCAGGTGGGCGGTGTCGCCGAAGTCGTAGGCGTACTTGCCGCGGGTCAGGCTGGGGCAGGCGGCCGGCTCCACCGCCACGATGCGGCGCTGCTTGGTCTTGCCCTTGCCGCGCAACTGCTGGCCCAGGAAGGGCGTGACGATGCCGGCGAAGTTGCTGCCGCCGCCGGTGCAGCCGACGATGACGTCGGGGTCGTCGCCGGCCATTTCCAGCTGCAGCATGGCTTCCTGGCCGACGATGGTCTGGTGCAGCAGCACGTGGTTCAGCACCGAGCCCAGCGCGTACTTGGTGTCGTCGTTCGTGGCGGCAATTTCCACCGCTTCGGAGATGGCGATGCCCAGGCTGCCCGGGTGGTCGGGGTTGGCCTGCAGGATGGCCCGGCCCGAGTTCGTCATGTTGCTGGGGCTGGCGATGCAGGTGGCGCCGTAGGTTTCCATCAGCGCGCGGCGGTAGGGCTTCTGGTCGTAGGACACGCGCACCTGGAACACGGTGACGTCCAGCCCGAACAAGCTGCCGGCGAAGGACAGCGACGAGCCCCACTGGCCGGCGCCGGTTTCGGTGGTGAGCTTCTTGATGCCGGCCTGGGCGTTGTACCAGGCCTGAGGGATGGCGGTGTTCGGCTTGTGGCTGCCGGCCGGCGACACGCCTTCGTACTTGTAGTAGATCTTCGCCGGCGTGCCCAGGGCCTTTTCCAGCCGGTGGGCGCGGAACAGCGGGGCGGGGCGCCAGAGCTTGAACACATCGCGCACCGGCTCGGGAATGGCGATTTCGCGCTCGGTGCTCACCTCTTGCATGATGAGTTCCATCGGGAACAACGGCGCCAGGTCGTCCGGGCCCACCGGCTGCATCTTGCCCGGGTGCAGCACCGGCGGCAGCGGCACCGGCAGGTCGGCCGCGATGTTGTACCAGTGGGTGGGCATCCTGCTTTCGTCCAGCAGGTACTTGGTGGCCTGGGCCATGGGGGCGCTCCTCGTTGTGGTGGGAAAGCGCAGATGCTAGGCCGGCGCTCCTGCGGCCCGGGCCGGGGCTTGCCCGGATAAGAAACGGGTCTTGCGCTGCGTCAGCCCGTGGCCAGCACTTCCAGCGCGCGGTCCATGCCGCCTTGTTCAATGGACACCATGGCTTGTTCGCGCACCGCTGGTTTGCCGTGGAAGGCGATGGACAGGCCGGCCACGCCCATCATCGGCAGGTCGTTGGCCCCGTCGCCCACGGCGATGGCCTGGGCGGTGTCAATGCCCATCAGTTCGCACACTTCCAGGAGCACGCGGCGCTTTTCGGCGCCGTCGCAGATGTCGCCCCAGGGGCGGTCGAACAGGGTGCCGGTGAGCCGGCCGTTGAAGGTGCCCAGGGTGTTGGCGCGCGCGAAGTCCAGGCCCAGGCGCTGCCGCACCCGTTCGCTGAAAAAGGTGAAGCCACCGGACACCAGCAGGGTTTTCAGCCCGGCGCGCTGGCAGGCCTGCACGAAGGCTTCCACGCCCGGGTTCAGTTGCAGGCGCTGGTCATAGACCTGCTGCAAAGCACTTTCCGGCACACCCGCCAGCAGGGCCACGCGGCGGCGCAGGCTGTCCTTGTAGTCGGTGATCTCGCCGCGCATGGCGGCTTCGGTGATGGCCGCCACTTCTTCCTTGCGGCCGGCGGCGGCGGCGATTTCGTCCACGCACTCGATGTTGATCAGCGTGGAGTCCATGTCGAAGGCCACCAGCTTGTAGTCGGCCAGTGTCAGCGGCGGGGTGAAGCCTCGGACGAACAGCCCGGGGGAGATTTCGGTGGCGGCCATGGCGCGAACGGGTCCTGAAATGCAAAAGGCCGCCCGAGCGGGCGGCCTTTGAATCTTAAGCGGTGGCGGCGTCAGGCCACGACCTGGAATGCCGACATGGTCTGGCTCAGCCGGCCGGCCTGCTCGCGCAGGCTTTGCGCCGCTGCGGCGGCTTCTTCCACCAGGGCGGCGTTCTGCTGGGTCACATCGTCGATCTGGGCCACCGCGGCGTGCACCTGGCCGATGCCGTCGCTCTGCGAACTGCCGGCGTGGGCGATGTCGGTCACCATGCCGGACACGCGGGAGATGCGCTGCAGCAGCTCCTGCATGGTCTTGCCCGCTTCGCCCACCAGGGCTGCGCCGGCGTCCACCTTGTCGGAGGAATCCCCGATCAGCGTCTTCACTTCGCGCGCGGCGGCGGCGCATCGCTGGGCCAGGCTGCGCACCTCGGCCGCCACCACGGCGAAGCCGCGGCCCTGTTCGCCTGCGCGCGCGGCTTCCACAGCGGCGTTCAGCGCCAGGATGTTGGTCTGGAAGGCGATGCCATCGATGACGCCGATGATTTCATTGATGCGGTTGGCGCTGGTGTGGATGTCCTGCATGCGCTTCTCCACGTCGGACATCAGCTTGCCGCCGCGCTGGGCCACGTCGCTGGCCTGGCGCACTTCGTCGCTGGCGCCGCTGGCGTGCTGGGCGTTGCTGCGCACGGTGTCGGCCAAGTGGTTCATGGAACTGCTGGTCTGCTGCAGGGCCGCAGCCTGGCTTTCGGTGCGGGCCGACAGGTCGCTGTTGCCGCGGGCAATTTCATCCGCTGCGGTGGCCACGCTGTCCACCGAGGAACGCACTTCCAGCACCATGGTGCGCAGCTTCTTGCGCATGCCGTTCATTTCCGAGCGCAGCCAGGAGATCTCGTCGCGTCCGGGCGAACTGACCTTGGTTTCCAGGTCGCCGTGGGCGATGCGGATCATGGCCTGGATGGTGTCCTCGACCGGGTCCTTGATGCTCAGGCGCATCATCCAACCCAGGAACACACCCAGGCTGGCACCGCCCGTGGCGATGACCAGCACCGCCATGGCGGCGGCGGGGTCGTTGCCAGCCTGCAGCCGGGTGGCCCCGTAGCCCCCGATGCCCAGCAACAGGGCGGCCATGCCAAAGGACAGGTACAGCACCCGGTTGCACAGGCTGATGCGGCGCAGCAGATCAATCACATTCAGGCTCCCAGACCCGGCCGGACGCAAGACGCGCCCGAATCGTTCCGCATCTTCGGCCGATTGAGGCGGAACCTTGACCCCGAACAAACCCAATGAAGTGCACCAATTCCGCGCCTGAGGCTGGCGTGAAATTGTTCAGGTGGCCAGGGGCTGGCCCAGCGCGCGCAGTACGTCACGCAGGTACTGGGCCCGCTCGCGTGGCTCGGCGATCTCGCGGTCGATGCGCAGGCGCTCGTTGCCGGCCAGCTTGATGAACTTGTTTTTCTGTACCAGTTCAATGATGCGGGCCGCGTCCACCGGCGGGTTGGGCCGGAAGCTGATGTTCATCAGCTTGGGGTTGGCGTCGATCTTCACCACGCCATAGGGCTTGGCCTGCACACGCAGGCGGTGGGTGTCGAACAGGGTCTGGCCCTGGGTGGGC
Source organism: Burkholderiales bacterium JOSHI_001 (assembly GCA_000244995.1). NCBI lineage: Bacteria > Pseudomonadati > Pseudomonadota > Betaproteobacteria > Burkholderiales > Burkholderiales bacterium JOSHI_001. Next base: position 3,197,859 of record CM001438.1, on the reverse strand, counting down.
AGCTTGCCGAAGCGGTCGGTGATTTCTTCCAGCAGCAGGTCCAGCTGTTCGGGCTTCTCGGCGCTGGCAAGCCGCTTGTAGAGCGAAAGCCGCGTGTGCACGTCGCCGCAGTAGGCGTCGGGCAGCAGGGCGGGGGCGTGCAGGTTGATCTCGGTGGTGGCTGCCAGGGGCGACAGCAGGTCGGGCTCGCGCCCGGCCTTCAGCGCGCGCACGGCTTCGGACAGCATTTCGTTGTACAGCTGGAAGCCCACTTCCATCAGGTTGCCGCTCTGGTGCTCGCCGAGCACCTCGCCAGCGCCGCGGATTTCCAGGTCGTGCATGGCGAGGTAGAAGCCCGAGCCCAGCTCTTCCATGCTCTGGATGGCGTCCAGCCGCTGCTGGGCCTGCTTGGTCAGGCCTTGCACGTCCGGCACCATCAGGTAGGCATAGGCCTGGTGGTGGCTGCGGCCCACGCGGCCGCGCAGTTGGTGCAGTTGGGCCAGGCCGAACTTGTCGGCTCGGGTGATGACGATGGTGTTGGCGCTGGCCACGTCGATGCCGGTTTCGATGATGGTGGAACACAGCAGCACGTTGTGGCGCTGGGCCACGAACTCGCGCATCACGCGTTCCAGTTCCCGCTCGGGCATCTGGCCGTGGGCCACGGCGATGTGGGCCTCGGGGATCAGCTCGATCAGCTTCTGCCGCCGGTTCTCGATGGTTTCCACTTCGTTGTGCAGGAAGTACACCTGCCCGCCGCGCTTCAGCTCGCGCAGCACCGCTTCGCGGATGACCGAATTGCCTTCGTTGCGCACGAAGGTCTTGATCGCCAGGCGGCGCTGCGGCGCGGTGGCGATGACCGACAGGTCGCGCAGGCCCTCCAGCGCCATGCCCAGCGTGCGTGGGATGGGCGTGGCGGTGAGCGTGAGCACATCCACCTCGGCGCGCAGGGCCTTGATGGCTTCCTTGTGGCGCACGCCGAAGCGGTGTTCCTCGTCGATGACCAGCAGGCCCAGGCGCTTGAAGTGGATGTCTTTGCTCAGCAGCTTGTGGGTGCCCACCACGATGTCGATGCTGCCGTCCTTCATGCCTTCCAGCGCCGCAGCCACTTCCTTGGGCGTGCGAAAGCGCGACAGCTCGGCCACCTTCACCGGCCACTTGCCGAAGCGGTCGGCGATGGTCTGGAAATGCTGCTCAGCCAGCAGCGTGGTGGGCGCCAGGATGGCGACCTGCTTGCCGGCGCTCACCGCGACGAAGGCCGCGCGCAGCGCGACCTCGGTCTTGCCGAAGCCCACGTCGCCGCAGACCAGGCGGTCCATGGGGCGCGGCGAGACCATGTCCTGGATCACCGCGTGGATGGCGGCGCGCTGGTCCGGGGTTTCCTCGAAGCCAAAGCTGGTGGCGAAGGCCTCGTAGTCGTGCGGCGTGAAGCGGTGGGCATGGCCTTCGCGCGCGGCGCGGCGGGCGTACAGGTTCAGCAGTTCGGCCGCGGTGTCACGCACCTGCTCGGCGGCGCGGCGCTTGGCCTTGTCCCACTGCGGCGAGCCCAGCTTGTGCAGCGGCGCCTCTTCGGCGCTGACGCCGGTGTAGCGGCTGATCAGGTGCAACTGCGACACCGGCACGTACAGCGTGGCGGCGTCGGCGTACTCCAGGTGCAGGAACTCCGACGGCCCATCGCCGAGATCGATGTTGATCAGGCCCCGGTAGCGCCCGATGCCGTGGTTGCTGTGCACCACCGGGTCGCCCACGCCCAGCTCGGACAGGTCCTTGATCAGCGCATCGACGTCGCTGACGGCTTCCTGCTGGCGGCGCTTGCGGCGCGCCGCCGGCGCGGCGGCGAAGAGTTCGGTTTCGGTGAAGAACTGGGTGGCGCGGCCGTCCTGGGGTTCGTGCCAGAAGAAGCCCGCAGCCAGCGGCGCGGCGGTGATGGCCACCCGCTCGTCGCCGCCGTCGAATTCCGCCAGGCTGGCCACGCTGGGCACGTGGATCTTGTGGTCGCGCAGCAGTTCCAGCAGGCTTTCGCGCCGGCCTTCGCTTTCGGCCACCAGCAGCACGCGGTGCGGCGTGGCGTCCAGGTGCTTCTGCAGCGCGGCCAGCGGTTCGGTGGCGCCGCGGTCCACGCTGATGTCGGGCAGCGGCCTGGCCCAATCCACCGCCTCGTTGCCGCGCAAGGACAGCGTGGGCAAGGTGCCGGCCAAGACAAAGAAGCCCTCGGGCGACAGGCAGATCTGCTCCGGCGCCAGGATGGGCCGCTCGGGGTCGTGCTGCAGGAAGCGGTGGCGTTCCTTGGTCTCGCCCCAGAAGTGCTGCAAGGCGGCGTCCACCTCGCCGTGCAGTACCAGCTGGGCGGTGGCGCCCAGGTAGTCGAACAGCGTGGCCGTGTCGTCGAAGAACAGGGGCAGGTAGTACTCGATGCCCGCGCTGGCAATGCCCTGCGCGATGTCCTTGTAGATGCGGCTCTTGGTGGGGTCGCCGTCGAGCTTTTCGCGCCAGCGCTGGCGGAATTTCTGCCGCGCGCTGTCGTCCATCGGGAATTCGCGCCCGGGCAGCAGGCGCACCTCGGGCACCGGGTACAGGCTGCGCTGGGTGTCGGGGTCGAAGGTGCGGATGGAATCGACCTCGTTGTCGAACAGGTCCACCCGGTAGGGCACGTTCGAGCCCATGGGGAAGAGGTCGATCAGGCCGCCGCGCACCGCATATTCGCCCGGGCTCACCACCTGGCTGACATGGCTGTAGCCGGCCAGCGTCAATTGGGCCTTCAGCCCGGCTTCGTCCAGCCGGGACTTCTGCTTGAAGTTGAAGGTGGTGCCGGCCAGGAAACTGGGCGGCGCCAGGCGCGTCAGCGCGGTGGTGGCCGGCAGCAGCAGCACGTCCACATCCCGCTGTTCGGGCTTTTGCAGCACCCGCCACAGCGTGGCCAGGCGTTCGCTCACCAGGTCCTGGTGCGGCGAGAAGCTGTCGTAGGGCAGGGTTTCCCAGTCGGGGAACACCGCCACGCGCAGGCCGGGCACGAAAAACGGCAGTTCGTCGGCCAGGCGCTGGGCGTCGGCCGGTTCGGCGCAGACGACGGCCAGCAGCTGTTGCTGCGCCTTGTGCTTTTCGGCCCAGCGCGCCAGCAGCAGCGCGTCGGCCGAGCCCACGGGGCGCGGCAGGGTGAAGCGTTTGGCAGGGGCGATGGAGGGCAGTTGCATGGGGCGCCAGAAATGCATTTCGCCCCGGATGCGGTGCAGCCGGGGCGCGAAGAGGGGCCGATTCTAGAATTCAAGCCATGTCCGAACCTTCGATGGCCCCTTCCCGCCGCGATGCACCACGCTGTTTTGCCTTGGTTCCGTGCGCGGGCGTGGGCCAGCGTGCCGGCGTGGGCGGGCCCAAGCAGTACGCGCCGGTGGGGGGCCAGCCCATGGTGGGTCGCACCTTGCAGGCCCTGGGCCGCGTGAAGCGCCTGGCCGCCGTGCTGGTGGTGCTGGCCCCGGACGACAAGCAGTTTGAAGTTCGGTTGCCGGGCTTTGGTGGAGAAGGGCAGTGGTTGGCGCGCTGCGGCGGTGCCAGCCGGGCTGAAACCGTGTTCAAGGGCCTGGCCGAGTTGCAGGCCCGCGGGGCCGCGGCGCACGACTGGGTGCTGGTGCACGACGCCGCGCGCTGCCTGGTTCAGCCCGAGTGGGTGGACGCCCTGATCGACGCCTGTGCCGACGACGAGGTGGGCGGCCTGCTGGCGCTGCCCCTGGCCGACACCCTGAAGCAGGAAGCGGATGGCCGTGTGGCGGCCACCGTGTCACGCGCCGGCAAATGGGCCGCGCAAACGCCGCAGATGTTCCGCCTGGGCCTGCTGCAGGCCGCGCTGCGCCAGGCCGGTGCCGAAGTGACCGATGAAGCCAGCGCCGTGGAAGCCCTGGGCCACGCCCCGAAACTGGTGCGCGGCCATGCCCGCAACCTGAAAGTGACCTGGCCCGAAGACTTTGCGCTGGCCGAAGCGCTGCTGGCCGACGCCCCCAAGGAGAACCCCATGCCGCCGCCCCTGCCCACGCTGCGCATCGGAGAAGGCTGGGACACCCATCAGCTGGTGACCGGCCGGCCGCTGTTGCTGGGGGGCGTGAACATCCCGCACGACAAGGGGCTGCTCGGGCACTCGGACGCCGACGCGCTGCTGCACGCCATCACCGACGCGCTGTTCGGCGCCGCCGGCCTGGGTGACATAGGCCGGCATTTTTCCGACACCGACGCGGCCTACGCCGGGGCCGATTCGCATGCGCTGCTGGCCGAAGCGGCGAAGCGCGTGCGCGCCGCCGGCTGGGCCATCGTGAACGTGGACGCCACCATCGTGGCCCAGGCGCCCAAGATGGCGCCGCACATCCCGGCCATGCGCGAGCGCATCGCGCAGGCGCTGGGCGTGGACCTGGCCTGCGTCAACGTGAAGGCCAAGACGGCCGAGAAGATGGGACCGGTGGGCGAGGGCCGCGCCATCGAGGCGCGGGCGGTCTGCCTGCTCAGCGCCGCCGGCTGAAGCTGGGCTGTCGGCTCAGGGGCCGTTCAGGCCGAAGGCGCGCTGCCAGGACACTTCCAGCACCGGGCTGGACAGGTCCCCCTTGAGCGACTTCACGCCGCCCAGGCCCAGGCGCAGCATCGTGTCGGGGCTGAGCGCGTAGCCGGCCCAGCCCAGGCCTTGCACGATGGCGCCGCCCGCGGTGTTCACGCCGCCGCCGCCCGCCGCGCCCACCAGCAGTTCGGCACCGAACTGCCAGCCCTGCGCCACCGGTGCCGTGCCCACGCCGGCGCCCACCAGGCCGATGGAATAGGCCCCGGCGCCGCCCGCATAGGCGCTGTGCGCCTGCGCGCTGAGGTACCAGTGCCCGTCCACCCAGCGGTTCAGCCGCAGGCCGATGGTGTCCAGCGTGCCGCGGCTGCCGTCCTTGCGCTGCGCGCGCAGGTTGTGCTGCAGGGCCGGAGCCCATTCGTAGCGCACCACGCGGCCGTCGCCGCTCATGGGTTCCAGCGCCATGGCCAGCCACAGCTGCGCGGTGCCGGCGCGGAAGCTGCCGTTCAGCGCATCCACCAGGCCCAGTTCGGCGCCCAAGTGCAGGTGGGGCGACAGCTGGTAGGCGCCGCCGACGGCCAATTTGGCCAGCACCCCGCCGCCCACCGGCACCGCACCGCCACCCCCCAAGCCCAGCGCGCCGCGCACGCCCAGGTTCAGGCGGGGTGTCACCGGCCAGCCGGTGCCGGCCTCGGCCAGGATTTCCATGTAGCCCGCGGCCGAGCCTTGCGCAGCGGCGGCCGATTCGATGCCCAGGTGCCAGTCACCCACGCTGCGCAGCGCCCGGGCGCCGATCAAGCCGATGGACGCGCCGCCACCGCGCGGGGCGTAGCGGCCGGCGGTGATGAGCAGGTGGTCCATGCCCAGGCCCGTGCGGCCGTACAGCCCCGGCGCGCGGCCGGCGCGCGCGGGGTCGGTCGCGCGGAAGCTGCCGTCCCAGCCCAGCACCAGGCCCAGTTGGTTGCTGCGGATGTCGCCACTGGGAAAGCGCACCTGCGACAGCGACAGCCCGGCCTGCAGGCCGCCCAGGTCCTGCACCAGCGTGACGGCCGGGCGCAGCATCAGGCCACCGCCCACCGGGGAACTGCCGCCGCCACCACCGCCGGCGTACAGGCCCAGCACCACGCCGCTGCGGGGGCCCAGGCGGATGCGCTGCTGCACTTCCAGCCCACCGACGAAAAAGCCGCCGCGCTGGCCGCTGGCCGCGCCGTACACCGCCGGCCCGAACCACCAGTTGCGTCCGCCTTCGAACAGCAGGGAGCCGCCCACCAGCCCCAGGCGTTCGCCCGAGCCGAAACGCACGCGCTCGAAACCCAGCGTGGTGGCCGTGTTGAGGGTGGACGGGACGGACTGCGCCGTGGCCGTGGCCGCACCCAGCAGCAGCAGCGGGGCCAGCAGCAGGCGAAGCAGAATGGGACGGTGCGGCATGGTGAACGGGTTTCGACCCCCCGGGGTCAGGGCAGGCGGGGCGGATTGTGGCTCAGGCCGGTGCATTGGCCGTGGCCGCGCGGCGCATGCGCAGCAGGCTCTCAGCGCTGTACACCAGCAAGGCCAGCCAGATGATGGCGAAGCCCAGCGCCCGCGTCGGGTTGAAGGGCTCGTGGTACAGCCAAACGCCCAGACCGAATTGAATCGAAGGGCCCAGGTACTGCAACAGCCCCAGCGTGGCCAGCGTGATGCGCCGCGCGCCATAGGCGAACAGCAGCAGCGGCACCGCGGTGATGGGCCCGGCGGCCACCAGCCAGGCCCTCAGGACCCAGTCGCCCTGGGCGAAGGCATTGCCGGTGGTGCCGCCCAGCCACCACAGCAGCGGCCCGCCCACCAGCGCCAGCAACAGGGTCTCCAGCGCCAGGCCCTCGGCCGGGCCCAGCGGGGCGGTCTTGCGCAGCAGGCCATACAGCCCGAAGCTGCCCGCCAGCCCCAGCGACACCCAGGGCAGCGCGCCGGCCGCCACGGTCAGCCACAGCACCCCGGCCGCGGCCAGGCCCACCGCCAGCCATTGCAGGGGCCGCGGGCGTTCATGCAGCACGAAGTAGCCCAGCGCCACGTTCAGCAGCGGGTTGATGAAGTAGCCCAGGCTGGCGTCCAGCACCCGGTGTGCGTTCACCGCCCACACATACAGCAGCCAGTTGGCCGACACCAGCAGCGTGGACAGCGCGAACACCCCCATGGTGCGAGGCGAACGCAGCGCCGCCGGCAGCCAGGCCCAGCGCCGCCAGGCGGTCAGCAGCAGGGCCATGAACACCAGCGACCACACGCCCCGGTGCAGCACGATTTCCAGCGCACCGGCCTGCTGGATCTGTTTGATGTAGATGGGAAACAAGCCCCACCAGATGTAGGCCGCCATGGCGGCAAGAACGCCGGAGTGCATCCGGCGGCATTGTGGCAGCCGGCGGCGCTGCCTTGCCCTGTGTCAAAGGCAGCGCCATCATGCGGGCATGCCGCGCGTGCTGTTCACCCCGCAACTCAAGCGCTTCACCGAAACCCCCGAGGTGCAGACCCCCGCCACCACGTTGCGCGCGGCGCTGGAGGCCGCCTTTGCGGTGAACCCGCGGCTGCGCGGCTATGTGCTGGACGACCAGGGCCACATGCGGCCCAACGTGGTGGCCTTCATCGACGGCCGGCGCTGCCAGGACCGCGTGCTGATGGACGACACGCTGCGGCCCGACAGCACCGTCCACGTGCTTCAGGCCCTGAGTGGTGGATGACGACGAAAGGACTGTGACATGAGCCAACGTGCCTGGGTGGCCACCCGCAAAGGCCTGTTCGAGTTGCAGCGCGGTGCCGGCGGCGCCTGGCAGCTGGCCCGCAGCAGTTTCCTGGGCGAACCGGTCAGCATGCTGCTGGCGCCCGCCGCGGGTGAAACCCGCATGCTGGCGGCGCTGAACCTGGGGCACTTCGGCGTGAAGCTGCATGTGTCCGACGACGCCGGGCGCAGCTGGCGCGAAACCACCTGCCCGGCCTACCCGCCGCAGCCGGCCGACACGCCCACCGCAACCAACGCCATGGGCGCCACGCCGCCGGCCTGGAAGCTGCAGCAGGTGTGGTCGATGGCGCAGGCGCACGGCCGGGTGTGGGCCGGCACGCTGCCCGGCGGCCTGTTCGAAAGCGACGACTTCGGCGCCACCTGGACCCTGAACCGCCCCCTGTGGGACGCGCCCGAGCGCCTGGAGTGGATGGGCGGCGGCTACGACGTGCCTGGCATCCACTCCATCTGCCCGCACCCGCAGCGCCCGGACGAACTGCTGCTGGGGGTGTCCTGCGGCGGGGTCTGGCGCACCCGGGACCGCGGCGCGAGCTGGTCGCTGTCCGCGCGCGGGATGAAGGCCGACTTCATGCCGCCCGAACTGGCCGAAAACCAGAACGCCCAGGACCCGCACCTGCTGGCCCGCTGCCCCGGCCAGCCCGATGTGCTGTGGTGCCAGCACCATGGCGGCATCTGGCGTTCACAGGACAACGCCGCGAACTGGCAGCGCGTGCTGGGCGCGCCGGTGTCGGATTTCGGTTTCGCGGTCGCCGTGCATCCACGGGACGCCGACACGGCCTGGTTCGTGCCGGCCCAGGCCGACCAATGCCGCGTGCCGGTGGACGCGGCCTTGGTGGTGAACCGCACCCGCGATGGCGGCCAATCCTTCGACACCCTGCGCGACGGATTGCCACAGCAGGGTGCCTACGACCTGGTCTACCGCCATGGCCTGGCGTTGGCCGACGACGGCCAGACGCTGATGATGGGCAGCACCACCGGTGGCCTGTGGGCCAGCCACGACGGGGGCGACCATTGGGCGGCCGTGCCCTTGCGGCTGCCACCGATCGCGGCCGTTCGGTTTGGTTGATGACGCAGGCCCCTAACCTGAAGTGACATCAAGCAACACCTTCACCCAATTGCGGGAATGACGTGGCTTGCGCGCCACTGAAAAATGGCTGTCACGGTGGAAGGGCAACATCCACCGCTGCACTGCGACCGGTCGCCGCAGTGTCCCCCGCCGGAGACGCCACCATGCCGCAAACCTACAACGTCGGATCCCGCTCCCTCTTCGTCACCGTGACGGCCTGGGTCTTCATCCTGGCGGCGCTGCTGTCCTGCCTGTCGGCGCTGGTGCAAAGCGCGGCCATGGCGTCGCTGCTGCCGGGCTTTTCGGTGGTGGGCAACACCCACCCGCTGCCGCTGCTGACCGGCCTGCTGATGGGCTACCTGCCCTGGGTGGTGGGTGCCGGCCTGGCGCTGTCGCTGGCCACCCTGGCCAGCGCGGTGGGCCTGCTGCTGCGGCTGGAATGGGCGCGCCGCAGCTTCATCGTGCTGCTGGGCCTGGCCATCGTGGCGCACCTGGTGGGCATCTGGCTGCACCAGGAAGTGGTGCAGTCGCTGGTGGATTCCACCCTCAGCCACACGCCGCTGCCGCCCGCTGCGGCCGGCGTGTTCGGCGGCTTTGTCACCGCCGCACGGGTGTCGGCCACCGCCATGTCGCTGGGCGCCTGCATGCTGCTGGTGCTGATCATCCGCCGGCTGATGTCGCCGATGGTGCGGCAGGAATTCGCCTGAGCCGCCTGCCGGCTCACGCGACAACGCCGGCCTTGTGCCGGCGTTTTGCTTTTCAACGCCGGCCTTGCGCCGGCGTTCTGCCATTCAGCCCAAGTCGCCGTCCAGGTAGTACCAGCGCCCGCCCTCGCGCACAAAGCGGCTGGTTTCCTGCAGGCGCTGCGCCCGGCCGCCAGCGCCGCGGCAGCGGGCGATGAAGGCCACGCTGGCGTGCTCGCTATCCTGCACCGCATGCTGCTTCACCTCCAGCCCCAGCCAGCGCAGGCCGGCTTCGAAATCGATGTGTGCCGGCCGGGTGCTGGCGTGCCAGGTGGCCAGCAGGTAGGGCGCGTCCTCGCGCACGTAGGCGGCGTAGCGGCTGCGCATCAGCGCCAGGGCGTCGGGGGCCAGCAGGTGCAGCGGCCCGGCATGCCAGCGGCCACAGCAGGCGGCATGGGCCGCGCCGCTGCCGCAGGGGCAGGGCTCAGGCGCGGCCATGGGCAGTTCCAGGTGCGTCCAGCGGCTTTTCCCACACCTCGCCCACCAGGTCGTGGCCGAAGCTGTGGTGGGGCTCTGTGCCCTTCAGTTCGTAGCCATGGCGGGCGTAGATCGCGCGTGCCGGCAGCAGCATGCTCTGAGTCCACAGCCGCAGTCCGCGGTAGCCGGCGGCACGGGCGAAGCGTTCGCATTCGGTCACCAGGGCGTCGCCCAGCCCCAGGCCGCGGGCGCGCGGGTCCACCAGCAGCAGCCTAAGTTGCGCCACGCCGGGCTCGGGCGCGCCGCCGTCGCTGTCGTTGTGGCGCGCCTGCACCAGCATCACGCAGCCCACGCGGTGGCCGTCGTGCTCGGCAATCCAGCAGGCTTCGCGCTGCGGGTCCAGGCGTTCCAGGAACTGCGCGGCGATGCGCGCCACCAGGGCCTCGAACTGGCTGTTCCAGCCGAACTCCTGCGCGTACAGCGCGCCGTGGCGGCCGATCAGCCAGCCGATGTCGCCCGGCGCGTGGTGGCGCAGGCGGAAAGGCCGTGCTGCGGGTTCGCCGGGGGGGAGCGCCATGGTGCAAGGATCTTAGACTGCCGCCTGCCTGCCCAACGCCTGCGGAGACCCCCGATGCTCGACCCCCAAGCCCGCGCCCTGATCGACCTGATGGTTGAACGCGGCGTGCCGCCCACGCACACCCTCGCGCCGGCGCAGGCGCGCCAGTTCTACCGCGAGCGGCGCAGCTTCACTCAGGCCGACCCCCGGCCGCTGCCCGAAGTGCGCGACCAGTCTGCGCCGGGCCCCCAGGGGCCCATCGCCTTGCGCTTGTACCGCCCGGACAGCGCCCCGGCCACGGGCGCCCCGGCCCTGGTGTACTTCCACGGCGGCGGCTGGGTCATCGGCGACCTGGACACCCACGACGTGCTGTGCCGCGAACTGGCGCACCAGTCGGGCCGGGTGGTGCTGGCGGTGGACTACCGCCTGGGGCCGGAACACCGCTTCCCCGGCGCGGTGGACGACTGTCTGGCCGCCACGCGCTGGGTGCTGGCCCAGGCGGCGGCGCTGGGGCTGGACGCGCAGCGCGTCGCGGTGGGCGGCGACAGCGCGGGCGGCAACCTCTCGGCCGTGGTCGGCCTGGCGCTGCGCGACGCCGGCACGGCCCCGGCGCTGCAGGGCCAGCTGCTCATCTACCCGGCCACCGACATGCGCGCCGTGGCGCCTTCGCACAGCCACAACGGACAGGGCTACCTGCTGACCCGCGACACCATCGCCTACTTCCGCGGCCTGTACATCGAACAGCCCGAGCAGTGGGCCGACTGGCGCGCGTCGCCCCTGCTGCACCCCGACCTGTCCAAGCTGCCGCGCGCGCTGGTGCTCACCGCCGGCTTCGACCCGCTGCGCGACGAGGGCCGGCAGTACGCCGACGCGCTGTCGGGTGCCGGCACGCCCTGCCAGTACGTGTGCTTCGAACGCCAGATCCATGGCTTCATCACCATGACCCGGGTGCTGGACGAAGCCCGCAGCGCGGTGGCGCTGTGCGCGCAGTGGCTGCGCGCTCTGGGCTGACACCCCGGGCGCACCGCGGCCGGGGTGCGCATAACTTCACAGTTCAGGCGACCTTGAAGCTTCCCGGCAGGCGGTACGCCTGGCGGCCTGGGTGATAGTGGCCGGCTGCTGCGCCGCACCAAACCGCCCTGATGATCCCCGCCCTGGACCTGCACGCCTGCACCGTCACGGCCTGGCATGTCACGCCGGACATGGCGCTGCGCACGGTCATCGCGGCCAGCCTGCTGGCCATGGGCGTGTGGGCCAGTACGCGGCGCTTCTTCCCCGGGCAGACCAGCTTTGTGGCCATGTCCCTGGCCACCATGGCCTGGATCGCCGCCAGCGTCACCGAACACGCGGCGGCCGACCCGGCCTGCAAAGTCACCGTGGGCCTGCTGGGCTGGCTGCCGGTGATGCTGCAGCCGGCGCTGTGGTCGCTGTTCATCTGCCAGTACCTGGCGGCCGACCCGCGTTCACCGCGTTGGTCGGTGCGCCTGCCTTGGGGCGCGGCCATCGCGCTGCAACTGGCGCTGTGCTGGACCAATGGTGCCCACGGCCTGTTTTATGGCGCCGGCACCGGGCTCACCGCGCCCATCGCCGGGCTGCCGCGGGTGCGCTACGACTACGGCCCGCTGTTCTACGTGGCGGTGGCCACCGGCTACACGCTGCTGGCGGTCACCATGCTGTCCACCCGTCGGCCGCGGCCGGACGCGCCGCCGCGCCACCGCGAGCAGTGGCGCGCCTTCGTGCTGATCATGGCCATGCCCATCGTGGCCAACGTGGCCTACATCGGCTTCGGCCTGCGCCTGTTCGGGGCCGACCCCACCAGTGCCGGCTTCGCCGCGTCGGTGGCCGGCCTGGCCTGGATGATTGCGCGCAACCGGCTCTTCGCCGTGGTGCCCATGGCGCGCCAGCGCCTGTTCGCCGAACTGCCCGACGCGGTGCTGGTGCTGGACGCCGACCAGCGCGTGGTGGACGCCAACCTGGCCGCGCAGCAGTTGGTGGGCGTGCTGCCGCCCGGCGGCCAGGCGCTGGCCGCGCTGCCGCGCCTGGGCCCGGCCCTGGCCCGCCAGGCGGCGGCAGGTGAAGCGCATTCGCTGCTGGTGCTGGACGAGGGCGCGGCCTACTTCGAGGTGCAGCGCCGCCCCTTGCGCGCCCGCGGGCGCCTGCTGGGTGAACTGCTGCAACTGCACGACGTGACCGGCCTGCAGCGCGCCCACCACGAAACCGCGCGCCACCTGGCCGAGCGCGAAGGCGAGCTGGACCGCGCCCGCGCCCAGCAGGACCTGCTGCGCCAGCAGGCCCTGCACGACCCGCTGACCGGCCTGCTGAACCGGCGTGCGCTGGACGAGTGGTTCGCCCAGGAAACCCGCGCCAGCCCGTCGCGCCGGCTGGCCCTGGTGCTGCTGGACCTGGACCACTTCAAGCGTGTCAACGACAGCCACGGCCACGCGGCCGGCGACGCGGTGCTGCGCGACTTCGCGCTCACCCTGGCCACCGGGCTGCGCGCGGCCGACGCGCTGTTCCGCCTGGGCGGGGAGGAGTTCGCCATCCTGATGCCCGACGTCAGCGCCGAGGTGGCCGAGCGCCGCATTGGCGACCTGCGTGAACTGATCGCCCGCCAGGCCCTGGGCGGGCTGCCGCAACGCATCACCTTCTCGGCCGGCGTGGCCGAAACTGGCCTGCAGCCCCTGTCGCTGCAGGCCCTGCTGGAAGCGGCCGACCAGGCGATGTACCGCGCCAAGGCGGGCGGACGCAATTGCACGGCGCTGGCGGCCACGCTGGCGTGAACAAGACCCGCTGACCCGCCCGATCAGGGCTTGCTGCAAAAACTGTATGGACATACAGTATTGTGGTGAACCTGCCTCTGCCCCTGGAAGCCCTGCACCCGGCCTTGTGGCGCGCCCACCAGCTGGGCAGCGCGCGTGGTGCGGTCAGCCCCAGCGGTTTTCCTGAACTGGACCTGCAACTGCCGGGCGGTGGCTGGCCGCACCGTGCGCTCACCGAACTGCTGCTGCCGCACCCCGGCCTGGGCGAGATGCGCCTGCTGGCGCCGATGCTGGCCGCCTGGGCCGGTCGCGGCGCGGGCGTGATGCTGTTCGACCCGCCCACCGCGCCCTGCGCCTGGGCCCTGGCGCAACTGGGGCTGGACGCGCGCCAGTGGCTGCTGGTGAACAGCCGGGACCGCAGGCGTGGCCAGGGCCAGCCCCAGGGTCGGGCCGATTCGCGGGTGCCGCGCCTTCTGCCCAGCGCCGACCTGCTGTGGGCGCTGGAACAGGCGCTGAAAAGCGGCCACGCCGGCGCCGTGCTGGCCTGGCTGCCGGCGCGCCTGGGCGCTGACGCGCTGCGCCGGTTGCAACTGGCCGCGCAGGCGCACGATGCGCCGGTGTTCCTGCTGCGCGAGCCGGCCGCCGCCCAGCAGCCCAGCGTGGCCCCGCTGCGCCTGGCGCTGCTGCCCGACGGGCCGGACCGGTTGCGCCTGCGCCTGCTCAAGCGCCGCGGCCCGCCGCTGGCGCAAACGCTGCGGCTGTGGCTGCCGCCGGTGCTGGGCAGCGTGGCCGACCCCGGCCCCGGTCCGGACACGCCGCCGCCGGACAAGGCCCCAGGCACCGCCGTGACCCCCTCGGTGCCGCCGCGGGTGTGGTCCTGACGCCGCCGTGCGCGTGATGCGAGTGCACTGCCATGCTGTGGATCGGCCTGCACCTGCCGCTGCTGTCGCTGGAATCTTTCGCCAGCACGCTGGACGCGGCCCAGGCCGCCCGGCCGCTGGCGCTGGAGCAGGCCCACTGCATCGTTCAGGCCGATGCCTCCGCGCGTGCGCTGGGCGTGCGCCCCGGCATGCGTCGCGCCACCGCCCTGGGGCTGGTGCCGCAGTTGCTGCTGGTGCCCGCCTGCGCCCAGCGCGACGTGCAAGCCCTGCGCGCGGTGGCGCATGCCGCGCTGGCCTTCAGCCCGGCGGTCACCTGGGCCGCAGCGGCGGACCTTGACCCCAACACCCCACCGCCCGGCACCGCGGGTGTGCTGCTGGAAGTGGCCAGCAGCCTGCGCTATTTCGGCGGCCATGCCGCGCTGCTGGACCGCCTGGGCCAGGCGCTGGCGCCGCTGGGCCACCACCTGCAGGTGGCCAGCGCGCCCACCGCGCTGGGCGCGGCGCTGCTGTCGCGCTGGCGCGCCGACCTGGCCCTGGGCCCGCACAGCCAGGACCGCGCCGCGCTGCACAGCCTGCTGGACGAAGCCCCGCTGTGGCTGCTGGCCGACCTGCTGGATGCCGGCGCGACGGCGCGCGAGGCCTGGGCCGCGATGGGCCTGCACAGCGTGGCCGATTTGCGCCGGCTGCCGCGCGACGGCCTGGCGCGGCGCTTCGGCCCTGCGCTGCTGCTGGCGCTGGACCGCGCGCGCGGCGACGCGCCCGACCCGCAGCACTGGGTGGAGCTGCCACCGCAGTTCAGCGACAAGCTGGAACTCTTCGCCCGCGCCGACACCACCGACCAACTGCTGGCCGGCGCCCGCGTGCTGCTGGCGCGGCTGGTGGCCTGGGCCCAGGGGCAGCAGGCGCGCATCGGCCGCTTCACGCTGCAGATGCACCACGAGCGCAGCACCCGCCGCCCCGACGACGTGCCGCCTTTCAGCCGGCTGGAACTGGCGCTGGCCGAAGCCTCGCTGGACGCCGAGCATCTGCAGTTGTTGCTGGCCGAACGCCTGGGCCGCGCGCCGCTGCCCGCGCCGGTGCTGGACCTGGGCCTGCAGTGCGAGCACCTGGTGCTGGCCCCGCCGCCCGCGGGCGAGCTGTTCCCCACCCGCGCCAGCCTGCAGGAAGGCCTCACCAGGCTGGTGGAGCGGCTGCAGGCCCGGCTGGGCCGCGACCAGGTGCAGCGCCTGCAGACTGTGGCCGACCACCGGCCCGAACGCGCCACCGTGGCCTGGCCGGCCGATGCGCCGCCGCCATCATCCCAAGCACCGGCTGCAACCGAGCCCCCACCGCGCTGGCCCGAGCACCTGCCGCTCACCCGCCCGGTGTGGCTGCTGCGCCAGCCCCAGCCGCTGGCCGAACGCGAACTGCGGCCCTGCCTGCGCGGGCGACCGCTGCAGGTGCTGGCGGGCCCGGAGCGCATTGAATCCGGCTGGTGGGACGGCGACCTGGTGGCGCGCGACTACTACATCGCCGACGCGGGCGATGGGGCGCTGGTGTGGATCTACCGGCTGCGCCTGCCCTTGGATGCAGGGCAGGGCAGCGGTTGGTTCTTGCAAGGCCGCTTCGGCTAGGACTGTGAGTCCCTGGCTGCGGCTTACTGCAGCCACCCCCCGAGGGGGTGACGCGGCCGCTTGGGGCGGCCCGGCACAGGCCGCGTGGACTTACTTGGCCAGCAGTGCGTCCACCGACTGCAGGTCGCTGGCGCGCAACTGGCCGGACGCCTGGCGCAGCTTCAGGCCGTTCACCAGCACGTCGTAGCGGGCCTTGGCCAGATCGCGCTGGGTGGTGTAGAGCTGGCTCTGGGCGTTCAGCACGTCCAGGTTCACGCGCACGCCCACACGGTAGCCCAGCTGGGTGGCTTCCAGGGCCAGCTTGCTGGACGATTCGGCCGCTTCCAGCGCCTTCACCTGGGCCATGCCCGATTGCACGCCGAAGAAGGCCACCCGCGTGCCTTGGGCCACCGCGCGGCGCGCGGCTTCCACGTCGCTGCGGGCCTTTTCTTCCAGCGCCAGCACTTCCTTTTCCACCGCCTGCAGCCGCCCGCCGGTGTACAGCGGCATGGACAGGTCCACACCGATGCGCGCCGTGACGCCCAGGCCCGACGGCGTGCCGGCCTGGATGCCCGGGATGCCCGGGGTGGACGGCGTGTAGCTGCTGCCCACCGAGCCGGTGGCGTTCACCACCGGGGCGTAGGCGGTCTTGCTCTTGGCCACGTCCAGGCCGGCGATTTCCAGCGCCAGGCGCGCCTTGCGCACCTGGGGGTGGCCCTGGTCGGCCAGGCTCACCCATTCGTCGGGCTGGGCCGGGCTGATGGCCGGCAGCACCACCGGCACCGCCAGCGCGCGCGGCGCCACGCCGGTGCGGCCCACCAGCTGGTCCAGCGCAATGCGCTTGGTGCGCAGGTCGTTGTCGGCGGCGATTTCCTGGGCCGTGGCCAGGTCGAAGCGGGCCTGGGCTTCGCGCGTGTCGGTGATGGTGGCGGTGCCCACCTCGAAGTTGCGCTTGGCCGAGGCCAGTTGCTCGGTGATGGCCTTCTTGCTGGCCTGGGTGGTGGCCAGCGCGTCCTGCGCGGCCAGCACGTCGAAGTAAGCCTGGGCCAGGCGCACGATCAGGTCCTGCTCGGCGCTTTCCACGTCGCTGCGCGACACCTCCACCGCCTTGCCGGCGCGGTTGATGTCCACCTGCGTGCCGCGGTTGTACAGCGGGTAGCGCCCGTTCAGCGACACGCCTGCGCCGGTGGTGCCGGTGAGCGATCGGCCCGGCAGGTCGGCTTCGGTGCGGCTGGCGCTGGCGTCCGCCGTGGCGCTGGCCTTGCGGGCCGACTCCGCTTGCAGGGTGCGTGCGTCCGCGGCCAGCACCAGCGACTGCGCGGCCAGGAAGCTGGCGTCGTACACGCGGGCGGCGCTGTACAACTCGGCCAGCGTCTGGGCAGACGCGCCGGCCGCAGCCAGGCTCAGGCCCAGGGCCAGCAGGGACGGAACAGCGGGTCGGCGAGGGCGACAGAGCATGGGGCGGTCCTTGTGAAGCGAAGTTCTTGAAGAGGGGTCAGTAACGCGGCACCGAAGGGTCCACCGTGCGCGACCACGCGTCGATGCCGCCGCCCACGTTGTACGCCTGCTCGAAGCCCTGGTGCACCAGGAATGCGACGCACTGCATGCTGCGCATGCCGTGGTGGCACAGCGCCAGGATGGGCTGTTCGGCCGGCAGTTCGGCCAGCCGGGCCGGCAGTTGCTGCATCGGGATGTTCAGGGCGCGCACACCCGGCAGGGCCAGCGCGGCGGTGGCCACTTCCCAGGGTTCGCGCACGTCCAGCAGCACCGCTTCGGGCGCCTGGGCGATGAAGTCCTTCAACTCGGTGACGGCCAACTGCCTCATGCGCGGCGCCGGGCTCAGAACGCGAAGCGCGTGGGCTCGCCGAAGCCCTGCAGGCGCGGCAGCACGGTGTCGAACAGGTCCACCTCGGTGAACTGGGCATCGGCCAGGCGGGTGATGCGCACCGCGCGCATCATGGGTTCGCTGCCCACGGTGCCGATCAGCCGGCCGCCCACCTTCAACTGTTGCAGCAGCGCCTGCGGCACCGCGGACACCGAGCCGGACAGCACGATCACGTCGAAGGGCGCCTCGCTGGCCAGGCCCTGGGAGCCGTCGGCTTCACGCACGCTGACATTGGCCGCCCCGGCGCGCTGCAGGTTGGCGCTGGCCAGGCGGGCCAGTTCGGGCACGATTTCCAGGCTGATGACCGATTGCGCCTTGTGCGACAGCAGCGCGGCCATGTAGCCCGAGCCGGCGCCGATTTCCAGCACCCGCTCGTGGCGGTGCACCTGGGCGTCCTGCAGCAGGCGGGCTTCCACGCGCGGGGCCAGCATGCACTGGCCGCCGGGCAGTGGGATCTCGCTGTCCACGAAGGCCAGGGCCTTGTAGGCGGCGGGCACGAATTCCTCGCGCCGCACCACCGACAGCAGTTGCAGCACCCCGGTGTCCAGCACATCCCAGGGCCGGATCTGCTGCTCGATCATGTTGAAGCGGGCTTGTTCGATGTTCATGGCGTTGCTCGGACGGAGAAGTTCAGGGTAACCGCCTAGTTTATTTGGCCGGAATGACGCCAGCCTGATGATCGCCAACTTCCCCGTCCCGGCGGCGGGTGGCCCACTGTGCCAGGTCGTCCAGCCAGCAATAAATCACGGGCACCACCACCAGCGTCAGCAGCGATGAGGTGATCACGCCACCGATGACGGCCTGGCCCATGGGCGCGCGCTGCTCGGAGCCTTCGGTCAGGGCAAAGGCCAGCGGCACCATGCCGAAGACCATGGCCAATGTCGTCATCAGGATGGGCCGCAGGCGCACCTTGGCCGCCTGCAGCAGCGCGGCGCTGCGCTCCATGCCCCTGACGCGAACACCGTTCGCGTCCACCCAGTCCATGCGCGCGCGGATCGCGAAATCCACCAGCAGGATGGCGTTCTTGGTCACCAGGCCCATCAGCATGACGATGCCGATGACGCTCATCATGTTCAGCGTGCTGCGCGCCAGCAGCAGGGCCAGCACCACGCCGATCAGCGTGAGCGGCAGCGAACTCATCAGCGCCAGCGGCTGCAGGAAGCTGCGGAACTGCGAGGCCAGGATCATGTAGATGAACACCACCCCCAGCGCCAGGGCCGAGACGGCATAGCTGAAGGAATCCTGCATGTCCTTGGTGCTGCCGCCAAAGCGCGGGCTGTAGCCCGGTGGCGGCGGGTTGGCGTCCAGCAGCTTGCGCACGTCGGCCGACACCTCGCCCAGCGAGCGCCCGGACACATTGGCGGTGAACTCCACCTCGCGGTTCAGGTCGCGGCGGTTGATCTGGTTGGCGCCGCGCCCCGGCACCACGTCGGCCACCTGCGACAGGCGCACCACCCGCGCCGTGCCGTCGGCGTTGCTGCCCACCACCAGCGGCAGCCGCTCCAGGTCGGCGGTGTTGTGGCGCGCGGCCGGCGCAAGGCGCACCTTCACGTCGTAGTTCTGGTCGTCGTCGGCGCGCCAGTTGCCCACGGTCTGGCCCGCCACCAGGGCGCGCAGCGCGCTGGTGACGCTGCCGACCGACAGCCCCAGGTCGGCCGCCGCGTCGCGCCGCACCGCGATGTCGGCGCTGGGCTTGTCGGGCTTCATGCTGGTGTCCAGGTCCACCAGGCCGGGAATGGCGCGCAGCTTCTCGCTGAAGCGGGCGCTCTGGCGCTTCAGCTCCGCCAGGTCGGCGCCCTGGATGGACAGCGAGATCGGCTTGCCGCTGCCCACCGCGTCCAGCAGGCCGACGTGGGTGACCGTGATGCCCGGCACCGCGGCCAGGCGCTCGCGCAGCGGCACCGACATCTGGTCCACGGTGCGCGTGCGGTCCTTGCGGTCCACCAGCCGCACGTACAGGTTGGCGTAGTTGCGGCCCTGGGCCTGGCCGGTGTTGATGGTGGCCAGGGTGTATTTCACCTCGGGCATGGCGCGCAGGATGGCGTCCACCTGGCGGGTGCGGGCCTCGGTGGTTTCCAGCGACGAACCCACCGGCGTGTAGAAGCTGACCGTGGTTTCGGAATAGTCGGCCTTGGGCACGAACTCGGTGCCCAGCAGGGGAATGAGCGCGAAGCTGGCGGCGAAGGTGGCGCCGGCAATGCCCATCGTGGCCAGCTTGTGCTTCAGCGACCAGGCCAGCGTGGCCACGTACACATCCCCCAGCCGGTGCGAGGCCCGGTCCACCCAGTGCGTCACGCGTCCCAGGGTGTGGTCGTACAGGCCGCGCGGCTGGAAGGGCCGGCCCTCGCGGTCGATGGCCGGGTCGTGCCACACGCTGCTGAGCATGGGGTCCAGCGTGAAGCTGACGAACATGGAAATCAGCACCGCCGCGACGATGGTGATGCCGAACTCGTGGAAGAACTTGCCGATGATGCCGCCCATGAAGCCGATGGGCAGGAACACCGCCACGATGGACAGCGTGGTGGCCAGAACCGCCAGGCCGATCTCGTTGGTGCCGTCCAGCGCCGCGTCGTGGGCGCTCTTGCCCATCTGCACATGGCGCACGATGTTTTCACGCACCACGATGGCGTCGTCGATCAGCAGGCCCACGCACAGCGAAAGCGCCATCAGCGTGATCATGTTGATGGAAAAGCCGAAGCCGTACATCACGCCGAAGGTGCCCACCAGCGCGATGGGCAGGGTCAGGCCGGTGATGACGGTGGAGCGCCAGGAGTTCAGGAACAGGAACACGATGCCCACGGTGAGCAGCGCGCCTTCGAACAGCGTGCGCTTCACATTCGCCACGCTCACGCGAATGGGCCGCGAGTTGTCGCGCACCACGTCCAGGGCCATGCCAGCGGGCAACTGCGGGCGCACCGCGGCCACCGCCTGGTTCAGCCCGTCCACCACCTCGATGGTGTTCTCGCCCTGGCTTTTCTGCACCTCCAGCGCCAGGGTGCGCTGGCCGTTGTACAGCGCCAGCGACTCGGCTTCTTCCGGGCCGTCCACCACGTCGGCCAATTGGCCCAGCTTCACGCTCTGACCGTTGCGGCGGGCCACGACGATGCGCTCCAGGTCCTGCGGGCGCTTCACCCGGCCGTCGATCTGCACCACGCGCTCGGCGTCGGCCGAGCGCAGGTTGCCGGCCGGCAGTTCCTGGTTTTCGGTGCGCACCGCGGCCATCACCTGGTCCACGCCCACGCCGAAGGCTTCCAGGGCCTGGGGCTTGACGTACACGTTCAGCTCGCGCTTCAGGCCACCGACGAGGGTGACCGAGCCGACGCCGCGCACGTTTTCCAGGCGCTTGCGCAGCACCTGGTCGGCGTAGGTGGTGAGCTGCTGCACGCTCAAGCTGCGGTCGGGCGAGGTGAGGGCGATGGAGTAGATGGGCCGCGCCGCAGGGTCGAAGCGCGAGACACGCGGCTCCTTCACCTCGTCACGGAAGCTGGCCTTCACGATGGACAGCTTTTCGCGCACGTCGTCGGCGGCGCGCCGGCCGTCCATCTCCAGGTTGAACTGCACGATCACCACCGAGGTGCCCTCGTAGGTGCGCGAGAACAGCTGGTTGATGCCGGCGATGGTGTTGAGCGCCTCCTCCACCTTCTTGGTGACTTCGCTCTCGACGATCTCGGGCGAGGCGCCGGGGTAGTCCACCTGCACCACCACGGTGGGGAATTCGATGTTGGGGAACTGGTCCACCTTCAGGCGCTGCAGCGAGAACAGGCCCAGCACCACGAAGGCGAGCATCACCATCACGGCCATCACCGGGTTGGCGATCGAGACTCGGGTGAACCACATGGCGCTGTCGTCTTCGGCGCGTCAGGGTTTGGGCGCGGCAGACAGGCCGATGCCGGCGCCCCCACCGTTGCTGCCATTGGCACCCGCGACCGCGGGCAACTTCAACAGGGTGCCGTTGCGCACCACGCCCAGGCTGCCCGCCAGCAGGCGGTCGCCTTCGGCCAGGCCCTGCAGCACTTCCACCACGTCGGTGCCATCGGCCACGCCCTGCACGCCCAGTTTCGGCACCACGGCCTGGGCCTGGGTGCCGGCCACGCGCAGCACATAGGGCTGGGCCTGGTCGTTGCGCAGCGCCGACGCCGGCAGCGCCAGCAGGCTGCGGCGGTCCAGTTCGATCCAGCCGCGGGTGAACAGGCCCTGGCGCAGCGCCGGGTGGGCGGCCACCGCCACGTAGGCCGGCACGGTGCGGCTGCCGGCGGCGGCGCTGGGGTTGATGCGGGCCACGCGGCCGGAAACGGCCTCGTCCAGGCCATCCACCTTCAGCTTCACGGGCGCGCCCACGCGAAGGCCCGGCAGGTCTTCGGGTGTGACCGCCACCTCCACTTCCAGCCGCGACAGGTCCACGATCTCCAGCACCCGGGCGTCCACCGCCACGCGCTCGCCGGGCTGGGCCAGGCGCTGCGACACCAGGCCCGAAATCGGCGCCACCAGGGTGGCGTCGCCGCGCGCCTTCTTGGCCAGGCCCACGGCCGCCAAGGCGGCCTGCAGCGTGGCCTGGGCACCCGCTTCGGTGGCGGCGGCGGTGTCCAGCGCGGTGGCCGAGATGAAGCCCTGCGCCACCAGGGCCTTGTTGTTGGCCAGCTGGCGCTGGGCGATTTCCAGCTGCGACCTGGCCGACAACGCCTGCTGCTCGGCCTGGCGCAGGCGCAGGTCGTACTCGGTGGTGTCCAGTTGCGCCAGCACCTGGCCGGCACGCACGGTGTCGCCTTCGCGCACCGCCACGCGGGTCAGCTCGGCGGCGACGCGGGCCTTGACGAAGGCGCTGTTCACCGCCTTCAGGCTGCCGGACACCTCCAGCGTGCGCTGCAGTTCCACGCGCCGCACGCTCACCAGGTCGGAGGGGGTCAGCTGCAGGGCCGCGGACGTGGCAGGCGCCGGCTGGCTCAGGGCCGCCTGCTCGGCCCGGCGGGCCTTGAGCTTCACGCCCGCCACGCTGCCCAGCGCGGCCACCACCGCCAGGCCCAGGGTCCATCGCAACCAGGGTTTCATGGGCAGCAGGTCCGGTTCGGGTTCATGGCGGGCGAAGTGGGCACAGCGGACGCGCTGGTCTGCACGGCCAGGCCGCCCAGCACCAGGTCCACGTGCTGGTGCACGAAGCGGTGGGTGTCGATCGGCGTTTCCAGTGCGGTGCAGGCGCCCAGCGAATGGCGGTGCAGGCACAGCATGATCATGGGCAGCATCAGCGAATGCACCGCCGAAGGCACGTCCACCGGCCTGAATTCACCGGCGTCGATGCCGCGCTGGAGGATGCGGCCGATGAGCTGCTGGCCGGGTTCCACCACCTCGCGCACATAGAACTCGGCAATGTCGGGGAAGTTGCGCACCTCGGTGATCACCAGCTTGAACACACCCGACAGCGGGCTGTCCAGCACGCCCAGCCACCAGGTGGTGAGCTGTTGGCGCAGCAGGTCCGCCGCACTGCCCTGGAACTGCTGCGCTTCGCTGGCCGCGCTGGCGATGCGCTCGGACAGGCGCTGCGAGATCACCGCCTTCAGCAGGTCTTCCTTGCTGGGGTAGTACAGGTACAGCGTGCCCTTGGACACCCCGGCGCGCGCGGCCACCTCTTCGGCCTTGGTGGCGGCGAAGCCCTTTTCCACAAACAGCTCCAGCGCCGCGTCCAGCAGTTCCTGGGGCCGTTCGGCCTTGCGGCGGCGGCGGGTGGGGTTGAGCAGATCGTGCATGCTATTAATGACCAGCGGGTCAGTAATGTAACCCGCAGCGGTGTCAAGGGCAATGTGAAGGGCCCGCCAGCCGGTGGTGGGTGCGGCCGGGCTGGCTATGCTTGCCACTTTCTGCACAACCGCGAAGGAAGCACGCATGCAACGCCGTCTGGTTCTGGGTCTGGCTGCCACGGGCGCCGCGGCGCTGTTCGCCCTGGCGGGTTGCGCCAACGGGCTGCTGGCGCCGAAGTCGGTGAACCTGTCCGAGCGTGAACTGCTGAGCCTGGTGGACCGCGCCTTTCCGCTGGACCGCAAACTGCTGGAGGTGGTGGACGTGCATGTGGACGCGCCGCGGCTGAAGCTGCTGCCCGAGCGCAACAAGCTGGCGGTGGACCTGCAACTCAACGCGGCCGACCGGGTGTTCGGGCGCGCCTTCAAGGGTCGGCTGGCGTTTGAGTCGGGCCTGCGCTTCGAACCCAGCGACCAGAGCCTGCGCCTGGCCCAGGTGCAGGTGAACGAACTCAGCCTGGACGGCGGCACCGGGGGTGCCCAGGCGCTGGCGCAGCGGCTGGGTGCGGCGATCGCCGAGAAGGTGCTGGAAGGGTTCCTGCTGCATCGCCTGAGCGACGAGCGCTGGGCGCAGTTGCAGAAGGCCGGTGTGCAGCCCGGCGCGGTGCGTGTCACCGGCGGCGGGCTGGAAATGGCGCTGGAGCCCATCCGCCACTGATTCCGGGGCCCGGCCCGGCCCGGCCCGGACAGGGCCGGCCGGTATCATCCCCAGCTTTTTTGCGGACGCCTGCGTCCGCCCTGGGAGAACCCGGTTTGGATTCCGTGCTGTTGCTGAAGGCCGCCGTCATGGGCGTGGTGGAGGGCCTGACCGAGTTCCTGCCGATTTCTTCCACCGGGCACCTGATCCTGGCCGGCTCGCTGCTGGGCTTTGCCGATGCCAAGGCCAAGGTCTTCGACATCGCCATCCAGACCGGCGCCATCGTGGCGGTGATCATCGTCTATTGGCAGCGGCTGGTGGACGTGGCCCAGGGCCTGGGCAGCGAGCCCAAGGCGCGGCGTTTCGTGGCCAACGTGGCCATCGGCTTCGCCCCGGCGGTGGTGCTGGGCCTGCTGTTCGGCAAACTGATCAAGGCCCACCTGTTCAATGCCCCGGTTGTGGCCAGCACCTTCATCCTGGGTGGCCTGGTCATCCTGTGGGCCGAACGCCGGCCGGCGTCCGCGGTGCGCATCCACAGCGTGGACGACATGGGCCCGCTGGACGCGCTGAAGGTGGGCCTGGTGCAGTGCCTGGCCATGATCCCGGGCACCAGCCGTTCCGGGGCCACCATCATTGGCGGCATGTTGCTGGGCTTGAGCCGCAAGGCCGCCACCGACTTCAGCTTCTTCCTGGCCATCCCCACGTTGATCGGCGCCGGCGCCTACAGCCTGTACAAGGAACGCGCGCTGCTGTCGGCTGCCGACCTGCCGTTGTTCGGCGTGGGCCTGGTGGTGTCCTTCATCGCCGCCTGGTTGTGCGTGCGCTGGCTGCTGCGCTACAT
Organism: Burkholderiales bacterium JOSHI_001; assembly: GCA_000244995.1. Taxonomy (NCBI): domain Bacteria; kingdom Pseudomonadati; phylum Pseudomonadota; class Betaproteobacteria; order Burkholderiales; species Burkholderiales bacterium JOSHI_001. Next base: position 3,173,422 of record CM001438.1, on the reverse strand, counting down.
CGCCAGCCACACCTTCGTGCCCTTCGCCTGGTACCGCATCGCCTTCGGCGTGCTGGTGCTGGGCACGGCCTGGACCGGGATGGTGCACTGGGCGGAATAACCACCAGCGGCTGCGGCGGATCGTCGCTTGAAGAAGCGACGCCAACCCCCTTGATCCATCACGGGTTTTCCCCCAACTTGGGGGTACGCCGGTCGTCACCGGTTGTTACCCTCGCGTTGTGAACCCCATGTTGCACCGCACCCAGCCAGCCGGCCCCGACGCCACCGAGCGCCGTGCCGCCTTGCGCACCCTGGCCGGCTTGGGCCTGGGCCTGGCGCTGCCCGGTGCGCAGGCCTACCCCGGCCCGCTGGCCCTGAAGGGCCTGCCCACGCCGGAACTGTTGAAGTACCAGCCGGTCATGCCGCCGGCGCTGCAGGAATTGGTCAGCGCCAGCCAGCTGCCGGAATCCAGCTTCGGCCTGCACGCCGTGCCGGTGGACGGGCGCGGCCAGCCCTTGGTATCCCTCAACGCCGAACTGCCTTTCCAACTGGCGTCCACCACCAAGGTGGTCACCTCATTGGCCGCGCTGGACCTGCTGGGGCCGCAGTACCGCTGGCGCACCTACGCCTTCATCACCGCGCCCATCACCGACGGCAAGCTGCTGGGCGACCTGCTCATCGTCGGTGGCGGCGACGCCAGCCTGTCCACCGACGAGCTGCGCCAGTGGTTCGCCGTGCTGCGAAAGCAGGGCCTGCAGGAGGTGTGGGGCGACATCATCCTGGACCGCTTCGCCTTTCGCTTTCAACCCACCGACCACGTCGGCACGCCCGAACCCACGCCCATGCGGCCGCACCATGCGCTGCCCGACGCCTTCACGCTGGACGAAGGCGTGCTGCGGGTGGCGGTGCATGGCCGCGCCGAGTCGGCGCCGGACATCACCCTCACCCCGCCGATGGAAGGCCTGCGGGTGGTCAACGAGGTGCGCCCGGGGCGCGGCTGCACGGCCGCCGTGAGCGTGGAACGCGAAGAAGGCGAGTCGCGCGTGCTGGTGCGCGGCCAGTGGGCGGCGGGCTGCGGCAGCCGCGAACTGGCGCACCTGGCACTGCCCCACGAAGAGTTCACCGTGCACGCCATCAGCGCCTTGTGGCGCGACTGCGGCGGCAAGTTGAAGGGTCGGGTGCTGGACAAGCGCCTGCCCGACCGCGTGGCCGGCGTGCCCATGGACGCCAAGGGCAAGCCGCTGGCGCCCTTCAGCGTGCACCAGTCCAGCGCGCTGCCGGTGGTCATCCGCGACATCAACAAGACCAGCGACAACATGGCCGCTCGCAACCTGCTGCTGTCGCTGGCGCAGGGCTTCCCGCAAAAGGCGGCCACGCTGCCCGACGCGCGGGCGCGCCTGGCGCAGTGGCTCAAGCGCCAGGGCCTGCAGCCGGGTGACATCGAAGTGGACAACGGCTCGGGTCTGTCGCGCGCCGAGCGCGGCAAGCCGCGCGCCCTGGTGCAACTGCTGCGCAACGCCTGGCATGCCAGCCAGGGCAAGACCTTTTTCGACTCCCTGCCCGTGGCCGGCGTGGACGGCACGCTGGCCAACCGCATGAACGAAAGCGCGGCCGCCGGCCGTGCCTTCCTGAAGACCGGTACCCTGGCCGACACCCGGGCGCTGGCCGGCTATGTGAAGTCCCTGGGCGGGCGCATGTACGCGGTGGTGGCCATCATCAACCACGTCGATGCGCCGCATCACACCGCCGCGCTGGACGCGATGATCGACTGGACGGTGCGCCAGGGCTGACGCCCCGGGCTGCCGGTGTCCCTGAACGAAGCAGTGCGGCGGGCCTGCTAGGGCCCATCCCGGATCGGGTTTGTCAAGTTTCGGTGGCTGCTGCAACGCGGCATGATGCCTGCTTTCGTCCCCTCCGCCGCCCATGAGCGCCACCTTGCAAGTTCTCTGCACCCTGCCAGCCGGGCCCGACCTGGCCACCTCGCCCTATGGGCCCTTTGTGGTTCACCCCTGCGAGGGCCTGGGCGCGGTGGCGCAGCGCCTGCACGAGCAAGCCTGCGATGCCTTGCTGCTGGGCCTGGGCCCCAAGGACACGCTGTCCGCCTTGCTCCAATGGCCCGACCTGGCGCGGCTGGTGCTGGACAACGCCATCGTGCTGGTGGCGCCTGAGCCCACACTGGCCGACCTGCAGGCGCTGCTGCAGGCCGGCGTGCAGGACGTGGTGCCGCTGCGCGAGGCCACGCCGCACCGGCTGTCCGCCGCGCTGCGCCAGGCGGTGGAACGCAAGCGCCTGGAAATGGCCGCGCGCCGTGCGCACGCCACCGACCTGGACACCGGCCTGCCCAACCATTCGCAGCTGATGGAGCACATGTCCCACCTGCTGGCCCTGCGCGAGCGGGAGCCCGCTGCCATGGCGCTGTTGGCGCTGCGGGTGGAAGGCCTGGCCACCGCCGAGGCCCAATTCGGCGCCGAATCCGCCAACGTGCTGCGGCGCAAGGTGGCGGTGCGCTTGCGCTCGGGGCTGCGCGCGTCAGACGTGGTGGCGTCTCTGGGCGCCGACACTTTCGCGGTGCTGCTGGCCTGGATGGACCAGCCCGACGACGGCGACCGCGTGGGCGCCAAGCTGGTGCAACTGCTCAAGCGCCCCTTCAAGGTGGCCGGGCAGGACGTGGGCGTGATGGTCAGCGTGGGCATCGGGCAGTACCCGGCGCACGGCAAGGACGCCAAGTCCCTGCTCAACCGCGCCCTGGCCCAGGCCACCGGGATGTCTTCGCTGGGCCGCAGTGGTGCCTCTGGCGGCCTGGGTGACGCACGCCTGGCCGGCGCGGCCAACGACGAAGACTGACCGCCCCCCTCAGCCCGCCGCCGGCGCGTCCACCCGGCGCCGGAACAGCAGGTCCCACACCCCATGGCCCAGGCCCAGGCCCCGGGCTTCGAACTTCGTCAGCGGGCGCCAGTCGGGCCGCGGCGCGAAGCCTTCGGCCGTGTTCTGCAGCCGCCCTTGCGCCGACAGCACCTCCAGCATCTGATGCGCATAGGGTTCCCAGTCGGTGGCGCAGTGCAGGTAGCCCCCGGGGGCCAGGCGCGTGCACAGCCGGGCCACAAAGTCCGGCTGGATGAGGCGGCGCTTGTGGTGGCGCTTCTTGTGCCAGGGGTCGGGGAAGTAGATGTGCACGCCGGCCAGGCTGGCAGGTGCCAGCATGTGGTCCAGCACCTGCACCGCGTCGTGCTGCACGATGCGGATGTTGGGCAAGGCTTGCTCGCCGATCAGCTTCAGCAGCGCCCCCACGCCGGCCTCGTGCACTTCCACCCCCAGGAAGTTGTCGCCAGGCCGCGCGGCGGCGATGGCCGCGGTGGGGCCGCCCATGCCGAAGCCGATTTCCAGCACCGTGGGTGCGCTGCGGCCGAAGGCGGCGGCCAGGTCCAGCGCCTGCGGCTGGTAGGGCAGCGCAAAGCGCGGCCCCAGTTCCGCCAAGGCGCGCACCTGGCCGCTGCCCATGCGGCCCGCGCGCAGCACATAGCTGCGCACCGGGCGGCGCGGGGTCAGGGGCTTGTCGTGCAGGGGCAGGGGTTCGGACATGTCGGAAGGGCGCAGGGGCAGGCCAGGCTAGGGCGCCGCACCGGCGCCAGGCTGCCATTTTGCGTGCGAAAGGCAGGGTGTCAGGCGGCCAGGGCTTGGGCTGCAGGCCGTGGCAGCGGCGCGTTGGCCTGGGGCCCAGGGGCCGCGAGCAGGGGCAGCCGCACACTCACCGTGGTGCCCCGGCCCGGGGCGCTGTCGATCAGCAGCCGGCCACCGTGCAACTGCACGATTTCCTTCACGATGCTCATGCCCAAGCCGGTGCCGGCGATGTTGCCGCTGGTGTCGGCGCGGTAGAAGCGCTCGCACACCCGCGCCACCTGGTCCGGGCTCATGCCCATGCCCTGGTCGCACACCGCCAGCGCCACCTCGCCGTCCTGCTGGCCCAGGCGCACCTGCACGGCGCCCCCGGCGGGCGAATACTTGTAGGCATTGCTCAGCAGGTTGCGCAGCACCTGGGCCAGCCGGCGCCGGTCGGCGCGCACCTGCAGCGCCACGGCCGGTGCCTGCCATTGCGGTGCCGCACGCTCGGCGGGCAGGGCCAGGTCGCCGATGGTTTCACGCACCAGGTCGGCCAGGTCCACGGTGCTGGGCTCGAAGTCGCTGCCGCCTCGCGCTTCCAGTCGCGACAGGTCGAGCAGGTCGTTCACGATCTCGATCATGGCGCTGCTGTGCCGGTGCACCTTGGCCAGCACCTGGGCCTGCTTGCCGGGCGGAAAGCGCGGGTCCATCAACAGCTCGGTGAACCCGTGGATGCTGGTCATGGGGGTTCGCAGCTCGTGGGCCGCGGTGGCGATGAACTCGCTTTTCAGGCGGTCCACTTCGGCGTCGTGGGTCATGTCGCGGGCCAGCAGCAGGCGGCTGGCCGCCGCGCTGTGGCCGCGCACGCCCACCAGCCGCAGCTGCAGCGAGCGGGGCCGTGCCAGCACCAGGCTGTGGCGCCCGGTGCTGCCCGCGTCCAACACCTGGGCCAGCGGCGGTAGCTGCTCGGCCTGCTCGCTGGCCGCGCGCAACTGCGCGTCCAGCCAGGCTTCGCTGCGACCCAGCAGAGCGGGGGCTTCCAGGCCCAGCAGGCGGGCAAAGGCCGGGTTGGCGAAGCGGATCTGGCCTTCGCTGTCCATGGACACCAGGCCGTCGGGGCTGAGCGCGAAGATGTTCGCCAGCTGTTCGTTGCGGTCGGCCAGCTGCGATTCCTGGCGCTGCAGGCGGGCGAAGGCTTCGGTGATGTCCTGGTGCTGGCGCTGCAGCTGGGACGACAGGCGGTTGAGCGCCAGCACCAGCTGCGAGGTCTCGCGCGCACCGCCGGGGTCGGGCAATTGCTCGCCCGCGTCCTGCTCCAGCCGGGTGGCGAAATGCCGGGCCCGGTCCAGGGCGTCCATGGGCCGCCGCAACAACGCGCGCAGCATCAGCAGGCTGCCCAGCAGGGCCAGGGCGCAGGCGGCCACGGTGCTGGCCAGGATGCGGCGGCGAATGTCCTGCAGCGTGGTGGTGCTGTGGTCCACACGCACCCAGCCCAGCAGGCGCCCGGCCTGCACCGGGTGCCAGGCCACGAGCCATTGCTCGCCCGTTTCGATCAGCGGCTGGGCCAGCGCGGGCCGCGGCAGGCGCTGGTGCAGCTTGCCGTAGGGCGTGCTCAGGGCGCCGCCACCCGGCTGGCGCTTCACATGGGTCAGGGTGCTGCCATGGGCATCCATCACCCACACCTCGTTCACACCGGGAAAGTCGGCCGCGCGCAGCGTGAGCTCTTCCACCGTGTCCAGGCGCTCGTCCAGCAGCGGGCTTTCGCTGCCCAGCGCAATGCTGCGGGCCACTGCCGCGGCCTGCTGCTCCAGGCCGGTGCGGGCCAGGCGGGTCTGCTCGTGCAGCGTGTAGGCGGCCAGCAGCGACAGCGACGCCAGCATGGCCCCCACGGTGAACAACGTGAGCTGCGCGCGCAGCCCACCCAGGCGCAGCGGGAACCAGGCCTTGGGCGCACCGGGCGCGCCGCGGTCTTCGGTCATGTCAGGCGCCCGGGGTGGGCAGGACCACGTAGCGTTCCAGTCGGAAGCGTTCCAGCGGCGCGTAGTCCCGGGCCTGGTCGGCCAACATCAGGGCTGGCAGATGCACCGCCTTCAGCAGCGGCTGGGTGGCGGGCGAGGCCGCCAGGCGCAGCAGGGTCTGTGTGACGGCCTGGCGAACCTCGGCCGGCACGCGAGGGTGGGCGCTCAAGGGGTGTGGCGCGGCGCCGGGGGTTTCCATCAGCACCCGCAGTTCGGCACGCACTTCGTCGCGCTCCTGCTCCAAAGTGTGGGCAATGCCGCCGCCGGCCACCGTTTTGCCGCGCACGACCTGGCGGTACACATTGCTGTGGGTCTGCAGGTAGAGCGGGCGAATCTGCACCTTTTCGCGCTCGGCCAGCAAGGCCCGCATCCACAGCGACGCACCAAAGGCGTTGGGCGCCGGGAAGCCGACTTCACGGCCTTGCAGTTCCTGCACGCTGCGGATGGGGTCGTCCTTGCGCACCACCAGGATGCCCGACAGCGGCTGGCTGTCCCGCACCATGGGCAGGTAGCCTTGGGCGCGGTGGGCCATGACCTGGTGGTAGGGGTTCAGGTAGGCAAAGTCGGCCTGGCCGGCCAGCACCTCGGCCTCGAACTTCGGGATGGTGGCGGCGGACTTCAACTCCAGCCGGATGCCGCTGTCGTGCTCCAAACGCTCCAGCAGGGGAACCCAGTCGCGGTGGATATCCAGCGATGAAAACTGCGGCACCACGGCCAGGCTCCAGGCGGCGCGGGTCTGGCTGCGGGCGCCCGAAGGCATGGCCATTGCCAGGGCCAGGCATTGGCGACGGTTCAAGCGTGGATTCATGGCGGTCGGCGGGGTGGGCGGCGTGTGCCACCTCTACGGGACTTATCGGCCAAGTTGGCGCCGGCTTGAAACGGCCGCTGCCCCGCCCGGGTGCCAGGCAGCACGCCACGCTAGAATGCGGGCCCTGCGCGGGTGTAGTTCAATGGTAGAACGGCAGCTTCCCAAGCTTCATACGAGGGTTCGATTCCCTTCACCCGCTCCAGCGCTTTCTGCTCCCAGGCCCCCAGAGGGCCTTTTTTTGCGCCGAATGGTCGCCCGGTGGTGACACCGAAGTTGCATGCCGATGGCCTGCGCGGCGGCGCCGAAGTGGGCCAGCAGGTCGTTCAGGCCCGATCCACAGCTGGTCCCTTGCCAGATTGGCGCGGCTACTTGTGCAGGTCACCCAGGCACAGGTACTTGGTCTCCACGTAGTCGTCGATGCCCTGGTGCGAACCTTCGCGACCCAGCCCGCTTTGCTTCACGCCGCCGAAGGGCACCTCGGCCACGCTGATCAGCCCGGTGTTGATGCCCACCATGCCGTACTCCAGCGCTTCGCCCACGCGGAAGATACGGCCGATGTCGCGGCTGTAGAAGTAGCTGGCGAGACCAAACTCCGTGGCGTTGGCCAGGGCTATGGCCTCGGCCTCGGTCTTGAAGCGGAACACCGGCGCCACCGGGCCGAAGGTTTCTTCGCGGCTGCACAGCATGTCGGGCGTCACCTCGGACAGCACCGTGGGGGTGTAGAAGCGTTCACCGATGCGCGAGCCCCCCACCACCACCTTGGCGCCCTTGGCCAGCGCGTCGGCCACATGGGCCTCCACCTTGGCGATGGCCTGGTCGTCGATCAGCGGGCCGGTGGTCACGCCGGCCTCGAAGCCATTGCCCACCTTCAAGCCTTTGGCCTTTTCCGCCAGCTTGCTGATGAAGGCGTCGTACACGCTGTCCTGCACATAGAGGCGGTTGGCGCACACGCAGGTCTGGCCGGCATTGCGGTACTTGCTGACCATGGCGCCTTCCACGGCCGAGTCGATGTCGGCGTCGTCGAAGACAATGAAGGGCGCATTGCCGCCCAGTTCCAGCGAGATCTTCTTCACCGTGGGCGCGCTCTGCGCCATCAGGATGCGGCCGACTTCGGTGGACCCGGTGAAGGACAGGTGGCGCACCACGTCGGACGCGCACAGGGCCTTGCCCACGGCGATGGACTGGTCGGCATCCGCCGTGACGATGTTCAGCACCCCCGCCGGCATGCCGGCGCGCTGTGCCAGTTCGGCCGCAGCCAGCGCCGACAGCGGCGTGGCCTCGGCCGGCTTGATGATGACCGGGCAGCCCGCGGCCAGGGCCGGCGCCACCTTGCGGGTGATCATCGCGATCGGGAAGTTCCAGGGCGTGATGGCCGCGCACACGCCGATGGGCTGCTTCAGGATGAGGTAGCGCTTGGTGGCGTCGGTGCTGGGGATGGTTTCGCCATACACGCGCTTGCCCTCTTCGGCAAACCACTCGATGAAGCTGGCGCCGTAGATGACTTCGCCGCGGGCTTCGGCCAGGGGCTTGCCTTGTTCGGCCGTCATGATGCGGGCCAGGTCGTCGGCGTGCTGGTTCAGCAGCGCGAACCACTTCATCAGGATGGCGTGGCGTTCCTTGGCGGTCTTGGCACGCCAGGCCGGCCAGGCGGCATTGGCCGCGGCGATGGCCTGTGCGGTCTCGGCCGCGCCCAGGTTGGCCACATGGGTCAGTGTCTGCCCGGTGGCGGGGTCGGTCACGTCGAAGCGCGAACTGCCTTTCACCCATTCGCCGTTGATCAGGGCGTCGGTCTTCAGCAGGCTGGCGTCGGCCAGGGTCGCGAGCGGGGAGGTCTTCATGTCCATGGTCAGGGGTTTCCTTGCGAGATGGTCTAGCGGCGCCGGCCGCGCAGCCACTCCAGCGCCAGCATCAGCGCGGTGGTGAAGATCGTCAGCAGTGTGGCCACGGCGGCGATGGTGGGATTGATGTTCTCGCGGATGCCGGTGAACATCTGTCGCGGCAGCGTCACCTGGTCCGGGCCGGCCAGGAAGAGCGTGACCACCACCTCGTCGAAACTGGTGGCAAACGCGAACAGCGCACCCGAGATCACGCCTGGGGCAATCACCGGCAGGGTGACACGGAAGAAGGTGGTCAGCGGCCCGGCGCCCAGGCTGAGCGACGCGCGCACCAGGTTGTGGTTGAAGCCCGCCAGCGTGGCCAGCACGGTGGTGACGACGAAGGGTGCGCCCAGCGCCGCATGCACCAGGATCAGCCCGGTGTAGCTGTCGCTCAAGCCCAGCGGCGCGAAGAACAGGTAGGTGGCCACGCCCACCACCACGATGGGCACCACCATGGGGGCGATCAGCACGGCCATCAGCAGGCCCTTGCCGGGGAAGTCCACCCGCGCCAGGCCCACGGCCGTCAGCGTGCCCAGCACGGTGGCGATGAGCGTGGCCGCCGGCGCGACGATGAAGCTGTTCTTCGCCGCGCGGCCCCATTCGGCAGACGTGAACAGGTTGTCGTACCACTGCAGCGACCAGCCCGGCATGGGGTAGGACAGGAAGGAACTGGCCGAGAACGACAGCGGCACGATCACCAGGATGGGCAGCAGCAGGAAGGCCAGCAGCGTCACGCCGAAGACGCGCAGGGCGATCCAGCCGGCTTTGTCCAGCGGCGTGTAATAGGCGGGAAAGGCGGGCAGGTGGGGCATGTGCTTCAGCCCAGGCTGAGTTCGGCCTTCGCCAGCTTGCGGTACAGCCCGTACAGCACCAGCGTGGCCGCCAGCAGCACCGCGCCCAGGGCGCAGGCCATGCCCCAGTTCACATTCACGTTGGTGTACTGGGCGATGTAGTAGCTGATCATCTGGTCGTTGGGCCCGCCCAGCAGCGCCGGGGTGACGTAGTAGCCGATGCTCAGGATGAACACCAGCAGCGCCCCGGCGCCGATGCCGGCATAGGTTTGTGGCACCACCACGCGGAAGAAGGCCGCCAGCGGCGCGCTGCCCAGCGACACCGCGGCGCGCAGGTAACTGGGCGGCACGGCCTTCATCACGCTGTACAGCGGCAGGATCATGAAGGGCAGCAGGATGTGCGTCATGGCGATGACCACACCCACGCGGTTGAACAGCAACTCCAGCGGCTGCGACACCAGGTGCAGCGACAGCAGCGCCTTGTTCACCAGGCCCTCGCGCTGCAGCAGCACGATCCAGGCCGCCACCCGCACCAGGATGGACGTCCAGAAAGGCACCAGCACCAGGATCATCAGCACATTGGCCTTTCGCGCCGGCAGGGTGGACAGCCACCAGGCCAGCGGGTAGGCCAGCAGCAGGCACAGCACGGTGACCTGGGCGCTGATGGCGAAGGTGCGCAGCAGGATGCCGCCGAAGACGCGCTGGTCGGGTTCCACCTGTTCGATGCCGCCGGCCACGCCGCGCTTCAGGTCCACGCTGGTCAGCAGGTAGTCGGGGGTCCAGCGCTGGGCGTTCTTGGCAATCGCGTGCCAGTAGGTCAGGTCGCCCCAGCGTTCGTCCAGCGCCAGCAGGCGTTCACGCGCCTGGGCGTCGTTGGCCGGTGGCTGGTTCTTCCAGTCGCCCTGGATGGCGCGGTAGCTGCCCATCACCAGCGAACGCCCGCCGGGCACCTCGGCGTTCAGGCGCCGGGCCAGGGCGCCGGCCTGCGCGCCTTCGTCCAGGCGCCCCAAGTCCTTGGCAATGGCGGCGAAAGCGGCATCGGGCGGCTGCCCCCGGTGGTCCCAGCCGGCCAGGGCCTGGCTGGCCAGCGGCAGGGTGTTGGCCACCTCGGGGTTTTCCACCGCACGCTTGAGCAGCAGCGCGATGGGCACCAGCAGGGTGGCCAGCAGGAACAGCAGCAGCGGCAGCGTCAGCGCCACGGCCGACCAGCGGCGCCGGGCCTGCACACGCGCCAGGGTGCGTGCCAGTTCCGGCGAGCCGATCGTTGGCAGCGTGGCGGTGCCGCTCATGCCGTGCAGCGAGGCGCCTTACTGCGTGGCCCAGGAGGCGAAGCGCTTTTCCAGCGCTTCACCCTGGTCGGCCCAGAACTTGATGTTGAACTCCAGCGCGCCCTGCATGTTGGCCTGGGCCGTGGGCAGGTTGCCCAGGGTCTTGGCGTCCAGCTTGGCCAGGGCCTTGGTGTTGGTGGGGCCGTAGGCGATGTTCCTGGCGTATTCCGCCTGCGGGTCGGCCGCCAGCGACTGGGCCAGGAACTTGTAGGCCGCGTCGCGGTTGGGCGAGCCCTTGACGATGCCGTAGTACTCCAGGTCGAAGATCTGGCCGGCCCAGTTGATCTTCAGGTTCTTGCCTTCGCGCGCGGCGGCGTCGATGCGGCCGTTGTAGGCGGTGGCCATCACCACGTCACCGGCCACCAGGAACTGCGGCGGCTGGGCGCCGGCCTCCCACCACTGGATGTTGGGCTTCAGCTCGGTCAGCTTCTTGAAGGCGCGTTCGGCACCTTCCTTGGTGGCCAGCAGCTTGTACACGTCGCCCGGCTTCACGCCGTCGGCCATCAGCGCGAATTCGACGTTGTAGCGCGCACCCTTGCGCATGGCGCGTTTGCCGGGAAACTTCTTCACGTCCCAGAAGTCGGCCCAGGTCTTGGGGGCGTCCTTCAGCTTGTCGGCGTTGTAGGCCATGACGGTGGACCACACGAAGATGCCGATGCCGCAGTCGGTGACGGCTGCCGCGGGCGCGAAGTCGGCCTTGTTGCCTATTCTGCTGTAGTCCAGCTTCTCGAACAGGCCCTCGTCGCAGCCGCGGCCCACGTCGGGGCTTTCCAGCTCCACCACGTCCCAGCTCACCTTCTTGGCTTCGACCATGGCCTTGACCTTGGCCTGTTCGCCGTTGTATTCCACCGAGACCACCTTGGTGCCGGTGGCCTTCTCGAAGGGCTCGTAGTAGGCCTTCTTCTGCGCGTTGGCGTTGGCGCCGCCAAAGTTGACGACGGTGAGCTGGCTCTGCGCCAGCGCGGGCAGGGCGAACAGGGCGACGGCGGCAAGGGCGATGGTCTTCATGGGGCCTCTCTCTCCAGGGGAACGTGGCTTGGAAGGGGAAATGCGATGGACAAGGGCTCAGGCGTAAATGCGCAGGAACGCCTGGGGAAAGTGCAGCCACACGGGCTGTCCGGCCAGCGGCTGCGCGCCGCTGGAAAGGGGAAGCTTCACCGTCGCGGGGGCCTGGCCGGGCAGGGCACAGCGCAGGCGCAGGTGGTCGCCGAAGTAGATGACGTCGTTCACCGTGCCCGCCAGCATGTTGGCGTGCATGGGCGGCTGGCTGAAGTGGGCGTCGATGCGTTCGGGGCGGATGCTGGCCAGCACCGCGCTGCCGGGCTGCGCGCCGTTCACGTCCACGCCGGCCAGGCGGCCTTCGGGCAGCACCAATTCGCTCCGGCCCGTGGAGCCGCTGGCGAACTGGCCCTGCAGCACCGTGGCATCGCCCACGAAGCCGGCCACGAAGCGGTTGGCCGGCGCTTCGTACAGGCGGTCCACCGGCGCGATCTGCTGGATGACGCCATCGTCGAACACCGCCACACGGTCGCTCATGGTCAGGGCTTCACCCTGGTCGTGGGTGACATAGACGAAGGTCACGCCCAGTTGGCGGTGCAGTTCCTTCAGCTCGATCTGCATGTGCTCGCGCAGTTGCTTGTCCAGCGCGCCCAGGGGCTCGTCCATCAGCACCAGCTGGGGCTCGAAGACCAGGGCGCGGGCCAGGGCCACGCGCTGCTGCTGGCCGCCGGACAACTGGGCGGGGTAGCGGGCGTCCTTGCCGCTGAGCTGCACCATGGCCAGGGCCTGGGCCACCTTGCGCGCCAATTCGTCCCTGGGCGCCTTGCGCACCGTCAGCGGATAGGCCACGTTCTCGGCCACCGTCATGTGCGGGAACAGCGCGTAGTTCTGGAACACCATGCCGAAGTTGCGCTTGTGCGGCGGCGTGCGCGTGATCGGCTGGCCGTTCAGCAGGATCTCGCCGGCGGTGGGCGATTCAAACCCCGCCAGCATCATCAGGCAGGTGGTCTTGCCCGAGCCCGACGGGCCCAGCAGGGTGAGGAACTCGCCGCGGCGGACGTCCAGGTCCAGCGACTTCACCACCAGCGTGGCGCCGTCGTAGGTTTTCTGCACACCCTTGAAGGCCACCAGGGTGTGGCCAGCGGCTGCTGCAGTGGCTGGGGGCAGGGCGGTCACAGCGGGGTATTGTGGCCCGCCCGTTCCGCCCTGCGGCTGCGCGACGGCACTCACGCCGTGGCGGCGAGCGCGGCGCCCAGCAGGCCCAGGCCTTCGTCCAGCACCGCGTCGCTGGCGGTCAGCGGCACCAGGATGCGGATCACGTTGCCGTACACGCCGCAGGACAGCAGCACCAGGCCGCGCTTCAGGGCTTCGGCGCAGATGCGCTTGGTGCGGTCGGCGTCGGGCTGCGCCATGTCGCCGTTCTTGAACAGCTCGATCGCCAGCATCGGCCCCAGGCCGCGCACCTCGCCGATGCCCTTGTCCTGTCGAGCCAGTTCGTCCAGGCCGGTGCGCAGGCGCTGGCCCACGGCCCGGCCGCGTTCCATCAGGCCGTCCTGCTCGAAGATGTCCAGCACCGCCAGCGCGGCGGCACAGGCCAGGGGGTTGCCGGCGTAGGTGCCGCCCAGGCCGCCGGGGCCGGGTGCGTCCATCAATTCAGCGCGGCCGATGACCGCCGAGATGGGAAAGCCCCCCGCCATGCTTTTGGCCATGGTGACGATGTCGGGCACCACGCCGCCCCATTGTTCGCAGGCCAGCCAGGTGCCGGTGCGGCCGGCGCCGGTCTGCACCTCGTCGGCGATGAGCACGATGCCATGCAGGTCGCACAGCGCGCGCAGGCGCTGCGCAAACGCCGGCGGCGCGACGTAGAAACCGCCTTCGCCCTGAACCGGCTCCAGGATGATGGCCGCCACGCGCGCGGGCTCGATGTCGTACTTGAAGATGTGCTCGATGGACGCCATCGCCGCGTCCACGCTGATGCCATGCAGGTCGCTGGGGAACAGCGCGTGGTAGATCTCGGCCGGGAAGGGGCCGAAGCCGGCCTTGTAGGGCGCCACCTTGCCGGTGAGCGCCATGCCCAGCAGCGTGCGGCCGTGAAAGCCGCCGCCAAAGGCGATGACGCCCTGGCGCTTGGTGGCGGCGCGCGCCACCTTGACGGCGTTTTCCACCGCTTCGGCGCCGGTGGACAGGAAATAGGCCTTCTTGGCGAAGGCGCCGGGGGTCTTGGCGATCAGCCTCTCAGCCAGTTCCACATAGGGCTCGTAGGCCAGCACCTGGAAGCAGGTGTGGGAAAAGCGCTCCAGTTGGGCCTTCACCGCCGCCACGATCTTGGGGTGGCTGTGGCCGGTGTTCAGCACCGCGATGCCGCCGGCGAAGTCGATGTAGCGTTGGCCTTCCACATCCCAGACCTCGGCGTTGTCGGCGCGGTCCACGAACACCTCGTAGGTCTGGCCCAGGCCGGCCGGCAGGGCAGCGCGGCGGCGGGCCATCAAGGCGGCGTTGTTCCTGGCGACGATGTTCGGGGGGGCGTCACGCTTCATGGCAGGGTCTTTCCTTGAACGCGCCGCGGTCGGGCGCATCCCTGTACTTTAGTGCGCCGCGCCGCGCCGGCCATGAAAAAGGGGCCCCGCAGGGCCCCGATGAACGCGCCGGGCGCTGGGCAGGCCTTCAGCGCTTCAGGAAGTTCAGCGCGGCTTGCCAGGTGGCGGGCGAATTGCCGATGCCCACGTGGGCGGTGCCGGCCAAGGGGTCGTAGCTGCCCTGGCCGGTGACCACCAGCTCGTAGGCGCCCGAGATGCTGGGGCTGCTGGAGAAGTCCACCGCCTTGCCGTAGGCGTCGATCGACGGCACCGGGTTGATCATGCCGTCCTTCACCGACATGTACGGGTAGCTGGCGTCGCCATTGCGGATGACCAGCGTGCTGCTGGGGCTGATGCGCATCCGCGTTCGGTTCAGCAGCGTCAGGAAGGGCGTGCTGGGCGAACCCAGTTCCTGGCAGTAGGGGCTGTTGGGCGTGAAGCCGCCCACGAAAGCGTTCTGCCAGTAATTGCCCGAGGCCGGCGAGCACATCAGCGTGCCATGGTTGGTGCCGTCGATGGCCACCAGGCGCCGCACCTTGCGCACGGCGCTGTCCTGGCGCACCCATTCGCGCGCCAGCACCACGCCTTCGCCATAGGCGACGATGTCCACCTTGCTGGCGCCCGTGGACGCCAGCACGGCGGCAACGAACTGGCGCAGGTCGGCCACGTTGGCGGTGATGCTGTGCGCCAGGCTGGAGGCGTTGGCCGTGGCGCTGACCAGGTCGCACTGGTCGCCCTGCCAGGCCAGCCCCCACAGCTCACTGGGCGTGTAGCCGCTGTCGGCGAAGAACTGCGCCATGGCCTGCAGGTTGGGCCCGATGTGGCTGCCGCAGGACGATTCAAAGGGCGTGCCGCCGTTGCCGTGCAGGAAGATCACCGGCGTGCGAACGGCCTTGCCGGCAGCGCCGAAGCCAAGCACCGTCGCGCCCAGCGAGGCGTCCTGGACGGTGGCGAAGGCAGCGGGCAGGGTGCTGCCCACGGTGCCAGCGGCTTGGGCCGCGCCCGCTGCCGCCAGGGCCAGCGTGAACAGCGTGGCGGCCAAGCGCCGAGCGGACTTCTTGGTGGTGAACATGTGAATCAGCTCCTGAATTGAATACGGGGCGTGTTCGCCCCGTTTTTTGAGTCACGGCCGGCAAGGGGGTGGGCCTTGCCGGCTGTGCTGTGAAACGCCTTGGACGGGGTGTCCTCAGCGCACCGAGATCAGGTTGCCCGGCAGCGCGTTGTTCAGCTCGTTCGATTCACGAACGGCCGTGGCACGGTCTGCAATGGCCCCGATGTAGTAGTTGCCCACCGTCATGCCGGCCGGGATGGTGGCGTTCACGGTGAACGGCAGCGACGTGCCGGCCGCCAGCGACGAGAAGGTGTAGGTGCCGATCAGCGTGTCGAAGACCGTGATGTTCGGGTTCGTGGACAGGTAGATGCCCACGGTGACCGTCGAACCGTTCTCGATGACACGGCGGTCGGTGGCCGCACCGATGGCCCCCACGCCCTGGTTCAGCACCGTGCCGGTGACCGGGATGGCCGTGCCGCGGGTCGGGGTGGTGGACGTGGTGTTCACCGAGGTGATCACCAGGTCGGGACCGTAGGACGTGGTGATGCGGTTCACGCTGGCCAGCGCGTTGTTGTTGTTGTTGGACTCCGCCACCAGGTTGGCCGGGTCGGCGATGGCGCCGATGTAGTAGATGCCGGCCGGCAGGTCGGTGCGCAGGGCGGCCGTGGCCGTCACCGGCACCGAGGCTCCCGCGGCCACCGAGGCCACGGTGGTGCTGGCGATCAGGCGGTCGCTGGTGGTGATGGTCGAATCGCTGGACAGGTAGAAGTTCACCACCGTGGAGCCCGCGGCCGCGGCGCCGGCGTTGCGCACCGTGCCGGTGAAGGTGACGTTCTGGCCGGTGGCGCCGGTGGCCGGGCCGGCCACGGCGGTCATGGTCAGGTCCACCGAGTAGCTCACCGTGATCTTGGTGCCGCCGGCGCGGGTGTTGTTGGTTTCGTTGTTCTCGGCCACGGCGTTGTCCGGGTCGACGATGGCGCCGATGTAGTAGGAACCGGCAATCACGTCCGCCGGAATGCGGCAGGATGCCGACACCGTGCGGCTGCTGCCACCCGACAGGGTCGAGGTGAAGGCGGTTTCGCAGGGCGCCGAGCCGGCTGTGTTGGTCAGCGCCACGTCGGTGGTGGCGATGACGGCGTCGGCCGACACGTACCAGCGAACCTTGGTGCCGATCGGGGCCGCCACCGTGCCGGTGTTGCGCACCGTGGCCGACAGCGACAGGGTGCCCGAATTGACCGAGGTGCTGGGGTTGCTTACCGACGACACCGTCAGGTCGCGCGCCGGGGCGCTGACCACGATGGTGTTCACCGCACGGGTGTTGTTGCCTTCATTGCTTTCCAGCACCACGTTGGCAGAGTCGGCCACCGCGATCAGGAAGTAGGTTCCTGCGGGCAGGCTGGCCGGCACGGTGACCGAGCCGCTGGCCAGCTGGAACCCGCCGTTGGCGGCCAGGGCGTTGATGGCCGCGGTGCCCACCAGGGTGTCGTTGGCGCTGAGCACGTTGTCGCTGGACAGGTAGAAGCTCAGCGTGGACGCCGCGGCTGCACCGGTGCCGCCGTTGGTGACGGTGCCGGACACGGTGATGGCGCTGCCCAGCACGGCGGTGGCCGGTGCGGAGCTGGCGGTGACCGTCAGGTCCACGGTGGACGCGTTGATCGTGATGGCGTTGCCGGCCAGCGTGTTGTTGGTTTCCAGCGCTTCCACGATCACATTGGTCGGGTCGACGATGGTGCCCACGAAGTAGGTGCCGGGCGTCAGGGTGGTGGGAATCGGGAAGGTGGCCGTCACGGTGCGCGTCTGGCCGGCCGGGATGCCGGGAATCTGCACCGGGCCCAGCAGCAGGTCGGCCTGGGCGATGACGCCGTCGACCGACAGGTAGACGTTGGCGGCGGAAGCCGGCGCGGCGGACTGGCTGGTACCGGGGTTGCTGACCGTCAGGGTCACCGTCACGGTGTCGCCCAGGTTGGCAATGGCCGGCGCCACCGACACGGCGGTGGGCTGCAGGTCCACGGCGCTCAGGCGCTCGGTGCCGGCGGGCGAGACGAAGTCGATGAAGGCAAAACCCGAGGTCGGGGTCCAGGTGGCGGTGAATTCACCGTCGCCGGCCAGCTGGTCGGGGGCCACGCCGTCGTCCAGCAGCGAGATCACCTGGCCGGAAGAGGTGGTGGCGGTGACCGGGCCCACAGGGGTGCCGCAGTTGATGCTGATGGCCGAGAGGGTGTTGGGCACGCCCACGGTGATGGCCGGGGCCACCTTCAGGGACGTGAACAGCGGCTTGTTGGTGCAGGCGGTCGAGGTGTCCAGGTTCAGGCGGCGACCGGTGATGGTCTTGCCTTGCAGCGCGGGGACGATGTCGCCACCGGCCAGGATCAGGTTCTTGATCGTGCGCGAGTCCATGGTCGGGTTCTGCGACTTGATCAGCGCGGCCAGGCCCGAGACGTACGGTGCGGCCTGCGAGGTGCCCGGTGCGGTGACGTAGTTGTTGCCTTCGCCATTGAGCAGGCTCAGGATTTCAACGCCGGGTGCGCCCACGTGCACCGAATGGCGCCCGTAGTGCGAGAAGCTGGCCAGGGCGTCCTTGCGGTCGGTGGCGGCCACGGCGATGACGTTGGGCAGCGCGTAGTCGGCGGGGAAGAAGTCCACCACGTCGTTGTCCTGGCCACCGGCGCCGGTGTTGCCGGCCGCGGCCACGAACAGGATGTCGGTCTGGGCGGCGATGGCGTCGTTCATCGCAGCAATGCGAACCGGCGTCAGGTCGGGGTCCGTGGACAGGCCGCCGTAGCTGTTGTTCGTCACCACCACGTTCACGCCGCGGTCCTTCAGGACGCGGGCGTATTCCAGGCAGCGCACCGCGTTGTCCAGCGAGCCGGTGCCGTTGCCGTCCAGCGCCTTGCAGGCGGCGATCTTGACGTGCCAGTTCACGCCGGCAATGCCCACGGCATTGTTGCCAGCAGCACCCAGGATGCCGGCCACGTGCGTGCCGTGGCCGTTGTCGTCCAGCGGGTCGCCATCGTTGTTGACCATGTCATAGCCGTGCACGTCGTCGATGTAGCCGTTGCCGTCATCGTCGATGCCGTTGTTCGGGATTTCGCCAGGGTTCACCCAGACGTTGCCCACCAGGTCCTGGTGCTGGCGCGTGGTGACCAGGCCCGTGACGGGGTCGGGCACCGAGGTCCACCAGATGCCGGTGTCGATGACCAGCACCACCACGTCGGTGCTGCCGGTGCCGCGGTCCCAGGCCGTGGTGGCCTTGACGTCGGCGCCGGCCACACCGCCCAGCGCGCCGGTGTTCAGCATGCCCCACTGGGAGCTGAAGCCCGGGTCGTTGGGCAGGGCCTGGACCTTGATTTCGAAGTTCGGCTCCACGAACTCCACGTTCGGGTCGGCCTTGTAGGCGGCGATGGCCTGGTCCACCGGCTGGGCCGGGGAGATGCGCACAGTCTGAAGGTTGTATCGCGCCACTTCGCGCACCACCTCGTTGCCTTCGGCGGCGTGCTTCGCGTCCTTCGTGGCCTTGGCCACGCCCGGCTTGAACTTCACCAGGATTTCGGCTTCCTTCTTGACCATTCCCTTGCCCGGGAAGGCCTGGCTCATGCTCAGGAAGCCCTGGCCGATCAGGCCGGCATGCAACTGGGTCATGGCCAGCAGCGGGGCCAAGGTCAACCACTTCAGCATGCGCTTGCGCGATGTAACTTTCACGGCATCTCCATTCGTTGTCGCCGACCGTTCGGCGATCTGGTTTCAGCGCCCCGGAAGCCCTTCCACAGCCTTCCTTCGCGCCACGTCCCTGTCCAACATCCCAGCGCACACCCAACCTGGATGACGCCTCCCCCTCCTTGCCATGCCATGCCAAAGCCGGCACGCAAGGTCGCCGCTATCGCGAGCCATGGAACGTTGGGAATGTTAGGACTCAAAGTCTGATTCACTGCTCCCGCGCTCGGGTGCGACCAATTGACGCCGCATGCATCTGCAGCCAGGCATTCCCCCTCGTGGACCTCGTTTCGGCCGCGACGATTTGTCCTGCCCCGTTGCGGCGGCCAGCCGCACGCTTTGACGGTGCAGCGCAACGCCGCTGCGCCCCAGGTGGGCGCGCCCGGAAGGCATGGGGGCGCGCTTCTATAATCAAGGGCTTCGCTCACCAGGCCTTTGCGCCTGCTGCGGCGGCGGGCGCCAGGCCGCTGCCGCACTGCCCATTGCCCACCAGAAAGCCCCCGGATGAAAGCCGCCGAGATTCGCAGCACATTCCTTAAATTCTTTGAATCCAAGGGGCACCAGGTGGTAGCCAGTTCGCCGGTGGTGCCTGGCGACGACCCGACGCTGCTGTTCACCAACGCGGGCATGAACCAGTTCAAGGACGTGTTCCTGGGCTTCGACAAGCGGGCCTACAGCCGGGCGACCACCAGCCAGAAGTGCATCCGCGCCGGCGGCAAGCACAACGACCTGGACAACGTGGGTTACACCGCGCGCCACCACACCTTCTTCGAGATGCTGGGCAACTTCAGCTTCGGCGACTACTTCAAGCGCGACGCGCTGAAGTTCGCGTGGGAGTTGCTCACCGTGCACTTCAAGCTGCCGGCCGACAAGCTGTGGGCCACGGTCTATGCCGAGGACGACGAGGCCTACGACATCTGGCTGAAGGACATCGGCCTGCCGGCCGAGCGCATCGTGCGCATCGGCGACAACAAGGGTGCGCGTTACGCCAGCGACAACTTCTGGATGATGGGCGACACCGGCCCCTGCGGCCCGTGCAGCGAGATCTTCTACGACCACGGCCCCGACGTGGCCGGCGGCCCGCCCGGCAGCCCCGAGCAGGACGGTGACCGCTACATCGAGATCTGGAACAACGTCTTCATGCAGTTCAACCGCACCGAAGACGGTGTGATGCACCCGCTGCCCAAGCCCAGCGTGGACACCGGCATGGGCCTGGAACGCCTGGCCGCGGTGCTGCAGCATGTGCACAGCAACTACGAGATCGACATGTTTGTGCGCCTGCTGGCCGCGGCCAAGCAGGCGGTGGACACGGCAGGCGGTGGCGACTGCGACAAGGACAGCCCCTCGCTGAAGGTCATTGCCGACCACATCCGCGCCTGCGCCTTCACCGTGGCCGATGGCGTGATCCCCGGCAACGAAGGCCGCGGCTACGTGCTGCGCCGCATTGCCCGCCGCGCCATCCGCCATGGCTACAAGCTGGGTGCGCGCAAGCCCTTCTTCCACACCCTGGTCGCACCCCTGGCCGCCGAGATGGGCGAGGCCTACCCCGACCTGGCGCGCCAGGCCGCGCGGGTGACCGAAGTGCTGAAGGTGGAGGAAGAGCGTTTCTTCCAGACCATCGCCCACGGCATGGAACTGCTGGAAACCGCGCTGGCCCAGGGCGCCAAGCAGATCGACGGCGCCACCGCCTTCAAGCTGCACGACACCTTCGGCTTCCCGGTGGACCTGACCGGCGACGTGTGCCGCGAACGCGGCGTCACGGTGGACGAAGTCGGCTTCCAGGCGGCCATGGACGGGCAGCGACGCCAAAGCCGCGAGAAGGCCAAGTTCAAGATGGCCGCCGGGCTGGAGTACAACGGGGTGGCCACCACCTTCCACGGCCACGAGCACCTGGTGTGCGAAACGTCCAAGGTCACCGCGCTGTACGTCGATGGCCAGTCGGTGAACCGTGCCCAGGCCGGCGACGATGTGGTGGTCGTGCTGGACCACACCCCCTTCTACGCCGAGAGCGGCGGCCAGGTGGGCGATGCGGGTGAACTGCGCAACCAGCGCGCCCGCGTGGTGGTGGAAGACTGCATCAAGGTGCAGGCCAGCGTGCACGGCCACCAGGGCCGGGTGCTGGAAGGCGAAGTGGAAGTGGGCGACGTGTTCACCGCCCGGGTGGATGCCCCCGCGCGCGCCCGCACCATGCGCAACCACAGCGCCACCCACCTGATGCACAAGGCCCTGCGCGAGGTGCTGGGTGCCCACGTGCAGCAGAAGGGCTCGCTGGTCAATGCCGAACGCACCCGCTTCGACTTTGCGCACAACGCCCCCATGACCGACGAGCAGGTGCGCCGCGTCGAGGCCCTGGTCAACGACGAGGTGCTGGCCAACGCGGCCACCCAGGCCCAGGTGATGGCGCTGGACGACGCGCAGAAAAGCGGCGCCATGATGCTGTTCGGTGAAAAGTACGGCGACACGGTTCGGGTGCTGTCCATCGGCAGCAGCAAGGAACTGTGCGGGGGCACGCATGTGAAGGCCACCGGCGACATCGGCCTGTTCAAGATCGTGGCCGAGTCCGGCGTGGCGGCGGGCATTCGCCGCGTCGAAGCCCTCACCGGCAACAACGCACTGGCCTACCTGCAGCAGCTGGAAAGCACGCTGGGTGGCGTGGCCGGCGCCTTGAAGGTCACGCCCGCCGAGGTGCCGGGCCGCGTGAGCGCGGTGCTGGACCAGGTGCGGGCGCTGGAAAAGGAAATGGCGGCCGTGAAGGGCAGGCTGGCCAGCGCCCAGGGCGACGAACTGCTGGCGCAGGCGGTGGATGTGGGGGGCATCAAGGTGCTGGCGGCGGTGCTGGCCGGTGCCGACGCCAAGACCCTGCGCGACACCATGGACAAGCTCAAGGACAAGCTGAAAAGCGCCGCCATCGTGCTGGCCGCGGTGGACGGCGGCAAGGTGCAATTGGCCGCCGGTGCCACCGCTGACGTGATGGGCCGGGTGAAGGCCGGCGAGCTGGTGAACTTCGTGGCCGGCCAGGTGGGCGGCAAGGGCGGCGGCAAACCCGACCTGGCCATGGCCGGTGGCACCGATCCGGCGGGCCTGTCCGCTGCATTGGCGTCGGTGCCGGGCTGGGTGGCGCAGAAGTTGTGACAGCTTGCAGCCGGGCGGCACTCTCTGCGCCTGGCGGACGGGAAAACCCCTTCTTGCTGCACTGCACCGTGACGCCGATACTGGCCTTGTGAACCGCTGGATCCGACAGTTCCCGATTTCCAACGCCATGGCGCGTTGGCAGCGCCATGGCCTGTGCGCCATGACATTTGCCAAGGTATCCAAGCCATAGCGGGCCGGCCTTCAGTTCTCCCCCCTTCTTCTGAACAGGCCCGCTTTCACCCAGCGGGCCTTTTCGTTTCCCCTTCGGGAGTGCCCATGCGCATCCGCAACTACCAGCCGCCAGACCGCACCGGGCTCATCGAGCTGTGGCGCCGTTGCGACCTGTTGCGGCCCTGGAACGACCCGGTCAAGGACATCGAACGCAAGTGGGCGGCCCAGCCCGAAGGCCTGTTCGTGGGGGACGATGGCGGCGAGGTGGTGGCGTCCATGATGGTGGGCTACGACGGCCACCGTGGCTGGCTGAACTACCTGGCGGTGTGTCCGCGCCACCGCCGACGCGGCCATGGCCGGGCGCTGATGGCCCATGCTGAAGGCTGGCTGCACGAGCGCGGCTGCCCCAAGATCAACCTGCAGGTGCGCGCCGGCAACCACCCGGCGCGGGCCTTCTACCACGCGCTGGGTTTCCAGACCGACGAGGTGGTGTCGCTGGGCAAGCGCCTGATCCACGACCAGGCGCCCACCGTGGCCACCAGCCGCGCCACGCGCGGCTGAGCGCGCCCGAAGCGGCAGTTCAGCGCGCGGCCGACGCCGCCGCGCTGGCGGCCGCAGGCGGCGCCAGCAGCTTGTCACCCAGGCCCACGCAGGGGTCAGGCCGCTCCACCCGGCGTGCCGGCTGGGCGTGGTCCACCGCCAGGCCGGCGTTGCGCACCGCGGGGCCAAACGCCACCACGTGGACCTCGGCCGCACCCAGTTGGCCGCGCCGCTGCAGGTGCCAGGGCACGCCCCGGTCGCGCGACGCGTGCTGCATGCCGGTGAGCAGCAGCACCACTTGTCCGGGCGCGGCCTGCGCGGCGGCTTCTTCCAGCGTGCGCGCCATGTGATCGTCGCGCGCGGTCTGCACGCGCACCATGCCGGGTTCACGCGCTGGCGGCAACTGGCCGCAATGGCCGTCGCGCACGGCCTGCACCAGGTGCTGGCGCACCGTGGCGTCGATCAGGTCGTCCAGGCTGGCGTCGTTCATGGTGGCGCGGGTGCTGGCACGCGGCAGGTTGCCGCCCAGCACCGGCACACCGGCGCGCACGGCGCCCATCACCACGTCGGCGTACACGCCCCAGGGCCAGCTGGTCCAGGCCAGGGCGTCCCGCACCGCTGCATCGGTCGCATCGCGCGGCAGAGCGGCCGTGGTCCGGCCGCGGTCCGCCATTTCCAGCACCACGGCGGCCAGGCGGCCTTGCTGGGCCAGTTGCGCCACCACCTGAGCCACCTGCTGTTGGTGGTCGGGCTGGTCGTGCTGCTCACCGAACACCAGGGCCCGCGTGCCGGCCGGCGGCGGGGGCAGGGGGATGGGCGTGGCGCAGGCGCCCATCAGGGCCAGCAGGGCCAGGGTCAGGCGCGGGTGCAGTCGATGGAGGCAGGGCATGGGCGCAGCATAGTGGCTGTGGGGCGCGCAACCTTTGCGCCCGCACGGGGTTCTGGCTTGCCGTACAGTGCCCGCCCATGACACCAAGCCCCTCGCGCGTGGACGCATCCAGGCGCCGCTGGCTGCTGGGCCTGGCCGCTGCCGCTTGGGCTGGCACGGCCGGCGCACAAAGCGTGAAAGCCTGGCCCGCCCAGCGTGGCCTGCCGGACCTGAACCTGCCGCTGCTGGGGGGCGGGCAGTTCGCCCTGAAAAGCCAGCGCGGTGTGCCGCTGCTGCTGAACTTCTGGGCCAGCTGGTGCGAGCCCTGCCGCGACGAGATGCCTTCGCTGGAACTGCTGGCCCAGCGCCACGCCGCGGACGGCCTGCAGGTGCTGGCGGTCAACTACCAGGAGGCCGAGCGCACCGTGCGCCGCTTCGTTGGCGACACCGGCCTCAGCCTGCCTGTGGCGCTGGACCTGGACGGCGCCGCCACCAAGGCCTGGACCTCGCGGGTGTTCCCCAGCACCGTGCTGGTGGGTCGCGACGGCCGCCCGCGCCTGCTGGTGATGGGTGAAGCCGACTGGTCCGGCCCGGCCGCGCGCCAGTGGATGGACGATCTGCTGAAACAGCGGACCTGAATCACAATCCGGGCCCAGAACCGGGGTTCGGCCGGGCATCAATCAATGAAGGAAACGGCATGAAGCAAATCGACCGACGTGAATGGCTGCTGGGCCTGGGGGCTCTGGGCCTGGGCTTGGCTGCACCCGGCCTGCGGGCGCAGGAACGCAGCTTCGCGCCCCAGCCCGGCGCCTGGCGCGAGTTCGAGATGACCACCCGCGTGGAGGTGAAAAACCCCACCGGCGCCAGCCGTGTGTGGGTGCCGCTGCCATCGGTCAACACCGACTACCAGCAGTCCCTGGACAACAGCTTCGGCGGCAATGCCAGCAGCACCAAGCTGGTGGGCGACCAGCACTACGGTGCGCGCATGCTGATGGCCGAGTTCGCCGCCGGCACCGCGTCCCCGGTGCTGGAGGTGACCAGCCGCATCCGCACCCAGAACCGCGCCGTGGACTGGGCCCGCAAGACACCGGCCAGCGAAGACAGCGCCACACTGCGGGCCTGGATGGAGCCCACCGACCTGATGCCCACCGACGGCATCGTGAAGCAGACCGCCGCCGAGATCACCAAAGGCCAGCGCAGCGACCTGGACAAGGTGCGCGCCATCTACGATTGGGTGGTGGTGAACACCCACCGTGAACCCAAGGTGCGTGGCTGCGGCGTGGGTGACATCAAGGCCATGCTGGAAACCGGTAACCTCAGCGGCAAGTGCGCCGACCTGAACGCGCTGTTCGTCGGCCTGTGCCGCGCGTCCGGTGTGCCGGCGCGCGATGTTTACGGCATTCGCCTGGTGCCCAGCGCCTTCGGCTACAAGGAACTCGGTGGCAACCCGGCCAACCTGAAGGGTGCGCAACACTGCCGCGCCGAGGCGTACCTGAAGGACTACGGCTGGGTGGCCATGGACCCGGCCGACGTCGCGAAGGTGATGCGCCAGGAAAGCACCGAATGGATCAAGGACCCCGCGCACCCGCTGGTGGCACCGGTGAAGAAGGGCCTGTTTGGCGGCTGGGAAGGCAACTGGCTGGCCTACAACACCGCGCACGACGTGGCCCTGCCCGGCAGCAGCGGCCCGAAGCTGGGCTTCCTGATGTACCCGCAGTGCGAGAACGGCGCCGGCCGCTACGATTCGCTGGATGCTGACGGATTCAAGTACACCATCCAGGCGCGCGAGATCAAGGCGTGAGCGAGCCCGACCCCACCGTCCCGGACGCCGATGACGACGCCGAGCACCCGCTGGACGCGCAGCAAGAGGCCTTCATCGCGCTGTGCGACCAGCTGGGCGGCTTCGACGACGCCATCAGCACCGAGTGGGCCGACGGCTTCATCACCGGCGTGCTGGCCGGGCCGCGTGCCGTGGCTGTGGAAGAGTGGCTGCCCAAGATGGCGGGTGACGCTTTCGACCGTGCCTTCGGCGACCCGACTTCACGCAACGAAGCCCTGGCGGTGCTGCGCGAGCATGCCCGCGTGCTGGCCATGCAACTGGACCCCGAAGCCCTGCTGGACGAGCCCGACGCGCTGCGCCTGACGCCCCTGGTGGCCACCTGGAGCGACGCCGACCGGGCTGAACTGGTGGAGCGCGGCGTCATCAGCGCCGATGAAGCCGCCGACGCGCTGGTGGACGGCCTGACCTGGGCCGAAGGTTTCCTGGACGCGGTGCAAGCCTTCGCGGCCGACTGGCCCGAGCCGGTGCCGGACACCGAGGCCGGCGCCTGGTTCCACGGCTGCCTGAACCAGATCACCGCGCTGACCATGAACCGCGCCGACCTGGCCGCCTTCGTGGCGCGAGAACACCCGGGCGAAGATGTCAGCCGTGAACAACTGATGGACGAAGCCTTCTTCGCCGCCCAGGACCTGCGCTGCTACTGGGTGGAGCACCAGCCCAAGCCCGCCACGCGGCGCGTGGAAGCCACGCCCGGGCGCAACGACCTGTGCCCCTGCGGCAGTGGGCGCAAGTACAAGAAGTGCCATGGATCGAACTGAGCATGAGTGACACCTCCGCGCTGGCCGGTCGCCACATCGTGCTGGGCCTGTCGGGCGGCATCGCCTGCTACAAGAGCGCCGAACTGCTGCGTGAACTGGTCAAGGCCGGTGCCACCGTGCAGGTCGTCATGACCGAGGCCGCCACCCAGTTCATCACGCCGGTGACGATGCAGGCGCTGTCCAACCGCGCGGTGTACACCAGCCAGTGGGACGGGCGCGAACCCAACGCCATGGCGCACATCAACCTCACGCGCGAGGCCGACGCGGTGCTGGTGGCGCCGGCCTCGGCCGACTTCATCGCCAAGCTGGCGCAGGGCAGGGCGGACGAGTTGCTGTCGCTGCTGTGCCTGGCACGGCCCATCGCCCGCTGCCCGCTGCTGCTGGCCCCGGCCATGAACCGCGAGATGTGGGACCACCCGGCCACCCGGCGCAACGTGGCCCAGGCGCGTGCCGACGGCGCCACCGTGCTGGGCCCCGGCAGCGGCGACCAGGCCTGCGGCGAAACCGGCGACGGCCGCATGCTGGAGGCCGTTGAACTGCGCGACGAGCTGATCGCCTTCTTCCAGCCCAAGCGCCTGGCAGGCCAGCGCGTGCTGGTGACCGCCGGCCCCACCTTCGAGGCCATCGACCCGGTGCGCGGCATCACCAACCTGTCGTCCGGCAAGATGGGCTTCGCGCTGGCGCGCGCGGCGCAGGAGGCCGGCGCCGAGGTCACCCTGGTGGCCGGGCCGGTGGCGCTGCCCACGCCGCGCCATGTGCAGCGCATCGATGTGCGCAGCGCGCAGCAGATGCATGATGCGGTGCTGCCGCTGGCCGCGGGGCACCACATCTTCATCGGCACGGCCGCGGTGGCCGACTGGCGCCCGGCCACGGTGGCGGAACACAAGATCAAGAAGGACAAGGGTGCCCAGGCCCGCGCCACGGGCCGCGCACTGGATTTCGAGACGGTGGAGAACCCCGACATCCTGGCCAGCGTGGCGGCGCTGCCGAAACCGCCGTTCTGTGTCGGCTTCGCCGCCGAAAGCCAGGACGTGGCGCGCCACGCGCGCGAGAAGCTGGTGCGCAAGAAGGTGCCCCTGGTGGTGGGCAACCTGGGACCAGCAACCTTCGGCCGCGACGACAACACCGTGGTGCTGGTGGACGCCCAGGGCGACCACCCGCTGGCCACGGCCGACAAGCTGACGCTGGCGCGCGAACTGGTGCGCGAGATCGCGGCCCGACTGCCGCCAGGCAGGACCTGACCACGACACCATGACCACGATCGCCCTGAAGGTGCTGGACGAACGCGCCCGCACGCAATTGCCCGCCTACGCCACCGCCGGCAGCGCCGGGCTGGACCTGCGCGCCATCCTGGACGCGCCCCTGACGCTGCAACCCGGCCAGTGCGAGCTGCTGCCCACCGGCCTGGCCATCCACATCGGCGACGCCGGCCTGGCCGCGCTGATCCTGCCGCGCTCGGGCCTGGGCCACAAGCACGGCATCGTGCTGGGCAACCTGGTGGGCCTGATCGACAGCGACTACCAGGGCCAGCTGATGGTCAGCTGCTGGAACCGCGGCGCCACGTCCTTCACCATCCATCCGATGGAGCGCGTGGCGCAGCTGGTGTTCGTGCCGGTGGTGCAGGCCGAACTGCGGGTGGTGAACAGCTTCGAATCGTCAGACCGCGGCGAAGCCGGCTTCGGCTCGACGGGCCGCGGCTAGCGTTTACTGCAGGCGCGGTGAACTGGGCGCGGTCGCCAGCACGCTGACCGCGCTGGAACCCACGGTGCCGGCGTCGATCTCGTCCTCGGTGGCTTCGCGCACGTCGCGCACCGTCAGGTGCAGCTTCAGCGCCATGCCGGCCAGCGGGTGGTTGCCATCCAGCACCACGTGCGAAGGGTAGATCTCGGTCACGGTGTAGATCTGGTCGGGCGGCATGCCGGTGGTCTGCGCGCCTTCGGGCAGGCCGTCGAACTGCATGCCTTCTTCCAGTTCGGTGGGGAACAGGCTGCGGTCCTCGAAGCACACCAGTTCGGCGTCGTAGTCGCCGAAGGCGTGCTCGGGTTCCAGGTGCAGGTGGGCCTCGAAACCGGTCTCCTGGTCCACCAGGGCCTCTTCCACCTTGGCCAGCAGGTCGTCGCCGCCGAAGAAGAACTCCACCGGCTCGTCCAACTGGTCGATGGCTTGGCCTTGCGCGTCGGACAAGGTCCAGGTCAGCGTGACGACGCAGGGGGCTGTGATGTGCATCAGGAGATCTTCTCACAGGCTCCATGGCCCATCCGGGTTCGCTGGGTCGGCGCAGCGACAATGCGCGCCCATGAACATCGACGCTCCCACCGCCTTGCTGGGCGGGCTGTCGCCGGCGCGCTTCATGCGCCGGCATTGGCAGAAGAAGCCCTTGCTGGTGCGCCAGGCCTGGCCCGGCGTCACCCCGCCGATCGACCGCGCCGCCCTGTTCAACCTGGCCGGCAGCGCCGACGTGGAGTCGCGCCTGGTCACGCACTTCGACGGCCGCTGGAACCTCCAGCGTGGCCCCTTCAGCCGGCGCGCCCTGCCGGCGCTGAAGCGGCCGAACTGGTCGCTGCTGGTGCAGGGGCTGGACCTGCACCTGGACGCCGCGCACGCCATGTTGCAGCCGTTTCGTTTCGTGCCCGAGGCGCGCCTGGATGACCTGATGATCTCCTGGGCCAGCGACGGCGGCGGCGTCGGGCCGCACACCGACTCCTACGACGTGTTCCTGTTGCAGGTGCACGGCCGGCGGCGCTGGCGCATCGGCCGCGTGGCCGACAACACCCTGCTGCCCAACATGCCGGTGAAGATCCTGAAAGACTATGTGCCCGAGGAGGAATGGGTGCTGGAACCCGGCGACATGCTCTACCTGCCGCCGCTGTGGGGCCATGACGGCGTGGCCGAGGGCGAGTGCATGACCTGCTCGGTGGGCTTTCGGGCCGCGGGCGCCAACGAGATGGCGCGTGAACTGCTGGCACGCCTGGTGGACGACGACGAGGACCGCGCCGACCCCATTTACCGCGACGCGGCCCAGGCCGCCACCGCCACCCCGGGCGCGCTGCCGGCCTCGCTGCTGGCCTTTGCCCAAGGCGCGGTGGCGCGGGCCCTGGCGCGTCCACAGGCGCTGGCGCGTGCGCTGGGGGAGGTGGTCACCGACCCCAAGCCCCTGGTGTGGTTCGAGCCCGGCCACCCCCTGCGGGCCGACGCGCAGGGCCTGCGCCTGGACCGCCGCACCCGCATGATGTACGACGACCGACACGTGTTCATCAACGGCGAGGCCTACCGTGCCGGCGGGCGCGACGCACGGCTGATGCGCCAACTGGCCGACCAGCGCCGCCTGGGCGCCCCGGACTTGGCGGCACTGAGCGCCGACGCACGCGGGTTGCTGTCGCAGTGGTGCCAGGACGGTTGGGCCCATGGCGCCTGAGCTTCCGTCCCGCCGGGCCCTGGACGGCCGGGCGCCCTTTGAAACCGAGGCGCGCGCGCTGCTGACGGGCCTGCCCGACTCCGCGTGCCGGGAAGCCTGGTTGGTGGACGCGGACCTGGCCGAATGGCCCTTGGGGCAGGCCGATGTGCTGGACGCGCTCACGCGCTGGTTGCGCCTGCCGGGACGACGCCTGAACCTGCTGGCCCTGCAGTTCGACAGCCTGGCGCTTCGCCAGGCACGCTTTGCGGCCTGGCGGGTGAACTTCGTGCACGCGCTGGACAGCCGCACGCCCGAAGACCTGGAGCCGGACGACATGCCCTGCCTGCTGTTGGCGGGGCCCTGCTGCATTCGGGTACACGACCGCCTGCGTTGGCGGGGTTCGTTCAGCCAGGAAACCGAGGATCTGCAACGGGTACGGGAACAGATTGCAGCTATTTCGCAACGATCTGCCCCCTCTTGGCCCGTTAGAGGTCTGGGTCTCTAGGGGACATCCCTCGGTTGGCTATAATCGTGGGCTAGGCGAAGGAGGGGCTCGAGCCCTCGCCGCCTGACAACTCTGGAGTTCGAGGAAACGAGGGCTCCGTCTTAAACCGGTTTTCGATCGATTCTTTGAACTGAGGACATACATGAACAAGTCGCTCCTGCTCGCTTCCCTGGTTGCCGCTCTGGCCCTGACCGCTTGCGGTAAGAAGGAAGAAGCTGCTGCCCCCGCGCCCGCCGCTGCCGCTTCGGCCGCCGTGGCTCCGGTGGTTGACGCTGCTGCTTCCGCCGCCGCGACCGCTGGCGCTGCCGCCGCTTCGGCCGTTGACTCGGCCGCTTCCGCCGCCGCTGGCGCCGTGGCCGGTGCCGCCGCTTCGGCCGCCGACAGCGCTGCGTCCGCCATCACCGGCGCCGCCGCTGGTGCTGCTGACGCCGCCAAGGACGCCGCCGCCAAGGCCGCTGACGCCGCCGCGTCCGCCATCAAGAAGTAATCCGGTTTCTTCCGGAACAAAAAAGCCGCCCTGAGGGGCGGCTTTTTTTCGTCTTGGCCCGGTGGCCCGGGAGCCGGGCCGCAGGGGCCGGCCCAGCCTACTTCAGGTCGTCCACCAGCAGCGAGACGATGCGCTGGGCCACGTCGCCCTTGTCGGCAGCGCCCTGGTTGTCCAGCACGCTGACCTGGCTCTTGTCGCCCACCGCCTTGACATTGATGCGGTAGCGACCCAGGGCCGACGGGGCCTTGTCACCGCCGCCGAACAGCCGCGAGAGAAAGCCCGGCTCTTCCTTGGCCGCCAGCTTGGCGTCCACGTAGCGCACGTAGTACAGGCCGGCATTGCGGTCGCGGTCTTCCACCGTGAAGCCGCTGCGGTCCAGCGTCACGCCCACGCGGCGCCAGGCCCGGTCGAAGGGCTCGTCCACCTCCAGGGCAGCCCCGGGCGCGCCGGCCAGCACGCGGGCCCGGGCCGGGGCGGCGGCGGGCGCCGCAACCGCCGCGACGCTCGTGCGCACGGTTTCTTCCTTGGCGCCCAGCTTCAACATCAAGCGGGCCAGCATTTCGGCTTCCAGCTGCGGGTCGGCCGCGCGCGGGCGCCAGACCGTCTGTTCCTTGGTCTGGCCCACCAGCACTTCCTCCATGCCGCGGTGGGTGATGTACACCTCGGTGCCATCGGTCGTGCGCTCCACCCGGGTGCGGAAACGGTCGCGCTCGCTGGTGTCATACAGGTTGTTCAGGATGCCACCCAGCAGCCGGCGCAAGCCATCTTGCGGCAGTTTGGCGCGGTTCTCGGCCCATTCCGTTTCCATCACACCGACCTCGGCGCTGTCGGTGGCCAGGTTGAAGCCACGCTCCTGCCAGAAGGTGCGCAGCTGGGGCCACAGTTGCTCGGGCTTCAGGCCGGTTTTCAGCCAGCGCTGGTTGCCGGAACGCATCAACTGAACGTCGCCCAGCGCGGCGGGCGCCACCACCGTAGCGGCGGCAGCGGCGGCGGCCACCGTGCCGGCGGCCGGTGCGGCCGCCAGCGCGCTGGCGCTCACGCTGCCTTGCTGAGGCAGGTAGCGGCCTTCGCGGGCCAGCTGCGTCAGGTCGGGCGGCACATCCAGCGAGGCGGTGCGTTGGGCCTGCGACTTGTAGTCGATCTTGTCGCCCGAGAGGAAGCTTTCCATCGACGAACAACCGCCCAGAGCGGCGGCGCCCAGCACGGCAGCGGCCAGCGACACGGCGCGCAGGGCAGGGGGATTCACGGGATTCACGTTGCGGGCTCCGAGGATGGACAGGCGGGCCGCAACGCGGCCACCTTGGCAGGAAATGGGCGGGGTGTGGCTGCCGGCGCGCATCAGCGCAGCCCGGCGTCCTGCAGCGCCTGGCCCACCAGGCGCTGGCCGGCGTCGGTCAGGCCCACGATGGGCAGGCGCACCTGGGGCCGGCACAGGCCCAACTGCGACATGGCCCACTTGGCCGGCGCGGGACTGGGTTCGCAGAACAGCTGCTTGTGCAGCGGCAGCAGGCGCATGTGGATTTCAGTGGCGCGCTTGACCTGGCCTTCGATGGCCGCGATGCACAGCTCGTGCATCAGCTTGGGCGCCACGTTGGCGGTGACGCTCACGTTGCCGTGGCCGCCCAGCAGCATCAGCGCGATGGCGGTGCCGTCGTCGCCCGAATAGATGGAAAAGCCCTGGGGCGCGTGCTTGATCAGCTGCGCGGCGCGTTCGATGTTGCCGGTGGCTTCCTTCACGCCCACGATGCCGGGCACTCCAGCCAGGCGCAGCGTGGTCTCGGGCTGCATATCGGCCACGGTGCGGCCGGGCACGTTGTACAGCACCAGAGGCAGGTCCACGGCTTCGGCAATGGCCTTGAAGTGCTGGTAGATGCCTTCCTGGGAAGGCTTGTTGTAGTAGGGAACGACGGAGAGGTGGCAATCGGCGCCCACCTGCTTGGCGTAGCGGGTCAGCTCGATGGCCTCGGCGGTGGAATTGGCGCCGGTGCCGGCCATGACGGGCACGCGCTTGGCGGCGTGCTGAACCGCCACCTTGATGATTTCGCAGTTCTCTTCCATCGACACCGTGGGCGATTCACCCGTGGTGCCCACCACGCCGATGCAGTCGGTGCCTTCGGCGATGTGCCAGTCGATCAGCTTGCGCAGCGTGTCGTAATCGATGCTGCCGTCCTCGTGCATCGGCGTGACGAGGGCCACGATGCTGCCAACAATCGGTGTCATGGTGTTTCCTGGTTGAACCGGCGATTTTAGCCGGGCGAATGGCCCCTTCAGACGGGCAACAGGCGATGGCGTGCCGGCGGGTCGGCCGGCGGCTCGCGGACCGCGACCACGCGCTGGATGAAGCGCGCTGGCGCGTCGGCGAAACCGTCCTCGTAGGCCACCACGCGCAGGCCGGCCGTGGCGGCCAGCAGTTCGCCGGGCTGCAGCAGGAAGTCTGGCCGCGACGGCCGGCCCACGCTCTGGTTGCCGTGGGCAAAGGTTTCGTAAAGCAGCACGCCATGCTCGGCCAGGCTGGCCAGCAGGGTGGGGAGCAGCGGGCGGTGCAGGTAGTTCGTGACCAGCACAGCGTCAAAGTGCCGGCCGGGCAGGGGCCAGGCGGCGGCTTCGATGTCGGCCACCACCACCTCGGCCAGGCCCGCCAGTGGGGCCAGTGCCGCGGCGTCGCGGTCCAGGGCCGTGACGCTGAAGCCGCGCTCGGCCAGCCAGCGCACATGGCGACCCGACCCGCAGGCCACGTCCAGCACCGTGCCGCCCGCCGGCAGCAGGTGGGCCCAGCGGGTGAGCCAGTCCGACGGTGCCAGGGCGGTGTGCATGGACTTCAGAAGCAGGCCCACACGCGGCCGGCCAGGTCGACCACGAGGTGCGGGTTCAGGTAGGCCGAGAACACCAGGCCCAGGGCCACGGCCACGGCCACGCGCAGCAGCCACCAGCGCGTGGATTTCGGTTCCGTCATGGGCCCGGTGTCCCGCTCAGGCCGGCACCGCCTGAGGCGCGGCGGGCCGCGCGATGGCCCCTTCGCGCACCGGCAGGTTCACCAGCGCGGCAAAGACGCCCAGCGCCACCGCCAGCCACCACACCACGTCGTAGCTGCCGGTCATGTCGTAGAGCCTGCCGCCCAGCCACACGCCCAGGAAGGACCCCACCTGGTGGCTCATGAACACGAAGCCGCCCAGCATGGACATGTACTGCACGCCGAAGATCTGCGCCACCACGGCGTTGGTGGGCGGCACCGTGGACAGCCACAGGAAGCCCATCACCGACGAAAAGATGTAAACGCTCCAGGGCGTCAGCGGCGCCGCCAGGAAGATGACGATGGCCACCGAACGCGCCAGGTAGATGGCCGACAGGATGTGGCGCTTGGGCATCTTCTGCCCGAGCACCCCGGCGGCGTAGGTGCCGAACACATTGAACAGGCCGATCAGCGCCAGCGCGGTGGTGGCCACGCTGGGCGACAGGCCATGGTCCTTCAGGTAGCTGGGCATGTGCACGCCGATGAACACCACCTGGAAGCCGCAGACAAAGTAGCCGGCCATCAGCAATTGGAAACTGCGGTAGCCGAAGGCTTCCCGCAGGGCCGAGCCGATGCTTTGCTGGTGCGCGCCGGCAGCGGGCACATGCGGCGGCTCACGCAGGCCCAGCGCCAGCGGCACGATGGCCAGCGCCGCGCAGCCCAGGATGAACAGCGCCTGCTGCCAACCCCAGTGGCTGATCAGCCAGTTTTCAACCGGCACCATCAGGAACTGGCCGAAGGAGCCCGCCGCCGCGGCCACCCCCATGGCCCAGGAACGCTTGGCCGGATCGACGTTGCGGGCGATCACCCCGTAGATCACCGCGTAGGTGGTGCCCGACTGGGCCAGGCCCAGCAGCACGCCCGCACTGCCGGTGAAGGCCAGGCCCGAGGTGGCCAGCGCCATGAGCACCAGCCCGGCGGCGTACAACACGGCACCGACCAGAATGACCCGGAAGGCGCCGAAGCGGTCGGCCAGCATGCCGGCCAGCGGCCCGGCCAGGCCCCAGGCGATGTTCTGGACGGCCAGCGCGAACGCGAAAGTCTCGCGCGTCCAGCCGCGGTCCATGGTGATGGGTTGCAGCCACAGGCCGAAGCCGTGGCGGATGCCCATGGACAGGGTGACGATCATGGCGCCGCACAGCAGCACCTGGAACATGGACAGGCGCGCAGGTTTGGCGCTGGCGGGCGGTGAAGCGGTCATCCCCGCACTGTAGCGAGATCGGCGGGTGGCTGCCGCCGTGGGGTCGGTGAGCGCTTGACTTGCCCGGCGCTCGCGCTTCCCCCCCGCGATGGGGTCGCGCATGGCGACGCGTGTCTGCAAAATGCCGCCATGGGTCAATCGCAGGAAGCCTTCGGGCCCGATGCCGATGCGGCCGACACGGGGGCATTGCTCGAGCGCGACGCCGAGCTGGCCCACCTGACGGCCTGCGTGGCCGCCCTGCGCCTGCAGCCGGAGTCCGGGCGCTGTGTCGTGGTGCATGGCGAAGCCGGGGTCGGCAAGACCAGCCTGCTGCGCCAACTGCGCCGCCAGGCCGGTGCCGATGTGCAGTGGCTTTGGGGACAGGGTGAGCCCATGCACGCGGCGCCTGCGTTGGCGCCACTGATCGAACTGCTGGACGCCCTGCCGCCAGGCCTGGCGTCGCAGGTGCGCGCCGGCCGGCTGAACGCGGACGTCCTGGGGGGCCTGCTGGCACTGCTGCGCGAGCGTGCGCGGCCAGTGGTGCTGGTGATCGACGACCTGCAGTGGGCCGACAGCGCCACGCTGGACCTGCTGGGCTACGCGGCGCGGCGCATCGCATCCACGCGGGCCCTGCTGGTGGTGGCCTATCGGGATGAAGAGCAGGGCCCGGCCCCGGTCCTTCAAGGCTGGTTGGCGCGTTTGCCGCGCCATGCCACCACGCGCCTGGGGCTCTTGCCGCTGTCCATGGGCGCGGTGGAGGCGATGGCCGCACGTGCAGGCCGCCCGGCCAAGGGCCTGTACCGCGCGACACAGGGCAACCCCTTTTTCCTGGCGGAACTGCTGGCGGCCCCGGAAGGCCGCCTGCCGCATGCCGTGCGGGACGCCGTGCTGGCCCGCGCCGCCTTGTTGACGGCGGCTGCGCGCGACGTGCTCGACCTGGTGGCCTTGGCCCCCTTCGGACTGGAAGCCAGTGTGATCGACGCCCTGCTCGAGGACAGCCCAGCGGCGGTGGACGAAGCCTTGGGCCGCAAGCTGCTGTGCAGCGACGAGGGGCGGCTTCGCTTCCGGCACGAGTTGGCGCGCGTGAGCGTGGAGGAAGCCATCCCGGCCGGGCGTGCCGCCGACCTGCACCTGGCCCTGCTGGACGTCCTGACCCAACACGGCGCGCCGCCGGTTCGCCTGCTCCACCATGCCGAGCGCGGCGGCCTGTGGACCGCGGTGGTTCGCCTGGCCCCGCATGCCGCTGCCCAGGCCAGTGCCGCGTCCGCCTACCGGCAGGCCGCGGACCACCTGGCACTGGCCCTGCGCGAAGCGCACC
Source organism: Burkholderiales bacterium JOSHI_001 (assembly GCA_000244995.1). Lineage (NCBI taxonomy): Bacteria > Pseudomonadati > Pseudomonadota > Betaproteobacteria > Burkholderiales > Burkholderiales bacterium JOSHI_001. The sequence goes on along the minus strand of CM001438.1, from coordinate 3,137,484 downwards.
GGCTGGACCCGGCCACCGAGGCGGCATTGCGCGTGAGCCATGCCCAGGCCTGCGCGGCCTGCAGCCGGCTGGAGGACGCGCTGCAGGCACGCCGCCGCTCGCTGGCGCTGCACCGACAACTGGGTGAGTTGCGCCAGCAGGGCGAAGACCTGCGCGACATGGCCCGCCTGCATTGGTACCGCGGCGAGATCACCCTGGGCACCGAGCAGGCGGCCCAGGCGGTGGCCTTGTTCGAGTCATTGGGTGACAAACGTGAACTGGCCTCGTCCTGCGCCGTGATGGCCCAACTTCACCTGCTGGACGAAGCCCAGGGCCAGGCGGCGCACTGGGCCGCCCGCGCGCTGGCGCTCTTCGAAGCCCTGGGCGACGAGCCAGGGGTGGGCCATGCCCTGAACACGCTGGGCTTTGCCGAACTGGTGCGCGACGACCGTGCCTCGTCATGGGCCCTGCTCGACCGCAGCCTGGCCATCGCGCGCCGCAATGGGCTGGACGAGGACGTGGCGCGGGCCTATGTCAACCTGGCGTCGCTGTGCCTGGTGCACCGGCGCCTGGACGCCCTGGCGTCCTGGGTCGAGGAAGGCCTGGTGCACTGCGAGGCCTGCGACCAGGACATGCGCTTCGCCCGCCTGTGCGTGCGCGGCGCCTATGGCGCCATGGAACGCGGCGAATGGGCGCGCAGCCTGGCCCTGTTGGATCGAATGACCGGGCTGCCCACCACGTCTCCCCTGGAAGCCGAACAGGCGCGCCATGTGCGCGCCCTGATCGGCCTGCGGCGCGGCGAGGCCGACTACGACAGCCACTGGACGGCGATGGTCGAGGGCCGGCGCCTGATGGCGGTGGACCCCTGGTACGCGCCCCAGGCGGTGGCGCGGGCCGAAGCAGCCTGGCTGCGCGGCGACCACGACGCCGTGGCCCGGGTGGCGTTGGAGGCCTTGCCGGGCGCCTTGCGCTCCGGTGAGCGTTGGCGCATCGGCCAGCTGGCGGTGTGGTTGGCCCGGGTCGGGCGCCTGCCAGCGGGCTTCAACGCCCCGGTGTCACCACCGGCTGCCGCATCGCTGACCGGGGACGTGCGCGGCGCCGCCCAGGCCTGGGCCGGCCTGGGATGCCGCTACGACCAGGCGTTGGCCTTGATGGCGGGGAACGTGGAAGACCTGCGGGAAGCCCTGCAACTGCTGGATGCCCTGGGTGCCGCACCGGCCGCCCGGCTGGCGCGGCGGCGCCTTCGCCTGGCCGGCATCGACGAGGTGGGACGCGGGCCGAACCGCCACGCACGCTGCGACCCGCTGGGCCTGACGGCGCGCGAGCGCCAGGTGCTGGACCTCCTGGCCCTGGGCCTGAGCAACCGGGCCATCGCCCTGAAGTTGCACCGGTCCGAACGCACGGTGGAGCACCACGTGGCCGCCTTGCTGGCCAAGCTGGGGGTGCCCAGCCGCGAGGCCGCGGTGGCACGTGCCCGCCAGGCCCCGGAAATCTAGGTACCGCTTCGACCAAATCCAGGTGGCCGGGCGCGGGAAGCGCGCCGCCGCAGCGCCTAACTTTGGGGTGTCGCGACCTGAAAAGCGCGGCCGCCGCGGCGGACCCTCAACCCTTCGGGACCCACACGGCGCCACCCACCTCCACCTTCACACAGGGAGTCATCACCATGAAACCGAACCCGAACCACCGCCCCCCCATGGGTCAGCATCGCCGTCCGTCTGCGGGCGCCCGGCGCGTGCTGAAGTGGCTTGTCCAGGGCCACGACCTGGCCGCCATCGCCCACCGCCTGGGTCGCAATGAGCAGAACCTGAAGCAGCGCCTGGCGGCCATGTTTGCCCGCCTGGGTGTCGATTCGCCCCAGGCGGCGCTGGACGCGCTGAGCGCGCTGCACCCGCAGCAGACCGGCCACGCACAGGGCCACGGCGGCGGCACCGAAGCCCAGGCCAGCCAGGCGCCAAGCGACGAATTCGCTGACGTCGACGTGGGCGAAAGCGACGAACCGCCGGTCAGCGAAGCCGCTGCCGGCACCACCACCGAGTGAAACCCCGAGGCGGGCGCAAGCCGCCCGCTTCACATCACCCCATTTTCAAAGGAGAAATCATCATGGCTGAAGCCATTGTCAAGACCAACGAAATCAAACTGAACGGCCGCGAGTTCTGGCGCGGCGGCGCCGAATCGGTGGAACTGGGCGACGTCGGAGAAATCCGCACGCCGCTGGGCAAGCCCAGCTGGTTCGAGGCCAAGGACCGCATCGCCGGCAAGAAGCTCCAGGTCAAGAACCTGGGCAACATCAGCATCGACTCCACCCGCACCAGCAAGCTGGACTTCCTGGGCAAGATCAACTTGGCCAAGGTCTTTCCGGGCGGCCAGGGCAGCCTGGGCTACGAAGCCGTGGTGTCGCGCAAGCTGGAGCTGATGTACTTCGAAATCGAAACCGATGACGTGGTGCGTGCGGTGAACGATTCCCCCGCCCTGCGTGAAAAGCTGAAGGACTGGGGTGAAGACGCCCGCATCTGCACCGGCGTGTTCCTGGTGGTCAAGGCCGAGACCAGCAAGCACTTCGCGGTGAACACCTCGCACGAGGCCGAGTTCACCGTCCACGGCGTGACCATCAAGCCCAAGCTGACGGCGGGCGTCAGCGGCGACACCACCATCACGCTGCAGAAGGGCTCGTGCTTCGGCTATGCCATCGCCAAGCCGATCTGGGACGACCCCAAGCCCAAGAACGCCAAGCGCCTGCAGGACCTGCGCTTCGACAACCACACCTGAAGCGAAAGCAGAAGTGCGAGCCGGCCCCGCCCGAAGCGGGCGGGGCCGGCCGCGTCACTTTCATCCCCACCCATTGCCTTGAACAGGGAGTACCCCATGACCCGCAAGCTTTCCGAGCATTTCACGCTCGAAGAATTCACCGCCAGCCAAACCGCCGCCCGCAAGGGCATCGACAACACGCCCGACGCGGCAGCGCTGCGCAACCTGAGCCGCCTGGCCGCCACGCTGGAAGTGGTGCGCGCCGCGCTGGGCCACAAGCCCATCGTGGTCAGCAGCGGCTACCGCTGCCCGGCCCTGAACACCGCCATCGGCGGCGCCAAGGGCAGTTTCCACACCAAGGGCCTGGCGGTGGACTTCACCGTCAAGGACTTCGGCACGGTGCTGGCCACGGCACGGGCCATTGCCAGGTTGGACATTCCGCGTGACCAGATCATCTACGAGTACGGGCGCTGGATCCACCTGGGCCTGGCCGAGGACGACGACGACGCCCGCGGCGAACTCTGGTCCATCGGCTCGGCCGGAAAATACGTCAGCGGTCTCACGTCCAACTGCTGAGCGCGGCCCGCCGGGGGCGGACCCTAGAATCCGCCCCCTATGGCCACGACAAGCAACAAACCAGGCAGTTACGGCGAAGCTTCGATCCGGGTGTTGAAGGGGCTGGAGCCCGTCAAGCAGCGCCCCGGCATGTACACCCGCACCGACAACCCCCTGCACATCGTGCAGGAGGTGATCGACAACGCCGCCGACGAGGCCCTGGCCGGGCATGGCAAGCGCATCGCGTTGACGCTGCATGGCGACGGCTCGGTCAGCGTGGACGACGACGGTCGCGGCATCCCCTTCGGCCTGCACCCGGAAGAAAAGGTGCCGGTGCTGGAGATCGTCTACACCCGGCTGCACGCCGGCGGCAAGTTCGACAAGGGCGCGGGCAGCGCCTACAGCTTTTCCGGCGGCCTGCACGGCGTGGGCGTCTCGGTGACCAACGCACTGGCCAAGCGCCTGGAGGTGCAGGTCTGGCGCGAAGGCCAGAGCGCGCAACTGGCCTTCGGCGGCGGCGATGTGATCGAGCCGCTGGCCATCCGCAAGGCCACGGCGGGCGAGCGCAAGCACGGCACCCGGGTGCGGGTGTGGCCCGACCCGAAGTATTTCGACGCGTCCGAGTTGCCCAAGAACGACCTCACCCACCTGCTGCGCAGCAAGGCGGTGCTGATGCCGGGCGTGACCGTGAGCCTGACGCTGGAGAAGACCGGTGAGACCAGCACCTGGCTGTACCAGGGCGGCCTGCGCGACTACCTGGGCCAGCACCTGGCCGCCGACCCGGTGATCCCCTTGTTCGAAGGCGAGCACTACGCCGAAGAAGGCGAGACGGAAAACTTCGCCGAGGGTGAAGGCGCGGCCTGGTGCGTGGGCTTCACCGAAGACGGCGGCACGCTGCGCGAAAGCTACGCCAACCTGATTCCCACCGTGGCCGGCGGCACGCACGAGGCCGGGCTGAAGGACGGCCTGTACACCGCCATCAAGGGCTTCATCGACCTGCATTCGCTGCTGCCCAAGGGCGTGAAGCTGATGCCCGAGGACGTGTTTTCGCGCGCCAGCTTCGTGCTGTCGGCCAAGGTGCTGGACCCGCAGTTCCAGGGTCAGACCAAGGAACGCCTGAACAGCCGCGATGCGCTGCGCCTGGTGTCGGCCTATGTGAAGCCCGCCTTCGAGCTGTGGCTGTCGCAGCATGTGGAGCACGGCAAGAAGCTGGCCGAACTGGTGATCAAGCAGGCGCAGACGCGCCAGCGCGCCAGCCAGAAGGTGGAAAAGCGCAAAGGCAGTGGCGTGGCCGTGCTGCCCGGCAAGCTGACCGATTGCGAAAGCCGTGACCTGGGCCTGAACGAGCTGTTCCTGGTGGAAGGCGACTCGGCCGGCGGCAGTGCCAAGATGGGCCGCGACAAGGAAACGCAAGCCATCCTGCCGCTGCGCGGCAAGGTGCTGAACGCCTGGGAGGTGGAGCGCGACCTGCTCTTCAAGAACAACGAGATCCACGACATCGCGGTGGCCGTGGGCGTGGACCCGCATGGCGCCGCCGACGATCCGGACATGAGCGGCCTGCGCTACGGCAAGATCTGCATCCTTTCCGACGCCGACGTGGACGGCTCGCACATCCAGGTGCTGCTGCTCACGCTGTTCTTCCGCCATTTCCCCAAGCTGATAGCACGCGGCCACATCTGCGTGACCAAACCGCCGCTGTTCCGGGTGGACGCGCCGGCGCGCGGCAAGAAGCCGGCGGCCAAGATGTACGCGCTGGACGAGGGCGAACTGACCGCCATCCTGGACAAATTGCGCAAGGAAGGCACGCGCGAGGGCAGCTGGAGCATCAGCCGCTTCAAGGGCCTGGGTGAAATGAGCGCCGAGCAGTTGTGGGAGACCACACTGAACCCCGACACCCGGCGCCTGCTGCGGGTCAGCTTCGAAGGCCTGGGCCAGGCCGCCACCGCCGATGCGCTGACCAAGCTGATGGGCAAGGGCGAAGCCCAGTCACGCCGCGAGTTGATGGAACTGCACGGCGATTCGGTGGACGTGGACGTCTGAGCCTGCGCCCGGGCTGCGGGGCCGGATCAGAACCGGTGCCGCACGCCGAACTCGAAACCCTTGGACGTGCCGCCGCCCGCCATGCCGGCCGGGCCGTCGGTGATGACGAAACGCGCCGCGCCGTCGTTGGACACCCGCGCCAGCGTGCCGTACAGCGCGGTGCGCTTGGACAGGTTGTACACATAGCCCAGGCCGATCTGGCTGGCGTCGTTGGCGTCGATGGAGGTGGCGCCCACGCGGCCCTGCATGTTCGCCTTCGTCCATGAGGCCTTCACCTCGTGCTGGCCGAAGCTGGCCACCGCGCCCAGCAGCAGCAGGGTCTGCTTGGCCTGGTCGTACTTGAATTCGCGCCAGGCAGCGGACAGGCGCACCGGCGCCAGGTCCACCGTGCCGCCGATGGCCGTGTCCTTGAACTTGCCGGCCGTGGTCTGGCTGTTCTGCGAGGTGGCGGTGGCCGCGGAGAGGCTCCACACCTTGGCGTCGTAGCCCACGCGGGCGCCGGCCAGCTTGGCCTGCCCGGACGCCACCGCGCCGCCTTCGCTGGCGGCCAGCATCAGGCCGCCCTCGAAGCCGCCCCAGCCGCTGGGCGCCAGCCACTGCAGCAAGTTGTCCGAGCGCACGGTGGTGTTGGCGTTGCTGCCGAAGGCCGCGCGGATGGGTCCGTTGGGTGTGGCCGACACCAGGTTGGCGGTGCGCGCCGCGCCCACGTAGGCGAAGGGGTCGTAGCGGCTCCAGTTGGTGTACGGGGCCACGAAGTCCCGGCCCAGGCGCAATTCGCCCCAGGTCTTGGAGCCCAGGCTCACCGTGGAGCGCCGGTCGAAGAACTTGTCGGCCGTGGCCTGGGTGCCGGTGTCGGCCAGCAGGCCGTGTTCCAGGTGGAAGGCGGCGTAGAGATCCGTGCCCAGGTCCTCGCGTCCGCTGAAGATGAGGCGGCTGGTGGCATTGGAGCCACTGACCAGCGACTTTGCCGAGCCCACGCCCTGGTTGCTGACCTGGCGCGCCGCCAGGTCCACGATGCCCGACAGGGTGACCGTGGTCTGCGCCTGCACGCCCGCCGCCAGGGCGCTGCCCGTGCACAGCACGGCGAACTTGAATACCTTCATCTGCTGTCTCCTTGATGTCCTGTGGTGCGACCGCGCCCGGGCGGGCGCCTGCGCTTCGGTCAGGACAGGGATGGTGCGCAGCAGCGCTCAGCGTGTGAATTGCTGAATCGGAATGTATTGATCCGTTCGGCGCATCAATGCGAGGTGGTCTTGGGCGCCCGTTCCCGCTTGATGGTCCCGAACAGGTCGTACAACTGTTGGGCGGCGGGCGACAGGCCGCGGCCGCGGCGGCGGATCAAGCCCACCTTGCGCGTGACCACCGGGTCCACCAGGGGCACGCTCACCAGCAGCGGGTGGTCGCGACCGGGCATGGCCATGGACGGCACCGCGGCCACGCCCAGGCCGGCTTCCACCAGGCCCAGCAGCGTGGTGACGTGCTGGGTTTCGTACATGCTTTGTGGTCGCTGGGCCACGCCGGCCAGGGCCTGGTCCAGCAGCAGGCGGTTGCCCGAGGCACGGCCCACCGAGATGAAGTCGTGGTCGGCCAGCTGGGCCCAGCTGACGCGGCGGTGCCTGGCCAGCGGGTGGTCGCGGCGGCAGGCGGCGACGAAGCGTTCTTCCACCAGGGGCTTGAACTCCAACTCGCCCTCCTGCGCGCCCATGAAGTTCAGGCCGAAGTCGGCCTCCCCGCTGGCCACCGCGGCCAGCACCTCGTTGGCACTGGCGTCGAACACCTTCACCCGCACCTTGGGGCTGATGGCGTGGTAGCGGCGGATCACCTCCGACAGGTAATACACCACCGTCGAAGGCACGCAGGCCACGGTGACTTCGCCCATGCGTGTGGCCGCCACGCCGCGGATGCCCAGCAGCGTGGTGTCCAGGTCGTCCAGCAGTTCTCGCACCTTGCGCTCGAAGTCCCGGCCCACGGTGGTCAGGCTCACGCGACGCGTGGTGCGTTCCAGCAGCCGCACGCCAAGGGCGGCCTCCAGCTTGTCGATGCGGCGGCTGAAGGCCGGCTGCGACAGGTGCACCGATTCGGCGGCCTTGCGGAAGTTGCGCAGCTCGGCCACGGCGCGAAAGGCCAGCAGGTCGTTCAGGTCGAAATTGATGGCCATGGTGGTTTGATGTTCAAAACGGATCAATCCATCTTAAACATGCAATTCACTTTTGCAATGCTGCGGACCACCATGGCGGCATGCAACTCGTGCTTCCCTGCGTCCTGATGCGAGCCGGCACCTCGCGCGGCCCCTTCTTCCTGCGCGACTGGCTGCCTGCCGACGAGGCCGCCCGCGACGAAGTGCTGATCGGCGCCATCGGCGCGTCCGACCTGCTGCAGGTGGACGGCGTGGGCGGCGGCAGCACGCTCACCAGCAAGGTGGCCATCGTCTCGCGCTCTGCGCAGCCCGGCTGCGACGTGGACTACCTCTTTGCGCAGGTGGGTGTGGGCCAGAAGTCGGTGGACACGCGGCCCAACTGCGGCAACATGCTGTCGGGCGTGGCGCCCTTTGCCATCGAGCAAGGCCTGGTGGCTGCGCGCGACGGCGAAACCACGGTGCGGGTGTTCAACGTGAACACGCGTTCGCGCATCGATGTCACGGTGCTCACGCCGGGCGGCCGGGTCAGCTACGACGGCCACACCGGCATCGACGGGGTGGCCGGCACCGCCGCGCCGATCCGGCTGAACTTCCTGGACGCCTGGGGCTCGGTGACGGGGTCCCTGTTCCCCACCGGCCAGCGCATCGACCGCATCGACGGCCTGGAGCTCACCTGCATCGACGCGGCCATGCCGCTGGTCATTCTTCGCGCCGCGGACCTGGGGCTCACGGGCCGCGAAGCCCCCGCCGACCTGGACGCCGACCGCGCGCTGCTGGCGCGCATCGAAGCCATTCGCTGCGCGGCGGGCGAACGCATGGGCCTGGGTGATGTGCGTGACAGCGTGGTGCCCAAGCCGGTGATCGCCAGCCGCGGCGACGACGCCTACAGCATCACCTCGCGCTACTTCACGCCGCGGCGCTGCCATGCGTCACACGCGGTCACCGGCGCCATCGGCGTGGCCACGGCCTTTGCGTTGCCGGGCACCGTGGCCAGCGGTCCCGCGCTGCCGGCTGGCGCGCACGGCATCGCGGTGCTGCACCCGCAGGGCCGCATCGACGTGGAGGTGGCGCTGAACGGGCAGGGCGAAGACGCACGCATCGAACGTGCAGCGCTGGTGCGCACCGCCCGAAAAATCCTGCAGGGCGACCTGCACATACCGCATTACGTGTTCTCGAAACCCCCGACATCGATTGAAGGAGACAACCCCATGAAGCATCTCATTGCCCCCGCCGTGGCGGCGGCCGCTCTGGCCGTGGCCGCCGCGCCTGCCGCTGCCCAGACCTTCCCCAGCAAGACCATCACCATCGTGGTGCCCACCGCGGCCGGTGGCGGCAACGACGCCATGGCGCGCACCGTGGCGCAGAAGTTGGGTCCGCTGCTGGGGCAGACCGTGATCATCGACAACCGCGCCGGTGCCAATGGCTCCATCGCCAGTGAGTTCGTGGCCCGCGCGGCGCCGGATGGCCACACGCTGATGTTCGGCTACATCGCCACCCACGCCATGAACCCGGCGCTGCAGAAGCTGCGCTACGACCCGGCGGCCGACTTCGCCCCGGTGGGCCTGGTGGGTTATTCGCCCACGCTGATGGTGGCCTACGCTGGCGCGCCCTTCAAGGACGTGCGCGATCTGGTGGCCCAGCTCAAGGCCAAGCCCGACCGCTTCTCCTATGCGTCGGCCGGCAACGGCACCGCACCGCACTACGCGGCCGAACTGTTCAAGCTGAACGCCGGCGTGGAGATGCTGGGCGTGCCCTACAAGGGCTCGGCCCCGGCGGTCAGCGACACCATCGGTGGGCAGACCCAGCTGATGTTCCCCAGCTTCTTCACCGCGCTGCCCCATGTGAAGGCCGGCAAGCTGAAGGCGCTGGCGCTGGCCGGCCCGAAGCGATCGCCCCTGCTGCCCGACGTGCCCACGCTGAAGGAAGCCGGTGTGGACGGCGTGGACGTGCAGCAGTGGTACGGCCTGTTTGCCCCGGCCAAGACACCCCTGGCGGTGGTGGAAAAGCTGAACAAGGCGCTGAACCAGGTGCTGAACGACAAGGACACCATCAAGCGCATCGAGGACCACGGCGCTGACGTGGAGACCAGCACACCGGAACAGCTGGGCGCGCTGGTGAAGTCGGAACTGGTCAAGTGGAAGAACGTCGTGCAGCGCGCGAAGCTCACGGCCGAGTGACACCTGTTGCCGAAGCACTGCCCATGGCCGACACCGCCACCGACTTGTCCCACCTGGCCGACTGGGTGGGCCGCGGCGAAACCCTGCACGACGAGATCACCGCCGCGCCGATGCGCTCGCTGAACGCCACCCTGGACCACCCGCCGCTGGACCTGCAACCCGGGTTGCCGCTGTTCCCGCTGTGGCACTGGTTGTTTTTCCTGCCCAGCCACCCGCAAAGCGAAATCGGCCCTGATGGCCACGCCAAGCGCGGCGGTTTCCTGCCGCCGGTACCGTTTCCGCGGCGCATGTGGGCCGGCAGCCAGTTCGAGTTCCATGCGCCGGTGCGCCTGGGCGACGCGGTGGAGCGCCGCTCCACCATCGCCGACGGTACGGTGAAGCAGGGCCGCAGCGGGACCCTGGTGTTCGTGAAGGTGCGGCATGAACTGCGCTGCAAGGGCGCTGCCGACCCGGCCATCGTCGAGTTTCACGACATCGTCTACCGCGACGCGAGCAAGCCCGGCGATGTCGAGCCGCCGCCCCAAGCCGCGCCCGCGGACGCGGCCTGGCAACGCCGGGTCGTGCCGGACGATGTGCTGCTGTTCCGCTACAGCGCGCTCACCTTCAACGGCCACCGCATCCACTACGACCGCCGCTACGTCACCGAGGTGGAAGGCTACCTCGGCCTGGTCGTGCACGGCCCGCTCATCGCCACGCTGCTGATGGACCTGCTGCGCCGACACGTGCCGGGCCGCGAGGTGGCGGCCTTCCGCTTCAAGGCGGTACGCCCTACGTTCGACCTGCATCCCTTCCAGGTGAACGGCGCGCCGCAGGCCGATGGCCGCACGGTCAAGCTGTGGGCGCAGGACCATGAAGGGTGGCTCACCATGGACGCCGTGGCCACGCTGCGCGACTGAACCTTCCGAGAGAAGACCGACATGCAAGCCCTGAAGGGCGTCACCGTGGTGACGCTGGAACACGCCATCGCCGCACCTTTCGCCACCCGCCAGCTGGCTGACCTGGGCGCGCGGGTCATCAAGGTGGAACGCCCTGGCACCGGCGACTTCGCGCGCGGCTACGACCAGCGCGTGCGCGGCCTGGCCTCGCACTTCGTCTGGACCAACCGCAGCAAGGAAAGCCTGACCCTGGACCTGAAGCACCCGCGTGCGGCCGAACTGTTGCAGCGCCTGATCGTGGAGCAGGCCGACGTGCTGGTGCAGAACCTGGCCCCCGGCGCGGCGGCGCGGCTGGGCCTGGGCTTCGACGCGCTGAAAACCCGCCGGCCCGACCTGATCGTGTGCGACATCTCCGGCTATGGCGACGACCCGCAGGCGCCAGGCCCGTTCCGCGACAAGAAGGCCTACGACCTGCTGATCCAGGCTGAATCGGGCTTCGTCTCCATCACCGGCACGCCGGACCAGCCCTGCAAGGCCGGGCCATCCATCGCGGACATCGCTGCCGGCATGTACGCCTACAGCAACATCCTGGCGGCGCTGATGCAGCGCCAACAGGACGGGCGGGGCCGCCGCATCGACCTGTCCATGCTGGAGGCCATGGCCGAGTGGATGGGCTACCCGCTGTACTACGCCTTCGAGGGCGCCGCGCCGCCGCCGCGTGCCGGCGCGGCCCACGCCACCATCTACCCCTACGGGCCCTTTCCCTCGGGCGACGGCAAGACGGTGATGCTGGGCCTGCAGAACGAACGCGAATGGCAGCAGTTTTGCGACCAGGTGCTGCAGCAGCCCGACCTGGCACAGGACCCGCGCTTTGCCGGCAACGCCAGGCGCGTGGCCGCGCGCGATGAACTGCGCGCGCTCATCGTGCAGGCCTTCTCGGGCCTCACGGCCGCGCAGGTGCTGCAGCGCCTGGATGCGGCCCAGATCGCCAACGCCGAACTGCGTGATGTGGCCGGCCTGTGGCAGCACGAACAACTGGCCGCGCGTGGCCGCTGGCGCCAGGTGGACACCCCGGCCGGGCCGGTGCCCACCTTGCTGCCGCCGGGCAGTTGGGACGACGGCGACCCGCGGCTGGACGCCGTGCCGGCGCTGGGCCAGCACACCGACGCCATACTTGCCGAACTGGGCCTGGACGCTGCCGCGGTCGCCGCGCTGCGCGCCGAGCAGGCCATCTGACGCATCACCCCTTCACCCCAACGCACGATCACCATGGCCGCCAGCATCATCGATTCGAGCATCTTCCAGGGCATCTTCACCACCGAGGCCATGCGCCAGGTGTG